>NZ_JACJGA010000001.1:0-1068918 GCF_014164725.1 Tessaracoccus sp. MC1627 | reverse complement strand
AACGATGTGACCTTCGCGCCGGCGTTGGCGCCCTTGTCGGTGGGGACACTCAAGTGCGCATCGCCCAGGTCCTGCAGCCCCGCAGCTTGGGCCAGCCTCATCGTCGGGACCAGCCCAGCGGCCGACACAAGATTCGGGTCATCGAAGCTGACAGAAACAGCGTGAGGAGTATGAGAGAGTTGCATCTGACGGATGCTCTTCCTACTTGGTGATTTTTGACTCTAGACAAGTCCCAATATCCCAGTAGCAAGGGCATTCGTTCGTCACGGCACGCTCAACCCACCCAACCCATCGGTGGATCGAGGCTAAGAGGCGTGAGGATCATGGAGGCAGCGTCATCGTCACCGGCGAGCACCGAATGCGGCAAGAACCGGATGTTCCCGGGCACTTGACCTGCACATGCTCGCAAGTTATCTTGGATCGATGGAGGATCCAGTCATCGCCGCGTCCGCGCTCAAGCATGGCCTTGGTGAACCTGAGATCCTCCACGCCTACCGCAACCCGGTCCGGATCTGGGATCTCGGCGACGGGTTCACCATGATCGTGGGTCCCAACCAGTCCGCGATCTTCTTGGAGGTCGGCTATGTCGATGGCGATCAAGTGCACGTCATCGTCCACGCAATGAAAGCCCGCGAGAAGTTCCTGAGGTGATGACCATGCCACGCACTGTTGACGAGATCCTGCAGCACGCCGACGAGCTGGCGGCGCGCTTCGAGTCCTACGAACCCAATCCCGACGACGAACTCGACGTCGGTGCAGTTGCCCTGCTCCGTGCAGCGGTGGCGGAGCGATCCGAAGCTGAGCGTCACGTGATTGACGCCATCTGCGCAGCCCGGGAAGCCGGCATGTCATGGTCAGCGATCGGCGCCTTCGTCGGCACCAGCGGAGAGGCCGCCCGCCAGCGCTACGCAAGCAAGGTCGCCTGAAGCACCAGGCGCGGCAGATCCGCGCGTTCCGCGTGTTTCTCGTTCGAGCCGGCTACGGTGCGAACATGCCGAAGCAACCGCGCTCGCGCTGGGCGATACCGCTGGTGGTGCTCACTGCACTATGGGGTTTGGTATTGATTGTCATGACCGCCTTTCTGATCGCGATGTCTCTCAACGGTCAACCCTTCAGCCCATCTGCCCTGATAGCGGGGGCGGCTGTCGCCTTCGGCGCCTTCATCACGCTAGCCCCCGTGCTTTCATGGCTCCGGAACCTGGGCAACCAGCGGCTAGGTGCCACAATCGCTCCCGGCATGGCGACAATGGTGGCCGTCGGCGCCTGGCTGCTGTACTTGCTACGCCAACCCCCAATTGGGTCCTAGCTCTGCCCACCCAGCGAACCACGCTCAAAGCTCACCCGGGCGGGAGCGGACGTCCGGATCTGGAGCGGCTTTGACCACATGGGTCCTTGTAGGTCGCACATTCGGGTTTACGGGTGCTGGAGGCAGCAATGCAGGACAGGTTTCGTCGCGCAACGGATTCGTGGTGTACACATGGTCCATGAAGCTGCGCGTCGCTGTCGTCGCCACCGTTCTCGTCACTGCTGCCTGCACCGTCAACCCAGCACCTGAACCCACCGCATCCCCGACGGGGAGCAACCCAGCCCCGACCAGCCCTCCCTCTATGCAGACGGACACCCTTCCGGCAGCACCGGATCCCTCGATATCCGCAGAGCCGGAGGCGTTCGGAGCGCCGGAGAAGCTCGACGGCGAGGTCGCGCGGATCACCTACCTCGGCAACACCGCAGTAGCTGAACAGGGCGCCGCCCCTGACCCGAAACGCGACTACCAGATGCGGGCGTCCTGCGTCGGAGAAGGCTCGATCACTCCGGAACTTTGGGTCAACGGCGTCAAGGCCGTTGACGGCGCCACCTGGGGATGTTCGATCGAACTCCCCGCAGCAGTCAACGTCGATTCGGCCATGCCGCGACTCCAGAGCAGCGACGAGGTCCAGATCCGATTCAAGGAGCTGTGGAGCAACCAAGAAGCATGGGCTGTACTGGAGCCCGCGTACCCCAGCGAGGAGTAGAGCCGAGAGCCACGCGGCAAGAGCGTGCAGACGCGATCTGATCGGGTAGCGTGCCAGAAGTGAGCTCGATCCTTGCCCTCCTGGACCTCTACCTGATGGAGAGAGGCATCCCGATGCCAAGCGGCGCGAGCGCACGGAAGGTTGCAGAGGAATCGATCGAGCTTGTCGAGGTGTGCAGCCGAAGTGACCCCGACCGAAAGGCCATCATGCATGAGTTGGCAGATGTCGTGCTGGCCGCCGCAGTGGTAGCGCACCACCACGGGTTCACGGTTGAAGAAGCGATTCGAGCAAAGTGCGAGCTGGACACGGGCCGCGAAGCACGACGTTCCGTAAGGCCGTGAGCAACCCTCCGCCCATGCGATCGATCTGCGGCGGCATCACGCATGTCTGTACCACCTCCTCGGAGGCGTCAAGGATGCACTCTTGCTAGCCTGACGACGTGCTTCGGCTTCACGTTCCATCGCCAGAGGAGTTCACGATCCGGCAGGCATGGCTGCTTGATCCAGAAATGATGGCCTACAACGCCGGCTGGCCTATCTCCTACGCTGGGTATAACCCTGCCACAGGCTGTATCGACTGGCCAGAGAGTGCCTGGCCGGCATTCGAGGCGCGGCTCGCGCGTCCGGCATCAGAGCAGGGTTACTACTTCGTTCAAGAAGATGAGACCAGCGAGTTACTGGGCCATGTCCACTACGAACTCCACTCCGACGGCACGGCTCACATCGGGCTCAACGTGATACCTGCTCGACGTGGAACTGGGCTTGGCATGAGGTTCATGAATCACCTGCTCGAACGGATCTGGCAAGACACTGAAGCAGCAGCGGCCATCAACGAGTTCGAGGACGGTCAACTCGATGCCGTGCATCTCCTCCGGCGCTGTGGCTTCGTCCCTGAGCCGACCACACCGAGTGCGCACGGCCGCCCAACCCGCGCGTGGCGCCTTCTAAGGACCGGCTCCCAGTAGGGATCGCGCCTTGCGGCATCATGAGCGCACGACGGTCTGTGGGGCAGACTGGTTGGGGTGACGAACATAGTGCCCGCGAGCGACGCGAAGTCGGCTGAGTGGCTGCTGCAACCAGGTGCTGAGTGGTGGCATCTCGTGCGCTATGGGCCGCCGGGGTTTGACGTCTATGTGCGCGTCGCCTTCCCAGAAGACGACGAGGAAGAAGACACCGTCCGCGCAGCTCTGGTCACCTTGGCCTCCCACACCTCCACACAGGACAGGGGCAACGTGGCCGTGTGGGAAGGCTGGAACGGCCACCCGAACCCACCTTCAGCGCCGCGCCTGGAGATTCCCAACCGAAAGATGCTGCTCTTCACCGGCCCTCTCGAGATGCTGCGTGATGCTCCGGCGCTGGCGTGGGGAGAGACGCCAGGTATCCATGTCCCGCCTCACCTGATGTGGCCCGCGGATCAAAGTTGGTGCTTGGCGTGCGAGGTCGACGAGGAAATCGAGTTCACCGTCGGATGCTCCGATCGGGTAGCCCATGCCCTTGCCAGCGCGTTCCCGGGCAGGGTTCGACGGGTGCGGTACGGGGAAGAGGCTCCGCTCTACCGCGACGAGGTGGACGCACCACTCAACGACGCTGGTTCTCGGTCGACCGAAGAAGTCATCTACATGCCGCTTCCGCGCGGGATCCATGGCGGTGCCCCAAGGGCCACCGAGGAGGCCTGAAGCGCAAGCATCAGATCCTCGATCTGCGCGGCAACCGCGACGTCAACGATGGGTCTTGACGACCTCGATGGTGCAGCGTGGGCCGGTGGATCGTGCGAGGCGCCTGTCGCCGGTGAGCAGGGGCGCCTGGAGTGCTTCGGCGAGGGCAACGTAGGCGGCGTCGTAGATGGTGAGATTGTCCCGAAGTTCCCAACAGCGCCACAGCCGCGAGGTGTGCTCGACGCGCTGGAGTGGCAGTTCCTGCAGGTCGTCAAGAGCAAGCCTGACCCGGCGCGGGTCCAGGTGGCCGCCGCGCGCCAGGCCGCGCCACACCGAAGCCACTTCGAGGTCGATCAGTGCGGGTGCGGCGAGTTGTTCACCGCGCAGCCTGTCCCGCACTGTGTCACCGTCCTGGCCGTCATCGAGAAGGGCGACGGCCAGGACGCTGGCGTCAATGACGAGCACGATCGGACCGCAACGCGCTTACCGCGTCGGCCAGTGGCAGCGATCCGCCCGCGCGCCCGCCGGCCCTGGCCAACACCTCGTCCAGCGTCGGCTGGGCGGCTTCGGTGATCAGCTTCGAGCGCAGGTATTCCTGCAGTGACTGGTGCGCCGAGGCCGCCCGCTGTCGCAGCACTGCGTGAGTGTCGTCCGGCACGTCCTTGATCTGAATGTTCGGCATGGAGCCATTATGGCGCCACTCGCGCCGTTATGGAAGCGCACGCTATTCGGCATGACCGTGAAACCGCACAGCCATCCCTTGACACCAGCACCCGAGCAGGCGCGAACTGGGCGCCGCCGCCGCGGCAGGAGGACTCATCCCCTACTTAAGACCGGTCTCCCGCCCGAGCCAGGAGCGGCGCGATCACCGTGGTGTAGAGCGGCGCCAGGGTGGGATCAGACCCGTCGAGCGCGACGTCGGGATCCGACCAGCGCACGGCGTCGATCTCCGCGGCCGGCTGCACCCGGCCGAGGACCGGATCAGGCCAGCTGAATACGTGCGCGACGACGGTGTGGTCCGGTTCGTTGGCGGCGGCCGCCTCGAACAGTCCCAGGGGCTCCAGCCGGAGGGGATCCAGAACCAGGCCGAGCTCCTCCCGGACCTCCCGGGCGCCGCACTGCTCAGGAGACTCCCCCGGGTCAGGCTTGCCTCCCGGGTTCATCCACATCGACGTGCCGCGCTTGCGCACCAGCAGCACCGCGCCGGTGGGATCGCGCAGCACCACGGCCGTCACGTGGATGCATCGCTCCATGCGGCCGAGGCTACCGCGTTAGGCTGGACGGACCGAGCCGAGAGGGGGCCGACGTGGCCAAGGCACTGATCGTGGTGGACGTCCAGGTGGACTTCTGCGAGGGCGGAGCCCTCGGCGTCGACGGCGGCAACGCCGTGGCGGAGAAGACAGCCGAGCTGCTGAACGGCGATCACGGCTACCGCCGGGTGGTGGCGACGCGGGATCATCACATCGACCCGGGAGCGCACTTCTCCGACAGTCCTGATTTCGTCGACAGTTGGCCGCCCCACTGCGTGGTCGGCACCCCCGGACAGGAGCTTCACCCGGCGCTGAGCGGGTTCGCCTTCGATGCCGTGTTCGACAAGGGCTCTTTCGCCGCCGCATACTCCGGCTTCGAGGGCACCATCGGGGGCGAGGACGACGGGATCGGGCTGGCTCGCTGGCTGGGCCTGCACGGCATCACGGCGGTCGACGTGTGCGGCATCGCCACCGACTACTGCGTCCGCGCAACAGCGATGGACGCGGCGCGCGAGGGGTTCGACACCGTGGTTCTCGGCGGTTTGGTGGCGGCCGTGCACCCGGATGGGGTGGCCTCGGTCGTCGATGAGCTGGCCGCCGAGCGGGTGGCCTGGGTGGGCTGAGGGCTCCTCGATCAGCTCTGGACGTACTTGATCAGGTACTCCTGCTCCGTCTGAAGCTGATCGATCCGGCTCTTGACGATGTCGCCGATGCTGACGATGGCCACGAAGTGCCCCTCCTGCACCACAGGCATGTGGCGGGTTCGGAACTCGGTCATGGCCGCCGCCACGCTGGCGATGTCGTCATCCGGGACGCACACGTGCACGTCGCGGTCGAGGATCTCGCCGATGGTGGCCTCCAGGGCCGCGGCGCCGCGCTCCCCAAGCGCCCGCACCACGTCCCGCTCGCCGGCGATGCCGGTGACCGTCTGGTCGTCGTCGGTGATGACGACGGCTCCGATCCGGTGCTGGGTCATGAGTTTCACGAGGTCCGCGACGCTCTGGTCAGAGCGGGCGGTGATGACAGTGGAGCCCTTGCTGGCGATGACGTCGTTGATGCGCATGGCTCACGGTATCGCCGCCGGAGGGGCCGGCGGTAGCAATTCCACCGAAAGTTCCGGCTCGGCTACCACCCTTGCGGAACGGCTTCGCGGCCGGACTCCTCAAGGTCGTCGATGCTCTGATCCATCTCGAATGCAGGCAGAGCGGAGGCCGGGATGTTGACGATCTTGGCCGGGACACCCGCCACCGTGGTGTGCGGAGGCACATCGTGGAGCACCACGGAGCCTGCGCCGATCTTCGCCCCTTCCCCCACGCGGATGTTGCCCAGCACCTTCGCGCCGGCGCCGATCATCACCCCTCGGCCGATCTTGGGGTGACGGTCGCCGCCCTCCTTGCCCGAACCGCCGAGGGTGACCTCGTGCAGCATCGAGAAGTCGTCCTCCACCACGGCCGTCTCGCCGATCACGACGCTGGTGGCGTGGTCGAACATGATGCCCTTCCCGATCCGGGCACCGGGGTGGATGTCGACGGCGAACACCTCTGAGATGCGGCTCTGCAGATAGAGCGCGAGCGGCTTCCTGTCATGCATCCAGTAGAAGTGCGCCACCCGGTAGGCCTGGATGGACTGGAAGCCCTTGAAGTAGAGCAGCGGGTTGGCGTAGCCGGGGCACGCGGGGTCCCGGCTCACGACGGCCTGCAGGTCCGCGCGGATGGCACGCTGAATGCACTCGTCGTCGAGGATCACGTCGTGGATGATGTCGCGCAGGCTGAGTGCCGGCAGCGTCGTGTTGTCCAGTTTGGCGGCCAGAATCAGGCTGAGCGCGTCCTCCAGGTCCGGCTGGCTGAGAACCACGGTGTGCAGGAATCCGGCGAGCAGCGGCTCGTGGGCGGCCGCCTCGGCGCACTCGGCCTTGATCGACTCCCAGATCTGGTCGTCGGAGACGATGCGGGTCGGATCCATGGGGAACTCCTTGTGTGGTCGGACGTCTGCCAACGTTACCCACCCCGCGCCTAGGGCAGGCATCAGTCCGCTGACGGCGAACCTCCGGGACTCAGGGAGGGTGGGGGGACGGTCTCGGGCGGCAGAGTGATCGTGACCGAGCCCGATTCGAGATCCAGCGGCTTGGGCCCTGGCGCCCCCTTGTCGGCCTCGACGATGAGGATCTTGTCGAGGTCGCGCTGTTGGCGCACGTACTCCAACCCTGGCTGGAAGATCGACATGAAGTCGGACACTGGCTCACCTCCGATGTGACGCACCACTCTGGGCGGGGCGCGGCCCTCTCAGATTACGCGCACCGAGAGGACGCCCTCGATGGCACCGATCTCAGCCGCCAAGGTGTCCGGGACCGTTCCCTCGACGTCGATCAGCGTGTAGGCCAGCTCCCCACGGGACTTGTTGAGCAGGTCCGCGATGTTGAGCCCGGCGTCGGCCAGGAGCGTCGAGATGCGTCCAACCATGTTGGGGACGTTGGCGTTGGCGATCGCCAGACGACGTGTCCTCTCGTATCGGGCGAGCACCGCGTCGGGGAAATTCACGGAGTTGCTGATGTCGCCGTTTTCCAGGAAGGCGCGCAGCTGTGCGGCGGCCATCACAGCGCAGTTGTCCTCAGCCTCTCCCGTCGACGCGCCGAGATGCGGCGTCGCGACGACCGCGGGATGACCGTTGAGCCGCGGCGAGGGGAAGTCGCAGATGTAGCCGCGCAGCTTGTGCCGGTCCAGGGCATCGACGACGGCCTCCTCGTCGACGATGGCCGCGCGCGAGAAGTTGAGCAGTAGCGCCTTGGGCTTCATGAGGGCCAGCCGGTCGGCGCCGAGTAGGCCACGCGTCCCGGCGACGAGGGGGATGTGGAGCGAGACGGCGTCCGAGCGCTTGAGGACCTCCTCGAGCGAGGTTGCCTGCTCAACGGTGGCTGACAGCTTCCAGGCGTGGCCCACCGTGATCTGGGGGTCGTACCCCAGCACGCGCATTCCCAGCGCCGCGGCGGCGTTGGCCACCTGGACGCCGATCGCGCCGAGTCCGATCACGCCGAGAACGCGCCCGGGGAGCTCGAAGCCGACGAACGCCTTCTTGCCCCTCTCGACCGCGTCCTCGACCTCCTCCGGGGTCCCCGTGAGGGAACGGCTGAACTCCACGGACTGCACGATGTTGCGCGCCCCCGCCAGCAGACCGGCCAGGACGAGCTCCTTGACCGCGTTCGCGTTCGCACCGGGGGTGTTGAAGACCGGCACGCCGCGGGCGCTCAGGTCTGCAACTGGCACGTTGTTGGTCCCGGCGCCGGCTCGCGCCACCGCGATCACCGACGCCGGGATCTCCCGGCTGAAGAGGTTGGCGGACCGCACGAGCAGCGCGTCCGGGTTGGGCAGGTCTGCCGCGACGACGTAGGACTCCGGAGGTAGTTGCGCCAGCCCGTGCGCGCTGATGGCGTTGAGCGTCTGGACCCGGTAGGCCACGGTCAGGCGTTCCGGCGCTCGAAGTCGGCCATGAAGCCGATCAGCGCGTCGACGCCCTCAGGCGGCATGGCGTTGTAGATGGAGGCGCGCATGCCGCCCACGCTTCGGTGACCCGCGAGGTTCGTCAGCCCCGCCGCGGCTGCCTCGGCAACGAACGCCTTGTCACGCTCGGGCTTCGCGGTGACGAACGGGACGTTCATCCAGGAGCGGGAGTCAGGGGCGACGGGGTTGGAGTAGAACTCGGACTCGTCGATGAAGGAGTAGAGCTTCGTAGCCTTGGCGGAGTTGCGCGCGGCCATGGCCTCGAGGCCACCGAGGGACTGGACCCACTCGAGGATGAGGCCGAGCAGGTAGACGCTGAAGGTGGGCGGGGTGTTGAGCATCGAGTCGCTGGCGGCCATCTGCGCGTAGTCCCAGATCGACGGGGTGGTGGCGCGGGCGTGGCCGACGAGGTCGTCGCGGACGATGACGACGCACAGCCCGGCCGGCCCCATGTTCTTCTGCGCGCCACCGAAGATCAGGCCGAACTCTTCGACCTCGACCGGGCGCGACAGGATGGTGGAACTCAGGTCCGCCACGAGCGGCACTGCGCCGGCGTCCGGCACGTAGGAGTACTCGACGCCACCGATGGTCTCGTTGGGTGTGTAGTAGAGGTACTTCGCCTCAGGGTTGACCTCGAAGCTCCCCGGCGCCGGGGTGGTCGTATAGCTCGACGCCGCCTCGTCGGCGATGACGTCGACGGCGAGCCCCTGCCGCTTCGCCTCGGAAATGGCCTTCTTCGTCCACTGCCCCGTGTGGAGAACGTTGATCAGGTCACCGGGTGCGGTCAGGTTCATCGGGATGCCGGCGAACTGCCCGTACGCCCCACCCTGGAGGAAGAGGACGCGGTAGTTGTCCGGGACCCCCATGACCTCGCGCATCCGGGCCT
Organism: Tessaracoccus sp. MC1627; assembly: GCF_014164725.1. Classification (NCBI taxonomy): domain Bacteria; kingdom Bacillati; phylum Actinomycetota; class Actinomycetes; order Propionibacteriales; family Propionibacteriaceae; genus Tessaracoccus; species Tessaracoccus sp. MC1627. The sequence continues at coordinate 1,059,622 of NZ_JACJGA010000001.1, read as the reverse complement.
CCGCGGCGGCCGCGCAGGCGACGAAGTCCTTGCCTCGGTGGCTGACCTCAAGCACCGACATCCCTGAGCCGAGCCAGTCGGTGAGTTCGGATTGGGCCCGCTCGAGGACGGCGAGCGGGAGCATGGCAGGGCCGGCAGAGAAGTTGTAGACGCGCACGGGCCAAGTCTCGCAGCGTCGGCGCCCGATGATCGAGGGGGTCCACCGAAGCGACGTCGCCGATTCAGCCGGCTCGTTTCCGGGACCGGGTCACGCGCCGCGCAGCGAGGCAGTAGGTTCTGCGGCGTGACGAACTATTCTCAGGCGGACGAAGCGGGCTACTTCGGGCGATTCGGCGGTGCCTATCTCCCGCCGCACCTGGTGCAGCCGATCGCCGAGGTGAAGGCCGCCTACGCCGAGGCCCGCAACGATCCCGCGTTCATGGAGGAGTACGCCCATCTCCTCAAGGCCTACGTAGGACGCCCGTCGCTGCTGCACTTCGCAGAGAACCTCACTGAGCACCTGGGCGGCGCGAAGGTCTACCTCAAGCGCGAGGACCTCAACCACACCGGTTCGCACAAGATCAACCACTGCCTCGGCGAGGGCCTGCTGGCCCGTCGCATGGGCAAGAAGAAGCTGATCGCCGAGACCGGGGCAGGCCAGCACGGTGTCGCGCTCGCCACAGCGGCGGCGCTTCTCGGCCTGGAGTGCGAGATCCACATGGGTGCCATCGACGTGGCGAAGCAGCACCCGAACGTGGTGCGCATGCAGCTGCTCGGCGCCAAGGTGGTTGAGGTCACCGAGGGCGGCGCATCTCTGAAGGAGGCCGTCGACTCCGCCTTCTCCACCTATGCGCGCGACTTCCAGGACACGTTCTTCGGCATCGGTTCCGTCGTGGGCCCTGACCCGTACCCGTCGATGGTGCGTGACTTCCAGGCCATCGTCGGCCGTGAGGCGCGGGCCCAGATGCTGGAGGCCGAGGGCCGGCTGCCCGATGCGGTCGCCGCCTGCGTGGGCGGCGGATCGAACGCGCTGGGCCTGTTCACGGCCTTCCTGGACGACGAGGAGGTGCGCCTCTACGGGGTCGAACCGGCGGGTCGCGGTGTCGAGGTCCTGGGCGAGCACGCCGCCACCATGACCACGGGCACCGACGGCGTCCTGCACGGCATGGCCACGAAGGTGATCCAGACGCCCGAGGGCGAGCCGGCCCCGGTGCACTCCATCGCCTCCGGTCTGGACTACCCCGGCGTCGGACCCCAGCACGCCTTCCTGAACGAGATCGGGCGCGTGACCTACGTGTCGGCCACGGATGCGGAGTGCCTCGACGCGTTCCAGCTGTTGTGCCGCACCGAGGGCATCATCCCTGCCCTCGAGAGCTCGCACGCCGTGGCGCACGCCATGCGGATGGCGCCGTCGATGCCGAAGGACGCGATCGTGCTGATCAACCTGTCAGGTCGCGGCGACAAGGACGTCGATTATGTCGCCGAGGTGCTGGCGTCCCGATAGCCCGCCTCTGAGAGTGCGTGGCCGGTCATCCCAGCGTGAGCAGGATGGCCGGCATCACGACGATCGCGACCAGGATGGTCACGCTGGTGATGAACGCGCTCGTCTCCACGTCCAACCCGGCCTCTTCCGAGAATCCCGCCACCATGGACGCCACCGGGGCGAAGAGCAGCATCACCAGCACCAGCTTGATGTCGGGGGACAGCGGCAGCGTGAACCAGATTCCCAGGGCCAGGACGATCGCGAAGGTGTAGCGCAGCGCGAGGTATTTGGCGGCGCGCGTGAGCTTGCTGCGGTGCAGCCTGATCTCCAGGCCGATGCCGATCATCAGCATCGCGAGGAAGGGGTTGGCGGCCCCGACGGTGCTGGTGAAGACGATGACCGGGTCCGGTAGCGTCAGGTTGGCCGACCTCATCGCCACGAGGACGAGGTAGGTCACGAAGATGGGCGAGCTGAACACGATCCTGAGGAACGACACGACCGTGGTTCTCTTCGACTGGTCGACCATGCTCATGCCCCAGCCGTATCCCACGCCGGCGGAGGCGAGCGAGTTGCCGACGTCGAACATGGCTGTGTGGACCATCGCGGGCGCACCCATGAAGCCCGAGATGTAGGGCATCGAGAAGGCGCCGATGTTGTAGGTCCCGGAGTGGAATACGCCGAAGGCCTTGGCCCGGGGACCGTTGCGACGGTTGAGCCAGTAGCCCACGACCTGCTGCCCGAGGTTGACGACGAATCCGATCACGACCAGCGACGCGAGCGCAGGAACGAGGTCGTAGCTGTTGAAACTTGTCGCCAGCGCGCAGGGCAACGTGACCCGCAGGACGAGCTTGGAGAAGATCCCGAAGTCGGACGCCTTCACCCAGCCGAGCCGCTTGATGCCGTACCCGATGGCGACGATCAGCACCAGGGACAGCGCCTTGGTCAGGATCTCGGCCACGCGATTCTCCTCCCAGGCGGCGCCCACGAGTGTACTGAGGGTGAACCAGCGTCCGGACGCTGCCGTGCCCGACCCAGACCCCGTGGCGCGACGACGTCGACGCCAGCTATCCCAGTCAAGGAGTCAAGGTCACGCGACTGGCAGGACCAGCTTCTCCCGTTGTCCACAGGCGAAATCCACGGAGGCAGCCCTTCTCCACAGTGAGCTCTGTGGAGTCCCTGCGGGACTCTGCTTGTAGCAGGCTGCAGGCATGGGAATTCGCTACTACGCCTATCCGCTTGCACCCGAGTTCGTCGACAGGGCAACCGAGGATCCGTGGGCCTTCATGTCTGACGACCCGCTCGCCGATGCGTGGGGACCGAAGGAATCTGCTCCCGACATGTTGTATCTCGACAAGTGCTGGAGATACCTGCAGCGGTTGACTACCCCTGGTGTCGCGTGCCCGCGCATCGCGTATGACCTGTTCGAGGGCGACGTCACGCACACATCACGCGGCTGGATCCCATGGATCAAGGTCCTCACACCCGACGCGGTGAGCGAGATCTCCCGAGACCTGTCACTGCTCGACGGTGACGATGTCGACGCACTGCTCGCCCGGGATGATCTCTACACGACCCGCCTTGAAGAGGACCGCAGCTACATCAAGGAGCATTTGCGCTCTGCCCAGGCTTTCACCGCCCGGATGCAGGCGCGCGGATGGGGTTTGGTCTATCTCATCGGATGAGTCCGCTCGAACCTCACGGCCTCGGCCCTCACGGACCCCCGCAGGGCACAACTTCGCGGTGGACAGGGCGTGATGTCAGCCATGATCTGCAGTCTCCGCTGGGTCCGCACTTGTGAGGCCAGGTGAGATCACCGCGAGTCCGATGGACCGGGCCGCTTCGCCGAGCCTGTGGTCATAGGTCAGCATGGCGTCGGCATCCATCCGCAACGCGGCCTCAAGGTGCAGCGAGTCGAGGGTGCGAAGGTACGCCATCGGGAGGAACCCAGCGCTCCGATAGAGGGCCCTGTCGAGGGCCGCGAGCGCCACACCATCGAGTACACGAGTCACGTCCCCCTGGTCAAGGCCTTCCCGGACGGCCAATCTGCGCAACTCGGTCTCCAGTAGGTCGCACGACACCAGCGCGCTCGCCGTGTGATCGAGCCAGTCTGCCAGCACAGTGCTCTCCGGCTGCTCGATGAGCAGCGCACCCAGAGCAGACGTATCCACGTAGACGATGTAGCTCACCGTCGCGGCCGATCCCCGCGCAGGTCATCGAGCGTCTCCCCCAGAGACCGCGTCGCGGCCTTCCGCTTAATGCCCAGTGCCGACCAGCCTCCGACCCGCCGAGCAGGCCTGGTGATCGCCAGGCCTGCCCGGGGGGCCTCTATGGGCACGATCCGGCCAACGGGCACTCCGCTGTTGGTCAGGATGAAGGAGTGGCCCTCCCCCACTGCGCGCAGCACCCGTCCGGACTCATTGCGCAGCTCGCGCTGGGACAGACTTTCGACGATGGGCTCCGACGCACGCATAAGCTTGAGCGTAGCACGAGTGCTACGCGAACGACCCGTTGAACGCGCACCTATCCGCACTCGCGGAGGGAGTCTCCGTCCTGCGCGACCGCCAGCATCGACCGATGACAGGCAGAACCCCCCTCGTTGTATCCCGACAGAAGGAGGAACTCACCCTCGGCAATCCGGAGGGTGATCAGGACCTGGTCTTCACAGACGGCGATCGCAGATCCACTCGATGTTGAATCTCAGAAAGCCGATCCGCCGGCGTGAAGACCTGCCATAGCCTCCACCCTTCGTTGACGAACGTTGGCCCCAGAACCGCCAGGACCTGCTCCATACTCATCGACTCCTGCCACGCAGTCACCATGACCCGTGAGCCACCCTCGGTGTGGACCGCATACCCGTCACGAACCCAGCCGTCGTAGACCTCTTGTGCCTCCTCCGTCGTCACTGGCTTGTCGAAGGTGGTCCAGGTGGCCATGAACTCCGCCAGCCGCACCGCCTCGACCATCCGCCAGCCACCCTCGGGGTCTCGGGCAACGCGCACAGTGTCGGCAACCAGCAAGGGAACCTCGACAGCGTTGTTCTGGGCCACAACGAGCCCTCTCTTGCGATCCAGCCACCGCCCCCACAACCACTCACCCGCCATCGAAGCGTCTTCCAAGGGGCGGTACTTCAAGCGGAACTTGAGGAGGTAGTCAGCATCGTGCGCATTTCTCATGACCCGAGCATGGTTGGCACCACCGACATTTTTCGTCCCACCGACCCGGGGCAGGCCCATCAGTCCTGGAGAGGGTCAGGCACCGCGCCAACCAACACCCAGAAACGGAGTCACCACGTCAATGGCCGAGACCCGCATCGTCGACTCGTTCAGGGTGTCCGTTGTAGGCCTCGATCACGCTGCAGCGCTGCCGCTTCGTCCTTCGATAAGACGAACGTCGATCGAGCGGCTCACGCGACCTTCGGCGGTGTGATCGCCGCGACCTTGTCCCGCAGAACCCGACGCTCAAGCCGTAGTTCGTAGTTGGTCTAAAGGTTCATCCAGAACTCTTCGGACGTGCCGAAGTACCGCGCTAGCCGGATCGCCGTGTCGGCCGTTACATGCAGATGCGCTCGGTGTCCTTGTTCCCGAACGACCTGATTACACGACCAGTGTGGAACGAAGCCCGTCGATAACGCTAGACGTTAAACCGGAACTCGACGACGTCGCCGTCGGCCATCACGTAATCCTTGCCCTCGAGGCGCATCTTGCCCGCCGCCTTGGCCGCGGCCTCGGAGCCGGCCGCCATGAGATCGTCGAATCCGATCACCTGGGCCTTGATGAAGCCCTTCTGGAAGTCCGTGTGGATCACACCGGCGGCCTCGGGCGCCGTCGCTCCCTTCGGGATGGTCCAGGCCCGCGACTCCTTGGGGCCGGCGGTGAGGTAGGTCTGCAGGCCCAGCGTGTCGAAGCCGACGCGCGCCAGGACATCGAGGCCGGGCTCCTCGACGCCCATCTCGGCGAGGAACTCGCGCGCCTCGTCCTCGTCCATCTCGACCACTTCGGACTCGAACTTCGCGTCCAGGAAGATCGCCTCCGACGGGGCCACCAGCTCACTCATGCGGCCCTTGAGGTCCTCGTCGCCCAGCTCGTCCTGGTCGCAGTTGAAGACGTAGAGGTAGGGCTTGGCAGTGAGGAGGAAGAGGTCGCGGAGCTCGTCGATGTCGAGGCCGGCGGCGCGGACGCCCTTGCCCGATTCCAGCGCGTCCTTGGCGGCCTGGTAGGCGGCGAGCTTCGGCAGCGTCTCCTTCTTGATCCGCGCCTCCTTCTCCACCTTGGGGAGGGCCTTCTCGACGGTGGCGAGGTCGGCCAGGATGAGCTCGGTGGCGATGGTGTCGATGTCGTTGGCCGGGTCCACCTTGCCGTCGACGTGCGTGACGTCCTCGTCGTCGAAGACGCGGGTGACCTGGCAGATGGCGTCGGCCTCACGGATATTGGCCAGGAAGGCGTTGCCCATGCCCTCGCCCTGCGAGGCCCCCTTCACGATGCCGGCGATGTCGACGAAGCTGACGGTGGCGGGAATGATCCGCTCGGAGCCGTAGAGCTTGGCCAGCTGCGCCAGCCGAGGGTCCGGCACGCCGACCACCCCGACGTTGGGCTCGATCGTCGCGAACGGGTAGTTCGCGGCGAGCACGTCGTTGCGCGTCAACGCGTTGAAGAGAGTCGACTTGCCGGCATTGGGGAGACCGACGATCCCGATGGTGAGTGCCACGAGGGACGAGCTTACCGGGCCCGTGGCCCCCGACCGAACGAGCCACCCCACCCGACCCACCGCCCTAGCCGAAGCCATTCTCACCAAATTGGGCATCTTTGCGTACTGAAATTCAAACAGGTTAGGGTTCCCTTAGTCGACTCCCCATGAAACTCTGCCAAGAAGGACTGATATGAATCGCACCCGCATCGCCGGCGCCCTCTCCGCCCTCCTCTTCCTCCCCCTCGCCGCGTGCGGCGGCCAGTCCGCAGCCGAGGAACCCGCGGCGGGCGAACCCATCACCGTCACGCACACTCAGGGCGAGACCACGCTCGACGGGCCGGCCGAGCGCATCGTCGTCCTCGATCTCGGTTCCCTGGACACCGTCCGCGCGCTCGGGGCCTCCGACAACGTCGTGGGACTCACCAAGGGCGCAGCGCTCCCCGAGCCGCTCAGCGAGTTCGCAGACGAGAAGTATGCGGACCTCGGCTCCGTCGTCGAGCCTGACCTCGAGGCCATCGCCGCACTGGATCCCGATCTCATCATCGCCGGCTTCCGCACCGCCGCCCTCGTGGAGGAGCTGTCGAAGAACTTCCCGACGATCGACATCACCTTCGACGCGGAGAAGTCGTTCTACGAAGGTATCGAGTATTCGACGAACATCATCGCCAAGGCTGTGGGCGCCGAGGACGAGGCCGCCGAACAGCTCGCGGAGGTTGAGGAGGCCCTCGCGGCCGCACAGGGCAAGACGCCCGGGGGCCAGACTGCCCTCATTCTCATGACCAGCGGCGGCAAGGTGTCGGCTCAAGGCACCGAGTCGCGCTACCGAGTCCTCCACAATGAGCTGGGCTTCGAGCCCGCCATCTCCGACGTCGACGCCGAGGCCCACGGCGACGCCATCTCCTTCGAGGCCATCGCCGAGGCGAACCCCGACGTGCTGTTCGTCGTGGACCGCGACGCGGCCATCGGCCAGGAGGGCCAGGCAGCCGCACAGGTGCTGGACAACGAGTTGATGGCCAACACCACGGCCTGGAGCAACGGCGACGTCACCTACCTCGACGGTGGACGCTGGTACATCATGATCCACGGCGTGGACAACGCTGTGGAGATGCTGAGCGACGCCACGGCCACCAACTGATCGTGACGCCGTGACTGCCACCACCGACGCCACCCGGCGCACTCTGCCCGCCGGCCGCCCCCTGTCCTGGGGGTGGCTCGGCGGGCTCGGCGCGCTTCTGGGCTTGTCGGTGCTGTCGCTGTTCGTCGGCGCCGCCGATCTCTCCCCCTGGGATTTCCTCACCGGGCGCGCCACGCCCGACGACTGGCTCACCTTCACCGTTTCCCGGGTGCCACGAACTCTCGCAGTGCTGTTGGCGGGCGCATCCCTGGCCCTGTCGGGCCTCCTCATGCAGCTGCTCGTGCGCAACCGTTTCGTCGAGCCAGGCACCGTCGGCACGTCCGAGTCCGCGGGCGTGGGCATCCTGATCGCGATCCTCCTGTTCCCAGAGGCGCCGCTCGTGGTCAAGATGGTCCTTGCGATTCTGACCGCCTTGGCGGGCACCGCCCTGTTCCTGCGGCTGGTCAGATCGCTACCGCCGACGGTCCCCGTCGTTGCCGTGCCGTTGGTGGGGATCATGCTGGCCGGGGTGATCGCAGCCGGCACCACCTTCGTCGCCTACCGGCTGGAGCTCATGCAGACCATCGGAATCTGGATGCAGGGTGACTTCTCCGGCGTACTCCGCGGCCGCTACGAGCTGCTGTGGCTGCTCGCGGTGCTGGGCGCCCTGCTGTGGTTCTTCGCGGACCGCTTCACCCTCGCATCCCTCGGCGAGGAGCATTCGAAGGCTCTCGGCCTGTCCTACAAGGCCACACTCAATCTGGGGCTGGGCCTGGTCGCCACGTCGAGCGCCATCACGCTGGTGGTAGTGGGAGGGATCGGCTTCGTCGGCCTCGTGATCCCCAACCTCATCGTGCTCTGGCGCGGGGACAACCTGCGGCGCAACATCGGCTGGACCGCCCTCGCGGGCGCCGGATTCGTGCTGGTCTGCGATCTCCTCGCCCGCACCCTCAACCCGCCCTACGAGATCCCCGTGGGGACGGTCTCGGGGGTACTCGGCGGCGTCGTGTTTCTCGTGCTCCTCCTCACCGGACGGATGCGCACCCGATGACCGCCTTGACCACCCCCCGAACCTCGATCGCACCGTCATTCCGGCTGCTGCTCGCGCTGGCGCTGTGCGCGGTCGCCGCCGTCGCGTTCATGACCCTCAACCTCAGCGGCGACCTCGGCTTCATTCTCGAGCTCCGCAGCCGCAAGGTGGCATCGATGATCGTGGTCGGGTGGGCCACCGGGGTAGCGACGGTGGCGTTCCAGACCGTGACCAACAACCGCCTTCTCACGCCGTCGATCATGGGGCTGGATGCCCTGTACGTGTTCCTGCAGTCGCTCCTGGTCCTGACGATGGGCGTGGCGGTCGTGGGGCAGATCGGCGCCTACCCGATGTTCGCACTCAACGTGGCGCTCATGCTGGGGGTGGCAACCCTCCTCACTGAGGTCCTGTTCGGACGGAGGAGCCGCTCGATCTACGTGGTGGTGCTGGCGGGCCTGGTGCTCGGCTCCGTCCTTCGTTCACTGTCATCGCTGATTGCTCGCGTCCTGGACCCCAGCGCCTTCACCGTTCTGCAGGACAACCTCTTCGCCAGTTTCACCGCGGTCAACCCGGAGCTGATCTGGCTGGGCGCAGCCATCGTCACCGCCGCAAGCTTGTGGCTGTGGCGACGGCGCGCGGACCTCGATGTCCTCTCCCTCGGCAGGGACGCCGCCGTCAGCCTCGGCGTCCCCTACCAGCGCACCGTCCGGGGCGTGCTCCTCGTGGCAACCCTCCTGGTCTGCGTCTCCACCGCGCTCGTCGGCCCCATTACCTTCCTCGGCCTGATCGTGGCGGCCATCGCCTACCAGATCAGCGGCACCGGGCGCCACAGCATCGTGATGCCAATGGCAGGGCTGCTGGGCGTCGGCGTGCTACTGGGCGGCCAGACCGTCCTCGAACAACTCCTCGGCCAGGCCACCGTGTTGTCGGTGGTCATCGAATTCGTCGGCGGTATCGCCTTCATCTGGCTCGTGATCCGAAAGGTACGCACATGATCAACGTCAGGAACCTCTCCAAGCGCTACGGCCGCAGCCTCGTGGTCAACGACGTGACGCTGGAACTGCGCGATGGCGGTCTGACCGCGATTGTGGGGGCCAACGGCGCTGGCAAGTCCACGCTTCTCTCGATGATCGCGCGTCTCCTCGAGGCCGACGGCGGATCGATCTCGGTGGGTGACCTGGACGTGGCGACGGCGGACTCACGAGAGCTCGCCAAGCGCCTCGCGGTGCTGCGCCAGTCCAACGATCTTCAGAGCCGCCTCACCGTCGCCGACCTCGTGGGCTTCGGGCGCTACCCCCACTCAGGCGGGCGTCTGACGGCTGACGACCGGCTCAGGATCGACGAGGCGATCGCCTGGATGGATCTTGATGATCTGCGGGACCGTTTCCTCGACGAGATGAGCGGCGGCCAGCGCCAACGCGCCTTCGTGGCCATGGTACTGGCCCAGGACACGCAGTATGTGCTGCTCGATGAACCCCTCAACAATCTCGATGTGGCCCACGCCCACGCCATGCTGCAGACGCTGCGGCGGGCCGCCGACGAACTGGGCAAGACAGTGGTGATCGTGGTCCACGACATCAACTACGCGGCCTGCTGGGCGGACCAGATCGTCGCGATGAAGGACGGTCGGGTGATGGCCGTCGGCTCCCCGCAGGAACTGGTGCGCCCGGACGTGCTCCGAGACGTCTTCGACCTGGAGATCGAGGTGACGCAGTTCCGGGGACGCCCGATCGCGCACTTCTACCTGCCGGTTCCGCTGTGCACGTCGTGCCACCGTTCCTCGCGGGACGGCTGCTGCCTCGATGGCGCCCCAACCAGACCCGTCTCCCTGACCCTCGGCGCCCGTTCCGGCGCAGCCTGACTAGGCGCCGGCCCAGTACGCCGCGACAGCGCGGGCCAGGAACCACGGGTCCTCCACTCCGCACAGCTCCCGGGCCGAATGCATGCTCAGCAGGCCCACGCCCACGTCGACGGTGGTGATACCCAGCCTGGTGGCGGTGATGGGGCCGATGGTGGAGCCGCACGGCACGGCGTTGTTGGACACGAACGGCTGGGTGGGCACACCCGCGGCGGCGCAGGCCCGCAGCCAGATGGCGGCACCGACGGCATCAGTGGCGTAGCGCTGGTTGGCGTTGATCTTCAGAAGCGGACCGCGGTTGGGCAGCGGCCGGTTCACCGGGTCGTGGTGGTTCGGATAGTTGGGGTGCACGAGATGCCCGGTGTCGGCCGAGACACAACTGGAGCGGGCGAACATGGCACGCGTCTGGTCAAGGCCAAGGCCGAAGCCGGCAGCGATCCGCTCCAGCACGTCCTGCAGCACGGGCCCGCCGGCTCCGCTGGTGGTGGCCGAGCCCACCTCCTCGTGGTCGAAGGCGACGAAGACCGCGACGTCTGCGCCGGCCTCGGCCGAGCTGATCGCTGTGAGAGCGGCATGCGTGCAGGCCAGGTTGTCCAGCCGGCCCGAGGCGAGGAACTCGCGCTCGACGCCGATGACGGCCGGGCGTTGCGTGTCGAAGACGAAGAGATCGTGCAGCGCCACGTCACCGGGCGCGATGCCCGCCAAGGCGCAGAGGTGCTCGATCAGCGACTGCTTCAGCTCCACGGCCACGATGGGCTGCGTCCCGGTCTGCTTGTCCAGGGTCAGCGACTCGTTTGCCCCGCGGTCCAGATGGATCGCGAGCTGAGGGATGCGGGCGACGGGACCTGTGCGCACGAGGTGCACGGCACCGTCGAGCGTGGTCAGGCGGCCCGCGATGCCGAGGTCACGGTCCAGCCACGAGTTCAGCAGGGGTCCGCCGTAGACCTCGACGCCAAGCTGAGTCCATCCAGCGCTGGACAGGTGCGCGCCGGGCTTCAGCTTGAATCCCGGTGAGTCCGTGTGTGTGCCGACGATCCGGAACTCGGCCTCAGCGCCCAGCGTGTCCGGGGACACCCATGCCACGACGGCGCCGTCGCGTACCAGGAACCGCCGGCCCCCGACGTCCGACCATGGGCGGCGGGCGTCGACCTCCACGAACCCGGCCAGCCTCAGCTGCGCTGCGATCTGATCCGCGGCATGGAAGGAGGTGGGCGAGGCGACGACGAAATCGGTCAGCTGATCAACGTGGTCCTGAGCTGAAGCGAGCATGGCCCTACGGTAGCCGCGGAATCGGAGGCCGGTTCCGGGCCCCCGGCCGGAGTGGCTGACGAAAATTGTCGGTGGCCCCTGATTGAGTGGACGCATGGACCTGATCGCTCTCCTTCTGAGCCTCCTCACCCTCGTCGCGGGCGCCGCCCTCGGGTACGTCGTCGGGCGCCGTCACGCCGCCTCGGACTCGGGCAGGCGGGCCCGCGCGGACGAACAGCTGGCCCTCTCTGACGCGCGGCAGGAGGTGTCGCGGGCGTGGGCCGAGGCCAGCCGTGCGCGGGAGGAGTCGGCCGTGGTGAAGGCGGAGGTGGCTCAGCACCTGGCCGAGAAGGCGGACCTGCGCACCGCTGCCGTGGACGCGCAACGCCTTCTGGCAGAAGTCCGCGGGGAGACCGCGGCTGTCGAGGCCCGTGTGGCGGCGCTCTCGGCCCAGCGGGACGCTGCGATGGCGCGCGCTGAGCAGCTCGCGGCAGACCGGGAGTCGCTCCTGGACCGCTTCAAGGTGCTCTCGGCGGAATCCCTGGAGCGTCAGGGCAGGCAGGCCGACGTGGTGGCCGATGCCCGGCTCAAGGCCACCGAGCAGCTGATCACCCCATTGACCGATGGTCTGCGCCAGCTGCAGGAGCGGCTGCAGTCCGTGGAGAAGGACCGCGTCCGGATGGCGGCGGAGCTGGGTGAGCAGGTGCAGGCGGTGCGGCTCTCCGGGGACGCCATCCGCCGCGAGACCGTCAGCCTGAGCAACGCGCTGCGCACGCCGCAGGTGCGCGGGGCCTGGGGAGAGCGGAGCCTCAAGCGCATCGTCGAGATCTCGGGTCTCACCGAGCGCTGTGACTTCGACTCACAGGCCACCTATACCTCGGACGATGGCCGCTTCCGCCCAGACATGCGGATCAATCTCCCTGCAGGCAAGGTGATCTTCGTGGATTCCAAGGTGCCGCTCAGCGCAGCCCTGGAGGCCTATAACACCGAGGACGAGGAGGCGCAGAAGGCGCACTTCAAGACGTTCTCCGCCCACGTCCGCAAGCACATCGACGACCTCTCGGGGAAGCACTACTGGCAGCTGGATCTCGGCTCGCCGGAGTTCGTGGTCCTCTATCTGCCCTCCGACGAGTTCTACCGCCTGGCGCTGGAACAGGAGCCGGCCCTGCATGACTACGCCACGCGCCGCCAGATCGTCCTGGCCTCGCCCGGGCTGCTCATCCCGCAGCTGCAGATCGTCGCCAACGGGTGGCAGCAGGTGTCGCTCGCGGAGACGGCCGGTCAGGTCTCCAAGCTGGGGCGCGAGCTCTACGACAGGCTTGCCACGCTGGGCCAGCACTTCGACAAGCTGGGACGGTCCCTCGGCAGCGCCGTCCAGCACTACAACAAGGCGGTCGGCGCCGTGGAGACCCGGGTCATGGTGTCGGCTCGCCGCTTCCGCGAGCTGGGGGTCACATCGGAGGAGATCGCGGATCTCGCGCCGGTGATCGAGACCCCGCGCCAGATCGCGGTGCCGGAGATGCTGGAGTTCGACGAGCTGCGCAGCCTCGAGCGCAGCACCGTCGCAGACGACGCGGATCTGCTGGACGGATCCGCCGTGCGCCAGCTGCGTCGACGCACCGGCACCGCAGATTCGTGAGCCTCACCGCAGCGTGGGCGAAGGGCTGGGCGCCACGCTGACCGTGGGGCTGGGAGCCGGGTCGTCTCGAGGTGCCCACGGCCTGGCCAGCAGGACCCCGGCCACCAGCCCCAACGCCACCAGGGCCAGCGCACGGGTGAGGATGAGGGTCCAATCGGGCCCCTGCTCCGCCACCTCCGGCTCGATGGGCTCCGGGGGCACCTGCGCTGCCGCCATCCATCCATGCTGCCATCCTGTTGGCCCATCCGGCCCCAGACCGCGACAATGAACAGATGAGCGCCCTGTCAGACCTCGCCGTCCAGATCCCTGCCGCCGTGGACAGGCTTGGCCGGATCGCGCACCGCACCCCGGTGCAGCTCAACGCGCGCCTGTCGAGGGCCACCGGATCCGAGATCTGGGTCAAGCGTGAGGACCTGCAGCCGGTCCGCTCCTACAAGCTGCGCGGCGCCTACAACCTCATGGCCCAGCTAAGCGAGGCCGAGAAGCGTGCCGGCGTGGTGTGCGCCTCGGCGGGCAACCACGGCCAGGGCGTGGCGTTCTCGGCAGCGGCTCTGGGCATCAAGGCCACCGTCGTGGTCCCGCACACCACCCCGAGGCAGAAGCGCCAGCGCATCCTGGAGATCGGGCACGGGTTCGTCGAGCTGGTGCTCCACGGCGCCAGCTACGACGACGCCTCAGACGAGGCCGCCCGCCTTGCCGGGGACGGGAAGGTCCTGGTGCCCGCCTTCAACGACCAGCGCACGGCCGCTGGACAGGCCACGGTGGTGGTGGAGGCCTTCGAGCAGTTGGGCTTCGTGCCGGGGGTGGTGGTGCTGCCGGTGGGAGGCGGTGGTCTCCTCGCCGGCGCGGCCGCGTGGCTGCGTACGCACCATCCCGAGGTGCGGATCATCGGGGTCGAGCCCGAGGGTGCACCGTGTGTGGCCGCCGCCATCTCGGCCGGGCGCCCGGTGACACTCCACGACATCGACACCTTCGTCGACGGCGCTGCCGTCAAGCGGGTCGGCGACTTCACGTTCGAGGTGATCCAGGAGGCGCGCGTCGAGTTGGTGCGGGTGCCGGAGGGCCAGGTCTGCTCTGAGATGCTGGAGTTCTACCAGGTCGACGGCATCATCGCCGAGCCGGCCGGGGCGCTGGCCGCCGCGGCCCTGCCCAGTGGCGGCGTGGGGCCCAGGGTCCAGATCCCCAGCGGCTCGCGCGTGCTGGTGCTGCTGTCCGGGGGCAACAACGACGTGTCCCGCTACGCCGAGGTGGTCGAGCGGTCCCTGATCCACGAGGGGCGCAAGCGCTACTTCCTCGTCGACTTCCCCCAGCAACCGGGCGCGCTGCGCATGTTCCTGGATTCGGTGCTCGGCCCGGAGGACGACATCACCTACTTCGAGTACGTCAAACGCAACAACCGCGACACCGGGCCGGCCCTGGTGGGCGTGGAGCTGGGAAACCCCGGCGACTACCGCTTCCTGGTGCAACGGATCGACGAATGCGGGATGACCGCGGAGGAGGTGGCCTACGACAGCCCGTTCTTCCGCTTCCTCACCTGAGCGTCCTGCGTCAGTGCTTGACGGCGCGCTTCAGGTCCTTGCGGAGCTCCGGCGGCAGCGCGAACTGAAGCGTCTCCTCGGTCAGGCGCTCCTCAACCGCGGGCGGGAAGCCCATGGACTCGAGGTACTCCAGCACCCCGTCGACGAGCAGCTCCGGCACGGAGGCGCCCGAGGTGACGCCCACCGAGTGGACGCCCTCCAGCCACGCGGGATCGATCTCCGAGGCGTTGTCCACGCGGTAGGAGGCCTTGGCGCCGGCCTCCAGCGCCACCTCGACCAGCCGCACGGAGTTCGACGAGTTCTGCGAACCCACCACGATCATCAGGTCACACCCGCGCGAGATCTGCTTGACCGCCAGCTGCCGGTTCTGCGTGGCGTAGCAGATGTCATCCGACGGCGGGTCCATGAGCAGCGGGAACTTCTCGCGCAGCTTGCCCACCGTCTCCATGGTCTCATCCACGGACAAGGTGGTCTGGCTCAGCCACGCCACAGATCCGTGCTGGGGAAGCTCCACGGAGGCCACGTCCTCAGGCGACTGAACGAGGATGGTCTGCTCCGGCGCCTCACCCATGGTGCCTTCGACCTCCTCGTGGCCGGCGTGGCCGATGAGGAGGATCTGGGTACCCTCGGACGCGAAACGCCGGGCCTCGTGGTGCACCTTCGTGACCAGCGGGCAGGTGGCGTCGATGGTCTTCAGGCCCCGGTCCGCGGCTTCGGTGTGCACCGCGGGAGACACGCCGTGGGCGGAGAAGACGACGGTGGCGCCGGTGGGCACCTCGTCGAGCTCCTCGACGAAGACCGCGCCTCTGGCCTCCAGGGACTCGACCACATGCTTGTTGTGCACGATCTGTTTGCGCACGTAGACGGGCGGCCCGTACAGATCCAGCGCCTTCTCGACGGTGATGACGGCGCGATCCACACCGGCGCAGTACCCGCGGGGGGCTGCGACGACGACGCGCTTGATGGCCGGGGCAACGCTAGACATGCCGACCAGTCTAGGTGGTGCTCCGCCGGTACCCTAGCGGCATGGATTCCCCCCAGCTCCACGCCGTCGGCTTCGACGCCCCATCCCTGGACCAGCTCGTCGCGTCCGCGTTCAGCGCGGGCGTGCGCGGAGTGGACACCGCGCCGGGCTTCGACCTGGTAGGGACGTACACGGACCCGAGCGGTGCCCGCCTGTGCTTCGTCAAGCGGGAGGGGCAGGGGGTCAGCACGACGGGGGCGCTTGCCTCGGAATCGCGCTACCGCGCCCAGGTGGTTCGGTTCTCGGACCTGCTGGCGCGGGTGGCGCTGTACGGGACCCACGCGCCTGGGCCGCTGCTGGCCCAGTTCGTGGCGCTGGTCGACGACCCGGTCGCGTACCCGCAGCACGAGCTGCGCGCCGGCGGCCAGTACACCGTGATCGAGTCGTTGCACGTGGCGGCGCTGGCTATCGAGGTCACCGTGTACGACGACGCTGCCGCCTTCGAGGCGTCCCCGGAGGCCGCCCCCGGAGGCGACCTGCGGATCCCCGCCGACGCGCTGATCTCCCCCAGCCTCATCGCCCTCCAGGCCGCCGCAATCCCGCCGGCCGAGGCCTCCCCCGCGCTCCTGATGGGCGTGGAGGTGCTGAGCGTCGAGACGCGGCGCAACACCCTCACCGGTGTGGAGTTCCAGTACGTCGTGGGACGCAGCGCGGTGGAGATCTCCTGCGCCATCCCGGCGGAGGTCCCGGTGTCGGTGGGCAACGTGGTGCACGGCACCTGGTTCGCCACCTGTTCCTCGGGCCTCTGGGACTGACGAGGTCTCTGCATGGGGTTGGAGAGTTCCTCGGAGAAGCCGCAGCCGCTCGGCCGGGTGATCATGGCCACCAAGGAGTGGGTGGGGCGCCTGGGAGAGGTGTGGGTGGACGCCCAGGTGGTGGAGATCAAGCGCCGCAACGCTCCCACGCAGTTCCTCACGTTCCGCGACAGGGTGGCCGACATGTCGGTCCAGGTCACGGTCTCCACCTTGGTGCTCGACGCCGCCGGGCCCCTTCCCGAGGGATCCCGGGTGACCGCGCGAGTCAAGCCGCGGGTGTGGGAACGCAACACCTCGCTCAGCCTGGAGTGCCTGGAGATCCAGGTGGCGGGCGAGGGCCGGCTGCTGGCCCAACTGGAGCAACTCAAGCGCAAGCTGCAGGCCGAGGGCCTGTTCGACCCGGCCCGCAAGCGCCGCCTCCCCCTCCTCCCCCGGATGATCGGGCTGATCACGGGCCGGGACTCGGACGCCGAGCGTGACGTGGTGACCAATGTCGGCCGCCGCTGGCCCGCCGCCAGCATCCGCACCCGGCACGCGGTGGTCCAGGGCCCCACGTCGGCGGAGTCGGTCATGCTCGCCCTCGCCGCGCTGGACGAGGACCCCGAGGTGGACGTCATCATCATCGCCCGCGGCGGCGGGTCGCTGGAGGACCTGCTCTCGTTCTCCGACGAGGGCCTCGTGCGCGCCGTGGCCGCCGCACGCACCCCCGTCGTCACCGCCATCGGGCACGAGCGCGACGCCCCCATCGTGGACCTCGTGGCCGACCTCCGCGCCTCCACGCCCACGGACGCCGCCAAGCGCGTGGTGCCGGATCACGCCGCCGAGTCCGCCTCGCTGGCCGACGCGAGGGCCCGGCTGGGACGGGGAGTCGACGCGCGGCTCCTGGAGGCGCAACGCCAGCTGGACCAGCTCCGCTCCCGCCCAGTCATGGTGGACCCCACCAGCGCCTTCGCCGCCCACTACGACAGGCTCAGCCTGTTGCGCCACAAGCTCGACACCGCCGTCGAACGGCGGCTGCGCGACGAGGAATCCCACCTGCGCTCCGCCGTCAGCTCGGTCCGCGCGCTCTCCCCGAAACGGACCCTTGAGCGCGGCTACGCCGTCCTCGTCGACGACGCCCACCGGTCTGTGTCGGCCGTGGGCGACACCGCACCCGGCGCCCGCATCCACGCCTATCTCTTCGACGGTCAGCTCGACCTCGACGTCGTCGCCACCACAGCTGAAGGAGACCGGCCGTGACCGATCAGAAGCCCACCTACGAGGCCGCCCGCGACGAACTGGTCGACGTGGTGCGCCGGCTGGAGTCCGGCGGCGCGTCACTGGCCGAGTCCATGGAGCTGTGGCAGCGCGGCGAGAAGTTGGCCGAGATCTGCCAGGGCTACCTCGACGGCGCCAAGGAGCAGGTCGCCAAGGCGCGCCGCGCCGTCGAGTGACCGGCCGCGGCTCCCCCTGCTACCCCTCGGTGAGTGTTGCCGCGAACGCTTCCAGCGCCGTGAAGTCCGCGTCGGCCGTCACGATGGAGGTGACCAGGTCGTCCTCGTGCACCAGGCTGCGGGTCCGGCCGTCGTCGCTCTCGAAGCGCTCCCAGGTGCGCCCCGCCAGCTCGACGGCGCCGCCCAGCGGGCTCCCGTCTCTGGTCGTGTCGGTGACGAATGCACTGGCACCGCCGTCGCGCTGCTGCACCCCGTAGTAGATCTCCTCCGGGGAGAGGTAGCCCACCTGCCACCAGTTGCCTGCCGCGGGCTCGCTGGTGATCCACGGGTCGCCCTCCTTGGCCCAGGCCACCCGCACCGGTACCCACCCCTCGCCGAGGTCGCCAGCACGCAGCACGGGGTAGGGCGATTCCACCTCGGCCCTGGTGAGGGTGGCGTCGACGTCGACCACCTCCGGCTTGGGCTCCGGGTTGAGGGTGAACCACCAGACGATGAGCGCGATGGGCACCAGCAGCACCGTCATCGAGATCACCATGTCGCGCGAGCGGTTCTTGGGGTTGCGGCGGGCCATGCGCGCCATCGTGCCACGACCTGCCGCGGTGCCCCAAAGGCCGGGGATCAGCGACCGAAACGGCGCTCCCGCTGTGAGTACGCCCGGAGCGCTCGGACGAAGTCGACCCGGCGGAAGTCCGGCCAGAGCGCCTCGCAGAAGTAGAACTCGCTGTGCGCGGACTGCCACAGCAGGAACCCGGAGAGGCGCTGCTCGCCGGAGGTGCGGATGATGAGGTCCGGGTCCGGCTGGCCCTTGGTGTAGAGGTGGTCGGAGATCTGATCGATCTCGAGCGTCTCGGCCACCTCGGCCAAGGTGGCACCCTCTGCGGCCCGCGCCGCGAGCAGGGACCTGACGGCGTCGAGGAGTTCGTGGCGGCCGCCGTAGGCCACCGCGACATTGACGTGCATGCCGGTGACCCAGCCCGTCGAGTCAGACGCGGCCCGAAGCGTGTCGGACATCGCCTCCGGAAGGAGATCCAGCGCGCCGACCGCCTGCACCCGCCAGCGCCTGGTGGCGGCAAGGTCCGAGACGAGTTGGCTGATCACCTCCAGCAGGGGGGTCAGTTCATCGTCCTCGGCGCGCTCCAGGTTGTCCGTGCTGAGCACCCACAGGGTGATCACCTGGATGCCCGCGTCGTCGCACCACTCGACGAACTCGCGCAGTTTGGCGGCCCCCGCCCGGTAGCCGGCGACGAGGGGCTGGCCGGGCGCGTTCATCCGGGCCCATCGCCGGTTGCCGTCTGCCAGGACTGCCACGTGGCGGGGCAGGCTGTCGCGGTCCACGTGCCGGAGGACCTGGCGTTCGTAGCTGGCATACAGCCATCTGGGCGGCCACACGCGGTCGATGAGGCGCTGCACCGCTGACATGCGAAATACACTAGCGCCCAGTTGGCTTCCCGCGGCCGGAGTAGTAACCTACGGAAGCGTAAGTTACTCAACCGTAGGTATGTGCATGAGCCAGATAGCAGAACCCCCTTTCGCCTCCACCGACACCGCTGCGGCCAGCCCCGCGAAACCCAAGCTCCGCGGCTGGCTGCACCTCGGCATGGCGCCGGTGGCGTTCATCATCGGGCTGGCGTTCACGGTGTTCGCCCCCACCCTGACGGGTCGCATCGGCTGCGGCATCTACACCCTGGCCGCCGTGCAGCTGTTCGGAACCAGCGCCGTCTACCACCGGGGCACCTGGTCACCCCGCGCCAACGCGATGTTCCGACGGATCGACCACTCCAACATTTTCGTCTTCATTGCCGGCAGCTACACCCCCCTCGCCCTCACGCTGCTCGAGGGATCCTCGCGCGTGACGCTGTTGGTGCTCATCTGGAGCATCGCTGTCCTCGGCGTGCTGTTCCGGGTCCTCTGGCTCGGCGCCCCCCGCTGGCTGTACACCTTCCTCTACCTGGCCATGGGATGGGCGGCGGTCGGCTGGCTCACGCAGTTCTGGGCGGCCGGCGGCCCGGCTGTGGTGCTGCTGATCGGGGCCGGGGGCCTGGTCTACTCGCTGGGCGCCATCGCCTACGCCACCAAGCGCCCCCAGCTGTCGCCGACCTGGTTCGGGTTCCACGAGGTGTTCCACGCCTGCACCATCATCGCGGCGCTCCTGCACGCCGTCGCCATCGGTCTGGCGGTCTTCGGCGCTTCCTGAGGTCCGGACAGGTCTGGCGTGTGACGGTGGCTACTCGGCGCGCATGGCGGCCAGCGGGCTGAGGTTCGTCGCCCGCTGCGCCGGCACGAGGCCTGCAAGCGTGCCGATCAACGTCGCGAACACCACCGCACCGACCATCAACCATGCTGGGACGACCGACAGCTCACCCGAGCCGCCCTCACCTGCCACCTGTGCGCCGAGGGTGGCGTTGAGCAGCGCCGAGGCCGCCAGGCTCAACACCAGTCCGATCACGCCGCCGAGGAAGCCGATGGCGGCCGACTCGATGAGGAACATCCTCCGGATGTCCCCCAGCGCCGCGCCCATCACCTTCATGATGCCGATCTCCTTGGTCCTTTCGTAGACGCTCATCATCATGGTGTTGGCGATGCCGATGGCCGCCACCAGCAGTGACACGAACCCGATGCCGCCGAAGACCGCCTGGATCATCAGGGCCTGTGATTGGGCCTGCCTGATCCACTCCACGTCGGCGAAGGCCCCGTAGCCCTGTTCACGCAGCGAGTTGAGGACCATCTCGGCGTCTTCTGGGCTGTCGGTCAGGAGCCGGATCTCCGTGTAGATGAACGCCTTCCCCTTCGGCTTCCCGTCGGCGGTGGCGGGCTGGTTGGGGAGCGCCTTGCCCGGCATCGCCTTCTCCATGGCCTTGCGCAGCGCATCGAAGTCGGCGAACACGCTCGATGAGTAGGGCCCCCACTGGTCGTTACCCGGGTTGGCGATCTGGGCCACGGCGGGCATGATGATCCGCTTGGGCGGCTTGGCGGGCTGTGTTGGGTCATCCCCGTCCTCACCCCCGCCGATCGGCACCGGTCCGTACTCGCCAAAGGTGGCGAAGGCACCGAAGATGGTGTCGGATCGGAAGTCGACCTCCAGAGGCATGCCGGTGACAGGGTCCCAGAGCTGTGTGTGAAGAAGGTCTCCCAGCACGAGTCCGAGGGCTTCGCCCGGCTGCGGTAGCTGGCCCCAGGCCAGGTCCAGGTTCATCTCCTGCAGCGCCTCGGCGGGCAGGCCGACGACCTGGAAGTACTGGGTGGCGGCCCCAACGGTGAACTCCACGTCCACCAGGTAGGTCGGCCACACCGCTCGGACACCGGGCTCAGCTGCCAGGATGGGGATCAGGTCCCCGCTCAGCTGGGCGGGTTGGCCGGGAGCGGCCATCTCCGGTGGCGGTACGGAGTTGACGCTGACCTGACGCAGGCTGATCTGCTGGAACTGGCTAGTGAAGCTCGAGGACAACCCGACGCCCAGCGACACCATCACGATCACCGACGTGGTGCCGATGAGGACGCCGAGCACCGTCAGCGAGGTGCGGAAGAGCCGCTGCCTGAGGCTCGCGAGGCTTGTGGCGAGCAGATCCGTCCAGCGCATCGTGGGCCTAGCGGGCCGTGGGCCCGATGAGCGGGTCCTCGCCCAGCTCCGCGAGCGACTCGAGGTCCTCGCGCTCCACCCGGCGTCGTCGACGGCGTCGTACCGCGAGAGCGACGATCACCACCAGCGCCAGGAGTGCCGCCGCGATGAGCGCTGGGATCAGCAGGGATGGTCCCGCCTCCTGGCCTGGTTGCTCCCCGAGGGGGGGCTCCTCGATGGGCATGGGGGCCATGACGGCCACCTCTGCCATCTTGTCCATGGTGGTTACGTTGCCGTTGACGTCCTCGAAGGAGACGGTGATCGTGATCGGGCCGGCTGCCTCCTCAGCCGCGTTGACCGTCATGTCGACGGCGCCCGAGGCACCCGGGTCGATGGTTCCGACGAAGACCTCCGGCGAGGTGATCGCCTGGCCTTCCTTGATGGCGGCCTTGGCGTTGTAGAGCTTGGTCTTGCCCTGATTGAAGATGCTGAACGTCAACGATGCGTCCTGGCCGAGCGTCAGCTGAGAGGGCATCAGCTGCGGCACTGAGGCATCGGCGCGGATGTTCTGCCTGACCTGGATCGAGACCGTTTCGATCGAGGTGAACGGGTTGGCGGCGGCGTCCTCGTAGTCGATAGTCAGGGTGAGCCGGTACGGCTTCTCCTCCAGCGACGGCAGCGAATGGAAGGCCATGGACGCGGTCTCGAGCTGATCGGCCCTGATCCGGCTGATGAAGAGCGAGGAGGAGCCGCTGGCGGGCAGAAAGGCCGAATCGTCCGAACTCAGCGTGACTTTCATGTTCTGCACGCGGGTGCGTGTCGAGGTGTTACGCAGGGTGAATGCGACGGTGAAGTCCTGACCCGCGACGACCTCCGCCGGGTCTGTGGTGAACCCGGCCAGGATGACCCGTGGCGTGGACACACCCGGAACGACGCTCGCGCCACCACCGCCGCCACCAGCACCGCCCGTGGTGCCTCCGGTGGCGCCGCCGGTATCCCCGGCCGAATCGGTCCCTGCACTGGCCCCGCCGTCGGCGACCGGATCGCCTGCGGCGCTGATGAGCGGGATCATCGTCAGCCCGAACACCACCATCAGGACTAGGAACAGTCGTTGGGTCATCTTCATGGCGCGACCTTCTGGTTGTCGGCGGTGGTCACTGGGAGTCGGTGGTCGGTGTGGCTGATGTCTGTGATGCGGCCGTCACCGATGGAGATGATCGTGTCAGCGAACGACGCGATGTGCCGGTCATGGGTGACCATGATCCAGGTCTGCTGGAAGCGGCGGATCACGGTGCGGAAGAGAGTGAGGATCTCCTCGGAGGTGTGCGAGTCCAGGTTGCCGGTGGGTTCGTCGGCAAAGACGAGCATCGGCTGGACCGCCATGGCGCGGGCGATGCCCACGCGCTGCTGTTGACCTCCGGAGAGCTGGCCCGGGGTGTGATGCAGGTGCCTGCCGAGACCCAGTTGGGTGAGGATGGCGCGGGCGCGGGCCTGACGGCGGTGGGCGGGGATGCCTCGGAAGCTGAGCGGGAGGGCCACGTTGTTGAGCGCGGTGAGGGACGGCAGCAGGTTGAACGACTGGAAGATGAAGCCCACCTGCTCACGACGGTAGGTGACCAGCTGCGATTCGGTGAACAGGTGGAGCGGCTGCCCCGCGACGAACACCTCCCCAGCGGTCGGCTTCTCGAGCCCTCCGAGCATGTTGAGTAGGGTGGACTTGCCGGACCCGGACGTGCCGACGACGGCGGTGAAGCTGCCCCGCGGAATGGTCAGGTTGACGCGGTTGAGCGCGACGACCCGCGAGTCACCCACCCGGAAGATCTTGGACAGATCCCGCGTCTGCACCAGGGGCTCCCCCACCTCGGGCAGGGGAAGCCGTATCATTGTTGCGGGCACCCCTAACCTCCTCGCTCGAGACCGCGGACCGGGCGTCGACGGCGACGCCTGGGAGAAACCTAGCCCAACGACGGGTCAGCTCCCCTGAGGTGCGGGCCGAGTCGCGACCGGAGGGGGACCGTGGCACCCATCGCATCGGCCCCAGGTACGACGCCCTCCCTTCGGCAGCGAATGACAGCCGTGTAATTCCCTCTGGCGGGTGCCCACTTTCCGGGGCTATTGTCGGGCCATGGAGATCCACTCCATCACAGCCCAGACGGTCCTCTAGCAACATTCGGGGACCGACGCGGCGAGCGCGGGCCCCGGCGAAAGGGAGCAATCGTGCTCAACGCGTCCCCGCAGCAGGCTTCCCCCACCGCTGTCCAGCCCGAAACAGCCATCAAGACCTACGTCGTCGATACCTCCGTCCTTCTCTCCGACCCGAAGGCGATGCTGCGCTTCGCCGAGCACAACGTCGTGCTGCCCATCGTGGTGATCACCGAACTGGAGTCGAAGCGCCACCATCCGGAGCTCGGCTACTTCGCCCGCTCCGCGCTGCGGCTCCTCGACGACCTCCGCATCCAGCACGGGCGCCTCGACACCCCCCTGATCACCAACGAGCAGGGCGGCAACCTACGGGTAGAGCTCAACCACTCCGACGAGCGGTCGCTGCCGGCAGGGTTCCGCCTCGGCGACAACGACACGCGCATCCTCGCCGTCGCCCTCAACTACGCCAACGAGGGCCACGACGTGGTGCTGGTCTCCAAGGATCTGCCTCTGCGCGTCAAAGCCTCCGCCGTCGGGCTGGCTGCGGAGGAGTACCGCAACGAGCTCCCGATCCAGACGGGCTTCACCGGCATGGCCGCCGTCGACGTCACCACCGACGATGTCTCGGCCCTCTACGAGCACGGACACGCCCAGGTGGCCGCCGCGCGCGAGCTGCCCACCCACACCGGAGTGGTGCTGCACGCTCCCGGGTCGAGCGCGCTGGGGCGCAGGATGCCCGACGGTTCGGTCAAGCTGATCAAGCACGACCGCGAGGTCTTCGGCATCCACGGCCGCTCGGCCGAGCAGCGGGTCGCGCTGGATCTGCTCATGGACGACTCCATCGGCATCGTGTCCATGGGCGGCCGGGCGGGCACCGGCAAGTCCGCCCTCGCGCTGTGCGCGGGCCTCGACGCCGTGCTGGAGCAGCGCAGATACAGCAAGGTGATGGTGTTCCGGCCGCTCTACCCCGTCGGGGGGCAGGACCTCGGCTTCCTCCCCGGCACGGCCGGCGAGAAGATGGCGCCGTGGGGCCAGGCGGTGTTCGACACGCTGTCGGCGGTCACCAACAAGTACGTCATCGACGAGCTGCTCGAGCAGGAGATGATCGAAGTGCTGCCGCTGACCCACATCCGGGGGCGCTCGCTGCACGACGCCTTCATCATCGTCGACGAGGCCCAGTCCCTGGAGCGCAACGTCCTCCTCACCGTGCTGTCGCGGGTGGGCCAGAACTCCCGGGTGGTGCTCACCCACGACGTGGCCCAGCGGGACAACCTGCGCGTCGGCAGGCACGACGGCATCGTCGCGGTGATCGAGAAGCTGAAGGGCAACCCGCTGTTCGCGCATGTGACGCTAACCCGCTCGGAACGCTCGCCGATCGCTGCGTTGGTCACCGACATGCTGGAGGTCGACGAGCTCGCCTGACCCTTCTGAAAAAAGAAAAAAAGAAATCTTGGATCCGGTGCATCCATGGGCGGGGGTCCGTTCGAAGTACTCAGTGTCAAGGCGATGGTCGCCTGAACAGCACTTCGAAAGGACCACTCCATGAAGCTCTCCCGCCTCTTCGTCGCCGGCTCCCTCGCCTTGGCCGCCACCGTCGGCTCCGCCGCCCTCGCCCACGCCGAGGATCACACCTCCACCATCTCCATCCTGCACGGCGTCCCCGGCGCCACCGTCGACGTCTACGCCAACGGCGCCGAGCTGCTCACCAACTTCGCCCCCGGCACCCTGACCGACCCGCAGGAGCTCCCCGAGGGCACCTACGACCTGAAGGTCGTCGCGGCCGGCGCTGGCGCCGACGGCGCTGCGGTGATCGAGGCCAACGACGTGGCGGTTCCCGCCGGCGCGAACATCACCATCGTGGCCCACCTCAAGGCCGATGGAAAGCCCACCCTCACCCCCTTCGTCAACGACACCTCCGCCTCCGACAAGGGCGCCCGCCTGACGGTGCGCCACGTGGCTGCCGCACCCGCGGTCGACGTCCGCGCCGGCGGGGCGGTCGCGGTCCCGGGCCTGGAGAACCCGAAGGAGGCCAAGCTCAACATCGCCGCGGGCATGGTTGCCGCCGACGTGGTGGCCGCAGGCACCGACACCGTGGTCCTCGGCCCCGCCGATCTCGACATCAAGGCCGGCATGAACACCATCGTCTACGCCTGGGGCTCGCTCGAGGGCAAGAACCTCGCCCTGGCCACGCAGACGGTCAAGCTGACCACCGGCATGCCGAGCACCGGCGCGGAGGGCCCCGCGGACACCTCGTTCCTGTCCCTCGCGGCGGCGTCGCTCATGATCGCCGGGGTGGCCACCACGGTCGTCGCCGCCCAGCGCTCGCGGGCCCGCAGCAACTCCTGACCCCCGATCAGCGGCTCCCGCCCCCTCCACATGGTTCCCAGGGGCGGGAGCCGCGCCCCGTCTGTCCCGTCCGCCGCATGGCGTGTGCAAGACTGGGCCCGTGATCGTCGAAGCTCCCGCTACCCCCATCGGGGTCCTGGCCACACGCTTCGCGGCCGGGGACGAGTCGGCGCTCCAGGAAGCGTTCACGCGGTGGTCGCGGCTCATCCACACCATCGCACGCAGCTCACTCGGTTCTTCGGATGACGCCGACGACGTGACGCAGCAGGTCTTCATCGCCGCCTGGAACTCGAGGGCCAGCCTCAGGGCGAGCGACGAGTCCCTTCCGGCGTGGCTGATCGGCATCTGCCGGCTCAAGGTCATCGACGCTCTCCGGGCCAGGACGCGTGCGTTCCGCAAGGACGAGGCCATGACGCAGGAGGCGTTCGCCGGGGATCCCCCCATCGAGGCGGCCCGGGTGGACGAGGTGATCGACTCGGTCATCATCCATGACGCGCTGGCTGCGCTCGGAGACCCCCGGGCAACCATCCTCCGCCTGGTCTACCTGGAGGATCGCACCCACGACGAGGTCGCCAGGCGGCTTGATCTGCCGCTGGGAACCGTGAAGAGTCACGTCAGACGAGGTTTGGAAAGGCTGAGAGCAGTGTTCGAGGAGGTGGACGCAGCATGATCGAGCGCGAGAGTTTCCCGTTGGACGCAGTGGCTGACCGCTTCCGCCGCGCTGCCCGCGCCGAACCCCAATGGTCGGATCCCGGCGACGGCACCTGGGACGCCATCGCGGCCGCCACCGGGGTCGCGGCGGCACCGGGCCCACCAACGCCACCCGAGCCTGCGTCTGCCCCGAGCGTCGGGATCGGCCGCCGGGAGTGGCTGTTCGGGCTGGGCGGCGTCCTCCTGGGCGCAGCCGCCGGCGCCACCGGGATGTGGGCCTCAGGTGGGGCGGCAGAGCTGGGCGACGCGGTGCGTCGCGCCGTCCTCACCCCCCTGGACCGCCCCGATGAGGAGCTCGGCCGCGCGGAGTTGCTCCGCCGCAGCGCCGGCTACAGCCTGGCGGTCGAAGTGCCCGGCGGGGTGAACAACCCCAACGGCTACGTCGAGGTCTGGCTGATCAACATCGACCTCGCGCGCATGATCTCGGTGGGCGTCTTCGCCGCAGACGAGGTGGGCCGCTTCACCATCGACCCGTCGCTGATCGAGTCGGGCTATCTCATCGTGGACCTCTCCAACGAGCTGTTCGACGACGAGCCCCGTCACTCCGGCGACACGATCATGCGCGGAGAACTGCAGCTCTGACCCTGGTGCGCTACACCCGGGACCAGAGCGGCGTCTTCAGCTCGTTGTAGTCGGTCACCGGGTCGAAGCACACCGTGCCGCGGCACACGTAGACCGCGTGCTCGGTGCGGTGCTCGAGGTGCGACCCCCAGCCGTCCGCGCCCTCGGACGCCGTCAGCACCACCGACCCGGGCGGGGCCAGCCGCCACGCGGCGCGGGCCAGCTCGTCGAACGGGTCAGGGCTCACCACCACCGCGACAGCGGGCTTCAGCCCTCGGCGCGCCTCGTCCGACATCATCAGGTCGGCCAGCGCCGCGCCCGCGAACCGGGGGGTCTCGGCAACCGCGACCCATGTGGTCCGGGCGGCGGCCTCCGCCCTGTCGACGAGGTCCTGCCGCTCGGCGAGCAGGCCCACCACCCGCAGCGCCGCCACCAGGGCCGACGTGCCGCTGGGCGTGACGCTGTCGGTGAAGGAGCGGGGCCGGTCGAACAACCCGGTCTCCGCCGCGTCGTAGAACCCGCCGTCGGCGTGGCCGAACAACTCGACGGCGCGGTCGGCCAGCGCCTCCGCCCGGCGCAGCCATCGGGCGTCCCCCGTCGCCCCGGCCAGCAGCGCGAACGCCTCGGCAACGGCCCCGAAGTCCTCCGCGACACCCACGCCCTCGCCCGCGACACCCTCGCGCGAGGAGCGCCGAAGGTCGCCGTCGGCCAGGTGCACCGCGACGAGGTGCTCGGCGGCTCTCACCGCCAGCTCCAACCACCCCGGCTCGTTGAACACCATTGACCCGGTCACCAGCGACGAGATCATCCAGCCGTTCCAGGCGGCCACCACCAGCGCGTCGGAACCGGGACGGAAGCGGGTGCCGCGCTCCTCCAGGAGGACTGCGGCCACCTCCTCCAGCTTCGCGAAGTCCGGCCGTCCGCGGAGCTGCAGCGTGGACAGCCCGTCCTCGAACGTGCCGCCCCTGGTCACGTGGAAGACCTCGGAGGCCCACTCCCCCAACTCCGGGCCGAGGGCGTCGTCGAGCAGTTCCGGGTTCCAGAGGTAGAAGATGCCCTCGTGGACGGCGCCTCGGATGTCGCAGGAGTCGGCGTCGAGCCCGCTGATGAAGGCGCCCTGCTCGCTCACCATCTCCCGCTCCAGCCATTCAACGATGCCGTAGGCGGTGCGCTCGAACAGCGCCCGCAGGCCGGAATCGTGGTCTGCGGTGCGGCGCCAGCCGCGCACGTAGGTGCCCAGCAGCAGCGCGTTGTCGTAGAGCATCTTCTCGAAGTGGGGCACCACCCAGCCGGCGTCGACGGCGTAGCGGTGGAAGCCCCCGCCCACCTGGTCGTAGATGCCGCCGCGGGCCATGGCCTCGAGGGTGCGCTGGGCGAGCTCGAGCGTGCGCGGGTCGCCCTTGACCAGGAGCGCGTCGATGAGGGTTGGGGCCGGGAACTTGGGCTGATGCCCGAAGCCGCCGTGGATGAGGTCGAAGGAGGACTCGACGGTGTCGACCGCCTGGCGCAGGTCCGGCGCCGCCTCCTGCACGGGCGCCTCGTGGCCCTTGAGCGTGGCGACGATGTGGTCGGCCGAGCCGATGATCGTGTCGCGGCGCGAGCGCCACGCCTCCGCCATCGCCTCGAGCACCTGGCGCAGCGAGGGCTGTCCGCCCTGCGGCTCCGGGGGGAAGTAGGTGCCGGTGAAGAACGGGGCGCCGGAGGGCGTGAGGAATGCTGTCATCGGCCAGCCGCCCGACCCTCCGTTCATCGCCTGGGTGGCAGTCATGTACACCGCGTCGACGTCGGGGTGCTGCTGTCGGTCCACCTTGATGGCCACGAAGTGCTCGTTGAGGTAGCGGGCGATCTCGGGATCGTCGAACGACTCGTGGCTCATCACGTGGCACCAGTGGCAGGAGGCGTAGCCCACGGACAGCATGATGGGCCGGTCCAGCTCGACGGCTGCGGCGAGGGCCTCCGGGGACCACTCCCACCAGTCGATGGCTTGGTGTGCGTGCTGCAGGAGGTAGTCGCTGGCGGACTGGGCGAGGCGGTTGACCATGCGCGTAAGCGTATCGGCCGCCGCCACGGGAGTCGCGGCGGGTACCCTCCCCCGGTATTGTGCGCCGGCTTGCCCCGTCCGACACACTTGAGTCATGCCCCAAGCACAGGCCTCACCCCCCACGCTGTCCCGCGCCCTCGTCGTCGTCGGCGGCCTGCTGGCCCTGATGTGGGGTCTGGAGGTGATCGACGTGTTGACGCTCAACAGCCTGGACAATCTCGGCATCGAGCCACGCCAGACCAGCGATCTGCCCAACATCCTGGTGGCACCGTTCCTGCACTTCGGATGGCCTCACCTGATCGGCAACACGCTGCCCTTCCTGGTACTCGGCGTCCTCACCTACCTCGCCGGAGTGGTGCGGTGGGTGGTGGCCAGCATCACCTCCGTGCTGACCTCAGGCCTGGCGGCCTGGTTCCTGTCCCCGGTGGGCACCATCACCGCCGGGGCCTCCGGGGTCATCTTCGGCTGGCTCACCTACCTCCTGGTGCGGGGGATCTTCAGCGGCAGGCCCGGCCAGATCGCCATCGCGGTGGTGGTCTTCCTCCTCTACGGCTCCGTGTTGTGGGGGGTCTTCCCGACGGCGCCTGGGGTCAGCTGGCAGGCTCACCTGGGCGGGGCCATCGGCGGCGTGGTCGCGGCCTGGCAGCTGCACCGTCGCCCGGATCAGCAGCGCGCCTAGATGTAGAACTCGGGCGTGGTGGGGAGGTCGCGGAGGCCGGCGAAGAGGTCGGTCTCCGGGATCATCGTCGGCACCTTGGAGATCACCAGCTGGTAGTCCTCCGTGGGCCAGCCCGCCTGCTGGATGGCCAGCGGCACCGTGAACCATGGCCCGTCGGGGTCGATCTGGGTGGCGTGTGCCCTCAACGCCTCGTCGCGGGCCGGGAAGTACTTCGAGCACTCGACGAACGTGGTCAGCCGTGCGTGTGAGTACGGGTCGTCGTCGCGGGCCGGAACCTGGTAGTCCAGCCCGCTCTCGTGCATCGCCATCTCCAGCATCTCGTAGCGACGACGGTGGAAGCTCATGTGGTAGTACAGCTTGGCCGCCTGCCACGCCTCGCCGTGCTCGGGCCAGGCCTCCGGGTCCGCGGCCGCGCGGAACGCCTCCACCGTGATCCGGTGGCACATGATGTGATCGGCGTGCGGATACCCGCCCCGCTCGTCGTAGGTGGTCACGACGTGGGGCCGGAACTGGCGGATCACCGCAACCAGGCGCCCCGCCGCGACCTTCGGGTCCTGCAGTCCGAAGCACCCCTCCGGCAGTGGCGGCGGCGGATCCCCCTCGGGGAAGCCGGAGTCCACAAATCCCAACCAGACCTGGCTGATGCCCAGGATCTCCCTGGCCCGCTCCATCTCGCGCCGCCGGATCTCGGCGATGTTGGCCTCCACGAACGGGTCTCCCGCGAGCTTCGGGTTGAGCACCGAGCCCCGCTCCCCTCCGGTACAGGTGGCCACCATCACCTGAATTCCCTCGTCGACGTACCTGAGGGTGGTGGCCGCGCCCTTGCTGGACTCGTCGTCGGGGTGGGCGTGGACGTGCAGCAACCGCAGCTGGGTGGGCTCGGGGCCTGGCATGCCCCGTATTGTGGCAGGCGCGGATGGCCGGCCGGCGCGGGCAGGGCACAATGGACGGCGTGACCAGCCAGGACGAAGCCCGCATCGCCGCCCGCTACCCCAGGCGTTCCGCCGTGGATTACCTGATCGGCGGCGGGGCCGCCCTCGCCGTGCTGGGCGTCATCGTGCTGGTGGTCGTCACCGGGATCACCCGGGCCAACCCGCCTGTGGCCGCCATGGTCCGCGACTTCGACGTCATCAGCCCCACGAAGGTTGTCGCGGCGCTCGTGATCCAACGCACGGATCCCTCCACGCTGGTGGAGTGCAGCATCTACGCGCAGGCGACCTCCTACGAGAAGGTCGCCGAGCAGCTGGTGAAGGTCCCGGCCGGCACCGAGGTACTCACCACCGTCGAGGTGACGCTGACCACGGTCAAGGAGGCCACGAGCCTCAGCATCGAGGGGTGCCGCGCGGTGGGCTGATAGGCTTGCTGAATGTCTGAAACTTCTACCGACGTGGTCTGGCTCACGCAAGAGGCCTACGACAAGCTCGAGGCCGAACTCAACAATCTGAAGCTTGTGGGGCGCCCGGACGTGACCGCACGCATCGCCTCTGCCCGCGAGGAGGGCGACCTCAGCGAGAACGGCGGCTACCACGCCGCCCGCGAGGAGCAGGGCCAGATGGAGGGGCGCATCCGTCAACTCGAGCACCTGCTGCGGCGCGCCCAGGTGGGCGAACCGGAGGGCGCGCACGACGAGGTGGCGCCGGGAAAGGTGATCACGGTCGCCTACGACGGCGACCCCGACGACACCGAAACGTTCCTCCTCGGCTCCCGCGAGATCCTGGGCTCTGATTCCTCCATCAGCCACGCGGTCTCGCCGCAGGCGCCGCTCGGCGCCGCCGTCGTCGGCGCGAAACTGGGCGACGAGGTGCGCTACGAGGCGCCCAACGGCCGCGAGATCATGGTCGTGGTGACCGGGATCACCACTCTCTGACCCTTACCCGAGCAGCTGGGCCGCCACCTCGGCGCTCAGCTCCCCCCCAGCCACCCGCGCCAGGATCTGATCCTGTGCGCTCGCCGACGGGGGCGCCTCCGACGGGGACGCCTCCGATGTGGGCGCCTCGTCGGTCGGCGTGAGGCCCAGCTTGGCCAGCACGGCGTCCAGACGGGCCCTCGCCGTCGGGTAGGAGACCTGGAGATGCTTCTCCACCTCACGCAGGTTTCCCCGGGAGCCGAGGAAGACCCGAAGCAGGCCGAGGTCGGCCTCGCTCAGCGCACAGAAGTCACATCCGGCGAACTCGCCGGCGATCTCGGTGCCGCACTGCAGGCATCCCTTGCGGATGGTGATGAGCGCTTCCCCGCACACGGGGCAGTCCGCGGGGGCGTGGTACAGGTGGCGTCCGGTCATCTCAGTCCTCCGACCTGATGGTGGCCATGCCCATCACGACGGCCACGTCGAGCCGCGCCGAGCCGTTGCCGACGACATATTCGTCGACGCCTTCGCCGCCCCCTGGCCAGGTGATCCTGCCAAGGCGCGCCTCGCCACGGATGGTGACGTTGGCGCCCTTCGTGAGATGGACCGTGAGGGTGCCGGACTCGACCCTGAGTCGCGACCGACCCATGCTGATGGGGCCGCTGATGCTGATCCCGCCGGCCTGACTCAGCAGGTCCTCCACCTCGTGCACGTCCTCAAGGCTCGAGCCGCCGGCCGTCACCCTGATCCGTCCCAGCCTCGGCACATTCAGGGTGCGCAGCCCGCCGGTGGTGACCTCCGCATCGACGATGAGCTGAGGGTTGACGCGGATGGTGAGTTCCTTGCCCAGCCCGATGTCGCGGAGATCGTCGAGGTTGCGCGGTGGCCGGATCAGGGAGAATCCCTGGAAGCTGGGGCCGAACTCGCCGGTGGAGTTGACCTCCATCACCGTGCCCACGCGGCGCAGGACGTGCGGGCCGTCGATGGTCAGCGTCGAGACGGTGGGGTCTCCCTCGATCCGCACCCGCCGGCCCACCGCGGTGACAGAGATGCGCGCCAGCCCGCCGGCCTTGGGACCGCCGGGGGCGGAGTTGTCCGCGGGTGTGTCGCGGGGCGTGTCCTGCGGGGTCGTCAGGGCTGCCGCCGCCTTCGCTGCTTCGATGCGGCGGCCGGCTTCGGCGGCGTCGATGCGCCCGGCGGCCAGGTCGTCCAGGATAGGACCGAGATCGGGGTTGGTCATGACCTAATGGTAAGCCTACTTTCCATATTCGGAAGTCCCGGTTGCCATTTATCGGGGGAGGGTCAGGTGCATCCCTGGGCGACTCACGAGGTCTGGGCGTGTGCCAGAGTTGGTCACATGCCGAAGCCGCTCGCCGAACTCGTCGCACCGGACTGGGCCGCGGCCCTCGCCCCGGTGGAGGACCGCATCGCCGCCATGGGCGCCCTTCTTCGGGAGGAGGTGGCCGAGGGGCACGGCTACCTGCCGGCCGGGGAGAACATCCTGCGCGCGTTCACGCGCCCACTCGCGGAGGTGCGCGTGCTCATCCTCGGGCAGGACCCCTATCCCACCCCCGGCAACGCCGTCGGCCTGTCTTTCTCGGTGGCCCCGGAGGTCCGCCCCCTGCCTGGCAGCCTGGTCAACATCTACCGTGAGCTGAAGGCGGACCTGGGCATCGAGCCGGCGCCCCACGGGGATCTGACGCACTGGTTCGAGCAGGGCGTGCTGCTGCTCAATCGTGTGCTGACGGTGCGGCCCGGCGCGCCCGCGTCGCACAGGGGCAAGGGCTGGGAGGAGGTCACGGCGTGCGCGGTTGAGGCGCTGGCGGCCCGGGGCGGCCCGCTGGTGGCGATCCTCTGGGGACGGGACGCGCAGACGGCCCGCCCACTGCTGGGCGAGGTGCCGGTGCTGGCCAGCGCCCACCCGTCGCCGTTGTCGGCCAGGAGCGGCTTCTTCGGGTCGCGGCCCTTCAGCCAGGCGAACCTCCTGTTGGACGAACAGGGCGCCGCCCCCATCGACTGGCGCATCCCATCCTGAGCCCTTGGGGGGCCGGTTAGCATCGTAACCATGGAGATCGACGTCCTCGCCTGGCTCAACGCCCGCCGCGGCCACCCGCAGATGGTGTCGGAGGCCGATGCCCTCGCCGGCCGAAGCGCCCCCGTGCTGTCCCCGATGCCCGTCCACGAGGTGCTCGGCCTCCCCCTCGACGAGGTACCCGCAGGCTGCGAGGTGGCCTACTTCGCGCTCGGTTGCTACTGGGGTGAGGAGCGGCTGTTCTGGGAGACCGAGGGCGTGGTCAACACCGCTGCCGGCTTCATGGGCGGCTTCACCCCCAACCCCACCTACAAGGAGACCTGCACGGGCCTCACCGGGCACACGGAGACGGTGCGCGTGGTCTTCGACCCGACCCGCGTCTCGTTCGAGGACCTGCTGAGGCTGTTCTGGGAGAACCACGACCCCACTCAGCTCAACCGACAGGGTAACGACGTCGGCACCCAGTACCGCTCGGCCGTGTTCGCCGTCGACGACGCCCAGCGCGAAGCGGCTGAGCGCACGCGAGCCGAGTTCCAGGCCCGCCTCACCGAGGCCGGATACGGGCAGATCACCACGGAGATCACTCCCGGCGCCACCTTCTACTACGCCGAGCGTGAGCATCAGCAGTACCTGCACAAGAACCCCCACGGGTACTGCCCCAACCACGCCACCGGCGTGCGGTGCGGCCCACGGGCCTGACCTGTGGAGTGGGTGCCCCCCGGCCCCTTCTACACTGGCGCCATGAGGACGTGGCGGATCGGGGCGGTGGCGCTGCTTGCCCTCGTCGCCGGCTGCACAGCACCCGCCCCCGGTCTGACCGGTAGCGGGTCCCCCACACCGGACATTCCGTCAGCCAGCCCAACCCCCTCTGCCACGGCGTCGTTCACCGGGAGGCCGCTGCCTGACAGCTACTTTCCCTTGGACTTCACCGTCACCGTGCCCCTGGCGGACGGCTCCGCGGGAGAGGTGGTCGCCGAGTTGCACCGGGTTGCCGGGGGCCTTCCGGTACTCAAGGTGGACGTGACCGCAGACGCGGCCACGCTCAGCGCGCTGCTCCCCGACCTGTCTGTGGCCACCTACCAGTGGCGCGACGGCACGATCAGCCGGGTGGACTCTGACGTGCAGTACTTCGAGCAGGCCACCTTCGACCCCGAGGATTTTCCCGTGGATTCGGTGGGGCGGATGTTCGACATCGCAGACCTCCGCGGGGTCCGCGGAGACCTGGTGCTGCAGATCGTGGACTACCGCGACGGCCAGGTACTCATGACCGTCACGTCCAGGCCCGAGTCCGAGACCGTCTTCTTCCGGCAGGACGGCACCGCGGTGGCCGTGCTGGGCATGACCAGCGTGGCGGACATCACCTCGGGCATCGAGGAAGTGATCGGGGAGGACCTCGAGGCCTACGCCGTCGGGTTCAACGCCACCCGCGGCTACTGGGCCGACCTTCCCGATGCGGAGGGCGGGGTGGTGCTGAACCGGGCACGCGTGGGCGCCGTCCCCGTCTTCGAGACCCGCCGCAACGACTCACCCACCGTAGCCACGTTCGACCCATCGCTGATCCAGGCTGCCGCGCTCGCCAAGGCGGTGGCCCAGTTCCAGACCACCCCGGAGGAGCAGTGCGACGTCGTCATCGACATGAGCCTGCAGCGCTCCGCGCCGGTGGTCAAGGTGGACTGCCAGGGCGAGCTGCACTACGCGGACCTCGAAGGCCGCGACATGACGGCGCTCGTCGACTGAACGCGGGCCCTACTGCCCCAGGTCGTCGGTGGAGAAGGTGTCGCACACATTCGGATCGCCGCTGTTGAAGCCCTTGGCCACCCACAGCTGGCGCATCTCGGACGAGCCATGGGTCCAACTCTCGGGGACCACACGGCCGCCCTGTTGCTGCTGGATGTGGTCGTCCCCGACGGCCCGCGCCGCGTCCACGATGCGGTTCAGGTCGTCCTGGGTGATGGACTCGATCGGCGACTCGGGATCCTGGAGCGTATTGGCGAACCACACCCCCGCGTAACAGTCCGCCTGCAGCTCCAACCGGACCTGGCCCGAGGTGGGGCCGGAGTCGTTGCCCATCGAGCGAGCCTGCTGCATGGTGCCGGTGAGGTTGGAGATGTGGTGGCCGTACTCGTGCGCGACGATGTAGGCCTCTGCGGCGTAGCCCCCGGCTGCGCCGAGCTGGTTGAGCAGGACGCCCATGAACTCCGTGTCGATGTAGATCGTCTGGTCGCCTGGGCAGTAGAACGGGCCCATCTCGGAGGAGCCGGTGCCGCAGGCTGTGGCCACCTGCCCGCTGAACAGCTGCGTGGTGGCCGGGCTGTAGCCCTCGACGACCTGGCTCCAGTAGTTCTCGATCGCGACGACATAGGCGGGCCAGCGACATTCCGGGTTGCTCTCGATGTCCGCCCCGGTCTGGCAGTCCGGATTCGGTTCGACCTGCTGGGGCGCCGCCTCACCGCCGCCGAGGATGTCGTCCGGATTGATGCCCAGGTTGCCGCCGCCGAACACCATGAGCAGAATCGCGATGATGAGGCCACCGAGCCCGCCGCCGACCGCCAGGCCACGGCCGCCGCGCCTGCCCCCACCGCCGCCGCCGTAGCGAATGTTGGCGTTGTCGATTCGGGCATTGTCACGAAACTCCACGGCGCGCCTCCCTCAGCTCTGTTCCGCCATACTAACCGCCGGCCGTCATCGCGGCGCTCAATCGCGCCCGGGGGCACCGTCTAGACTTGTCCAATGCGCGTCGTGGGGGTCACCAGTCCAGTGGGGGCGCCGGTGATCAGCTACCACGTGGAGCACGGGCAGCACCCGAAGGTGACCATGTTCGACCACGGCTTTGTGCCGATCCGGCCCCTGTCCGCCACCATGCACGACGGCGAGATCTTGTTCACCTGGCTGGTGCGCGACGTGTGCGCCGCGGATCACCGCCCCCTCGAGCGGCACACCGTGTACGTGGCCTCCTCGAGTGAGACCCCGCACCGGCATCAACGGATCGGCGCCTACGCGCTCGTGGTCTCCGACCGCGGCCTCCTCGGCACCATCAATTCCTCCGTCACTGCGGCCCCCGGCACCTGGGCCCTGCCCGGCGGCGGCGTGGACCCGGGCGAATCACCGGCGGACGCCGTGCTGCGGGAGGTGTTCGAGGAGACGGGCCAGAACGTGGTCATCGACAGGGTGTTGACCCTGGAGTCCGAGCACTGGGTGGGGCGCTCATTGGCGGGGCGGCTGGAAGACTTTCACGCCCTCCGCGTGGTCTACGGGGCCACATGCGAAGCACCCAGCGACCCCGTCGTCCACGATGTGGGTGGATCGACGCAAGGGGCCAGCTGGGTGCCGACGCGCTCCTGGCGCTCACTGCATTGGACCAATGGCTCGCGGACGCTGCTCTCGCAGTACGCCCGCAAGCTCAGCCGGCCTCAGTTCCTGAAGTAGCTCATGATGCGCAGGATCTCGGTGTACAGCCACACCATGGTGACCGTGATGCCGAGGGCCGCGCGCCACGATTCCTGAGCCGGGGCCTGGGCGGCGATGCCGCGCTCCACGGAATCAAAATCCACCACGAGGCTGAGCACGGCCAGGATGACCGCGATCACGGAGATGCCGATGGACAGCAGGCCGGCGCCCGAGCCGATGTCACGGATGCCGAGGTTGATGCCGAACAGCGCAAGGACGAGGTTGACCAGGAACACGGCCGCCAACGACGCCGTGGCGATGAACACGACCTTGCGGAACTTCGCGGTGACCCTGATGTTGAAGAACTTGTACGCCGCGAGGGTGGCGCCGGCTGTCACGAAGGTGGCGAGCACGGCGGAGACCACGATGCCGGGGTACATCATCTCGAACAGGAGCGAGAACGCGCCGACGAAGACGCCCTCGATGACGGCGTAGAACAGCACGCCGCCGATGGGGAGCTTGGCGCGGCCGGCCACCATCAGTACGGTCACGAACCCGACCAGGGCCGAGACGATGACCGCCGGGTACAGCAGGTTCGGCGGCATGAACATGAAGGTGGCGATCGCGGTGACGAAGACCACGCCGAGCATGATGGCCGTCTTGGCGATCACGTCGTCGAGCGTCATCACGCCGCCGGTGCGGACCGGCTGCTGGTAGGGGGCGGTGGCCGGCGGCGGGTACTGGGAGTACTGCTGCTGGTCATAGCCGTAGGTGGGCTGCTGCGGGGCAGCGTTGCGGGTGAAGGCGTCGGGGCGCCCGATGATGGGATTTGCCATGTCACTTGCTCTTTCTGGGTGCAACCCGAGGAGGAGGCTGTCGATCTCCATGGTACCGAGAGGCGCAACCAAAGCTGTGCTTCGCCCACTCGGGCGCGGCGTCGCCACCCCCGTGCCAGGATCGTGGGTATGCGAACACCTCAGAGCGCGACCCTGACGTTCCTCGGGGCCGCTGGCACCGTGACAGGCTCGAAGTACCTCCTGACCATCGATGGGCGACGCATCCTCGTCGACGCGGGCATGTTCCAGGGGGAGAAGCAGTGGCGCACCCAGAACTGGGCCCACTTCCCCGTCGATCCTGCCTCGATCTCCGACGTGCTCCTCACGCACGCGCACGCCGACCACACCTCCTACCTGCCCGCGCTGGTCAAGCACGGCTTCCGCGGGCCCATCTGGTGCACGGAGGCCACGGCCCGGCTGGCGGAGATCATCCTTCGGGATTCGGGGCGGCTGCAGGAGCAGTCCGTGAGGGACGCGCTGAAGGGCGGCTACTCCAAGCACGAGCCCCCCGAGGCGCTCTACACCAGCGCGCACGTGGAGGACACGCTCCCGCTGATGCGCCCGGTTCCTTGGGATGAAGACGTGGATCTCGACGGCGTCCTGGCACGCTGGGTCCGCGCCGGGCACATCCTCGGCTCGGCGAGTGTCCACGTGAGCTTCGGCGGGCGGAGCGTCCTGTTCTCCGGGGACCTCGGCCGCCACGATCACCCGATCCTCAAGCCCCGTGAGACCCCGCCCGGCGCGGATGTGGTGCTGTGCGAATCCACCTACGGAGACCGGGAACATCTCGAGCCGGAGTTGGCGCACGAGCCGTTCGCCGAAGCAATCAGGCGCACCGTCGCCCGGGGCGGCCAGGTCGTGGTGCCGGCGTTCGCGATCGACCGGACCGAGACCGTGCTGCATGCCCTGGTGCAGCTGACCCGAGAGGGACGGATCCCCCAGGTGCCCGTGGTGGTGGACGGGCCGATGTCGATCGCGGCGCTGGCCGTGTACGCCGATGAGTCGCTGGGCGAGCTTGCCGACGACATCACGTTGGCCGACTTCACAGACCTGGACCTCAGCGAGGCACGCGAGGCCAAGGACTCGAAGAAGCTCAACCTCCGCACCGAACCCATGATCATCGTCAGCTCGTCGGGCATGGCCGAGGGCGGCCGCGTGCTCTATCACCTGCAGCGCCTCCTGCCGGATCCCCGCAACACCGTGGTCCTCACTGGATTCCAGGCCGAGGGGACCCGTGGCCGCGCGCTGGAGGACGGAGCCCACACGGTGAAGATCAACGGGCGCTACGTGCCCGTCAAAGCCGAGATCGTCCGCGACCACGAGTTCTCCGTGCACGGTGACGCGTCGGACCTCCTGGACTGGCTGCGCGCCCTGGGCAGGGAGCCGGAGACGGTCTTCGTGACACACGGCGAACCGGCCGCCGCCGCCACCTTTGCGCGGCGGATCGAGGACGAGCTGGGGTGGGTGGCCGTGGTGCCGAGATTCGGAGAGGTGGTCAGTCTGTTGGCCGACGGGGCGGAACCGGAGGACCTGGACGTCCCGGAGTGACCGTGCCCTCGACGGGATTCGAACCCGCACTGAAGCGGGTTTAAGCCGCCTGCCTCTGCCAGTTGGGCCACGAGGGCGCGACGGCGAGTTTATCCCGCGGAAGCACTCCCACTGCTGCGCCACCCGCCTGACCGCCTCCTCGGGGCGGTCCGGCGGCACGTGCATATCCGGACAAGCTGAGGAGGGCCGCCCGCGGAGCGGCGTGGCCGGTCTCCATCGCTCCCTGAGGAGGGCCGTCCGCGGAGCGGCGTGGCCCGTCTCGAAGGGTTGTGACTACCACCTTGACGCAGTTCATGTGGTCGGGTGCGGTGAGCCGTGAGGCGATGCCCGGGCGGCCGTTGTCCAGGGTCTCAATGTACCGGCCAGCCGGGTCGGTGGTCGGGTGGTGAGGCCGCCCGGGCCTCGCCTCCCGACTCCCCGCACTCGTCCTCCTGTGGCGTTGCCAGGTCCCAGGTGCGTGCCGGCAGGGCGGCGTTGGGGACGGGTCTGCTCGAGCGGGATGCCGGTCGGGTGATCGTCGGGTTGGGCACCGCTGCGCAGTGCCGCCCTGCCGTCCCCCACCCTCTCGGCAACCATCAGACCTCTGTTCGCTGAAAGGCCGCGAAGCGGCCTCGAAGCCTCAGAAACGCAAGCTGACAAGCCAACTCACCCACCACGTCGAGCCCCGCCACCCGCGCCGCACCCCCAGAAATCTCTTCAAAGAATTTTCGCCAGGCACCCTCCTGGGAGCCAAGAATGTCAGAGGTCGGACATAGCGTGGAACCCATGAAGGACAAGGCACACGAGATCGCGGAGCAGTTGCGCTCCGCCGACGAACTGCGCCGCTTCGCCGAAGCCCAGACCCTGACCCTGCTGTGTGACCTCGCGGAGCACTACGAGGTGGACTACGACCAGGTCGTTGAGGTCCTCGCCGAGCGCAGGGTGGTGGTCGGGGGTATCGGGACCCCGGCGGTCTCCGAGTTCATCGGCCTGGAACTTGCCGGGTTGCTGCGCTGCCCACCGATCGTGGCTGCCTCGAAGCTGGCTGATGCTTTGAGCTTGAAGCATCGTCACCCCCGGCTGTATGCGGCCACGCAGGAAGGCCGGATCGAGGCGGCCAGGGCCTGCAAGGCCGCCGACCTGTGCCGCGAGCTACCCGCCGAGGGGGCCGACGCCGTCACCTCAGGCAACTGGAGAGGGGACGGCCCTCGCCCGCGTCGCGAAGCAACCGCAGGACGTCTCCAAGGATCGAGAACCCGCGGCCAAACGCAAGGGTGAGGGACGGCAGGGCGGCACCGCGCCGCGGTGCCCAACCCGACGATCACCCCGCTCAAGCAGACCCAACCCCAACGCCGCCCTTCCGGCCCGCACCCGGACAAGACCACGCCACAGGCACGACGAGTGCGGGGAGACGGGAGACGCGGCCCGGTCGGCCTCAACCCCCCCCCCCGGGTGTCCCCCCACCCCCCCCCCCGCCCCCCCGCACCCGACCACCAGATCCCGTGAAGGTGGTAGTCACGACCCTTCGAGACGGGCCACGCCGCTCCGCGGGCGGCCCTCCTCAGGGACCGGGAAAGGACCGGCCACAGAAAAGCTGGAGCTCGCCGTCCACATCCACACCGACGCCCTCGGCCAGCTCACCGGCACCGCCCGCATCGACCGCGCCGGACACATCACCACCACCCTCCTCGCCGAACTCCTCCCCGGGTTGGATGTCACGGTGCAACCCGTGATCAACCTGCCCGCAATCCCCGCCGAAGACCACTACGCCCCATCGGCCGGGTTGAAAAGGGCCCTCCTGCTGAGCATGGACCACGAAATGTTCCCCTACTCCACGCGCCGAGCCAACGGCCTGGACCTCGACCACACCCAACCCTTCACACCCGGCCGCCGAAGGCAGACCCGAAGCGGGAACCTCGCCCCACTCAGCCGCAGGGTCCACCGCGTGAAAACCGCCCGCACCTGGCGCGCCGACCAACCCAGACCAAGCCAGCTCCACTGGTCCAGCCCCCTCGGCTACCGCTACGAAGTCACCCCCACCGGCACCCGCATGCTCGCCTAGCCGGAGGGCTGCATCGGGCTGCCGCTAGGCTGGGGGTGTCCACCCATCGGAGGGAGCTGCCGTTGACTACGTTCTTGATCATCGGCGCTGTGGGCATCGCGCTTGTGCTGGTGACCCTGATCCTCGGTGATGTGCTCGACGGAGCGCTCGGCCTCGACGCCTTGGACAGCGATCTGTTCTCCATCTCCAGCATCGCCGCGTTCGTCGGCGCCTTCGGGTTCGGCGGCGCACTCTCGCTGGCCCTGGTGCCCAACACGCTGCTGGCCGTCGTCGTGGGAGCCGGCATCGGCTCCACCGCCGCCTGGGGTGCGGTCTGGCTCACGCGAGCCCTGCGCTCCGGTGAGGACACCGCGACCTTCCGGTCGGACTCGATGATCGGCGCCACGGCGCGCGTCATCACCCCCATCCCCGAGGGGGGCTTCGGTGAGGTCCACCTCACGGCGAGCGGACACGTCCGCAAGTTCAGCGCCCGCTCCGAGCACCCCGTCGACGCCGGCACCGACGTGTGGATCTCGGGCATCGTGTCCCCCACCGCCGTCGAGGTCACGCCCACGGCCCCCACCCCAGAACTGGAACCCTGACCGAAAGGCCCGTCCCATGCCACCAGTGTTGACCGCCATCGCGGGGCTCATCGCCCTGCTCCTCCTCGTGGGGCTGCTCATCGCGAGCCGCTACAAGGTGGCCAAACCCAACGAGGCCTTCATCATCACCGGCCGCAAGGGCAAGGAGGTGCGCAACCCCGAGACCGGCCTGGTCTCCACGGACCTCAGTGGCCAGAAGGTGGTGATGGGCGGCGGCGTCTTCGTCGTCCCGTTCATCCAACGCCTCCACGTGCTGGACCTGTCGTCGCGACGGATCATGGTGACCATCCGCAACGCCGTGTCCGGGCAGGGGATCAAGCTCAACGTCGACGGTGTGGCCATCGTCAAGGTGGGCGGCAATGAGGACTCCATCCGCGCCTCAGCCCAGCGCTTCCTCTCCCAGCAGGACGAGATCGAGACGTTCACCCAGGAGACGCTCGCGGGCTCGCTGCGCTCCATCGTCGGCTCGCTGACCGTGGAGCAGATCATCCGCGACCGTGCGGCCTTCGCGCAGCGCGTCACGGACGAGTCCGAGTCCTCGCTGACCGGCCAGGGGCTGGTGCTGGACACCTTCCAGATCCAGGACATCACCGACGACGGCACCTACCTGTCGGACCTGGGGCGCCCCGAGTCCGCGAAGCTGGGACGGATGGCCGCGGTCGCGGAGGCGGAGGCCCGGCGCGAGGCCGAGCAGGCGCAGATCGCCGCCGAGCAGGAGATCGCCATCGCCAACCGTGCGCTGGTGCTCAAGCAGGCCGAGATCCAGGCCGAGACCGACGCGGCACGCGCCCAGGCAGCCGCAGCCGGCCCGCTCGCCCAGGCGGACCGGGACCAGTCCATCCTGATGGAACAGGAGAAGGTGGCCGTGGCCCAGGCCGCACTGAAGGAGCGCCAACTCGACACCGAGGTCCGCCGCCCTGCGGACGCCGAGCGGTACCGGATCGAGACCGCCGCGGAGGCTCAGCGCAACGCCGCGATCTTCGAGGCCGACGCCCGCAAGGCGGCCTCCATCGCCAACGCGGAGGCCGAGGCGGAGAAGGCACGGCTCAGCGGCGTGGGCGAGAAGTCCCGTCGCTCGGCGCTGGCCGAGGCCGAGGCCATCGAGGGCGCCCGACGCGGCGAGGCCGAGAAGGCCCGGCGCGTCGCCGAGGCGGACGCCGTGCGCGCCGAGGGCGAGGCGCAGGCCGCTGCGGTGCTCGCCGTCGGCCAGGCCGAGGCCGAGGCCATGGACAAGCGGGCCGAAGCGTTCGCGCACTACAACGACGCGGCGGTCCTTCAAATGCTGATCGAGGTGCTGCCTGAGATCGCGGAGAGGGTCGCGGCCCCGATGGCCAACATCGAGACCCTCACCGTGGTCTCCACCGAGGGTGCCTCCGCGCTGCCCAAGGCGGTGGCCAGCAACATGCTGCAGACCCTGCAACTGGTGAAGGACACCACGGGCTACGACCTCACCACCGTGCTGGAGGGCTTCACGCAGAAGGAGCAGAGCGCCCAGCCAGTGGAGGGCTAGCCGCCGAGCAGGCCCAGCGCGATGCCGTCGAGGATGTCGGTCTCGCTGACCAGCACCGCTCCCCCGGGCACCCGGCGCGAGATCTCGTCGAGGATCAGGCCACCGGCGCCGAGCACGGCCGCCCGGAGGGGGTGCATGCACGGCTCGGCCGCGGTCTCGGCCGCGGTCTGGGCCAGCCACCGCTCCACGGTGCGCTCGATGTCCGCGCGGCTGAGCAGCGTCTCGTGCACCGCCTGCCGGGAGTACTGCTGAAGCCCCAGGACGGATGCGGCCACGCTGGTGACGGTCCCCGCGACACCGAGCGCGGAGGCCAAGGAGTCGAAGTCCACCCCCGCACCGTCGAGGAGGCTCCCCACGTGGCGGCGGGCCGCGGCCACCTCGTCGGGCGTGGCGGGGTCCGAGGGCATGAGCCGCTCGTTGACCCTCACGGCGCCGACGTCGAGGCTGACCGCCGAGGCGACGCTCGGCCCGTCGTGCACGACGATCAGCTCCGTGGAGCCGCCTCCGATGTCGAAGACGAGCGCCGGGGTGGCGGCCTCGACGCCGCTGAGGACGCCCGTGGTGGACAGTAGTGCCTCCTCGTCGCCGGAGATGACATCCACCTCCACGCCAAGTCTGTCGCGGACATTGCGCTCGAACTCCGCCCGGTTGCTGACGTCGCGCGCGGCCGAGGTGGCCACGAAGCGCACTGCGCCCACCTGGTGGAGCTCGATGATGCCCGCGTATTCCTCGAAGATCACGTTCGCCCGCGCCAGCGCGTCCGGGTGGAACTCGCCTGTGGCGTCGACCCCCTGCCCGAGGCGCGCCAACCGCACCTCGCGCGCCAGCTCGACGACAGTGCCGTCGGCCTCCTCCCGGAGGATGAGTAAACGGATGGAGTTGGTGCCGCAGTCGATGGCAGCGACGGTGGTCATGCGTCCTCCTGGAGGCAGGGGGTGGTCCAGAACTCGCCCAGCAGCGCGAGCGCCTCGTCGCCGAGGGGATTGACGCCCGGTCCGGCGGCGAGGGCGTGCCCGACCAGCACGTGCAGGCACT
The DNA here is from genome assembly GCF_014164725.1 of Tessaracoccus sp. MC1627. Lineage (NCBI taxonomy): Bacteria > Bacillati > Actinomycetota > Actinomycetes > Propionibacteriales > Propionibacteriaceae > Tessaracoccus > Tessaracoccus sp. MC1627. Next base: position 1,014,983 of record NZ_JACJGA010000001.1, on the reverse strand, counting down.
TGACGCGGGTGGGCATCCCCCCGGCCGAGATGCCCTCGATTTCCTCGACGTGCCCCAGCTCAGCGCGGTCTGCGAGGTAGGCCTCGTGGGCGCTCCGGTAGCGGGCCGCCAGGTCATCGTCCTCGGCGAGGCGCTGCGTCATCTCCGCCATCAGGCCGGAGGCCTCGAGGGTTGAGCATCCGGCGACGGCGCGCTGGCAGGTGAGGTAGTAGGTGGTGGGGAACGGCGTCCCGGTGGGCAGCCGCGGGTGGGTCTTGACCACGCCGGGCTTTCCGCACGGGCAGCGCCACGCCACCCCAGCGACCCCGCGTGGCTCGCGTCCGAGCTGTGCTTCGACCGCGGCGAGGTCCGCCTCTGTGGGCTCGATCATCGGCAGGGACTCCTAGCTTTCGGGCTCTGGGCTGGGCGCGACGGTCCGGTCCGGGTCAGCCGCGGGCGCGCTCTCCTCGACGGGCTGGTCCGCGAGCGCCACCGAGCCCCACATCCGCTCCCACCACAATCCGGTGCCCGCCGGGTCTGGGGCCTCGATGCTGGCACCGTCGAGCGGCTGCCCGTCCGCGCCGATCACCCGGTACCCCACCTCGCCGGGCATCACCCAACCGAGCCGCACCCGCGCGACGGCGCGCACGTACTCGGGGTCGTTCCAGCGGTTGAGCTTGTCCTCCAGGTCCGCGATCTGCTCCTGCTTGAGGGCGATGTCCGCCCGGACGGCGGCGATCTCCTGGGACTGCGCGAAGTACACCCGCAGCGAGTGGGCCAGCACCAGCCCCACCCCGGCAACGACGACGAGGAGGATGGCGAGCCGCCAGGTGGCCGACAGAGCCCGCTGCGCGCGCGGCAGCGGACCCGGCTTCGGATCGAGGGCGGCCTTGGCCTCGGTGTCGGGCAGCGGCTCCACGCGCGGGCGCTGCACACGCTCCCCCGGACGCGCAGTGGTCCGGGCCCGCGGGGTTCCGCGACCCGGACCACTGGTGGTCGGTTTGTTCCGAGGAGTCTGAGGCACTGATCCAGTGTGCCGGATCAGGCCCTCAACTCAGCCCTTGAAACGCGGGAAGGCCGAACGACCGGCGTAGACGGCCGCCTCGTCCAGGTCGTCCTCGATGCGCAGCAGCTGGTTGTACTTGGCCACGCGGTCCGTCCGGGCCGGGGCGCCGGACTTGATCTGGCCGCAACCCAGGGCGACGGCGAGGTCCGCGATGGTGACGTCCTCGGTCTCGCCGGAGCGGTGCGACATCATGGTGCGGTAGCCGTTGCGGTGGGCGAGGTCGACTGCGTCGATGGTCTCGGTGAGCGATCCGATCTGGTTCACCTTCACCAGCAGCGCGTTGGCGGTGGCGGTGTCGATGCCCCGCTGGATGCGGGTGACGTTGGTGACGAAGAGGTCGTCACCGACGATCTGGACCTTGTCGCCGAGGCGATCGGTCATGGCCTTCCAGCCGTCCCAGTCCTCCTCGTTGAGCGGATCCTCGATGGAGACCAGCGGGTAGGCGTCGACGAGTTCGGCGTAGTAGTCCACCATTTCGTCGGCCGTCTTGGTGGCGCCCTCGAAGGTGTAGCCACCGTCCTCGAAGAACTCGGAGGCGGCCACGTCCAGGGCGAGAGCCACGTCGACGCCGGGCTCGTAGCCGGCCTTCTTGATGGCCTCGAGGATCAGGTCGAGAGCTGCACGGTTGGACTCGAGGTTGGGGGCGAACCCGCCCTCGTCGCCGAGGCCGGTGTTGAGGCCCTTCTCCTTCAGGACGGACTTCAGCGCGTGGTAGACGCCGGCGCCCATCTCGACGGCCTGAGCGAAGCTCTCGGCGCCGATGGGGGCGATCATGAACTCCTGGATGTCCACGTTGGAATCGGCGTGCGACCCACCGTTGAGGATGTTCATCATGGGGACGGGAAGGATGTGGGCGTTGGGTCCACCGACATACTTGTACAGCGGCAGGCCTGCCTCTTCGGCCGCGGCGTGCGCGACGGCCAGGGACACGCCGAGGATGGCGTTGGCGCCGAGCTTGGCCTTGTTGTCCGTGCCGTCGAGCTCCAGCATGGCCATGTCCACCAGCCGCTGCTCGGAGGCGTCGATGCCGAGGATCTCCTCGCCGATCACCTCGGTGACGTTCTGGACGGCGGTGAGGACGCCCTTGCCGCCGAAGCGACCCTTGTCGCCGTCGCGGAGCTCAACGGCCTCAAAGGCGCCTGTGGAGGCACCCGACGGGACGGCGGCGCGGCCGCTCGCTCCCGAATCAAGCTCGACCTCGACCTCGATGGTCGGGTTGCCTCGGGAATCGAGGATTTCGCGGGCCTGGATGAATTCGATGGATGCCATGTGCTCCCTTTCAAGAGTGGTTCTCTTTCGTGGCCCAGCCTAGCTTCCACAGGGTGGGAAGCAGTGGCGGGACGGTTTAACTTTCCGCGCTCCGGACGCGGTTCTCGAGCTCGCGCAGCGCCTCCCTGGCAGCCGCATCGGCGTCGATCCCGTGCGCCTGCGCCCGGGCCACGAAATCCAGGATCCCGCGGCCCACGCTCTGCGCGTCCAACGGCTCGTCCGGCAACTCGACGGGGACCCCATGGGAGCGGCTGCGTGAGATCACCTTGTGAGCGCGGCCGAGCACACTGAGCGATTCGGCGATGCCCTCCAGCGCGGAGGATCGCCCCTTCTCAGCGCGCTTGCGCTCCTCCCAGCTCTGCCACATGTTCTGGGGCACGTCCTCGTCGGCGAACACGTGCGGATGCCTGCGGATCAGCTTGTCCGCGATGCCGGCGGCCACGTCATCGAGGGTGAAGCGACCCTCGTCCTCGGCGATGCGCGCATGGAAGTAGACCTGAAGGAGGAGGTCACCCAGTTCTTCCTGGAGCTCGACGTCGTTTCCGGTCTCGACGGCGTCCACCACCTCGCAGGCCTCCTCGATGAGGTGGTTGAGGAGCGATCGGTGCGTCTGCTCGGCGTCCCAGGGGCATTTGAGCCGCAGCTCGGCCATCACCTGGCGGAGCCGCTCGAGCTCAGAGGTCATGTGGTGCGAGGCTCCGGTCAGGAGGGGACCGACATCGAGCCGGTGCCGGTGACGCCCTCGCCCGCCGGGTCCCACTGGCCGTAGCGCGGGTTGAGGTCCACGTCCACGTCTTCGAACATCTGCTGGAGTACTGCGATGTCCGCGTCCTCGCCCAGCTTGGCGACCAGGATCTGCAGCTTCGAGCCCGCCGCCGCGATCCTCGCGCACTCCGGGTCGTTCAGCGCGGGGCTCTCGCCGGCGGTCTCGCGCAGCACGGCGAGCGCCTCTTCGTCGGTGACGGTCTGATCGAGATCTGCCGCGATCTCCACCGCGACGGCGCCCAGGATCTCAGACATCACCAGCGTGCGGCGATCAACCTGATCCGGGCCGATGCCGACGGACTCACAACTGGCGACGACGCCGTCCACCTGGGCCTCGGAGATGCGCGTGTCCCCCACCTGAACGGCCGTGCTCGGCATGGGGCTGCAGCCGGCGAACAGGGCCGCGGCGGCGACCAGCGGGACAACGCGCTTCAGCAACATGTGTGACCTTTCACCGAACCTTCGACCGTGCCCCAGGGCACCGCGGTCAGCCTAGCGCATCGCCCTCGGTGAGCCTGAGGCCGCCGTCGGCTCAGCCGAACAGCTGGCCCAGCAGCGTGGTGGCCCACGTCAGGTGGTCGCCCTCCGGTTTCGGGACCAGCAGCTGATCCTGGGCCGGCTTGAGCGAGGCGCCCGGATAGAGGCGCTGCAGCCTGATCTGCCGTGATTCGGGCAGGTGGACCGGTGAGAACCGCACCACCTTGCCTTGGGGCACGATCTCCTGGATGCCGTGCGCCCGGGCCAGCATTCGAAGGCGTGCCACGCCGAGCAAGGCCTCGACGGGGGCCGGCGGCTGGCCGTAGCGATCCGTCATCTCGGCGCGCACCGCCTCCAGGTTGGCCTCCGTGCGGATCTCGGCGATCTCCTTGTACATCTCCAGCCGCAACCGCTCCGAGGAGATGTAGTCCTCCGGGAGGTGCGCGTCGATGGGCAGCTCCACGCGCATCTGGGGCTCGGTCTCGGTGTCGTCGCCGCGATAGCTGGCCACGGCCTCGCCCACCATGCGCAGGTACATGTCGAAGCCGACGCCCTCGATGTGCCCGGACTGGTCCTCGCCGAGCAGGTTACCTGCGCCGCGCAGCTCGAGGTCACGCATGGCGATGGCCATCCCGGAGCCGAGGTCCGTGTTGGCGGCCATCGTGGCGAGGCGCTCATGGGAGGCCTCGGTGAGCGGCTTGTCCTGCGGGTAGAGGAAGTAGGCGTAGCCACGCTCCCGGGAGCGGCCCACACGCCCGCGAAGCTGGTGCAGCTGGGACAGGCCCAGGGTGTCAGCGCGGTCGATGATGAGGGTGTTGGCGCTCTGGATGTTGAGGCCCGCTTCGATGATGGTGGTGGAGACGAGCACATCAGCCCGGCGCTCCCAGAAGTCCAGCATCACCTGTTCGAGGCGGCTCTCGCTCATCTGTCCGTGGGCGGTGACCACCCGCGCCTCGGGGATCAGCTCGCGGAGGTGGGCGGCCGTCTTCTCGATGGTGCCCACCCGGTTATGCACGAAGAACACCTGGCCCTCGCGCGCCAGCTCGCGGCGGATGGCGGCCTTCACCTGCGCGTCGTCGTGCGGCCCGGCGAAGGTCAGCACCGGGTGCCGCTCCTCGGGCGGGGTGGCGATGACGCTCATCTCCCGGATGCCCGTGATGGCGATCTCCAGGGTGCGCGGGATGGGGGTGGCGGACATCGACAGAACGTCCACGTTGACCCGCATCGCCTTGAGCCGCTCCTTGTGTTCGACGCCGAACCGCTGCTCCTCGTCGATGATCACCAGGCCGAGGTCCTTGAACTGGATCTCCTTGCTGAACAGCCGGTGGGTGCCGATCACCACGTCCACCCGGCCCGTGGCCAGGCCGTCGATCACCTTCTTGGACTCGGAGTCGCTCTGGAAACGGGAGAGCTGCGCAAGGTGCACCGGGAAGCCGGCGAAGCGCGAGGCGAAGGTCTGGTAGTGCTGCGTGACCAGGAGGGTGGTGGGCACCAGCACCGCCACCTGCTTGCCGTCCTGAACTGCCTTGAAGGCGGCACGGACGGCGATCTCCGTCTTGCCGTATCCCACGTCGCCGCAGATCAGCCGGTCCATGGGGATCAGCTTCTCCATGTCCGATTTCACCTCGGTGATGGCGGCGAGCTGATCCGGGGTCTCGACGAAGCTGAAGGCGTCCTCCAGCTCCCGCTGCCACACGTTGTCCGGCCCGAACGCATAGCCCTTGGTGGCCTGCCGGGCCGCGTACAGCTTGATCAGCTCGGCGGAGATCTCGCGGACGGCCGAGCGCGCCTTGGCCTTGCGCTTGGTCCAGTCCCCACCGCCCATCTTGTCCAGTGCGGGCGCCTCGGAGCCGACGTAGCGGCTGAGCTGGTCCAGCTGGTCCATCGGCACGTAGAGCCGGTCCCCGGGATGCCCGCGCTTGCTGGGCGCGTACTCGACGACGAGGTAGTCGCGGACCGCGCCCTGGACGGTGCGCTGCACGAGTTCGACGAACCGGCCCACGCCGTGCTGCTCGTGCACGACGGGATCCCCGGACTTCAGCTCCAGTGGAGCGATGGCGGCCTTGCGTCGGGCGGGGAGCTTGCGTTCCGTCCGGTCGGTGACCGTCTGGCCCGTCAGCTCGGCGGCGGTGATCACCTCGAGCTTCGCCTCGTCGGCGCGCCAGCCCTGACGCAGCGACGACGTCACCACCGCGACGCGGGCGGGCGTGGGCGGCCTCTCGAGGTCGTCGAGTGAGGCTGGGATCCCGGCCTCCTCCAGCACCTCGATCATGCGGGCCGCCAACCCGCGACCCTCGACGCAGAGGATCACGCCCCAGCCGTCGGCGAGCTTGGCCGAGATGTGGCGGGTGGCCACCTCGGTGTCTCCGTGGAAGGACTCCGTGGTGGTCACCTTGATGGTGCGGGAGTGCACCGAATCGGCGTCGAAGGCGTGCGGCTCGTCGTCGGCGGCGAACGGCGACAGTGACCACCAGCGGTGACCGATCGCCAACGCGTGCTGCCGCACGTCGGAGAGGCCCCAGTAGGCGGAGGCACCCAGGTCCACGGGAGATTTCCCGCCGCCGGCCGCAGCCGCCCAACTGGCCTCCAGGAACTCCTGGCTGGTCTGGACGAGCTCCGCGGCGCGCGCCCGGATCAGCTCGGGCGAGCTGGCGAGGATCAGCGAGCCCTTCGGCAGCACGTCGACGAGCAGCTCAAGCCCGTCCACCAGCACCGGAGTGAGCGCCTCCATGCCCTCGACGGCCTGGCCTTCGGCGATGCGGCCCAGCATGTCCCCGAGCTCGGGGTGCTCCGCGGCCAGCCGCTTGGCGCGGGCGCGCACCGCCGTCGTGAGGAGGAGCTCGCGGCAGGGCGGCGCGATCACCGACGATGTCGTCTCGCCCGTGGAGCGCTGGTCCGCGACGGTGAAGGACCGGATGTCGTCCACGTCGTCGCCGAAGAAGTCCACCCGGACCGGATGCTCGGCGGTGGGCGGGAAGATGTCGACGATGCCGCCGCGGACGGCGAACTCGCCGCGGCGCTCCACCAGATCCACGCGGCTGTAGGCCGCGCCCGCAAGGTCCGCCAGCAGGGTCGAGAGGGGGTACTCCTCCCCGACGACGATCCGCACGGGCGCCATGTCCGCCAGCCCCTTGACCTGGGGTTGGAGGATGGACCGGATGGGTGCGACGACGACCTGCGGCGGGGGCTGCTCGCCCTTACCCGCGAGGCGGCGGAGCACAGCGAGGCGGCGCCCGACGGTGTCAGCTCTGGGCGACAGCCGCTCGTGGGGCAGGGTCTCCCAGGCGGGGTAGTAGGCCACCGCATCCTCGCCGAGCAATCCGCCCAGCTCCGTGGTCACCTGCTCCGCCTCGCGGTAGGTGGAGGTGATCATCAGCACCGTCTGACCGGACCCCTCCGCGATGGCGGCGGTCAGCAGAGGGAAGAACGGCGTCACTGCCGTGACGTCGAGCGCGGTGACGCCCGAGCGGCGCGAGTCTGCGAGGGTGGCCGCAAGGGCGTGGTCGCGCTCGAGTGCCGTCAGTAATCCGGGGAACTTCACGCGATCATCCTTGCACCGGGTCTCAAGAGTTGAAGCGGTTCTGCGTGGCGACGAGGCCCTCGCGCACCAGCAACTCGACGGCGTCGGCCGCCACGGCCGCGTCCACCCGCAGGCCCTCGAGGTCTGCCGGCTTCATCTTCGCCAGCACCCAGGCTGCCGCGTCCTGCCTGCCCGGCGCCCGGCCGATGCCGACACGAACGCGGTAGAAGTCGCCGGTGCCGAGGTGGGCGCGGATGGATTTGAGCCCGTTGTGCCCGTTGTCCCCGCCGCCGAGCTTCACGCGCAGCCGTCCTGGATCCAGATCCAGCTCGTCGTGGACGGCGATCACGTGCGAGGGCTTGATCTTGTGGAACGCGGCGACGGCCTTGACCGCGGACCCGGAGTCGTTCATGTAGGTGGTGGGCCTGGCCAGCACCAGCTTGACGGGCGACGGCCCGGGGAGTGTCACCGTCGCCAGCTCGGCGCGCATCCGGGATTGGGAGGAAAACGAGGAACCGTAGCGGTCCGCGAGGTCCGCTACGGCCCAGAACCCGACGTTGTGCCGGGTGGCCTCGTAGGTCGGGCCCGGGTTGCCGAGCCCGACGACGAGGTAGGTGGAATCGGTCACTCGGCCGCGACGGCGCCCTCAGCGGCAGCAGCCTCGGGCTCGTCGCCGAGGTCCTGCACCGGCGCCTGGCCGACGCTGACCACCACGACGTCCAGCGGGACGGCCGCCTCGACGCCCTCGGGCAGCGGGATGTCCCCGACCGTCAGGTGCGAACCGGAGGAGAGGCCTTCGATCGACACGACGAACTCGGTGGGGATGCTGGCGGCCGGGGCCAGGACGCTCAGGTTGTTGAGCTCGTGGTTGACCAGGGTGCCGCGCTCGGCCTCGCCGGTGAACGTCAGCGGGACGTCGACTGTGACCTTCTCGCCCGCCTTGATGAGCACGAGGTCGATGTGGTCGATGGAGTGCAGGATGGCGTGGCGCTGGACCTGCTTGGGCAGCGCGAGGAACGGCGTCTTGTCGCCCTCCACGGTGATCTGAAGCAGCACGTTGGGCTGACGCAGCGCGAGGAAGGTCTCGCGAGCCGGCAGCGCCAGGTGCACGGGATCGGTGCCGTGACCGTAGAGGACGGCGGGGGTGGAGCCGGCGCGGCGGAGCCTGCGCGAGGCGCCCTTGCCGAACTCGGTGCGGGTGGTGGCGGTCAGGTTGACGTCTGCCATGGTGAATCTCCTCAAGCTGTGGATATCTGCGCGTGCGGGCGCCGAGCGAGGAATAGAGCTAGTCGATCACGGACCCTGGGGGTCCCTCGCCAGGCAGCCCGGCAAGCTTACCCCAGCCCCTCTGGGGCGTGCCAATCGGATCTACAGGACGACCTGGTTGGGGCGCGGGGCATCGAAGCTCTTGCTGCCGCGATACATCTCCACGGACTCGCGCAGCGCTTTGAGGAAGTAGGGCGGGAAGTCCATGCCCTTCTCGTTGGCCCACAACAGCTTTGCCTCGAGGCGCCCGATCTCGCGCGCGTAGATCTCGATCTCGGCGTCGATGCCGAGCTCGGCCATCACACCGCCGAACTCCTGCTGGTAGTACTTCACGTAGTCGACACCCACCATCGTGAACGATTTCGAGCGCAGCAGCCGCGCCACCTGCACCTGCCAGGGCTTGAGCTCCTCGTCCTGCACCATCTTCTCGGCGCTCATCCTGTAGAACGCGAAGTGCCCGGGCTCCTGCTGCTTGATGGGGTGGATGATCGTCTCGGCGATGGCCGTCTCCCCCATGCGGGTGAGCTCCTTGATCAGCGACGAGTAGGCCAGCACCGCCTGCCGCTCTGTCGACGCGCCGGTCAGGTAGTAGAGCATGCGCGAGATGTCGTGGATGGGCTCCCAGTGCGCGAGCGCGCCGAGCAGCTTCATCCGGAGCGGGATGCTCATGAAGGGCTCCTGCGGCTCCATCCCGAGGTCGCCTTGAAGCTGATCCAGGAGGTAGCCGTGGGCCATCTCCTGGTCGTACCAGACGTCCTGGTAGAAGATGCGGTCCACCTCGCTCACGTTCGGCAGGACGGTCAGCAGCTCCAGGACGTTGCGGTCCACCTCGAGCTCGACGCGGGCCAGGTAGTCGATGACGTGCGCGAACCGGGTGCGGACCAGCTCCGGGTTGCGCACGGTGCGGTCCGCGGAGGCCAGGCGGATAGGAGGGTGCTTGTCACCCAGCTGGAGCACGAAGGTCCGAAGAGATGCCTCTGTGATCTTCGCGGCCATGACAGCACTCCCCTCGTTCCGCCTCAAGCATGGACCATCTCCCCAAGTGGGATGAGGTCTCGTCCACCGTGTGAGCCGGCGTCAGCGGGCCAGCGCGGCCGTGGACGAACGCTCGATCAGCTCCGGTCGGATCACGTGACGGGTCGGCGGGCGAGTGGGGTCGGCCAACTCGTCGAGCAGGATCTGGGCCCCGACGGACCCCATCTCGTCGCCGTGCTGGGCGACGGTGGTGAGCGTCACGGGGCCACCCCAGGCGTTGATGTTGGCGTCGCAGCCCATCACCAGCACCTCACCGGGCACCGGCACGCCCCCGGCCGCCAGAACCTGGATGATGGCCATGCCGGTGAGGTCGGCCACGCACACGACACCGTCAGGGCGCAGCTGAGGATCCATGGCCAGCAGCTGACGCCCGGCGACGATGCCACCCGCGATCTGCAGATCGCTGGTCTTGATGTCGAGCAGGTCGACGGCCTGCGACTCCGCGACCGCCCGGGCGACGCCCCGCCGACGCTCGTCGGCCGGCTGGAGCGATTCGGGGACCCCGACGAAGGCGAGGCGGCGGCAGCCACGGCCGATCAGATGGCTGGCCGCGAGGTAGCCCACGTGCTCGTTGTCCACCAGGACCGTGGACCACGAGGCACCCGGTGTGTCGTGGTTGAGGACGACGACGCGTCGGCCGTGGGAGCCGAGCCGATCGATGTCATCGTCGGGGTCGAACTGGGGCGCCAACAGGATGCCTGCCACCCGCGTCTCGTCGAAGTAGTCCAGATGCTCGCGCTGCTGGCGCTGGTCGGTGTCGGAGTCGGTGATCACCAGTTGGTGGCCCCGCTCCCGAATGGTGGCCTGAGCGCCTCTGGCGATGTCCACGAAGAGGCTGTTGCTGAGGTCGAACACGTTGAGCCCGATGGTGTGCGAGGTAGCCCCGACGAGGGAGCGGGCATTGAGGTTGCGCACGAAGCCGAGGCGGGTGATCGCGGCCTGCACCCGCTCGACGGTCTCCGGTCGGCAACCCTGCGGCTTGTTGAGCACGTTGGACACCGTGCCGAGAGAGACGCCCGCCTCGCGGGCGACGTCGTTCATGCTGGGCAGGCGCCCCCCGGCGCGCGGATTCATAGGCAGCAATGTAGGCGCTCCGAAGATGAAACGCTCCATTCGCCGCGAAACGGAACCCAGAACAGGGCTTGACGAACTCCTCCCCTCGGGCCACCATAAGATGAAACGTTTCACGAGGAAGCGTCAGTCTCAACGTCGAGGAAGCAGATGACCACCACCACACGACTCCGAGTCGAGAACCGCCCCGTCTCCCCCACTGTCCTGGGCCTGGGCGATCCCTCCCCCCGCCTCTCCTGGCAGGTCACCGACGCCCCCGACGGCTGGGCGCAGGCCGGGTACGCCGTCGAGATCGAGCGGGACGGGGCCGCCACGGTTCACGAGACCGAGTCCGCCGAGCAGCTGTTCGTCGCCTGGCCGCAGGCGCCGCTCACCTCTCGCGAGCGTGTGGTCGTGCGCGTGCGGGCACAGGGCGCTGACGGCGAGTGGGCCGCCTGGAGCGAGCCGGTGGCCGTCGAGGCCGGGCTCCTCGAGACCACCGACTGGCAGGCCCGGTTCATCTCCCCCGCGACCCTCGGTGGCATCCTCACCCCGGCACCCCTGCTCACCACCGAGTGGGACCTCCCCAGCGAGATCGTCAGCGCACGCCTCCATGTGACGGCGCACGGCCTCTACGAGATGAGCCTCAACGGTGAGCGCGTCGGCGACGAGTACCTCGCGCCAGGCTGGACCACCTACAGCCACCGTCTGCGCTACCAGACCCACGACGTCACCGGCCTGCTGCGGGAGGGCGCCAATGATGTGAGCGCCCTCCTCGGCAACGGCTGGTTCCGCGGGCGGCTCACCTGGGGCAACCGTCGGGCCCTCTACGGCGACCGCCTGGCCCTCCTGGCCCAGCTCGAGGTGGTCACCGCCGACGGCACGCGCCACATCCTCGGCACCGACGACACCTGGCGAGCGCACACCTGGCGCGTCCTCGCCGACGACATCTACGACGGCTGCACCACCGACCTGCGGATCACCGAGCCCCAGGGCGACGACGCCGTCGAGATCGTCGACGCCGACCTCAGCCTGCTGGTGGCCCCCGACGGCCCGCCCGTGCGCGTCACCGAGGTGGTGGCAGCCCAGAAGACGTGGCGCTCCCCGTCCGGCGCCCTTCTCGTCGACTTCGGCCAGAACGTCGTCGGCTGGGTCCGCCTCACCGTCCGGGCGGAGTCCGGCCGCGAGGTGACCGTCACGCAGGCCGAGGTTCTCGAACACGACGAGCTCGGCATCCGCCCTCTCCGCACCGCCAAGGCCACCGACACCTACTACCTCGCCGGCACCGGCGACGAGGTGCTGGAGCCCACCTTCACGTTCCACGGCTTCCGCTACGCCCGCGTCGACGGCGTCGAGGAGGCCGAGATCGTCTCCGCCGAGGCCGTGGTCATCCACAGCGACATGGAGCGCACCGGCTGGTTCGACTCCTCCCACGAGCTCCTCAACCGGCTGCACGAGAACGTGGCGTGGGGCATGCGCGGCAACTTCGTCGACGTGCCCACGGACTGCCCGCAGCGCGACGAGCGCCTCGGTTGGACCGGCGACATTCAGGTGTTCACGCCCACCGCCGAGTTCCTCTACGACAGCACAGGCTTCCTGCGCTCCTGGCTGCGCGACCTCGAGGCCGACCAGTTCGACGACGGCGGCGTGCCCATCGTGGTGCCCAACGTCCTCGGCGCCATGGTGGCCACCGCGTGGGGCGACGCTGCGGCGATCGTGCCGACGGTGCTGCACGAGCGCACCGGCGACGAGGCCGTCCTGGCCCGCCAGCTGCCGAGCATGCGCCGCTGGGTGGAGTTCCTGGACAACGCCGCCGGCGAGGACGGCGTCTGGTCCGGGGGCTTCCAGTTCGGCGACTGGCTGGACCCGACGGCGCCGCCGGAGGAGCCTGCCCGCGCCAAGGCGGATCCGGACGTCGTCGCCACCGCGCACGTCTACCGCAGCGCCGACTTCACGGCCCGAGCCGCGGCCATCGTGGGCGACGCCGACATCGAGGCCTACGCCCGTTCCGTGGCAGACCGGGCCCTGGCCGGCTTCCGGCGCGAGTTCGTCACCCCAGGCGGGCGGATCCTCAGCGACGCGCAGACCGTGTACGCGATGGCGCTGGTGTTCGACCTCCTGGAGAACGACGCGCAGCGCGAAGCTGCCGCCTCGCGACTGGCCGACCTGGTGCGGATCTCAGGATTCCGGATCTCGACGGGCTTCGTCGGCACCCCCCTGGTCACGGACGCTCTGGCCGACAACGGCCACGTGGAGACCGCCTACCGGCTACTGCTGCAGACCGGCTGCCCCTCGTGGCTCTACCCGGTGACCATGGGCGCCACCACCATCTGGGAGCGTTGGGACTCGATGCTGCCCGACGGCACCATCAACCCCGGCGAGATGACCTCCTTCAACCATTACGCGCTCGGCGCGGTGGCCGACTGGCTGCACCGCACGGTCGCAGGCCTCGCGCCCCTGGAGCCGGGATACCGGCGGATCAGGATCGCGCCCAAACCGGGCGGTGGACTGACCCACGCGAGCACACGTCACCTGTCGCCGTTCGGCGAGATCTCAGTGGGGTGGCGCCGCGACGGCGACGACGTGGTGGTCTCCGCCACGATTCCCCCTGGCGTGACCGCCGAGGTGGATCTCCCGGACCTGACCGGGGTGGCGACCTCCGGCACGCACGAGTGGCGCGTGACGCTGCCCGAGCCGGTCTACGGCCCGCCCGCCACCGTGCGCGCCCTCATGGACGATCCCGCCCGCTGGGAGCGCTTCGTGGAGGGCACCATCGCGGCGCCGCTGCGGGGCATGGTGCACTTCACCGACGAGGGCTCCGTGGCCGACAGGATGGCCGCCCACCTCGACGACCCGGTCGAGGTCCTGGTGGACGCCTTCACCCTCGGCGGCAGCGACGGCGGCCGCGACGAGATCCTGGCCGTGGTGCGCGAAAGCCTCACCTGACGAAACCTCAGTTGGCTACGGTCGACGCCTCACGGCGTCGGCCGTGACCAAACTGAGACCTACAAACGCTTGACAGGCCCAGGGCCGACATTTTAACCTTTCAACATGCAGATGAAACGTTTCATCTGATTGAGTCCAACGGAGGGCACTACATGAATCTCAAGAAGACCGGAATCGCCAGCATGGCGATCGTCGCGGCCGCAGCACTGGCCGCCTGCAGCCCCGGATCTCTCGGCTCCGCCGAAAGCGAAGCCCCCTCGGGGAGCGGCGCCCCTGCCGCTGAGGCCGTCGAAATCACCCTGCTCGTCGACAACTCCGAGACGTCCCTCAACACTGCCAACGCCATCGCCGAGGGCTTCAACGCGGCGCAGTCAGAGGTGGTCGTCGAGGTCGAGTCCCGCCCGCAGGGCGCCGACGGTGACAACATCGTCAAGACCCGCCTCGCCACCGACGAGATGAGCGACGTGTTCTGGTACAACTCCGGATCACTGCTCCAGGCACTGGACCCCACCACCACGCTGGTCGACCTCTCCGGCGAGGCCCTTGCCGAGCGTGTCGACGACACCTTCAAGACCGCCGTGAGCAGCGGCGACGCCATGTTCGGCGTCCCCGTCGGCCAGGCCATGGGCGGCGGCATCCTCTACAACAAGGCCGTCTACGCGGACCTCGGCCTCGAGGTCCCCACCACCTGGGACGAGTTCATGGCCAACAACGAGGCCATCAAGGCAGCCGGCATCGATCCCGTCATCCAGAGCTACGGCGACACCTGGACCTCGCAGCTGTTCATTCTGGCCGATTTCTACAACGTGACCGCGGTTGAGCCCGATTGGGCCGAGCAGTACACCGCCAACCAGGCCAAGTACGTCGACGAGCCCGCGCTCAAGGGATTCCAGCGGCTCCAAGAGGTCTACGAGGCCGGCTACGTGAACGAGGACTTCGCCACCGCGAAGCTGGATCAGGCGCTGAACCAGCTGGTGACCGGCTCCGGCGCGCACTACCCGATGCTCTCCTTCGTGATCAACACCTACGTCGGCCTGTCGGACGACGCCGCTGAGAACATCGGCTTCTTCGCCCAGCCGGGCGACGACGCGGCCAAGAACGGCCTCACCGCCTGGACCCCGGCCGGTCTCTACATCCCGAAGACCACCGAGGGCGATCAGCTCGAGGCGGCCAAGAAGTTCGTGGACTGGGTGGCCACCCCCGAGGCCTGCGACGCGCAGACCGCCGCGGTGACCCCCACCGGCCCGTACCTGGTCGAAGGCTGCGAACTCCCCGCCGACCTGCCGGCCGCAGTGGGAGATCTCCAGACCTACTTCGACAACGGCATGGCCAGCCCGGCTCTTGAGTTCCTGTCCCCCGTCAAGGGCCCGAACCTCGAGAAGATCACCGTCGAGGTCGGCTCCGGCATCCGCTCCGCCGCTGACGGCGCCCAGCTCTACGACCAGGACGTCGAGAAGCAGGCCCAGCAGCTGGGCCTCGAGGGCTGGTGATCCACCCCGGCCCGTGAGGGCCGGCACACACCCGCGGAGGGTGGGGGTCGTTCGCTCCTCCCCCACCCTCCTCCCTTGTCCCCGCGACACTGAAACCAGCGGCACCGCAGCCGCCCACGACGACGTGACCTTCAGCCATCAGGAGCCTCCATGTCCGCCATCCACTCCCCACCGCGCGCGGCTGCCGGGCCGCAGTCGGCCGCCAAACCTCGCATCTCCCCCGTGCACATCGACAAGAGCTACCCGCTGTGGTTCTTCCTACCGGGCGGCATCGTGTTCATCGCCCTCTTCATCGTCCCCACCGTCCTGTCCTTCTACTTCGCGTTCACCAGGTGGACGCTGTTCAAGGCCACGTTCGTCGGCTTCGACAACTTCGTCACCTTCTTCAGCGAGCCCGGCCTCGTCGGCGCGCTGATCAATACGCTCATCTACGCGTTCGTCACCTCGGGCGCCAAGGTGGTGCTGGGCATGCTGCTGGCCGTCATCCTGGTCCAGCAGATCTGGGCGCGCGGCTACCTGCGCTCGGTCACCTTCTTCCCGGTGCTGGTCTCGGCCGTCGGCGTGGGCCTCACGTTCCAGGTGCTGCTCAACCCCACGTCGGGCGTGGTCAACGCAGCCCTGGGCGTGGTCGGCATCGAGGGCCCCCGTTGGCTCGTCGACCCCAACATCGCGCTGCTCACCGTGGCCGCCATCGACGTCTGGAAGGGCATCGGCCTGGCCACACTGATCTACATCGCCGGCCTGGTGGCCATCCCCCAGGAGTACTACGAAGCCGCCAAGGTGGACGGCGCCAGCGCGTGGGACATCTTCCGCAGCATCATGCTGCCGCTCTCGTTCCCCGCCACCTCGACGGTGATCATCCTGTCGCTGATCGGCGGCCTGCGCTCCTTCGACCTCATCTGGACCACCACCCAGGGCGGTCCCGGCTTTGCCTCGGACGTCATCGCCTCGGTGATCTACAAGCAGTACCAGGCGGGCTTCTACGGCCTCTCCACCGCGGGCAACGTCATCCTCTTCATCGTCGTGACCGCGATCATCTACCCGCTCTCGCGGTGGCTCAACTCAAAGGAGGTGGCCCAGTGACCAGGATGAAGCCCATCGGCTACATCATCGGGATCATCGGGATCGCGCTCACCAGCGTCATCTTCCTGCTCCCCTTCGCCTTCATCCTGCTCACGGCCATGAAGCCGCAGAAGGAGGCCAACCTTCTGCAGTTCTCCTGGCCCGAGCAGATCGTGCTGTGGGAGAACATCGTCACGGTCATCCAGACCCGGGACTTCATGCTCATCATCGCGTTCATCAACTCCACCATCCTCACCGTGGCCAGCGTCACGCTGATGGTGATCTTCGGCGCGATGGTCGCCTACGTGCTGCAGCGTCGCAAGAGCTGGCTGAACCCGTGGATCAACGGTCTCGTGCTCGCCGGCCTCATCATCCCGCCCGCCGTCGTGCCCACCATCTGGGTGATGCAGACGCTCGGCATCTTCAAGACGCTGCCCGGCCTGATCCTCATCGAGGTGGCGTTCGGCCTGTCGTTCACCGTCCTCATGATGCGTGCGTTCATCGCCGGGATCCCCAAGGAGATCGACGAGGCGGCCATCGTCGACGGCGCCGGGCCGATGCGGCTGTTCTTCCAGGTGGTCCTCCCGCTGCTCCGGGGCGTCATCATCACCGTCGTGGTGGTGCAGTCGGTGTTCGTGTTCAACGACTTCCAGAACCCGCTCTACTTCCTCCCGGGGGACCAGAACGCCACGGTGCAGCTGACGCTGTTCAACTTCCAGAGCCAGTTCAACACGTCCTACAACCTGCTGTTCACCAACATCATGCTCATCACCATCCCGCCGCTGATCATGTACATCTTCTTCCAGCGCCAGATCGTGGCCGGGATGACATCGGGAGCGGTGAAGGGATGACCATCGCGACGGGGTCGTCGTCGCGGCGCCCTCGTCGTCCGCGGCCCGAGGGGGGTCGGCGCGTAAAGTATGCGCAGCCCCCCGAATCCGAACGGAGTCCGGTGAACCATCCGCGCCTCAGCATGCGTGACGTGGCCGAGATGGCGCGCGTGTCCATCGGCACCGTGTCCAACGTCATCAACAACCCCGAGCGGGTACTCCCGGCAACCCGTGAGCGCGTGGAGGAGGCTATCCGCCACCTTGGCTGGGCGCCCAATCAACAGGCTCAGGCGCTGCGGGCCGGGAAGAGCAAAGTAATCGGGCTGGCCGTGATGGACGTGGCCAACCCGTTCTTCGCCGACGTCCTGCGCGGCGCCCAGGGCAGGCTGGAGGAGGCGGGCTACGCGGCCACCATCGGTGACTCGGACAACCGCCCTGAGCGGGAGGCCTCCGCGCTGCGCTCGTTCCGGGACCAGCGGGTCCGGGGCGTGATCCTCGGGCCGATCGGCGCCACGCCACCAGAGGTCGACGCCCTGCTCCAGGCGCGCATCCCCACAGTGCTGGTGGACCGGGCCCACGGCGGGACAGGCTGCACCGTCGGCGTCGACGACGTGGCGGGCGGGCGGATCGCGGCCGAGCATCTCATCGCCCAGGGGCACACGGCGCTCGCCTTCGTCGGCGGCCCGTCGTCGCTGGCGCAGGTCAGGGATCGACGCGAGGGTGCCGAGTGGGCCGCGGCTGCGGCCGGCGTCAGCATTCTCGCGATCTCCGTCAACGCTCTTGACTTCGCGTCGGGCCGTGCGGCGGCGGAGCAGCTGGCGCTGCTGTCGGCCACGGAGCGCCCCACGGGGATCTTCTGCGCCAACGACATGATCGCGATCGGGCTCCTGCAGGGCCTGGTGGCGGCCAGGATCAGAGTCCCGCACGACGTGGCCATCGTCGGCTACGACGACATCGACTTCGCCGCCGCCGCGGCCGTGCCGCTGTCCTCCGTGGCGCAGCCGAGGCGCGAGCTCGGGTCCTCCGCGGCAGAACTCCTGCTGCAGGAGCTGGAGGACCAGGACCACGGCCGCCCGCACGAGCACCGCACGATCACCTTCACCCCCACCCTGGTAGCCCGGGCATCAAGCGTCTCGTAGTACCCCCGGCGTTGACCCCACACCCACAGAGTTGTATCGTTTCAATCAATCGCCTGAAACGATTAAAGCGCGAGGAGGCGCCCACCATGATCAGCACCATCAGCAAGCAACTCGAGGACCAGGTCATCGAGGTCCCGTCGTGGGCCTACGGCAACTCGGGCACCCGGTTCCGCGTGTTCGGCACCCCCGGCACCCCCCGAACCATCCAGGAGAAGCTGGCCGACGCCGCCCAGGTGAACCTGTACACCGGCCTGTCGCCGAAGGTCGCCCTGCACTACCCCTGGGACAAGGTCGAGGACTGGAGCGCGCTCAAGACCTACGCCGCCGATCTGGGCGTCGAGCTCGGCACGGTGAACTCCAACACGTTCCAGGACGAGGCCTACAAGTTCGGCAGCCTCGCCCACAACGACCCAAAGGTCCGCCAGATGGCGATCGACCACCACCTCGAGTGCCTGGGCATCATGACCGAGATCGGCTCGCAGGACCTCAAGATCTGGCTCGCGGACGGCTCCAACTACCCCGGCCAGGGCGACATCCGCCGTCGTCAGGACTGGTTGGCAGACTCCCTGGCCAAAATCTACAGCCAGCTCGGCGCGGAGCAGCGCCTGGTGCTGGAGTACAAGTTCTTCGAGCCGGCCTTCTACCACATGGACGTGCCGGACTGGGGCACCTCCTACGCGCACGTCAACGCGCTCGGCGACCGCGCGCTGGTCTGCCTCGACACGGGCCACCACGCGCCTGGCACCAACATCGAGTTCATCGTCGCCCAGCTGCTGCGCCTCGGGAAGCTCGGCTCGTTCGACTTCAACTCGCGCTTCTACGCCGACGACGATCTCGTGGTGGGCGCGGCCGATCCGTTCCAGCTGTTCCGCATCCTCTGGGAGGTGCGCCGCGGCGGCGGCCTCGACCCGGCCAACGGCGTGGCGTTCATGCTGGACCAGTGCCACAACGTCGAGGACAAGATCCCCGGCCAGATCCGCTCCGTGCTCAACGTCCAGGAGATGACGGCCCGCGTGCTGCTCGTCGACGCCGACGCCCTGCAGGACGCCCAGGACTCCAACGACGTCCTCGGCGCCAACGCCATCATGATGGACGCCTTCTACACCGACGTGCGGCCCATGCTGGCCGAGTGGCGCGAGTCGCGGGGGCTGGCCGGCGACCCCATGAAGGCGTTCGCCGATTCGGGCTACCTCGCCAAGATCGCTGAGGAGCGCGTGGGCGGGGCTCAGGCGGGCTGGGGAGCCTGATGCCGAAGCAGTCCGTCATCGCGGTGGACCTCGGCGCGACGAGTGGCCGGGTGGTGCTGGCCACGTTCGCCGAGGGTCGCGTCTCGCTGAACGAGGTGCACCGCTTCTCCACCGCCGCCCGCCAGACCGACGACGGGCTCCGGCTCGACGTGGTGGCGCTTTTGGACGAGATCCAGGCGGGCATCGGCCGCGCGATGGAGGCCGCCCCGGACGGGGTGGCCGCGCTCGGCATCGACTGCTGGGCCGTCGACTACGGGCTCATCGGCGATGACGGACTGCTCGAGCTCCCCTTCAACTACCGCGACCCCCGCACCGAGCGCGGCCGCGCCCTCGTGCGCGAGCGGATCAGCGAGGAGGAGCTGTACTCCCGCGTCGGCCTGCAGGACGTGCCGTTCAACACGGTCAACCAGTTGGCCGACGACGAGGCTGCCGGCCGGCTGGACCGCGCCACACGGTTCCTCCTCCTCCCCGACCTGCTCGGCTACTGGCTGACCGGCAAGGCGGTCGCGGAGCGCACCAACGCGTCGACCACCGCCCTGCTCGACCCCCTGACCGGCCAGTGGGACTGGGACCTGATCGAGCGCCTGGGCCTCCCCCGCCGGATCTTCGCCGACGTGGTCGAGCCGGGCGCCGTCGTCGGTCCGATCACGACGGGTCCGGCCGCCGGCGTGCCGCTGGTGGCCGTCGGCTCGCACGACACTGCCTCCGCCGTCGTCGGCGCACCGCTGGAGGCCGACGACGTGTTCATTTCGTCGGGCACCTGGTCCCTCGTCGGCATGGAGCTCGACGCGCCGATCCTGACCGAGGAGTCGCGGCAGGCCAACCTCACCAACGAGGGCGGCGTGGACGGCACCGTCCGCTACCTCAAGAACGTGATGGGGCTGTGGATCCTGTCCGAGGCGGTCCGCACCTGGGCGGCGTCCGGCCGCGAGTACGCGGTCCCGGACCTGGTGGAGGCCGCCCGCGCCGTCACCGACGCCCCGCACTTCGACGCCACCCACCCCAGCCTCCTCCCACCTGGCGACATGGTGAGCAGGGTCAAGGCGCTGGCCGGCGGCGACGGGCGGCTCGAGGACCCCGCTGTGTTCACGCGCGCCCTCATCGAGTCCCTGGCTGATGCCTACGCCGGCGTGATCTCCGAGCTCGCTGCGATCACCGGCCGCTCCCCGCGCCGCGTCGTCGTGGTGGGCGGGGGTAGCCAGAACAGGCTGCTCGCGCAGCGCACTGCCGACCGCACCGGCCTTCCCGTCTCGGCCGGCCCCGTCGAGGCCACCGCACTCGGCAACTGCCTGATCCAGGCCCGCTCCGTCGGCATCCTCTCCGGCTCCCTCTCAGACCTCAGAAAGACCGTGATGGCTTCCACCACCGTGACCCAGTACCTTCCCCGCCCCGAGCTCGAGCTCGCCGAGATCACCGCGCTGTCCCACGAGTTCGGCGCGAATCCCGCATTCACCCGCGCGGGCGGCGGCAACTCGTCGGCGAAGGCCGACGGCGTGCTGTGGATCAAGCCGAGCGGCGTCTCGCTGGCCTCGATCACCGCCGAGGACCTGGTGCCGCTGGACATGCAGGTGCTGCTGAATTCCCTCGACGCCCCGGACCCCGACCCGAGCCTTGGCGACCCGGTCAACCACATCGCCGGGCTCGCCCGCCGCGACGACGGCCCCCGCCGTCCGTCGGTGGAGATCCTGTTTCACGCGCTTATCCCGGACACCTACGTGTTCCACACGCACCCGCTGCTGATCAACGCCATCACCTGCAACGCCGACGGCGAGCACCTGACTGCCGAGATGTTCGGCAACGACGTGCTCTGGGTGTCCTACGTGGACCCCGGCCTTCCGCTTGCCCGCGAGATCGCGGCGCGGCGCGAGGACTTCACCTCACGCACCGGCCAGCCGGCGCCCAAGGCGACGTTCCTCATGAACCACGGCCTCATCGTCGCCGGCGACAACCCGGACGACGTGCGTGCCGAGAGCTATCGGATCCTTGCCAGGATCGAGGAGGCGGTGGCGTCGGCGTCCGCCGACGAGCCCTCGACTCCGTCCGGTGCGGACCTGGGCGCCGTCGCGGAGGCGTTCCGCGCGGCCCTGGGCGCGGTGGCTGTGGCAACCGACGAGGGCGGCATCGCCCGCAGCTTCCCGGCCACCGAGGCCGGTGCGCGGTTCCTCGTCGAGGGCCCGCTGATCCCGGACCAGATCGTCTACGCCGGTTCGTTTCCGCTCGTGGTGACCACTGCCGACGAGCTGCCGGGCGCGCTGGCCGCGTTCCGCGAGGCGCGCGGGGTGGACCCGGTGATCGTGGTGGTGCCCGGCGCCGGCGTGGCCGCGGTCGGCGACTCCGAGAAGTCCGCCACCACGGCGCTGCAGGTCTATGTCGACGCCCTGACCGTGGGCCGTGCCGCGACCGCACTGGGCCGCGTGCGGGCCCTCAACGAGGCGGAGCGCCGCTTCATCGAGACCTGGGAGGCCGAGGCGTACCGACAGCAGGTGGCCAAGGCCTGACGGCGCCCTCGCGGCGACGCGGCGGACGAAACTACGAGACGCCCCCGAAGAGCGAGGTGACCGAGCCGTCGAGGAACACCGCGTTGATGGCCTTGGCGATCAACGGAGCGATGGACAGCACCGTGAGGTTGTTGATGGGCTGCTCCGTGCGGATGGGCAGCGTGTTGGTGACGATGATCTCCGAGACGTTCGCGCCGTTGAGCCGCTCGACCGCGGGGCCGGAGAAAATGGCGTGCGTTGCGGCGGTGATCACCTTGGACGCACCCCGGTCATGCAGGGCCTGGGCTGCCTGCGCGATGGTGCCGGCCGTGTCGATCATGTCGTCGACCAGCAGGCACACCTTGCCCTCGACATCGCCCACCACCTCATGCACGGCCACGGTGTTGGCCTTGTCGTGGTCACGCCGCTTGTGGACGATGGCCAGCGGGGTGCCGAGCACGTCGGTCCACATGTCGGCCAGCCGCACCCGGCCGGCGTCGGGGGAGACCACGCACATGTTGCCCACGTCGTAGTTCTTCTTGACGTAGTCCGAGAGCACTGGCAGCCCCCACAGGTGGTCGACGGGGCCATCGAAGAAGCCCTGGATCTGGGCGGCGTGGAGGTCTACGGACATGATCCGGTTGGCGCCTGCAGCCTTGTACAGGTCCGCGACGAGCCGCGCCGAGATGGGCTCGCGGCCGAGGTGCTTCTTGTCCTGGCGCGCGTACGGGTAGAAGGGCGCCACCACCGTGATCCGCTTGGCGGAGGCCCGCTTGAGCGCGTCCACCATGATGAGCTGCTCCATCAGCCACTCGTTGACCGGCGCGGTGTGGGACTGGATGACGAAGGCGTCGCAGCCCCGCACGGACTCCTCGAAGCGCACGTAGATCTCGGAGTTGGCGTAAGTGAGCGCCCGCGTGGGCACGATCGGCTCGTCCATGAGGGTGGCCACCTCCTGCGCCAGCTCGGGATAGGCCCGCCCGCTGAAGAGCATGAGGTGCTTGTTGTTCTTGGCGATCTGCGACACGTCGATCAGGCCTTCTTCTTCGCTCGGGACTCCAGAACAGCAGGGTGGATGCTGCCGTCGTGCTCGGCCGCCGCGGCGGCCGCCTTCGAATCAGGGCGGCGATCGGCCGTCCAGCCGTCGATGTTGCGCTGCCTGCCACGCGCCAGCGCGAGGCTGCCGGCCGGCACGTCATCGGTGATCGTGGAGCCGGCGCCCACCAGGGCACCCGCCCCGATGTCGACGGGCGCGACGAGCACGGAGTTGGAGCCGACGAAGGCGCGCTTGCCGACGTGGGTCGTCGACTTGTAGACGCCGTCGTAGTTGGCGAAGATCGTGCCGGCTCCGATGTTGACGCCCTCGTCGATGACCGCGTCCCCGACGTAGGTGAGGTGCGGCACCTTGGCGCCGTCGCCGATCACCGCGTTCTTGGTCTCGACGAAGGTGCCGATCTTGCCGCCCTTGCCCAGTTCGGTGCCGGGCCTCAGGTACGCGAACGGGCCGACGGTGGCGTTCTCGCCGATCACGGCGAAGGACCCGTGCGTGCGGATCACCTCGGCGCCGGGGCCCACCTCGACGTCCATGAGTGTGGTGTCCGGGCCGATGATGGCGCCCTCCCCCACCGTCGTGGCCCCTTGGAGGATGACGCCGGGCATGAGCACGACGTCTCGGGCGAGGTCCACGTCCACGTCGATCCACGTGCTGGACGGGTCAACCATGGTGACCCCCGCCATCATCCACGCGTCGCGGATCCGGCGGTTCATTTCGAGGTTGATCCGGGCCAGTTGGACGCGGTCGTTGACTCCCTCGGTCTGCCACACGTCATCGATGAGGTGGGCGCCCACGCGCTGCGAGCGTGAGTGGGCGTAGGTGAGCACGTCGGTGAGGTACTGCTCGCCCTGGGCGTTGTCGGTGGTGAGTGAGGCGAGGCCCTCGCGGAGCGTGGCAGCGTCGAAGACATAGATGCCGGAGTTGATCTCGTCGATGGCGCGCTGCTCGTCGGTGGCGTCCTTGTGCTCAACGATCCCGGTCACCGCGTCCCCGTCGCGGATGATGCGGCCGTAGCCGGTGGGGTCCTCGACGCGCGCGGTCAGCACCGTGACCGAATGGTGATGGGCGCGGTGCACGGCCACCAACTGGCGGAGGGTGTCTCCCGTCAGCATCGGCACGTCCGCGTAGGTGACCACCACGTCGCCCTCCAGCTCACCGAGACCCGCGAGCCCGCAGGCGACGGCGTGCCCGGTGCCCAGCTGGTCGTCCTGGACCGCCGTGGTGACCGCCTCGGAGAGCTTCTCGAGGTGGTCAGAGACCTGTTCTCGCAGATGCCCCACCACCACGACGAGGTGAGCCGGGTTGAGCGCGGCGGCCGCGGAGACGGCGAAGCTCAGCATCGGCTTGCCCCCCACCTCATGGAGCAGCTTCGACTTGGCGGACTTCATGCGGGTCCCGCCGCCTGCGGCGAGGACGACTACGGCCGCGACGGGCGCGAGGTCGCTGTCAGTGGTGGACACGGGTGTTTCTCCTTCGGTCGCCGACCGCGAGCTCCCCCCGGGGCTCACCCGGTCAAAATACCAGCCCCGCGCCCGCCACTGCGCGGACTCCGGGCGGGCCGTCCTTGAAACCGTTATCAGAGATGTGGTTGACTGGCCGCGACCGCGCGACAAGGGAGTGACCGTGACCGAACTGACCTGGGGGCACGCTGGGCTGGCGCTGACCTTCACCACGGCGCCCGAAGGGCCGGTGGCACTGACCTCGGCAGGGGCTGACGGAGTGGAGGTCACCTCCGCCGAACCTGTCGGGCTCGTGCAGATCCTCACCACCACCTCGGGGCACGCGCTGGCCAGCACCCGCGTCGGCATGACAGCCCTGGGCGAGCGGCTGCGCTACCTCACGCATGAGGCGACCACGGACGGAGCCTGGCACCGTCTCCGCCTCACCCTCTCCGGCGACGGGATCCAGGCCGACGTGCTCCTGGCCTCCCCGGACGGCGTGGCCGCGTTCTCCTCCGAGGTCACCGTCACGGCCACCGGGGCGGCGCCGGTCTGCCTGCGGTCGGTCTCCTCCTGGGCCGCGCCTCTGGGCGTGCGCGACGCGGGCTCCTGGGAGTTCCACAGCGCCGCCAGCGACTGGCTGGCCGAGTCGCGGTGGAGCGCCCGCCCCTTCCGACCGGACCTGTTCCCGGCCATCGCGGCCCACCTCACCGGCGTCCGCCCGAGGGGCGCCGCGACACTCGTCTCCCGCGGCACCTGGTCCAGCGGAGAGCACGCCCCGGTGGCCGGCGCGGCCTCGGACTCCGACGGCGCGGCCTGGCTGTGGCAGGTGGAACACAACGGGCCGTGGCGGATCGAGGTGGGCGAGGAGCACGACGACTTCTCCGTGGCCCTGTCGGGCCCGACGGAGCTGGACCACGCCTGGTCCCTCGTCCTGGCCCCCGGCGAGTCCTTCACCACCGTCAAGGCCGCCGTCGCACTCGGCGCCACCCTCGACGACGCCGCCGCCGCGATGACCCGCTACCGACGAGCCGCACGACGGCCGCACCCGGACAACGAGCTCATGCCGGTGTGCTTCAACGACTACATGAATACGCTGGGCGGCGACCCCACCACCGACAAGCTCCTCCCCCTCATCGACGCCGCCGCGGAGGTGGGCGCGGAGGTGTTCTGCGTGGACGCCGGCTGGTACGACGACTCCGGCCACTGGTGGGACAGCGTCGGCGAGTGGCTGCCGTCCACCACCCGCTTCCCAGGGGGGCTCGACGAGGTGCTCGGCCGGATCCGCGGCCACGGCGTGACGCCCGGCCTCTGGCTCGAACCCGAGGTGATCGGCGTGCGCAGCCCGATGGCGGACCGACTCCCCGCGGAGGCGTTCCTGCAGCGGCACGGCCAGCCGATCGTCGAGCAGGACCGCTACCACCTGGACCTGCGTCACCCCGCGGCACGCGCCCACCTCGACGGCGTCGTCGACCGCCTGGTGAGCGACTTCGGCGTGGGCTTCTTCAAGCTGGATTACAACATCAACCCAGGTGCGGGCACGGACCACGCCTCCGACAGCGTCGGCCACGGCCTGCTGGAGCACTCGCGCGCCGTGCTGGCCTGGCTCGACGGCGTCCTCGACCGACACCCCGGGCTGATTCTGGAGAACTGCGGCTCCGGAGGAATGCGGGCGGACTTCGCCATGCTCAGCCGCCTTCAACTCCAGTCCACCTCGGACCAACAGGACTTCAGGCTCTACCCGCCGATCGCGGCGTCGGCGCCGATGCAGATGCTCCCCGAACAGGCCGCCAGCTGGGCCTATCCGCAGCACGGGATGGACCCGGAGGAGATCGCGTTCTGCCTGGTCACTGGGCTCGTCGGCCGCATCTATCTCTCCGGCTACCTCAACACCATGTCGGGTCCGGAGCTGGCGCTGGTGCGGGAGGCGGTGGACGTGGCCAAGGCTCTCCGCTCCGAGCTCCGGCACGCGCTCCCCTTCTGGCCGCTCGGGCTGCCAGCCTGGACGGACCCGGTGGTCGCCGTTGGACTCCGCACCGGAGACGACGCCCTCGTCGCGCTGTGGAAGCGGGAGGAGGCCGACGGCGTGGCGCTGCCGGTCCCCCACCTCACGGGCCGCCCCGTGACCGTCACGACCGTGTTTCCACAAGCCGCGGACGGCTGGGACCTGAGCTGGGACGCCACCTCCGGGACCCTCCACGCCGACACCGCCCTGACCACCAGCGCCCGCCTGATCCGGCTCACGCCCTCGGACCGCCGTGGCTGAGGCGACGGCCCAGCCCGCGACCATCAAGGACGTGGCCGCGCTGGCCGGGGTCTCGGTGCCGACGGTGTCGCGGTATCTCACCGGCGCCGCGCGGATCAGCGACGACAAGCGCGCCCGCGTCGCCGCCGCCGTCGCGGAGCTGAACTTCACGCCCAATCCCGCCGCCCGGGCGCTGGGTGGGCGGGCGCCCGGGGTGGTCGCGGTACTGGCGGGCAACACGTCGCGCTACGGCTACGCCGAGACCCTCCGCGGCATCGAGGAGGCGGCGCGGGCCGACGGCCACCTCGTCACCATCACCGCGCTCGACGGCGCCGGGGAGGCGGAGCTGGGCGCCGCCGTCGGCCTGGCGCTGTCCCAGCCCGTGGCCGGGGTGATCGTGCTGGCGTTCGAGCCCGCGGGCGTGGCGGCCCTGAACCGGCTGCCCTCAGGGGTGCCAGCCGTGGCCCTGTCCGGGGGTCGTTTCGACGGGAGGGCGCAGATCGTGATCGACGAGGACGCCGGCGCGTTCGCGCTGACCTCCCACCTCCTCTCCCTCGGACATCCGACGGTGCACCACGTGCGCGTCCCTTCCCCTGGGGGCGAGGGCGGCCGGACTGCGGGCTGGCGCCGGGCGCTGATCACGGCAGGCCGGCCGGTGCCCGCCATCATCGAGGCGGGTTGGGAGCCCGCCGAGGCGCGCCCCCTCGGCCGAGCGCTCGCCGGGCGCGACGAGGTGACGGCCGTGTTCTGCGGCAACGACGAGGTGGCCATGGGCGTGATCGCCGGCCTCCGGGACCGGGGCGTCAGGGTTCCGCGGGACGTGAGTGTCGCGGGGTTCGACGACCATCCCCTGGCGCAGCTGTGGAACCCGGCGCTCACCACCGTCGCGCAGGACTTCGCCGAGCTGGGCCGCCGCGGCTGGCAGCTCCTCCGCGACCGCGCCGTCGGAGAGTCCCTGATCACCCTCACCCCAGACCTCATCCTGCGCGCCAGCACCGCCGCACCCCGCCCCGGAAGGCCCGCCCGTGACCATTGACCGACTCCTCGTGGATTGCGCCTCCCCCGTGGGCTCCTTCCGCGGCGGGGCCTCCGGGACCCTGTACGGGCTGGGCGACGACGGCGTCCCCACCGCCGCGCTGCTCAACGGCGCCCACCTCACCAACACCAGCCAGAAGGCGCCGTTCGGGACGCAGCACCCCAG
This sequence comes from Tessaracoccus sp. MC1627, assembly GCF_014164725.1. Lineage (NCBI taxonomy): Bacteria > Bacillati > Actinomycetota > Actinomycetes > Propionibacteriales > Propionibacteriaceae > Tessaracoccus > Tessaracoccus sp. MC1627. Next base: position 987,426 of record NZ_JACJGA010000001.1, on the reverse strand, counting down.
CGGCGACGCGCTCGCCGTCGAGGGCGCCTTCTTCGCCAAGCACGGCCGCGACATGTACATCTACATCCAGGACCACTACCCGGACTGGCCCTACCACGGCGGCCGGCGCCCCGGCGATGGCCCGGACGGCGCCTGGGCATTCCTCGAGGTGGTGGAACGGATCACCGAGGCCGTCGCCACCCGCTCGGCCCGGCCCCGCGACTACGTGCTGATCCCCTTCAACGAGCCCGACGGGGGCAACTGGTACCCGGAGTGGCCGGAGCATCGGGAGCAGTTCCTCGCCGACTGGCTGACAGTCGTCGGCGTCATCCGCGGGGTCTGGGCGCGTCACGGCCTCGGCGAGCCGAGGATCGGCGGGCCGGGCGACATGCAGTGGCAGCCGGAGCGCACCGCCGACTTCCTGGACTTCGCCGTCGTGCACGGCTGCCTGCCGGAGGTGTTCATCTGGCACGAGCTGGGCATCGACAACCTCGGCACCTACCGCGGCCACCTGCGCGAGTACCGCGCGATGGAGGCCGAGCGCGGGATCGAGCCCATCGACGTCAACATCACCGAGTACGGCATGCTCCGCGACATGGCCGTCCCCGGCCAGCTGATCCAGTGGCTCGCCATGTTCGAGGACACCAAGGTGGACGCCCAGATGGCCTACTGGAACTACGCGGGCAACCTGTCGGACAACACCGCCCGCGCCCACGGCGCCAACGGGGGCTGGTGGATGCTCAAGTGGTACGGCGACCTCGAGGGCTCGACGACGGTTGCCGTGACGCCGCCGGAGCCGGACGCGCCGGACACGCTGCAGGCGATCGCGGCCGTCGACGCGGCCAATGCGCGCGCCACGGTCCTGTTCGGCGGGACGGACCGGAAGGTGCTGCTGGAGGTCTCCGGGCTGGACCCGGCGTTGTTCGGTGGCCGCGTCGACGTCGAGGTGCGGGAGGCGGTGCTCACGGGGGTTGACGGTCTCCATGCGGCGCCGCGGTTGGTGTCGTCGGGTCGCGGGGTGCTCGTGGCCGACGGTGGGTTCAGCCTCACCGTCGCCCCGTACGACCGGCACTGCGCCTATCAGGCGCTCATCACCCCCGCCGCGGCCGGGGCGTCGGCCCCTGATCCGTGGTGCGCGACGGTGGAGGCGGAGGACACGATCCTCACGTCGGCCGAGGTGTCGCGGTACGATCCGAAGGCCGCGGAGGGCTGGCAGTTCCTGGCCTCGGGTGGCGCGGACGTGTCGTCGTTCCGGGAGGTCTCCTCGTCGGCCGCGTGGACGGTCGAGGTGCCCCGCGACGGGACATATCGCTTCCAGGCGATCGGCAGCGCCGCAGGCGAGCCCGGGCGGCACGCGCTGTTCGTCGACGGCATGTTCGCGGCCTTCGTCGAGTATCCGGCGAGCCTCGCGCTCAACGAGCGGTCGCGGGGGAAGTACCGCGGGAGCGCGGAGACGACGGTGCGGCTGGGCGCGGGGCGGCGCGAGTTGTCGCTGCGGACGAGCATCGACGTGGCCTCGCTGCTCCCAGGGGCCGAGGTGACGCTGGACCGGTTGGTGCTCATGGATGCCACCGACGGCGATCCCGCCACCTACCCGGCAAGCACGTTCAGGCTGTTCGACGGCGCCCAGCTGGAGTGGCCGACGGGGGGCGCCGGCGGGGCCAGGCTGGCTGGGGCCGGGCGGGCCGACGTGTACGCGTCGGCGTGGAAGTCTGGCTATCACGATCTGGCGGTGCGGATGGTCGACGACGGCGGGTGTGGGGTCTCGCTCCGGGTCAACGGCCAGGACGCCGGAAGCGTCGGTGTCGCGGCGGGAGCGGCAGCCGGCGTCGCCCGGGTGTTCCTGGCCCAGGGCATCAACGAGATCGAACTGAGCTGCCCGGGCGGGACCGCCCTGGTGCGGTCGCTGGTGGTGACGCGTACCGCTGACGTCGATGTGGTCCGGGTGCCCTGGCACGGGGGCGCCACCCTCCCCCGCGACGGGGCCCTGGCGGCGGCCGGCGAGTTCGTCGTGGTGGTCACCTACGCCAACGCCGAGCTGCAGGGACGCCACGACTACAACCCCCAGGTGGTGGACCGGCGGCTCGAGGTGTGGGAGGGCGAGCATCTGGCAGGCCACGCCCACTGCCGCTACACCTACTCCTGGGACGACTTTTGGGAGCGCGCCATCCCCGTGACTCTGACCACTGCCGACCAGCCCTTGAGTCTGCTCAATCCCACCGGCGAACCGCCGCTCATCCGGGAGGTGAGAGTCGCTCGTCTGAGGCACCCCAAGCAGTGATCCTCACGCAGATATGGGCGGCGACGGAACGAACGGTGTCCCGCTTCCCCGCTGACCGCCGCATACCCCACCTGGGTTGCGCCAGGACACCTTGACACCCGCCCGCCTCCCCACGAGCCTTCCCCTCAGGGGGCTTGACCAGGATGTCGTTCCGGCTCCCACCGTCACTGACCAGAGGAGCCTCGATGAAGACGCGCACGCTGGCGGCCGTACCTGCCGCCCTGATGATTCTCGCCTCCGCCTCACTCGCCCAGGCGGCCCCGCCTTCGGGCGATCCGACGACGCTGGCCGATGGGCTGATCGGCCCCCTGCACCTGTCGGTGGGTCCAGGCAAGGCGGTGACCGTCTCGGAGGAGTTCGCCGGCAGGCTCACCACCGTCGCCGGCGGCGACGCCACCACGCTCTATGAGGCGCCCGAGTGGGATGTCGCCGGCAGCGACTACCGCGGCAGCACCCTCTTCTTCGTGGAGAGCCAGGGCGCAGGCCCGATGGATCCGCGGCCGATGGCGGCCTCACTCAAGTCCATCGACTCCGACGGTGTGGTCACCACGATCACCGACCAGCTGGCCCAGCACGAGATCGACAACAACCCCGACCAGGACGTCCAGTACGGCCTGTCCGCCGAGGATGCTGCAGCCAACGAGGAGTGCGTGGCGGAACTGGGCGAAGAGGGCATTCCCGCCAGCTACACCGGCGCCGACGTTGAAGTCGACTCGCACGCCTACGCCGTGGCGGTGGCGGGCAACACGGCCTACGTCGCCGACGCGGGAGCCAACGCGGTCTTCTCGGTGAACCTCAGGTCAGGAGCGATCAGCACCCTGATGGTGCTGCCCGCCAGTATGGCAACCATCACCGAGGAGGCGGCCGAGGCCCTCAATGTGCCATCGTGCGCGGGTCTCAGCTACGGCTTCGAGGGGGTGCCCACGGACGTCGAGGTCGGCCCCGGCGGGCGGCTGTTCGTGTCGGCGCTGCCCGGGGGCCCCGAGGACGCGAGCCTCGGCGCTCGCGGCTCGGTGTACCGGGTGAACGCGGCGACGGGCGCGTACAGCCAGTACGCCGACGGCCTGATCACCCCCACTGGCATCGCGCTCGATGGCGCCGGCAACCTTTACATCGCCTCCCTCTTCGGCCCAGGAATCTTCATGGTCCCCGCCGGTGGTGGCGCCGCCGGCCTGTTCCTGGAGGCTGAGGGCGCCGCGAACGTCGAGGTCAGCGGGTCGACGCTCTACGCGACCGTCGGAGCCTTCGGCAACGGGACCCTGATCTCGCAACGCCTCTAGGGACCTGGGAGACCCGAATGGGGTCTGATCAGGCATTACTCGTCAATACTACGTTCGGTAGGAGTTGGTTGCCTGTTCGCCTCCTGTGATGATCGTGTTCACCTGGACCCGTTGGGATGACGGTGAACCACCTCGCAGATCCGACGCCCGCCTCCCAGGCGGAGACCGCCGGATGCGGGACCGATCACCACAGGAGGATTCCCCATGTCCCGACGTCACTTCAGCCTGGTCGCGGCCGCCGTCGCCGGCATCCTTGCGCTCACCGCGGTACCGATGGAGGCCAGCGCCACCACCACCGATCTCGACTACAAGGTCACCAGCCCCTACGCGGGTGTCGACTGGAGCTGGTACCAGTACAAGGCCGGCTTCCACAACCACACCACCGAGTCCGACGGCGGCAACACCGCCCGCCAGATGCTCGAGCAGGCCTACGCCCTCGGCTTCAACGTCTACTCCATGACGGATCACAACTTCGTCAACACCACCTGGGACCGCACCGACACAGCCAAGGCGATCGCGAATCCCGAGTACTACCTCACCACCGAGCGCATGATCGAGATGAACACCGGCGCCGACCGCGGCGGGCTGCCGGGCATGATCGGCACCGGACACTCCGACGAACAGTCGGTCAAGGACCACCTCAACACCTTCTGGACCGACTGGAACAACGGGAGCGACGCGACGCTCGAGTCGAAGATCGCCTACGTCGACGGGCTCACCGCGGCCGAGGGCGCGCTCGAGCCCATCATGCACATCAACCACCCCGGCCGGTACTACGGCGGGAGCAACACCGCCACCGGCGGGGCCGCCGCCACCGACCCCGTGAAGGTGGCCCGCTACGTCGGCCTGTTCGAGGCCTACCCGGACACGTTGGTGGGCATGGAGATCGTCAACAAGGTCTCCGACGGCGACTCCTATTCCGACCGGATCCTGTGGGACTCCGTGCTCCAGGAGACCATGCCTGAGCTCAACGTGCCCGGCTTCGCCAACGACGACGCCCACTCCACGGGCGCGCTCGGTTACGACTACAACCGGCTGCTCATGCCGGAGCTGACGGAGGCCGACGTCCACGCCACCATGCGCTCGGGCGCCTTCTACTCCACCGCCCTGGTGGCGAAGCGCGAGTTGGGCGCCAACTTCAGGGGTGACCGCACGCTGCCCGCCCCGACGATCACGAACATCGAGGTCGACGAGGTGGACGACACCATCACCATCGAGGGCACCCACTACACCTCGATCGAGTGGATCGCCGACGGCGAGGTGGTGGCCACCGGCAACACCGTGGATCTCGACGACGTCGCAGCCGGGGCGGACAACTACATCCGCGCGCAGCTCAAGGGCGACAACGGGATCTCGTTCACCAACGCGTTCGGACTCCAGGTGAACGCCTCCTCGAACAACGGCTCGTTCCTCTCCGACTCCGAGGCAGCCGTGGCAGCCCTCGCGACGATGGACCGCACGACGGCGCAGGTGAAGGTGACCCGGAAGTTCGGCGCCAAGCAGGGCGCAAAGCTCTTCGAGGTGGAGATCACCACCATCGTCGACGGCGAGCCCGAGACCACCCTGGTCAAGGTGGACGCCGTCTCCGGCGCGATCGCCTGATCTCCCGTCGGCGCCCCCGGGGACCCGTCTTCATGACCGGGCCCCCGGAGGCGTTGCCGTCGCCGGGGCCTTCGAGCTGGAGGTGGCGTGAGCTGATCCTCAGGTGAGATGACCCCAACCGGCCCGCGTGGAGTTCCCTCCCCGCGGGCCGGTCCAGTCTTGGGTGTTCACCAACCCATGGAGCCGGGCACGCCCTTGAACGGGCCGGTCACGGCCGAGGTGACCCAGCCCCCGTAGAACCCGCCCGGCTGGGGCGTCACCGTCTCCCCGCCCACCACGCAGGCATCCATCGGGCCGGCGTAGAGGGCAACGTGATCGAGGAGCGCGGCAAAGGGGGCCGTCGGCGTCGGGTAGTACCAGGCGGCCGACGGCGCCGTGCGACCACCGCCGTGCACGTCGAGGTAGCGGGCCGCGCCCTTCCACTCGCAGAACGATCGGCCGTCGGCCGGCCGCAGGGCGCCCTCCACGAAGCTCGTCCTGGGCAGGTAGTACGTCGGTGGGTGGCTGGTCTCCAGGACCTGCCAGGATTCCGACGTCCTACAGATGACCTCGCCGCCGAGCACTACCTCGATCGGCAGGGCGCACTTCCGCAGGGCCGGTGGGCGGGGGTAATCCCATACCGACTCCTGCCCGGGGCCGGTCCGGTCGGGACGTGGTCTGAACACCATGCCTCGACGATAGCTCGGGCGCTCAGACCGCCCCCGGGTGTTGGGTCAGTCCCAGCCTGGATCGGCCGGGCCGTCGCCGTGGTCCGGGATGGGGAGCCGTGCCCCGTTCTGGAGTGCGGACTCGAAGGCGATCACGCCGGGCAGGGTGAACCGGGCTGCGCGCCACGCGTTCACCGGGGGCTGAGTGCGGGTGGTCACGGCGCGGACGAAGTCGTCGGCGAGGTAGTGGTGGCTGCCCTCGTGGCCGTTGTGGGCGCCGTCGAACTCGCGCGGGAGCCGCGAGCGGTCCTGGACCTTGGCGCTGCCTGAGGCGAAGCTCTGCATGAGCGCGGGGTCGACGTCGCCGAAGCCCTCGGGCAGCTCGCCGGGGCCGGTGGCGAGGAGGTCGCTCACGTCGAGGGTCTCGCCCTTGGCGTAGTCCTCGCCCTCGGTCTTGACGCTCAGGGTGGCGCCGTCGCCGGACTGCTCGAAGACCTCCTCGGTGCCGTAGAAGCGGAATCGGGACTCGTGGCCCTTCCAGTAACCCACTCGGCGGAACTCGTTGGTGCGCATCGCGCCGCCGTCGGCGAGTTCGAACAGCGCGGTCATGTTGGAGAAGTCGTTGCCCCAGCGGGAGATGGACTTGTCGAAAATGCCGTCGGCGCCGTGGTCGACGATGCCGAGGCACGACACGGAGGTGGCGAAGGTGGGCAGCGCCCCGAGCACCCCACCGATGGCGTGGGTCGGGTAGAGCATGGGCGGGAAGCTCGCGGTGGGCTTCCAGTCCTCCCCGCCGCTGAACTGGTAGGCGGCGGAGAAGCCGTTGTCCATGTCGTGGACGTAGTCGCCCTCGGAGTAGAAGACGCGCCCGAAGGCCCCGTCGGCGATCCGCGTGCGGGCGTAGATCACGGCCGGGTTGTAGTAGCTGGTCTCCCCCATCATGTAGATCAGCCCGGTCTCCTCGACCTTGGCGACGATGGCAGCGATCTCCTCGGCGCTGATCGCCATCGGCACCGCGGAGTAGACGTTCTTGCCAGCCTCGAGCGCCTTGAGGGCCAACTCACCGTGGCTCCAGCGCTGCGTCATGATGGCGACCGAGTCGACGTCGGAGGCCAGCAGCGCGTCGGCGTCGGGGAAGCTGCCGGCCAGGCCGTACTGCTCGACGTGCTGCGCCGCCCGCTCGGGGACGAGGTCGGTCACGTAGACCTCCTCGACGGCGGGGTGCAGCTGCCAGAGGCTGATGAAACTCCGGGCGAACTGGCCGGTTCCGATGACACCGATCTTCATGAGGGTGCAGTCCTTTCGACTGAAGGCGTGGGGGTGTGGATGCGTGGGCCGCTGCGACGCGGTGCCCACAAAGTTACCCGGGTAACCATGTGTGACGCAACTTCCCTTAGGATGGCCTGGAACGCCAGCCCAGACAGGGAGGTTGACCGGTGACCTCGGAGCCCACCCCGCCCCGAAGCAGGCCGCGCGCCGTGACGCGGACAGATGTCGCGCGCTACGCGGGCGTCAGCACGGCGGTGGTCAGCCACGTCGTCAACGGCGGCCCGAAGAAGGTATCGGAGGCAACCGCGCGGCGGGTCCGTGAGGCGGTGGACCACCTGGGGTACCGCCCGAACCGGACCGCGCGCGCCCTGTCCCTGGGCAGCACCAGCACGCTGGGCCTGGTGGTGGGCGACACCACCAACCCGTTCTTCGCCGAGTACACCCGTGAGCTGCAGCAGGCAGCGGCCGAGCAGGGGTACGCGTTGTTGATGACCGCCGGCGGGCCCGGCCCGGACTCCGCCCTCCGCGCGATGCTCGACCTCTGCGACCGCCAGATCGACGGGCTGATCGTCGCCCGCGCCACCGCCATGGGCCGGCTGGACGAGCTGCGACGTCGGGGTGCGCGCCAACGGTTGGTGATCATCGACGCGGCCGCGCCGGTCGCCGGCTACGCCGCGGTCGGCCCGGACGCCGCCGACGGGATGGCCCAGGCGGTCGGGCACCTCCTGGGGGTGCACGGCCATGGCCGCGTCGCCTTGGTCATCGGCGAGAGCGTGGACCCCGACGCCGACCGCCGCGAGGCCGGATGGCAACGGGCACACGCCGATCAGGGCCGGACGCCCGGCCTGGTGTCACGAACCGGGTTCACCCGCGAGGGCGGCTACCGCGCCGGGCTCGAGCTCCTGAGCCGCGCGGACCGACCGAGCGCCGTCGTCACCAGCTCGGATCTGCAGGCGATCGGGCTCCTGACGGCCGCGGGAGAGCTTCGCCTGCGCGTCCCGGAGGACGTCGCCGTCGTGAGCTTCGACGGCACCGAGGAGACCCGGTTCACGTCTCCCCCGCTCACAACGGTGCGTCAACCTGTCGCGGTGATGGCCACCGAGGCGATCGATCTACTGGTCCACCGTCGCACCCCCGCCCATGAGACGTTTCCCATGGACCTCGTCGTCCGCCGCTCCTGCGGCTGCCCACATCCCCTAAGGCCGACCTAGTCTGGGGTCATGCCCCTCGATGATGATGATCGACGGTTCCTTGCCCGCGCCGTGGACCTCGCTGAGCAGGCCCTCTCCGCCGGCGATGAGCCGTTCGGGTCACTCTTGGTCTCACCCGGCGGGGAGTTGTTGTTCGAGGACCAGGAGCATTCACATCCTGTATGCGTTCCTCACCCTCCCGATATGACTGTGCACATCGCGGCAAAGGCGGATGCTCGGGGGCCCGTCAGGCTACGCGGGTTGCAAGGTCGTCGAGTTCTGACTATCTCGCGAACCCGACCAAATCGGACTCCTCACAGCGGAGGGCAGCTGGACAAGCAAACGCGAGAAACGTCCGCTCGGTCGGCGGCAGATGAGTTGGTCAGCTGTAGTGGAAGCGTGCCTGCAGGATGATCAGGTCGTCGCCGTCGACCAGGTACACCAGGCGGTGCTCCTCGGTGATCCGTCGGGACCAGGCACCCGCCAGCATATGTCGCAGTGGTTCGGGCTTACCGATTCCGCTGACGGGGTCGCGCATCGCGTCGTCGATGAGGCGGTTGAGCCGTTTGAGTGTCTGCCGGTCGGCTGCCGACCAGTACGCGTAGTCCGACCACCCGTTCGGCGTGAAGACCAGCCTCATCGAATGAGGTCGTGCTCGTCGCGCTGCCCCGCATGCGCCTGGGCAAGGCTTTCGAGCAGGTGTCGTGCGTTGGCGGGCACCCGCAGGAGGTGAGCAGTCTCCTCGAGCGCGTCGTAGTCAGCTCGGGACATGAGCACTGCATCACCCCGCCGGGAAGTGATCTCGACCGGCGTGCGGTCTTCGTTGACCTGCTCGATCAGCGGGAACAGGTTCTTGCGAGCTTCACTTGCGGTGACAGCCATGGCTACCCCTCCTCCATTGGTACTACTTCTTGTACCAGTATGGCATCGAGGTCAACGATAACCAACCACCCGACCATCAAGCATGAGCGCGCGACAAGTCAGGACCTGCGCCGCTCTCCGATCACCCACGCCAGAGATCGCGATGAGCACACGCGGATGCCGTGCGCCTCAGACCTGTTCGGCCACTGCCACGACCACGGTCCAGGCAACTGTCGCACCCCACTGGCCATCGCTCCCCGGGCAGGAGTCGAACCTGCTGCGCTAATCCTGATTCAAAGTCAGGCGGGCCCTACCGAAAGACCAACCGGGGAACGGCCCCGGAGGGCCTTGACAGAGTCTATACAGCCGCAGCCTGGGCGACCACCCGCCGTCAACACACGGGCTCCGCCCCGCTCGGACCCTTCAGAAAAGTCGTCAAAGAAAAAGTTGGCCGGAGCGATTCTGGAGGCCGAAATTGTCAGAGGTCGTTTCTATCGTGAGGGGTATGAAGACAACGGAGGCGCAGCACCTGGCAGACCAGCTGCGCGCCAATCGGATCACGAAACGACGGGCCGAAGCCGACGAGCTACGCCTGGTCAGCCAGCTGGCCGTGGGTTACCACCTAGACACCGAGGACGAGGTCCACGAGGCCCTCTACGAGCAGGACCTCCGGGTCGGCGGGGAGGGCTGCCCACTGATCTCGGAGTGGTTCGGCCTCGAACTGGCCGGGCTCCTGGGATGCACCACACGCCAGGCCGTCAGCCTGACCGGCCGCGCACTCAACCTTCGCTACCGGCACCCCACGCTGTGGACCGCCGTCCAACAGCTCCAGGTGGATCCCCACCGCGCCGCCGCGGCCGCGGGTCGTTGTGAATCGCTCCCCCGGGAGGTGGCCGACGCCCTGTCCACGCGCTGGTTGAAGCAGCAGCACCGGCTCAGCTGGACTGCGTCGATGAACCTGATCGACAAGCTGATCATCGAGGCCGCTCCCCAGCTCGCCGCCGAGGAGGAACGCCGGACCCTGGAAGCCCGTCACGTGTCGATCTATGCGTACAGGGAGGGCTCCATGCAGGTCTCCGCCCAGCTCGACGTTCTGGATGCCAAGTACCTGGACGCCGCCATCGAACAGATCGCCGCGCTCCTCCCCGGCGCGGACCCAACCGCCGCCGGCGTCTCCAAGGCCGAGCTGCGGGCCCGGGCTCTGGGCGCTCTGGCCCACCCCGCCTATGCGCTGGCGCTGCAGCAGCAGGCCGCCGGTCAGCCGGCCCTACTCGACGCGGCCTCCCCGGGTCCCATCGCAGACCAGGATCCGGACGCGGAGCGCCACCGCCCACACCCTGCCGGCTGCACCGGGCACACCTGCGGCACCATCACCACGCCCCTGGAGAAACTGCGCCCCGTCACCCAGGTGTTCGTTCACATCCCGGCCGCATCCCTGGCCGGCCTGGACGGCCCCGCCCGGGTCGAAGGCGCCGGCTCCCTCACGCAGGACACGCTGCGCCTCCTCCTCGGCGACAAGCAGGTGGTGGTCCGCCCGGTCATCGACCTGCCGGAGATTCCGGCCGAGGATCCCTATCGCCCCAGCCACCGGCTCCGCGAGGCGGTGATCCAGATATTCCCCACCGACGCCTTCCCCTACTCCCAGACACCCAGCCGCGGCCTGCAGCAGGACCACACCGTCGCCTACCGGGCGTCCGGACCGCCGGGGCAGACCTGGACAGGCAACCTCGCGCCCCTCAGGACGCGCATCCACCGGGCCAAGACCGCCGGTCACTGGCTCGCCCACCTGCAGAGTCCAGGCTGTGCGCTGTGGCGAAGCCCACTCGGCTACCTCTACCGCGTCACCCCGCACGGCACCGTCGCCCTCAACTGACCCCGGGCCTCCGCCCATTCGGCTCAGCCCGCCACCGAACCGGTGAGCGGGCCAGGAGCGCGCGCCCGAAGACGCGACGACTTATCCCCAGCCCGCGAAGTCGTCTGGGACATCGCCACGCGCGCGGCCCAGAGTGGGGGCACACTCGAATCTCTGAAGGGAGATCAACTCATGGACAAGGTGCGCTGCTTCGGGGCGGGCGACGAGCTGTATCAGGCCTACCACGACGAGGAGTGGGGGCGGCCCGTGCCGGACTCACCGGACGAGGCGGCACTGTTCGAGCGCCTCTGCCTGGAGGGGTTCCAGGCCGGCCTGTCCTGGCTGACCATCCTGCGCAAGCGCGAGGCATTCCGCGCCGCCTTCGCGGGGTTCCGGCCGGCGGCGGTCGCGGAGTTCGGCGAGGAGGAGATCGAGCGACTCATGGGCGATGCCGGAATCGTGCGCAACCGGGCCAAGATCACCGCGGCCATCGGCAACGCCCGGGCGCTGCTGGACATGCACGACGGTGGCCTCCGTCTGGCGGACCTCGTGGCCGAGCACGCCCCAGAGCCCCGCGATCGTCCACCGCTCACGTTTGCGGACGTGCCGGCCCAGACACCAGGAACCGTCGCTCTGAGCAAGGATCTCAAGAAGCGCGGCTTCCGCTTCGTGGGCCCCACCACTCTGTACGCGCTCATGCAGGCGGTGGGGATGGCAGACGACCACATCCAGGGCTGCTGGCTGGCTCAGCCCACGGCCTAGCGCGGAGCCCCAGCCCAAGCCCAGACGCGCCGAAGGCCGGCCCCTCACGGGGCCGGCCTTCTCGGTGGGGTTCGAGTCACTTCTTGGACTTCTTGGACTTCTTCGACTTCTTGTCCTTCTTGGACTTCTTATCCTTCTTCGCCATGATGTCACCTCCTGTGCGTCAATGTCTCGTTGACACACGAGTCAACCATCGCTTGACGGATCTGTCAAGTATCCATTGACGCGTGTCGCGGGCTACGATGCGCACATGGCGGAGAAGAGTCAGGGCGATGCACGAGCCGCGGCGCTCGGCGCCCTTGACGCAGCGCGCCACGCCCGCGAGGCGGCGGACCTGGCCGAGAACGCCGCCGTCCGCGAGGCCCGCAAGGCCGGCGCCTCATGGTCCCGCATCGGGGAGCTCTACGGACTGACAAAGCAGGGCGCCCAACAGCGGTTCAAGCGAGCCACCGGCCCCGAGTGACAGGCGTGGATCCGCCGTCGGGGCCCTCCTCTGGTGGTCGTGAGACAATGGCACCCGTGTCCACCCGCCAACCTGCCCGCGCACGCCGTTCCCGCACCCGGATGACGGCCACGCAGCGCCGCGAGCAGCTGCTGGAGATCGCCCGCGAACTCTTCGCCGAACGCGGCTACGAGGGCACCTCCGTGGAGGAGATCGCCGCGCGCGCCGGAGTCTCCAAGCCGGTGGTCTACGAGCACTTCGGTGGCAAGGAAGGCGCCTACGCCGTTGTGGTGGATCGGGAGACCCAGGTCCTGCACACCTCCATCAGGAGCGCACTCACAACCCCAGGCGCCGGATCCCGGGAGCTGCTGGAGCGCGGCGCGATGGCCCTCCTAGACTACATCGACGGCTGCCCCGACGGCTTCCGGATCCTCTCGCGGGACTCGTCGACGGGGCAGGCGAGCGGCTCGTTCGCCTCCATCCTCAGCGACATCGCCGCACAGGTGGAGGACATCCTGGCGGGCGAGTTCGAGCGCACCGGGCACGATCCCCAGTTCGCCGGCCTCTACGCCCAGGCCCTCGTCGGGTTGGTGGCGCAGACTGGTCAGCAGTGGCTGGAGAACCGGGAGCCGTCCCGGCAGGTGGTGGCGAGCCACCTCATCAACCTCGCCTGGAACGGCATGGCCCACCTCCAGGCCGAGCCGAGGCTGATCATGGAAGGCATCGACCGGCGCCGGGCCGGCACCGCGCCCGATTCGGAAGCCGAGGATCAGGCCGAGCCGAGCAGCAGCCGCCTCAAGTAGTCGGTCATCTCTGCCCGGTCATGCGGGTCCCACTCGGCGAGGAGCGCCTCCTCGAGCAGCAGCAGCGACAACAGCGCCGCATCCACCAGCTCCAGACCGGCAGCGGTGAGCGTCACCAGCATCCCGCGACCGTCGTCGGGATCGGGATCCCGCGTCACCGCTCCGCGCGCCACCAGCCGGTCCACCCTGTTGGTCATCGTGCCCGAGGTGACGTGGGTCTCGCGCAACAACTGACCCGGCGAGAGCCTGTAAGGCTCACCGGCCCGGCGCAGGGCTGCGAGGACGTCGAACTCCCACCCCTCGATGGCGTGGGCGGAGAAGGCGCGCTTGCGGTGACCGGCCAGGATGCCGGCCAGGCGGTCGATGCGCGACCAGATGTGCATCGGTTCCAGCGCCAGGTCGTCGCGCTCCCGCGCCCACGCGGTCACCACCTCGTCGACCTCGTCGCCGGTCATCCGAGCACCTGCGCTCCCTGCACCGGCCCGTAGGCGCGGCGGACGGCCCGGACCCCGCTGAAGACACCGAGCACCTCGGCCAACTCATGGCTGTGCGCGTCGGAACCCGCCAGGAACGCGCACGTGGGCCCCGACCCGCTGACGATGGCGCCCAGCGCCCCGGCGCCCAGGCCGATCTCCAGGGTGCGGGCCAACGTGGGTTGCAGCGAGATCGCGGGCCGCTCCAGGTCGTTGATGAGCGCCGCCCCCACACCCGGGGCGTCGCCGGCCCGAAGCGCCTCGAGGAGCGCCACGGGGATGCTCGTGTCCTGGGGGCTGCACATCCGGTCGAACTCCTTGAACACCGCCGGCGTGGACAGCCCGGTGTGGGAGAGGGCCAACGTCCAGTGCAGGGTGCCGCTCGACATCACCGGGGTGAGGATCTCCCCTCGACCGGTGCCGATAGCAGTGCCGCCCAGCAGGAGGAACGGCACGTCCGAGCCGATCTGGGCAGCCAGGTCGTGCAGGTCCTCCCGCGTGGCGCCGAGCGCCCACAGCGCGTTGCACGCCACCAGCACCGCGGCCGCATCGGCCGACCCCCCGGCCATGCCGCCGGCCACCGGGATCCGTTTGCGCACCAGCAGGCTCACGCCCACGTCGTGACGCCCGAAGTGCTCCGCGAGCAGCTTGGCCGAACGCATCGCCAGGTTGGTGTCGTCGATGGGGAGGAACGCGGCGCCCTCGCCCTGGAACGCGAGCCGGAACTCGCCCGCGGGAGCCGCTTCGGCCACCACCTCGTCGCCGAGGGAGACGGCCTGGAAGACGGTGCCCAACTCGTGATAGCCCTGGGCGTCGGTCCCGCCGACCCGCAGGGCGAGGTTCACTTTCGCGGGCACGCGAACCCTGACCGCCGTCACCCCATGAACGTAGCGCAAACCGCGCCGCGGGCCCAGTGGCGTCCGTCAGCCAGAGACCCGCTCGGCAATCGCCGCGAACGCGGCCACGTCCAGCATCTCGCCGCGCAGCTGGGGATCCACACCCGCCGCTTCGATCAGCTCCGACGCTGCCGCCGACGACCCGATCAGCCCCGCCAGGGCCGCGCGCAGCATCTTGCGTCGCTGCGAGAACGCCGCGTCGATCACCCGGAAGGTATCCTCGCGGGACGCCGTCGTCGCGGGCGCCGGGCGGCGCGTGATCCGCACCAACCCGGACTCCACATTGGGCACCGGCCAGAACACCTTGGGGGGCACCGTGCCCACCCTCGCGGACTCGGCGTACCAGGCCACCTTCGCGCTGGGCACGCCGTAGACCTTGCTTCCAGGCGGCGCCACCAGGCGGTCCGCCACCTCCAGCTGCACCATCACCAGCCCATCGGTCCAGTCCGGGAACAGCTCGAGCATGCGCAGCAGGACCGGCACGGAGACGTTGTAGGGAAGATTGGCCACCAACGACGACGGCGCGGGCCCCGGCAGCGCATCCACCTGGAGGGCGTCCGCGGCCACCACCTTCAGCCGCTCGGCTGCATCCTCGCCCATCCGCTCGCGTACGGTCCGCTCCAGCCGCACGGCGAGCCGCTCCTCGATCTCGACGGCGACCACCCGGGCACCGGTCTCCAGGAGCCCGAGGGTGAGGGAGCCGAGGCCGGGCCCGATCTCCAGCACCACATCCTCGACCGTCACGCCGGAGAGCGCGACGATCCGCCGGACCGTGTTGGGGTCCACCACGAAGTTCTGCCCCCTCTGCTTGGTGGGGCGTAGGTCCAGCTCGGCGGCGATGCGGCGCACCGAGGCCGGGTCCAACAGTCCGAGCTCAGGCATCGGTCCCCCACTCCCCGTACGCCGCGGCAGTGGTGGCGACGATCCGGTCGCAGAACTCCGCCAACTCCACGCCGAGCAGGTCCGCGAGGAACCGGACTGTGTGGGGCAGCAGGTAGGGCGCGTTGGCCTTGCCCCTTCGGGGTGCCGGGGTGAGATACGGCGCGTCGGTCTCGACGAGGATCCGGTCCAGCGGCGTCGCCAGCGCTGCGTCGCGCAACGCCCCGGCCGAGCCGAAAGTGACCACCCCGGGAAACGACAGGAACGCCCCTCGCTCCACGCAGCGCCGCGCGAAGTCGGCGTCGCCGGAGAAGCAGTGCATCACCACCCGGCCCGGGAGGCCCTCGTCGTCGAGCACGCGCAGGATGTCGTCGTGGGCGTCGCGGTCGTGGATCACCAGCGTCCGCTCGTAGGTCTTCGCCCACCCGATGTGCGCCCGGAAGGACACCTCCTGAGCCTCCTGGCCCGCCGCCTCCCGCGTCCGGAAGTAGTCCAGGCCGGTCTCCCCCACCGCGACCACCTCGGGCGCCGCGACCAGCGGCTCCAGCTCCGCCAGCACCGCGGCGAGACCCGCGGCCCCGTCGCGGAGGAACACCCGGGCGGCGTCGTTGGGGTGCAGCGCCACTGCGGCGCGCACCGCGGGCTGGCGCTCGGCCAGCTCGATCGCCGCCCGCGACGACTCCACGTCACAGCCCACCTCGATCACCCGCGACACCCCCACCTGGGCGGCCAGCCGAAGAGAGTCACCCACCGGCAGACCCGAATACTCGTGGGTGGACCACAGGTGGGTGTGGTTGTCGACGACGGGCCGGGGCAGCGCCTCCGGCAGGGGCGGCAGGCCGAGGGTGTCGAGGGGATTCACTTGGCGCTCTCCTTGTCTGCCAACGCGGCCGCGTACAGCTCCTTGCGGTTGGCTCCGGTGACCTTCGCCACGTCCGCCACCGCCTCGGACAGTCTCGCACCACCGGCCCGCGCCCGCCGCACCAGCTCCAACGCGTCGTCAGCCGATGCCGTCGACGGCGGCGCCCCGGCAACCACGACGGTGACCTCGCCGCGCACCCCGCCCCCAGCCCACTCCGCCAGCTCGGCCAACGGCCCGCGAATCACCTCTTCGTAGGGCTTGGTGAGCTCGCGGCACACGGCCGCGGGACGGGCCGCGCCCAGCTCGCGGGCGCCGTCGCGGAGGAACTCCTCCAGCCGGTGGGGGGCCTCGAAGAACACCATCGTGCGCTCCTCGCCTGCCAGGGCCGCCAATCGACGGCCCCGCTCGCCGGCCTTGCGGGGCAGGAACCCCTCGAAGCAGAACCGGTCCACGGGCAGCCCGGAGACGGCCAACGCGGTCAGCACCGCGGAAGGCCCGGGCACGGCGGTCACCCGAAGGCCGGCGTCGATGCAGGCCACCACCAGCCGATACCCCGGGTCGCTGACCGACGGCATGCCGGCATCGGTCACCAGCACCACCCGCTGCCCCGCCGCGACGGCGGCCGCGAGCTCGACGGTGCGCGAGGCCTCGTTTGCCTCGAAGTAGCTGACCACCCGCGCCGTCGGCTCGATCCCCAACCGCTTGGTGAGCAGGAGGAATCGGCGGGTGTCCTCCGCCGCGATGACATCCGCCGAAGCCAGGGCGGTGCGCAGGCTCTGGCTGGCGTCGTCGGAGGACCCGATGGGCGTGGCCGCCAGGATCAGGGCTCCGTCGGGAAGGGGGTGCATGAGCTCAGCCTATGATGCATGGGTGCTGACCACGCTCCAGGCTCTCGACGACGGCCGGCTCCGCGACCGCACCGCCGGATGGGTGGTCACCCTCAGCATCACGCTGATGGCGTTCCTGCTGCGCTTCCACAACCTGGGCCAGCCCCACGCCATCATGTTCGACGAGACCTACTACGCCAAGGACGCGTGGGCGATCCTGCAGTCCGGCTACGAGCGGCAGTGGGTCGAGGACGCCAACGACATGATCCTGGCCGGGGACCTCTCCGGCATGAAGGAGGCGGCCGCCTACATCGTGCACCCGCCGGTGGGGAAGCTGCTCATCGCGGCCGGCGAGGCGATGTTCGGCATGAATCCCTTCGGCTGGCGGTTCATGGCGCTGATCTTCGGCACGCTGCTGGTGTTCTTCACCATCCGGATGGCCCGGCGCCTGTCGCGCTCCACGCTGATCGGCGGCGTCGCGGGGCTACTGATCACCTTCGACGGCCTGGCGTTCATGATGAGCCGCATCGCCCTGCTGGACATCTTCCAGGCCACCTTCGCTGTGGCGGGTGTGGCGGCGCTCGTGGCGGACCGGGACTGGATGCGCCACAAGCTCGCCGCCCACCTGCGGGCCCACGACCTGCCGGACCTGGGCGGCTCGTTCGGGCCCCTGCTGCTGTGGCGGCCCTGGCGCGTGGCGGCCGGAGTGATGCTGGCTCTGTCGGTCTCCGTGAAGTGGAACTCGCTGTTCCTCATCGCCATGTTCGGGATCGTCGTCGTCTTCTGGGACCTGGGCGCGCGGCGGCTGGCCGGCGCCGGGCGCGCCCAGTGGTGGTCCGTGCTGGTGGACGCCCCGATGGCGTTCGTCAACCTGGTGGTCGTGGTGGTGCCGATCTACCTCGGCTCCTGGTTCGGCTGGTTCACTACCGACGGCGGCTACTACCGCGGCTGGGGCGCGGACAACCCGGAGGACCCCGTCGTGCAGCGCTTCGGCGAGGCGCTCGGCTCACTGTGGCACTACCACGTTGAGATGTACCGCTTCCATACCGGCGACGGGATGATGGTGGATGCCACCCACTCCTACGAGGCCCACCCGGCCGGCTGGCTGTTCCTACAGCGCCCCATCGCGATCTACGCCGTCAACGACATCGAGCCGGGGGTGGACGGCTGCGAGGCCGTGGGCACCACCTGCGTGAGCATCGTCAACGGCATCGGCACCCCGCTGCTGTGGTGGGCGGCGGCGCTCGCGCTGGGCGCGGGGCTGGTGTGGTGGCTGATGGGCCGGGACTGGCGGTTCTCCGTTCCGCTGCTGGCCGTCGCGGCCACCTACCTGCCGTGGTTCCGCTACGCCGGCCGGCCCCTGTTCTTCTTCTACGCCATCATGATCATCCCGTTCAGCGCCACGGTGCTGGCGATGGCCCTGGGCAAGATCCTAGGCCCGGCCCACCATCCTCGACGGCGCGTGCGGGCGATGGCGGTGGGCGTGCTACTGGCCCTGATCATCCTCAACTTCGCGTTCTTCTACCCCATCCTCACCGCTGAGATCATGACGCGGCCGGCCTGGCTGATGCGCATGTGGTTCGGCAACGCCTGGATCTAGGCGGTCTCCGGACTAGCCCTCCGCGCCGCGCTGCCTGAGCAGCCGGGACCCGTAGGCGCGCATCCTGCTGAACCGCGGCAGGGCGTTGGCCGGCGAGTCCCCCAACAGCAGGCCGGCCAGGTAGTAGCCGCTGGCGGTGCCGTTCATCAGCTCACCGCGACCGTTGCCGCGCGCGTAGAACCCGCCCGGGATCGCGGAGGCACCGACGACGGGGCGACCGTGGTCGCTGGGATCGATGGCCATCCGGCCCGTCTCGAGGGCCGAGGCGCCCAACTCCGAGCGCGCCCACTCCGCCAGCCCCGCCGTCGCGGCGTCGATCGACGAGAGGCTCACCTTCTGGCCCACCACGAGGGCGGCCTCCCCCACCGGTCGGATCATCCACGCGGGCCCAGTGGCGTGCAGGCTCACCTCCGTGCGGGGGCGGGCGGGGATGCAGCGAAGCACCGGAACCCACTGCGCCGGGCCGATTCGCGCAGCCCTCCCCCACGGGCTGACGCCCAGAGTGTCGATGACCGCGACCCCGCCCACGTCGCCGGCGTCGCGCACCCAGGCGAGGTTGTTGCGGAACCCGATCCGCGTGATGCCCTCGCGTCGCGTCAGGTGCGTCACGGTCACCTCGTGCACCACCTGCGCACCCGCAGCCACTGCGGCCGCCCTCAGCAGCCTGGCGTACTCATCGACGTCCACGCACAGCGCCTGGGTGACCAGCGCCGCCCCGCCGGGCCAGCGATCGACCTGCGCCTCCGCGCCCGCGGTGCGGAACAGCTCCGCCACCTCCCGCGTCTCCCGCTCGTCGCCCCCGGGCAGCGAACTGTCGCGGAGCGTCATGGTGGTCAGGCCGGGATGGATCTGCCTGATCTCCGCCATGGCGGCGAGGTTGCGCCGGGCGTGCTCCAGCGCGCCCGCGACCCCGTAGGCGATGGTCATGGTGGCCACGGTGGACGCGTGGCCCACCGCCGCGACCCCGTGTCCGATCGCGGCGCTGCGGAACTCCTGGTTGGGGTCGAGCACCAGCACGTCGTAACCCTCTGCCGCCAAGCGGCGGGCCACGGTCAGCCCCGCGACGCTCGCCCCCAGGACAACCACGTCGTGTGCCATGGGTTCAGCCTAGCCCGAGACCACGACGGCGGGACCGGTGACAGGCCCGCCACGCGAAGGCAGTAAAGTCTGGCCGACGAAAGGAAGCGCCCCCATGTGGAAGCTGCACAACAACGGAATTCTCGCCCCGGACGCGGTGGTGAAGCCGACGGAGAGGCTCAGCTGGGGCCGCACCGTCGGGCTCGGTGCCCAACACGTGGTGGCGATGTTCGGCGCCACGTTCGTGTTCCCGCTGCTGATGGGCCTCAACCCGCAGCTCGCGGTGATGATGTCCGGCGTCGCGACGCTGGTGTTCCTGTTCGCGGTCCAGCACCGGGTGCCGAGCTACCTGGGATCGTCGGCCTCCTTCGTCGGCGTGGCCACCGCGATCTACACCGCCGGCGGTGACCCCGCGGACCTGACGGGTGCGCTGTTCGTGGTGGGCCTGACCCTCTTCATGGTGGGTCTCATCATCCACTTCGCGGGTGCCCGCGTGATCCACAAGGCGCTGCCGCCGGTGGTCACCGGCGCCGTCGTGATGCTGATCGGTTTCAACCTGGCCCCTGTGGTCGCGTCGGTCTACTGGCCGGTGGATCCGTGGGTGGCGTTCACCGTGATGCTGATCGTGATCGCACTGAGCATCGGGCTGCGTGGCTTCATGGGCCGCATCGCCATCTTCCTGTCGTTGATCATCGGATACGTCCTCAGCTGGGTCTTCGACCTGGTCCTCGGGCCCCTCCAGCGCGTCGCCGAGGACGGCACGGTCACCGAGCAGCTGCGCGTGAACTGGGCCCCGGTGGCGAAGTCCAACTGGTTCGGCCTCCCGCCGGTCAGCGATCTGGCGAACTGGACCTATGGCGCCACGGACAACGTGGTGGGCTTCCACCTGCCCAGCTTCTCGTTCGCGGCCATCATCGTGGCGCTGCCCGTCGTGATCGCGCTCATCGCGGAGAATACGGGACACGTCAAGGCGGTCGCCGAGATGACCGGCGAGGACCTGGACCCCGTCATGGGCCGGGCCATCGCGGCAGACGGCGCGGGTTCGATGATCGCCACCCTCGTCGGCGCCGGCCCCACCACCACCTACGCGGAGAACATCGGCGTCATGGCCGCCACCCGCGTCTACTCCACAGCCGCCTACGTGGTGGCTGCCCTGGTGGCCATCCTGTTCGGCTTCTCCCCGAAGTTCGGCGCCGTCATCTCCGCCACCCCGAGCGCAGTGCTGGGCGGCATCACCGTCGTCCTCTACGGCATGATCGGCCTCCTCGGCGCGAAGATCTGGAAGGAGAACGGGGTCGACTTCGGCAACCCGCTCAACCTGATCCCTGCCGCGGCGGGCATCATCATCGGTGTCGGCGACGTGCAGCTGCCGTTGGGTGACGACTTCAGCATCGGAGGCATCGCACTCGGCACCATCGTGACGATCGGGATCTACCACCTGGCCCGGGTCATCGCGCCGCGAGAGATGCGTGAGAGCGCCGACGGCGCCTCGCTCATCTACGACGCCCCCGGCATCTACGTCGACGAGGACGACGACTCGCCCCGCTGAGGCTCGGACGGCCCCGCGGCCCTTTGCCGCGGGGCGATACCGTGGGGGCCGTGGATGACCTGCAGAGCACCTTCCGCGACGCCATGGCTCGCGTGGCGGCGCCCGTGACCGTGATCACCACCACAGTCGACGGCGTCCCCACCGGCACCACGGTCTCGGCATTCTCGTCGCTGTCCATCTCCCCGCCCATGGTGCTCCTCGCGTTGGACAACCGGGGCGGAATGATCGGGAGAGTGCGGGCGTCCGGGCGGATCGGCGTCAACGTGCTCGGCGAGGACCAGGCTGAGCTGGCTCTCCGGTTCGCCCGCAACGATCTCCCCGACCGGTTCTCAGGCCTCGTCTGGCACGACGACCACGGCCTCCCGCGCCTCGACGGCGCCGTCGCCTGGTTGCGCTGCGACGAACTGTCGTTCGAGCCGGGCGGTGACCACACCATCATCCTGGGCACCGTGGCAGCGGCATTGTTCCAGGGTGACGCGTCCCTGGCCTACCACATGCGCCAGTTCCAGGCCCTCGTCCCCACCCGGCACCCGTGACCGACGCTGAGGCGTCAGTGGTCTGAGACGTCCCGCGCGTCGCGGATCGGGGCGCTGTCCATGTCCGGAATGCCGTCCAGGTTCATGTCACGGGTGCGGAGCTTCTTGGCGTCCCAGCGGAGGAAGACCGCGGCCAGACCTGCCGCGAGGAACGAGGCGAGGAGGATCGCGAGCTTCGCCCCTGCAGTGTGTTCGGCATCCGGGAACGACAGTTCGGCGATGAGCAGGGACACGGTGAACCCGATGCCGGTGAGGAAGCCGACCGGCAGCAGGTCGCGCAGGCCGATGCTGTCCGGCAGCCGCAGCGGCGTGAACTTCGTGACCAGTGCCGTCACCCCGAGCACGCCGACCAGCTTGCCGACGATGAGTCCGAGGACGATCGCCAGCACCACCGGCTGCGCAAGCACGCTGGCGGGGCCGTCGCCGTCGACGAGCGAGACGCCCGCCGAGAAGAATGCGAAGAGGGGCAGTGCGATGCCGGACGAGAATGGCCGCACGGCGTGCTCGTAATGGTGGGTGCGCGTCTCCGTCTCGCCGTGCACGGCGATGGCCGGGACCACGAAACCGAGCAGCACGCCGGCGATGGTGGCGTGGACGCCGGAGGCATGCATGAGGGCCCATGCGGTGAGCGCCAGGATGAGCAGCAGCCACGGCGCCGGCTTGCGCGAGCGCACCACGAGCGCGAACAGAGCGATGACCGCCAGCGATGCGCCCAGCCAGAGGAGGTTGAGGCCTGAGGTGTAGAAGACGGCGATGACGATGATGGCCAGCAGGTCGTCGACGACGGCCAGCGTCAGCAGGAAGGTGCGCAGCGCGCGAGGCAGGCCCCGACCGAAGATGGCCAGCACCGCGATGGCGAACGCGATGTCGGTCGCGGTGGGAATGGCCCAGCCCTGGAGCGCCGTCGGGTCCTGGAGCAGCGTGACGACGGCCACGTAGATGAGGGCCGGCACCGCCATCCCGCCGATCGCGGCGAACACCGGCACGGCCGCCTCCTTCGGGCGGCGGAGGCTGCCGGCGACGATCTCGTGCTTGAGCTCGACTCCCACGATGAAGAAGAACACGGCCAGCAGGCCATCGGCGGCCCACTTGGACAGCGAGAGGTCCAGGTGGAGCGCCTCGGGGCCGACGACGAGCCCGGAGAGCGCCTGGTAGGCCTCGCGCCAGGGGGAGTTGGCCCAGATCAGGGCCACGACGGCGGCGATGAGAAGCAGCACACCGCTCGTGGTCTCCAGGGTCACCCAGTGCCGCAGCCGGCTTCGACGGTTCTGCTCTGTGGGGGGGGTCATGCGTCTCCTTCGGTAGGCCGTGATGACAGCGCGCCGATGACAGCGCGCCAGCCACGACGTCGACCAGACTTCCCGACACTCCGGGGCCCAAGACTAGCGAAGCACCCGCCTGAAACCCGCACGAGGTCCACGACGGATGTCCGCAGTATGAGACGAGGGGGTGGGGTGCCGAGCCGGGAGCGCCTCTCGGCGCGGGGCCGCTCAAAGCGGCTAAGTGTGGAGCCCGGGGCTACCGCAGCTCGGCACCCGTCTGGAGAATACCCGGCGCGGCTCCCAGGACAAACCTGCTACTCCAATTCGCCGCGACGCCAGAGCCGGGCGCTGGCCGCAAGATCCTCCGCCAGGTGCATCAGGCGGTCGGCGTGCACGTCGTCGTGCGACTGCAGGTTCCCCCGCCCGGCGGAGACGACGCGGGCGAACGCCCCGGCCCGCTCCAACGCGAGCGCCAGGTCGCCCTCGAACACGCCGCGGAGGATGTCGTCCGCCACCCGCAGGACCTCGTCCGGTCCGGTGGGATCTGCGCCTGCGATGGCGTGGTTGGACTCTGAGAGGTGGGTGCCGGCGGAGTACTGGCGGGCGGCGATGTCCGCGTCGCGCCGCACCCACTCGCGCAGGACGTAGAGCCGGTACAGCGCCCCGGGAAGCGAGCGGGCCGGACGCGAGGCCCACAGGTCTGCCAGCGTGGTGATTCCCACCTCGTCGACCACACCGATGAGGCGCGCCGTGAGCTCCGGATCCCTGCCCTGGCGGCCCGCTCCGACGAGCGTGGCCGCGGTGGCGTGGGCGGCGTGCAGCTCGGCGACGGGGTCCACGCTCTCGCCCATCTCATCGAGCACCGATGGTGCGCGGAGGGCGGGACGGCGAGGCTTGCGGGGCTCGGACACCCCACCAGGCTACGCGACGGGGCAGCAGCGTCGGGCGCCCGCGGGAGGTGGCACTCTTGAGAGGGTCCCACTAGTCAGGAGCCCCCATGAACTGGATCCTCGAAGCCGCCATCGTCCTGATGCTCCTCAGCTACGGCGCGCGCGGCTGGCGCACCGGGCTGGTCGCGGGCGCCTTCTCCCTGGCGGGCACGGTGGCGGGCATCCTGGCCGGCCTGTGGGCGGGGCCGCGGCTGGTGGCGGCGTTCGGCTCCGACTGGCCGGTGCTGGGCCAGACGATGGCCCTTGTCGGGGCAGCCATGGCGGGCGCGGCGCTCGGCGACGCCGTGATCGGCTCGATCGGCCGCCGCTTCCGGGGGCCGGGCAGGCCGAACCCCGTCGACGCGATCCTCGGGGCCGGCGGGGCCGTGGTGGTCTCCGCCCTGGTGCTGGGCGTGCTCGCCGCAGCGATCAAGCCAATCGCCCCGCCCGCGTGGGTGCGCACCATCGACTCGTCGGTCAGCCTCGGTGTCATCGGGCGCGCGATGCCCGAGGAGGCGGCCCGGCAGGCATCGCGACTGACGGTGATGCTCGACGCCGCGGGCCTCCCGCGGGTCTTCAGCGGGCTCTTCCCCGAGCCCGAGCTGCCGGTCCCAGCCCCGGACGACGCCACGGCGCAATCCCCCGGGGTGCAGGCGGCAGCCGACAGCGTGCTGAAGATCGCGGCCGCAGTGCCCGAGTGTCGCGGCCCGCTGGCCGCCAACAGCGGCAGCGGGTGGGTGAGCGCCCCGGAACGGGTGGTCACCAACGCCCATGTGGTGGCCGGCTCCGACGCCGTGGCGGTCGAGGTGGGTGGACGCACACTCGCCGCCACCGTCGTCACGTTCGCCCCGGACATCGATATCGCTGTCCTCCACGTGCCGGGGCTGGAGGCCGAGCCGCTGACCCGGAGCGGCCCGCTGCCTGCCGAGACGCCGGTGGCGGTGGCCGGCTTCCCCGGAGGGGGCCCGTACACGGTCACCTCGGGGCGCGTCCGGGGCACGATCGACGCCCGCGGCGACGACATCTACGGCTCGACGGTGGTGTCGCGGGAGGTCCTGTCGCTTCGCGCCCACGCCGAGCAGGGAAACTCCGGGGGTCCGGTGCTCAACGAGAACGGCGAGGTGGCCGGGACGGTCTTCGCCATCTCGCTCGTCGATGCAGAGACCACCTATGCACTCACCAACGCTCAGACCAACGCCCTGATCGACGGGGCGGCCACGGCCACGCAGGAGGTCAGCACCCAGGCGTGCACGAAGTGAGCCGAAAGGGGGGGTGGAACCAGAAAGGCCGGTCCCGGGGGACCGACCTTGGTGGAGCTAGGGGGATTCGAACCCCCGGCCTTCTCATTGCGAACGAGACGCGCTACCAACTGCGCCATAGCCCCTTGAAGCATCACGAAGCCTAGCACCGAGCCGAGCGGGGCTCCAAGTCAGTCCCCGACCGCCCGTGGCCGGTACTCGGAGACCTCCCGGGCCTCGCCTGCCGGGTTGTCCGCCGTCGGAATCTGCGCCGGCTGTTGGCTCACCGGAGCCGACAGGTCGATGGTGCGCACCGTCCGGGGCAGCAGCGGCTGCTGCACGTAGGTGGCCGGAGCGACGGGGATGGGATCCCACAGCGCGCCGATGGTGGTGGGCATCGACAGATCGATCGAGATCTCGATGTTCTCGGTGGCCTCGCGGTCCGACAGGTCGATGACGACGGTGTCCTCGTCCTCATCGAACCCCGCCTTCACCGCGGCCGAGCGGGCGTCCAGGCTGCGGTGCATCGACACCACAGACACCCGCGCCACGGCGAAGAACGCCACCAGGAGCCCTGCGGGGATGAGCAGGCTCCACCAGTGGACGATACCCAGCCCGGCCAGCACCGCCAGCGTCACCAGCGCCGCACCCAGCACCGCCGCGACAATGAGCCGACGGCGGGCCGCCTGCCGGGCGATGAGGCGAAGCTCGAGAAGGTCGGTCCGGCGCGTCAACGGCGTCGACACCTGCGCCGCGTCGTCGTCCTCGACATGCTCGACGACGTCGCGGTGGAGAATCCGCACCGAGTCCGAGAACCGCTGCGAGGGATCCCCGTCGAGATCGGCGTCCAGTTCCCGGGCGTTCCTCACCCAGGGCAGCCCAAGGGCCAGACCGACGACGACGACGATGGCGATGAGGATTCCGGCGAGCACGCCGCCTACGTTAAACAACAACGCTGTGATTTGGTCCCCCGGCTGCGGCGAGTCGGCGGATCACCGTCGCTTATTTCGAGTTCTCACTCCTCGTCGAGCAACCAGACCTTGACGGCCTCGCCGGCGTTGACATGCTCGACGTGCTCATCCAGCACGATCAGCGCGTTGGAATGAGCCAGCTCACCCAAGGCGTAGTTCTCCGTCACCTGCGCCACGTGGCGGATGCTGCCCTCGGTGGTGACCCGGCCCCGCAGGAGATGCATCTGCCCGCGGTGCGAGCGGAGCCCACCCGAGGCGATGGCGCGGACGCTCCGGTGTCCGGCGCGGGCGCCCATGAGCTGCCGGATCAGCGGGCGTGCGAAGGCGTGGAAGGACACGTAGGCGCTCACGGGGTTGCCCGGCAGCATCAGCATCGGCACATGGTCCTCGCCGATCAGCCCGAAGGTCTGGGTCCGTCCGGGCGACATGGCCACGTTGACCGAGTCCACCAGGCCGAGCCGCTCCATCACCGACGCCACCGCCTCGTAATCCTCGCGGCGTCCGCCGGTGGTGGAGATCACCAGGTCAGCCCGGATCAGTTGATCCGTGACCGCCTCTTCGATGGCGGAGGGATCGTTGGAGTGCACGGCCACCCTGAAGACGGTCGCGCCCGCCGCCTTGGCCGCCGCCGCGACCATGAACGAGTTGGCGTCTGTGACCTCGCCGTGTTGCACGCTGCTGGTGGGATCCACGAGGTGATCCCCGGAACTGACCACCACCACCCGGGGGCGGGGCCGGACCATCACCTTGTCGATGCCCGCGCTGGCGAGGAGGCCGATGCCCCGATCGTCGAGCAGGTCTCCCTCGCTGAGCAGGCGTGTGCCGAGCTTGAGGTGCTCGCCGGCGGCGCGCACGTACTCCCCCTCGCCGACGCGCTCGATGAGCCGGACCTTGCCGTCCTCGACGGTGCCGAAGGTGGCAGGCAGCACCGCCGTGGCGCCGCGGGGCAGCACGTCTCCGGGCGCCACCGAGGCGGCCGCCCGCTCGGGCAGCCTGGCGACGGTGAGGTCCACGATCTCCATCGGTGCGGCGAGGTGCCCCTCGTCGTCCAGCAACTCCTTGGCGCGGACGGCGTAGCCGGCCACCTTGGAGGTGCTGTTGGGTGGCACCGCGATCATCGAGTCGATGTCCTCGCAGAGGACCTGGTTCCACGCCTCCAGCAACGACATCCCGAACGGCCGCAGAGGCTCGACCAGGCGGAGCAGGTAGGCGGTGTGATCAGTCACGCTCCGCAGCCCGGAGGCGTCCAGGGTTGGCGGATCGGGGAGCCGCGGCTCCTCCTCGACCGACTCTTCCTCACCGGGGACGTCGTCCTGCTTCTTCCGGGCAAACCAAGCCATGCTGCCTACGATAGGCCAATGACCCTCTCGGCCCGGAAGGACGCGCTGCGCGCCCGGATCTCCGCGGCCCGCGCCCGGGTCTCAGCCCAACAATGGGCCGCTGACAACGCCGCACGCGCTCGTTTCCTCCTCGCCCTGGCGGAGGGGTTCCCCGTAGGCACCGTCGCCGCGTACGTATCCCGCGACGGTGAGCCGGGCACCGTCGAAGCCATCGACGCGCTTGCCGCCCGCGGCTGGGGCCTCCTGCTGCCGAGGATCACCGGCCGCGGGGTGGCGTGGGCGCGCTTCGAGGGGTGGGACGCGATGGCCACGGGGTGGGGAGGCATCGCGCAACCCACCGGGCCCGTCCTCCCTCCCGAGGCGCTGGCAGAGGCCGGCCTCGTGGTGGCGCCGTGCCTTGCCGTGGGGACCGACGGCGCGCGCCTCGGTACCGGCGGCGGTTGGTACGACCGGGCGCTGCCCCACCGCGACCCGCTGTCCTTCGTGGTTGCACTGGCGCGCCACGAGGAGATCCGCGACGATCTGGGGCCCCTCACGCTCCCCCACGACATCCCGGTCGACGGCTACGTCACAGAGCGCGAATCGGTCAGATTGACGCTCTGAACTACCATGGGTGGCGTCGTCTCCCACGGAGGATCCTGTATGCCCACCTACCAGTACCGTTGCACAGACTGCGGCACCGATCTCGAGGCCGTGCAGAAGTTCACGGACCCCGCCCTGACGGACTGCCCCGAGTGCGACGGCGGACTGCGGAAGGTGTTCAGCGCCGTCGGCGTGGTGTTCAAGGGCTCCGGCTTCTACGCCACGGATTCGCGCGCCGCGAAGAAGGCCGCCTCCTCCCCCGCCAAGTCCGGGGCCAAGACGGAGCCGGCCAAGTCCGAGCCGGTCAAGGCCGCGTCGGCGCCCAAGGTGGAGGCCAAGTCCGCCTGAACCTGTGGACAGCGGGAAATCGGGCTCTCCACCTGCGATCAAGGGGGTATGAGACGCATCCTCACCCCCGTCGCCTCGTTCGTGTCCTGGCATCGCCGTGCCGTCGCCGCACTGCTGGCCGCGCTGTCGGTGCTGCTCGTGGCGCAGTGGCTCGCCGAGCCGGGTGGGCCGACGGTGTCGGCGCCGGTCCTCGCTGGGCCGCTGGCCGCGGGCCACACGCTGACCTCGGCGGACGTGACGCTCACTGACCTCCCTGCCCACCTCGTGTTCTCGGGCGCCCCGCCGGCCCTCGAGGACGTCATCGGTCAGGTGACAGCGGTGGATCTCGCCGCGGGCACCCTGCTCCAGGCCGGGCTCCTGGCCACAGGCCAGGGCGTTTCCCCAGGCCGCGCCGTCGTGCCCATCACCCTGCCGGACCAGGCTCTACGGTCCCTGCTGCGCCCAGGGGATCCCGTCACGCTCGTGGTCACCTCCGCGGAGTCCGCGGAGGTACTGAGCCGGGACGCCAGGGTCGCGGCGCTGCCGGCCGCGCCAGGCGGGTCCGCACTGGCGGTCGCGGGGGCCGGGGATGACGGCCTCGTACTCATGGACGTCCCGGCTGAGGAGGCCGCCATGGTGGCCGCCCTCGGACAGACCGGCCAGCTCAGCGTGGTGCTGGGCGCCTTGTGAGACGCGTGTAGCCGCGCCGGTTTGCCATCCTCGCGACATGCCCGCTAGCGTCATTGACGGCTCAACGCCCAGATCCGGACGGCCTCTCGTGTGGCCTCCCCCACGGATCGCCCCCGTCGCTGCATCGCGTGACGGGTCGTCTCCCGCTTCAGCGGAACACAGAAAAGAGACCTGATTCCCATGAAGGGCTTCAAGGAATTCCTCATGCGCGGCAACCTCGTCGAGCTTGCCGTCGCGTTCGTCGTCGGCGCCTCGTTCGCCACGGTCGTCACCGCGTTCACCGCCATGTTCATGGACCTGCTGGGCAAGCTCGGCGGCACCCCGGACTTCTCGTCCTACTCGCCGGGCGGGGTGTCGGTGGGCGCGTTCCTCACCGCACTGGTCGCGTTCGTCATCGTGGCCTTCGTCGTGTACTTCGGCGTGGTACTCCCCTACACCAAGGCCAAGGAGCGCTTCGCCAAGACCGAAGCCGAGGCCCCCTCGCTGACCAAGTCGGAGCAGCTGCTCGAAGAGATCCGCGACTCGCTGGTCAACAACCGCGTCTGAGCCCCGCTCGTCGTTCTCACAGGGGCGTCACCCACTGGGTGGCGTCCCTGTGGCGTCACCTCACCAGTGGGGTGGCCGGTCGTCAGCGAGGCGCTGCTCGTGGCGGTCAAGCGGCCGCGAAGCCGGCGCCGACGGCGTGAGGCCCGTGAGGCCCAGTTCCCGGCGGGCCTCCGCCAGCGCGGCGTCGAACCGTGCGAACCCGAGAGCGCGCCGTTCCTCCAGCGGCACCGGGAACGGCCACGGCTCGCAGGCCTCCTGCCGCTGCGTTCGCAGGGCGGCCAGCCGCCCGGCGTCGAAGCCCAGGCGGGCCAGCTCCTCGGGCAGCGAGGACGGGGAGCTGAGCGGAAGCCGCTCCCCCGTCAGCGCCAGGCCAAGCGCCGCCGACAGGTCGCGGTCACCCACCGAGGGTGGCGCCGTCGGGGACCTGCTGGGGAGAGCCTTCGTCGGCGAGTTCCGCGTCCCCCACCACGGTGACCCCCGCGCCGAAGGTCCAGTCTCCGTCCACCTTGAGAGAGCTCGCCTGCCGTAGGGATGGTGCCACCGGGATCCGGGCCAGGAACTTGTCCACCTTCTTGTAGAACCGGGAGTCGAGGCTGATCTCCGGGGAGCTCGAGGTGGTGGCCACCAGGCGGCCCTCGTCGGTCAGGTCGTAGACATCAGAGCGCAGCAGCAGCAGCTCGTTGGTGGTCTTGACCGGCAGGAAGCGGTCGCGGCCCACGCAGATGGCGGTAGCCCCCTCGAACACCTCGATGGCGGCACCCATCGCCGACTCCACCTGGATGACGGGCGTGGAGTCGCCGTCAGAGGGGTCCACCGTCTTGTCGTTGCGGATGAGCGGAAGCCCCAGGACGGAGTTGCGCTCCGTGAGAGTGTCGCGGAGGACCTGGAGGTCGAACCAGAGGTTGTTGGTGTGGAAGAACGGGTGGCGGTGCTCGTCGGTGAAGAAGTCCATCTCCTCCGGCGCGGTCTGGGCGGTGTCGCGGAGGATGAGCTGATTGTCCGCCTTGCGCACGGCCAGGTGGCCGCCCTTCTTGTCGTTGATGGTGCGTCGGCACACCTCGGCCGCGTAGGGCGCGCCGGACCGGGCGAACCAGCCGGCGATCGTGGCGTTGGGCGCGGCGCCGAGGTTGTCGCCGTTCGACACGCAGGCGTACCGGAAGCCGTGCTCCAGCAGCTGATCCAGCACACCGGAGCCCTCCAGCGCCGGGTAGAGGTCGCCGTGCCCGGGCGGGCACCACTCGAGCGTGGGGTCGGCCGGCCACTCGACGGGGGTCAGGTCATCTGCGCGGAGCTTCGGCTCCTGGTTCTGCATGAAGCTGAGCGGCAGCCCCTCCACCGGAAGCTCCTCGTAGCGCTCGAGGTGGGCCAACGTGTCGTCCTCGGTGCGGAACGAGTTCATCAGCAGCAGCGGAAGGCGGGCGTGGTAGCGGTCGCGGGCGGCCAGGACCTGCTGGGTGATGAGATCAAGGAAGTTGAGCCCGTCGCGCACCTCCAGCAGGGTCTTGGCCTTGTCCAGGCCCATCGACGTGCCGAGGCCGCCGTTGAGCTTGATGATGACGGTCTTGCCGATCGCCTCGCGGGCCTCCGCCTCGGAGATGTCCACATCGGTCAGCATCGGTGGATCGAGCAGCGGCTCGATGGTGTCCTCCCGGATCACCCCGGTGGCACCGGATTCGAGGAGCTCGTAGAAGCGGGAGAAGACCTCGATCGCGGGGGCCGCGACCCCGGCGTCGATCATCTTCTGGCGGGCGGCGTTGAGGCCGGCTTCGGACACAGCTGTTCCCTTCGTTGCGGTTCTCGACACCGATCCTAGGCCAGCGGTCGCCCGGGGCGCGCCCTCGCGATCAGGACACCGCGACAATCCCGTGCGCCCCGCGCTCGGCGTCCACCATCACGTGGCTGACGACGGGGTATCGCCCGGGCTCCGGGAACTCCAACTCCACGAACCCGCCCTCCGCCGGCGCCAGCGCCAGTGCCTGGGCGCCACCGCCGCTGCCGCCGAAGGCGTCCACGCCGTCCTTGAGCAGGTACCCGCCCTCCCGGTACACGGTGTCGAACTGCCCGCCCACGATGTGGAAGCTCGTGGCACGGTTCGGCCCGGCGTCGAGCACCCAGAAGCGCACCCGCTCCCCCACGCGTGCGACGAACGGCTCCTGGTCGTACTGGTTGGCCACGCCGTTGAACACCACCCGGTCCGGCTGCTCGGCGGAGACGGCATCCGCGTCCACCTCGGTGGCGGCCTCGGCGGTGGCGGCGTCGTCGGCGACGAAGACCTCGGACTGGACCACCACGTACTCGCGGTCCACCTCCGGCAGGCCACCCTCGGGTTCGATGATCACGGCGCCGTGCATGCCGGCGGCGATGTGCGCGCTCATGGGCATCGTCGAGCAGTGATACATCCAGACGCCGGCGCGCCCGGCCGTGAACCGGTAGACGAGCCGCTCGCCGGGCGCGATCGTGCGCATGGGCCCCTCGGGGTTCAGAGCGCCGGCGTGGAAGTCGATCGAGTGGCCCATGGAGCCGTCGTTGATGAGCGTGATCTCGAAGTTGTCGCCCACCCGTCCGCGCAGCGTTGGGCCCACGCTGCCGCCGTTGAAGGTCCACCGCCGCTGCCACACGCCCGGGGCCACCTCCAGGGGCACCTCGGTGACCCGGAACTCGTAGCGGCGGACGGTCTCGTCGGTCAGCGGCGGGGCCACGGGGTCGACCACGGCGCTGAGCGTCGCGTCCGGGTCCCCGGCCGCGTGACCGTGCTCTGGCTCGGCGGCCTCCTCGTCGGGGGCTGCGGCGGGCGCGCCCGCCACCACCACGTCGAACGTCATGCCCATCTGACGGTGCCCCACGACGGTGCACCAGCCCTCGATGGACTGGCCCACGACGCCGAGGTCGAGCTCGGCGCTCTCCCCCGGCGCGAGCCGTGGGGTGCGCAGCGTCCCGATGAGGAGGTCGTGCACCGTGGTGGGGTCCTCGTTGACCAGCTCCACGATGACGCGGTCGCCCGGCTGGGCCTCCACTCTGTCGGGCACGAACTCCATGTCGCGTGCCGCCACCTTCACCCGGACCGTCTCGCCGGTGGCCGGAACCGACGCGGCCGGGGCGGTGGTCGAGGCCACGCCGGCCGCCGCCGGATCCAGGCCGACGCCGACGCTGAGCGCGATCGCCAGCGCCGCCACGCCCGCGACCAGACCGTCGCCGGTGAAGACGCTGCGCCGTTCCTTCAACTCAGGGGCAGGTTCGCCGGCCGCGGCGCGGCGGCGCTCCGCCACGGAGGCTCGGATGCCGCGCACCATGAGCGGGAGAAATGTCACGAGCGCGGCGAGCACCAGCACGGACACGGTCACCTTGACCCAGCTGGGCAGTGGGGCCACCCAGGCCAGCAGCCCGCCGTTGATGACGACGAGCCGCACGGTGGCGAACCGGTCGAACTCGGCGGCGCCGGCGCGCACCACGCGCGGCCCGCCGCCGATCACCGACGGCAACAGGTAGGACAGCGCGCCGGTGACCAGCTGCAGCAGAAAGCCCACCACCCACAGCGAGGCCAGCATCGGGTATCCGGAGGCCAACTCGAGGTCGTCGGAGCGTCCGACGTGGACGGCGGTGGCGAGGACCGCCACGCACGCCCACACGGCCCCGGCAAGGATCGACGCGGCGGCGAACTCGCGCGGCGGACGCTTCCTCAACGGCACGATGAGGCAGCGCCCCCACCATCCCAGCGCGGCGGCGTAGAGGACCAGCCCGGCCACCGAGACCGGCCGGAGGCCCGTGAGGGAACCCCCGATCACGACGGCGATGGCGGCCAGCAGCACCGGCAGCACCTGCTTGGCGAGGCGCTCGGACCGGTCGTCCATCCGGGTGCGCAGCACCGTGGGCCAGAAGGTCACGAAGGTGCCCACCACCGTGAGCCCGATCCAGCCGAGCAGCATGGTCATGGTGTGGGCCACGAGGAGGGCGGCGTGCCAGCGGTCGTCGAGCCCCCAGGCCAGCGTCGCGCCGAACCCGGCCCCCACGGGCAGGCAGGCCGCCGCCGCGATGTAGTAGCGGATGCAGATCCGGAACCGCCCCGGCAGGGCACGCCTGAGGTCGCGCACCAGGACGGCGCCGTGCCACAGCACGGCGGCTGATACGACGGTGGCGCCGGTGACCGCGAGCCACCACTGCGCCGTCGGGACGCCGAGGAAGACCAGCAGGGAGCCGGCCCCCAGCACGCCCAGCCGCACGTCTGCCAGGCGGCGGGTAGCGTCGTCGTCGCGGGTCTTGAGCAGCGCCGCGGTGAAGTGGGCGCTCCACACCATCACCGAGTGCGTCAGAGCGCCGAGCGCCACCAGGTGCACCATGAGCCAGGTGGACTCGGGGATCCAGCGATGCGCGAGAGCAACCACGACGGCGGCCGCCAGCCACACCACCAGCGCGAAGTCGCGGAGCCCGCGGCGGCGCCTCATCCCCTCACCGCCGAGGCGATCACGGTCAGGGCGAACACGAGCATCGCGATCACGGTCAGGGTTCCTCCGGTTCGATACAGGTCACCGACGGCGAGAAGGTCGCCGAGGATCCGCGCGGTCATGCCGGCGTGAAGCAGCCCGAGCGGGAGCCACATCGACCGACGATACGGCAGGGGGCGGCCGATGACGGCCGGGAAGATGGTGGGGGCGTGCGCCATGATCATGGACACACCGAAGCCGAGGAAGACGCCGTGGATGGTGGCATCGTGGTGGCCCGCGGCGACCGGCTGCCCGACCACGAGCCACACAGCGCCCGCCACGGCAAGCCATCCGTTGCCGGCCAGCAGCGCGGCGGCGTTGAAGCGGCGGAACCCGGTGCCGCGGATCATGCGGCGGCCCACGTCGTCGCGGAGCAGCCAGGCGGCCACGAGCAGGCAGCCCAACCCCAGCACCCGATAGCCGACGGCGGGGAGGGCGGTCGCGAGGGCGGCGCCGAGCGCCACCACGGTCGCCAGGGCGAGCAGCATGGGCACCGCACGGGCGCCCATGGTGAGCTGCGCCAATTCGGCGCGCTCCGCGGCGATGGTGATCACCACGAAGGCGGCAAGCAGCGGAAGGGCGGCCGGGATGTCGGCCAGCAGGATCGCGGCCGCCGCCAGCGGGACGAAGAGCGTGCCGAGCGCCTGGGCGGCCACCAGAGGCAGCGGGGCCCGGAGCCACAGGGCCACGGCCACGGCCAGGAATGCCAGCCCGCCGTCGAGGAGGAGAAGTTCGCCGAGCAGGGGCGGGGCGCCGGCGATCAACGCCAGCGACCCCGCGCCCAGCAGGGCGGGCGCCAGGTATGCGAGGGGGGAACGCAGTGCCTGGGCCCGTTCAAGGGAGATGAGGGTGCCCATGAAGCCGAGCGTCATGGCGGGGCCGTGGAGGTCCGCCAGCCGGTCGGAATCCACGGGCGCCCACATCCCGAGACGGAGCAACGCCGCGTTGAGGCCCGTCAGCAGCGAGACCCCGGCCAGCGCGATGAGCGCGACGCGGAGGGGGCGCGTGCGCGCCCCTGGGTCAGTGATGGTGCGGGGTGCCGGCAGCGTGGTCGTGCTCATGGGTGGTGGTATCGATCTCGGCCCATTCGTCGCCGTCGAGCCCGAGGGCAGCGGCCGGGAACAATCCGTTGTCTTCCTTGTCGATGTGGTCACGTAGGGCGTCCTCGAAGACGTCCATGAGCGAGTGGTCGCCTGCGGCGATGGCAGCCAGCAGTTCGTCGAGCGAGCGGTGCTCGCCGCACAGAATGCTGACGTGGTCAGCGAACTCGTCGCGGCGCTTCATCACCGTGAAGAGACCCACCTCCTCGGACTGCGTGTGCGGCCCGAGGAGGAGGGCGAGGGCGCGGGCATGCTCAGGCACGTCTCCACCGTCGACGACGGCGCGGCGCAACTGTCCGCACGCGTTGACGATCTCGACGTGCTCATTCATGAACCGACCGATCACCGTGATCGAGTCACACCCGCAGTAGCTGCACATCAGAGGCGCGCCAGCTTCAGCTTCCAGGCCTCGGGGCCCTCCTGCACGTAGCTGATTGCAATCGACTCGCCGTGGCGCTCTGTGATCTGGCGGAGCAGCGGCACCGGGTCATGCGGGGCCACCAGGACGAAGGCCGCGCCCGGCTGGAGGCCGTCGACGACGCCGTGAATGGCGGCGTGGCGAACGGCGTGCGGGATGATGCGCGCGTCGAGTTCGGGTAGGGACTCGTCATGACCGCCGCAACCGCAGCCTGACTTGGGGGTGAGGGAGATCTCTGTCATGCCCGACAGATTACTACAAGAAACTTGTATCTAATCTCCGGGGTAGCCCCCATGGACTCCGACGGATCAGCCGAGCTGACCCGCGCCCGCTCGGTAACGGTCGACAACCACCGAGACCAGGCCGGGATGCGCGCCGAGGGGTTGGGCGACCACGTCTCCACCGGCCCTGGAGAGCCTGCGCTGGAAGAAGCCGGGCCCGATCAGGTAGGACGCCACAGCAACTGGGCCAGATCCGCCGGCCTCCGCGACAGCCTCAGGGACCCTGGGCTCGGCCGCTGAGAGGAACCCCACCGTGACGGGCCCGGCCCACCGATCCTGCACGGCGCGCGCCACACCGCGACCCACCTCCGCCGCCTCCGGGCGCGACGAACCGGCCACGGCCACCACCACCGCCGACCCCTCGGGGGCGCCGGCCTCGCGGAGCCGTTCCACGAGAGCGTCCTCCAGCCGCGGATCCGGCCCCAGCGGGCCCGTGGACACCACCCGCCCAGGGTGGCCGGCGATCGCCTCGGCCACGTCCACCTCCGTGTGGAAGCCGAGCGTGAGCAGTACGGGCACCACCACCACGTGGTGACCCGCCGCGACGAGGCGGTCCACCACGACATCGAGCTTCGGTTCCTGCACGTCCACGTAGGCCACCTCGACGGTGACCTCCGGCAGCCTTGTCGCCGTCGCGTCCGCGATGGCCAGCACGGCGGCCTGGCCGTCCGGGTCGTCGGTGCCGTGAGCACAGACCACGAGCGCCGGTGTCATGCGCTCACCTCCAACCGGTAACCCCGCCGCGGCACGGTGCGCACGAGCGAGCGATCCCCCATACTGTCACGCAGCCGCGCGACCGCGACCTCGGCGGCGTGCGGGTCGTTGGAGCTGCCGGGCAGCACGGCCAGGATCTCTTCGCGCGACACCACTCCCCCCTTCGCCTCGACGAGTGAGCGCAGCACGGCGAACTGCACCTGACTGAGCGGCAGCGCGCGTCCGCCCAGGTTGGCGGCGGACCGCCGCAGCCACAGCACGCCCGCCGGGGTGGCCACCTCGGCCACGCCGCGGGCCGACAGCGCCGTCGTGAGCTCCCGCACCAGTGCGCCAAGCCGGAACCGGTCGGGGATCAACGGGGTGAGACCGAGCTCGATGAGGGGCGCCGCGGTGACCGGCCCCACCGTCGCGGGGAGGACCGGCCCCGCCATCGCCTCGATCGCGGCATCCCGCAGCCCCTCCCGCTCGCACGCGGCGAGGAACTCCACCACCCCGTGCGCGGAGGTGAAGGCCACCGCGTCGACCTCGGCGGCCGCCACCAGAGCGACGGCGCGGCTCACCGCCTCGGGGTCCGGGGAGGGCCCCCACCGGTACACCACCAGCGACGTCACTCGGGCGCCCAGATCGACGAGGAGTTCGTCGATGCCGTCGCTGCCCGCACCATGGTGCTGCACCGCCACGTGCAGGCCCGCGACGCCCTCGGTCTCGAAGAGGTCCTTGATCTCGGCGGCCGTCTCCGAGTCCGCCACCCAGTCGGCCGTCAGGCCCGCGCCGTGGACCGCACCCTGCGCCTTGGGTCCGCGCGCGATGATCCTCGCCCCCCGCAGCACCTCCAGCAGCTCGCCGGCGCATCCGGCGGCGTCCGCGGCCTCCATCCAGCCCCGGAACCCGACGCCGGTGGTGGCCACCACCGCGTCCGGGGGATCGGCGATCAGCGCCCTGGTGTGGGCGATCAGCTGCTCGTCATCGGCGTGCGGCACGATCGAGAGGATGGGTGCCCGGATGATCTCCACCCCACGGCGCTCAAGCGCCGAGGCCAGTTCGGAGGCCCGTCGTTTCGCCGTCAGCACGACGCGGCAGCCGGCGAGCGAGTGCGCGCCGGCTGCCGCGGTGGCACCGATGGCGGTCATCGTCGCGTCCATTCAGCCCGCCCTCGCCAGGGGCGCGTCGCTGCGGCGGGCCGGCGACTCGCAGGTCACCTGCCCCCCGACGTACACCCGGCCGTCGAGGACCGTCACCTCCCAGGTGCCGAGCGC
Organism: Tessaracoccus sp. MC1627; assembly: GCF_014164725.1. Classification (NCBI taxonomy): domain Bacteria; kingdom Bacillati; phylum Actinomycetota; class Actinomycetes; order Propionibacteriales; family Propionibacteriaceae; genus Tessaracoccus; species Tessaracoccus sp. MC1627. The sequence continues at coordinate 949,627 of NZ_JACJGA010000001.1, read as the reverse complement.
GGCGGCGGGATCCGACAGGCATACGCCTGAGCGGAGATCGAACGCCTGCTTGTACATGGGAGAGAAGAGTACGGGCACGTCCTCCCCGTCCACCAGGGACGAGCCCACCAGTCCACGGGCCATCACGTTGGCGCGGGCGAAGGGGTCCCACATGCCGACGGCGACGACGCGGTCGTCGTGGAGCCTGACGATGGCCACCTGCCGGCCGTCGATCAGGGCGGCGACAGGTCTCTCCGGCAGCAGGTCGTCGAGGCGGCAGACAGGTTCGGTGGTGGTGATCATCGTGCTCCTCCAATGGGGATGGTGGGTCCGGCGACCAGGACCGGCCGCCGCTCGGAATCGACCAGCTCGACGCCGGAGGTGCGGTCCGCGTCCGTGGCGGGCCGGACCTGTCCGCGCTCCCCCACGTACTGGAGGTTGTCGTCGACGGCGTCGGCCGCGTTGACGAAACCCGCGAACCGGGCCAGCTTGACCGGGTCCTCCAACACGTCGCGCCACTCGTCGCGGTAGCCGTCGACGTGGCCGGCCATGGCGGTATCGAGGTCCGCGGCGATGCCGAGGGAGTCCTCCATGATGACCGTGCGGACGTGGTCCAGGCCGCCCTCGATCGACTCGAGCCACACGGCGGTGCGCTGGAGCCTGTCGGCGGTCCGCACGTAGTACATGAGGAAGCGGTCGATGGTGCGCACGAGCTCCTCGGTGGTGAGGTCCTCGGCCAGGAGGACGGCGTGGCGGGGCGTGAAGCCGCCGTTGCCGCCCACGTAGACGTTCCAGCCCTTGTCCGTGGCGATGATGCCGACGTCCTTGCCGCGGGCCTCGGCGCACTCGCGGGCGCACCCGGAGACCCCGAGCTTGAGCTTGTGCGGCGAGCGGAGCCCGCGGTAGCGCAGCTCCAGGTCGATCGCGAGGCCGACGGAGTCCTGGACGCCGTAGCGGCACCAGGTGGACCCCACGCAGGACTTCACCGTTCGAAGCGACTTGCCGTAGGCGTGGCCGGACTCGAACCCGGCGTCGACGAGGCGCCGCCAGATGTCGGGCAGCTGGTCGATCCGGGCGCCGAACATGTCGATCCGCTGGCCGCCGGTGATCTTGGTGTAGAGCCCGAAGTCGCGGGCGATCTGACCGATCACGATCAGCCCGTCGGGCGTGATCTCGCCGCCGGGCACGCGGGGCACGACGGAGTAGGTGCCGTCCTTCTGGATGTTGGCCAGCACGTGGTCGTTGGTGTCCTGGATCGCGGCCTGTTCGCCGGCGAGGATGTGCCCGTTGCCGAGGCTGGCCAGGATCGAGGCGACGACGGGCTTGCAGATGTCGCACCCGCGGCCGCGGCCGTGCCGGCCGATGATCTCGGAGAAGGTGGTGAGGCCGGTGATCCGGACCACGTCGAACAGCTGGGCCCGGGAGAGCTCGAAGTGCTCGCACAGGGCGTTGCTGACCACCGTCCCAGACTTCTCGAGCTCCGCGACCATCAGCTTGCGGACCAGCGGCAGGCAGGAGCCGCAGCTGGTGCCGGCCTTGGTGCAGGCCTTCACACCGGCGAGGTCGGTGCAGCCGGCCTCTGTGACAGAGCAGCGGATGGCGCCTGCCGTCACGTTGTTGCAGGAGCAGACGGGGGCGTCGTCGGGCAGCTCGCCCTGGACGGGGGCGCCCTCCGCGCCGGCGGGCACCAGATATGCGGCGGGGTCCACCCCCAGCGGCCGGCCCAGCAGAGGGCGCAGGCCGGCGTAGGCCGAGGCGTCGCCCACCAGGATGCCGCCCAGCAGGGTGCGGGCGTCGTCGGAGAGGACGAGCTTCTTGTAGACGCCGGCGATCGGGTCGGTGTAGACCACGGACAGTGCGCCGTCGGTGGTGCCGAAGGCGTCGCCGAAGCTGGCCACGTCAACGCCGAGGAGCTTCAGCTTGGTGGAGAGGTCGCCGCCGGTGAAGGTGCCGGAGCGGCCGAGCATCTGGTCCACCGCCACCTCCGCCATGGTGTAGCCGGGGCCGACGAGGCCCCAGACGCGGCCCTGGATGCAGGCCACCTCGCCGATGGCGAAGATGTCGGGGTCGGCGGTGCGGCAGGAGTCGTCGACGACGATGCCGCCGCGCTCCCCCACCTCGAGGCCGGCGTCGCGGGCGAGCTCGTCGCGGGGACGGACGCCGGTGGCGAAGATCACCACGTCCACGTCGATGGAGGAGCCGTCGTTGAAGACCATCTTCTCCACGGCGATCCGGCCCTTGATGGCCGAGGTGGCGGTGCCGACGCGCACGTCGACGTCCATGGCCTCGATGAGGCGCTTGAGCGACTCGCCGCCGCCCTCGTCGACCTGCAGGGGCATCAGCCTGGGCGCGAACTCGACCACGGTGGTGTCGGCGCCGAGCTTCCGCAGCGCGCCGGCCGCTTCGAGGCCCAGCAGCCCGCCGCCGATGACGGCGCCCCGGACGCGACGCTTCGGGTTGCGCTCCTGCAAGGTCTCGACGAAGCCGCGGAGCGCCGCCACGTCGTCGATGGTGCGGTAGACGAAGCAGCCGGGCAGCTCACGGCCGGGCACAGGCGGCATGAACGCGTAGGAGCCGGTGGCCAGCACCAGGGAGTCGTAGGCGTGCGACATGCCGTTCTCGGTGATGACGGTGTGCGCCGCCGGGTCCACGGAGACCACCTTGGCGCCGCGGCGCAGCTTGACGTTCGGGTCCTGCCAGAGGTGCGCCTCGCCGAGGTTGAGCAGCTCGGGGTCGCGGTTCTCGAAGTAGCTGGTCAGGGCCACCCGGTCGTAGGGCGGGCGAGGCTCCTCGGCCAGCACGGTGACGCGCCACTCGCCGGCCTCGTCGCGCGAACGCAGCGCCTCGACGAATCGGTGGGCGACCATGCCACCCCCGACCACCACACACAGCTTGCTCATATCGGCCTCCTGGGGATCTGTTGGGTTGGCGTCCTCGGTGTCTACGACGGTAGGTGTCGCGTTTTCCGGGGCTGGATCAGTCACGTTTCGGGTGTGCAACAAGCCACTCACGCGACGGTGACCCGCTCGAGTGAGGTTCGCGGGCTGCCGGCTGCGCCGAGGGCGGCGACCAGGCTGCAGACGTCGGAGGTGCAGCTTCCGCATCCGGTGGAGGCGCGCGTCGCCGAGGCGACGGCCTCAGGAGTGTCGGCGCCTGCCTTGACGGCATCGGTGATGGCCGCCTTGGTCACGGCGTTGCAGCGACACACGACAGCCGCGTCGGGCAGGTCGACCACCGACATCGCCGGGGCGGCGCCGGCGAGCGGGCGGGCCAGCAGGGCGGCCGGGTCGTCGGGGACAGGCGTCCGGGAGTCGAACGCCACCGTCAGGTCGGCCGCGACCTGGGGATCGCCGACGCAGGTGGCGCCCACCAGCAGTCCGTCCGCGACGGCGACCCGCACCCGCCGGCGGCCGACGGGGTCGGTGAGGCTGAGCACCCGCGGGGCGCCGGGCGCGAACGCGTCGACAGGAAACTCGCCCATGGTGACGGCATCGAGACCCTCGGCCTTCACCCGGAACACGCCGGCGTCCGCGCCGAGCACGGGGCGGGGACCGGAGCGGCCGCTGATCTTCTCTGCGAGGTGGTGCGCCAGGACACGTGCCTGCTCCCAGCCGGGACCCACCAGCCCGGGACAGCCACGGGGGGTGCGGGCACAGTCGCCGATGGCGTAGATGGCCGGATCGTCGGTGCGGCAGGTGTCGCTGACTAGGATGCCGTTGCGGACCCAGATGTCGGCCGCCTCGGCGAGCCGGGTGCGGGGCCTGACCCCGATCGCCACCAGCAGCATGTCCGCGGGGATGTGCCGGTCGTTGGTGAGACGCACGGAGGTGAGGGCGCCGTCGCGACGACGCTCCACCCCCGCGACACGCACGTCGACGAGCGTGGTGATGCCCCGGTCGGCGAGCCCGGCCCGGACCACGGCGCCGCTCGCGGGATCGAACTGCCTGTCCAACGGCGCAGAGCCGCGGTGGACGATGGTGACCGCGCTGCCTGCCTCCGCGAGTGCGACAGCGGCCTCGATGCCCAGCACGCCGCCGCCCATGACCACCATCCTGGAGCCCTCGACGGCGGCCGCGCGGACGCGGTCCGCGTCGTCCCAGGTGCGCAACGCGGCCACGCCGGGCATGGGGGTGCCGTCGGCGCGGACCACGCCGTCGACGGTGGGGAACACCGGATCGGCCCCGGTGGCCAGCACGAGTGTGTCGAAGGGGTGTTCCTCCCCCGTAGCGTCGACGACCGTGCGGTTGCGGCGGTCGATCCCGGTGGCCTTGCGGGCGCGCAGCATCCGCACGCCACGGCTCTCGGGCAGCGTGAGCCCCGGCAGGTCCGCCCGGCCGAGGATGACATCGGGTAGGAGGATCCGGTTGTAGGCGGCGTGCCCCTCCTCGCCCAGGACGGTGACCTCGACGTCGTCGAGGCGGTGGGAGGCCAGGTCGGCGAGGAAGCGGTGCCCCACCATGCCGTTGCCCACGACGACGATCCGGTGACTCATGACGCAGCTCCGATCCGGGTCAGCCGCACGGCCGCGACCTTCAGCTCGGGCATGCCCGAGATGGGGTCGGTGGCGGCATTGGTGACCCGGTTGACCGCGCCGGCGTCCGGGTAGTGGAAGGGCATGAAGACCGTGTCGTGGCGGATGCCCTCGGTGAGCCTGGCCACCGCCTCGCAGCTGCCTCGACGCGAATGCACCGCCACCCGGTCACCCGCCGCGACACCCAACCTCTGCGCGAGGAGAGGGTGCAGCTCGAGATAGGCCTCGGGCTCCACGCTGTTGAGGGCCGGGACGCGCCGCGTCTGCGCGCCGGACTGGTAGTGCTGCAGGACCCGGCCGGTCACGAGGTAGAGCGGCAGCTCCGGGGTGAGCTCGTCGTCGGGTGGGGTCTGGTCGACGGGGTGGAGGACCCCGCGCCCGTCCGGGGTCTCGAACCGGTCGAGGAACACCCGCGGCGTGCCGGGGTGGTCTGGGGCGGGGCATGGCCAGTAGAGGGCGTCGCCGTCGCGGAGCCGCTGGTGGCTGAATCCGGCGTAGTCGGCCACTCCGCCAGCGCTGGCCCGGGCCAGCTCGTCGAACACGACGGCTGGGTCGGCGCTGAACGGGATGGGGCTTCCGAGGCGCTCGGCCAGGTCGCTCCACACCTCCAGCTCGGTCCGCACACCGACGGGGGGCAGGGTGGCGCGGGCGCGCAGCAGCAGGCGCCCCTCGAGGTTGGTCATGGTTCCGGTCTCCTCGGCCCACTGGGTGACGGGGAGGACGACGTCGGCCATGGCGGCGGTCTCGGACAGGAAGAAGTCGGCCACCACGAGGAGGTCGAGGGCCTGGATCCGCTCGGTGAGGCGCAGGACGTCGGGCAGGCTGACCACCGGGTTGGATCCGTGGATGAGCATCGCCCGCGGGCCGCCGGGGGTGGCGAGCGACTCGAACAGCGCGACAGCCGGCTTCCCGGGGCCTGGGAGGGAGTCGGGATCCACCCCCCAGACGGCGGCGACGTGCGCGCGGGCGGCGGGGTCGGTGATCGAGCGGTACCCGGGCAGTTGGTCCGCCTTGAGGCCGTGCTCGCGGCCGCCCTGGCCGTTGCCCTGGCCGGTGAGGCACCCGTAGCCGGAGCCCACCCGTCCGGGCAGGCCGAGGCACAGCGCGAGGTTCACGGCGGCGGTGACGGTGTCGGTGCCGTGGGCGTGCTGCTCGGCCCCGCGGCCGGTCAGCACGTAGGCGCCGCGGCCGCCGCGCGCCGGGCTGGCCTCGGCGAGCAGGCGGGCGGCCCTGCGCAGTTCGGTCACCGGGACGCCCGTGACGCGTTCCACCCGCTCCGGCCACCACGCGGCCAGGCTGGCGCGCAGCTCGTCGACGCCGTTGGCGCGCTCGGCCAGGTAGTCGCGGTCGATCAGGCCCTCGGTCCACAGGATCTGGGTGAGGCCGAGGAGAAGGACCAGGTCCGTGCCGGGCAGCGGGCTGAGGTGCAGGCCCCGGCCGTCGCCGGTGAGGGCCGCCGTCGGCGTGCGGCGGGGGTCGACGACGATCAGCCCGCCCGCCTCCTGCGCCCCAGACAGGTGGGTGCAGAACGGAGGCATCGTCTCGGCGGGGTTGGACCCCACCAGGAGGATCGCGCCGGCGCCGTCGAGATCGGTGAGCGGGAAGGGCAGCCCTCTGTCGAGCCCGAAGGCCCTCCGGCCGCCGGCCGCGGCCGACGACATGCAGAACCTGCCGTTGTAATCGATGTTGGGCGTCTGCAGCGCCACCCGGGCGAACTTGCCGAGATGGTAGGCCTTCTCGTTGGTGAGCCCGCCGCCCCCGAACACCGCCACCGACTCCGGCCCGTGCTCCACCCGTAGGCGGATCAGCGTGTCGGCGACCAGCGTCAGCGCGGTGTCCCAGTCCGTGGGCACCAGCTCACCGTCGCGCCGCACCAGCGGGCTGGTGAGGCGGTCCCGCGTGGTCAGCACCTCGGCGGACGTCCACCCCTTCTGGCAGAGCCGGCCCCGGTTGGTGGGGAACTCCAGCGGGGTCACCGTCGGGGTCACCCCCGGGTCTGACGGCGCCACGTTCATCGCGCACTGGAGCGCGCAGTAGGGGCAGTGGGTGGCGGTCATGGGTCAGACCTTCAGCGCGGCCATGCGTGAGCCGCGGCGCAGGTAGGTGAACCAGGTGACACCCAGCATGAGGAGGTAGGCGCCCACCATGGTCCAGAGGGCCGCCTGCAGGTCCCCGGTCAGGGTCCTGGAGAGGGCGAATCCCTGCGGGATGAGGAAGCCGCCGAAGGCGCCGATCGCGCCGGCGATGCCGATGCAGCCGGCGGCCGCGCGGCCCGCCGCCATCAAGGATCCGGTGCCGCTGTCGCGGACGGTGCCGGCGAAGACCGCCGGGATCATCCGGTAGACGGAGCCGTTTCCGATGCCGGTGAAGACGAACAGCCAGAGGAAGGAGATGAAGAAGATCTCGAACGATTCGAGCCGAAGCCCGATGATCGCACCGACCGCCCCCACCGCCATCGCGACGAAGGATGCGCAGGTCACCAGGGCGCCGCCCACCCGGTCTGCGAGGAATCCGCCGAAGGGGCGCGAGACCGAGCCCACCAGCGCGCCCATGAAGGCGAGCGAGAGGGTCACCGCCGGGAAGAGGTTCTTCAGCAGCGTCGGGAAGGTGGCGGAGTAGCCGATGAACGAGCCGAAGGTGCCGATGTAGATGAACGACAGGATCCAGGTGTGCGGGTTGCGCAGCGCGGCCGCGTAGGCGCGTGGGTCGGACTTGGCGTTGGACAGGTTGTCCATCCCGCGCCAGGCCAGCACTGCCGCCAGGAGTGCGAGCGGGATAAACATCAAGCCTGCCCGGTCCAGGCTGACCCCGGCCCCGATGGTGATGACGATCGGGACCGCGAGCTGCACGGCGGCGGTGCCGAGGTTTCCACCGGCGGCGTTGAGGCCGAGGGCGGCGCCCTTCTCCTTGGCGGGGAAGAAGAAGGAGATGTTGGCCATCGACGAGGCGAAGTTGCCGCCGCCGAATCCCGCGAGGGCCGCGATCCCCATCAGCGCCATGAATGGCAGCTCGGGGTGGTTGACGGCCCACGCCAGCGCCCCAGCCGGGAGGAGGAGCAGCAGGGCGGAGACCACGGTCCAGTTGCGGCCGCCGAAGCGGGGCACGGCGAACGTGTAGGGAAGGCGGAGCGTGGCGCCGACAAGGGCCGGCGTCGAGACCAGCCAGAACATTTCGTTGATGCTGAGGTTGAAGCCCACGCCGTTGAGCTGCGGGACGACGATGCTCCACAGCGCCCAGACGGCGAAGCCGAGAAACTCGGCGAAGACAGACAGCGTGAGGTTGCGGCGCGCGATGGGCCGGCCCACACTCCCCCACTGCTCCGGGTTCTCCGGGTCCCAGCCGTCGATCCAGCGACCGGCACGGTGCGTGAGGCCTCCAGCGGCGGGAAGCGCCCGGGCGGCGACCTGGTCAGCCGTCAGGGTGTCGTCGACGATCCCCTCCGGCTCGTTCGACGGATGTGTCTGGGTGGTAGTCATGGTCGCTCCTTCGGCTCTTTCTCGGTCACGGGATACCTGAGCGACGCTGCTCCCCACAGAAACTACGTAGAGGATGTGACGGGCGATGAGCCGCCCGGTAACGGGCCTGTGACCTCTTCCTCACGCGGATTCCCCGCCGAGCGTGAGGAGAACGCGGGGCCGATCAGGCCGAGAGCCCGCGTCAGGCGGCCCTTCTTCAAACTTCACTCTCATGCCGATCTGCGGGTGTTCCCTCATAAGGTCTTGCCGGATCGACTCTGCCGATGGTCGCGCGTTCCGCGATCCGGGTCGTGCCACCTCTCATCAAGTCTGATGAGAGGTCCCTCTGATTTACGCGCTTGGCGGGTGTGATGACCTCTCTGACTCTGCCCGGGCGCCGTCCCGGCGAAGCCTCGTGACCAGGTCCTCGAGTGTCGTGAAGACGGTTTCTTTTCGGCCTAGTGTTCGCTGTGCCTCGCGAAGTTGTGTTCCGGTATGCGTCTCCGCGCACACATAGTCGGCGTACGCGGCAGCGCTGGAGAGATGAAACATGTCAATCAGGTCATTGCGACGCCACTTGTTCTGGCGGTCTATGAATCGGCGTATGAAGAGCTCAGATTGCAGTCCAACCATGGGTGATGCCTTGAGCATCTGGACCAATCGCTGATCGCTGAACATCGGGAAGTCCGAAGATTGCGCCAATCTCTGGTGCGCGGCCGTGTAGAAGCCGATGTTCTCGTTCCAGTAGCGGCGCCTAGCAAGCCGACGGCGTTGGTCCTTCGAGACCTTCTCCTCGTCCAGCTGAGATGTTATGCGCGAGTGGTGTTCAATCCACTTAGTCAGCGGGTGTTTGGGAGTCCGCTCTGGATTGATAAGCGTTTCCAGGACGACATTTGGCATGGTGAGCATGGCCATGAGCTTGTCGACGTCACCCATCTCCTCATTGATTCCCAAGGCCGTATCGGAGCCGAAGAGGGCGCCAGGCTCTGTCACGATGGGACGAAGTACGGGCGCGCCCTCTGTGAGCCCGAGGTGATCACGGATCGTCATCTCAACCTCGTGTCTCCAGAGGTCGAGCGGGTTCCGAATCTGCCACCCACGGGCTAGATACGCCATGGCCACTCCGACTTCGTAGCGCCGTTCGCTATGTAGGCCGGCTGTCTCCAGCATGTGCCCCATCGACAACGGCAGGACGATGCCACCGTCGGTAGCCAGTTGAATCAGGTCGTGCGCAGCACGGCGCTCGTTGGGGTCCGCCACTTGATGCGGGTTGTGCAGCACGTCGGCGACGGTCCGCCACCGATTCTGATCCAAGTAGACGGATGGTCGACCGTATAGCGGTGGCGGAGAATTCGGATTGAACCCTTCTGTGATGATGAGGTCGCCCCTGGTAGTAGCCGAAAGGATAGACCATTCTTCCCAGCCGAAGGTGGAAGTGGCGATTTGGGAGGCCCGTCCTCGGAATCTGGGCTCCAACACGTCTTCCAGGATCTGGCCATCCTGGCGAATGATCTTGATCAACCCCTTCTGGAAATCCACGTGCCAGTATTTGTATTGGTCAGCCGAGAGCACCCGCGGTTCGTCCACGCAAGGAGGCTACCTGCCGAGCCGACATGATCACCGTCCACCGACCAGATGACACCGCTTCGGGAGAAGCCGTGGCCGAGGTCTACGGGGCATCCGTCCCCTCGTCATCCTTGGAGTCAGAACCCTCTTGCCCCTCGGGACCCCTCTGAAGCTCAGGAAGCCAAGTGCGCCTCGTCGCATCCCAGTCGAGCACAGGTCGCTCCTCCGGCGGCGTGCTCGCCACAGCCTGTACCGCATCCGAGAAGGCGGCTAGGGCGGCCTTAGCAACGGCGGGATCGCTGGTCTGGATGACGGCCTTCACATCGCCGCCTCGCACGGAAGTCGCGAGTTCCAACTGCACCAAGGCCTCTGGAGAGCTCTTCGACCTGTGACGGAATAGGTAGCGCAGCCCGTCGTAGATGGCGCTGGCGGCGAGGCCTGGTCCCAAGGCTACGACGGTGCTGTAGGCGATATCGAGGATGATCCGCGCCTCATCAGGTCCAGCGAACTGCAACAGTCGAAAACCGTGCGTTCGGCCGAGCGTGCACATCTGCTCGCACGCCCGCGCGATGACCTCGTCGCTGAAGACGGCAGCATCTGCACGCAACTCTAGGGTCCCCCGTCCGGGATTCGGCCCTTCGACGCTTCCAATCAGTTCCGACGTCGCGAAAGACATGCCGCGCATGCCTTCCATCAGGCCCAGGTCATCAGGGTGAACAAGGCAAGTGAACCGGACGGCCTGTTCGCCATCGGGTAGGACTTCAACAGCGGCCGACAACTGCCGTGTCCGGAGTCTGCGGCGCGGATCATGCTGTGCCAACATCGGAATCTGCCCCGCGTTCAACGCATCCGCCATGTGTTGGAGAGCCTGAGGCTCTAGGCGGACGCCACCATACTTTGCCACCGAGTGTGACGTCGCGATGGTTCCTTCAAACTCACGCCATCCGCGGGGGTCGCTTGCCCCGTCAGTTCCGCTCATGTGAACAAAGGATGCCACCCGGTGCCCGACATGATGCCGCACATCCGCACATTGCTCAGCGCGTACTGTTCTGAGGCGGCTCGTGCTGCATGCGCGAGTAGAGGTCCAGTGCTCTCCCGAGGATCCGTTTGTCGATCTCGGCCGGTGTCAACGTCGGATTCTCGATCCGGGTCGCCAGCAACAGCCTCAACACCAAGTGCGCGACGTGTTCGGTCCGGTACGTCTCGTCGCCTAGTGAGACCGTGGCCGTCTTGGCACTGCCGCGGCCATGAACGACGCTTGATCTGTGCGCGTACACCGTCTTCATAGGCGCCAAGAACTTTGAGGGGTCCGGGGTCCCATGTTCGGCCAACAGTCCCACGGAGCGCAGTGCGATCTTGTAGGTCGTGTCGCCCTGCGAGTCTGACAGGAGGGCCTCGAGGCCAACACACAGGTCGACGATGCGGTCCGCCTCGGTTCCTCGTCGTTCCGCCCAGAGGAGGCGGGTTGCAGCAAGCGCGACATCTTTGTGGCGGGAGAGTGCGTGGTACGTCCGCCGCAGTGTCTCGATTTCGTCGGCGGTGAGTGTCACGCTCGGTTCGGAGGCTGGCTTCAAGCGGATTGACTTGCGATCTCGAACGAGTGCGCCGGTGATCACCACCGGGAGGTCTGCCACGTACCCAGGCGACCATCCCACCGGCCTTATGATGGCTTGGACGTATCCGGAGGGCTCGTGGGTCACGACCGCGAGGGCTTCCAGGAACCGCTCCGCGATAAGGATCGACTCGGGCGGGTTCGTCGGGCTGAACCATTGGAGCCCGTGAGTGTTCGGCATTCTCCATCCGGAGACGACGAGGGCATGCGTCGCCATCGCCACGTACGCGGCTTGGTCGCCGAGGTGTTGGCCCGGCCAGCGAGCGAGTTGTTCCTTGTCGCTCAGGCGTACCAAGCGAGACTGGTCATCAAGGAGCACTTCGTCACACTCGAAGTCGATTCCAAGGATGGGCACCCACAGGTCGACTGCGAGTTCTTCATTCAGCCACCATGCTTCCATCTCTCCGAAGAGTCGCTCGAGGACTTCTTGGTCGAGTTCCCAGCCGGCTGTATTGATGTGGCGGTCTGCTATTTCGAGGGGGAGGTCGGCGACCCCAATGGCTCGTATGTACTCTCGCCCCTCGTCATCACCGAAGTCATCGGGAACCATCCATGAGCTCAATCGGTGGTGATCAGCGACGAAATCTAAGAGTTCCTGCATCCCGTCGATGTCCGAGAAGGTCATGGCCGCGCCGTGGCTGGTCGATGGCCCGATCGCAGACTTATAGGATAGCGGGACGTCCTTCGAAGACGACCATTCGACCTTTCCGTATGTGCCGTGTTCATCGGTGTCGCGGACCGGGTAGGTGTGCTTGTCGAACTTGTGGCCGTCTTCGTAGAGGGCCTTAATCTTCCCAATGCATTCAGCTACGGCATGGAAGGTGAGGGTACGAAGCTGTTCCCGCTCGACCTCCAGGAGTCGGAGTTGTGGTTTCGCGTCGTCGTCGGAAGGCATGCGGCCAGTCTGCCGCAGGCGCGGCGTGGGTCGAGCCCAGACTGCCACGGCGCTGATCGCCGCCGCTGGCCGGTTCCGGACGCCAGACTCTGCCGCGGGTTGCCTTGCCGCAGCTGCGGGAGCTACTCATCGACGTCGTCGTGATCCTTGAGGCGGAAGTGTGAGCTCAGCCGATCCAGCGTGAACTCCTGGCGGAGCTTGCAGGCGCTGTTCTGGTTGGCGAACATGCCCTTCTCCCAGAAAGCCTCAGAGGCAGGCACAGCATCGGCCCAGCGCACAGGGATCACCCACTCGGCAATGTCATCGCCCTCAGGTCCAGTCGCTGTCGCGTGGTGGTAGTTTCCGGCAAGCGGCTGCTTCGCCAGCGCGACCCACTGGCCTTCGACCTCGACATGGGCATCGTCGAAGCGGCGGGCCTCGCCCAGGGTGATGCCGACGGCCACGTATCCGCGCTTCGGGATGTGCACATTGACCCGAGCACCTACAGGAACAGTTCGCAACGTCCGTGAGTACCAGGGGTCTCCACCTGCGGACACGAAGCCGTACTTCAGGCCGTCGATCCAGGAACGCCCACCCACCTCATCACCAAACGAGATAAACCAATCGCGCTGGTTCCACTCTGCTCGCTTGCCCGAGCGCCGCTTCGAAGCGCCGATGGTTGCTCCACTGTCGTCGATTGTGGCGAGCCAAGAGCGGGCCAAATAGCGACGACCTTCGTCTTCGAGGAAGGAGAAGAAGACGGCGTTGATGGGCACGCCGAAGGCACGCAGGTAGGACACGATCCGCTCGGAGCTCGAGTCCAGCTCGGTGGCCACGACGGTCAGACGCAGGTCCGCGTTGAGTTCGTCCGGCGGTGTCTCACCGAAGATCTCCTCGAAGGCCGCCTCGAAGGGCTGATCGAGGTGGGCGTTGGCGATGCCGAGCACCTCGTCGCGCGTCAGAGTCGAGACCCAGGATCCATAGTCCAGCGCTTGGGCAACCACGTCGCGTGGTGTCTTGTCACGCTTAAGTTCGAGGACGTTGAGGTTGCCCTCGGCATCCATTGCTAGAAGGTCGATGTACTTGCCGTAAGGGGTTCGCACCTGACGGCCAATCACCAGGAGCGGCTCACCCAGCAGCGACGGGTCGCGCTCCAAGAACTCCTCCAGGGTCGCCTCCGACGGGAGGGTGCTCGCACCCAACCTCCGTGGCGTATCCCCATCGATGCGCCACATCCCCATCTCAACCGGCATGGGGACAGTCTGCCGGACAAATGGCAACGCGGGGTCCGACACAGCCCGGAGAAGTCCCGCTTGCCATCCGCTCATGCCGCGACCCGGTGGCCTATTCGTGAGACGGTCCCTCGGTTTCGGTGAGTTGCCGGAGCGCTTGGACGTGGCCGAGGTAGGCGGTGCGTCCTGCGGGGGTGAGTTGGATCCAGGTTCGTGGTCTGCCGAAGGGTTGGGGGCGTTTTTCGAGGGTGAGGTAGTTGGCTTGGGCGAGCAGTTTGAGTTGCTTGGAGAGTAGTGACGTCGAGATCTCGAGGGCGTCTTCGAGGGCGCTGAACTCGAGGTCGGTGGCGGTCGCGAGGGCGGCGGTGATCCGGAGCCGGGTTGGGGCGTGGATCAGGTCGTCGAATCTGGGGACGGGGGGTTCCCAGCTCATATGAGGTCGTAGCGGTCGTAGTCCCCGGCGATGAGGCGCCGGATGCGGTAGCGCTCTTCCGAGCGCAGCCAGGCGTATCCGCCCATGGCCGCGATCAGTCCCGCCCCGAGGGAGTACCAGGGTTGCCAGTTGGGTGGTGCTTCGATTTGGCCCAGGACGAACAGCACGGCGTACAGCAGGGCGAACCTGAGCGTGCGAGCACCGATGGCGCGTTGGTCGAGCACCTGCCCTCGTCCGCGGGCCTGCCGGTGCAGGACAACCGCGAACACGAGCGAGCCAACGACCAGGACGACGATCGCGGCCACCCAGTATCCGGCTGTGCCGAGGGCGATGGTGGCGCCCGCTGCGGTGCTGATGCCCGCGTCGATCCACGCGGGCCGCCGGGTGGCCGTCGCGGCGGCGGTGCGTGACGCGGTGATCTGCTCGAGGCTGGCCCGGGCCTCTTCAGGCGTGGGCTGCTCGTGGGCGTCCATGGCCGCCTCTCTGTGAGTTGGTTTACAATGAGGAAAGTATCTAGCGTGGTTGTCGTTGCGTCAACCAACTTGGACGCTGCCACCTGCCGCAGTCGCCAGCCCAAACGCATCCGGACATGCCGCATTCGGTGCTCGCCGGTGGCGATGACGCTGCCTCCATGATCCTCACGCCTCTTGGCCCCTTGATCAGGGTCGGCTCCTCCAGCACTGCATGTTCACATGTGGGACTGACCCGAAGGCACTCTAGGGTTCTGTCATGGAAACACGGTCGACGTCGACGGTTGCAGAGCAAGCCAAGAAACTGGTCCCCTTGGGCGTTGTGGGCGCCTCTTGTGGCGTTGCGGCGATCGCTACATGGGTGGTCAGGACGCTGCTTCAGGGTGGACCCGGCTGGGCTCTGACGGACGCCGTCCTACACGCCGTCTTCTGGATCTTGCTCGCGGGTGCGGCGGTGTTCAGCGCCGGCATCCTCGGATTCTGGCCAGGACCAGTGTCCAGAACACATCGCCGTGGCCTTGTTCTGGGTGGGCTGTTGGGACTCCTGGCCGTGATCGGGACGGCCGTCCCGAACTGGTTCGTCTTCACCACGGCCCCCACACTGTCGCAGCCGTTGCAGTTCCTGTCGTTGGTCTGGGGCGAGACTCTCGATTTCGTCGCGCTGGTGGGCTCCTTTCTGATCGCTGTGTCTGTCATCGGGCTACTGACCCGCGGCGGTTCAGCTCCAGGGGATCACTGACCTCCTGGGTCACCAGTTCAGGCTACGACCCCCCGCTCGACCCTCCCCGAACCTTCCTGGCGCCGCCGTCCAGCGGCGCCGAGCGCGATAGGCGGTTGCCATGCCAAGTGCGGAGTTGCTCGTGCAAACGCACTGATCTGCCGCAGCCAGCGCGTTCGATCCTGCCGAGAGTCGCGCTTTCGGCGCACAGCAACCGCGGGCGCTGAGTTGTACGTTTCAGCCGTTCCAGCGGCTATCATGGGTGGCATGACTGAGATGACTGTGAGCGACGCCCGGGCCCGCCTCGCCGATGTCGTGGACGCGGCCCGCGTGGGGCACGACCCGGTGTACCTGACCCGTCGGGGCCAGCGGGTGGCAGCCGTCATCGACGCCGACGACCTGGACCGGTTGATTGCGGCCGCGGAAGACCTGGCCGATCTCGAGGCTGTCCGTGTGGCACGCACCGAGATGGCCGATGGTGAGTCGGCGATCCCCTGGGAGCAGGTCAAGGCCGACCTCGGCCTGGCATGAGCTACCGGATCGAGGTCGCGCCCGCTGCGGTCCGACAGCTACGCAAGCTGGACCGGGTCGCCCAGCGGCGGGTCCAGGCGGCGATCGAGTTGCTGGCGGGCGAACCGCGCCCGAGCGGTGCCAAGAAGCTGGTTGGCGGCGACGGTGAGTGGCGTGTCCGGACCGGCGACTACAGGATCGTCTACGGGATCCACGACAACGTGCTGCTCGTCCTGGCGGTTGCCGTCGGCCACCGTCGTGACATCTACGAACGTAGATAGCCGGACTTCAGCACGAGGTCTTGTCCCGTCTCGGCCTCCGACCTGACTTCCACAGCGTGGCCCTGATTTAGTGCCCCGCCAAGGAGCCGCAAATGGACCAGGGCCGCTCGCACGTGGATCAGGACAAGCAGCCCTAGCCGGGACTTGACCGCCGAAGCACGTCGTCAGGCTAGCAAGAGTGCATCCGCGGGACGCGGCAGCAGGATCGGCTCAATCTGCGAGGCATGCATGGGGGACGGATGTCGTGTTCGCTCCTCGCCACCAGAAGGGGATGTCCCGGTTCTGCGGTATAGAAGAAGCCCGGTATCCTGTCCGGGTTGACTCCGCCTCAGGGGTCGCGTGGCCCCGTAGCTCAGGGGATAGAGCAGAGGTTTCCTAAACCTTGTGTCGGAAGTTCGAATCTTCCCGGGGTCGCCAGCATCATCCCTGTCCCGTGTGCGGGTCGGTTTCGACGCAGCCGGTGGCGCTACGCCCACGGCTGGCTCAACCAGCGGGAGCTGGTCGGGATCGGCGAAGCTGGACCTCTTCCCACACCGTCACCGCGCCCACCACGAGCAGCAGCGGCAGCACGAACGCCACCATCACCAGCGAGAATTCGCGCAGAGCGTCGTGCTCCGCGGAGGCCAGCACCATGTAACCCAGGTACGCCGCGTACAGGGCGACGAACACGCCGCCCTCGAGCCGCACCACCCGATGCCCCGTGAACGCGACGGTGCCCAGCGCCAACGCGGCCGCGATCATCAGCGGCAGGTCCAGCGCCACGGACGACGGCGGCACCGGCAGTCCACCGGGCGAGAACAGTGCGGGAAGACCCAGGATGAGACCGATGTTGGCGATGTTGCTCCCCACGATGTTGCCCACCGCGATGTCGACCTCGCCGCGGCGCACGGCCGCGACCGTTGCGGCCAGCTCCGGCAGCGACGTCCCCAGGGCCACGATGGTCAGGCCGATAATCAGTTCCGAGACCCCCAGTCCGGAGGCGATGGACACCGCCCCCCGGACCAGCAGCTGTGCGCCGAACACCAGCGCCGCGACCCCCACCGCGACGAACGCCACCGACACCCACACCGGGGAGGGGGCCTCAACCTCCGCGTCGTCGCCGCCGGAGGCTGCCTCCCGGGCCACCGCCCTCCTGCCGAGGATGACGGTGGTCACCATGATGGTGACGAAGGCAGCCATCAGGATCACGCCGTCGATCAGGCCGAGGGAACCGTCGAGGCTGAGCAGCAGCAGCACGAAGGACAGGCCCACCATGGCGGGGAGGTCGAAGCGCAGCAGTTGGCGCTGCACGCTGAGCGCCGCCATCAGCGCGCCGACGCCGAGGATGAGCAGCACGTTGCCGGTGTTGCTGCCGATCACGTTGCCGACGGCCAGTTCCGGGGCGCCCGCCAGCACCGAGTCGACGGTGACCGCCAGCTCGGGCGCCGACGTCGCGACTGAGACCACGGTGAGACCGACCACCAGCGGCGACATTCCCAGGCGCCTGGCCAGCGACCCCGCTCCCCTGACCATCAGTTCGCCGCCGAGGACGAGCAGCACGAGACCGCCGAGGATGAGGAGGACGTCTGTCAGCACGCCCCTATCGTAGGGACGTCAGCGCAGCGAACCGTAGGTGTGCTGCGCCTTCTGCAGCGCCGACACGTAGCCCTCGCGCTCGTAGGCGTCCGGCGCGGCCTCCGCGGGCACCGCCAGGAGCCCGCGGGCCTTGGACAGCTTCAGGCCCTTAGCGGTCAGCCACTGGCCGAGGCCGTCGACGAGCACCTGCGCATAGGCAGGCCCGCGTCGGATGAGCGACGAGGTGGTCATCACGACGTCCGCGCCGGCGAGAATGTACTTGACCACGTCGTCGGCGGTGTCCACGCCGGTGGTGGCGGCCAGCGAGGCCTCCACCGTGCCGTGCAGCACCGAGATCCACGTGCGCGGCAGCCGCGCCTCCACCGGGGACGACAGCGTCACCCCGGACTCCACAGTCATGCGGTCCAGGTCGATGTCCGGCTGGAGGAACCGGTTGAACAGAACCAGCCCGTCCGCCCCCGCCGCGTCGAGGCGGACCGCCATGTTGCCCACCGAGGAGAAGTAGGGGCTGAGCTTCACCGCCACGGGAATGCCGACGGCGCCCTTGACCGCGGCGAGGATGGCCAGGTGCCGCTCCTCCACCGAGTGGCCCGACATCATCACGTCGCCGGGCACGAAGTAGATGTTGAGCTCGATGGCGGCGGCTCCGGCCTCCTCCAGCTGGCGCGCCGTCTGCGTCCAGCCGCCCACCGAGGCCCCGTTGAGCGAGGCGATGAGTGGCACGTCGACAGCCTTCGCCGCCTGCTCGACCAGCGTCAGATACGCGTGGCTGGCGTCGTGGGCCGCCCTCGGCACCGTCGGGAAGTAGGACAGCGCCTCCGCGTGTGAGTCCTCGTACATCTCCTCCAGCGCCGCGACCGCCTCAGCCTCGCGGCGCAGCTGCTCCTCGAACAGCGAGTACAGCACGACGGCACCGACGCCGCCGTCGGCCAGCGCCCTCACGCCGGCCACCGTCTGCGACAGCGGCCCCGCGGACGCGACGACCGGGTTGCGCAGGGTGAGCCCCAGGTAGGTGGTGGCGAGATCGTTCATCATCGGTTCCTCGGATCGGCTGCGAACTGGTGAGCGCCCCGGCCGGCGAGCTCTTCGTACTCGGACCACTTGCGGTCCACCTGCTCCTGCGCCAGGGCAAGGAGGCGGTCCGCCTCCACGGGATCCGCCGCGCGAAGCACCTTGTAGCGCAGCTCGGCGGACTGGTACTTCTGCAGCGACATCCGCGGCCGCGGCGAATCCAGCAGGAACGGGTTGCCGCCCGAGTCGCGGATGACGGGGTTGTAGCGCATCAGCGGCCAGTGTCCGGAGTTGACGGCCCGGTACTGCTGCTCGAGGCCCTTGCGGATGTCGTAGCCGTGCGCGATGCAGTGGCTATAGGCGATGATCAGGCTGGGGCCGTCGTAGGCCTCGGCCTCCCTGAACGCCTTGAGCGTCTGCTGCGGGTCCGCGCCCATCGCCACGCGGGCCACGTAGACCGACCCGTAGGCCATCGCCTGCATGGCCAGGTCCTTCTTGTTGGTCAGCTTCCCGCCGGAGGCGAACTTCGCGACGGCGCCCAGCGGCGTGGACTTCGAGGCCTGGCCGCCGGTGTTGGAGTACACCTCGGTGTCCAGGACGAGGATGTTGACGTTGCGGCCGGAGGCGAGGACATGGTCCACGCCACCCGAGCCGATGTCGTAGGCCCACCCGTCGCCGCCGACGATCCACACCGAGCGGCGCATCAGGTGGTCCGCGACGCTGCGCAGGTCTTCCGCGGCGATCCCCTTGAGCCCGACGAGCTTCTCCTTGAGCCGGTTGACCCGGTCCAGCTGCGCGGTCAGTTCGGAGCCCTGGCGTTGGGGCGCGCCCAGGATTCCGTCGACCAGAGCGTCATCGCCGATCTCGTCGCGGAGTTCGGCGAGCCTGGTGCGGGCGAGGTTCTCGTGCAGGTCCGCGGCCAGGCGGATGCCCAGGCCGAACTCGGCGTTGTCCTCGAACAGGGAGTTGGACCAGGCCGGCCCGCGGCCCGCGGCGTTCTTGGCCCAGGGCGTCGTCGGCAGGTTGCCGCCGTAGATCGAGGAGCAGCCGGTGGCGTTGGCGATGGTGGCGCGGTCGCCGAACAGTTGGCTGAGCAGCTTGAGGTAGGGCGTCTCACCGCAGCCGGAGCAGGCGCCCGAGAACTCGAACAGGGGCTCCAGGAACTGGGTGCCGCGGATGGTGCCGAAGTCCACCCGGGAGCGGTCGTTCTGGGGGATGGTCTCGAAGTACTCGACCGCCTCCTTCTCCTTCTCCCGTTCCAGCAGGGGAACCAGGTTGATCGCACGCCGCGACGGCTGGTCCACCGGCTTGACCGGACAGGCCTCCACGCACAGCCCGCAGCCGGTGCAGTCCTCCACGTAGACCTGAAGGGTGTAGCGGGTCTGCGGCAGGCCGGCGGCGTTGAGCGGCGCCGACTGGAACCCCTCCGGCGCGTCGCCGATGGCATCGGCCGGGTAGCTCTTGGCGCGCAACACCGAGTGGGGACAGACGAACGCGCAGTTGCCGCACTGGATGCAGGACTCGGCGTCCCACTCGGCCACGATCTCGGAGATGTTGCGCTTCTCGAACTTGGTGGTGCCCGACGGGTAGGTCCCGTCCACTGGGAGCGAGGAGACCGGCAGGTCGTCGCCGCGACCCGTCAGCATGGTCGCGGTGACGGTGCGCACGAACTTGGGCGCATTGGCGGGCACGGGCGGGATGAACCCGTGATCCGAGGAGGCGAAGTCCGGCACCACCACCTCGTGCAGCTCGGCCAGCGCCGCATCCACGGCCTCGTGGTTCTTACGCACCACCTCGGCGGACTTGCGGGCGTAGGTCTTGGTGATCGCGTCCTTGATCTTGTCGATGGCCTTGTCGCGTGGCAGGACGCCGGAGATGGCGAAGAAGCAGGTCTGCAGGATGGTGTTGGTGCGGCTGCCCAGCCCGGCGGCGCGCGCGACCTTCCCTGCGTCGATGACGTAGACCTTGATCCCCAGCTCGATGATCCTGCGCTGAACGGGGAGGGGCAGCTGATGCCAGGTCCCCTCCGGCCCATAGGGGGCGTTGAGCAGCAGCACGGTGCCGGGCCTGGCGAACTCGAGCACGTCGACCCGCTCCAGGATGGACCAGTGGTGGCAGCCGATGAAGCCCGCCTGGTTGATCAGGTACGGCGCGTGGATGGGGTGAGGCCCGAAGCGCAGGTGCGACACCGTCCGCGACCCCGACTTCTTCGAGTCGTAGACGAAGTAGCCCTGCGCGAAGGTGTCCTCGGAGGAGCCGAGGATCTTGATGGTGTTCTTGTTGGCGCCGACGGTGCCGTCCGAGCCGAGGCCGTAGAAGACGGCGCGCAGGGTCTCGGGGTTCTCCAGGTCCAGCGTCGGGTCGTAGTCCAACGAGAGATGGGTGACGTCGTCGTGGATGCCGACGGTGAACCGCGGCCTGGGCGAATCGAGACCGAGCTCCTCGTAGATCGCCTGCACCATGGCGGGCGTGAACTCCTTCGACGACAGGCCGTAGCGGCCGCCGATGGTGATCGGCAGCTCGTCGCGCAGCCCGCCCGCGACAGCCTCCGCCAACAGCGAGGTGATGTCCAGGAACATCGGCTCGCCGGAGGCGCCCGACTCCTTGGTGCGGTCCAGCACCGCGACCCTCTTCGCGCTGGCCGGCAGTGCGGCCAGGAACGCGTCGGTGGGGAACGGCCGGTAGAGACGGATCTGGATGACGCCGACGCGCCCCCCTGCCTCGTTGATGCGGTCCACGACGGGGGTGACGGCCTCCACGCCGGAGCCCATGATCACCACGACGCGGTCCGCATCCGGCGCGCCGTGATACTCGACGAGCCCATAGCGGCGGCCGGTGAGTTCGGCGAACTTGTCCATCTCGTTGGCGATCACCTTCGGCGCCCACTGGTAGTACAGGTTGGCCGTCTCGCGGGACTGGAAGTAGGTGTCCGGGTTCTGCGCGGTGCCGCGGATGAACGGGTTGGCGGGGCTCAACGCACGGGCGCGGTGCTCCATCACCAGCTCGCGGGGGATGAACTGGCGCAGCTCGTCATCGGTGAGCTTGGTCAGGGTGTTGAGTTCGTGCGAGGTGCGGAACCCGTCGAAGAAGTGCACGATCGGCAGCCGGGTGCGCAGCGTGGCCGAGTGCGCCACCGCGGCCATGTCGTGGGCCTCCTGCACGGAGGCCGAGCTCAGGAGGCACACCCCGGTCTGCCGGACGGCCATCACGTCCTGGTGGTCGCCGAAGATCGACAGGCCCTGCGTGGCCAGGGATCGCGCGGCCACGTGGAACACCGTCGAGGTGAGCTCGCCGGCGATCCGGTACATGTTGGGGATCATCAGGAGCAGGCCCTGCGACGCCGTGAACGTGGTGGACAGCGCACCGCCCTGGAGGGCGCCGTGCATGGCTCCGGCCGCGCCGCCCTCGGACTGCATCTCGATGACGGTGGGAACCTGGCCGTAGATGTTGGCCCGGCCGTGCGCGGACCACTCGTCGGCCAGCTCCGCCATCGTCGACGACGGGGTGATGGGGTAGATCGAGCACAGCTCGCTGACGCGGTAGGCGACGTCGGCCGCTGCCTCGTTGCCGTCAATGATGGCCTTGGTGCTCATCGGGGGCCCTCCTGGATCATCTCGATGGCGTGGACGGGGCACTGCTCGAAGCAGCTGGCACAGCCGGTGCACTTCTCGTAGTCGAAGCGGTACCGGTTGCCCTTGCCGAGCTTGATCACCGCGTCCTCGGGGCAGGCGCCCAGGCAGCCGTCGCATTCGAAACAGTTGCCGCAGCTCAGGCACCGGTCGGCCTCGTAGGCGGCCTCTGCGTCGGTGAGGCCCGCTACCACCTCGCCGAAGCCTTCGAGCCGCTCCTCGATGTCGGTCTCGGCCTGGACACGGCGCTCGTGGTCACCGAAATACCACAGGTTCATCATCGGGAGGGTGACCACCGGGTGCTTCTCCACCGGCACCCATTCCTCCTTGTTGAGCCAGGCGTCGATCCGCCGGGCCGCCTTCTTGCCGTGGCCCACGCCGATGGTGACGGTGCGGTCCGACGGCACGGCGTCGCCGCCGGCGAAGATGCCCGGCACCGCCGTCATCAGGCTGTGCGGGTCCACCTCCACCACGTCGTCGTTGAAGCTCATCCCGGGGATGGCGCGCAGGAAGTGGGTGTCGGCGCGCTGGCCGAGGGCGAGGATGACGGTGTCCGCCTCCAGCTTCTCGAACACCCCGGTGCCGCGGGCCTTGCCGTCCTCGTCGAGCTCCATGATCTCGACGGTGAGGTCCTCGTCGTTCATCGAGGTGATGGTCCGCAGCCAGTTCATCTGCACGCCTTCGGCCTGGGCTCCCTCCAGCTCGTCGGCGTGGGCGGGCATCTGCGCCATGCTGCGTCGATACACCACCACGGATTCCTCGGCGCCGAGCCGGCGCGCAACCCGGGCGGCGTCCATCGCGGTGTTGCCGCCGCCGTAGATCGCCACCTTGCGCCCGATGATGGGGCGCTCGCCGGAGGCGACGTCGCGCAGGAAGCTGACGGCGTCCAGCACACGGGTGGCGTCTGCCGCCGGGATGTCGACTCGCTTGGAGATGTGGGCACCCACTGCCACGAAGACCGCGTCGAACGCGCCATCGCGCTGGGTGGCGAGAAGATCCTTGATGGGGGTGTTCTGCCGGAACACCACGCCGAGCTCCACCAACCGCAGCAGCTCGGCGTCCAGCACGTCGCGCGGAAGCCGGTACTCGGGGATGCCGTAGCGCATCATCCCGCCGGGTTTGTCGCCCGCGTCGAAGATCTCCACGGCGTGGCCGAGCCGGGCAAGGTGGTAGGCGGCGGAGAGGCCGGCCGGGCCGGAGCCCACCACCATCACGCGCCTGCCGGAGCGGCGTCGGGGCTGCGGGACGCGCCAGCCTTTCTCAATCGCCAGGTCTCCGAGATAGCGCTCGACGGAGTGGATGGAGACCGCCTCGTCGAGGTCCTTGCGGTTGCAGTCCGTCTCGCACGGGTGGTAGCAGACGCGGCCGTGGATGGCCGGAAACGGGTTGTCGGCGACGAGCTGACGCCACGCCGCCTCCGCCTCGCCCGCTTTGATCAGCCGCAGCCACTCCTGGATGTTCTCCCCGGCAGGGCAGCCCGCGTTGCACGGCGGAAGCATGTCCAGATAGATCGGCTTCCGTGATCTCACCGGGGCCACCCGCCCCGCTGTGTGACTGAGATCCGGCTGGACTGTCATGTCCCTGCGCTCGGCGGCCATCGTTGCCCCTTTTCGTAGCTACTACCAAGCATCGTAGGGGGGCGGGGTATGCCGGGAGACCTGGGGGCAGACAAAAGGCCCGCTTGTGAAGCGGGCCTTTCGCGTCAGCTGTGGCTCACGCTCACGGCTTGGCTTGCGCCTCCTCGACGAGGGTGTCGATATCCAGGGCCTTGATCTGCTCGATGAGCGAGTCCACCTGCTTGCCGTTGAGCAGGCCGGCCTGGCGGAAGACCAGGTTGCCGCGGCGGAAGGCCATGATGGTGGGAATGGACTGGATCTCCCACGCGGCGGCCACGTCACGGGCGTCCTCGGTGTCCACCTTGGCGAACACAACGTCGTCGTGACGGGCCGAGGCATCCTCATAGATCGGCGCGAAGCGCTTGCACGGGCCGCACCAGTCGGCCCAGAAGTCGATCAGCACGACCTCGTTCTCGCTGACGGTGTCGTTGAAGTTCTCTGCGGTCAGGGCTGTGGTCGCCATGGGCGATCCCCTTTCTTCCTTGTGTCGTTCGTCGCGGGGTACAACACGCGACTGCGGCGCGGTATTCCCGCAGTGGGACACCCCGTGGGGTATGGCCCAGCGTAGCCGACCTTCGGATCGGCTACTTGATGGCGATCAGCCGGCGCATGGGCAGCGGTACCCGGACCGGCCCTGACTGCTCGGCGCGGGCCACGAGGAAGTCGACGGCGGCCATGGTGCGGTTCCGGGTCGTCGCCCCGCGGAGCCCGGCGAAGAGCCGCTCCGCGTCCTCGCGGTTCGCGACCTCCACGTAGTACTTCGCCCGACGGTCCTCGGCCTTGGTGAGGCCGGCGGCGAGGAGCGCGTCGCGCGCCCGGAACTCTGTGATCCCGGGCAGCAGCGGCGCCACCCGAAGGATCTGGGCCAGCCGGGTGACCAGCCGCAGGTCCTGGGTGTTGGCGGGGCGCAGCGACGGCGTCAGCGCGGCGAACACGCCGCCCGGGCGGAGCACCCGCGACACCTCGGACATCAGCCGCGGCCGGTCCGCCACGACGGCGATGCCCAGCGACGAGACCACGGCGTCGAAGCTGTTGTCCGAGAAGGGCAGGTACGACGCGTGGCCCAGCACCAGCGGTCCGCGGTGGCGATGCGCCGCCTCGACCAGTTCCGCCTCCGAGCGGTCCAGCCCGATCACCGTCCGGCCGGGCCGCTGCAGCCGCTCGATCATCGCACCGGCGCCGCAGGCCAGGTCCAGCACCGTCGACGCCGAGGCCGACACCGAGCGCGCCAACCACTCGTAGGGCGTCCGATCACCGCCGTAGGCGCGGCTCAGCACGTCCTCCATGGCGCCCGGGCCGCTCGTCCCGAGCCACCTCAGCTCCTCATGGTCCTCACTCATCGCGACTCACGAACAGCAGCTCGGAGGCGAACAGACCCACGTCCGTGGTGACGCCGTCGATATCCACCCGCACCACGTCCACGTCGCGGTGGGCCAGCAGCGAGACGCCCGGCCTGAACCCGGCGGCGGCGAGCGCGGGCAGCATGCCGTGATCCGCCTGCAGATTCTCGCTCATCCGCTGCAGCACAAAGCGCTGCGGTTGATCTGTGACGAGGTCAGCAAGCGGGTCCGCGTGCTCCCGGAACGGCGTGTGTTCGACGTCCACGCCCAGTTCCTTGAGCCCCGGGATGGGGTTGCCGTAGGGCGAGCGGGTGGGCGAATCCAGGATGGCCACCAGCCGCTTCTCGACGTCGATGGAGATGACGTGCTCCCAGCGGCAGGCCTCGTCGTGCACCTTCTCCCACTCCAGCCCGATCACTTCGGTCAGCAGGCACTCGGCCAGGCGGTGCTTCCGCATCACGTCGCGGGCGAGCGTGGCCCCGGTGCGGGTGAGGCGGATCGTTCGGTCGGTGTCGACGTGCAGGAGGCCGTCGCGCTCCATGCGGGCGACGGTCTGGGACACGGTGGGGCCGGACTGGTGCAGCCGCTCGGCAATCCGGGCGCGGAGGGGCTGCACCCCCTCTTCCAACAGCTCGTAGACGGTGCGGAGATACATCTCCGTGGTGTCGATCAGGTCACTCATGTCCGGTTGCCCCCTTCGCCACCCATCCTAGTGTCGCGGACCCAGCGCGATCAGGGCCGAGGCGGGACCACCCACTCGCCGCGACGCATCACCGCGTGCAGGCGCCCGTCGTCGTCGACGAGGCAGACGTCGGCCCAGCAGCCGGGCGCGAGGCGGCCCACGTCGTCGAGCCGGTGCCAGGCCGCGGGAGTGGTGGCCGCCATCAGTGCCGCGTCGGGGATACTCACCCCCACCTCCTGCACCACGAACTCGAACGCCTTGTCCATGGTCAGGGTGGAGCCGGCGATCGCGCCGGGTGCTCCGTCTGCAGTGACGAGCCGCGCGGTGCCGCCGGAGACCTCCACCTCGAGCTCGCCCAGGATGTAGCGCCCGTCGCCCTTGCCGGTGGCGCTCATGGCGTCGGTGACCAAGGCGACTCGACGGGGCGTGGCGGCGTCGATGCTCATCGCGGCGATCACGGGCTTGTGGTGGACCCCGTCGCAGATCAGCTCCACCATCACGCGCTGGTCGGCCAGAAGGACCGGCACCGGCCCGGGGTCGCGGTGGTGGATCGAGCGCATCGCTGAGAACAGGTGGGTGGCGACGGTGGCGCCCCATTCGATGGACTCCGCGGTCTGGATGTCGTCGGCGTCGGAGTGCCCGAACGCCACCGCCACACCCGCCTCGATGAAGCGACGCGTCGCGACCTCGGCGTGCTCGAGCTCCACGGCGAGGGTGATCATCCGCAGCGCCGGGCCTCCCGCGGAGATAAGCCGCTCGACCGAGGCCGGGTCCGGTACGCGCAGGAGCGCCTCGTCGTGGGCGCCCTTGCGCTCCGTGGCCAGGAAGGGGCCCTCGAGGTGGATGCCCGCGAGATCTCCCGCGTCATACAGGGCGCGGAGCACCGCCAACTGCGCCTCCAGCTTCTCCAACGGCTCGGTGACGGTGCTGGCGAAGATCGTGGTGGTGCCGTGCGTCCTGTGGTACGCGATGGCCTCGAGGTTGCGGGCCGGGTCCGGGTCGCCGAAGCTGACGCCGACGGCGCCGTGGCAGTGGGTGTCGACGAAGCCTGGGACCGCCCACAGCGCGCCCCCTCCCCCGGCCGGCTCAATGGACACGATCCGTCCGCCCTCGATCACGATGGTGGCGTCGTCGATCACCCCTTCCGGAGTGACGGCGTGGGCGACGGTGAGCTGATGGGCCATGGCCTCATCCAATCAGGTGCGGACGAAGAAGGTCACCGCACCCGCGATCAGGGCGACGAGGCCCGCGAGCAGCAGCGCGATCGTCGTGCCGGTGCGGGCCGGGGCCGACTCGGGCCCGGGCTCCTCCGCCTCGGCGCTGGCCGACGGCGACGCGGACGCCGAGGCGTCCGGCGAGGGGGATGCCGATGCCGATGGATCCACCGGGGGCGCGACCGTCGTGGTGACGTCCGACGACGGAACCTCGACCTCGCGGATCAGAGGGTTGCCGCCGACGAAGATCTGGTCATCCGGCCCCACTGCAAGCGACTCGCCCTCAGGGGCCCCGATGATGGTGTCGGTGGCCAACGGCTCCCACGTCAGCGCGTCGATGTACTCAATGCCCACGCCCGTTCGGAGCGCCAGGGTGGTGCCGTCGGAGAGGAACACCCCGTCCGTGACTCCCTCCGGAGCGTCGACGACGCGGGTCAAGGTGTTCATCTCCTGACGCGACGGTTCGAGCTCGGCGCGGTAGATGCCGGGGTCCGCCCCTGCGGTGGCGATGTAGATGCGGCCGCGGCCCGAGATCATCAAGGCCTGCGCGTCGTGCGGTCCGTCCTCGTAGACGAAGTCGTAGGCGAAGTAGGTCAGCCGCGACTCGGTCAGCTCACTGAGCCGGAACACCACCACGAAGTCACGGGACGCGTCCGGATCACCGATGTCGCCCACCCACAACCGGTCTCCCCGCCAGGCGAGCGCCTGGACCGATTCAGGGTCACCCCCGAACGAGATCTCCCTGCCGTCCTCCGCGGACACGACCACCCCGTCGTCGGCCGACGGACCGGCCAGCCACAGCGTCGACGAGCCCGAGCCGTAGGCCATGCCCACCACCGGCGTGGAACCCTCCGGCGGCTCGACGTCCTCGGCCCAGGCAGGCAGGATGGCGCCGATCACCGCGATGAGAACGAGCGCCACCAGGACGCCCGTGACGATGATGCGGCGAGTTCTCGGATTCACTGTGCCGATGGTACGCCCACGGTTACCGTTGGATGCATGCAACAGCTCGTCGCGTGCGCCATCGCCATCGACGATGTGCGCGACATCTTCGGCGCCTCCCCCGCCCTCGCCGAACGGCTTCGGGCCTCGGCGGCCGCTTACTTTGCCCGCCCCGCCCCCGCACACCGCAGCTGGCTGCGTCCCCTCCTTCGCCGCGACCCCTCCATGGCCGTCGATCCCGCCGCGCCCTCGAGCGCGGACGTGGACGCGCTGCTCGACGGCGCCTACATCGCCCCGGACCGGGTGGCCCCGTCGTGGCGGGTGCTGATCGCGTGGCTGGAGGAGTTGGCCGCCGCCACCAGGAGGGTGGTCTGGGACGAGGCCGCCTTCGAGCGCACCGAATGGAACCTCGCCCGGGCCGGGCTCAACAGCGACTACTCGCTGCGCAGCCTCGCGGACCGCGACCTGGGCATCGCCCTGCGCATCCAGCCGGGACAGGTTGCCGGCTACGCCAAGCACGTGCACGCCGTCGAGACACTGGCCGGGTTGCGCGCGGCGTTCGACCACCCCGAGCTGACCGACGAGGACCGGAGGTTCCTCACCCCCCTCATCGAGGTACTCACCGTTGCCTCAGGGCAGCCGCACCTCGACGTGGTGGTGGTGGGAACCACCGCCTAGCCCCGCCGATCACTCGGGATCGATCACCAGCACCAGGTCGCCGCCCTCGAGCTGCGTGGTGCCGGTCAGGACGACTCGCTTGACCACGCCCGCGACGGGGGCGTTGATGGCGGCCTCCATCTTCATGGCCTCGATGGTGGCCACCTGATCCCCCACCGCGACCCTCGCGCCCGCCTCGGCCGTCGGCGTGACGGCACCGCTGAACGGCGCCGCGACATGGCCCTTGTTCTTCGAATCGGCGCGCTCCGCCGTCGCCACCTCGGACTTGATCTTCAGGTCGCGCACCCGCACCGGGCGGATCTGGCCGTTGAGCAGGCACATCACGCTCCGCTTGCCGCGCTTGTCCGGCTCCGAGATCGCCTCGATGCCCACCAGCAGCGTGACGCCCTTCTCCAGCGTGATGGGGTACTCCTTGCCCCGCTCCATGCCGTACAGGTACGGCACGGTGGGCAGCACGGAGATGTCCCCGAAGTCCTCACGCTGCTGCTGGAACTCCTTCGTGGGGCCGGGGAACAGGAGCCGGTTGAGGGTCTCCTGACGGGTGCGGCCGGGCTGGGCGAGGAGGGCGAGGTCGTCGTCGGCCACCTCGGTCACGCGCGCTGGCGTGCGGCGGCCCTCGATGGCCTTGCTCCGGAACGGCTCGGGCCAGCCGCCGGCGGGCTCGCCCAGTTCGCCGTTGAGGAATCCGATCACCGAGTCCGGGATGTCGAAGCGTTGCGGGTCCGCCTCGAATGCGGCGGCCTCCGCGCCCACCGCCACCAGATGCAGGGCGAGGTCTCCCACCACCTTCGACGACGGGGTGACCTTCGTGGGCCGGCCGAGGATCTTGTCGGCCGCCTCGTACATGTCCTCGATGGCCTCGAACTTCTCCCCCAGGCCCAGCGCGATCGCCTGCTGGCGAAGGTTGGACAGCTGCCCCCCGGGGATCTCGTGGCTGTACACGCGGCCCGTCGGGGCGGGAAGCCCGGACTCGAACGGCCGGTACATCTTGCGCACCGCCTCCCAGTACGGCTCCAGGTCCAGCACAGCCTGTGGGTCCAGCTCGGACTGGCGCTCGGTCTGGTCCAGCGCCGCCACCAGTGCGGACATCGGGGGCTGCGACGTCGTCGAGCTCATCGCCGAGTTGGCCACGTCCACCGCGTCGACGCCGGCGTCGATGGCCGCCATCAGCGTGGCGAGCTGGCCGCCGGTGGTGTCGTGGGTGTGCAGGTGGACGGGCAGGTCGAACCGGTCACGCAGCGCTGTGACGAGCCGGCGGGCCGCCTCGGGACGCAGCAGGCCGGCCATGTCCTTGATGGCGATGATGTGCGCGCCGGCGTCGACGATCTGCTCGGCCAGCCGCAGGTAGTAGTCCAGCGTGTAGATCTTCTCGGCCGGGTCCAGGAGGTTGGAGGTGTAGCAGAGCGCCACCTCCGCCACCGACGGGGTGCCCCGCACGGCCTCGATCGCCGGGCGCATCTGCTCGACGTCGTTGAGGGCGTCGAAGATCCGGAAGATGTCCACGCCCGTGGCGGCCGCCTCCGCGACGAAGGCATTGGTCACCTCCGTGGGGTACGGGGTGTAGCCGACGGTGTTGCGGCCGCGCAGCAGCATCTGCAGGTTCTGGTTGGGCATCGCCTCGCGGAGCGTGGCGAGGCGCTCCCACGGATCCTCGCCGAGGAACCGCAGCGCCACATCGTAGGTGGCCCCACCCCAGCACTCCACCGAGAACATCTGCGGCAGCAGACGCGCCTGGGTGGGGGCGACGGCGAGCAGGTCCCGGGTGCGCACCCGGGTGGCCAGCAGCGACTGGTGGGCGTCGCGGTAGGTGGTGTCGGTGATCCGCACGGGCACAGCTTCGCGCAACTCCCGCGCGAAGCCCTCCGCCCCGAGCGCCAGCAACCGCTGGCGGGCGCCGTCGGGCGCGGGCGAGGCGAGGTCTGCCTTGGGCAGCTTCGTCAGGGGTTCGAGCGTGGTCGGCGCTTCACCGTTGGGCCGGTTGACCGTCACCTCGGCGAGGTGCCGCAGCAGCTTCGTGGCCCGGTCCGCGGGAGTGCGCGCGTGGAGGAGATACGGGCGTTGGTCGATGAACGCCGTCGTGACAGCGCCCTCGGCGAAGTCCGGATCGTCCAGGACCGCCCGCAGGAAGGGGATGTTGGTGGCCACGCCACGGACGCGGAACTCCGCCAGCGCCCGACGGGCTCGGGCAACGGCCATCGGGAAGTCGCGGCCTCGGGCGGTGAGCTTGACCAGCAGCGAATCGAAGTGGGGGCTGATCTCGACGCCGGTTCCGGTGGTGCCGCCGTCGAGCCGGATGCCGGCCCCCGAGGCGGAGCGGTAGGCGGTGATGAGGCCGGTATCGGGGCGGAACGAGTTCTGCGGGTCCTCGGTGGTGATCCGGCACTGGAGCGCGGCCCCCCGGATCTGCAGCTCGTCCTGCCGTACGCCGATCTCATCCAGGGACTCGCCGGCGGCGATGCGCATCTGCGCCTGCACCAGATCGACGTCGGTGATTTCCTCGGTGACGGTGTGCTCCACCTGGATGCGCGGGTTCATCTCGATGAACACGTGACGCCCCGCGCGCTCACCCTCGGTCTCGACGAGGAACTCGACGGTGCCGGCGCAGGTGTAGTTGATGGCACGAGCGAACTTCACCGCGTCCGCAGTGAGAGCGTCGCGCAGCTCCTGCGAGATGTGGGGCGCGGGCGCGATCTCGATCACCTTCTGGTGCCGGCGCTGGATGGAGCAGTCCCGCTCGAAGAGGTGCACCACGTTGCCCTGGGTATCTGCCAGGATCTGGACCTCGATGTGTCGCGGTGCCGCGACGGCCTGCTCGATGAAGACGGTGGCGTCTCCGAACGCGGCCTCGGCCTCGCGCATGGCCGCGCCCAGTTCGTCGGCCAGCCTGGAGGGGTCGTCCACGCGGCGCATTCCGCGGCCCCCGCCGCCGGCGACAGCCTTGACGAAGACGGGGAATCCGATCTCCTCGGCGGCCCTGATCAGCTCGTCGGTGTCCGTGGAGGGCGGGCAGGACGCGAGGGTGGGGACGCCCACGCGGCGCGCCTCGGTGATGGCGCGCACCTTGTTGCCGGCCAGCGTCAATACGTCGGCGGAGGGGCCGATGAACGTGATGCCGTTGGCCGCGCAGGCCGAGGCGAGATCCGGGTTCTCCGAGAGGAAGCCGTATCCGGGGTAGATGGCGTCCGAGCCGGACTCCTTGGCCGCGCGGATGATCTCGTCGATGTCCAGGTAGGCGCGGACCGGATGGCCCTCCTCCCCGATGAGGTAGGACTCCTGCGCCTTGATCCGGTGGTCCGCGTTGCGATCCTCGTACGGGAAGACGGCGACGGTGCGGAAGCCGAGTTCGTAGGC
Source organism: Tessaracoccus sp. MC1627 (assembly GCF_014164725.1). NCBI lineage: Bacteria > Bacillati > Actinomycetota > Actinomycetes > Propionibacteriales > Propionibacteriaceae > Tessaracoccus > Tessaracoccus sp. MC1627. The sequence goes on along the minus strand of NZ_JACJGA010000001.1, from coordinate 917,928 downwards.
CGCGCGGAAGGCGCGGACGGCGATCTCGCCTCGATTGGCTACCAATACCTTCTGGAACATGGGCGACAGACTACCGGCCCACGCGGACGCGACACTGACGCTTCATCGCCATCCGTGGTTGCTTGACGGATCCCGATGGGCTGTGTCGCGGCCGCGTGGGCCGGGAGGTTGGGCTCAGTTGATCAGGCCGATGAGGGCGCCTTGGATGAAGTAGATGACGAACAGCGCCGCCACCACGTACATCAGCGGGTGCACCTGCTTGGCGTGCCCCTTGACGAGCTTGATGAACACGTAGGCGAGGAAACCGGCGCCGATGCCCGTGGTGATCGAGTAGGAGAACGGCATCAGGATGATGGTCAGGAACGCGGGGATGCCCACCTCGGCGTCGTTCCAGTCCACGTCCACCACCTGGGCGATCATGAGGAACCCGACGAAGACGAGGACCGGTGCGGCGGCCTCGGAGGGCACCATGTTGATCAGCGGCGCCAGGAAGATCGCCGCCAGGAAGGCAGCGCCGGTCACCACCGACGCGAGGCCCGTGCGGGCACCCTCGCCGACGCCAGCCGTCGACTCGATGTAGCAGGTGTTCGACGACACGGAGCCCAAGCCACCGGCCGCGGCGGCCACGGAGTCCACGAGCAGGATCTCGGTGGTGCGCGGCGGCATGCCGTGCTCGTCCAGCAGCCCACCCTCGCTGCCCACGGCCACGACGGTGCCCATGGTGTCGAAGAAGTCGGCCAGCAACAGGGAGAACACGAGGATGGCCAGCGCGAGGAAGTTGGTGATCGAGAACTCGCCCTCGGGGAAGAAGGCGCCGATCATGTCGACGCGGCCGATCAGGCCCAGGTCCGGCAGCAGGGCGAGGTTGGAGAGCTGCGGCACGTTGAGCGACCACCCGACGGGGTTGAGTCCGTCAGCGGTGAACTGCGGCCCGATCTTCGCGATGGCCTCGATGATCACCGCGGCGACCGTCGCCACGAGGATGGAGATGAGCATCGCGCCCTTGACGTTCAGCACGTGCAGCGCGATGAGCACCATGATGCCGAGGAAGAACACGGCGATGGGCCAGCCCATGAGCGAGCCGTTGATGCCTAGCTCGACGGGGGGCGCGCCGGCGGGCTTGCGCACGATGCCGGCGTTGATCAGGCCGACGAAGGCGATGAACAGGCCGATGCCGACGGAGATGGCCGTGCGCAGCGTCCGTGGGATGGCCTTGAAGACCGCCGTGCGGAAGCCGGTCAACACCAGGATGAAGATGAGGATGCCCTCCCACACCACCAGACCCATGGCCTGCGGCCAGGTCATCTGGGGCGCCAGGACGTAGGCGACCAGCGCGTTGAGGCCCAGGCCGGTGGCCAGGCCCATCGGGAACCGGCCGATGACACCCATCGCGAGCGTGAGGAGGCCCGCGATCAGCGCCGTGGCCGCCGCGACCATGCCGATCGACTGGCCGACCGCCGCGTCGTTGACCACCGTCATGGCGGCGTCGGTGAACTTCGGCTGCCCCGAGATGAGGTTGCCGCTCTTGTCGACGGCGGTGCCGATGATGAGTGGGTTGAGGGCGATGATGTAGGCCATCGCGAAGAACGTCACCAGGCCGCCGCGGATCTCCCGACCGACGGTGGAGTGGCGCTTGGTGATCTCGAAGAATCCGTCGAGGCCGGATCGCGGGGGCTCGGTTTCTGGGTGCAGCCGTGCTGCCTTGGGAGTATTGGTAACCACGGACGGTTATCGTACGGCCTCGCGGCGCCGCGTCAGCACCAGCCCCGGGTTGTGGGCGGTGCCAGGCTCAGTCGAACAGGTTCTCGTCGATGGTGATGGTGTCGAACGACGGGGCCGGCAGCTCCCTGGCGCGCTCGGCGTCCACGACGTCCGAGTGCCCTCCGCAGCCGTGCTCCAACGACACCACGTGCGCGTCCCAGGGCGAGTACTGGTTGGTGCAGGCCCCGAACAGCGTGCCCAGTGAGCCTCGGAGCGCGACGAAGTAGCCGCAGGTCATGCACGGGGCGGGCGCCTCTCGGGAGCCCTCGTCGTCGGGCCCGGGCGGGCCTTCGAGCCAGCGTTCAGCCGCCTCGTCGCGGCCGAACCTGCTGAGCACCCGCGGGCGGCCCAGGCCGAGCTCGGCCACAGTGGTGCGCAGCTGCACCCATTCGGAGGTGTCCGCGTCCGCGGGCAGGTCCGTGGCAGCGAAGCCGGGCTCGAGCCTCGGATCATCGTCGGGGGTGGGCATCAGCGTGCCGGGGGTGATGTCCCCAGGCCCGATCCGATCGGCCCACGGCACCCACGCCGGCGCCTGGAGGGCACCGGGCAGCGGCAGCAGCACCACCTCGTTGACGGTGGCCTCCTTGGCGCGCGAGGCCCTCACAAGCGTGACCGCCCAATGCCAGTCCCGGTAGCCGGGGTGGAGGCTCTCGAACGAGTGGGTGACCACCCTGTCGCCGTCCTCCGCCAGCACGCCGAGGTGCTCGCCGACCGAGTCCCCGCCGCCCACCTCGACGGCGGCGGCGCGGGCCAGATCCACGGCCGAGGCCGCCACGACATCAAGCTTGGGCTTGGGCATCTGTCTTACAGCTCCAGTTCGTCGGCGACGCGGCGCAGCAGTTCGGCCACGCGCGTGGCGTGCTTGGTGTCCGGGTGCCTGCGATGGCGATAGTCGTTACCGATGCCGTCGAGCATCTTGATCAGGTCCTCGACGATCACCGCCATCTGCTCCGGGTCCTTGCGGGAGGCCTTGGACAGCGACGGCGGCAGCTCCAGCACCCGCAGGCTCAGCGCCTGCTCGCCCTTGCGGCCCTCGATCACGCCGAACTCGACGCGCTGCCCCGCCTTGAGCGCCTCGACGCCGGCGGGAAGCGCATTGGAGCGCACGTAGACATCGCCGCCGTCGTCCTTGGTGATGAACCCAAAGCCCTTCTCAGCGTCGAAGAATCGCACTTTACCGGTAGGCACGTCGCCCTCACTTGCACTAGGAGTAGTCAGAACGCGCAGTCTATCCGCTCCGGAGCGCCGAACCCCAATGGAGCCGCAGCCGCGTCAGCGCCCGCCGAGACCGGGGAGCGTGCGCTCTGTTTCGGCGATCTCCCGGAAGTACCCGGCGTTCCTCAGCCTGGACCCAGCCGCCTCGTCGACGATAATCACCGCCCGCGGATGGAACTGCAGGATCGAGGCCGGACAGGAGGCCGCGACGGGGCCCTCGACCATCGCCGCGACAGCTGCCGCCTTGTGCTCTCCGGTGACCACCATGAGCGCCACGCGGGCCTCCATGATGGTACCCAGGCCCTGGGTGACGCAGTGCGACGGGACCTGTTCGGTGGCGTCGAAGAAGCGGGCATTGTCGCGGCGGGTCTCGGGAGTGAGCGTCTTGATCCGCGTGCGGGAGGCGAACGACGAGAAGGGCTCGTTGAAACCGATGTGCCCGTTGGTGCCGATGCCGAGGATCTGGACGTCGACGCCCCCGACAGCCGCGATGGCCGCGTCGTAGCGGTCCGCCGCCGCCTGCAGGTCTGTCGCGGTGCCGTCGGGCACGCTCACCCTGGCGGGGTCCATCCGCAGAGGCTCGACGACGGTGCGGGTGATCACGCTGCGGTAGCTCTCGGGGTGCCCGGGGTCGATGCCCACGTACTCGTCCAGCGCGAACCCGAGGCCGTGCGACACGTCGAGCGTCCCGGCCTGGACGCGGCGGGCCAGCTCCTCGTAGAGGCGCAGCGGCGAGCTGCCCGTGGCCAGGCCGAGCACCGGGGTGGGGATTCCCTGCAGATACTGGGTCACCCGGTCCGCCGCCAGCTCACCCACGGCCTGCGCATCCGCGCACAGCACCACTTCCATCTTCCGGACCTCCGCCTCAACCGTGCGCAGCCCAGGTCTGGCAGCGCGTCACGATGACAGTAGGCCCGGGCCAGCCAGAACGCGCGTTTTCTGATCACAAGAGCGGAACATGAGCATCTTGAGTGCGCAGTCGCCTGCCCGCGTCAGGTGCCGGAGGCGTCGGTAGCATGGGGGCATGGCGAGTTGGAAGGACGGCGCGGCCTACGCGCCCACGGAGCGGCCCGAGGGCTTCGCCACCCCCCGCGTCGAGCCACTGCCCTCCGGGGACCAGTGGAAGTCCGCCACGCCCGGCCCGATCGCGGCGCCCTCGGGATTCGACGCGGCCCCCCAGGCTCCACTCGCACAACTGTCCAGCGGCCCGAAGCAGGCCAGGGACCCTCGGGACTCCTTCGCCGTCGCGGCGTCCGCGCTGACGCCGGGCCCGGGTGTCGCGGTGAAGCGGGACCCGCGCGACCCCATCGTCACCTCCGCACCCCAGCCCGTAGGGCGGGAATGGGCGAGCGCCATGGGGGACCAATTGCCGCCGCCCACCGGCCCAAGGCTCCCGCCGCCGGGCGAGTTGGCGCCCTCGCCGCCCCCGGCTGTTCCCCAACCCCTCGCGGAGGCGGCCCCCAGGCGCGCACAGCCACCCGCGCCATTCCCGGCCCCGACGCCCACCGGCCACCCGACCCCCACTGGGTATCCGCCGCCCCCACCCGTCGGCCCGCCTCAACGCCCACTGGCCGCGCAGAAGCAGTTGGCCTTCATCGCCGGCGGGCTGTGCTTCCTCGGCTTCGTGCTGCCGTCGTTGTCGCCGTTCGTGCTGACGGCCGCCGGAGGACTCGGGATGCGCACCGAGGCGCTCACCGGCCGAGCGGGCCGCTCGGCGCTGGCGATCGGCCTGGCCACGCTTGGCTGGCAGCTGCTCATGGACACCCTCGGCAGAGACTCGCTGGTGGGAATGCTCGCCTCGCTGGTGTTCACGATCGTGTTCGTCGTCGGCGCCCTGCGCGCCTAGAGGTCCCCGGCTTCGATCGGCACCGTCGACTCCTCCACGTCACCCAGCTCCACGGGTTCCGGCCCGTCCCATCGCGCCAGGGCCGCGATCTGCGGCGGCCAGGTGTTCTCGGGCAGGTCGTCGAGGGGAAACCACCGCGTGGCCACGTGGCGGGAGCGTTCGCGCTCCGTGAGGCCCGCAGCCACCGGCTCGAACCACTGCGTGCGGTAGAGGAAGAACGTCTCGTCCTGAACCAGGATGCGGTCCGAGTAGCCACGGAACAGGCGCCGCACCGCGACGGGGCCGAGGAGCGCGCGCTCGTCGACGACCAGGCCGGTCTCCTCGTCGAGCTCACGCGCCGCAGCGGAACGGATCCTTTCGCGGGCCTCCACTCCCCCGCCCGGCGCCTGCCAGAATCGGGAGCCGGGAACCCCTGGGTCCACGTCGCCCATGAGGAGCACCTGATCCTCAGCGAGCACGATCACGCGCGCGGCCAGCCGGCGATGGACCCGGCGATCACCCATGGGGATGCCTGGTGTGGGCCACCTCGTCGTCAATGAGGTCGCGCCAGCTGGCCACCAGGTCCGAGTCGACGTATGCCTTGAAGGAGCGTCCCGGGCGGGCCGGGGAGCCGATGTGGAAGGATCTGACGCCGGCCCGGACCAGCCACGGCACGTGCTCGGGGGTCAGCCCGCCGCCGGCCATGATGAGGCGGGCCACGTCCGCATCAGCGCGGGCCCTGCGCACCAGGTCGTCGAGTCCGTGCTCGACACCGCGGGCGGACCCGGCGGTGAGGACCTGGTCCAGGCGGGCAAGCGTGCGCAGGTCGGCCCAGGCGCGATCGGGGTCCAGGCAGTGGTCGATGGCGCGATGAAAGGTCCACGGGAACGCGCCGTCGCCGACGAGCTCGCTGACCACTTCCTTGTCGATCCGGTTGAGGCCATTGAGGAAGCCCAGGACCACCCCGTCGGCGCCGGCGTCCAGGTAGCCGGCGATCAGGCCCTTCAGCCGGGTGACCTCGCCGCCGTCGGTGCCGAAGCCCGCGCGGAGACGCACCATGGGCCGGATCTGGATCGACGTGGCGCGGCGCACCTTCTCGACTGCTCGCGGCTCCGGGGAGAGCCCGTCGTCGTCCATGGTGCCGAGCAGCTCGATCCGGTCCGCACCGCCGGCCTCGGCCCGCTCGGCGTCTGCCGCGTGCAGTGCGATGACCTCCAGCAGATTCATGTGGCCATCTTGCCAACGCCGGGCCTCTGGCGTGCGGAGGCGCGCAGCGCGGAGCGCAGGGCGGCGTGGGCGTGCGCGCGCGGGATGCGCTCCTGTTCGAGGCGCAGGTCTCCGTCGCGGAGTGCGGAGAGCGTTCGGTGTTCGTCGGCGGTGAGGAAGCCGATCTCACCGCGGAACGGGCTGGGCTCGGTCCCCGCCCACTGGCTGTGCGCCTGCAGGGTCGCGGGGTCCATGAGGACCGAGCGGACGCTCGGCAGGGCAGCCCTCACCTGGCCGAGGATGAGCAGGCCGTAGGTGTCCACGTCACCCCAGTACCAGACCTCGTCCGCGTCACGGATCCACGGCACGTGGGCCAGTGACGGCGCCGAAAAGCCCATGCCGTGCACCGCGACGGTGCCTGGTAGGTCGGGCAGCGCCAGCAGCGAGGTGAGGTTCTCCACCAGCAGCACGCGGCCCGCGGCCGTCAGGGACGCCATCCCTGACATTCCGACGGCGAACTCTCGCGGGCCGTCGGTGAGAGCGGAGTCCAGGTACCGGACGCGGAACACGGGTCCGTGCCTGCGGAGCCCGGCCGCGCCACCGACGATCCCCTCGTGGAGCGCGTCCACCAGCCCCCGATGCCGTTCGAGCCATTTGGAGTCGATGCCGGTCACCGGCAGTTCGCGTTCCCACAGTCCTGATTCCGGGTGCGCCTCCAGCCAGCCGAGCACCGCCAGCAGCCTGGTCACATCCTCTTCGCCGAGCTTCCCAAGGCTCTTGGCGGCTTCCCGCACCGATGCCGTCAGGTCCCGGTCCGGCCACGCGCGGCGCAGCATGCCCACTGCCTCGGCTGCCCGCGCCCAGGTCTGGCGCTCACCGGCCAGCGACGCCATCGCTGCGGGCTCTGCCGTCACCCTGGCCGGGAGCCGTTGGCGCCCAAAAGTCCCCGACCGGCGCTCGACCCACTCCACGACCAGCCCCGGCGTCTGCTCGACGGCGGCCCAGTGGGCCACCTCGCGGGCGATCCCGTCGGGGTCCGCCGCGAGCTCGCGCTCAGTGGGCGGGTGCAGCGGCCACGACACCCGGGATGAGTCGGGGTTCGCGAGCCAGTCCGGCCAGTGTGTGCGCCATCGGCGGACCGCCCAGCCCTGGAGGTCCGTGACCGTTCTCACAGCAGGACCTCCTGGGCGCCCTCCGAGCCCGCGATCGGGGCGTCGACGTCGTAATGCAGCTCCTGCAGCGCGGAGCCTCGGCCCGGCTCGTTGGTGACCATGACGACGCCGCCGACATAGTCGTCGATGGTCTGCAGCATCTTCATCGGGGTGGCGAGGAGCAGCTGGAAGCCGAAGGAGCGGAACACCTCCAGGCCGGCCTGGGTGAAGGTGTGGTCCGCCTTGTCGAAGGCTTCGTCGATGACTACGAGCGCGTAGGTGGGCTCGGTCCTTCCCGGCGGGGCGAGCTGGAACCGCAGCGCGGCCGCGAGGCAGAAGGTGACGAGCTTCTGCCGTTCACCGCCGGACCTGCCGCCCGAGCCTGTGAACACGTCCAGCTGAACACCGTCGGCGTCCATCACCCGCGCCTGGAAGGCGACGTGCTGGCGCGTGTCCAGGCACCGCTCACGCCACGCCCTGTCAGCGGCATCGGCCGATCCCAGCCGCTGGAGCAGGCCCTGCATAAGGACGAACCGGGCCTCGGCCGCCTCTCGCTCCTGGGGTGAACCGGCGGCCACAGAGTCCATCACCGACCCGGACGTGATCGCGTTGAGCGTGGCCAGGAAGGTGTCCACATCCGGCAGGGACCTGTCCCGCACTTCGATCTGCAGAAACCCCGTGGGTGAAAACGCCGTCATCAGCAGCGACTTGTTCACCTCGTCAACGCGGCTGCGGATCTCCCGCCTGGCCCCCCTGATCATCATGGCCAGCTGGCTGACGTTGTTGCGCGCCTGGCTCTGCAGCAGCGAGAAGAACCGCTCCTCGAACTCGGGAAGCCGGTCCGACTCGAGGTCCTCGAGGCGCTGCAGGTACTCCGGGAGGTAGTCGACGGTGTCTCCCCAGTCCGCCGCCTGGTTCTGCCAGCCACGGCCGTACTCCGCCATGGCCGTGGCGGCCGCACGCTCCGCCTTCGCCGTGCGCCGCTGAATGGCCTCGGCCACGTCTCGGAACTCAGCCCGCATCGCGACCTCGGCCCTCTCCTCGGGCACCGCCAGGCGCAGGAGCCTCGAGTCCAGAGCCGCGGACACCCCCTCCGGCACCGTGGAGGCCCCGTCGATGTCGGCCTGCCAACGCTCGATGCTGCTGAGGAGCCGCGCCACGACCAAGGCCTTCTCGTCGTGCCGCCCAACCAGCCTCCGCCGGTCCTGCTCGGCCCGGCTGTGCGCGGCAAGGGCGCGGTCCCGCTCGGCCTCCCGCTGGCGCAGATCGCTGTGCGACTCGCGCAACTGGTCCAGCTCCCGCTCGACACTCCTGAGCTGCGCCTCCACCGGTGCCGCGTCCACCGAGTCCCACGCGAAACCGGCCAACCGACCGAGCGCAGCCTCCAGACCGCGCAGCCGCCGCTCCCCCTCGTCGAGTTCCGTGAGGCGCTGCTCCACCTCGGCCAGCTCACGCTCCGCCACGCCAAGCCGCTCGACAAGCTCTGCCTCCTTCGCCTCCGTCGAGAATCCGAGCACCCAGCGGGAGCGGTCCTCGACTCTGCGGCGATCGTCCTTCTCGTGGAGAGCCGCGGAGTGCTTGACCTGGCCCTGGCGGGTGACCGCCCGCTCCACCCCGGCGAACCCTGCCGGGCTCGGCACGCACGCGTAGTCGTAGCGGCGCATCAGCCGATCCGCCAGCCAGCCCGCGAACGGACCCTCCGCGATGTCCACCTTCGCCACCAGCGATCCGCCGGGGGCGCTGACCTCCGCAGCCACCGGCTCCGCCGCCCGGACCCGCTCGTACACGAGCCGGGTACCGAGGAACTCGCCGTCGATGAACTCCGCGGCCGCGAGATAGTGCTGCTCGGGTATGACGAGGGTGCGCGCCAGAGATCCCAGCACTCGCTCGATGGCCCCGGTCCACCCCGCCTCATCCGCCTTCACCTGGATCAGTTCGCCGACGAAGGGCAGCCGCGTCTCTTCGACGTGCAGCAGGCCGGCGAGCCGCTCCCGCACGTGCAGGAGGCGGGCATCGAGGTTGGAGCGGTGGCGCCTGAGCGCGGTCAACTCCTCGTCGAGACCGTCGCGCTTCCGCACCAGGTCTCCCTTGCGGGTCAGGAGGTCGAACTGCCCGGCACGCTGGCGGGCGCGGTCTGCGGCGAGTCCGCTGGCGCGCTCCTGGAGCCGCCCACCGAAGGAGACGGCCTCGACGGCGTCGCCGGGGAACGCGAGTCCGAGCTCAGCTGCGGCGGCCGCATACTCCTCGGCGCGGGAGTTCCGCTGGTCGCGGCTGCTCTGCAGGGCCGTGCGCAGCTCCTCCAACGCCCCCACCCGGGCGCCGCCGGACTGCTCAACGGCGCGTTCGGTGCGGCGCACGTCGTCGGCTGCCTCATCGAGGGCGGTTTCGGCGATCCGCACCTCGGCAGCGAGCCTCTCCAGAACCGGCGCCTCGCGATCCAACTCAGCCCGGGCGCCCGTCAGCCTCCGCACCAGGACCCAGGTGCCCAGGTACTCCTCCTCAGCGGCCAGCGCCGTCCGCTCAGCATCCAACGCACGCAGCTGGGCGTCGACGGCCCGCAACGGGGTCAGTGTCTCCACCTGGCGGCGGGCATCCACCACCGAGGCGTGCGCGAGCCGAAGCTCCTCAAACTGTTCGACGGTGGCGTCGCTCAACTTGAACGTCTCGGGGAGGTCCAGCATGAAATCCCGGAAGAGGTTGTCCAGGTTGGTGAGGTTCTTCGCCGACTGGGTTTTGTGCAGCAGGATCTGAGCCTGCTGGCTGCCCATCCCCAGCACCCGCCTGAACTTCGTCGAGAAGGCGGTGTAGGCGTCTGCGCTGTAGCAGTCCCAGTGCGGGAACGCGGCGCTCACCCGACGGTTCTCGATCCCGTTCTCGACGTAGCTCTTGAGCGTGAGGACGTCCACCGGCTCGGGCGCCAGGATGTACATGCTCTTGAGGTCCCGTGCATCCGTGGATGAGGCGCGGATGTGAAACAGGCGCACCAGGGTGGAGACCGTGCCGGCCGAGTCCGCGTACGTGAGCGCGACAGCGCTCCAGGTGGGGCCCCTGCGGAGGAACGCCGTGCCCACTTCGCCGGTCTCCTCGTCCGTCTCGCGCTTGTGGGCGCCGCGGACGTAGGTGAGGAGGCTTCGCTCACGGTCCCCCGTGTCGGTGCCTTGGGCGGCGGCGTTGAACCGCATCCGGCCCGGCGGCACCAGCAGGGCGGCCATCGCGTCCAGCAGCGAGGACTTGCCCGCGCCCGACGGGCCAGTCAGCAGCATGCCCTTCCACGGCACAGCGAAACTCCATTCGCCGCCGAAGGTGCCCCAGTTGACCACCTGCACGCGCCGCAGGCGATGCTGACTCACGATTCCACCAGCCTGGAGAGGTCTGCGGTGACCGCGGCCACCTCGTCGGAGCCGAAGACCAGCGCCAGGACCGGAGAGATCTCCCACCGGTCCTCCGTGCCCGCTGTCAGGAGCACCGAGTTCTTCGTCATCTTGTTGATCGAGGCCGTGATGCGGTCCGCGAAGCCCTTCTTGTCCGTGGCGACGAGCCGCTGGTAGGAGCGCAGCTGGTCCTCGATCTCATCGCGCCCCACGAAGGTGCGGCTGGCCGAGCCCTGACCGGCGAGCAGCCGCCGGCGCAGAAACAGCACCAGGGCAGTGTCGAGAACGGTCAGTCGGTGTGCGCGCACCACCTTGGGCGCATCGTCGATCTCGAGGTTGCGCACAAACGCCACCCCGGCGTCCAGGTCCAGCACCAGATCAAGGTAGAGGTCCGCCAGCCGGGTCCGCACCACGGCCTCGTGACGCACCAGCGCGGACCACACCTTCGTCTGCTCATCTGCGCGCAGGTACGGGCCACGGATGAGGCTCAGCAGGACTCGGCGCGTGGCCGGATCCAGCTCGCCGTGATCCACGGGCGGCTCGACGGGAGCGTCATCGAACTCGTCGACAACCTCATCAGCGCGCCGCGGGGCCGGCTGCAACGTCATGGGCACTCCACTCTGGCGGTACTTGTGTGAAAACGTAGCGCGGAGCACTGACAGTTCGTGGGGAGCCCGCCTGCGAGGTCCACGTCCACGGCTCGGAACCAGGTGCCCTCGAGGCCTGCTGCTCGGCCAGCAGGAGGAGCCCGACGACGGTGGCCAGGCCCTGGGTCGCGGGGTGGCGGGCAAGCACGTCGCCGACGGTGGGCGCGGGGAGCGCGTCGAGGGTGTCGGCCACGTTGTGCTGGAGCTCTGAGAAGTCGATCTCGGTGAGCCTCACCAAGGCCTTCAGCCGCTCCAGGTCCAGCTCGAGCACCTCCCCGCGGAGGACATCTGCGGTGGCGCGCATGTCCGCCGGGTTCTCCAGTGTCCAGCTTCCGATGGACGAGAGGGACATCGAGGTGAGGTCCAGGTCTCGGCCGATCTCCGTGGTGGGGTGCACGCGCGCCATCACGCGCAGCACCACCTGCTCCGCGCGGGACAGCGCGTCAGCCAGCCGCTTGTGTTCGCGATACTCCTGGGTCTCGACGAATCGTCGAAGGCTCCGCGAGAAGTCGGTCAGGCTTTGGCGCACCTGGGCGCTCTCCCGCTGCAGGACGACGAGGAACTGGCGCAGGAAGGCCGCGTCGGCTGCCGGCAACTCCAGGGTGAAGGGGCGCTCGAGCACCGCGTCGACGGCGCGATGGAAGGTGTCCGACAACACAGGGTCCAGGAGGAGTTCGTGGAACGCGCCGAAGGTTCGCCCGGCCTCGGAATTCTCGATCAGGTCCACGCCCGCGAAAACCTCGTCGAGTACGCCGCCGCGGGCGCCCTCGTTGTTGATGATCTGCTCCCTCAGGGAGGAGTTGAGAGCCTCAAGATCGTCGGCCACCTTCGCGAAGTCACCGGGCACCTCACCGGCAAGGCGCAGGATCTCCTGAAGACGCTCCCGGGCCAGTGCGTCGTCGAGCACAGGGATCTCGCCGGACTCGATGCGGCGAATCTCGTCGTCCAGCTCAGCCCGCCTGGCGTGCAGCGCCTCGAGCCGGGTAGCCGGGTCTGTGTCCGACTCGGCCGCCAGCGCGCCCAGCAGCCCGGTCACGGTGCTGAGGCGCGACGACGTCACGGCCGAGTGAGGCTGCTCCACCGCCCCGACGAAACGCACCGCGTCCGCGGCGCCGCGGGACAGCTCGACGGACTCTTCGCGAGCCGCGGTGGGCCGCCGGATGAGGTACCCGTCGCGGATCCAGTCCCCCACATACTCCTGCGCGGTGCGAGGGAGGGTAAAGCCGATGTCGCGCAGTTCGTCGAGGTCCTCGGCCACCTGGGTGATGAACTCGCCGTAGGCGAGCGAGCGTCGATCGCCGAACCTGCTGACGAGGATGGCGACCACCACTGGCATGAGTTCAGCGCGCACAAGCTTCATGCTGGCGGTCTCCGCCGCCCGCCTGGCGCCGGTCGCGCCGGCCGCTACGCCCACCATCTCGATGCTCGTGATCACACGACGGGTCGGGCCGCCTTCTGCTCCGACCGCTCGGCCAGTACCTTCTTGAACAGCACCATGGGCAGCAGGATGGCTGCGAGAAGCACGGACACCCACACGATCAGCGGCGCCAGCACCCAGGTGGTCACCCCCTCGATCCGGAGACCGCCGGTGAACAGCGTGGTGAGGAACAGCCCGACGAAGGTGGTCACCAACGCGATACCGCCCCGCAGCGCGGGCATGTGCGTGACGGCCATCTTGAGGACGAAGGGTCCGAGGAGCACCTCGATGGCCGTGAAGAACACCACGCTGAAGACGAACCCGAGCGGCTGGAGGTGGAACCCCTCGAGGACGAGCGAGGCAACCAGGAGCCCCACGGCGTTGCCCAGCAGGTGCAGCGCCGTCGACGCGAGGAATCGAAGCATGATGGCCCTTCCGACAGGTCGCGGCGGACCCGCCGTCGACACGCCGACGAGTCTAGTGGGCAGCACAGGAGGGCGGCCCCGAAACGGGACCGCCCTCCTGGTATGTCTGTGCGACGGGTTGGCTCAGAAGCCGCCCATGCCGCCCATCTCGTCCATGCCGCCGCCGGCGCCGCCCGCGGGGGCCTTCTCCGGCTTGTCGGCGATGACCGCCTCGGTGGTGAGGAACAGCGCCGCGATGGACGCCGCGTTCTGCAGCGCCGAGCGGGTGACCTTGGCCGGGTCGATGATGCCGGCCGCGACCATGTCGACGTATTCGCCGGTGGCCGCGTCGAGGCCCTGACCCACGGGCAGGTGTGCGACCTTCTCAGCCACCACGCCGCCCTCGAGCCCGGCATTGAACGCGATCTGCTTCAGTGGGGCCGAGGCCGCCTTGAAGACGATCTGCGCGCCGACAGCCTCGTCGCCCTCAAGGCCCTCGACCTTGGCGGACTTCGACGCCTGCAGCAGCGCGACGCCACCACCAGGCACGATGCCCTCCTCGACGGCGGCCTTTGCGTTGCGGACGGCGTCTTCGATGCGGTGCTTGCGCTCCTTGAGCTCCACCTCGGTGGCCGCGCCGACCTTGATGACGGCAACGCCGCCGGCCAGCTTGGCGAGGCGCTCCTGCAGCTTCTCACGGTCGTACTCGGAATCGGAGTTCTCGATCTCGCGACGGATCTGCGTGACGCGACCCTCGATCTGCGCGGACTCGCCGGCGCCCTCGATGATCGTGCACTCGTCCTTGGTGACCAGCACGGAACGAGCCGAGCCCAGGAGATCCAGGGTGACGGCGTCCAGGGACAGGCCGACCTCCTCGCTGATGACCTCGGCGCCGGTGAGGATGGCGATGTCGGTCAGCATGGCCTTGCGGCGGTCTCCGAAGCCGGGGGCCTTGACCGCGATGGACTTGAAGGTGCCGCGGATCTTGTTGACGATCAGGCCTGCGAGGGCCTCACCCTCGACGTCCTCGGCGATGACCAGCAGGGGCTTGCCGGACTGCATGACCTTCTCCAGGACCGGCAGGAGGTCCTTCAGCGAGGAGATCTTGGAGTTGGCGAGCAGGATGTAGGGATCATCCAGGGTGGCTTCCATGCGCTCGGCGTCGGTGACGAAGTAGGGCGAGATGTAGCCCTTGTCGAAGCGCATGCCCTCGGTGAGCTCAAGGTCCAGGCCGAAGGTGTTGGACTCCTCGACCGTGATCACGCCCTCCTTGCCGACCTTGTCCATCGCCTCGGCGATGATCTCGCCAACGGTGGCGTCGGCGGCGGAGATCGAGGCCGTTGCGGCGATCTGCTCCTTGGTCTCGACGTCGATGGCCATGTTGGCCAGCTCAGCGACGATGGCGGCCACAGCGGTCTCGATGCCCTTCTTCAGGCTCATCGGGTTCGCCCCGGCCGAGACGTTGCGGAGGCCCTCGCGGACCATCGCCTGTGCCACGACGGTGGCGGTGGTGGTGCCGTCGCCGGCGACGTCGTCAGTCTTCTTGGCGACCTCCTTGACCAGCTCGGCGCCGATGCGCTCGTACGGGTCCTCCAGCTCGATCTCCTTGGCGATGGACACGCCATCGTTGGTGATCGTGGGGGCGCCCCACTTCTTCTCCAGGACGACGTTGCGACCCTTGGGGCCGAGCGTCACCTTGACCGCGTCGGCCAGCGTGTTCATGCCACGCTCGAGGGCGCGGCGCGCTTCCTCATTGAACTCAATCAGCTTTGCCATGGTGTTTCGGGAGTCCTCCCGTCAAGTGGGGCCGGAGCCCCGAGTGTGCAGTGTCGGGTGAACCGCGGTGCCCGCGACGGACGGCTAAGCCTCACCACAGTTCGGTAGCACTCAAAGCGTGAGAGTGCTAACCCCATTATTAGCACTCGACACAAGAGAGTGCAAAGAATTTCGTGGCTGCGAGGCGCTCTCGTCGCCGGAAGTGGAGGTTAGGCTCGGCCTGTGACGCGCAGCTCTCGACGACAGCGGCGGCCGACGACTGATCTGCCGCGGCTCCTCCGCAACGCCGCCAACCTGGCCAACCTGTCCACCCCGCTCGGCCTCGTCGTCGCGCTGGCGGGTCGGTCCCGGCTCCGTCTCCGCGACCATCTGATCGTCGCGGACCGGGTGCGGCTGCCGATCACCAACGCCGGCGCCATGACGATCGGGTCGGTGGTGCTGGTGCCCCGCCGGAGCCTGGAGGAGGTGGAGGCCTCGACGCCCACGCTGATGGAGCACGAGGACGGCCACGCCTGGCAGTACGCCTACTGCCTGGGGCTGCCGTTCCTGCCGCTCTACGCGATGGCGGTGGCGTGGTCCATGGTGCGCACCGGAGACCGGGCCAGCGCCAATCACTTCGAGGTACAGGCGGACCTGCTCAAGGGTGGCTACCGCAGCAATCCGCCGATGCCGCTGAGGCTGGGGCTGCGGAGGCTGATCAGCCGTTGAGCCGGCGGGCCGAGCGGGCGGCGTGACGCTGGCCGCGCATCCGGCGCAGACGCTTCACCAGGAGCGGCCGATAGGCCAAGGCCTCGGGGGTGTCGATGAGCACGTTGAGGTGCTGGTAGTAGCGGGCCGACGACAGGTTGAAGTGCTCCATGATGGCCTGCTCCTTCGGCACCGCCGAGGTGAACCATCGGTCCTCGAAGTCCAGGATCGCGGCGTCACGGTCCGACAACTCGGCCGGTGCGCTGACGGTGAAGGCTTCAGACATGGCGCCCAGTCTAAACCCGAATCACATCAGTGTCATTAGCCGGCGACCGCTGGGCACCCCGTCGACCCAGCGTGCGCGGTACAGTCGAGGGCACCCTGGCCCCCACACCTCAAGGACTCCATCGCCATGCGCCGACTCACCGGCCACGTCCAGCACTTCGCCTGGGGAAGCCATACCGAGATCCCCGCGATCCTCCGTAGGGACCCGGATGGGCGCCCGTGGGCCGAGTACTGGCTGGGCACCCACCCGGGCGGGCACGCGTTCCTCGACGACGGGCGGGCGCTCGCGGATCTCGTCCAGGACGAGCCGCACGTCCTGGGGAGCGCCACCGAGACGCAGTTCGGGGCCCGCCTGCCGTTCCTGTTGAAGATCCTGTCCGCGTCCTCGCCGCTCAGCCTGCAGGCGCACCCGTCGCGCGAGCAGGCCGAGGTGGGCTACGCGCGCGAATCCCTCCAGGGTCTCCATCCCGCGGATCCGGTGCGCTCCTTCAAGGACGACTGGCCCAAGCCGGAGGCCATCGTGGCCCTCACCCCCTTCGAGGGCCTGCTGGGCTTCCGGGATCCCGTGGAAACCGCAGGCCTCTTCGAGGGCCTCGGGGTGGCCGACGAGCTCGCCTCAGTCATCGGGCCGTTGCGGGACCGCCGCGACGCACCGGCGCTGCAGGAGGTGTTCCTCGACGTGCTGTCGCTGGCCGAGCGGCGCTATCTCGTGGATGTGGTGCTCGCGGCCGCGGTCGAACGCCTGCACGCGCCGGCGAGCCTGGGCGAGTTCGCCCGCACCGCGGTCGAGCTGGACGAGCACTTCCCCGGTGATCCGGGCATCCTGGCGGCGCTGCTGATGAACCGCTTCGCGCTGCAGCCCGGCGAGGCCGTGGCCCTCGAGGCCGGCGTGATGCACGCCTACCTGCGCGGCACCGGCGTGGAGATCATGGCCAACTCGGACAACGTGATGCGCGGCGGCCTCACCGCCAAGCACATCGACGTCGATGGACTGCTGCAGGTGGTGGGCTTCGAGCCGATGGTCCCGGAGATCCTGGTGCCGGCCGGGGGCGACGGCATCTACCTCTACCCCACGTCGTTCCCTGAGTTCGAGCTGTGGCTGCTGGCCCCGTGTGACGAGGGCGCCCTGGCGCTCCCCCGTCCGGATTCGGGCCGGATCGCGCTGGCCACCTCAGGCGCGTTCACCCTCCACGGCGACGGGGAGCCGCAGCGCGTCGAGTCTGGAGACGCCGTGTTCATCCCCGCCGACGAACAGGTGACGGTCACCGGCAAGGGCCAGCTGTTCGTCGCCGCGTCGGGGGCCTAGCTTGCGCGGACACCCACCCCTCACGGCAGAATAGGGGCGCCTGCCTCCTTAGCTCAGCGGCCAGAGCTCTCGCCTTGTAAGCGAGTGGTCGAGGGTTCGACTCCCTCAGGAGGCTCCACTTTGTGACCCGGGGGCACTCGGGACAAGAATGACCCCATGACTGAACCCAGCAAGTGGGCGCGCATCATCGCGGCAGACCCTGATCACTCCCAGCGCTACATCGAGCGCTTCAAGATCATGGAAGCGGCCGGCCATGACCTGGCCGGGGAGGTCCGGACGGTCGACGCCATGGTGCCGCGCGGGTCCCGCATCCTGGATGCCGGCTGCGGCCCCGGGCGCGTCGGTGGCCGCCTGAGCGCGCTGGGCCACGTGGTGGTGGGCGTGGACGTGGACCCAGCCCTCATCGAGGCCGCGGAGACGGACCACCCCGGACCCACCTGGGTGGTCGGTGACCTCGCCGAGCTGGATCTCCCGGCCGCGGGCGTCGAGGCGGACTTCGACGTCATCATCGCCGCCGGCAACGTGATGGGCTTCCTGGCGCCGTCGACGCGCGTGGAGGTGCTGCGCCGCTTCGGCACGCACCTGGCACCGGAGGGACGCGCGATCATCGGCTTCGGCGGGGGCCGCGGCTACGAGTTCGCGGACTTCTTCGCCGACGTCGATGCCGCCGGGCTACGGCTGGACGTCGCGCTGTCCACGTGGGACCTGCGGCCCTTCACGGAGCGGTCGGACTTCCTCGTCGCGCTCTGCTCCAGGGCCTGACCCCACTCAGGCCGGATCGGCCAGCACCAGGCAGGACCAGGGGCCGAGTGCGAGGCTCTGGTCTGCGGCGTGCCTGGCCCCGCTGACCAGGTCAACCACCGGGGACGGGACTGTCGCGGCGGCGGGTTCGTCGCTCCAGTTGTGCAGGAACCAGATACGCCGCCCGTCGGAGCGTCCGGACATGACGGAGACCGACGCGTCTCGCACCCAGGCTGCCGAGACGGGCGACGCGACGAGTAACCGGACGACGTCCGCGGCGAGGGCCGGGTTGGGCACCGTGCCCACGCAGACCACCTGTCCCTCGCCGTGCCGACGGCGGGTCACGGCCGCGAACTCGCCGAACCGGCGGTGGTCGTAGCGTGCGAGCACCTCGGCGTCAGTGGGCAGGTAGCCGTCCAGCCACAGCGTGCCGCTGGCACCCTCGGACAGCGCCATCCCCTCGGCCACCAGCGGAAGCGGCGCGTCGAGGTTCGAGAACTCCTCATAGGTGAGGCCCGCGGCCTCTCGAAGCCGGTACGGCGCCACCGCCAGCCGGGCGCGGGCCTCCAGGTCTCCGTAGCCGGTGCGGGGCCCGACGACGAGCGTGCCGCCCATCTCCGCGTAGCGCGCCATTCGCGCCAGGTCGTGACCGCTCGCCACGAACTGCGACGCGGCCACCAGCACCGGGTACTGCTCCACCAGGTCCGCCGCCGACATTGCACGGAACTGCTCGGTGTGGAGGAACCGCACCTGGGCCCCGGCGTCGACGGCGCCGCGCTGGAAGGCGCCGACGATGTCGTGATAGGCCGTCGGGCGCGGCGTCCCGCCGTCGTCGTTCAGCGGCGGCGTGAACTCGTAGTGCTGCTTGGTGGCCGTGTCCCACAGGATGGCCACCTCGGCGTCCGGCACGTAACTGTCGAGGTGCTCCCCCACCGCCGACAGGATGCCGCCCAGCTCCGCCACCTCGCGGTAGACCCGCCCGGGCACCTGCGAGTGGGGCAGGACGCCGCCCCAGTAGGTCTCGGTGCCGAAGTGGAGGGTGTGCCAATGCCAGTACTCCACCATCGCCGCTCCTCGGGCAACCAGCGCCAGGCCCGCCTGGATGAGCTGGCCCGGATAGGCGGGATAGTTGGCTGAGGCCCACTGGATGGCCTGAGCGTTGGTCTCGGTGACGAGGAACCGGCGCTGCTGCAGCCCGTAGGAGCGGTCCGCCAGCTCGAGCAGCCCGTGCACGCCGGTGCGCACCCACGGCTCCGGGCGCTCCAACTCGGAGTCCCACGCCAGGTGATCCTGCATCGCGTAGTAGGCGTTGGCCGCCGCGACATCCAGGCCCGCGCTCACCTGGGCCTCGTCGATGGTGGGCCTGTCGAAGGCCACGCAGGTAGTGACGAACTGGTCCTCCCGCGCGTACTCGCGCACGATGTCGCGCTGCCACGCGATGAACTCTGTGGTGCACTCGTTCTGGAACGTGCGCCAGGCGAGGTCGTACTGCGGCTGGGCGTTGCCGTCCGGCCGCCACAGCTCGACCCAGTGGTTGATGCGGTGCGACCAGTAGGTGAGGCCCCACTCCTCGTTGAGCCGTTCGACGTTGTGGTAGCGCTTCTTGAGCCATTCCAGGAAACGCACGAACGTGGCGTGGTTGTGGAGCTGGATGACGCCGGGCTCGTTGTCCACCTGGTAGCCGATCACGGCGGGGTGGTCCGCGTAGCGGGCGACGACCTTCCGGATGACACGCTCCGCGTGGAACAGGAACGCGGGGTGGGTGATGTCGATCTCCTGGCGGGCGCCCCAGGGCTGGCGCTGCCCGGTGCGCGGCTCGCCGGCGATCTCGGGGTAGGCGTGCGCCAGCCACGGTGGGGCCGCATAGGTGGGGGTGCCGAGGATGACCCCGATGCCACGCGCGTGCGCGCCGTCGAGGACGGGCTGCAGCCAGTCGAGATTGAACTCGCCGTTGCGCGGCTCCCAGGTGCTCCAGGTCGACTCCCCCACTCGGATGACCGTGAAGTGGGCGGCCTGCATGAGGTCCAGGTCACGGGTCGGGTCGTCGGTGGGCTGGTACTCGAGGTAGTAGGCGGCCCCGAAGCGGACGCCGGTGGGCCGGTACGGCTGCGTTGTCATGACGTACGTACCTTTCGTCGCTGCTTGAGGTAGGTGGTCACGAAGATGAAGCTGATCAGCCCGATCGCCACGTAGCCCGCGAACCTGGCGTAGGCGTTGAGCACCGCGACCGCGGCGTCACCCAAGCGCCAGCCCGTCAGGAAGAACGCGATCAGCCACAGCGTCGAGGCGATGTAGTCGTAGATGAGGAACCGTCGGAGGCTCATCCCCGATGCACCGGCCAGCACGAACACCACCTGCATCAGAGGCAGCGGCATCGGAAAATACGCGATGAGGAAACCCACCGGACCCAGCTTCTCGGCCCAGCGCTCGGCGCGTGCGTAGCCGCGTGCGGCGCGCTTGGACTGCCCGGCCCAGACTTCGATCATGCCGCGCCCCCACAGCTTGCCGGCCCACCAGTAGATCCAGTCGAACTTCAGGCTGAGGATCGAGGCGACGATCAGGACCACAGGCCAGTGCGCCATCCCGCCCGTCGACGCGATCGCCCCGCTGGCCGCCACGGACGTGCGGCCGCCGGTGATCATCGCCAGCCAGTCCGGCGCGGTGGCCAGCAGCCAGGCCCGGGTGGGGAGCAGGATCAACCCGAAGACGCCCACCACGCCGAACCAGGCGAGGCAGGCGATGTCGTCGCGGCCGGGCTCCTTGCGCCACGGCATGCCGTCGGCCTCCCACCAGGCCTGCTCTGCGTCCTCCGGCGCGGGCTGGTCCGGGCTGGCGGGGCCGCCCGGTTCAACCGCGGCGTCGTCGCGGGGCTGCTCATCAGTCACGCGTTGAATGGTACGTGGACAGGCGCCGATGCCCTCACCACACATCGCGGCACCGGATGCGGAACCCTCGAGTGCGGGTTCCAGTTCTGCACCCCGGCTTCGAAATCCCGGGGGGTGGGGTGTAAAGTCTCGCCTCAGGAACACCTGAAAACAGGTTCCTATCCACAACGGATCGTCGGGCACGTACCTGCCCGTGGAAAGGAATATGGCTATGGCCACAGTTAGCTACCGGGACGCGTCCCGTGTCTACCCCGGGACCGATCGTCCCGCCGTCAACAAGCTGAACCTCGAGATCGAGGACGGCGAATTCATGGTCCTTGTCGGCCCTTCGGGCTGTGGCAAGTCGACCTCCCTGCGCATGCTGGCCGGCCTCGAAGAGGTCAACTCCGGCTCCATCTACATCGGCGACCGCGACGTGACTGACCTTCCCCCGAAGGACCGCGACATCGCCATGGTCTTCCAGAACTACGCCCTGTACCCGCACATGACCGTCGCTGACAACATGGGCTTCGCGCTCAAGATGCAGAACGTGCCCAAGGCGGACCGCGAAAAGCGAGTCCAGGAAGCCGCCAAGCTCCTGGGCCTCGAGGACTTCCTCTCCCGCAAGCCGAAGGCCCTCTCCGGTGGCCAGCGTCAGCGCGTCGCCATGGGCCGCGCCATCGTGCGTCAGCCGCAGGTCTTCCTCATGGACGAGCCGCTGTCGAACCTCGACGCCAAGCTCCGCGTCTCCACCCGCACCCAGATCGCCGCCCTGCAGCAGCGCCTCGGCGTCACCACCGTCTACGTCACCCACGACCAGGTCGAGGCCATGACGATGGGCGATCGCGTCGCGGTGATGAAGGACGGCAACCTGCAGCAGGTCGACACCCCGCTGGCCTTGTACGACGCGCCGAAGAACCTCTTCGTCGCCGGCTTCATCGGCTCGCCGGCCATGAACCTGATCTCCGGCAAGCGCGTCGAAGACGGCGTGCAGGTTGGCGACTACGTCGTCCGCGTGCCCCGCGAGACCCTGGCCAAGGCCGCCAACGGCGAGGACACCCTCACCATCGGCATCCGCCCCGAGGCGTTCCGCGTCGCGGAGGAGGGCATCGGCCTCCACATCGCCGTCGTCGAGGAGCTGGGCGCCGACTCGTTCCTCTACGGCACCCTCGCCTCCTCGCACGAGGACGAGATCGTCAGCGAGCAGCAGTTCGTCGCCCGCGTCGGCGCCCGCACCGCACCCCACAAGGGTGAGGTCGTCCGCCTCGCGGCGGCTCCTGAGGCCGTCCACGTGTTCAGCAACAAGACGGAGGAGCGCCTCTCCTGAGCGCGCGATCGCTCTCCTGAGAGCGAAATCCTTCTGTAGTGGAGCCCCGGTTCGCCGGGGCTCCACTATTTTGCAGGGGTCTGTACAGAGGAGCGATTGATGGCTGAGCTTGGACGCTGGACCCGGGGCATGCGGGCGGGGCTGGGTGCCGACGGCGCCTATGGTGCCGTCGTGCCCCCGCTGTACCTGAGCACGAACTTCACCTTCCACGGCTTCGACGAGCCCCGCGAGTACGACTACACTCGCTCCGGCAATCCCACCCGGGACCTTCTCAACGAGGCGCTGACTTCCCTGGAGGGCGGCGCCGGAGCCACCAGCGTCGCCACCGGGCTGGCCGCCATCACGCTGGTGGCCGAAACGTTCGTGCCCGCCGGCGGCCGCGTCGTCGTCCAGCACGACGCCTACGGCGGGACGTGGCGGCTGTTCACGTTCCTGGCCTCGCAGGGCCGCTTCGAGGTGGAGTTCGTGGACTTCAACGATGCGCACGCCTTCGATGCGGCGCTCGACCGCTCCCCCTCCCTGGTGTGGATCGAGACGCCGTCGAACCCCCTCCTGCGGATCACCGACATCGCGGCGACGGCCGCCAGCGCGCACGCCGTCGGGGCTCTGGTGGCGGCGGACAACACGTTCCTGTCGCCGTTGTTCCAGCGGCCGCTCGACCACGGCGTGGACATCGTGGTGCACTCCACCACCAAGTTCATCAACGGCCACTCCGATGTGGTGGGGGGCGTGGCCGTCGCGGCGGACCCGGAGGTGCACGCCAAGCTGCGGCTGTGGGCCAACGCGCTGGGCCTCACGTCCAGCCCGTTCGACGCCTACCTGACGCTGCGCGGGCTCCGCACGCTCGACGCCCGCATGCGGGTGCACGCAGCCAACGCGGAGTCGCTGGTGCGGCTGCTCGACGGGCACCCTGCTGTCGCGGCGCTGC
Source organism: Tessaracoccus sp. MC1627 (assembly GCF_014164725.1). Lineage (NCBI taxonomy): Bacteria > Bacillati > Actinomycetota > Actinomycetes > Propionibacteriales > Propionibacteriaceae > Tessaracoccus > Tessaracoccus sp. MC1627. The sequence goes on along the minus strand of NZ_JACJGA010000001.1, from coordinate 895,017 downwards.
ACTACCCCGGCCTCGCCTCGCATCCCGGCCACGAGGTCGCGGCGCGGCAGCAGAGCGGCTTCGGCTCGTTGATCTCGCTGGACCTGGCCGGTGGAGTGGACGCGGTGCACCGTTTCCTGGACGGGCTGCAGATCTTCCACCTGGCGGAGTCCCTGGGCGGGGTCGAATCGCTGGTGTGCCATCCGGAGACCATGACGCACGCCGGCATGACCGCCGAGGCGCGCGAGACCGCGGGGATCGACGGCGGTCTGCTGCGGTTGAGCGTCGGCATCGAGGCCGAGGAGGACCTGGTGGCCGTCGTCGCGGAAGCGTTGCAGCGCGCCGAGGGCTCGGGCAGCGACAGCCGCCGCGGCGGGCATTAGACTCGGCCCGTGCCCCGGTTCCTCGCTGCCAAGCCCGACGCGGACCTCCTCCAGCTGCCCTGGCAGGTCCCGCTGGTGGAGTGGCCTGCGCGCCACCTCGTCGCCCTCCCTCGAGGCATCTCGCGCCATGTGGTGCGGTTCCTCACTGTCGGGGAGGAGATCTTCGCGGCCAAGGAGATCCTGGAGGAGGTGGCGGTGCAGGAGTACCGCATGCTCACCGAGCTCAAGCGCCTCGGAGTGCCGTCGGTGGACCCCGTCGGCGTGGTCCTGGGCCGGGTGGACTCCGACGGTGACCCGTTGGACCCCATCCTGCTGACGCGGCACCTTCCCTTCTCGCTGCCGTACCGCTCGCTGTTCTATCCGGGCGTCAAGCACGAGACGGTCAACCGGCTGCTGGACGCCATGGTGGCGCTGTTCGCCCGCCTCCACCTCACCGGCTTCTACTGGGGCGACGTGTCGCTGTCCAACATCCTCTTCCGCCGCGACGCCGGCGAGTTCGCCGCCTACCTCGTCGACGCCGAGACCGGCGAGCTGCACGACACACTCACCGACGGGCAGCGCGCCCACGACCTGCAGATCGCCCGCACCAACCTCTTCGGCGAGTTCCTGGACCTTGAGGCCGGCGGCATCCTCGACGCCTCACTGGACCCGCAGTGGCTGGTGGCCACCATCGAGGAGCGCTACCAGCAGCTCTGGGCGGAGCTGACCGGCGAGGAGGAGTTCGCCGGCTCGGAGCTCTACCGCCTCGAGGGTCGCGTCCGTCGCCTCAACGCACTCGGCTTCGACGTGGCCGAGATCGATGTCGACGCCTCGCCGGACGGGCAGACCATCCGGATGCGGCCGAAGGTGGTGGAGGCCGGGCATCACACCCGTCGGCTCATGCGGTTGACGGGGCTCGATGCCGAGGAGCACCAGGCCAGGCGCCTCCTCAACGACATGGACACCTTCCGCGCCAAGAACGCCCCGCACGCCCCCGAGTCTGTGGCCGCCCACAAGTGGCTCGTCGAGGTCTTCGAGCCGGCAGTCACGCGCATCCCCGCGGACCTGCGCGCCAAGCGCGACGCGGCCCAGTTCTTCCACGAGGTGCTGGATTACCGGTGGTACCAGTCGCAGCGCGAGAACCGTGAGGTGCCCACCACCGAGGCGGCCGCCGGGTACATCCAGGAGGTGCTGACCCAGCTGCCTGACGAGCAGATGGCCAACATCGATCCGGTGGGCGGCGAGCTCGCCAACAAGTACGACCCGTCCCACGGCTACGTCGACGACAACGACGAGAAGCCCTACGACCCCTGGGAGGACGGCGCCAACGACCCCGACATCCCGGTGGTAGCCGGGTTCGACATCAACGCCCTGCGCGCCAAGGCCGCCAAGAAGCCCAAGAAGGCTTAGCGCTTGCGGGCGTGGACCCGCTCGATGACGCCGTGATGCAACCGGTCCGCCGCCACCACCTCCAGGCCCATCGCCTCGACGACCAGGCGCGGGCGGCGAGTGAAGTACTCCCCCTGCAGCGGGATGGTCACGGCTTCGAGAAGCCATTGCCCGGCGCGGAGCACGGGATTGGTGGAGCCCACGTGGTCGGCGAGCAGGAGGCTGCCTCCGGGGCGAAGCACCCGCACCATCTCCTCGACCCCGCGCCGGTGGTCCGCGAAGCCGCACAGCGAGTAGGTGCACACGACGGCATCGAAGGACCCGCCGTCGAACGGCAGTTCCTGGCCGTCCCCGACCTGCGCCTCGACGGTGAGCCCGAGACGGTCGATCCTGCGCTCGGCCACCGCCAACATCCCGGGGCTCAGCTCGATCGCGGAGAGTGTGATGTCGCGGCTGTAGTAGGGCAGGTTGAGCCCCGTCCCCACCGCGACCTCCAGCACCTGGCCGGCCGCACGCTCCGCCACCCAGGCCCGGCTCCCGGCCAGAAACCGGCGCTCAAGGGGCGCGATCTTGTCGTCGAAGTGTTCGGCTCCCTCGTCCCAGTGGTGACGGAGCCGTTCCTCGCGCGCTTTCGACATGGGTCAAGTAGACCACCGGCGTCGAGCGGCCGTCACGCGCAGCCGTCAGGACCGCAGGCCTCTCCGGAGCCGTCGATCGTGATCAACCCGGGCACCCGCTCAGACCATGACACCTCGAGCGCCTGGAGGAACACTTCAGGAGGCTGTGCGCCGGAGACCCCGTACTTGTCGTCGAAGACGAAGAACGGCACTCCGCGCACGCCGATGGCGGCCGCCTCTGCGATGTCGCGGTCCACCGCGGCGTCGAGATCCATGGAGTCGACGGCGGCGCGCGCCTCCTCCTCGGCCAGCCCCGCCGCGGCGGCCAGCCCGCCCAGCACCTCGGTGTCCCCGATGTTTACGCCCCCCTCGAAGTGGGCCGACAGCAGCGACTCCTTCAGCCGGTCGGTGCGGGCGCCACCGTCGACGGCGTCGGCCCGCTTGGCGGCCTGCAGCACGCGGTGCGCGCGGCGGGAGTTGGCGACGACGAGGCTGTCGAAGTCGTAGGTGAGCCCCTCGCCGGCAGCCTGCTCGGAGACGTGGGCGATCATCGCCTCCACGCTGCTGGCGGGCAGGCCCTTCGATGCCACGAGGTACTCCACCTCGGTGCGATGGTCGTGCTCGGGGAGGCCCGGATCGAGCTGGTAGCTGCGCCACTGGACCACCACCTGATCGCGCTGCGGAAACCGGCCCAGCGCGGTTTCGAAGCGGCGCTTGCCGATGTAGCACCAGGGGCAGGCGATGTCTGACCAGATCGATACGTTGAGAGTCACCAGCCCAGGATAGTACATGTTTCAATCACCTCTGAGCGGCGAATCCGCGGGCTGCCCAGTAGACTCTGCTCCTGTGACCCTCAAGCTCTATGACACCGCGACCCGCTCAGTGCGCGCGTTCGTTCCCCTCGCCGAGGGCAAGGTGTCGATCTACCACTGCGGGCTCACCGTCCAGGCGTCGCCGCACCTGGGGCACATCCGCAAGGAGGTCGTCTTCGACGTCCTGCGCCGATGGCTGGAACATACGGGCCTCGAGGTCTCTGTTGTGGCCAACGTCACGGACATCGACGACAAGATCCTCGCCAAGTCCGCCGAGGCCGGCGTGGAGTGGTTCGCCCACGCCTACCACTTCGAGCGCGAACTCCACGACGCCTACGCCTCACTGGGCTGCAAACCCCCCACGTACGAGCCCCGCGCCACCGGCCACATTCCGGAGATGATCGAGCTCACCGAGACCCTCATCGAGCGCGGCCACGCCTACGCGGCGCCGGACGGGTCCGGCGACGTCTACTTCGACGTGAAGTCCTGGCCCCGCTACGGCGAGCTGTCCGGGATGAAGGTCGACGAGATGGAGCCCGCGGCAGACGCGGATCCGCGCGGCAAGCGCGACCCGCGAGACTTCGCCCTCTGGAAGGGACACAAGGAGGGCGAGCCGGCGACGGCGTCCTGGCCCTCGCCCTGGGGTCGCGGCCGTCCCGGATGGCACCTCGAATGCTCGGCGATGGCCGGGAAGTACCTCGGCGACACCTTCGACATCCACGGCGGCGGCGTCGACCTCCGCTTCCCGCACCACGAGAACGAGCTGGCGCAGTCCGCCGCGGCGGGCAAGGGCTTCGCCCGCTATTGGATGCACAACGCCTGGGTCACCATGGCCGGCGAGAAGATGAGCAAGTCGCTCGGCAACACCGCGCTGGTCTCCGAGGTGACCAGGATCTACAACCCGCGCGCCGTGCGCTTCTTCCTGCTCGCCCCGCACTACCGCTCCACCATCGAGTTCTCGCCCGCCGACGAGGGCACCCGCGGGTCGCTGACGGAGGCGGAGAAGGCCATCGCGCGTATCGACTCCTTCGTCGGGCGCGTCAAGCCCCTCCGCGACGTCGGATTCTTCGCCTACGCACCACTGCAGGTCCCCCAGTACGAAGCGTTCGACAGGGCGATGGACGACGACCTCGGCACGCCGGCCGCTACCGCCGCCCTGTTCGAGGCCATCCGTGTCGGCAACCAGGCGATCGCCGACGGGGATCACGAGAAGGCGCGGCTGTACGCCGCCGTCGTCGATTCGATGCTGAACGTCTTCGGGATCCACCCCGACGCCGACGAATGGGCGGGCCAGACGTCACACGACGACCTCACCCCAGTCGTCGACGGCCTCGTCGCGGCCCTCCTCGGGCAGCGCGCGCAGGCCCGGGCGGACAAGAACTGGGCCGCCGCGGACGCCATCCGCGACACCCTCGCAGGCCTCGGCCTCGTGATCACAGACACCCCCACCGGCCCCCGGTGGAGCTTGGAGAAGAAGTAGATGGCAGGCAACTCATCGCGCCGCGGCGCGACCAGCAAGGGCAAGAACAAGACCGCCGGATCGGGTGGGCGCGTCCGGCGCGGCCTCGAGGGTCGCGGGCCCACACCGAAGGCCGAGGACCGGCCCTACCACAAGGCCTACAAGTCCAAGCAGGCCGCGCAGCGCGCCGGGCAGGGACGTCCCCAGACCACGAAGAACCCCGTCGGGGCGGACTGGGTGGTGGGGCGCAACCCCGTCTTCGAGGCTCTCACGGCCGGCCTGCCGGTGAAGCAGGCCTTCGTCGCGGAGGGCGCGGAGCGCGACGACCGTCTCCGCGACATCCTCAAGTTCACCGCTGAGCACGGCCTGCCCCTGCTTCAGGTCACCCGAGCCGAGCTGGACCGGGTCACCGGCGGTCTGGTGCACCAGGGCGTCGCGGTGCAGCTGCCCGCCTACGAGTACGCCGACGCCGAGGATGTGCTGGCGGACGCGCTGGAGCTGGACGGCATCGTCGTGGCTCTCGACGGCATCACGGATCCGCGCAACCTCGGGGCGATCGTGCGATCCGCGGCGGCGTTCGGCGCGCAGGGAATCATCATCCCCTCGCGACGCTCTGCCTCCATGACGGCCGCGGCGTGGAAGACCTCCGCCGGGGCCGCCGCAAGGCTGCCGATCGCAATGGCCACCAACCTCAACCGAGCCCTGCAGCAGGCGTCCAAGATGGGCTTCACCATCATCGGGCTCGCCGGCGAGGGTGAGGTGCCCGTCTCCGGCGCGCCCGGCCTCGACGGGCCCGTGGTGATCGTGGTGGGCTCCGAGGACGAGGGCTTGGCGCGCCTGGTGCGCGAGAACTGCGACGCACTGGTCTCCATCCCGATCGCAGGCTCGGTGGAGTCGCTCAACGCCTCCGTCGCCGCCTCCATCGCGCTGTACGAGGTGACCCAGCAGCGCTCCGGGATCACCCCGTCGGAGTGATGTCCAGCCGCCAACGGTGAAAAATGCCCCCAGGCGACGGGGCGACTAGATTGGTACCCACACCGCACACTCAAGGAGAACTGTGAGCGATCTCGAGTCGATCTCTTCGGCCTACCAGACCCTGTTGGGCATGATCGAGCAGGTGGAGCCCCGCATCGCGCAGGCGACGCGGCAGGAGCTCACCGACCAGCGCGCGTCGCTGAAGCTCATCGCGTCGGAGAACTACGCCAGTCTTCCGGTGCTCGCCACCATGGGCACCTGGCTGAGCGACAAGTACGCCGAGGGCACCGTCGGGCACCGCTTCTACGCCGGCTGCCAGAACGTGGACACGGTTGAGGCCGTTGCGGCCGAGCACGCCCGCGAGCTGTTCGGCGCCGAATACGCCTACGTGCAGCCGCACTCGGGCATCGACGCGAACCTGGTGGCCTACTGGGCCATCCTGGCCAACAAGGTCGAGGCCCCGGGCCTGGCCGAGTTCGGCGCCAAGGGCGTGGCCGACCTGTCCGAGGCGGACTGGGAGACGCTGCGGCGCCGCTTCGGCGACCAGCGACTGCTCGGCATGTCGCTCGACGCCGGCGGCCACCTCACGCACGGCTTCCGCCCCAACGTGTCGGGCAAGATGTTCCACCAGCGCTCCTACGGGACGGATCCCGAGACGCAGCTGCTGGACTACGACGCCCTCGCCGCCCAGGCCCGCGAGTTCAAGCCCCTGATCCTGGTGGCCGGCTACTCCGCCTACCCGCGGCGCGTGAACTTCGCCACAATGCGCGAGATCGCCGACGAGGTGGGTGCCGTGCTGATGGTGGACATGGCCCACTTCGCGGGTCTGGTGGCCGGCAAGGTGTTCACCGGCGACGAGGATCCGGTGCCGCACGCGCATGTGGTGACCACCACTACGCACAAGTCCCTGCGCGGCCCGCGCGGCGGTATGGTGCTGGCCACCAAGGAGTTCGCCCCGTCGGTGGACCGCGGCTGCCCGCTCGTCCTCGGCGGCCCGCTGTCCCACGTCATGGCTGCGAAGGCGGTGGCGCTGGCCGAGGCCCGCACCGCGGAGTTCCAGACCTATGCGCAGAACGTCGCCGACAACGCCAAGGCGCTGGCCGAGGGCCTGCTCCGGCGCGGCGTGACCCTGGTCACGGGAGGCACGGACAACCACATCGTGCTGATGGACGTGCGCTCCTTCGGGCTGACCGGCCGCCAGGCGGAGTCCGCGCTGCTGGAGAGCGGCATCGTCACCAACCGCAACGCGGTGCCCAACGATCCCAACGGCGCCTGGTACACCACCGGCGTCCGGCTCGGCACCCCCGCGCTGACGTCGCGCGGCTTCACCGCCTCGGACATGGATGCGGTGGCGGACATGATCTCCGGCGTCCTGAAGTCCACCACGCCGACCACCACCGCCGCGGGCGACCCGAGCAAGGCGAAGTACGTCCTCACCGACGACGCCCGCAGTACGTCGTTGGCCGAGGCCGAGCGCCTGCTGTCGATGCGGCCGCTGTACCCGGGCTTCGAGCTCTGAGGCGCACGCCTCAGCGTGAGTACAACGCGCCCTGCACCGTGTGGATGAACTGCGTCATGGATGCGGGGAGGTCCTGGAGGTGCCAGGTGCCGGGCGCGTGGTACCAGCTGAGCACGGCAGGATCCGGGACGGTGTCGTCGTCGTCGGCGGCCACCATGGCCTCGAGCCAGCGCTCCTTGCCGCCCAGCACGACGGTGTAGCCGAGCAGCCGCGAGATCTCCTGGAGCTCGCGGCCGCGCGGCATCTCGGCGGTGGTGTGCGTGGCCAACAGCGCGGACAGGGCCCCGAGACCGTCGAGGAGGGCGGTGCCCGCAGCGGTGCGGCGCGGCATCCGGTCCGCCACCCACACCACCGCGGCCCCCACCGACACCAGCACCAGCGCCATCAGGCCGAGGGTCGTGAACGCCACCAGCACCACGGCGGCCAGGAAGGCCAGCCCGAGCACGACGTACCCGCGGGTGCGCCACGACGACCGGGTGGAGTCCGGCCTCTGCTCGAACCAGCCCCGTGCCACCACGTCGTCGTACAGTGCGTCCTGGATGCCGACGATCCGATCGGCGAGGCGACCGCTCAGCCGCGACACCAGAGTCCGCTCGCCTACGGGAGCGACGGCGTCGAGCAGCTCCTGCTCGAACCGGGCCAGCTCGTCGACGGGGGCCTCGGTGCGCTCGATCGTCCAGTCCAGCAGCCCGTGGCTGGGCCGCGGCAGCTCCGTGATGAGCAGGTGCCCGCGGACGGCGAGGTCAACGAGGGTGGCCGTGACGTCGATCGGGTCCACCCGCTCGTCGGCGACCGTGCCCACGTGCCCGGGGCGCACGCCCTCCGCCACCCGGAACACTGACTCGCCGGGCCCGACCGGCGCGAACGATCCGATGGCGTGGGCCGCGGAAGGGGCGAGGTCGCGGCCGGCGCGGCGATGCAGCAGGAGCAGCAGCGCGCCCCCGAGAAGGGCGGCGCCGAGGGCCGCGAGCACCGTCGGCCAGGAGACGGTGAACGCGCGATCCAGGCTCCACCGCTCCTGGAGGTCCGCCGTAGCTGCCACCTCATCCGCGGGGTAGGCGACGCTGAGCACCACCTCGTCGCCCGCGTCTCGGGGACCGTCCTGGAACGCCGCATCCGGCTGGGCGAACGTGCCGCCGCCGAGCGCCGCGCACCGGCCGACGCTGCCGCGGGGGCCGGCCTCGCAGCCGATCATGTCCGGGAGCGCCGGCCCCTCGACCACTCCTGCCACCTGGCTGAGCGCCACCGGAAGGCCCTGAATCAGGGGCCATTGGAGCATCGTGAGGGCGCCGTCCTGGCCCTGCTCGGTGCGGGTGGCGCCGTGGACGTCGTAGGCGAGGATGAGAGGGCCGGCACCGTCGACGGCCATCCGGATCTCCACCTGGGTGGCGGTGGTGGTGGTGGCGAGGTCCACCGCCTCGCCCGCGACAGTGGCCGAGATGTTGCTGATGCGGTACCGGTGGAAGTGGGAGGAGTCGATGCTTCGGGTGAGCGCCAGCACCTGGGTGAGCTCGTCGAGGGGCGCGTCGAAGGTGAGGGTCTGCGTGACGCGCAGAGTCCCGTCGGCAGCAACCACGCCCGCGACCTCGGCGGCCGCCTCACCGTCCTGCGCGAGGGCGGCTGAGGGCCACCACAGCATCGTCGCGACGGCGGCGATCAGCATCCAGCAACGCGCACGACGGCTCATCGCAGCCCTTCCTCTTCAGGTATCAGCAACCTAGCGCACCCGCGACGTCAGTCCTCCGCGACGACCGTGGCCACCGCGATGGCCGCGACACCCTCGCCCCGGCCGGTGAGGCCGAGCCCGTCGGTGGTGGTGGCGCTGACGGTCACCGGGGCTCCGACGGCGGCGCTGAGCACGCGCTCCGCCTCCGCACGGCGCGGTGCGAGCTTGGGCCGGTTGCCGATCACCTGGACGGCCACGTTTCCGATGGCGTAGCCGGCCGCGCGGACGCGCCGGGCGGTCTCGGTGAGGAAGGCTACGCCGCTGGCGCCCGCCCACTCCGGCTCGGCGGTGCCGTAGTTGCTTCCGAGGTCGCCCATCCCGGCGGCGCTGAGCAGCGCGTCGCACGCCGCGTGGGCGGCGACGTCGCCGTCGGAGTGACCGGCCAGGCCGGAGGCTTCGTCGGGGAAGTGCACGCCGGCCACCCAGAGGGGCACCCCCGGCTCCAGCCGGTGCACGTCCGTGCCGATCCCCACTCGATTCATCGTTGCTGCCCCTTAGTGTGAGTGATCCCGAGCGGCCAGGATGGCTCGGGCCAGCACCAGGTCCACGGGTTCGGTGATCTTCAACGCGTCCCGGTGCCCGTCGACGAGCGTGACGCTGAGGCCGGCGTGTTCGCAGGCGGCGGCGTCGTCGGTGACCTCGAGCGCCTCGGCCAGCAGGAGGTCGTGGGCCCGCCGCAGCGCGCCGAACCGCGCCCCCTGGGGTGTCTGCACCGCTCGCAGCGGGGCCCGGTCCACCACCTGCGACGAGGCCCCGTCGATCCGGCGGATGGAGTCCACCACAGGCAGCACGGGGATGGCCACCTCCGCGCCGCCGGCCACGGCCGACGCCACGGCCCGCACGACGGTGGGCGGGATGAGGGCGCGGGCCGCGTCGTGGACGAGGACGACGGCCCGGTCCGGCGCGGTGATGGCGGCCAGCCCGATCCGTACGGAGTCCTGCCGGGTTGAGCCCCCCTCGACGCAGGTGGTGGGCACGGCGGCCCCGTCCAGCGCGGTACGGAACTCCGGTTCGAGGCCGTGGGGGACGGTGACGACGACCTGCTCGACTCCCCCTGCTGCCAGGGCGTCCACGGAACGGCGGACCAGGGTGACGCCCTCCAGCTCTACGAGGGCCTTCGGCTGGGCTGCGCCCAGCCGGGAACCAGAACCGGCCGCCACCACAACGGCGACGACCGGCGTATCAAGATGTGACACTTCTGGATTCAGGAGGCGAGGACCTCGTCGAGCATGACCTCGGCCCTGTCCTCGTTGACCTGCTCGGCGAGCGCGAGCTCGGCGATCAGGATGGAGCGGGCCTTCGCCAGCATCCGCTTCTCGCCGGCGGAGAGACCCTTGTCGCGGTCTCGACGCCACAGATCCCGGACAACCTCGGAGACCTTGATCACGTTGCCGGAGTGCAGCTTCTCCATGTTGGCCTTGAAGCGGCGGGACCAGTTGGACGGCTCCTCGGTGTGCTCGGCGCGAAGCACCGCGAACACCTTTTCCAAACCATCAGCGTCGACCACGTCCCGCACACCAACCAGATCCAGGTTGCACGCCGGCACGCTGATCACCAGGTCGTTTTGTCCGATGACGCGGAGGACCAAGTACAACTTGTCCTCGCCTTTGATGGTCTTGTTCTCGATGTCTTCAATGACAGCAGTCCCATGATTTGGGTAGACCACCGTTTCACCGATCGAAAAAGTCATTCAATGACCCCTTTCCCAGAACTCAATTCTAGCAGGGCCGCCGCCACCCACCCAGACGGCGATTCTTACCCCACCCCGGGGCCCCGCGCTGGATGCTTCGTGGTACACACAGCCCGGATCCGGTTAGGATGTGCCTAGCCACGCCCCACAGCCGGAGGACACATGAGCAAGACCCTGCGCCGCACCGCGGCCCTCGTCGCCACCGTCGCGCTCGCCGTCTCGGTGAGCGGGTGCACCGCGGGCCAATGGGAGTACGCCGCACCGCCGGCGGCCGGGGTCCAGGTGGATGAGGGCGGGCTCAAGTTGCGCAACTTCATGGTGGTCACCGACGGCGACGGCACGGGAATGATCCTGGGCGGGATCGCTTCGCGCGACGAGGCAGCCAGCGTCGCCGGCCTCGGATACGCCGCCGAGCTGGAGGATGGCTCGTTCGGTGAGCTCAACGCCGTGCCTTTCACGGCGGACATCCCCAAGGGCAAGACCATCATCCTCGACGGCGCGGACACCACGTTCAACACCTCCGAGCTGCTGGTGGGGCGCCTCGCACGGGTCGCGGTGCAGTTCGACGGCGGGCAGAGCGTCACCCTGAGCGTCCCCGTCGTGTCCGCGGAGCACCCGGACTTCGTCGAGGCGTGGGAGCAGGCCGGCGCCTGAGCGTCAGGCGTCGTACTTGTAGCCGAGGCCCCGCACCGTCACCAGCCGCTCCGGGTTGGACGGATCGCGTTCGATCTTGGAGCGCAACCGCTTGATGTGCACGTCGAGGGTCTTGGTGTCGCCCACGTAGTCGCTGCCCCAGATGCGGTCGATCAGCTGGCCCCGGGTCATCACCCGGCCGGCGTTGCGCAGCAGGAGCTCGAGGAGCTCGAACTCGCGCAGCGCGAAGCGGACGTCCACGCCGTCGACGTTGACCTGGTGACGCTCCACGTCGATCCGCACGCCGCTGACCTCCACCACCTCGGGGAGCAGAACCTGGTCCTGGCCCCTCCGCAGCACTGCCCGGATCCGGGCGACGAGCTCGCGGTGGCTGAACGGCTTGGTGACATAGTCGTCGGCGCCGAGCTCAAGGCCCACCACCTTGTCCACCTCTGAATCGCGGGCAGTGACCATGACGATGGCGACGTTGCCCCTGGCGCGCAGCTGGCGGCACACCTCCACGCCGGGGATGCCAGGCATCATCAGGTCCAGCAGCACCAGATCGGCACCGTTCCTGTCGTACTCCGCCAGCCCTTCGGCGCCGTCGGCCGCCGTGACCACGTCGTAGCCCTCCTTACGGAGCATGAAGCTGGTGGCGTCGCGGTAGGAATCCTCGTCCTCGATGATCAGGATGCGGGTCATCTAGGCCTCCTCGTCGGTGTCGTGATCTGTGGCGGCGGGATCTGGCCCCAGGTAGGCGGGTAGCCGCAGCGTGAACGTGGAGCCCTGCCCGGGCCTGGACCACACCCTCACGGTGCCGCCGTGGGCGTTGGCGATGTGGCGCACGATGGATAGGCCGAGACCGGTGCCGCCGCTCTGCCGCGACCGGCCGTAGTCAACCCGGTAGAAGCGCTCGAAGACGCGTTCCTGCTCCTCGGGCCTGATGCCGATGCCGTTGTCCGAGACCTTGATCTCCACGAACTGGTCCCCGTCTGCGGTGACGGGCAGGATGCTGAGCGTGACGCGGGCCTTCTCGTCGGAGTAGTTGATGGCGTTCTGCACGAGGTTGGTGACGGCATCGGCGAGCTGCCACCTGTCTCCCATCACCTTCGCGTGCGTGGTGCGGGCCAGGATGAGGGAGACGTCCCGCTGCGTGGCGCGCTCCTGCGAGCGGGCGATCGCCTCACCCACCACCTCGGCCACGTCCACCACCTCCCGGCTGAGCAGGGGGTCCGTGGACTGCAGCCTGGACAGATCGATGATCTGATTGACCAGTTCGGCGAGCCGGGCCGTCTCCAGCTGCATCCGGTGTACGAAGCGCTGGACCGCCTCGGGGTCGTCCTTGGCCGCCTCGACGGCCTCCGCCAGCACCGAGATGGCGCCGATGGGGGTCTTCAATTCGTGGGAGATGTTGGCGACGAAGTCGCGCCGCACCGCCTCCACCCGCTTCTGGGCTGACTCGTCCTCCGCGATGACGAGCACGTTCTCGTCCACCATGGGGGCGATCCGGGTGGCGAGCTCCAGCCTCTCGGAGCCGGGGTGGAGCTCCCGGACCACCGGCCCGCGGTAGGGCGCCTGGGACGAGCGCACCTCCCGGACGCGCTCGAGCAGCTCGGGGAAGCCGACCCTGCTGCCCCGGGCGAGGTTGAGCGCCACGCCGGGCTCGTTGACCATGAGGATCTCGTCGTGAGGGCCAACGAGGACGGCGCCGGAGGCGATGGTGTCCAGCACGTCGTGCAGTTCCCGTGACGCCTTGTCCGCCATGCGTTGGGCCTCCAGCTGGCGCCAGCTCTGCTTGCCCTGGACGAGCAGGTACGCGAACAGGACACCGAGCAGGGCTACCCCCGCCCCGATGAGTCCGGCGAGGGCTGGGTGCATGCCGCCATCATATGACTCGACCGCCAGGGGCCCGGGCCCGAAAGCCCTCTGAGCAGCGACGGCGGCGCCGAGTCTTCACCGTCCGTTCACCCGCGATTCACCCAGAGGAAATGCCCCGCTACCCGGGGTGCCTATCGTTCGGGATGGCCCTCCCCCGGCTAGACTGGCCGTTGGCTTTGACACACAAGGAGCACTGCACATGCGCACCAGCTACCACGAGGAGCTCGATTCGATCCTCGACAGCCTCGTCAACATGGCCGGACTCGTCGAAGTGGCGATCCGCGAAGGCTCCGAGTCGCTGCTGACGGCAGACCTGACCAAGGCCGAGTCCGTCATCAGCAACGACGTGCAGCTGGACAAGATGCACGAGGAGATGGAGTACAAGTGCCTCTCCCTGCTGGCGCTGCAGGCCCCCGTCGCCGGCGAGCTCCGCACCATCGTCTCGGCCATCCGCGTCGTGTTCGAGCTCGCCCGCATGGGCGACCTCGCCGCCCACGTGGCCAAGATCGCGCGCCTGCGCTACCCGGTCAGCGCCGTCCCGGAGCAGTTCGATGCGAGCTTCCGCGAGATGGCTGACATCGCCATCGAGATCGTCACCCTCGCCAGGCAGTCGCTGCAGGATCGCGACGCCAAGGGCGCCCACCGTCTGGTGGAGATCGACGAGCGGATGGACGTCCTGCGCCGCGAACAGTTCTCCATGATGCTGGCGGAGGGGACGGACATCTCGATCGAGGGCGCCGTCGACGTCGCGCTGCTGGGCCGCTACTACGAGCGCTTCGCAGACCACGCTGTCGCGGTGGGCCGGCGAGTGATCTACATCATCACCGGCGATGTGCCCGAGGGCGAGGACTGGCCCAACGCCTGACGGCGGCGGCCCCGCCTGTAGTGTTGCGCGCATGACCGCGAAGTTGATTTTGCTCCGCCACGGCGAGAGCGAGTGGAACGCCAAGAACCTGTTCACCGGCTGGGTGGACGTGGACATCAACGAGAAGGGCATCGGGGAGGCCAAGGCCGCCGCCGGACTGCTCCAGGCGGAGGACCTCCTCCCAGATATCCTGCACACCTCGCTGCTGCGCCGCGCCATCCACACCGCCTACCTGGCGCTGGACGGCTGCGACCGTCACTGGATCCCCGTGAAGCGCAGCTGGCGCCTCAACGAGCGCCACTACGGTGCGCTGCAGGGAAAGAACAAGGCCCAGACGCTGGAGCAGTACGGCGAGGAGCAGTTCATGCTCTGGCGCCGCAGCTACGACACGCCGCCGCCGCTCATCGACGTCGACGACGAGTTCTCGCAGCACCACGATCCCCGGTACGCGGACATCCCCGAGGCGGACCGCCCGCGGACCGAATGCCTCAAGGACGTCGTGGCGCGCATGCTGCCCTACTGGGAAGCGCACATCGTGCCGGACCTGGCCGAGGGCAAGACCGTGCTGGTGACGGCCCACGGTAACTCCCTGCGCGCGCTGGTCAAGCACCTGGACGGCATCTCGGACGAGGACATCGCCGGACTGAACATCCCCACCGGCATCCCGCTCTACTACGAGCTGGACGAGGACTACAAGCCGGTCACCCCGGGTGGTCGCTACCTGGACCCCGAGGCGGCCGCCGCCTCCATCGAGGCAGTGAAGAACCAAGGAAAGAAGTAGACCCGGCATCGCGCCTGGCGTAGGTGCAGGACTTGTGAGGCGATGACCGGGCGGCCCGTTGCGGTTGGCCTTGGTGCCTCTCCCAAGTTCGCAGATGCCCGGGTGGCTTGAGGGCCGCCCGGGCATCTCTTCACAACTCCTGCACTGGTCTCACCGTGGCGTGGTCGGGTCCGGGCGATGGCCGACGGGGCGGCCCTGGTGCGGCCCTGCTGAGGCGGGACGCCAGTCATGTGATCGTCGGGTTGGGCATCACTGCGCCGAGCCGCCCAGTCACCCAGCACCCTCATGCGCCTCCACAAGCCAGGTTGAGTAAGGGCGAGCCGCCAGACGAGCACTCCTGGAAACCATCCCTGATGGATCAGGCGCGGTGTGTGCCGGGGCCGCCGAACCGCTCCCTGAGGAGGGCCGCCCGCGAAGCGGCGTGGCCCGTCTCGAAGGGTCGTGACTATCACCTTCACGCGGATCTCATCGTCGTCCTAGAGTGGCCCCCATGAAGACAGCTGTGGTGACAGGGGCAAGTTCTGGGATCGGGGCAGCGACTGCGCGCCTCCTGGCGCGGGAGGGGTTTCGCGTGATCTGCGCGGCCCGCCGGTCAGACCGGATCGAGGCGCTGGCCGCCGAGATCGGCGGGGTCGCCGTCGAGTGCGACATCACCAGTGACGACGACGTGGCCCGCCTCGCCGAGGCGGCGGGCGGAGCCCTCGATGTGCTGGTCAACAACGCCGGCGGCGCGCTCGGGCTGGAGCCGGTGAGCGACGCGGACCTGGACGCGTGGACGGCCATGCTGCAGACCAACCTGATCGGCACCACCCGCGTCACCAAGGCGCTGCTCCCCGCGCTGAT
This sequence comes from Tessaracoccus sp. MC1627, assembly GCF_014164725.1. NCBI lineage: Bacteria > Bacillati > Actinomycetota > Actinomycetes > Propionibacteriales > Propionibacteriaceae > Tessaracoccus > Tessaracoccus sp. MC1627. Next base: position 879,489 of record NZ_JACJGA010000001.1, on the reverse strand, counting down.
CGCGGCCCAGGGTGTGATCGTGTTCGTGACCTCCACTGCCGCCGATTCCGGCTACGAGGGCGGCGCGGGCTATTGCGCAGCGAAGGCCGGGGAGCGCGCCGTCGTCGAATCCATGCGGCTTGAGCTCTTCGACGTCCCGGTCCGCATCACCGAGATCTGCCCCGGCATGGTGCGCACGGAGGGATTCTCCGTCACCCGCTTCGGGGGCGACGAGGACCGCGCCGCGGCCGTGTATCGGGGTGTCGCGGAGCCGCTCAGCGCCGAGGACGTGGCGGACGCGATCACCTGGATGGCCACCCGCCCGTCGCATGTGAACATCGACAGGCTGACCATCCGCCCGCGGGCGCAGGCCGCCCAGCACAAGGTGTACCGCGAAGGTCAGTGACTGCGGCGACGCATCCGATCGAGCCAGGACCGGTGGCTCTCATCACCGTGCTCATCCTCCGCTAGGACGCCTTCATCGGCTACCTCGACCTCCGGGCGCCTCGTGCGGCGCAGCCGCACCAAGGCGCTGAAGAACTGGGCGGAGCGCTCGGACTCGCTCGCCACCACCCGACCGTCGGCCGTGGCCCACTCGACCTCGTCAGCTGACCGCTCCCCCGTCCTAATGTCGATCAGGTCTCCGAGGTAGCGCAGGACGACGGCGATGGCTGCAGCCACGGGAACGGCCAGGAAGGCGCCGATGATGCCGAACCAGACGCTGCCGAGCACCACAGCGAGCAGCACGACCACGGGGTGAAGCTTCATCACCTTGGACTGCAACAGTGGCTGCAGGATGTTGCCCTCCAGCTGCTGCACTAGGAGGATCAGGCCCAACACCAGGGCGGCGGTGGTGAACCCGTTGGAGACGAGCGCCACCAGGACTGCGAAGGCGCCGGCGGTCACTGCTCCCACCATGGGGATGAAGCCCGCGATGAAGGTGATCACGGCCAGCGGGAAGGCAAGGGGGACGCCGAGCAGTGCCAGGCCGAGCCCGATGAAAAGAGCGTCAACGAAGCTGACGATGGCCTGAGTGCGGATGTAACCGGAGACGGTGCCCCAGAGCCTGGTCAGGAGCTCGGTGGCATGGAATCCTGCTCGCCGACCCACCACCCTCCGGGTCCAGCCCAGGAAGCTCGCGCCGTCCTTGAGGAAGAAGAAGGTCAGCACCATCATCAGCAGGAGCGTGATGACGACGTTGCCGACGCTGCCGCCGATGCTGAGCGCCTGAGAGAAGATCTCACCGGCTCGGGACTGCAGGTAGTCCAGCCCCTGCGTGATCCAGGTGTCGAGCTGCTCGTCCCGCAGGTTGAGCGGCGGCCCCGCCGCCCACTCCTGAAGGCGCCGGACGCCCTGCACCGCCTGCGAGGACAACTCGGGCCACTGCTTGGCCACGCTCGGCGCGATGCTGGCGATCAGCCCGGCGATGATCCCCACGCCTCCGAGCAGCGAGATCGCCGCCCCGAGCGCATAGGGCACCCCGACGCGCTTGAGCGCCGCGGTGGCCGGCCACAGCACCGAGGTGAGCAGGAGCGCGAGCACCAGCGGGAGCACACCGTCCCAGAACTGGGCGAAGACCCAGCCGAACGCGGCGAGCGCGAGCGCGATGAGGAGGAACCGGCCCGCCCACAGGGCGAGCCAGCGTCCGCCCTGGCCGATCACGTCAGCGCGGTCCACGGGCTCCGCCGGATCAGGTGTGAGCAGCGCGTCACTCGGATGTCCAGGCCGCGGGTCCGGGACGGAATCGGCCGTCAGGTCCGGGTGCGGCGCGTCGTGTCCCTTCTGGTCCGCTGTGCTGTTCTGGGGCGCCGAGGCGCCACCTTCCCTCTGATCCTCGTGGTGGGTCACCCATCCTCCTTGCGTTCGCGGGCCGGTGTGACTGGCGCCGGTCTGCCGCTCAGCGTACCGGGCACGCCGGAGGTGGCGGATCAGGCGGCGTCGCGCAGGATCTGTGCCAGCTCGTCGCGGGTCAGGGTGATCGGATTGCCCTTCATGGAGCTGCCCTTCATGGCCGCCTCGACCACGGCGTCGTGATCCCCCTCGGCGAGGCCAAGCTCGGCCAGCCCGGGGAGGCGCAACTGGTCCTCCAAAGCGATGAGCCAGGCCTCGAGCCGCTCGCCGACGAGGGCTCTGGGCGCTCCGTCGAACCGCTCACCGGTGAGCGCTTCGGCCGCGACCGCGTACTTCGCCAACGCCGGGTTGTCCGGCTCGCGCTCCGCCATGGCGCGGATGTTGGTGCGGGTGGTGACCCGGAGGAGGGCCGCGCAGATGGCGCCGTGGGGCGCGCCGGTGGTGCCGCCCAGCGGACCGGCGAAGCCGTGGACGGCTCCCAGCTTCGCGTTGGCCAGCGAGAGGCCGCCCATGAGGGAGCAGAAGGCCATGTCGGTGCGCGCCTCCAGGTCCTCGCTCTCCGCGACGGCGCGGGCCAGGCCTCGCGCTGCGGCCCGCAGACCCGCGGTCGCGAGCGCGTCGACCATCGGGTTGGCGAACCGGGACGTGAGCGGCTCCAGGCATTGGGTCAGGGCGTCCATGCCGGACTGCGCCGTCACCAGCGGGGGGCAGGTGAGCGTGAGCGCGGGGTCGACGATGGCCACCGTCGCCAGCATCGACGGTCCCCGCAGCGACACCTTCACCCGGTGCTCGACGGAGGTGAGGACGGCGTTGGCCGTCACCTCGGAGCCGGTGCCGGACGTGGTGGGGAGCGCGATGAACGGCAGGGACAGGTGCGGGAGCGGGTGGCCGCCGCCGATCACCTCGGCGTGGTCCATCGGGTCGGTGTCGCCGGCCGCCAGGGCCGCGACGGCCTTCGCCAGATCCAGTACCGCTCCCCCGCCGATGCCGATGATGTGGTCCGCCTTGGCGGCACGTGCGGCGGCGACCGCGGCGCGGGCGTCGTCGAAGCTGGGCTCACCGGTGAGCGCGAAGGAGCCGACGTCAGAAATGTCGCGGAGGACCTCGGCGTGTCGGTGGGTGTTGCGGCCGGTGATGACGAAGGGACGCTCTCCGAGCCGTCGGCTGTGCTGAGGGAGTTCGGCCGCCACCCCCGCCCCGAACCGGATCGACGTGGCGGTGGCGAAGGTGAACTCGGTCATGCCTCCAGCGTGCCAGACCGACGGCAGACGAAGGCCCCGTCGCCCGGAAGAAGTCCGGAGCGACGGGGCCAGCGGGTGTCGTTAGCCGGTGACGAACCCGGCGCCTTCGATGGCGTCCGCGTCCCGCTTGCCGGGCAGTGGAACCGGGTGGCGTTCCTCGCCTCCTCTGGGGCCACGATCGACGAAGTGCTCATGAAGCAGGTCCCGAAGGTGCCGGAGTCGGCGAACCAAATCACGCTGACCGTGGGCGGTAACGACGTCGGCTTCATGACGGTCGCGCAAGCCTGCGCTGAGGCTCCTTCCCGCTGCCAGGGTGCGATCCTCGCGGCTGCGGACAAGCTGGGGGACATGGGCGCCGACCTCGGCTTGCTGATCACGGCGCTCAAAACCCAAGCACCGAAGGCCACCATCTTCGTGACCGGGTACCCGCAGATCTTCCAGCCGTCCCTTACCGAAGGGTGCCCCGCGCTGCCGCTCATCCCTCTGGACGCCCTGTATGCAGCCGACAGCGCTGGTGACGGAGCGCTCCGACGGTCGATCTGGCCCACGCACGCCGTCGTGCCGGCCGCCTTAAGGTCCCCCGCGACGCATCCCCGTGATGCGAACCCTACGCCTCAATGCGGCGCCCCGTGACCGTGGGTGTGCACGACTCGCCGTCGGACCCGCACCCCACCGTCGCTGGTGCACACGCACCCACATTCCGACGGCGTGTCGTGCCCACAAGCCGTCCCCTGGGTGTGCACGAAACGCCGGTCGAGCGTCACCGCGTCGTCGCTGGTGCACACGCACCCTGCTTCCGACGGCGTTTCGTGCACGCTCAACCGGAGCGCCATCAACGCCGGATCACCACTCCCCCAGCACCGCTCCTCCCGCCGGGAGTCAGGTGCGCACGAAACGCCGGCCGAGTGCCACCCCGTCGTCGCTGGTGCACACGCACCCACATTCCGACGGCGTGTCGTGCACACGGATGCACCCGACCGCAGCACCACACCCCCCGCAGGCACCCTCCTTACCGGCCGTGCACGACTCGCCGTCGGACCCGCACCCCACCGTCGCTGGTGCACACGCACCCACATTCAGACGGCGTGTCGTGCACCTGAGAGGCGCGCCAGGGAACAGCGACGGGCCCCGGAGTGCTCGCGCACCCGGGGCCCGTCGTGAGTTGAAGCGGTTGTCAGAGCTCGATGAGCGCCTGACCACCCTGGACCGCGTCGCCGGGGGCGACGAGGATGGCAGAGACGACGCCCGCCGCGGGGGCGGTGATCTCCGTCTCCATCTTCATGGCCTCGAGAAGCAGCAGGACCTGCCCGGCCTCGATCTCCTCGCCGACGGTGACCAGCACCCGCGCGACCGACCCCGCCAGGGGCGCCACGACGGCGTTGGAGCTGACGGCGGACACGGAGGCCTTCGTCGGAATGGGGTTGGCACCGGCGTTGACGCCGATGATGACCGGCCCCATCCCCTGGCGCTCCTCTTCCTCGACCTCGACATCGATCTCGTATTCCGTCTCGTTGACGGTGACCTTGAGTTTCATTGGTTCTCCTGTGGCTGTGTCAGCGGACGTGGGGGACGGACCGGTCGTGGACGCGGGCCCGGCTGGCCGCGGCCCACCTGGTCTGCGACCCGTAACGGATGGCGCGCACCTTGGCCTTGTGGCCGAAGTACGCGGCCACGGCGGCGCCGATGGCGATGATGTCCGCCTCGGGGATCTGGCGGCAGTCCTCGAGGGACTCCACCCGTGCCTCGAGGGCGGCAACCTTGTCCGTGAGGGCCGCGACAGCGTCGCGCAACTCCTGCAGTGTGGTGTCTTCCATCGCTATCCCCGATCAGGCCGGGCCGAGGCCGTGCTTCTTGGCGGGGCGCACTTCGCGCTTACCGACGAGCAGCTCGAGGGCCATGGCGATCTCGCGACGGGTGTCTGCCGGATCGATGATGTCGTCCACCAGGCCACGGCTCGCCGCCATGTAGGGGGTGGAGAACGTCTCGCGGTACTCCTCGACCAGCTCGGCGCGACGCGCCTCCTTGTCCTCGGCCGCGTCGATCTCGCGACGGAACACGACGTTGGCCGCGCCGGCAGCGCCCATCACGGCGATCTCCGCCGTCGGCCATGCGAACACCTTGTCCGCGCCGAGGTCCTTCGAACACATCGCCAGGTATGCGCCGCCGTAGGCCTTGCGCATCACGACGGTGATCTTCGGGACGGTGGCCGCGGAGTAGGCGTAGAGCATCTTCGCGCCGTGGCGGATGATGCCGTTGTGCTCCTGGGCGACGCCGGGCAGGAAGCCGGGGACGTCGACGAGGTTCACCACGGGGATGTTGAACGCGTTGCAGAAGCGGACGAACTTGCTGGCCTTGTCCGAGGAGTCGATGTCCAGCACGCCGGACATGACGCTCGGCTGGTTCGCGATGATGCCGATGGTGCGGCCCACGATCCGGCCGAAGCCCACCACGATGTTCTTCGCCCAGCCGGCCTGAACCTCGAGGAAGTCCGCGTGGTCCACGATCTCGGCGATGACCTCGCGCACGTCGTAGCCCTTGTTGGACTGCACGGGCAGGATGTTCCGGAGCTTCTCGTTGGGCTCCACCACGTCGTCGGGATCGACGATGGGGGCATCCTCGGTGTTGTTCTGCGGGAGGAAGCTGAGCAGCTTCTTGGCGATCAGGATGGCCTGCTCGTCGTCGTCGGCCACGAAGTGCACCACGCCGGAGCGTGCCATGTGCGCATCCGCGCCGCCGAGTTCGTCCTGCGAGACGTCCTCACCGGTGACCTGCTTGATCACGCCGGGGCCCGTGATGAACATGTGGGCCTTGCGCGTCTGGATGATGAAGTCCGTCAACGCGGGCGAGTAGGCCGCGCCACCGGCGCACGGGCCGGCGATGATCGAAATCTGGGGCACCGCGCCTGAGAGCAGGACGTTGGCGTAGAACACCTTGCCGTAGCCGGAGAGCGAGTCGATGCCCTCCTGGACGCGGGCGCCGCCCGAGTCGTTGATGAAGATGAACGGCGTTCCGGTGGTCAGCGACGCCTTCAGGGTCTCAGTGACCTTGATGGAGTGCGCCTCGCCGGCGGAGCCGCCCATGACGGTGAAGTCCTGGCTGGCCAGGTGGACCGGGCGCCCCAGCACGTAGCCGGCGCCGGTGACCACTCCGTCGGCCGGCATGTCCGCCTTGTCCATCCCGAAGGTGGTGGTGCGGTTGCGGCGGAAGGCGCCGGTCTCCTGGAAGGAGCCGTCGTCGACGAGGGAGGCGATGCGCTCGCGCGCCGTCATCTTCCCCTTGTCGCGGTGCTTCTGCAGCTTGTCCTCGCCGCCACCGGCGTGGACGTGGGCGCGCTTCTCGGTGAGCTGATCGAGGCGCTCAGCCATGGTGTATTCCTTGGGCATCTGCTTGCTCCTCAGACTGGCTCGACGGCGACGTGGTGCTCGCGGCCGGCGAGCGTCACCTTGTACTTGATGGGACCGGTGATGCCCTGGTGGCTCGCAGCGGCTACCTTCTCGGTGTTGAGCTGCTCCGGCGTCTTCGCCACGCTCTTGGGGCCTTCAGCGCGGGTCTTGAAGAACGCCGGCGCAACGCCCGGGAACATGGCGTTGGTGAGCACGTCCTCCTCGGAGCCGTCGAAGCCCTCGAGCGCCTCGGCCTGCGTGTGGAGGCTGTCCCATTCGGGCTTGAGGTAATCAGCGGGTCGGCCGGTGATGATGTCCTTCTTGGTCTGCTTCTGGGCCAGCTCGATGACCTCGGGGTTGCGGTCGCCGAGGCACTCGCCGTAGTAGCCGAGCATGAGGTCCGCGAACTCGCCCGTCATCACCTTGTAGCGGCCCATGAGGACGTTGAACACAGCCTGGCTGCCCACGATCTGCGACGACGGGGTGACCAGCGGCGGGTGGCCGGCGTCTGCCTTGACCCTGGGGACCTCTTCCATGACCTCGCGGATGCGGTCTCCCGCGCCCTGGGCCCGCAGCTGGGACTCCATGTTGGAGAGCATGCCGCCGGGAATCTGGGACAGGAAGATGTCGGTGTCCACCAGGGTGGCGGACTCGAATTCCTTGTACTTGGGGCGCACGCCCGCGAAGTGGTCGCGGATCTTGAGGAGGCGCTCCATGTCCAGGTCCGTGGTGTATTCGGTGCCCTCGAGCATCGCTACGAGCGACTCGGTGGGGTTGTGGCCGGGGCCGAGCGACATCGACGAGATGGCCGCGTCCACGACGTCCGCGCCGGCCTCGATGGCCTTCATCAGCGACACGAGGGTGACGCCGGTGGTGGCGTGGCAGTGCACGTTGATCTGCACGTCGCCGTAGGTTTCCTTGATGCCGCGGATGATGTCGTAGGCGGGCTGCGGCTGCAGCAGGGCGGCCATGTCCTTCAGGGCGATGGACTCGGCGCCCATGTCCAGCAGCTGGCCGGCGAGCTTGATGTAGCCCTCGACGGTGTGGACCGGGGAGATGGTGTAGCAGATGGTGCCCTGGGCGTGCTTGCCCACCTTCTTCACCGCGGCCATGGCGTGGGCCATGTTGCGGGGGTCGTTGAGGGCGTCGAAGACCCGGAAGACGTCCATGCCGTTCTCGGCGGACTTCTCCACGAACTTCTCGACGACCATGTCCTCGTAGTGGCGGTAACCGAGGAGGTTCTGGCCGCGCAGCAGCATCTGCAGCCGGGAGTTGGGCATCAACTCGCGGAACGTGCGCAGGCGCTTCCAGGGGTCCTCGTTCAGGAATCGGATGCACGCGTCGAACGTCGCGCCACCCCAGCATTCGACTGACCAGTAACCAGCCTGGTCGATGTCTTCGCAGGCGCCGACCATGTCCTCCATGGCCATGCGGGTCGCCATCAAACTCTGATGCGCGTCTCGGAGTACAAGCTCCGTCACGCCGATCTTTCGGGCTGTCATGGAGTAATCCAATCATGGCCGTCGGTCGCCCGGGACGGCACCCCCGAGATAATCGGTCCGACCAACCTGCTGTAGGCTGGAGAACTACTCGTGTGCCGTCGTCGCCCCTAGTCGAGCGGGCACTGGGGCGGTCAGCGGGAGGACTGCGAGCACGTACCCACCGGCCTGCGTGGGGCCGGCCTCGAAGGATCCTCCCAGCTCCTCGGCCCGCTCGCGCATGGACCCCAGACCCACGCCTGGGCGCCACTGAGTGTTCGGGTCCTCAGCCCTCCTTCCTTCGGCGTGCCCGTCGCGCACCTCGATGAGGAGCGCCCGCCCACCAGGGTGGTCGGAGGGCTCGAGCCGCACGATGGCCCGCGTCGACCCTGCGTGACGCGCCACGTTCGACAACGCCTCGGTGACGATCCGGTAGGCCGCCACCTCCACGGCTGCGGGGAGCCCGCTCGGCACATCCGCGTCCAGCTCGACGGAGATCGGCTGCCCCGACGCACTGCGCAGCGACTGCAGCTGCAGCCGGAGGGCGCCGACCAGCCCCAGCTCGTCCAACGACGGGGGCCGCAGTCCGTCCACCAGCCCGCGGATCTCGACGATCGCAGCGGCGGCCTCGGCGCGCAGGTCGGAGAGCAGCGCAACGGTGGCCCCGCCGTCGGAGCGGAGGGTGTTGATCGCCGCGTCCGCGGTGAACGCGATGCCCGTCAGCCTGGGTCCCAGGCCGTCGTGGAGGTCGCGGCGCAGCCGTCGCCGCTCGTCCTCGACCCCGGAGATGACCGTGACCCGCGAGGCCCGCACCTCGGCGGCGAGCTCGTGAGCGCGCAGCGTCTGGGCGAGCAGGGGGCCGGCGAGCGACAACACCTGTTCGTCGTCGCGGCTCAACCGCAGCTCTCCGCTGCGTAGGCACACGACCAGCCGCCGGGTCCCCGGCGACCCCGGCTCGAGGGGGCGAACCGCCTCCGTCCCCACCCTGCTCCCCGACTCGGCGAGGGTCACGCCGCCCGCGACGACCGCGGCGTAGGGCAGCCCGAGCGCGTCCCGGATGGCCTCGAGCGCAGACTCGGGCTCGTCGCCGACCGACCCAGCCACCCGAGCAGCGGCGTCGAGAGGATCGCGGCGGCGCCCGAACAAGAGCTCCTCTACGACGCCTCGCAGGACGTGACGCAACGGGTGCACCCCCAGGGCCAGGGCCGCCGCCAGCAGCCCCTGGACGCCGACGGTGGGGGGGCTCCCCAGGAGGAGCTCGACCATCGCCGCCACGAGGCCGAACGCCGCGATGTACCCGGCCACGGTCGTGAAGGTGACTGTCACCCAGACCAGCGCCCCGCGCGGGCTTGTCGTCGGGGCCCTGACCCCCACCACCATCGCGGGGCCGATCAGCGCCAACGACAGGATGGCGGCCACCGTCCCGACGAGCCCCAGCCCGCCGAACGCGCCCAGGAAGGACGCGCAGAGCGCGACGAGGAGGGCCAACGCGACCCAGGCCAGCGGCGCACGCTCCCCCGCCTCCCCCCGCTCAAAGGCCCACCACGTCCTGATCACCACCACGCTCAACACGGCGGTGGCGAGAACCGCGATGGCCCCCGAACCGGGGTAGGCGACGGCGGCTGCTCCGATGGCGACGCTCACCGTCACCGCCAGAAGATCGGGCGTGCTGCGCCTCACCCGCGGGTATGTGATGAGGCTGAGCGGCAGGAAGAGCACGCCTGCGGCGGTCCAGGGCCTGGCCGGGTCGAGCCCGAGCCTCCCCATCGCGACACCCGTCACCCCGAATGCGCCGGCCAGGATGAGCAGCGCGGCCGAGGTGCGGCTGCCTCGCGTGGCGAGTAGCGCTACGCCCGATCCGATCAGGGCCAGGCACATCACCACGAGCGCGGAGGACTCGGCCACGTCGGTCACGAGCCCAGCCCCTCGTCGCGCGCCCGGATGATGGCCGCGGACCTGTCCGCGACCCGCAGCTTCGCGAAGATCGCCGTCAGATTGTTGCTGACCGTCTTGGGAGAGAGGAAGAGCTGCCTGGCGATCGCGGCGTTGCGCAGCCCCGAGGCCAGGAGGGTGAGGATCTCGCGTTCCCGCCCGGTGAGCTCCGGGAAGGGGACCGTCGACACCGCCGGCGCCGCGAACAGGCTGAGCATGCGCGCGGCGACCCCCGGCCCGTAGATGACCTGCCCGGCGGCGACCGCCCGGATGGCCGCGACAATCTCGTCCTGCTCAGCCCCCTTGAGCAGGTATCCGCGGGCGCCGGCCCGCATCGCGGTCAGGACGGTGGCGTCGTCGTCGTACATCGTCAGCACCAGGACCGCGACCTCCGGCACGGCCGCGCTGATCCGCCGGGTGGCCTCCACACCGTCGAGAATGGGCATCCTGATGTCCATGAGGATCACGTCAGGGTGGAGCAGCTGGGCCTCGCGCACCGCGGCCTCGCCGTCGGCGGCCTCTCCCACCACCTCCACCTCATCGATGGTGTCGAGCAGGGCGCGCAGGCCCCGTCGCACCACCGGGTGGTCATCGACGAGGACAAGCCGAACGGTCATGGCCCAAGAATGGCAGCCAGCCGCCTGGGTGGGCACCGGGAGAATGTTCCCGACCAGGCGGGACCCACTCCCGGGGCGAGGGGAGACGCGACTGTCGCGGTGGGATACGCGCGCGGCGCACGCTGGAGGGACACCAGACGAAAGGATCTCACCATGAACACCAGCGCCACCTCACTCGACCGGCCCAAGCTCGGGGCCAAGAGGATCACCGGCCTCGTCCTCGCCGGCCTCTATTCCCTGACCAACATCCCCTCAGCCCTCATTCCCGTCACCGGCGAGGTGGGCCCACCCTTCATCGTGCTGGTGCTGGGCTCGGTGCTCGGCGTGATCGGGCTGATGGCGGTCATCATCGGCTGGCGGACGGACCATCCGGCGGCGCACCGCATCGCCACCGGAGCCGTCGCGATCTCCGCCCTGACGGCCCTCCCTGCCTTCTTCGTCGCCGGGGTTCCGGTCCTGCTGCGCGTGATGGCCGGGAGCTCGATCCTGCTGGCGATCGTGATCGCGGTGCTGCTGCTGGCCCCGGCACAGCGGAGCCGCATGCCGCAGCCCGCCTGACAGCACACGCTCCGCCGGTTCACCAGGGCCCCGTCTCGCAAGGACGGGGCCCTGCGCTGTCGTCGGGCGGAACGCGACAGATCGTGCCGGTGATCGTGCCGGTTGTGCATGCGCGACGGGAGACACCCCCGGGCGGCGTGCTGGAATCAGTCCTACGGCGGAACGACCCGCCAGCCACCAAGCCCATCATCGGAGATGCCCCATGATCGAGAAGCTGACGACGCTGGAGAAGGCCGCCCTGTTGAGCGGCAAGAACGTCTGGGAATCGCGAGACCTGCCGCGACACCGCATCCCCTCGTTCTTCATGGCCGACGGCCCCCACGGCATCCGCAAGCAGGTCGGCTCGGGGGACCATCTCGGGCTCAACGCCTCGGAGCCGGCCACCTGCTTCCCGACCTCAGCGACGGTGGCCAACAGCTGGGATGTCGACCTGGCGAACCAGGTGGGCCACGCCCTCGGGCGCGAGGCACGCGCCCTTGACGTCGACGTGCTTCTCGGCCCCGGCCTCAACCTCAAGCGCAGCCCCCTGGGTGGACGCAACTTCGAGTACTTCTCCGAGGACCCGTACCTGAGTGGCAAGCTCGCCGCGGCCTACGTCCGCGGCGTCCAGGCCGAAGGCGTGGCCGCGACACCCAAGCACTTCGCGGTCAACAGCCAGGAGCTGCGCCGCATGGCGTCGGACTCCGTCATCGACGAGCGGACGCTGCGCGAGCTGTACCTCACCGCCTTCGAGATCGTGGTCCGCGAGTCCGCACCCAAGGCGCTGATGAGCTCGTACAACCGCGTCAACGGCACCTACGCCCACGAGCACCGCCACCTGCTCACCGACATCCTCCGTGACGAGTGGGGCTTCGACGGCGTGGTGATCAGCGACTGGGGAGGCAGCAACGACGCCGTCGCCGCCGTCGCCGCCGGGGCCAATCTTGAGATGCCCGCCCCCGGTTTCGACTCGGTGCGCCAACTCGTCGAGGCTGTCCGCGACGGCCGCATCTCCGAGGAGGCCCTGACCGCCAGGGCCGCCGAGGTGGTGGCGCTCGCACTCGGGGCCCGCAAGTCCCCGCGCCCGCAGGTTGACCGCAACGCCCACCACGACATCGCCCGTCGCGCTGCCGAGGAGTCGATGGTGCTGCTCCGCAACGAGGGCGCGATCCTCCCGCTGCCCGCCGGCACCACCGTCGCGCTCATCGGCGACATGGCCGACACCCCCCGCTACCAGGGCGCCGGCTCCTCCGCCGTCAACCCCACCCGCCTGACCAGCGCCCGCGAGGCCATCGCGGGCAGTGGGCTGGAACTGGCCGCGTTCGCGCAGGGCTACCGTCGGCACTCCCCCGCCGACGGGGACCTGGAGCGCGAGGCTGTCGCGGCCGCGGGGTCGGCCGACGTGGCACTCCTCTACCTGGGACTTGACGAGATCAGCGAATCCGAAGGCGTGGACCGTCGCCACATCGACCTGCCCGACGCGCAGCTCTCCCTGCTGCGGGCCGTGGCCTCCGCCAACCCGAACGTTGTCGTGGTGCTCAGCGCCGGCTCGGTCGTGGACATGGGCTGGGCGGACCGGACCCGGGCCGTGCTGCACGGCTATCTCTCCGGCCAGGCCGGCGCCGAAGCCGCGATGCGGGTCCTGACCGGGGCTGTCACGCCCTCGGGCAAGCTCGCGGAGACCTACCCGATGGCCCTGACCGACACCCCGACCTTCGGGAGCTTCCCCGCCGAGGGCCGCTCGAGCGTGTACCGCGAGGGTCTGTTCGTCGGGTACCGCCACGCTGAGGCCGCAGGGCGCGCCGTCCGCTACCCGTTCGGTCACGGCCTCAGCTACACCACCTTCAGCTACTCGGACCTCTCCGTGAGCGAAGCCGGCGCCAAGTTCACCCTCACCAACACGGGCCCCGTGGCTGGCTCCGAGATCGCGCAGCTGTATGTCGCGACGCCGGGCAGCGCCGTCGTGCGCCCGGAGAAGGAGCTCAAGGGCTTTGCCAAGGTGCGCCTCGCGCCGGGCGAGTCGCGCCGCGTCACGATCGCCTTCGACAGCTACACCTGGCGCCACTTCGACACCGCCACCGGTGGATGGGTGGTCGAGGATGCCGCCCGCCGCGTCCTGGTGGGCGCCAGCTCGGCAGACGTGCGGCTGAGCGGGGAACTGCACATCCCCGGGGTGAGCGTCACCAGCGCCGTCGCCCCCGCGACGCTGCGCACCGCCATGCTGCGCGGTCTCACCGACGACGAGTTCCGGGACCTCCTGGGCGTCACCGTGCTTCCGGAGAGCGCCGATGGCACGGTGGACCGCAATGACCCGCTCGGCGATCTCCGCCTGGGGCGAAGCCCGCTCGGCCGTTTCGCGCACTGGGTCCTGAACACCCTGCGCCTCCGCAGCGAGGCCAAGGGCGAGCCCGACCTCAACATCCAGTTCCTCTACAACATGCCCTTCCGCGCCTTGGGCAAGATGACCGGCGGCATGGTCAGCGACGAGATGGTCGACGGCATCGTCACCCTCGTCAACGGTCACCACATCCGAGGGCTGCGGATGATCCTCGGCGGCTTCATCCGAGCCCGCCGCACCACCAAGAACCTCACGCGCCAGCTCACCGCGGCCCGCTGAACCCAAGGAGATCCACACGATGTTGACCAAGATCCGCTCCATGTGGGCGGGATTCAGCGAACGCCACCCCGAGCTGTCCAAGTTCCTCATGTTCTTCATCCTCAGCAACGGCGTCACCGTGTTGCAGATCGTGATCATGCCCGTGTTCCGGGGGATCTTCGGCCGCACGTCGCTGATCGACACCGACTTCCAGGTGTGGCCCATCGGCTCCAACATCGACGGCTCGCAGTACTTCGTCTTCGACTACGCCGCGGGCGCGCTGCCGGATGGGGGTGGAGGCCTCGCGTACTTCCTGGCCGTCCAGCTCGCCATCCTCATTGCACAGGTGATCAACTTCTTCGCCCAGCGCAACATCACCTTCAAGTCCAACACCAGCATCTGGCGGGCGGCATTCTGGTACTTCGTCGCCTACCTCGTCATCACGCTGGTGGCCGCGGCAGCCCAGGGCTTCTACAAGGCGCCGATCTACACCTTCTTCATCGACACGCTCGGCTGGGGCCAGACAGGCGAGACCACCGCCGATGTCATCACGATGATCATCAACTCGGCCATCTCGTTCTGGGTCTTCTACCCCATCTTCAAGGTGATCTTCAAGCAGGAGCCCGTCACCACCGACGAGGCACCTGCCGAGCAGCACACGGCCTGAAAGGATCATCCGCTGTGACGACCCTGTCCCTGGTGGTGCCGAGCTACAACTCGGCCGCCTACCTGCACCGCTGCCTGGACTCGATGCTGCCGTTCGATGACGACGTCGAGGTGATCGTCGTCAACGACGGCTCCACCGACGACACGTCCGCGATCGCACACGGCTACGCCGGGGCGCATCCCGGCCGGGTCAGGGTCGTCGACAAGCCCAACGGGGGGCACGGGTCGGCCGTGAACGCCGGTCTCGACGCCGCCACGGGCAGGTACTTCAAGGTGGTCGACAGCGACGACTGGCTGGATCGCGGCGCCCTCGCCTCGATACTGGCCGTCCTGCGCGCCCAGGGCGACGAGCCGGTTGATCTGGTGGTGAGCAACTTCGTCTACGAGAAGGAGGGCAGAAGTCGCCGGCACGCGATGCGCTACCGCAACGTCCTTCCCCAGGGTCGCGAGTTCTCCTGGCGGGAGGTGGGACGATTCCGCCCCAATCAGGGGCTCCTGATGCACTCGCTGACCTACCGCACTGCGGTCCTGCGCTCATCCGGCATGCGGCTGCCGGAGCACACGTTCTACGTGGACAACCTCTTCGCCTTCGTGCCGCTGCCCTTCGTGCGGCGGCTGCAGTACCTCGACGTGGACCTGTACCGCTACCACATCGGCCGGGCGGACCAGTCGGTCAACGAATCCGTCATGCTGCGGCGGCTGGATCAGCAGTTGCGCGTCAACCGGATGATGATCGATGCCCTGCCAGACGCGGCATCCACGAACCCCGCCCTGCACCGCTATCTGGTGCACTACCTCGGATTGATCTGCGCGGTGTCATCGATCATGCTGATCCGCGCGGGGCAGCCTGAGCACCTGAGGCAGAAGCGGGATCTGTGGCGCGACCTCCGAGGAGCCCACGCCACCGCCCACCGGCGGCTGCGGCGCAGCGGCGTCGGTGCCCTGGTGAACCTGCCAGGCAAGGCGGGCCGGACGGTCTCCGTGTGGGCCTACCTCGCGGCGCAGCGCGCTGTCGGCTTCAACTGAGCGGCAGCAGCACCGTGCACGTGAACCAGTTGTCCTGAGCCGCGACGATAGCCTGACCGCCGTACTTCTCGGCGGCGAAGCGGATGCTCTTGAGCCCCAGTCCGTGGGTGCCGCCCACCTTCCGCGTGGCCAACTCCCCTTCCAGGTACTGCAGCTGTCCGTCAAAGTAGTTCTCAAACTTCATCACGACGAAGCGGGCCTGATTGAACACCGCGACCCGAATGATCCGGTGCTCCTCCTCCCCCAGCCGCGACACCGACTCGATCGCGTTGTCCAAGGCGTTGCCGAGGATGCTGGCCAGATCCATCACCTCGACGAAACCCAGCGCTGTGCCGTCCGCCACGCAGGTGAAGTTGATCCCGCGTGAACGGCAGTAGCGTGCCTTTGAGGTGAGGACCGTATCGAGAACCGGGTTGCCAGTGTCGAAGGCTGCTCCGAACTCGTTCAGCGTGTCTCCGAGGGTGTCCAGGTGCCGCCCGCGCTGCTCCGGATCTACCTCCGCCCGGATCACCTCCAACTGGTGCTTGAGATCATGGGCGGCGCGGCTCACCATGTCGATGTCCCGCTTGGCGGCCAGATACTGGTCGTGCTGGGTGCGCAGAATCCCGTCCATGGCCGCGAGTTCAAGATCAGCGCGCTGCTTGCGGAGCTGCTCGTGCTGGGCATAGAGGGCGATGTAGCCGGCAAGGTCCACCAACGTGCGGATGTAGAACACCTCGATGGAGATCGCCCCACTGAACGGCGTGTTGGGCGTGATGAAGCTGAGGTTGCTGAGCGCGAACGTCGTCACCGCCATGGCGACGGCGATGGCGAGCATTCGGGGACCGACGGCCGGCGCCGTCCCGTCGAAGTGACGGCGCTCAAGGATGTGGGCGGCACCGAACGCCACCGCGTAGAGGATCAGCAGCACGATCGTCGGAACCAGGCCCGTGACCCCGGGTTCGGGGTGGAAGTAGAACGCGTGGATCTGCCACTCGAGCGAGGCCACAAGCTCGGCCAACACGAACGCGCGGGCGGCGACGTAGCCGACGTCGCGCGGCCCCACCGTCGTGGTGACGGCGATGAAGGCGCACATGGCCGCCACCGCCAGCAGCATCCCGACCGTCCACAGCTGGAGCGGGAGCTTGCCGGCGAATAGCTGCACGGAGACGAGGACCACGAGGCCCACGACGCAGGTGGCCGCGGTCCCCACCACCCCCCACCGTCGTGGCAACACAAGGATGTAGACCACGCACGCCAGCCATTCGGCCAGCCCTGTGATCTCGCGAGGGATGTTGGGCAGGACCTCAGTCACGCCGGGTGCCCCCCGAAGTGGCCGGTGAGCGCCTCGAGGAACGGCTTCTTCCGCGAGCGGCTCACAGGCAGCGAGATTCCGCCGGTGAGCTTCGACTCTCCGTCGCTGAAGCCCTCGACGTGACGCAGGTTGACCAGCAGGAAGCTGTTGGAACGGAAGAAGCCACGCGGCTCGAGCTGGGCGGACATCTCCTTGAGGGTGCCGATCATCGACAGCTTGCCCTCGCTGGTGTGGAACACGAGCCGATGCTTGATGCTCTCGATGTAGACCACGTCGACCAGGTTGACGCGGAGCACCTCACCGCCCACGCTGAGCACGATGTGGTCGTCGCGGGCGCGGTCGAGGCGCTGCAGCGAACGCTTGAGCTCCTGGGAGAACGCGAAGTAGGGCACAGGCTTGAGGAGATAGCTCATCGCGTCCACCTCGTAGCCCTTGATGGCGAACTGCGCCATGTTGGTGACGAAGATGAGGATGACGCCCGGGTCAACCTCGCGGATCAGCCGGGCGGTGGCGAAACCGTCGAGGTTCTCCATCTGGACGTCGAGAAAGATGATGTCGAAGCGGGGACGGTAGGCGGCCGTGAGTTCAGAGCCGTCGGTGAACTCCTCCACGACGAACTGGCCACCGTTCTCAAGCTCGTAGCGGGCCAGGTAACTCTGCAGAAGGTGGCGGCTCTCCTCCTGGTCGTCGACAACTCCGATGCGGATCATGCGCCCTCCTCCCGAAGTCCCACACATTATCAACCGGCACCTGGCGGGGCGCTGGTAGCCTCGCCCACAACTGGTTACCGGGAGGACAGATGGATCTGTTGGTTGTGGGGTCTGGCCTGTTCGGGTTGACCATCGCGGAGCGGGCGGCAACTGAGCTCGGACTGCGGGTCAGCGTCGTCGAGTCGCGGGACCACATCGGTGGAAACGCCTGGAGCACGGTGGACGAGGCCACCGGCATCGAGGAGCACCGCTACGGGGCCCACATCTTCCACACGTCCAACGACGCGGTGTGGGGCTACGTCAATCGGTTCACCGCATTCACCCCCTACGAACACCGTGTCTACGCCCGCCGCCGCGGAGAGGTGTTCCCGCTGCCGATCAACCTCGGCACCATCAACCAGTTCTTCCGCACAGGCCTCGGCCCCGACGAGGCCCGCAGTCTCATCGACGAGCAGGCCGGCGAGCTCGCCGGCCGCGAGCCGGGCAATCTCGAGGACAAAGCCATCTCGCTGATCGGCCGGCCGCTGTACGAGGCGTTCATCCGGGGCTACACCGCCAAGCAGTGGCAGACCGATCCCCGCGACCTGCCGGCGTCCATCATCACCAGGCTCCCCGTGCGGTTCACCTACGACAACCGCTACTTCTCAGACACCCACCAAGGCATGCCCCGCGACGGCTACGCGGCCTGGCTGGAGCGCATGGCCGACCATCGGCTCATCGACGTCCGGCTGGGCGTGGACTTCCTCGACAGCGGCCAGGAGCTCAGCCGAGACGCAGCGGTCGGTCAGGTCCCCGTGGTCTACACCGGCCCCATGGACCGCTACTTCGGCCACCGGTTCGGGGCCCTCGGTTGGCGCACTCTGGACTTCGATCGTCAGGTGTTGGACGTCTCGGATCATCAGGGCACCGCAGTGATCAACGAGTGCGACGAGGACGTGCCCTACACCCGGACACTGGAGTTCAAGCACTTTCACCCGGAGCGGACGCACCGCTCCGGCACCGTCGTCGTGCGGGAGCACTCCCGCTTCGCGGACGCGGGCGACGAGCCGTTCTACCCCGTCGCAACCCCCGACGACCGGGCGCGGTTGGAGCAGTACCGCGAGGCGACGGTCGGGGAACCGCGCGTGCTGTTCGGCGGGCGGCTTGGGACCTACCAGTACCTGGACATGCACATGGCCATCGGCTCGGCGCTCAGCCGCTTCGACAGCACGGTGCGCGGCTGGTTCAGCTGATCTTCCGCCCGATCGCGATGGAGGGATCACGGCATAGACGCACACGGGTGCGGGACCCGGAAAGGGTCCCGCACCCGTGTGCGTTGCTAGGAGCGGTCAGCTTGCTGCCGAACCGGCCTCCGTGGTGGCGCTGTGGCGGCGCACCCGACGCCACACCAGGAACGCCCCGAGGAGGACCAGCGCGCCCAGGACGGCCGAGACCGCATACTGGATGTAGACCCAGGTGGGCGGGGTGTAATCGACAGTCGTGCCGGGGGCGAGCCCGTTCATCGCGTTGGAGTTCGCGACAGTGAACAGGATGTTCTGAGTCGCGTTCCGGATGTCGGTGACCGCCTTGGCGGAGGAGGTGTCCGAGAGCGACTTCGACGGCTGGAAGGTCAGGGTGAGATCCGTGCCGGCGCTGATCGACTGGTTCGGGTTCATGTAGGGGTACAGGTTGAAGTCCGAGATGGCGAACCCCTCGAAGCCCCATTCGGTGCGGAGCACGTTGGTCATCAGCGCCTCGGAGCCTCCGGCCCAGGTTGACCCGATCCGGTTGAACGAGCTCATGACACCGCCCGCGCCGATCGTGGTCTCCTCGACAGTGCCGTTCTCGTCGGCGATGTAGGTGACGTCCATCGTGATGTCTTTGACGGCCATCTCGAACGGCTTCAGGTACAGCTCACGGATGGTCTGCTCGTTCGCCCAGGTGGCGATCCCGTTGTTGACGCGGTTCGTCTCCTGCTCGTTGAGCGCGAAGTGCTTGAGCATCGTGTAGACGCCCTTCTCCGCGACACCGTCTGCCACTGCGGTGAGCAGCGCGCCCGAGAGGAGCGGGTCCTCCGAGTAGTACTCGAAGTTGCGGCCACCGAACGGAGAACGGTGCAGGTTGGCCGCTGGTGCGTACCAGCCGTTGATCCCCTTCTGCAGCGCCTCGTTTCCGAGCATCCTGCCCATCTCGGTGCCGAGATCGACGTCCCAGGTCTGCGCGATGAGGAACTGCGAGGGGTAGGCGACGCCGTTGATCGAGGAGTTGATGAAGGAGGAGAAGCCCGCCGGGCCGTCCGGCTCGAGCGTCTGCGGCTTGGCGATCGACCCGATGCCGGCGGTCTGGTATGCGCCGTTGAGCAGCAGATCGGTCATCTCGCCCACCGTAAGGGAGTCCATGATCTCCTCCCACTTCGGGTCGTCCTTCGCGAGCCCGCGCATGTCGATAAGCGTCAGGTCGGAGTCCTCTCCGAGAGCCGGCTTCTCACCGTCGAACTCCGCTGCTGCCGCTTCGTGATCCCAGGGGGCGAACCCGGCCACGACGGCGTCGTCGGCGACGAACATGTCGGGCGTCGGCGCCTGCGGGAAGGTACCCGCGAAGTCCGCACGCGACATCGAGAGGATCTTGCCCTCCTGGGGCTCGCTGGTGAAAGCGGCCGAGACATCGTCGAACTGGTTGGTGACCTCGGCGAGGTCGGTCGAGCGGTGGTCGTCGCCGGAGTAGACGACGTCATCGGCCACCGTGTAGGTGATGGGTTCGACGCCATCAGCGGGGGTGTGTGAGTCGGTGCGCAGGCTGATCTCGTAGTCGCCTGCCTCGAGCACGTACGCGCGGTTGTCGAGGTGGTCGTAGGAGGCCATGTCCTCGACGGCGATCTCGAGGGTGAGGGTCTCGGACGCGCCGGGCTCGAGCAGTCCGGTCTTGTCGAATGCCCCGAGCACCACCTCGGACTTCTCGATGCCACCGGGGGTGTAGGGCGAGGTGTAGTACAGCTCGACCACGTCCTTGGCCGCCTCGTCGCCGGTGTTGGTGACCTCGACCTCCACAGACACGGTGCCGTCGAGGTCGCCCGCCTCGCTCGAGACGATCTCCCACGCGAAGTCGCTGTAGCTGAGGCCGTAGCCGAACGGGTAGACCACCGCATCGTCGTAGTCGATGAAGCCCTCGGCTGCCGCGGTCTCGTAGTACCGGTAGCCGATGTAGATGCCCTCGGCGTAGTTCACGAACGGCGCGTCAGAGGTCAGCGTCGCGTTGGAGGTGGCCTGCTCGACGGCCGAGACCGGGAAGGACGCCTCGATGTTGTCGTAGATGAAGTCGCCGAAGTTCACAAACGTCGGATCTGCCGTGAAATCGGCGGCCCAGACGTCGGCTGTGCGACCGGAGGGGTTCACCTCGCCGTTCAGGATCCTACCCAGTGCCGAGAGACCGGTTGCTCCCGGCGATCCAGCCAGGAGGACCGCGTCGATCCCCGGGTCGTCCTGGACGTCGCCCATCTCGATGGTCGTCGACGAGTTGACCACGACCACCACCGTCTCGAAGGACTCCTTGGCAAGCTCGAGCAGGTCCCGCTCGTCCTGGTTCAGCTCCAGCTGGTGCTGGCCGTCGACGGCGTTGGCGTCCCAGTCGGTCATGTCCCGCGACAGGTCGCCCCCCTCGCCACCGGGGCGGCCGATGTAGACGATCGCCGCGTCGGAGTAGTCCGCGAACGAGGCCTGGTGAGCCTCGTAGTCCGCGACGACGAGCTCGCCGATGTTGTAGCTGGAGGCTCCGGGGTTGTCCATCTCGATGTGGCCCCGCTTGTTCTCGGCGACGAACGCCTCGATCGCCGCGTAGACCGAATCGTTGACCACAAAGCCTGCGTTCTCCAGCCCGCCCCGTGCCGTCACCGCAGATCGCGTGTCAACCGAGCCGGAGCCCGCGCCGCCGAAGACGGGGTCCGCCGCAGCACGGCCCAGCATCGTGACCCGCGACGCTGGAGCGAGCGGCAGCGCGCCCGCCTCGTTCTTCGCCAGGACGATGCCGCCGGCCGCGATCTCCTCAACCAGTTCCTTGGCCGCCGCGTCGACCTCCTCGATGTCGGCGAAGTCGGAGGTGTAGTACTCGGTGTCCCACTCCGCCGATTCCTCGGAGTTGGTGAAGGTGTACGTGCCGGACCCGAGCTGGGACGCGACCCATCCGCCTCCGGCGACGAGCGCCACGTTCACGACGATGATCAGCGCGGTCACCGTGGCGAGCACGGGGATCCAGATCCACAGGAACTTCTTGTTCGACATGGGCGCCTTCTGGCGACCTGTGTCCTTCTTGGGTCGGGCGTTCACTTCTTCTCTCCTTCGAGTACGGGCGGCGTGGGGAGTCCTCTGGTCGGAGGACTACTCGGTGACCTCGGTGATGGTGCCGTCCTGGTCGATCTTCCAGGTCTGGCCGGTCGCGGCGGAGTCAGCCTCGATGGTGAACTTGTCGCCATCGATCTCGATGGTGCCCTGCACACGGGAGGTGGCCTCGGAGTAGGTGTAGGGCATCACGAGGAGGCCGTACTTGACGGTGGGTGCGTCGACGTCGCTGGCCAGCATGACCTGGGCCCAGTCGTCGTCCTCGAGCGCCTCAAGCACCGTCTGGCGCGCGTTCTCCAGGTCCTCAGCCACGTCGATGTTCTGCGTGGCCTGGCTGCTCTGCGACGCGCTGCCGGCGCCGTTGTCGCCGGAGCATGCGGTGACGCCGAAGACGCCGGTGAGGGCGATCAGCAGGCCGAGTCCGGTGGTCAGGATCTTGTTGGTCTTCACAATTGTCTCCTTGTGGTCTCTGGCCTTGGGCTGGTCCCGCGGCCGGTAGTGGGGTGGCCGACGAACGAGTCCGTCGGCCACCCCTCGGGTGATCTGCGTCAGCCGGCGATCGGGCCGGCGTAGTTCAGGCCGAAGCCGTAGTCGTACACGTTGCCGTTGGCGTCGGTGTAGGGCGTCATGTCCTTCGCGACATCCTCCAGCTGCGCCTCGACGGTGTCCATGTTCGCGGGGAACTGGATCGGCAGGCGACCCATGGGCTCGTACAGGCCCAGGGAGACCTCGATGAGGGCCTGGTCGCTGGTGCCGAAGCCCACGACGATCGCGTCGGACGCCGCCTCGAACTCAGCCGGTACGACCGGGTTGATCGCCTTGAGAACGGTCACCACCGGGATGTCCTTGCCGCTGGCATCAACCGCTGCCACGGCCCGCTCGAACGCGTCGAGGTCGGCCTCATTCGCGATCCGCGAGGTGTTGCCGAAGTAGGAGCGGTTCTGCTTGGTCCCGTCGGCGAGGATGTCGCCGGAGATCGATTCCTGGCGCACGTTCTCGCCGTCGGCGGTGTAGGGGCGGTACTGGAGGGACAACGGGTACCACTCATCGGTCTCGAGATCGTGGCCGATGTTGGAGAAGTTGCCTCCATTGTCCGGGCTGTCCATGCCGACCAGGACGAGGTCGACGTTGCTCAGGTCCGGAGCGGTGTAGCTGGTGACGACGCCATCTGCGTCGGACACGGCCTCATCGGTGACGACGGTGCCGAAGTACTGCTCGGCAACCTCGAGGTCGATGCTCGGACCCTCGGTGTACTCGCCGGGCCCGAAGGCGCTGGCGAAGCCGTTGCTGTAGGAGCGCGGGATGTAGACGGTCTTGTCGGACCAGTCAGCGGCCTCGGTCGCGGCGATTGTTCCGCCGTCGTTCTTGACCATCACGACGGAGTCGAGCTGCGCGGCGTAGCCGGCCTCGAGCTTGTCGTCGCTGGCGAGAATCTCAGCGGATTCGGCGGGGTCCAGGAATGCGCTCTCGTAGAGCCCCGGGTTGAAGAGCATCGTGAGGATGCGCGCACCCGACTCCTGGAAGCGGGTCTCCGCGTCCACGTCAAGCTCCCCAGCCTCGAACTTCTCCTGCCACAGCGCGGAGGCCTCGAGGAGGAAAGTGGCGTCGTTGACGCCGCCGAACATGTCGTGTCCGGTCCCCAGCACCTCAAGGTAGCGCTCTGCAGGCGTCAGATCCTCGGCGCCCCAAGCCATGCCGAAGAACGCACCTTCGTCCTTGGAACCGCTCATGACGCCCCAGTCGGTGACGACAACGCCCTCGTAGGAGTTGTCCTCACGCAGGATCGACATGCGCCCGTTGTCGTAGGCGGTGCCGACACGCTCGCCGAAAAGCGGCTCACCGTCAGCATCCAGAGCGATCGAGTAGGCGGTCATGACGGCCGCCGAGTCGAGCGAACCGAGGAAGCCCGCGGCGTGCTCGTCGAAGTTGTCACCGGGGTAGACGCCGTACTTGCCCGCGTCGGTGTGACCTTCGCGGCCACCTTCGCCCGGACCGTCGCCGGCCCAGTGCTTGATCATGGCGTTGACGGACTCGGAGCCCCAGACGTCTTCGCCACCGGTTCCCTGGAAGCCGTCGACGTAGGCCGCGGCCAGTTCGGTGTTCTGATCGACGTCCTCACCGAAGGTCCCGCCGACGCGCAGCCAGCGCGGTTCGGTGGCGAGGTCGATCTGGGGGCTGAGCGCGGTGGCGATCCCAAGCGCGCGGTACTCCGCGGACGCCATCTCGCCGAAGTTCGCCGTGTGCTCGGCGTTGAAGGTTGCCGCAAGCCCGAGACTGGAGGGCCAGCGGGAGATGTCGGCGCCTTCAGCGTTGTAGCCGCCGGAACCGGCGGTCGAGCGCGGGTCGGAGCTGAAGTTGACCGGCACGTAGGGCAGGTCAGCCGTGGCGAGGGTCTCGACGTAGGCCTGCATCTCGTTGACCCACGGGACAGTGACCGCCGCGTCGCTGCCAGCGGCGTTGAGCACGTTGCGCAGATTGGACTCCGACAGGTAGGTCTTCTGCGCGTCGGTCAGGCCATCGGCGGGTGTGCGCTCGTGGGAGCTGAACAGCATGAGGCCGGCGATCTGCTCGATCGACATTGCTTCGGCCAGGTCGGCGGCGCGCTCGGTGGCGTCAAGGCGCCAGTCCTCCCACGCGTCGAGCTCGCCGTTGGCGTTCATGTCCTTGAACGCATAGGTCGCGCCCCCGATTTCTTCCTCGAGCAGCGTGATGCCGCTCTCGGCACCGTACGACAGGGTCGGGCCATCACCCGGGTTCTCGACGACCATGAAGGCCGTGGACCCGTCGGTGACCTCACGCTCGGTGTAGGTGCCGGTCACGGCCTGCTCCGACGTGGGTACGGGGGACTCAGACCCCTGCGGGTTTGCTGTGCATCCCGCAAGTGCCATGGCGGCGATCCCGGCGAAGGCGATGATCCGTACAGTGGGACGCTTCATCGAACGCCTCCTGCAGTCGCGCGCTGGTGAATCTTCATCAAACTCTCCTCGTTGAGTTTCTCGGACCGATGACCGATGCGGTATGCGGGGAGTGGAGGTCTCCGTTCACCGCCCGTACCGCTGTCCTGTCACGATCCATGTGGACACGGCCCTCGCGTCGCCTGCCGCTGCCCTTGCAGTGCTGTAGGCACTGACCTGGGCCGTCGGACTGACGTCGCGTGTAACCGTGACAAACTCAATCAGCCGCGGAATTGGCCGTCGCCGCGCTGAGCACAACCTGTCGGTCTATGCGCACAACCTGCGCCGGGCCGCCAGGGTGCACGGCAGAACTCCGGGTCTCGAGTATCTCGAGGGGCAACCGCTCGCGCGCGGCACGAGCAAGCCCCACGCATGCTGGCAACAACAAAGACGGGGCCGCCCGAAGGCGACCCCGTCCTGGTAGTGATAAAGCCTGGCTAGCGGCCGTCTGAGACGTCACGCTTGAAGTCCTCCACCTTGTCAGCCACGTTGCCGGTAGCGTCGGTGAACTTTTCGTTCACTTCAGCGCCCACCTGTTTCGCGCTGGCTTCGATGCGGTCCTTCTGGCCTTCTCGGCGAAGCTCGTCGTTGTCGATCAAGTCGCCCAGGCCTTCCTTGGCCTTACCGATGGTCTCTTGAATCTTGTCTCCGAAGCCCATACTTTGCCTCCCGAGTTGGTCTAGATAACAGGACGAGTTCCACGGTACGCCCCCGGATCAAGCTAGGGAAGGGTTCGACGATTATCGGAGAAGCCCGCCTCAGAGGGTGCGCAGCTGGAACGCGCTCCAGGTGGCACACAACGCGGTCACGTGGTCGTCGACGAACGCGACGTGCGCCGGAGCTGCGAAGTAGTTGCGCCAGGCCTGCTCGTCGGCGAACTCGGCAATGATTCCGACCTCGGCGTTGCCGGGGTTGAGCCCGAGGTCAGCACCTGAGCGGAAGGACGCGACGCCCTCGATCTTGGCGGGAAGCTCCGTCATCGCGTCGACGAGTGCCTCGCGCTGCTCGGTCGTGGCCTCGGTGGTGAACTGCATGTTCCAGACGTGGGTGATCATGTTCTGCTCTCTCTGTGGGTGGTGGCCGCTGCGTGCGGCTGAGTTGTTCGATCGGTGGGTGGGTGTGCTCAGTTCAGGTTCTCGGCGGCGAGCCAGTCGGCCGCGATCTGCGCGGGGGCGAGCTCCTCGTCAACACTGCGTAGATTCAGGCCCACGAGATCGTCGGCGGACATCGCTGCGCTGATCGCGTTGATGATGGCCGCTGCCTCGTCGTCGATGTCGTCGCTGGCGACCGGCACGACGTGGGAGGCGAGGAAGAGCCCCTCCGTGTCTTCCAAGCTGACCAGGTCGTTCTTCTGCATGGACGGATCAGCGGTGTAGATGATGGCCAGCTGGATGTCGCCGTCCTGGAGGGCCTTGACGGTCAGCGGGCCGCCGCCGTCTTCGATTGGCGTGAAGGCGACGGAGACGCCGTAGGCGGCCTCCAGCCCACTGGGACCGTTGGGGCGCGCCTCGCCCTCGGAGTTGCCGCCCAGCGTCAGCGGCTCACTCACCGCGGCCAAGTCGGCGATGGTCTCCAGACCCCACTGCTCGGCGAAGGCACGGGTGACGGTATACGAGTCCTGATCCGTGGCCGGGGACTGATCCAGGAGCCTCAGCCCCTCAGGGGTGGCGTCCCGGAGCGCGGCGTAGACCTCGTCCGCCAGCCGGGCCTGGGTGTCCGGCTCCCAGTACTGCAGCAGCGGACCCGAGTACTCGGGAAACAGGTCGATGGCGCCGGACTCGATCTCCGGGACGTACACCTCACGCTGGCCGATGCGGAACTCCCTGACCACCTCATGCCCGGCCGATTCAAGGGCTTGGGCATAGATCTCGGCGATGATCTCGTTGGAGTAGTAGTCCTGCGACCCGATGACGATCGCCTCGGTCTCCCCGCTGGCGAGAGGCTCAGAGCCCCCGCAGGCGGTCAGGGCGACGGCCGCAGCAAGGCCGGCGGAGACGACGGTGAGAGTGTGAAGCAGGGGCATGGATTTCCTTCGGTCAGGCGCCAGAGGCTGGCGTCTCAGTGAGCGTGACCAGCTGTCCTGCGGTCAACGAGGAGCCGGTTCGGTTGGGGAACACGCACCAGTCTATATATCGAAACGAGGTAACACGAATCGAGGTGTAGGGTGGGCTTGTGATCGAGTTGATGGTGCTGGGATTCCTGGCAGAAGGGCCGCTCCACGGCTACGAGCTGCGGCATCGGATGGAGCGGCTGCACGGCTATGCGCGAGCCATCAGCGATGGCACGCTCTACCCCGCCCTCAAGCGCCTGGAGGCGGCGGGCCTCGTGCAGCGCGACGATCCCTCACCCGGTCGAGGGGCCGTCCAGCGGCAGACGTTGCGCCTGACCGGCGCCGGCCTGGACGAGCTTCGGGCCCGGCTACGCGGCGCGAGTGGCCACGACATCACCGACGGCGGCCGATTCTTCGTCGTCCTCGCCTTCCTGTCCAACCTGCCGGCCGTAGCCGACCAGCACGCAGTGCTGCGGCGTCGATTCGCGTTCCTTGACGAGCCGGGAGTGGGATTCTTCTACGACGGTGATCGCGCCCTCGGCTTCGACGAGGTCACCGACCCCTACCGTCGCGGCATCATGCTGACCGCCGGCGCGACCAGCCGAGCGGAGCGCGCGTGGCTCCGCGACGTGCTGGAGGGCACGCGATGACCCCCACGACGATGCGCGCAGTGGTGCTTGAAGCCCCCGGCCCCGTCTCCAACCTGCTCGTCCGGGAGCTTCCGATACCTGAGCCCCGGCCCGGCTGGGTGCGCATCCGGATCCACGCGTTCGGGCTCAACCGCTCCGAACTGCATACCCGTCTCGGGCTCGCCGAGGGCGTCACGTTCCCGCGGGTCCCCGGCATCGAAGCGACAGGGGTGGTCGATCTCGCACCCGGCGGGGAATTCGAGCCCGGACAGCAGGTGATGACGATGATGGGCGGCATGGGCCGCGTCTTCGACGGCGGCTACGCCGAGTACACCTGCGTGCCCGCCGGCCAGGTGATCGCGTTCCGGTCCGACCTCAACTGGGCCACCCTCGGCGCCCTCCCCGAGATGCTCCAGACCGCCTACGGATCCCTCACTGTGGGGCTGGACCTGCAGCCGGGCCAGTCACTCCTCATCCGGGGCGGGTCCTCATCGGTGGGGATGGCTGCCGCGGTCCTGGCCAAGCGACGGGGCGCGTTGGTGTTCGCCACCACCCGCGACCCGGCCAAGGCGGAGTCACTACGTGCCGTCGGCGTCGACCACGTGATAATCGACGACGGCGACATCGCGACGCAGGTCCGCCGCATCCTGCCCGACGGTGTCGACGCGGCTGTGGAGCTCGTGGGCACCCCCACGCTCCCGGACACCTTGCGCTCTACCCGGGTGCATGGCGTCGTCTGCTTCACCGGCATGCTGTCCAACCAGTGGACAGTCCGGGACTTCTACCCCATCGACTACCTCCCACGGGGCGTCCGGCTCACCGCCTACTCCGGCGAAGCCGACGACCTCCCCCCGGAGGTTCTCCAGGGGTTTCTCGACGATGTGGCCGCCGGCCGGGCCGTAGTCCCCATCGACCGCACCTTCACCCTCGATAAGATCCAGGAAGCCCACACTGTCATGGAGCAGGGAACCGCACGGGGCAAGCTCATCGTCACACTCTGAGATGACCGATGATCTCACCGCCGACGGGTCAACGCTGGGAGATGTCCTCCACCACGTCGCCGGTGGTGCGGGCGTCGAGATCACGCGCCACGTCGGCCTGCGCGATGACGCCGACGAGCTTCCCGCCGTCGAGTACGGGGACTCTACGCACCTGCCGCTCGCCCATGATGCGGGCGACCTTCTCGGCATCGTCGGCGACATCCACAGTCACGACGGCGCCCGTCGCGACCTCCGAGACGGTGGCGCTCGACGGGTCCAGGCCCTCGGCGATGCCTCGGACCACGATGTCGCGGTCGGTGACCACACCCACCAGGTGGTCGCCGTCGAGGATGGGTAGCGAGCCGACGTTGAGGTCCCGGAGCTGTTGGGCGGCCTCGGTGAGTGTCGCGGTGGGCGCGAGCGTCTCCGCCGGCGTGGTCATGATGTCTCGTGCGGTCTTCATGATTCCTCCATCTGTCAGTGGCCCGATCTCGGACCCTCCACTCCCCCCTTACCCAGGTTGGGCGGATGTAAACCAGCCGAGCCTCGGTGAGGGGCAGATCTGGTCGCGTAGTCGAGACCAGAAGCGCCAGCTAGGAACCGGCCGACGGCTGGCGCATCGCTGGCCGGCAGATCTGGTCGCGTAGTCGGGCCTAGATCCGCCGATCAGGCGACGGTGGCACCCCAGTGGCCAGCGGTGTTGTCCGGTTGGTCGGCGGTGTTGTCCGTGGTCGCCCGACCCGGTGACGTGGGGCCGTTGGCTCGGCACGCTTGGCCAATGCATCCGTGACAACACCTCTCTCCGGCCCTCCGCGCGCTCGCAACCAGCCAGGAGGGGATCCTCACCACGGAGCAACTGATCGACGCCGGGCTGACCCGGGCGGTGATCCGACGGATGGCCAGGGACTGGGTCAATCCCGCCGACGGTCTGCACCTGACCACGGGGTGACGTGGCTGGCAGCCGCCAGGGCAGGGTTGCTCCGCGGTGGGAGGGACGCCGTGTTGGGGGAGGACGCCGCGGCGCACCTCCACGACGCCGTCCGGGACGCCCCGTCGCGGATCGCAGTCTGGACCGCGGCCAGACGCGACGGCTTCACCGTCGGCCAGTGGAGCGTGGTGTACCGACGGGGGACGAGGAAGGGCATGGGCAGTCCCCCACGGACGTCGGTGGAGACGTCCCTGGTCGATCTGGCCCGGGTCAGCTCGGAGGACGCGACTGTCGCGGCGCTGGCGCGTGCCCTCGCGCAGGGCCGGACGCTACCCGCCAGGATCCTGGCCACACTCGCCACGCGGCAACGGACCCGGCACTCGGCCGTCATCAAGGAACTGTGCGGCTACGCCGGCCAGGGCATCGAGAGCGCCCTGGAGTGGCGCTTCCAGAGCCAGGTGCTACTCCCCCACGGTCTGCCCGTGCCCGAGAAGCAGGCGCGCAGCGTCGTCGGGCGCGGGGACTCTTTGTATCGAGACACGCGGCTCGCCGTCGAACTCGACGGTGTGCGGGACCACACCGAGTGGTCCAAGGACATGGCCCGCGACAACGAACGTCTGGTGGCGGAGGACACCTCCACCCTGCGCTACGGGTGGCAGGCGGTAACGCTCGACGCGTGCGCCGTCGCGGCTCAACTGGCCGATGCGCTGGGCGCGCGCGGCTGGGAGGGCCAGCGGCTCGGCTGCCCCCAATGTCCGCAAGCCAAAGAGGCGGATCTGGTGGCTTAGTCCCAGCGGAAGCTGGCGTCACGACCCTTCGAGACGCCCCACGCCGCTCCGCGGGCGGGGCTCCTCAGGGAGCGATAGAGGTCCGGAAATGCTGAGCGGCGGATCTGGTCGCGTAGTCGAGACCAGATCCGCCGCCTAGGCGTCGGCAGGGATCAGCTGCTCAGCATGACCTGACCGCCGGTGACGGGAATCGCCTGGCCGGTCTCGTACGCCTGCTCGACGATGTAGTACACCGCCCGCATCACGTCGGCCCCCGTGGTGCCACGACGAAGCGGCACCTTGGCCTCGTAGAACTCGCGCACCTCGTCGACGGTGGTGGCGCCGGGGACCTTCCCGGAGCGGAGGTACTGCACGAACAACCCCCTGTCCCGATCCGACCACAGCGGGCCGTCGTAGAAGTTGCCCGGGCAGATCGCGTTGACCTTCACCCCGTGCTCGACGAGCTCCAGCGCAAAGCTCTGCACCAGGCCGATCCCGCCGAACTTCGAGCCGGCGTAGGCGCCGTTCTTGTTCGAGCCCACCAGGCCGGACTTCGAGTTGATCTGGATGATGTCGGTCATCCAGCCAGGAGCCGCCGAGTGCTGGGCGGCGAGCAGTCGGCCCAGGTGCTTGGTGACGAGGAAGAACGCGGTGTAGTTGATGTCGGTGGTCAGCGCGAACGCGGACAGGTCCTGCTCCAGGACGCTGCCCGCGCGCACGATGCCCGCGTTGGAGATCACCAGGTCAAGGCCACCGGTGGTGGCCGCGATCTGCTCGGCCATCGCGGCGACGGATGCCTCGTCGGCCACGTTGACGGTGATCGCCGCCGTCTGCTCGCCGAGCTCGGCCGCCAGTGCGGCCGCGCCGTCGGCGTTGAGGTCGGCGATGTAGACGAACGCGCCGGAGTCGACGAGACCGCGGACGATCTCCGCGCCGAAGCCCTGGGCGCCGCCGGTGACCACGGCCACCTTCCCCGCGACGACCGCGGACCGTGAGGCCGCGCTGCGCGCCTCGGCCGAGCGTGCGCCGGGGAGGGGGGTGAGGTCGCCGAGGGTGCTCACCGAGAAGGCGTGGCGCTCCCCCGCCACCTCGACGACGACGTCGCCGGGGAGGGGGAGGTCGGCGTCGGCCAGGGCCTGGGGAAGGTCTGCGGCCGTGGCCACTTCCATAGGCTTCGAGGCCGACTGCGTCGGCACCTCAGCCAGCGGGGGGTGGGGCTTCGAGGCCGACTGCGTCGGCACCTCAGCCAGCGACGTCACGAGGACCGGGATGCCGTGCCTCGCCAGGTAGGCGCCCCGGACCACCGGGGCGATGTCGACGATGCTCATGAAAGAGCCCTCCTCAGTTGACTGACACTTTCCTCGACGGTGGTCTCACCGGCCACGAGTGCCCGGCCGAGCGCGCCGTAGCGCGCCACCCGGTCCGTCAACCGCAGGACCGCCAGCGGAGAGTCCGGCGAGAAGAGTCCCAGCGACGCCGACTCGTTGGCGAGCTGCTCGTGCGCGACCATCGCCCAGGTGGCGTCGTTGAGGTGCGCCAGCTCGGGGCGCTGCAGCTCCGGGCAGTTGAACACCTGGCGAGGCGTGTTGATGTCCACCCCGGAGACCTCCAGCATCCCATGCTCGGCGGCCAGCTCGGCCACGCGGGCCATCTGCTCGGCAGTGTTGCGCGGCGGCATGTAGGTGATGGCCGGCATGCCCATGCGCTCCAGCTCGACGAACAGCTCCTCCAGGAAGTCGTCTTCGAACTTCTCCGCCTTCTTGTCCCCCGTCGGCGACGCGGTGACGTCGCCCAGGTAGGCGTAGCACGGGATGGCGCCCACGGACTTGGCGAAGGCGATCACCTCCGCCATGCTCGGGCACTCGCCGCCGTCCTCGAGACGCTCCGGGATCACGTAGATCTGGTCCAGGAACTCGGCCTTCAGCACGCCCAGCAGGTCGAAGACAAGGTGCGGGTTGTCCGGATCCGCCAGCTGGTCCGCGACCTTGCCGGAGAGCGACAGGCCCATCTCGGCCAGCCCGTCGACCAGGGACTGCCCCGGCCCGAAGCGCTCGATGAGCTTCGAGGCCATGGCCGCCAGCAGGTGACGCTCGGTCACCGTCCCGCCCCGCAGGAACTGCGACCGCTCGACGATGTCCTCCTCCAGGTCGATCAGCGGCGCGCCGAGGCGGCCGAGGATCTCGTTGGCCCGCTCCACCATCGCGGCGGTGCGCTTGAGCCGCGCGTCGCGGATGGGCACCAGGTACTCGGCCACCTTGTCGCGCGACGAGGCGGGAATGCCCTGCACCGTCATGTAGGCGATGCCCGCGGTGTCCGGGTTGTTCAGCTTGCGGGTGTGCATCGGCGCGTTGCCCGAGGCCACCTCGTCGGCGGTGTGCACGTAGACGCGGCACTCGAAGCCGGTCACCGCGCCCATGCCGAGCAACGAGGCCGCCTCCGCCATCTCCGCGGCGGCCGCCCCGGAGTCGTGGTCCACCGAACCCACCACCATCAGACCGGCCTCACGTGCCCGCAGCGCGGCCATCGCCGGCGTGTACGGGCTGAAGCTGTAGATGGTGTGGACGTGGTTGTTGGACTCGGTGACGAACTCCGGGAACTCCGGGCCGTCCTGCAGGTACTCCCGCAGGGCGGCCAGGCGCTCGGCCGGCACCGCCGTCGGATCGTTGATCACGTCGCGGGACATGGCTCAGAGCCCCAGCCGGGAGCGACGCGCAAGCTCGGCGTTGGTCTGGTTGGTGGTGGGCACGTGACCCTTGAGCGGGAGGATCCGCTCGTGGATGGCGTCGATCAGCCAGTCGGGCTGGGGGAAGAACTCCTTCTCCAGCTCGGCTGCCGGGGTGATCGCGTTGCGCGAGCCCACCACGGTGACGGGGGCGTCGAGGTGGTCGAACGCCAGCGTCTGGATGGACGAGGCCACGTTGTGCAGGAAGGACCCGCGGTCCACCGCGTCCGAGGTGAGCACGAGGCGTCCGGTCTTCTTCACGGACTCGACGATCGGGTCCAGGTTGAGCGGCGCGACGAAGCGGAGGTCGATCACCTCGGTGGAGATGCCGTACTTCTCCTGAAGCAGGTCGGCGGCCTCCATCACGCGGTACAGCGTGGGGCCGATCACCGCGATGGTCAGGTCGGTGCCCTCGCGACGCACCACCGGCTCGCCCTCGGGGACCTCGTAGTAGCCCTCCGGCACGCCGTCGGCCGCGAACTGCTCGGCCACGTCGTAGAGCAGCTGGGACTCGAAGAACATCACCGGATCCGTGCCGCGCAGCGCCAGGTTCATCATGCCCTTGGCGTCGTACGGGGTGGAGGGGTAGTAGACCTTGAGCCCGGGCATGTGGGCCACGAGCGCGGACCAGTCCTGGGAGTGCTGGGCGCCGTACTTGGAGCCCACGGACACGCGCATGACCAGGGGCATCGTGAGGAGGCCGGCGGACATGGACTGCCACTTGGCGGCCTGGTTGAAGATCTCGTCGCCCGCGCGGCCCAGGAAGTCGCAGTACATCAGTTCGACGATGGCGCGGCCACCCGAAAGGGCGTAGCCGACGCCGGCGCCGATGATGGCGGCCTCCGAGATGGGCGAGTTGAACAGGCGGTGGTACGGCAGCATCTCGGTGAGCCCGCGGTAGACGGCGAACGCGCCGCCCCAGTCACGGTTCTCCTCGCCCCAGCCGGCCATCGTCGGGTCGGTGGCGAAGCGGTGCGCCACGGCCTCGAACAGAGCGTCGCGGTAGGAGTAGGCCTTGGCCTTGGAGACGGGCTTGCCGTTCTCGTCGGTGGCCTTGCGCACCTTGTTCTTCAGCGACTTGACGCGGGCGTTCTCCTCCAGCGGCTCGAGCAGCTCGGGCTCGCCCTCGGCCATGGCCTCCACGTTGCCGTTGGAGAACATGACGGTCTCGATGAAGTCCATGCCGACGCGGGGGCTGGACTCCTCGTCCTTCGTCGCGATGGCGATGATCTTGGTGAGGCGCTCGTCGAACTTCGCCTGGATGTCGTCGACCTCGGTCTGGCTGAGCACCTTGTTCTCGACGAGGTAGGCCGCGTAGTTCTTGAGGCCGTCGTGGGTCTCCCACAGCTCTACCTCCTCGCGGGTGCGGTAGCTGGAGGCGTCCGACGGCGAGTGGCCGGAGAAGCGGTAGGTGATGGTGTCGGTGAGGACCGGGCCCTTGCCGGACTCGAGGATCTGGCGCTTCCGGGCGACGGCGTCGGCCACGGCGAGCGGGTTCAGTCCGTCGACGCGCTCCGAGTGCATCGCCTCGGGGTTCACGCCTGCACCGACGCGGGCCAGGATGTCGTAGCCCATGGTCTCGCCGGAGGTCTGGCCGCCCATGCCGTAGAAGTTGTTGAAGAAGTTGAACCAGATCGGCGGGTTGCCGTCGACGCCGTGCTTCCACAGGGTGCGGTACTGGTCCATGGCGGCCATCATCATGGCCTCCCACACCGGGCCGCAGCCCATCGACGCGTCGCCGATGTTGGCGATCACGATGCCGGGCTGGCGATTGATCCGCTTGAACAGCGCCGAGCCGGTGGCGATGTCGGCCGAGCCGCCGACGATGGCGTTGTTGGGCATGGAACCGAAGGGCGCGAAGAAGGCGTGCATGGAGCCGCCGAGGCCGCGGTTGAAGCCGGCCTTGCGGGCGAAGGTCTCCGCCACGGTGCCGTAGAGGATGAAGTTCTCGGCCAGGTCCAGCAGGCCGTCGTGGCCCACCTTCTCCGCGAAGCCAAGGGTCTCGCCGTCGAGGAAGGTCTTCATGATGTTCTCGAGCTCGGCCGGGTCGAGCTTGCGGGCCGCGGAGTAGCACTTGGCGAGGATCTCGCCGTGGCTGCGGTGCGAGCCGAAGAGGAAGTCGGTGGGATCGAGCTGCGAGGCCTGGCCGACGACGGCAGACTCCTGCCCGATGGAGAGGTGCGCCGGGCCGCGGTGGTTGTACTCCACCCCGTTCCA
Organism: Tessaracoccus sp. MC1627; assembly: GCF_014164725.1. Taxonomy (NCBI): domain Bacteria; kingdom Bacillati; phylum Actinomycetota; class Actinomycetes; order Propionibacteriales; family Propionibacteriaceae; genus Tessaracoccus; species Tessaracoccus sp. MC1627. The sequence continues at coordinate 844,622 of NZ_JACJGA010000001.1, read as the reverse complement.
GGCGCCGGTGGTCTTGATCGAGTTCAGCATGGTCTCGAACTGACGCACGGCGATCATGTCGTGGAGGATGTCCACCAGACCGTCCTTGCCGTGGGTCTCGAGCTCAGCGGCGAAGTTGGGCTTGTACTGGTTGACGGGGATGTCGGGCGTGGTGATGAACGACGCCGAGCGGACGTTGCTCGGATCGACGACGAGGGTGCGTGGCATGTGTGACTGCTCCTAGCTTTCTGGTGGTCGCTCAGGCCTTGGCAGCCCAAGCCGCCTCTCGGATGAGTTCGCTGACGGTGGGGTGGGGGAAGACGATCTGGCGCAGGTCGGTGATGTTGAGTTCGGTCTCGAGCACCACGGAGGCGCCCCAGATCATCTCGGAGGCGTAGCTGCCCACGACGTGGACGCCGAGCACCTGCAGGGTGTCGCCGTCGTAGACCAGCTTGGCGGCGCCGGGGGCCTTGACGCCGTTCTCGGCGACGAAGCGGCCCGACATGGCGCCTGGGACGGTGACGGTCTGCACGTTGCCGCCCTGGGCCTTGGCCTGGGCCTCGGTGAGCCCGATGCCCGCCGCCTCCGGGATGGAGTAGACGGCCCACGGGATGGTGGACCAGCGCATGACCTCGCCCTTGCGGTAGGCCTCGGGGTCGAGGATGTTCGCCGCGGCGATCTCGCCCATGCGGTAGGCCGCGTGTGCCAGGAGGGAGCGTCCGGTGACGTCGCCGATGGCCCAGACGTTCGGGAGGTTGGTGCGCATGCGGTCGTCGACCACCACGCCCTTGCCGGAGACCTCCAGGCCGGAGTTCTCCGCGCCCCAGCCCTGCACGGCGGGGCGGCGGCCCACGGCCATGAGCACGACGTCGGCCTCCACGGCCTCGTCGGCGCCGTCGGCGGTGGTGTAGCGGACGGTCCCGCCGTCGAGGGCGGTGACCTTGCAGGACAGCTTGAAGTTCACGTTGCTGAGGGCCTTGCGCAGCATGGGCGCCAGCTCGGCGTCCATGAACGGCACGATCTCGGGCAGCATCTCCACGACGGTGACCTCGGAGCCGAGCGTGGCGAACAGGCTCGCGAACTCCAGCCCGATCACCCCGCCGCCGATCACGGCCAGGCGCGGCGGGATGGCCTCGACGGCGAGCATGCCGGTGGAGTCCACCACGTGCGGGTTGCCTTGTCCTGAGCCTGTCGAAGGGTCCTTGGCGCCCGGGATGGGGGGCATCACGGGGACGGAGCCGGTGGCGAGGATCACGTGGTCGCCGGTGTAGCTCTCCGCTCGTTGAGCCGGACCGGAGCCGGAGGCGCCGTCCGCGTCGAAACGCACGGTGACCTTGCCGGGTCCCTCGAACGTGCCGTAGCCCTTGACGACGGTGACGCCGGCCTTCTTCTCCGCGAAGCCCACACCCTTGACCAGGGTGGTGACCGTCTGGGCCTTCCACTTCTGGAGCTCGGTCCAGTCCACCGTGATGTCGGAGGTGTGGATGCCGAGGTTGGTGCCGTGCTTGGCGTGCTCGTAGGTCTTGGCCGCGTTGAGCAGGGCCTTGGTGGGGATGCAGCCCACGTTGAGGCAGGTCCCGCCGAGGGCCTCGGCCTCAATGAGGAGGACCTTCTTCCCGGCGTGGCCGAGGCGCTCGGCGCTGATGTAGCCCCCGGGGCCTCCGCCCAGGACGATGACGTCGTAGTCACTCATTGGTGCTGGTTCCTCTCAGCCGAGAACGGTGATGTCGATGGCCTCGATGAACTTCACGAGGTCCTGCAGGAAGCGCGCGGCGTCCGCGCCGTCGATGGCCCGGTGGTCTGCGGTGAGCGACAGTCCGATGCGCTGCTCGGCGCCGACGGAGCCGTCGGCGTTGACCTTGACCCGCGGGAAGATCGCGTCGACGCCGAGGATGGCCGTCTGCGGCACGTTGAGCAGCGGGGTGAAGGACTCGATGCCGAAGCCGCCGAGGTTGGACACCGTGAAGGTGGCGCCGGAGAGCAGATCCGGGTTGATCGAGCCCTGAATGGCCTCGTTGGCGAGCTGCTTGCTGACGGCCGAGAACTCGCGCAGGCTCATCAGCGACGCGTTGCGCACCGTCGGCACAAGGAGGCCGCGGGGGGTGTCGCAGGCGAAGCCCATGTGGACCCGCTCGAAGGTGGTGAGCACGCCGTCGGCCAGGTGCGCGTTGTGCGAGGGGTTCTTCGCGGCGGCGCGGACCGCGGCGTAGCCGACGAGGTCGCCGATGGTGACGCCGTTCATGCCCAGCGACGAGTCCGAGTTCTTCAGCTTCTTGCGCAGGTCGAGCAGGCCCTGGGCGTTCGCGGTGGTGGTGTAGGTGAGCTGCGCGGAGGTGGCCAGCGAGTTCATCATCCGGTCCGAGATGACCTTGCGGACACCCTTGACCTTGGTGGCCTCCGACGGGCCGGGGAAGTCGGCGTCGACGGCGCTCGCCGGACGTGGCGCCGCGGGGGCGGCCGCGGCGGCCGGCTCGGCCGGGGCGGCGAGATCGGCGGTGGTCACGCGGCCGCCGAGCCCGGTGCCCTGCGCGGCCGAGCCGTGGGCTCCTGCGCGGGCGGCGCCGGTGGTGGCCGAGGTGAGGGCATCCTTGACGTCGCGTTCGATGACGCGGCCGCCGGGACCCGAGCCCTCGGCGACAGCGCCGAGGTCGAGGGAGTTGGCGGCGGCGAGGCTGCGGGCGCGGGGGCTCGAAGCGCCGGTGGCCGCGGTGCGCTCCGTCTGGGGGGCCTCCCCGGGTTCGGGCGCGACGGCGGGTGCAGCTGCCTCGGTGGGGGGCGTGGCCTCGGCCTCGCCGTCGCCCTTCCATCCGGCCGCGTCGAGCGCCGGCTTGGGATCCTCGCCCGCGGCGCCCACAACCAGCAGCGGCTCCTTGACCGGGACATCGTCGCCCTCGGCCCAGAGCAGGGCCAGCACGGTGCCGGCCGCGGAGGAGGGGACCTCCATGGAGGCCTTGTCTGTCTCGACCTCGCAGACGATGGCGTTCTCGGCGATCTCGTCGCCCACCTTCACCTGCCACGACACGATCAGGCACGACTCGACACTGTTGCCGAGCTGCGGCATGACTACGACGGTTGCCATGGTGTTGTCCTTCTTCTTCGTTGATTGACTAGACGACGCGTACTTGGGTGTGTTCCCGGAGCGCCTCGACGGCGCCCGCGGGGAGGCCGTCGTCGGTGATGACTCCGGTGATGCCCGCCAGGGGCAGGAAGGTGACGAAGCCGGCCTGCCCGAACTTCGACGAATCGGCCAGCAGCCAGGTCTCCTCCGCCCGCTCGCGCATGAGGGAGGCCACCTGGCCGCCCTCCACGAACCGCGTGGTGAGTCCCCGCTCAGGAGAGAACCCGTCCGTGCCGACGAAGGCCAGGCGGGTGTTGAAGTCCGCGATGGCGCGCTCGGCGAGCGGGCCGACGAAGGACTCCGACTCGGCGCGGAACACGCCCCCGGTGAGGATGACCCCGAGCGCGGGGTTGATCCGGGCCGTGGAGAACGCCAGCGCCGAGTTGGTGACGATCTGGACGCCGCGCCGCCCGGTGAGGTTGCGCACCAGCATGGCGGTGGTGGTACCGGCCTCGATCATGATGGTGTCGTCGTCGAGAACCATCGCGGCGGCCGCGGCGGCGATGCGCTGCTTGGCCTCCACGTGGAGCTTCTCGCGCTGCAGGATGGACTTCAGCGTGGTGGGGCGGGCCCCGCCGCGCGTGCGGACCAGGAGTCCGCGCTCCTCGAGGTTCCTGAGGTCTCCCCTGATGGTGACCTCGGAGACGCCGAGCTCGACGGCGAGGGCGGAGACCGAGAGGGTGCCATCATCGGTGAGACGCGTCATGATCTCGCTCGCCCGCTCAGCGCGCTCGACGGTCATTGTCGGTCCCATCACTTGCCATTGACTTCCGAAGTGGTTTCGATGTGACCACCCTAAGCCCTTCGTACGGGTTTCGATTGACGGCTGGCGAAATGCTGAGCATCTGCTCACGACATCACGATCCGGTCACGTCGGCACCCTCGCGAGGATGCGGATCTACGCTGGAGGGAAGGAGGCCAGCGATGCCCACCCGTCGATCACTCTTGGCCGCCGCGGGACTCGCGGCCCTTGCCATCCCACTGTCGTCCTGCGCCACGGCCAGCCCTGGGGAACTGCGAGGGACCATCGCCCCGGAGGAGTTCCCCCTGGACACCTCCGGCGTGCCGACGGCGTCCGCGGCCACCGAGGCGCTGGCATGGACGCTGCTGGCCGGGAAGACGGGCAACAGGGTGCTGGGCCCCAGTTCGCTCATGTCCGCCATCGCCATGTTGGGCGAGGGCGCCGCCGGGGCGAGCGCCGCGTCGCTCGACTCGACGATCGGCCTGGCCGGGGACGAGCGGTCCGCGGCCGTCGCGGCGCTGCGACAGGCACTCGCCGGGTACGACACACTTCCGGACAGCGTGGACAAGAAGGAGCCGCCGGAGGAGATCGTCGTCCATCAGGCGTCGCAGGTGGTGATCCTTGACGAGGCGATCGTCGAGGAGGCCTTCCTGGACCGGCTGTCGAGGTTCTACGACTCGGGGGTGGAGCGAGTGGACCGCGACGGGGCGAAGGCGGTGCTGGACGCGTGGGCGAACAAGCACACCGCCGGGCTGATCGAGAAGTCCGCCATCGAGGTGACGCCGGAGCTGCAGCTCGTGCTGCAGGACGCCGTCCTGTTCGCTGCCAGATGGCGCACGCCGTTCACCAGCGAGTGGCCGGTGCCGTTCACCCCCGCCGGTGGCGCGCCGACGGAGGTGCCCGGCATGACGGAGATCGTTCCTGCCAGGTTCGCGGAGGGGTCGCGGTGGGCTGCCGTGCGCCTGCCGTACGACGACGTCCTCGCGATGGACGTGATCCTCCCCTCACCGGGGGTGGCTCCTGGTCAGCTCAGCGTCGACGAACTCGTGGCCGTCGCGGAGGGGCTGGAGGCCGCCGGCGAAGGACAGGTCTCCGTCGTCATGCCGACGTCGGACCAGAAGCAGACCTGGGACCTGCTGCAACCCGTCCAGGAGGCCGGGATCGTCCTGTCCGACCTGAGCAGGATCGTGCCCGGCGGGACGCTGGGCCCGCTGGTGCAGCAGGTGACGTTGACGGTGAGCCCGAAGGGCACCGTTGGGGCCGTGCTCACCGAGGGCGCCGTCGGCACAGGCATGCCGGCCTACGACGCCGAGCTCTGGGTGGACCGGCCCTACGTCATGCGGGTGCTGGACACCCGGACACGATGGCCGATCTTCCTCGCCGTCGTCGAGGACCCTGCCGCCGCTGCCGAGTAGTGCAGACATGGCTCGGCGCCCGCCCCCCTGCGGGACGGGCGCCGAGTTGTCAGGTCAGCTGCAGGCCGGCAGGCTCATCGAGGTCCAGGCCTTCGTCTTGGCCGGACGGGTCACCGAGGCAACCGAGAGGGATCCCGCTGCCTCGCCGACGCCGTCGGTCAACGTCACGACCTTGGTCTTCCCGGCCGCCAGCGAGAACTCCAGCGGCGTGCCCTCCGAAGAGAGCGTGACGATCATCCGTTCGTCGGTGGGGTTGGTCAGCGTCACCGTGGCGCCGTCCGAGCAGGAATTCTCCACCGACACCTCGGGAGGCGTCGTGCCGGTGTGCACCGACTGGGTGAGAGGCGTGGCCACCACGGAGGTGAACCGCGCCGTACCCCCGAGGCTCACCAGCGACAGTCCGAGCGAGTCGGCCGCCGGGAAGACCTGGTTGGTGAGCGTGCGCACGCCGTCCTCCGCAAAGACCTCCACCGAGGACCTGTCGACGTAGACCTGGAAGGTCACCGACCCGTCAGGGTTGGTCAGCGGCGCGGACGTGACGACGGGGAAGTCGGGATCGAAGTCCACGGCGCCGGACCTCGTGCGGTCCACCACGATCTTGCCTGTCTCTGTGTCGATGCCCACGAATGTGCCCTCACCGGAGTCAGGGCTGTAGTCGTCGCTGGTGCGCACGGCCACGCCCGCCATCTCGGCGTCCTTCGGGTCGACGGTGACGTCGAGCACGTAGGCGTCCGAGCTCCAGGGCAGCGCCACGGCACCGTCGTTGACGTTGACGTTGCGCTTCCGCAGGGAGTCCTTCGTCACCTCGAGCGTGGAGACCTCCTCCACCGGGGCCTGGACGAGCTCGTACTCGCCGTCGACCACTTCGAGGGTCACCTCCCGTGGGAGGGCCATGGCGCTGCGCCACTCCCCCGTCGGGATGTTCTCGGCGTAGGACCAGTCGTTCATCCACGCGAGCATGACCTGACGGCCGTCGGGGGTGTTGCTGAAGGAGATGGCCGCGTAGTAGTCACGGCCCCAGTCCAGCCAGTCGTACCGTTCCACCTGACGCGGCTGCGGGGCATCGCTCGCCACGATCTGGTCCACCAGGATGTGTCCCCATCCCGCGCGGTTGTTGTCGATGATGCGGATCTGCGCCGTCTCACCCTGCAACCCGGACAAGTCCCACGACACCCAGTCGAGATTCTCGGAGTTCTGGCCGGTGGCGGACCGCACCACCTGGCCGTCGACGACCAGGTTGACGGTGGTCTCGTCGGTGCGCGGCAGCGCCGCTTCGTCACCCATCACGACGTGGTCGAGGGTCAGGTGCCCCCAGCCGCCGGTGGCCTGGTCGACGATGCGCAGCTGAGCCGTCGAGCCGTCCAGCTCGGACACGTCCCAGGAGTGCCAGTTGAGCGATCCGCCGTCAGTGCCGGAGGCCGAACGAACGGGCTCGCCGCCCACCAGGAGCTGGACCTCCAGGCCCCCCTCCTTGTCCCGTCCACCGCCCACGAGGAAGCTGACGTAATCCCCGTCAAGCGTGAACTCGGGAGAGGTGAGCGTGCCGACCCTGCCATCGCCCCCGAGCCCTCCCTCGAAGGTGTTGATCCGGGCTTCGCCGATGTAGTAATCCCCGCCCGCGTAGGACGGACTGGCGTTGGCCGCGAGATCACCGGACCCCGTCCAGCCGAACTCCTCCAGCGTCTGGCCGCCCTCGAAGCCGTTCCACAGCAGCGTGCCGGCCGGAGGCTCGTTGTCGAGCCTCCCGCCCTCGAGGTGCGGATGGTTGCCGCCGCCCACCAGGAGGTTCAGCCACGTCGTATCCACGGTGAACGGCTCGGAGGTCAGGGTGCCGACGGGCCAGTCCCATCCCACGAAGCTGTTGACGAGCTGCTCGCCTCGGAAGCCGCTGACCGGCTGTTGATCGGCGAACGTTCCGGGGAACGGGCCGGTCGCGAACGGCCCGTCCTGCGCGTTGCCCGGCTCGTTCTGCACGGTCCACCCGGAGCCGTCCCAGGACTCGAACTCGAAGTCCTCGATCACCGTGCCGAGGGGGTCAGCCGCCCCTTCCACGATGGTCTCGGCGGTGAAGCTGGTGCCATCGAACTCGCCCACGAAGTACTGCGCGCCCGACCCGCCCGCCACGGCTCCGGGGTTGAGGTTGACCACCATGACCCACTTGGTCTCACCCGTGTCACCCACGGGGAGCTCGAACAGGTCCGGCACCTCCCAGATGCCGCCGGTGGCGTTGGCGGGTCCGAACGTGGAGAGGTAGGTCCAGTCCACGAGGTTGTCCGAGCGGTAGATGACGACCTCGTGGTTCACCGCCTCGACCGCCACCATGACCCAGTAGGCCTCGCCGTTGGCCGCCGTGTAACGTATAACTTTCGGGTCGCGGAAGTTGTTGGAGTTGCGGTTGAGGACGGGGTTGCCCTCGTACTTCTGCCAGGTGTAGCCGCCGTCGAGCGAGTAGGCCAGCGACTGGGCCTGTTTCCCGGCCAAGGTGGGATGCGCTTGCGTGTACGCGCTGGTGTAGACGGCCACCAGCGGCGGGTTCTCCGCGGTGCCGAGCCCACTGGAGTTGGTCTCGTCCACCACGATGGAGCCGGAGAAGATGTCCTCCACCGCGACCTCGTCGTCGTTGAACGTCTGGGGGATGGCCAGCGGCTGCTCGGTCCAGGTGACCAGGTCCGGGCTGGTGGCGTGGCCCCAGGACATGTTGCCCCACCGGGTGCCGAGCGGGTTGTACTGGTAGTACATGTGGTAGACGCCGTCGTGGTAAACGAGTCCGTTGGGGTCGTTCATCCAGTTGTGCTCCGGCGACCAGTGGTACGCCGGCCGGTAGGGCTCCTGGCCCGCGGAGTGCTCCGCAGCCGCCGGGACGGTGAGACCGCCGAGCAGGACCGCCCCCGCCAGTCCGATTCCTAGTGCCTTCTTCACGTCTTCTCCTTGCCTATGACAACGTTGTCATGACCAGGGTCACACGGCGTCCGGTGAGATGTCAACCCCCTTCCAGCCGCTATCGAGGAGAATGACGGAGTGGCACTCCACTCACACAGGCCCACCATTCGCGACGTTGCAGTCGCGTCCGGCGTCGCGATCAAGACCGTCTCCCGCGTGATGAATGGCGAGCCGCATGTGCGTCCCGAGACCACGCAACGGGTGCGCGCCGCCGCCGCCGAGTTGGGCTACGTACTGCACGAGCAGGCCGCCGAACTGCGCCGCCGCGACGGCGGGAGCCGCGCTCTGGGTCTGCTTGTCTCCAGCGTCAGCAACCCGTTCGACAGCCAGGTGCACGGGGCCGTGGAACGGGTTGCCCGGGCCGCCGGGCTGATGGTCATCGCCGCCAGCACGGGCGACGACCCTGACCTCGAGCTCACCGCCCTCACCACGCTCCTGGGCCGGCGCCTCGACGGTCTGATCATCTCCACCATCCGCGAGGAGCACGGGCTCCTGGCGCGGGAGATCGCCAGGGGCTGGCCCGTGGTGTTCGTGGACCGCACCGTCGACGACATCGAGTGCGACACGGTGACCGTGGACAACGTCGGGGGCGTCCGTGCCGCCGTGCGACACCTGCGCGCCCACGGGCATCGGCGCATCGCCTTCCTGGCCAACAAGATGGCCATCCGCACCACCCAGGAGCGGCTTCGAGGCTTCGAGGAGGAGACCCACGGCGATCCCGACTGCCTTCGCATCCCGGACCTGGCCGTCGAGGACGACGTGAGCGCAGCCGTCACGGCACTCCTGACTGGGGAGGACCCACCCACAGCGTTGGTGACCGCCCGCAACGAGATCTCGATCGCCACCATGCGGACGCTCCAGCGCCTCGGGAGACAGCACTCCGTGGCGCTCATCGGTTTCGACGACATCCCGATGGCCGATCTGGTGACGCCTGGGCTCAGCGTCGTGGCTCAGGATCCCGACGCCATCGGCGAGCTGTGCGCGCGCAAGGTCCTCGCCCGGCTCGCGGGTGATGTGTCCCCGCCCCAGCACACGGTCCTTCCCACCACCCTCATTCCGCGAGGCAGCGGGGAGATCAGGGCTGAGCCCGGCGCCGGTCGTTGAGCGTCACAGGCGAGCCATCGGACTCGACTCTCCCCCGTGGCCCGGAATCGTGAACGAGGCCGTCAGCCCGTGGGCGACGGCTCCGGACCGAGGAACGCGTGCAACTCCTCAGCCAGGTCGACCGGCGGCTTCCAGTAGGTGAACTCGGTGAGGGCGCCCGGGTCGACGGCGAAGTTGCCGTCGTGCAGCGGCACCAGCGAGATCGTCGAGCCCCACCCGTCGACCAGGACGAACGCACCGCGGTCGTCGATGCCCATCCCGGGGACCTCCCCGCCCACGTCGGTCTTGAGCGACTCCGCCATGCGCGCCAGCAGATCGTCGGGGACCTCCTGCAGGATCCGGATGTCGCCGAAGTTCCGGGAGCAGACGTAGCCGGCCATCACGTCGTCAGGGGTGGCTGCAACAAGCGTGGTGAGCGGCGGGCACACCTCCGGCGCCTCCGTCGGGGCCGGAAGCCCTGCGCGCTGGTCCTCCCACAGCCTGACGACCGTGGCCAGGAACCCGTCGGCTCCGGCGAGCCGGCGCTCGCCGTCGCTCACCGCCCGGCAGCCGTGCAACTCTCCGCTCAGCCGCTTGGCCCCATCCGCGTAGTCGACGACCACCACGTAGGTCATCCGGTACTCCATGGTGCAAGCGATGTCCTGGGGCAGTGGCTCAAGGGCGTTGAACGCGGCCACCAGCTCGTCCACCCCCTTGGTCAGCGCCTCGGCCGGGCCACCCGTGGACGTGAAGCCCTCATTGGGGTCGCCGCACAGCCACGCGCTCACGGCTCCGTCGGGAAGGTCGCCGTCGAACGGGGTGAGCTGGAAGCGGTCCTGTGCGGCCTCCTCCGAGCTGCCCGGGCACCGGTTCTCACCGGGGCCCACGGGAGGCTCCGACGACGCGGAGGGCAGACCGACCGACGGGGTCGGACCCACCGGCGTCTCTGGGCCCGAAACGGTGGGACTGGCGCTCGGGGTGTCGCCCGGGACCGCGCGGTCGGGACCCCACAGCGCCTGATACCCCAGCGGGATGGCGACGGCGGCGAGAATCAGTCCGCCGACCACGGCACCGGTCACCCACCGCCGCGACACTCGAGCCTCGGGACCCGAGAGCGCGTCCTCCCGGCCAGCCGCACCGTCGTCGTCCACCATGGAGCACCTCGATCCTGAACCACCCCACGGCCACCGTGCGGCAGGGCTGAGCACATTGTCCCGCCGGAACACGACCGACGGTAGCCCCCGGCTGGGCATCTGCCCGGATCGCCGACGATCCCTCCCGTTCGCGCTCCCACGGTGGTGGAATACAGGTGGGCCGAGGCCCCGCCACGCATCCCGAAAGGCTCCCATGGACATCCTGTTCGACACCGCCAACCTCGACGACATCGAGCGCCTCACCCCGATCTACCCCGTCACGGGCGTGACGACGAACCCGTCGATCCTCAAGAAGGAGGGCCAGATCGACTTCTACGCCCACCTGAAGCGGATCCGCTCGATCATCGGCCCGAACCGCACGCTTCACGTGCAGGTGCTGGCCAAGGACGCGCAGGGGATGATCGACGAGGCCCACCGCCTGCTGGACAAGATCGACGCCAACGTCTACCCCAAGATCCCCACCACCGAGGCCGGCATCCAGGCCATGCGCACCCTCAAGGAGGAGGGTGTGAGGGTCACGGCGACCGCCATCTATTCCAAGACGCAGGGATTCCTCGCGATCGCGACCGGCGTCGACTACCTGGCGCCCTATTACAACCGCATGCAGAGCCTGGACATCGACACCCGCGGGATGATCAGCACCCTGGCCAGCTTCATCGACCGCTTCGACGCACCGAGCAAGATCATGGCGGCCAGCTTCAAGAACATCTCGCAGGTCTCACACGCTCTGGAGTCGGGCGCGCACGCCGTCACGCTGTCGCCGAAGCTGCTGCGCCAGGCCTTGTCGGCGCCCATGATCGAGGACGCCGTCGACGCCTTCATCTCGGACTGGAAAGAGGTGCACGGGACGACCACGCTCCCCTGAGCGCACCCCGTCATGGTCTGCTGAGGCTCGACGACCTATACCCCCTGGGGTATATACTCCTGTGAAACGAAGGAGTGACCCATGGCCAAGATCATCACAATTGCCACCCCGACCCTCGGCGACCGCAGCTACGTGGTCCACGACGGGAACGTGGCGTTCGTCATCGACCCCCAGCGCGACATCGATCGCGTCACGACGATCCTCGACGACGAGGGCGTGCAGCTGAGTGCAGTCTTCGAGACCCACATCCACAACGACTACGTCACCGGCGGCCTGGCCCTGGCGCGCGAACGCGGCGCGGACTACTACGTCAACGCGGCAGACACGGTGTCGTTCGAGCGCACCCCCATCGTCGACGAGCAGGTGGTGGAGGTGTCACCCACCATGTCGGTCAAAGCGCTGGCCACCCCCGGGCACACGTTCACCCACCTGTCCTACGTCCTCTTCAACCCCACCGCGGACGACGACGACGCCCAGGGTCAGGCGGTCTTCAGCGGGGGATCCCTGCTGTTCGGTGCCACCGGACGCCCGGACCTGCTCGGCGCCGCGCACACCCACGACCTGGTCCGGCACCAGTACCACTCGGCACACCGCCTCGCCACCGAGCTCCCGGATGCCACGGAAATCATGCCCACGCACGGCTTCGGCAGCTTCTGCGCGGCCACCCAGACCAGCGGCACCGAGTCCACCATCGGGCGCGAGAAGCGGACCAATCCTGTGCTCACGCAGGACGAGACCGAGTGGATCGACGAGATCCTCGCCGGCCTGGACGTCTACCCCGCGTATTACGCTCACATGGCCCCGGCCAACTCGTCGGGTCCCGGTGCGCCCGACCTCGCCGAGCCCACGCAGGCGGACAAGGACGAGATCCGCGCCCGCCTCGAGAAGGGCGAGTGGGTGGTGGACCTGCGCAATCGCACGGCCTACGCTGCCGGACACGTGCCCGGCAGCTTCAACTTCGGCCTGGACGGACAGCTCTCCACCTACATCGGCTGGATGATCCCGTGGGGCACCCCGCTGACGCTCCTCGGCGAGTCGAGGGAGCAGGTGGCCGAGGCGCAGCGGGAGCTGGTGCGCATCGGAATCGAGCACGTCGCCGCCAGCGCCACCGGCACCCCGGAGGACTGGACCGACGCCCCCGCCACGCTGCAGCAGGCGAACTTCGGCGACCTCAGCCAGGTCCGGCACCACCGCCAGGTGGAGATCCTCGACGTGCGGCGCACCTCCGAGTACGACACCGCGCACATCGACGGCGCCGTCAACATCCCGCTCCACGACCTGCTCACGCGCATCAGCGAGGCCCCAGACGGCGAGATCTGGGTGCACTGCCAGAGCGGCTACCGCTCCTCCATCGCTGGCTCGATCCTGGCGGCGAAGGGCCTCAACGTCGTCATCATCGACGACAACTTCGAGAACGCAGAGAAGAACGGCCTGCCGATGGCGAGTGCGCAGTGAGCACGGCCGATGTCGTCGAGTGCACCATCTCGGAGCTGCACGCCGCCTGGAAGCGGGGCGACTTCATCCTCGACGTCCGTGAACCGGATGAGTACGCCGAGGGCCATGTGCCGTCGGCGATCCTGATCCCGCTCGGCGAGGTCGCGTCGCGGGTCGACGAGGTGCCGACGGACCGCCCCATCTATGTGGTCTGCCGCAGCGGCCGCCGGTCGATGACCGGGGCGCGCGCGCTGGCCGACGCCGGGCGTCAGGCGATCTCCGTCAGCGGCGGGACCCTGGGCTGGATCTCCGCGGGCCTCCCCGTCTCGGCGCGCCTCCACGGGGCGGGCTCAGGCAGCCGATGACGTGGTGGATCGCCCCCCTGGCCATCGCCGTGGGCCTCATCATGGGGGCGCTCGGGGGAGGCGGGGCGATCATCACCGTCCCGGTGCTGGTGTACCTGGCGGGTCAGCCGCCCGCCGCCGCGATGGCCGGCTCGCTGATCGTGGTCAGCGTCACAGCCAGCGCCGGGATGATCGGGCACTGGCGGGCCGGTCTTGTCCGCCCCTCCGAAGGGGTGGCGTTCGCCGCACTGGGCTCCGCGGGGGCGATCGGCGGATCGCTGCTGTCGATGCAGATGCCGGGCAACGTTCTCATGGCCCTGTTCGCGGTACTGCTGCTCATCGTCGCGGCGGTGATGGCGAAGAAATTCCTTCGCCCGTCGTCGGCCTCGCCGCGCCATGTGCCGCCCATGATTGAACGCGAACCGCTTCGCGTCAACTGGCGCCAGGTCGGCCTCGTGGCGCTGACCGCGACCGGGGTAGGCCTGCTCACAGGGTTCTTCGGAGTGGGTGGCGGGTTCGCCATCGTCCCCGCCCTCGTGCTCGCCCTGGGGTTCACGATGCAGCAGGCGGTGGCCACGTCTCTGCTGGTCATCGTCCTCAACTCGCTGGTGGCGCTCGCCACCAGGCTGACGGTGGCCACCGACATCGACTGGACGATGATCGGATGGTTCAGCGCGCTGGCCGCCGTCGGCGCCATCCTCGGCGGCAGGGTGGGCCGACGGCTCCCGGCCAGGACCCTGGGCCTCGGTTTCGCGGCGCTGCTCGGCGTGACCTCGCTGGCGATCCTGGCTCAGACGTTGACGGGCTTGATCACCCAGTAGTCCTCGATGACGGCGCGGATCTCCGCGATCGTCGCCTCATCGAGGCCCCCGTCGCCGGTGACGGCCACCCAGCCGTCGATCATCACGTCGCCGAACGCGTGCCCGTGCCTGGCGGGGACGTCCACGCTGACAAGCATGTCCAGGAAGACCTGGACCGCCGTCACCACCGGGATCCAGCGCATGTGCGGGCTCACGTCCGGCGCCCTGCCGCCCTCGGTCAACCACTCCGGGCGCTGCCAGATGAGCTCAGGCCCCAGCCACGTGATCGGATCAGTTGCGTGCTGGAGGATGGCCACCCGCGGCTCGGACCAGTCCCCCTCCAGCGTGTCGAAGTCTCCGGACTGCGAGGCCCAGCGCACCCGTTGCCCGCCGTCGAGGACCGGCTGCCACGGCGGTGATCCTGCGTCGCGCGTCGCCTGCAGCTCCTGCCACAGGGGCGTGGCGTAGGTGGGCCCGACGAGCAGCGCTCCTTGGGTGCGTTCGGCGAGCGCGTCCACGCTGCCGAATGCGTTCATCAGGCCCTGGGCGCCGAGGCTGAGCCCGTAGACCACCAGCTTGGGACGCTCCTCCTCCGGCAAGGTGAGCCAGTGGCCCCGCACCCCGGTGAACAGCGCAGAGGCGGCCTCGACGGTGAGCTCCGGCGCGGTGACCGCGGACACGAAGCTCGGGGTGTAGGCGTACTGGAGGGCCACCGTCGCCGTGTCGCCCGAGTGCAGGTACTCGACGGAGTCCACGCCCTGCGGCTCCACCCAGCCTGAGCCGGTGGTGGCCGCGACCACGAGCACCTCCCGCTCGAAGCCGCCTGTGCGCACGAGTTCCCGGACGGCGGTCGCCACCCTGTCCGCCAGCGTGCCGCCCGCACCCACGCCCACGTACACGCGCACGGGGGTCATCGCGGGCTCCCCGGTGAGCGCGCTGATCTCGTCGGCCGTCGGGCCGCCGGTCACGAAGTCCCCGCCCTGGCGCCCCAACTCCTCGAACGTCACCTCGGACCCCGGCCCGCCCGAGCGTTCCGCGGCACCGGGCGCGACGACACCGCCCGCCGGCTGGCCGTTGATGCCCCGGTACGCGACATTGAGCAGCCCGAAGAAGCCGATGCCCAGCAGGGCCAGGATCAGGACCGACGCCGCGGCGGCCCGGAGGCTCGCCAGCTTGAGGGCGACGGCGGGGGTGCGTCCGCCCTCCACCATCCGACGCAGCGTGCGCCGCCACGCGGAGCGGACCAGGCGGCCGAGTCCGAGGCTCGCCAGGCTGGCAACAGCCAACGCCACCACGAACCCGAGGATGTTGACGTTGTCCTGCGGGGGCAGCTCGACGAGGCGGCGCACCTCGTTCTGCGCGGCGACGCCGCCGATCATGGCAGCGATCAGGACCGCGCCGTACAGGGGCCATCCCACCAGACGCAGCCAATGCAGCCACTCCTGCGGTGGACGCCACCGGGTCAGCCTCGCCCCCAGGACGGCCAGCGCCACGCCGATCAGGTAGCCGACGCCGAACACGATGCCGGAGCCCACACCCTGCAGGACCGCGGGCCTCGGAAGCAGCGACGGCGTGAGCGACAGCGCCAGCAGGACGGCCCCCATCGCGACACCAACCGGGTTCAGGCTGCGCAGGTACTGCTGAAGGTGCTGCTTCATGTGACCCTCCGTGTGCGGTGCGGGTCCAACGCCCCCACCGGGCGTGACCGCCGGCACACAGGCTACGGCAGTGTGCCTCGTGGGCACCTCCCCCGATCCGGGGGGACGCGTCCCTAGGATGAGCCCATGGCAGATCCTGCGGCACCCCGGCGTCGGTGGCTGTCGGCCGCAGATGTGGTCGATGTCTTCGTCTACGTGGTGGTCCTCAACCTGGCCGCGGAGTATATGCCCGCTGTGATCTCAGAGACTTTCACTCTCTCGTTGCTCACGGCCGTCATCCTCAAGCTGGTGCTGGAGGTGGTGGTGGCGTTGAAGGATCGGGCCAAGGCACGGTTCAAGGCAGCCACGACGCCGGTGGGCCGCATCGTCGCTGGTCTTCTGCTCTGGGCGCTGCTCGTCAGCAGCAAGTTCGTCGTCCTGGAGCTGATCGCCCTGCTCTTCGGCGACAGCGTGAAACTCGGCGGCTTCTGGGCCGTCACCGCTCTCATCCTCGTCCTCATGTTCGCCCGCAGCGGGGTACGCCGGCTCCTTGCCACCCCGGATTCCGCCGCCTAACCCACCCCGGCCCGCCGCCCGTCAACCAGAGGCGTACGATTCAATCATGCTTGAATCAAGCCTCATTGAACTGACCTTGCGCGAGGATCGCGCGGTGGCGGTGCTGCAGGCTGTCGCGGACCCCATCCGGTGGCGGGTGCTGTCGAGGCTGTCGTCGTCGACACAATGCGTCTGCGACCTCCAGGCCACGATCGACATCGCCCCCAACCTGCTCAGCTACCACCTCAAGGTGCTGCGCGAGGCGGGCCTGATCGTCGGCACCCGTCGCGGCCGCTGGATCGACTACACGCTGGCCGACGGCGCCGCCGCGCTTGTCCGCTCCGCTCTGCCAGGCGAGCTGAGAGGCTGACCGGTGTCCGCGACACTCACCCCCCGCTCCACCAAACGCCTGATCGCCGCCCTCGCGGCGGCGGCCGTGGTCTGGGCCGGGCTGTATGCGCTCAACGAGGTTCTCTGGGACGCGCTGTTCGAACGTGCGCTCGGGCTGGACCTGACCCAGCGCATCCCGGGCGCCGTCCACTTCTTCCTCTATGACACCTCCAAGATCATCCTGCTGCTGGTCGGCATGATCTTCGTGATCGGCATGGTCCGCACCACGCTTCGTCCCGAGCGGGTACGCGTTTTCCTGGAGGGGAAGCCGCTGTGGCTTTCGCTCGTCCTAGCCGCCCTGTTCGGCGCCATCACGCCGTTCTGCTCCTGCAGCTCCATCCCGCTGTTCATCGGCTTCGTGGGCGCGGGCATCCCGCTGGCGGTCACGCTGACGTTCCTCATCGCGTCGCCGCTGGTCAACGAGGTGGCCGTGGTGCTGCTGGCAGACACCTTCGGGATCCCCAACACCATCGCCTACGTTGTCGCGGGGCTCACCGCAGCCGTGACTCTGGGCTTCTTCTACAGCCGGCTCAAGCTGGATCACCTCGTCGCCGACTTCGTCTTCAAGACCCCCGTCGCCGTGCTGCACGCCGACGGGCACCGCCCCACACTGCACGAGAGGGTGGAGGCGGCCCTCGAGGAGACCCGCGACATCGTAGGCCGGGTCTGGAAGTGGATCCTCGTCGGCGTCGGAGTGGGCGCTGTCATCCACGGCTGGGTACCCACAGACTTCTTCGCCACCTACGCCGGCGCGGACAACCCGTTCGCCGTCGTGCTCGCCACCCTGGCCGGGGTGCCCCTCTACGCCAACGCGGCAGGGGTGATCCCCATCGCCGAAGCGCTCTGGACCAAGGGCATGGCGCTCGGCACGGTGATGTCGTTCATGATGGCCACCGTCGCGCTCTCCCTGCCGGAGTTCATCCTGCTCAAGCAGGTCCTCAAGCCCAAGCTGCTCGCACTGTTCTTCGGCAGCGTGTCGATCGCCATCATGGCCATCGGCTTCGGATTCAATCTGTTCGCCTGACCCCCTGAAAGAAGGAACCCCATGCTCATCAAGGTCCTCGGCCCCGGCTGCAAGAACTGCACCAACCTCGAGAAGAACGTCCGGGAGGCCCTCACACGGCTCGGCGTCGACGCCGAGGTGGAGAAGGTCACCGAATACGCCGACATCATGGCCCACGGCGTGATGTCCACCCCAGGATTGGTGATCGACGGCGACGTCGTCTCCTACGGCCGCGTCCCCACGCCCACCCAGATCGTGGAGCTGATCCAAGCCCGCTAGGAGTGCCCCGATAGGGTCGGGGCATGCGTGGTGAGTACAAGGTCCCGGGCGGCAAGCTGGTCGCGGTCGATGTGGAGAGTGACGACGGCCAGATCACCGAGGCCGCGGTCTCGGGGGACTTCTTCCTGGAGCCCGACGAGGCGCTCGACGACATCAACGGCGCCCTGCTCGGCATGCCGGACACGTCGTCTGTCGCGGATCTCGCCGCCGCCATCGTCGCCCGGCTGGACCCCGCCGCGACACTGATCGGCTTCACCCCCGAGGCAGTGGGCATCGCGGTGCGCCGCGCCCTGGGGCACGCCTCCGACTGGTCGGATCACCTGTTCGACGTCATAGGCCCGGTCTCGATGGATCCGCGGATGCACGTCGCCCTCGACGAGGTGATCGCAGGCAGGCTCGCCCGAGGCGAGGCCAACCCCAGCCTCCGCATCTGGGACTGGGACCAGCCGCTGGTGGTGATCGGATCCTTCCAGTCCTACCGCAACGAGATCGACGACGAGGGCCGGGGGCGCCACGGCATCAACGTGGTGCGCCGGATCACCGGCGGCGGGGCTATGTTCATGGAACCCGGCAACTGCGTGACCTACTCGCTGGTGGTGCCCGCGTCGCTGGTGGAGGGGCTGAGCTTCGAACGTAGCTACGAGTTCCTGGACCAGTGGGTGATGGGCGCTCTGGCCGAGCTCGGCGTCAACGCCCGCTATGTGCCGCTCAACGACATCGCCTCGGACAAGGGGAAGATCGCCGGCGCCGCTCAGCGTCGCGTGACGGGTGGAGTGGTGGTGCACCACGTGACGATGGCCTACGACATTGACGCGGACAAGATGCTCGAGGTGTTGCGCATCGGCCGCGAGAAGCTTTCCGACAAGGGCACGAAGTCGGCGAATAAGAGGGTAGACCCGCTGCGATCGCAGACCCGCCTCCCCCGCGATCAGATCATTGCGTCGTTCCTCGCCCATTTCGAGGGGCGCTACGCCACCCAGCGTCGGGGCTACACCGACGCGGAGCTGGCCGCCGCTCAGCACCTGGTGGAGACGAAGTTCTCCTCCGAGGCGTGGACCAAGCGGATCCCCTGACCTCGCTCCTCTGAGGAGTTGCACGTCGCGAAGCGACCGTGGGACCCACTACCCCGCTCCCTGAGGAGTTCCGCGTCGCGAAGCGACCGTGGGACGTCTCGAAGGGTCGTCACTCAAACCCGCAGCAAGAACCCTTGCCAGGTCACGACACGACCCTTCGAGACGGCACCCGCGCCTACGGCGGTGCGCCTCCTCAGGGATCGAAGGGAAGACACCGCCACCCCCGCTTCAGCGGTGCACCTCCTCAGGGATCGAGTCACCGGACACTTACTCGCCGGGCTGGCGGACCCCGACGGTGAGGATCAGGTTCGCGTACAGCCGCTGGTCCGCGCTCACGATCACGACGGACACGTCCTCGGACTTCGCCACGTCGTAGAAGTCCCACCGCGGGATCTCCACCACCTCGATGCCCGGCAATGCCGCGCGGTACTCATCGTGCGCCGGGATGGACTCGGGCACCTCTGTGGCGTCCGCGGCGGGGACCATGATCCCCGCCTGCTCGATCGGGATGGTGAGCTTCAGCACCTCGAGGATGTCTGAGACCGTCAGCAGCCCGGGCGCCAGGTTGAGGTAGATCCGCTCCGCCGAGACGGGGGCGCCGGTGGCCGCCGGGTAGTTGCCGTCGGTGATGAGGACCTTGGAGCTGTGGCCGGCGCGACCGAGGGCGCCGAGGAGCTGGGGGTGGGTCATGGGTCCGTAGAGCATTGTTCTCCTTTGATCTGGGCCGACGCGGAGGGCCTCCGGCGGATTGGGTTGTCCTGAGGTTCAACGGCCGAAGGGGTGAACCGGGACGGTGCACGGCTTCCTGCCGCCGTGGTGATCACGTGCTGGAGCGCACCACCAGGGTGGGCGTGATGATGGTGGAGTGGGCCTCGTCACCGTTGAGCAGGAGGCTCAGCGCTGCCACGGCCGCTTCTCCCACCGCCCGAAAGTCCTGACGGACGGTGGTCAGCGGCGGCAGGAACGACTCCGAGCCCAACGCATCGTCGAACCCCACCACCCGGACCTCGCCGGGCACCCTCCGCCCCGCCAACTGGAGTGCGGTCATGGAGCCCAGTGCGAGGTGGTCGTTGGCCGCGAAGATCCCGTCCACGCGCCGATCCAGACCGGTCATCAACGGGCTGGCAGCCGCGGCGTCCCAGGATCCGGCCTGGAGGACCAACGGCTCGAGGGCGGCCGCCGCGCAGCCGGCGAGGTAGCCCTCGTGCCGCAACCGCGCGTCGATCCACTCAGTGGGCCCCTCCACGTGGGCGATCCGCGTGGCGCCCCTCCCGACGAGGTGTTCGACGGCCATCAGCGCTCCGGCCCGGTGATCCACCGCGACCCCGACGGCCAGCGGCGGCAGCTCCTTGACCTGACCCACGTAGACCGTAGGCAGCCGGGTGGCCACCGTGTTGACCCACTCCCCCGGCTCGTAGCGACCGCCGAGGATCACCACACCGTCGGCGCCTACCGGCACGAGTTCGCGCAGCGCGAGCCCGCCGAGCTCGGACCTGACGACGGAGGTGGAGATATGCAGGCCCAGCGCCGCCAGCTGCTGGCAGATCACGACGTAGGTGGTGGCGTGGCCGTGGAGCAGCGGCACCGCGTCGATGATGTGCACCGACCCGGTGCGGCGGGCCGACAGCGAACGCGCCGCCATGTTGGGCTGGTAGTCGAGCTCCTCGATGGCGGCCAGCACGCGGGCGCGCGTGGCCTCGGCCACCACGTCCACGCCGCGCACCACCCGCGATGCCGTCTGCATCGAGACCCCCGCGGCCTCGGCGATGTCGCGGAGATTCGCCCGCTCCCCCCGCCTGCTCATGGCCGCGGCTCGTAGCGCACGGTTCTCGCCGACGCGCCGATCACGGCGTTGCGGTCCCGCGGATCCAGCCGGCCCATGATCTCGAGCTGCGCGAGCAGCGAGCCGAGAACGGAGGCCTCCACCGGCCCGGCGATGACCGGCACCCCGATCGCGTCGGCGGTGAGCTGGCAGAGCAGCGCGTTGCGGGAGCCACCACCGACGAGGTTCAGCTGCTTGGCTGAGCGGCCGGTGAGGGCCGCGAGATCCGCCGCCCCTCGCGCGTACCGGGCGGCAAACGACTCGAGGACCACCCTCACGACGGCCCCCTCGTCGAGCCCCTCCACGTCAGCGCCCTGGGCGCGCAGCGCGTCGGTCACCCGCCCCACCATGCCTCCGGGCTGCGCGAACTGCGGCTCGTCGGGGTTGATCAGGTAGCCCAGCGGCTCGGCGGCCCTTGCCCGCGCAACGAGTTCCACGATGTCGTGGACGCCGCCGGTGGCCCTCCACTCACGCTGGCACTCCTGCAGGATCCACAGCCCCGTGATGTTGAACAGGGGGCGCAGCCCGTCGTCGGCGCGCGCCTCGTTGGTGAGGCCCAACTGGTACGCCTCCCGCGACATGAGCGGCTCGTCGCGGAGCACGCCCAACACGGACCAGGACCCGCAGGACAGGAAGAGGGACTCGTCGTCCACGTCGCGCTGAAGCGCGTGGACCGCGCAGGCGGTGTCGTGCGCGCCGGCGGTGACCGCCGTCAGCTGCTCCAACCCGGCGACGGTGCACGGCCCGACGACGGCGTGTTCGCGGGTGACCTCCCCCACCCAGCGGCGCGGGATGCCGAGCGCGTCGAACACCTCATCGCTGAACTCATCGGCCCCCGGGCGGCAGAGACCCGTCGATGACGCGTGTGACCGGGACCAGCCCCGGACCCCGGAAAGCAGGTAGGTGAAGTAGTCGGGCAGCAGGAGGATCTGATCCACCCTCGCCGCCACCTCCGGCTCCTCCGTCAGGAAGGCGAACAGCTGGTTGGCGGTGTTGATGGTGGCCGGCGCGATGCCGGTGGCGTCCCAGGCGGCCTGGTCGCTGAGCCGAGCGCGGAACGCTGCGTGCGTCCGGGCGGTGCGTTCGTCGCGGTACGCGCGGCCGGGGGTGAGCCGATCGCCTTCGGCATCGAGGGGGACGTAGTCCACGCCCCAGGTGTCGACGGAGACGCTGATGGCGTCTGGGAAGCGGGCGACGGCGTCCCGCAGCCCCGCGACCACCTCGGCCCAGATGAAGTCCAGATCCCACGCCAGGTAGCCGCCGCGCAGCATCGCCTCGTGGGCGAACCTCCGCACCTCCACCTCCTCAACCCTGCCGTCGCGAAAGGTGCCGGCGATGACGCGGCCCGACGACGAGCCGAGGTCCACGGCCAGCGCGGTGACTGGATTCACGGTGGTCCTCCTGGTGGGATCGGGGCGTCGGGGGGTTAAACCCCCGCCGCGTTCCCAGTATGGGTCGCGGCGGGGTCACCGCCTCAGGCTGGGGGAACCCGAGACGTCAGTTGTAGAGCGGACCGAACTGCGCGCAGGCGCGGTAGTCCGCGCCCTCCAGATCGGCGGAGCCGAAGCCCAGCCAGTTCTTCGGCCGGAAGATCCGCTCCCTCGACACGTTGTGCATGTTGACGGGGATGCGGAGCATCGAGGCCATCGTGATGAGCTGGTGGCCGATGTGGCCGTAGCTGATCGCGCCGTGGTTGGAACCCCAGGCGTTCATCACGTCGTAGACAGAGGTGAAGGCGCCCTCGCCGGTGATGGTGGGCACGAACCAGGTGGTGGGCCACCCCGGATCGGTCCTCAGCTCGATGGTCTTGGCCACCTCGTCTGGCAGTTCGACGGTGTAGCCCTCGGCCAGCTGCAGCACCGGCCCAAGCCCGTCGACCCAGTTGATGCGGGTCATGGTGACCGGCACGTCTCCCGCGGAGCGGAAGTGGGTGGAGAAGCCGCCGCCGCGGAAGTAGCCGGTGTTGGCCGGGTGGAAGGTGGTGGCCTCGGTCATCGCGGCGATGTCCTCGTCCGTCAGCTCCCACCAGGGCTTGATGCAGGCGTTGCCGTCGGCGTCCTTCGCGGCGAAGGTGCCGTCCAGGGTGGTGGCGCCGGAGTTGCGCAGGTCGATGACGCCCTGGGCCGCGCGGCCCTCGGGGCGGTGCCCCGTGACGCGTTCGATGGCATCGGCGCTCCAGTAGGTGCGCACGTCGGAGAAGATCTGCGCACGGTTGGTCAGCAGGTAGTTGAACAGCATCGAGGCGCCGTTGAGGTTGTCGTTCTCCGTGGCCATGACCTGCGGCTGGCGCTTGCCGTTCCAGTCGAACTGGGTGTTGAGGAGGGTCTCCATCAGGTCGCCGTTGGGCAGGTAGTCGGTCCACTGGCGCTGCCCCTGGAAGCCGGAGACGAGCGCGCCGTGACCCAGCGCCTCCTCCCCGAACCCCTTCTCGGCGAGCTTCGGGTTGCCGATCATGAGGTCGCGGCCGATCAGGACGAGCTTGGTGACGTAGGCCCACCACTCCTCGTGGTCCTCGGCGGAGCGCTGCCATTCCTCGGGGTTGAAGTCCTCCCCCTGGACGAGGTTCTCGCGCACCCAGGCGTAGGCCTTCTCGTACTCGGCCTCGTCGTAGATGCCGAGCTTGATGCGGCGCTCGAGCTCCACCATGTCCACGTACTCGTTGCGCATGCCGAGCCAGTAGTTCCAGAACTCCTCCTTGACCACGCAGCCGGCGATGCCCATGGACACGCCGCCGATGGAGAGGAAGGACTTGCCCCTCATGAGCGCGACGGCGAGGCCCGCGCCCGCGTAGTCCAGCAGCCGCTGGCGCACATCGTCGGGAATGGAGTCGTCGTCGGCGTCGCGGACCTCTTCGCCGTAGATGCCGAAGGCGGGGATGCCCAGCTGGGTGTGACCGGCGAGCGCGGCGGCGAGGTAGACGGCCCCCGGGCGCTCCGAGCCGTTGAAGCCCCAGATGGCGTGGGGCATGGTGCGGTCCATGTCGATGGTTTCGGAGCCGTACGCCCAGCACGGCGTGACCGACAGCGTCAGGCCAACGTTCTCGCGCTTGAACTTCTCAGCCGTGGCCTGGGCCTCGGGGACTCGGCCGATCGTCGAGTCGGCGATGACCACCTGGACGGGGGTGCCGTCGGGGTAGCGCAGCTCGGCCTCATACAGTTCCTTGACGCGCAGCGCCATGTTCATGGTCTGGTCTTCGAGGCTCTCACGGACGCCGTTGCGCCGCCCGTCGATGATGGGGCGAATGCCGATCTTGGGGTAGTTGGACACGAAACACACCTTCTTTGATCAATGTCTTGCGGTTCTCATGGGTGCCGGTGCGGTGCGGTGGGCGCAGCTGGCCGGCAGGGGCTGCGCCCGGGGTACGGGATGTGGGGGCGTGGGACGGGGTGGGCCCGAAGGCCCACCCCGTATCTCTCACTCGTAGAGGTTTGCGGCGATGTCGGGATCGTCGATGTTGCTGGCGTCGTACCAGGCGAAGCCGGAGTCGATGATCTTCGGCAGCTCCTGGCCGTCGATGGCGCGGATGGCGGCGACGACGGTCTCGTAGCCCATCTTGACGGGCGACTGGGTGATGGCGCCGGCCTGCTGGCCGTTGCGGATGGCGTCGAGTTGGGCCTTACCGGAGTCGAAGCCCACGACGGTCAGTTCCTTGCCGGACTCGATGGCGCCCTGGAGCGCGCCGATGGCCGAGGCCTCGTTGGAGCCGTAGATGCCGGTGATGTCCGCGTTGGCCTGGATGAGGGCCTTGGCGGTGTTGGCGGCGAGACCCACCTCGCCCGCGTACTGCGGGTCAAGGACCTTGATGTCGGGCGCGTTGGCGGCCATGTACTCCTGGAAGCCCTCGCAGCGCTGCTTGCCGGTGGCCGAGGTCTGGTCGTGGCAGACCATGCCGACGGTGCCGGTGCCGCCCAGCAGCTCGACCATGTTCTTGGCCGCCTCAGCAGCCGCGGCCTTGTTGTCGGTGGAGACGGTGGTCAGCGGGATGTCGGAATCCACACCCGAGTCGAAGGCGATGATCGGGATGTTGGCGGCCTGGATCTCAGCCAGGACGGGGCCGGCTGCGCCGGAGTCCAGGGCGGCGAAGCCGATGGCGGCCGGAGCCGACTGCAGGGCGGTGCGGAGCTGATCGAGCTGCTGCGTGACGGCCTGCTCGTTCTCCGGGCCCACGAATTCGACGTTGTAGTTGAACTCCTCGCCGGCCTCCTCGGCGCCCTGGTTGACTGCCTGCCAGAAGCGGTGCTGGAAGCCCTTGGACACCAGGTAGATGGTCTGGGTGCCGTCGCCCATCGGGATCTCGCCCGCCTCGGCGGGGGCCGAGGACTCGGCAGGTGCGGACGAACTCGCGGTGGTCTCTGCCGGGGCAGGGGCCGACGAAGTGGTGGTGGACGAGGTGGAGCAGGCCGTGAGGCCCAGGACGAGCACTGACGACATTGCCAGTGCGGAGCGCAGCATGCGCATGGCGGTTTCCTTTCGGTTTCTGGGAGGACCGCCCTCCCGTGACGTGGATGAAGTTGTGGGTGGATCTAGACGGCGGAGGCGCGCTGACGGCGCAGAATGTCCGCGTAGACGGCGAGGAGGACGACGACGCCGGTCACGACGAGCTGCCACTGCTGGGCGACGCCCATCATCTGGAGGCCGACGGTCAGCGTCATCATGAGCAGGGCGCCCATCATGGTGCCGACGATGTTGGCGCGGCCACCGGAGAGCGAGGTGCCGCCGATGACCACGGCCGCGATGACCTGGAGCTCCATGCCCAGACCCTCAGCGGGCTGGACGAAGCCGAAGCGGCCGGAGTAGAGGATGGCACCGAAGGCGGTGAACACGCCGGCGGTGACATAGACGAGCGCCTTCCAGAACTTCACGTTGATGCCCGACAGCCGGGTGGCCTCCTCGTTGGAGCCGATCGCCAGGGCGTAGCGCCCGAGCAGGGTCTTCCCGAGGATGACGGCGGCGATGATGCCCATGAAGACGAAGATGAGCGCCGCGTTGGACAGGAAGGGGATGATCCGCCCGTTGGAGATCAGCGAATAGTCCGGGTTGGCGATCTTGATGCTGGAGGCGTTGGAGATGATCAGCGACAACCCTCGGGTGACCATCATCATCGCGAGCGTGGCGATGAACGGCGGGATGTGGAGATACGCGATGAGGAGGCCGTTGACCAGGCCCATCGCCGCGCCCACCACGATGGTGAGGAGCAGGCCGATGCCCAGGGGGAGGTTCATGAACTCCGCGGACATGAACACGCCCGCCATGACGGCGGTGAACGTCATGCCGGTGCCCACCGACAGGTCGATGCCGCCGGTGGCAATCACGAACGTCGCCCCGAGCGCCATCGTGCCGATGGCGGCGGCCTGGAGCAGGATGTTGGGGATGACGACGCCGGCGTTGAAGTTGGGCGCGAAGATCATGAAGAAGACGAACACCACGATCAGCGCGGCGAAGACGAACACCTGCTGCAGCGACGACTTGAGGAACTGCTGCACCCGGGAGGGTTCGGCTGGTGCTGCCTTGGTGGCGGTGTCAGTGCTCACGCTGCGTGTCCTTTCAACTGAGCCATGCCGACGGTGGCGAGCTCCATGATGTTCTCCTGGGAGGCGTCCTCGTTGTTGAGGAAACCGGTGATGTGCCCGTGTGCCATGACGGCGATGCGGTGCGACACGCGCAGCACCTCCGGCAGCTCGGACGAGATGACGATGATCGCCTTGCCCTGACCGGACAGTTGCTCGATGAGGTTGTAGATCTCCTCCTTGGCGCCGACGTCGATGCCGCGGGTGGGCTCGTCGAAGATCAGCACGTCACAGTTGCGCACGAGCCACTTCGCGATGACCACCTTCTGCTGGTTGCCGCCCGAGAGCTTTCCCAGCAGCTGATTCACGTTGGGGGTCTTGACGCGCAGCTTCTGCGAGTACTCGGTGCCGACAGTCTTGATCTTGCCGTCGAGGATGAAACCGCCGATGTGGAAGTCCTTCATGGCCGCCATGGCCGTGTTGGCCTTGACGTCCTGATCCAGCAGGACCCCGAACTGCTTCCGGTCCTCGGAGAGGTAGCCGATGCCGGCGCGGACGGCGTCTGCCGCGGTGCGGATGTTCACCTTCTGGCCGTGCACGAAGATGTCTCCGCTGGTGCGTGGGTCCGCGCCGAAGACGGCACGAGCCACCTCGGTGCGCCCGGCGCCCATCAGCCCTGCGAATCCGAGCACCTCACCCTTGCGGACCTCGAAGCCCACGTCCCGGACAAGTTTCTTGCTGTTGAGGCCTGCGACCTTGAGGACCACCTCGTCGGAGACCGGCTTGGTGCGGGGTCGGGCGTCGCCCGAGACCTCGCGGCCCACCATCATCGAGATGATCTCGCGGATCTCGACCTCCTTGGTGACGACGGTGCCGATGTACTGGCCGTCACGCAGCACGGAGACTCGATCGGTGATCTCCTCGATCTCCGGCATACGGTGGGAGATGTAGATCAGGCCGGTCTCCGGCGTGATGAAGTCGCGGATCATGCCGAAGAGCGCGTCGGTTTCGGCGAGCGTGAGGGCCGCCGTCGGCTCGTCCATGACCAGGATCCGCGAATCGTAGGACAGGGCGCGCGCGATCTCGACCATCTGCTGGCGCGCGACGGAGAGGTCGCGGACATAGGTCTTGGGATTGAGGTTCATGCCGAGCCTGTCGATCAGCTCTGCGGCCTCACGGTTCAGCTTGGCGTCGTCGATGTAGCCGCCCTTGTGGCTGCCGGGGCGGCCGAGGAACAGGTTCTGGGCGACGGTGAGGTCAGGAACCATGTTGAGTTCCTGATGGATGATGCTGAGGCCAAGGTCACGGGCATGGTTGGTGTTGCGTACCTCCACCCGCTTGCCCTGCAGCCAGATTTCCGCCCCGGGATCCGGGGTATAGATGCCGGTGAGGATCTTCATCAGCGTGGACTTGCCGGCGCCGTTCTCGCCGCACAGGCCGAGCACCTCGCCCGCGTTGAGATCCAGGTGGACGTTGCTCAGCGCTTTCACGCCCGGGAACGTCTTCGAGACGTTCTTCAGCTCTAGAAGTTTGGTCACACGTACTCCTTCGTACCTGCCGGATCGGTTGGGCTCTCGCGCCCAGCCCGACGGATGCTAACGCTATCATTCCGCGATCCGAGGTGCCACCGTCGTTACCGAACTGTGACGAACGTATACCCGTAGGGGTATAGACTGTGCGCATGAAGCTACGCATGCCCCTCCTCGCCCTCCTCGTCGCCGTCGCCGCCCTGCTCGGGCTCAGCGGATGCTCCGACGCCGGCGCCGACACCGCACGCACGGCAATCACCGACGGCGCCACGGTCATCGATGTGCGCACCCCCTCCGAGTACGCGGCCGGCAACATCGAAGGCGCGCTCAACATCGACGTCCAGGCCGCGGACTTCGCCGACCGCGTCGGAGAGCTCCCCAAGGACGACACCTACGTCGTGTACTGCCGCTCCGGCAACCGGTCCGCGGCCGCGATCGACATCATGGAGGACCTGGGCTTCACCAGCCTCATCGACGGCGGCGCCTACACCTCCCTGAAGTAACCACCCCGGCCGAGAAGCGACCACACCCGACCCGCCGGCCCTCGGGCCAGAAGCCCAGCTACGACCCCGCGGGCTGAGGCGCGAGGAACGCAGCGACCATCCCCGCGGGCTGAGGCGCGAGGAGCGCAGCGACCATCCCTGCGGGCTGAGGAGCGAGGAGCGCAGCGACAACCGCGCGGGCTGAGGAGCGAGGAGCGCAGCGACGAGCCTCGAAGCCTAAAAAAGGTGACCTTGTCAGCCAACGTTTCATAGGCTTCGAGGCCGCTGCGCGGCACCTCAGCCAGCGGGAAGGGGAGAGCGCCACGAGCGCCGCGACCAATCCCGCTGGAACGGACTCAACCCCGCGGCCGAGGGAGCGCAGCGACAGGACAACCCCCGCGGGCTGAGGCGCGAGGAGCGAAGCGACGAGACTCGAAGCCTCAAGAAGGTGACCTTGTCAGCTCACGTTTCATAGGCTTCGAGGCCGCTGCGCGGCACCTCAGCCAGCGATGCAGGGCGGCACCTCAGCCAACGGAAACGGCGTGTGGCCGGCCCCCGAAGGGACCGGCCACACGCCGTTCGAACCGTGGTTCAGCTCACTTGGCGCCCATCGTGGTGCCGGCGGAGCGGAGGTTCTCGCACGCCTCCACGATGCGGGCGGCCATGCCGGCCTCGGCCAGCTTGCCCCACGCGCGCGGGTCGTAGTGCTTCTTGTTGCCCACCTCGCCGTCGACCTTGAGGACGCCGTCGTAGTTGCTGAACATGTGACCGACGACGGGACGGGTGTACGCGTACTGCGTGTCCGTGTCCACGTTCATCTTGATGACGCCGAAGTCAACCGCGTCGGAGATCTCCTGTGCGGTGGAGCCGGAACCGCCGTGGAAGACCAGGTCGAACGGCTTGTCCTTGCCGTACTTGGCGCCGACGGCGTCCTGGATCTCCTTGAGCACCTCGGGACGCAGCTTGACCGCGCCCGGCTTGTACACACCGTGCACGTTACCGAAGGTGAGGGCCGTCATGTAGCGACCCTTCTCGCCCAGGCCGAGCACCTCGATGGTGCGCATGCCGTCTTCGATGGTGGTGTAGAGCTTGTCGTTGATTTCGGCGGAGACGCCGTCCTCTTCGCCACCGACGACACCGACCTCGATCTCGAGGATGATGTTGGCGGCCTTGGTGAGGGCGAGCAGCTCGTCAGCGATCTGCAGGTTCTCCTCCATCGGCACGGCCGAGCCGTCCCACATGTGGGACTGGAACAGGGGGAGCTGTCCGTTCTTCACGCGCTCGGCCGAGATGGCCAGCAGCGGACGGACGAACGAGTCCAGCTTGTCCTTGGGGCAGTGGTCGGTGTGCAGCGCGATCTGGATGGGGTAGTTCTTCGCCACCTCCTGCGCGTACGCCGCGAGCGCAGCGGCGCCGGTGACCTTGTCCTTGATGGTGGACCCGGAGGCGTACTCGGCGCCGCCGGTCGAAACCTGGATGATGCCGTCAGAGCCAGCCTCCGCGAACCCCTGGATGGCCGCGGTCACCGTCGACGATGAGGTGATGTTGATAGCCGGGTAGGCGAACTTGTTCGCCTTGGCCCGATCGAGCATTTCGGCGTAGATCTCGGGAGTAGCAATGGGCATGGATGCCTCTTTTCTGAGTGAGACTTCGGGTCGCCCCAACCTTATCGCCTCAGGGTCCCGGGAGGGAGGGCGGGGTCAGCACTCAGGAGCGCTCAGCTCAGAGCACCCTGTCGAGCGCTGAGACGTCCAATCCGACGCGGCCGAGCGAGTAGGCCCGGGCAGCCGAGTCGATCACCGCCGGGCTGGCGTCGACGAAGCTTGCGGGCACCTTGGCCACCGCGACACCGTCGGCCTCCAGTACGACGGACGGCCCGGCACCGGAGAGTCCCCCGGTGAGCTTGAGGGCCGTGACGCGATCCCACGGGACTGGCGGCGCAGGCGGGGTGACGAACTCGACACCGTCGGGATCGAGGTAGAACGCGACTCCGTCCTGGATGCGGCCAAGGTCACGCTTGGCGCGCTGCAGGCCGAACACCGAGACCACGATCCAGAAAGCCGACGAGCCCACCCAGATCGCCACCATGGCGATGGTCCACTCCTGCGGCCAGTCGCGTCCGACGGTGAGGATGATGACGGCCAGGATGGCCAGCGAGATGACGGTGGAGATGATCCGCCAGCGGAGCGCACCGCGCTTCTGTGTCACGCGGGCCGCCGTCGGAAGGGGGGTCAGGCCCGCCGCGAAACGCTCTGGCTGCATGGTCGCCACAATAGCCCGCGGGTCAGCGGAGGCCGGCGTGCTGCAGGCTCCAGTGGTACATCGCGATGGCCGCGGCGGCGCCGGCGTTCATCGAGCGGGTCGATCCCCGCTGCGTGATCGCGACGAGGCGCTCGCACCCCGCGACCATCGCCTCGGTCAGGCCCGGGCCCTCGGAGCCGAAGACCAGGCAGCAGCGCTCTGGGAGCTGTGCGGTCTCGAGCGGCACCGACCCTGGAAGATTGTCGACCCCGATCGGGGTCACGCCCTGCTCGGCGAGGTGAGCCAACAGCGACGCCTCGTCCTCGTGGTGGACAACGTGCAGGTAGCGGTCGGTCACCATCGCTCCCCTGCGGTTCCACCGTCGCCTACCCACGATGTGCACCGCCGCGACATTGAAGGCGTTGGCCGTGCGGACGATGGAGCCGATGTTGAAGTCGTGCTCCCAGTTCTGGATGGCCACCTGCAGAGGCACCCGCGTCCGGTCGAGGTCCGCGACGATCGCCTCCATCCGCCAGTAGCGGTACCGGTCGATCACGTTGCGGCGGTCGCCCTCAGCGAGGAACTCGGGATCCAGGCGCTCGTCGTCGGGCCAGGGCTGGGGGTGCGGGCCGACACCGACGGTGGGCGCCGTCGGGTCGTGGGGCTCGGCGTCGGTCACGGAGCGAAGCTTGTCCCACTCCGTCCTGAGAGGCAAGCGACGGGGACGCGACAGCGCCCCGGCCGATCGGCCGGGGCGCTGTGTGGGTGGATCAGGCGGCCTGCTGGATCGCGGAGATCTCAACCTCGATGGCGACCTTGTCCGAGACCAGGAAGCCGCCGGTCTCGAGGGCGGCGTTCCAGGTGAGACCGAAGTCCGAGCGCAGGATGTCGGTGGAACCCTCGAAGCCCACGCGGACGTTGCCGAAGGGGTCCTTGGCGGCCCCCTGGTACTCCAGCGGGAGGGTGATGGGACGGGTGGTGTCCTTGATGGTGAGGTCGCCGGTCACCTCGACGACGTCGCCCTTGATGGCGAAGTCGGTGCCCTTGAAGGTCCAGGTGGGGTGGTTCTCGACGTCGAAGAAGTCGGCGGAGCGGATGTGACCGTCGCGGTCGGCGTTGCGGGTGGTGATCGACGCGGCGTCGATGGTGACGTCCAGCTTGGTGTTGGCGGGGTTGGCGGCGTCGACAACTGCTGCACCCTCGAACTGCTCGAAGGAGCCGCGGACCTTGGTGACCATCGCGTGGCGGGTCACGAAGGAGAAGGTGCTGTGGGAGGGATCGAGAACGTAGGTGCCGTTGAGTTCGTTGAGGGCCATGAGGTGTTCCTTTCGTGGGCTGTTGGTACAACCTTAAACGACTGTTGTTGAAATGTCAACCAGTTCAGAGATTCATCACACCCGAGTCCATTTCGACGCCGCCGCGGGCGCTTCGCGCCGCGGCGGGCTCAACCAGCGAGGATCCTTCCCCTGGGCATGCGCGAGGCCCGCCCCCACGCATGGGAGCGGGCCTCGGCGCGCAGGTCAGCTGGAGAACGGGGGACGGTAGCCGCCCTCGCCCTGCGTGGGATTCTGCGACGGCGGGGGCACCGCCGGCTGGGCCGGGGGCTGGTCCTGGGCGCGCTGCGGCGGCTGGTAGGGCTGGGCCACGTCGTCGTACCTGGGCGCCTGGATCTGCTGCTGCGGCTCAGGTGAGGCGGTGGGACGCTGCGAGATCTCCCCGAAGTTCACGTCGGGGGCCTGGCGCACGATCGGGTCGTTGACCTCGAAGTAGGTGGCCTTCTCGAACTTCGCGAACCCGGCGATGATGTTGCTCGGGACCGACTCGATGCGCGTGTTGTAATCACGCACGTTGGCGTTGTAGAAGCGGCGCGAGGCGGCGATCCGGTCCTCGGTATCGGTCAGTTCGCGCTGCAGCTCGAGGAAGTTGGTGTTGGACTTCAGATCCGGGTAGGCCTCGACCGAGACCAGCAGGTTGTGCACGGCCTGCGTCAGCTCGGAC
This sequence comes from Tessaracoccus sp. MC1627, assembly GCF_014164725.1. NCBI lineage: Bacteria > Bacillati > Actinomycetota > Actinomycetes > Propionibacteriales > Propionibacteriaceae > Tessaracoccus > Tessaracoccus sp. MC1627. The sequence goes on along the minus strand of NZ_JACJGA010000001.1, from coordinate 812,232 downwards.
TCGACGGCGGCGCGCTGCTCGCTCGGCTGCCCGTGGCTCTGCTGGGAGAGGGAGCGGGCGGTGTTGCGCAGGGCCGTGATCTGCTCGAGCGTGTTGCGCTCGTGCGCCGCGTAGCCGCGGACGGTCTCGACCAGGTTGGGGATCAGCTCGTAGCGGCGGTTGAGCTCAACATCGATCTGGCGCCACGACTCCTGGATCAGGTTGCGGCTACGGACGAAGCCGTTGTAGGCGCTCACGCCCCAGCCCACCACGGCGAGAGCGACGACGACCAGGACGATGAGGATGATCAGGATGATGTCCACGGGGGTCTCCTTCTAACAGTCGTCTTCACGGTAGCGCAGCCGAGGATTCACCCGCAGCAACACCACCGGCCCACTACTGCTGGTGATGGGCGTCCAGGAACTGGTACACCTCGGTGTCGTCGACGCCGGGGAAGGTGCCCGGCGGCAGCGCCGCCAACAGGTGGGCGTGGGTGCGGGCGCTCGGCCAGGAGTGCCCCGACCACCTCGTCGCCAGATCCTCGGGGGCACGCCTACAGCAGGAGGGGTCCGGGCACGTGGACACTGAGTGTTCCCTCGTGTCGCGGCCGCGGAACCACTTCGAGTCCCGGTACCGCACCCCGATCCCCGTGGAGAACAGACCCGAGCCGGTCTGTTCGACCCGCGCGGTGCACCAGAAGGTGCCCGTGGGCGTGTCCGTGTACTGGTTGAAGGCGTTGAACTTGTCCGCGACATCGAACACCTCGCGAGAGGTCCAGTACCTGCAGGCCGGCTGACCCTCGATGGCGCCGAGATTGTCGCGGGGGAACGCCACCCCGTCGTTCTCGTAGGCCTTGTAGATGATCCCCGACTCGTGGACGCGCTGAAAGTGCACGGGGATCCCGAGGTGCTTCGTCGCCAGGTTGGTGAACCGGTGCGCGGCCGCCTCGTAGCTGACGGCGAAGGAATCCCGCAGGTCCTCCAGCGCCAGCTCCCGGCGCGCCTTCGCCTTCTGGAGGAACTCGACGGCGGGTCCCTCCGGGAGCAGGAGGGCCGCGGCGAAGTAGTTGGTCTCGATGCGTTGACGGAGGAAATCGCCGTAGTTGGCCGGCGGCGCGTGGTCCAGGATGTGATGGCCGAGCGCCTGCAGGAGGACCGATCGGGGGTCGTACTCCCTGGACCAGGCCGCGGCCAGGTAGATGCGTTTGTTCTTCAGGTCCATCACCGAGCGCGTGGAATGCGGCAGGTCCCCCACGTGGTGCAGCGTGAAGCCGAGGTGCGTCGTGATCTCACCGATGAGGTGCTGAGACAGAGGGCCGGAGACGTACCCGCATCGCTTCAGCAGGGCGGCGGCCTGCTCCTCGATGGCACCGAAGTAGTTATCGCGCCCCCGCATCTCGTCGCGGAGCTGCGCGTTCGCCCGCCGCGCCTCCTCAGGCGTGGCCATTCGTTCCGCGGCGTCGTGGGCGAGCTCCCGGTGCAGGGCGACGAGCGCCTCGAGCACGTCGAGGGGCATCCGGGGCGAGATCCGCACCACGGGCAACCCCTTGGCCCGGGCCAGCGGGGACCGCATCAGGCGCTCCAGCTCGATTTCGAGCTGCGCCCGGCGGCTGGGCACGGGTGCGGTCAGGTCATCCAGGGTCGCCCCGTAGACCCGGGCCAGCGCCTGGAGCTGCGAAAGGCGGGCCTCGCGCTTGCCGTTCTCCATGAGCGACAGCTGGGAGGCGGCCAGCCCGGACTCCTCCGATACCTGCGACAGGGTGAGGCCGCGCTCCTTGCGGAGGTGGCGGAGCCGTCGTCCCAGTGAAAACGGGTCGAAAGGCCCCTCGAGGTCTGGGGCTCGCACGGGTCCATCGTCGTCGACTGGCATGAAATTGATGCTAACGGAATTTCTGCGCTTCTTCACCAGGAATTTCTGACCAAATGCTGGCAGATCCGCCCAGGATGGTGACATCGCACCGCACGAGGCAGCAGAGACGCCGCCACCACCGGAAGGAAATCCCATGAACGACCCGATGTCCGCAGAGCTCCTGAAGTACGACTGGAAGATCAACCCCCGCTGGACCCACGTCCAGCGCGACTACACGGCCGACGACGTGGTCCGCCTCCGCGGCCGCGTCCAGGAGGAGCACACCCTGGCGCGCCGCGGCGCCGAGAAGCTCTGGGAGCAGCTGCACAGCGAGGACTTCGTCAATGCGCTGGGCGCGCTGACCGGCAACCAGGCCGTGCAGCAGGTCAAGGCCGGCCTGAAGGCCATCTACCTCTCCGGCTGGCAGGTGGCCGCCGACGCCAACCTCTCCGGGCACACCTACCCGGACCAGTCGCTATACCCCGCCAACTCGGTGCCCCAGGTGGTCCGGCGGATCAACAACGCACTGCTGCGCGCGGACCAGATCGAGCACGCCGAGGGCATCCGCACGGTCGAGGACTGGCTGGTTCCCATCGTCGCCGACGCCGAGGCCGGCTTCGGCGGGAGCCTCAACGCCTACGAGCTGATGAAGTCCATGATCTCCTCCGGCGCGGCCGGGGTGCACTGGGAGGATCAGCTGGCGGCCGAGAAGAAGTGCGGCCACCTCGGCGGCAAGGTGCTCATCCCCACCCAGCAGCACGAGCGCACGCTCAACGCGGCCCGGTTGGCGGCTGATGTCGCGGGCGTGCCGACGGTGATCATCGCCCGCACGGACGCCGAGGCCGCCACCCTGATCACCTCCGACGTCGACGAGCGCGACCAGGAGTTCATCACCGGCGAGCGCACCAGCGAAGGCTTCTACAAGGTGCGCCCCGGCATGGAGCCGAGCATCGCCCGCGGCAAGGCCTACGCAAAGTACGCCGACCTGCTCTGGATGGAGACCGGCGTCCCGGACCTGGCCGCCGCCAAGGAGTTCGCAGAGGCCATCAAGGCTGAGCACCCTGACCAGATGCTGGCCTACAACTGCTCGCCGTCGTTCAACTGGAGGAAGCACCTCGACGACGACACCATCGCGAAGTTCCAGCGCGAGCTGGGCGCCATGGGCTACGCCTTCCAGTTCATCACCCTGGCCGGGTTCCACGCCCTCAACTACTCCATGTTCGATCTGGCTGAGGGCTACGCCACCCGCCAGATGAGCGCCTACGTGGAGCTGCAGGAGCGCGAGTTCGCCGCCGAGGCACGCGGCTACACCGCCACCCGTCACCAGCGGGAGGTCGGCACCGGCTACTTCGACGCCATCGCCGCCGCGATCAACCCCTCCAGCTCCACCACCGCCCTCGAGGACTCCACCGAGTCCGCGCAGTTCTGACCCCACCTCGCACTCAAGCAAGGAGCACTCCCATGACGATGACACTCACCGCCCCCACCCAGCCCCACCCCCCGTCGGAGACCCACGCCCCCGTCGGGCCCCTGTGGGTGGACCGGACCCTCGTGGACTTCCTGGACCGCGCGGCACTGCCCGTGGCCGGGGTGGACCGCGAGCGGTTCTGGGCCGGCTTCGAGCGCGTCTTCGGGGAGTTCTCCGAGCGCAACCGCGGCCTCCTCGATGAGCGGGACCGGATGCAGGGCGCCATCGACGCCTTCCATCGCGCCACCCCCGGCACCCCGTATGCGCCGCACTACCGGGCGCTGCTGCGGGAGATCGGGTACCTGCTCGACGAGCCCACCGGGGTCCGGGCCCGCACCACGAACGTGGACGCGGAGATCGCGGAGATGGCGGGCCCGCAGTTGGTGGTCCCGGTCACCAACCGCAGGTTCGCGATCAACGCCGCCAACGCCCGGTGGGGCTCGCTGTACGACGCGCTGTACGGCACCGACGCCATCAGCGACGACGGAGGGGCGGGCCGGGGGGCCAGGTACAACCCGGCGCGCGGCCAGCGGGTCATCGCGTGGGCCAGGGAGTTCCTGGACCGCGCGGCCCCCCTGGCCTTGGGCTCCCACAGCGAGGTGGTGAGCTACGGGGCGGGGAAGGAGCTGCGGGCGACGCTCGGCTCGGGCGAGACCGTCGGACTCGCGACGCCGTGGGCGTACGTGGGCTACCGCGGTCTGGCGGAGTCGCCGTCGGCCATCCTGATCGAGAACAACGGCCTGCACATCGAGCTCCGGATCGACCCCACCGGGCCGATCGGCCGCTCAGACCTCGCTGGGATCGACGACATCGTCCTGGAGTCCGCCGTCACCGCGATCATGGACTTCGAGGATTCGGTGTCCACCGTCGACGGCCCCGACAAGGCGATCGGCTACCGCACCTGGCTCGAGCTCAACGCAGGCACCGCCTCGGAGGAGATGGAGAAGGGCGGGCACTCGTTCCTCCGGACCCTGGCCGACGACCGCACCTTCACCCGGGCCGACGGCGGGGAGCTCACCCTGCACGGGCGGGTGCTGATGCTGTGCCGCAACGTGGGGCACCTGATGACCACACCCGCCGTCCTCGACTCCGAGGGCCGCGAGCTCCCCGAGGGCATCCTCGACGCACTGGTCACCAGCCTGTGCGCCATCCCGGGGCTGTCGTCGCACAACCCGCGGCGCAACTCACGCACGGGATCGATCTACATCGTCAAGCCCAAGCAGCACGGGCCGGCCGAGGTGGCCTTCACCAGCGACCTGTTCGCCGCCGTCGAGGACGTGCTGGGCCTGCCCCGCACCACGCTGAAGATGGGGATCATGGACGAGGAGCGGCGCACCACCCTCAACCTCGCGGCCTGCATTGCGGAGGCGGCGGACCGGATCATCTTCATCAACACCGGCTTCCTGGACCGCACCGGCGACGAGATCCACACTTCGATGGAGGCCGGGCCAATGATCCGCAAGACGGAGATGAAGCAGGCCGCCTGGATGCAGGCCTACGAGGACTGGAACGTCGACGTCGGCATCGCCTGCGGCCTGCCGGGCCGGGCGCAGATCGGCAAGGGCATGTGGGCGAAGACGGACCTGATGGCGGACATGGTGGCCGAGAAGATCGCTCATCCCTCCTCGGGGGCGACCACCGCGTGGGTCCCCTCCCCGACCGCCGCGACACTGCACGCCACCCACTACCACCGCGTCGACGCGCGGGGGCGGCTGGACGAGATCGCGGAGCGAGGGCGGCGGGCGTCGCTGGATCAGCTGCTCGAGATCCCACTGGCGCCCAGCACCCGGTGGACGCCTGAGGAGCGGCAGCAGGAGGTGGACAACTCGTGCCAGTCCATCCTGGGCTACGTCGTCCGCTGGATCGACCAGGGCGTCGGGTGCTCGAAGGTGCCCGACATCACCGACACCTCGCTCATGGAGGACCGGGCCACCTGCCGGATCAGCTCCCAGATGCTGGCCAACTGGATCCGGCACGGCATCGTCACCGAGGGGTTCGTCGTCGAGGCGCTGAAGCGGATGGCGCGGGTGGTCGACGCGCAGAACGCCGACGATCCGGCCTACCGGCCGATGTCGCCGGGTGTCGCGGGCGGTGGGGCGTTCGAGGACTCGATCGCGTGGTGCGCGGCCAGGGACCTGGTGATCCAGGGCGCGTGGTCGCCCTCGGGCTACACCGAGCCGATCCTCCACGCGCGGCGCCGCGAGTACAAGGCGCGGTACGGGCTCAGCTGAGCCCATCCGATCCCTGAGCTGAGGGAGCGACGGCTCAGAGGCCGAGGTCCGCCAGATCCACCGCGTAGCGGTACTCCAGACCGGCGTCGCCGACCTTCTCGGCGGCGCCGGTCCCGCGATCCACCACCACGGCCACCGCGACCACCTCGCCCCCGGCCTCGCGCACGGCCTCGACGGCGGTCAGGGCCGAGCCACCCGTCGTGGAGGTGTCCTCGACCACGAGCACGCGGCGGCCCGCCACCTCGGTGCCCTCGATCCGGCGCTGCATCCCGTGCCCCTTGGCGGACTTGCGCACCACGAAGGCGTCGAGCCGGCCACCCTCGGCGGCCTTGGCGTGCAGCATCGCGGTGGCGACGGGGTCAGCGCCGAGGGTGAGCCCGCCGACGGCGTCGAAGTCCAGGTCCGCGACCAGCTCGTTCATCACGCGACCGACCAGGGGCGAGGCGGCGCCGTCGAGGGTGACGCGGCGCATGTCGATGTAGTAGTCGGCCTCTTTGCCGGACGCCAGCGTGACCTTGCCGTGCACGACGGCGAGGGCCTTGATGTGTCCGATGAGTTCGCTGCGGTCTGTCATTTCATCTCCGTTGTATCCAGGACGCCGAAACCGACGGCGCGGTCCGGGGTGTCGATGAGGTCTTCGTGGGTGGTCAGCGTGATGATGGCCTCGGTGGGCGCGAGGTCGGGTTTCCCGGGGACGGGCTCGAGGACCCAGGAGTCGTCGCGATGCACCGTCAGGTGCGAGGGCGGCAGCGTGATCCGATAGGTGTAGATGGCCTGGGCTGTCTCGATAACCACCTCATCGTCCACTTGGACGCTGAGCAGGTCCGCGAAGGGTGCGCCGTGCGTGAGCCGGAGCCCGGCGAGGGCGACGTTGCCGACCTGCCCCGGGAGCGCCGTCGACGGGTACCACCCGACGGATTCTGTGAGCAGGTCTTCGTCCACGCCTGCGGCGATGGGCCATTCGAGGTTCTGTCCCGGGAGGCGCAGGATCCAGGCCAGCTCGCCCGGGCCGGGGGCCAGCTCCGCTGGGAGTTCGCCGTCCTCGGCGGGCGGCGTAGGTGTCGCGGTGGCCCACTGGTCGCGGAGCTGGGCCACGCTTTCGGCGGCCGCGCCGCGGGCGAGCCACGTGGTGCCGAAGACCTGCCAGGCGAGGAATCCGGTGACTGCGAGTGTCGCGGCGAGGATCACGAGCCCGCTGACGGTCAGCGGCGACACGCGACGCCGCGACTCGGCGCCGCGGGACGGCTGCTCAGGCCCTGCCTGGTCCGATTCGGGCTCGACGGCACGGGATGGGCTGACGGGCTTGCCCGAGCCGTCTCGCTCAGCAGCGACCGCAGGCTCGTCACCCTCGCCCTCGCCGGCGGCCCGCTTCGCTTCCATGCGCGCCATTCTTCCCTAACCGGCCCGCCGTGGTGGTCCCGCTCCCAGGCGCCAACCACATCGAGCGATTCAAGGCCGCCGCACGGTAGAGGCCAGGAGTCAGGCGCGACGGCCGCGGAAGCGGGACGCGAGTTCGAGGCTTCACGCTCAGGAGGAGGTGGGGTGACCGGCACTGGGGTCCCGTCTCCGCGCTTGGGCGCCTCGGGCCGAGGGGAGAGCGGTGAGGGTAGCGCCCGTCACCCCTCCGCGACACCCGCGGAGTCGAACGTCGCCATCTCCCGCAGGATGCGCGCGGCCGCCTGGACCGTCGGCAACGCCAGCGCGGCGCCGGTGCCCTCGCCGAGGCGGAGATCCAGGTCCACGAGCGGCTGCAGGTCCAGCCACGTGAGCGCCGCCTTGATGCCGGGCTCGACGCCCGCGTGACCCGCGATCAGGTATCCGGTCACCGCCTCGTCGAAACCCGCCGCGACACACGCCGCCGATGCCGCGATCACCCCGTCGATGATCACCGGCACCCGGCGCGCCGCCGCGCCGAGGATGAAGCCCGCCAGGGCTGCGTGCTCGAGCCCGCCGACTGCGGCCAGGACCCCCAGCGGGTCCGCGGGGTCCGGGCGGTGCAGGGCCAACGCGCCCTCGATCACGGCGTTCTTCCTGCTCAGCATGTCGTCGCCGGCGCCGGCCCCGCGGCCCGTCACGGAGGTCACGGGAAGGCCCGAGAACGCGGCGATCAGCGCGCTGGCGGGCGTGGTGTTCCCGATGCCCATCTCGCCGGTGAGGAGGATGTCGGCGCCGCCGTCGATGGCCTCGTTGGCCGCCTCGATGCCCACCTCGAGGGCCGCCCGGGCCTCATCGAGCGTGAGGGCCGGCTCGACGGAGAAGTCGCGGGTCCCGGACCGGACCTTGCGGGCGCGGATCCCGGGGTGCTCCGGCACCTCCACCGCGACACCCACATCCGTGACCCACACGTCGGCCCCCACCTGGCGGGCGATGGCGTTGATGGCCGCGCCGCCCGAGGCGATGTTGAGCGCCATCTGGACCGTGACCTCCTGCGGCCAGGGGCTGATGCCCTGCACGCAGACGCCGTGGTCGCCGGCGAACAGGCCGATGACGGCGTGCTCGGGCAGCGGGGGCGGGCAGGCGTCGGCGATGGCCGCGAGCCGGTTGCCGATCTCCTCCAGCCGGCCGAGGCTCCCGGCGGGCTTGGTGAGGGTCAACTGCCTGGCGCGGGCCGCCGCCAAGGCGTCGGCGGAGGCGGGGCGGAGGGCGGCGAGGGTGTCGTCGAGGAGGGTCATGGCGTCCTTGTCTTCGATGGTTGGATGGGCTGGTGATTCTGATCCTTGGTGGCACCGCGGAGGGCTGACGGCTGGCCGAGGTGTTGGTGGGACGCGATGCGGTGCTCTCGTTGGCCGGCCGGACCCGCGCCCCCCCCCTCGTGGCGGGAGAGGTGCGGATCGGAGGCTTCGGAGGGGTCGACGTGCTGGTGACCAAGGACGCCCGCGGCCCGCACACCGACGCGAAACTGGCTGTGGCCGCCGAGCGGGGCGCCGCCGTCGTGATGATCCGGCGTCCTGCGTCGCCCTTGGGGGTGCCCGAGGTAGCCGATGTCGCGGCCGCCCTGGCCTGGCTGGGCTGACGTCACGGCCGGCCGTTGAGGGCGGAGAAGGCTGCGGCCAACCGACGGTGGACGTCGGGGGTGCGAACGGCGAACCGCAGCCAGGTGGGGCCGAGGCCGGGGAACGTCTCTCCACGCCGCACGGCGAATCCGCGTTCGGCAAGCGGCTCCCGCAGCGACATCGGCGACAGCGCCGAGGCGTCGGCCAGCACAAATGGCGCGTGACCATGGACGACGGCAAGTCCCGCGTCCGTGAGGCGCGCGGCGAGATCCGCTCTGGCCCGGGCGGCCTCCTCCGCGAGGCGGGAGGCCTCGGCGGAGGCGCGCGGGGAGGTGCAGGCCACGGACGCGCGGATCGCGGGTGTGGACACCGACCACGGCGGTTGCTGGGCAGCCAGGAGCGCGATGAGGGCCGGGTCGCCGATCACGTAGCCCACCCGCAGGCCTGCTAGCCCCCAGGTCTTCGTGAGCGAGCGCAGCACGAGGCGCCCCGGCATCGTGGGCGCGATGAGGGTCTCGGTTTCGCCAGGGATCGCGTCCATGAAGGCCTCGTCGACGACGAGAATCCCGGCCGGGAGCGCGGCGAGGTCCGCCACGAGGTGGAGGACGCCGGTGGGGTTGGTGGGGTTGCCGACGATGATCAGGTCCGCCGCCGGAACCTGGGAGGGGACGAGCCGGAAGCCGGTGTCGGGCCGGAGCAGGTGGCGGCGGGGGGCGCGGCCGGCGGCCCGCAGCGCCGCCTCAGGCTCGGTGAACTGCGGGTGGACTACCAGCGCGTCGCCCGGAATGGCGCGGGCGATGAGGGTGAACGCCTCGGCGGCGCCGGCGACCGGGAGCACCATGGCGGGGTCGACGCCGTGATGCGCGGCCAAGGCGTCACGTGCGGGGCGGGGGTCGGGGTAGGCGGCGAGATCGCCGTCGCCGAAGATCTCCTCTGCCAGCCAGGTGGGTGTCGCGGGGACCCGGACGTTGACGGCGAGGTCGACGAGGCCGGGGGCGAGGTCGCGGTCGCCGTGGTGCAGGAGGTCCACGGTGCCGGGCACGAGCCGGGTCGGGTCGGGGGTGCGCGGTTGCTGTTCCTCCAGGCAGGGTCTCGGCCCCCTCAGGGGGTCGGGATCCGATCTGGAGGAACGCTGGCCGCGCGGGTGGGTCGAGCCTGCCTCGGGATCGTCCAGCTCCGCCGTCTCCCCCCGCTCCCTGAGGAGCCCCGGCACCGAAGGCACCTCCGGCGCCCCCACCCGCTCCCTGAGGAGCCCCGGCGCCGAAGGCGCCTCGGGCGTCTCGAAGGGTTGTGACCCAGGTCCCCACGCAGGCTTGGGTTCTCGACCCTTCGAGACGGTCCCCGCCGCTTCGCGGGCGGACCTCCTCAGGGAGCGAAGAGAGACGGCCGCTTCTACTCGCTCCTGGGCATGTGCTGCGTCGGCGAAGCGCTGGGCCAACTGTGGGTGGCCGGCCCAGTGGACGTGCAGGTACGACGCGTGGAGGGTCTCCCCCGCGACACCGTCATCCCTGCCGTCCAACAGCCAGGCCGGCCCGACAGCTGCGGTCTCGCCCGCGGCCGCATCCAGACTCACCGTCGTGCGGTGGAACTCGTGCCCCGTCACCTCCTCGTCGGGGCGGCCGAGCAACGTGTCCCGCGACGACACCGCGACCCTGTAGCCCATCGTCAATCGCGGCCCCATCGTCGCGTCCGCCTCGACGGCGCCCACCATCCCGCGACCGTCCAGGCTCCGGCACAGGTACAGCAGCCCGGCGCACTCCGCGACCGTCGGCAGCCCGCCCGCGACAGCAGCCCGGATCTCCCCCGTCAGCGGCGAATTCGACGCCAACTCCCCCGCGTACACCTCCGGGAACCCGCCGCCGAGCCACAGCCCGGCCGTCCCCTCCGGCAGCGCGGAATCCACGAGCGGGTCGAACTCCACCACCCGGCACCCCGCCGCCTCCAACAGTTCGTCGGTCTCCGGATAGCGGAACGTGAACGCCCGTCCCCCGGCCACGGCCACCACCGGCCGCCGGTCCGACGGCGGCGACACCTCCCGCGCCGGATCCCACGGGGCGACGTCCAGCTCCGGCGCCCCAACGGCCACCGCCAGCAGCGCCTCCACATCAACGTGCTCGGCCACCACCTCGCCCATCGCCGCGACCCTCGAGTCGTCGCGTTCGGCCACCGGCACCAGGCCCAGGTGTCGCGACGGCGCCTCGATGTCCAACGCCCTGGGCAGCACCCCCAGCACCGGCAGCCCCACCTCCTCGACGGCGGCGCGAGCCTCCGCGGCGTGCCGGTCGCTCCCCACCTGGTTGAGGATCACCCCCGCCACGCGCACACGGGGATCGAACCGCGCCATGCCCAGCGCCACCGCGCCGACGCTCCGCGACGTGTGCCGGGCGTCGATCACCAGCACCACCGGCGCCTCCAGCAGCCGGGCCACGTGCGCCGTCGACCCGAAACCGCCGGTGCCGAGCCGCCCGTCGAACAGCCCCATGACGCCTTCGATCACCGCGACATCCGCACCTGCGGCGCCGTGCGCGAACAGCGGCCCGATGCGCTCCTCGCCGCAGAGGAACGGATCCAGGTTCCGGCCCGGCCGGCCGGTGGCGAGCCCGTGGTAGCCGGGGTCGATGTAGTCCGGCCCGACCTTGAACGGCGCCACCTCCAGCCCGCGCGCCCGCAGCGCGGCCATCAGCCCGGTGGCCACCGTCGTCTTCCCCTGCCCAGACGACGGCGCCGCGATCACCAGCCGGCTCACCATTCGATGCCGGCCTGCCCGCGCTGGCCCTGCTGGGAGGGGTGCTGGACGAGGGCCATCTCAGTGACGAGGCACCGCGACGATCGGCCGCTGCCGCAGGTCGCGCGTGTGGGCGCGCTCAACGCGACCCCTCCACCACGTACGCCCAACTCACCACTGCGCGCGCGGGCGTCCACCCCAACAGGCGGCCGATGGGTGCGGCGTGCTCGTGGTGCAGCCGGGCGAGCTGCCCGCCCCACCGTCGGTACGCCGCGACACACACCTCCTCGGCCTCCACCGTCACCCCGTGCACGACGAGCCGGCCCCCCACCGGAAGCGCATCAACCGCCCGCTCCAGCAACGAGGCAGTCGCTCCCCCGCCGATGAACACCGCGTCGGGCCGGGGCAGGCCATCCACCGCCTCCGCGACACCGGCCTCCACCAGCCGAACCGCCCCCGCGGGCGCCAGCCGGGCCGAGTTCGCCGCGACCCTCGCCGCCCGCTCCGGCACCCGTTCGACGGCGACCGCCCGGGCCCCGTCGGCCGCCCGGCACCACTCGATGGCCACCGAGCCGGCCCCCGCGCCGAGGTCCCACAGCAACTCGCCTGCCAGCGGCCGCAGCAGCGCCAACGCGGACGCGCGGATGTGTCGCTTGGTGATGAGCCCGTCGTGTTCGAAGACGTCGTCCGGGAGGCCGGGGGTGCGGCCGAGCAGGGCGCCGTCGGGGTCGATGATCATTGGCGGATTCCATCCGGAAGGAGAGCGAGTACCTGGTCGAGGTCGCGCGGCGCGCCGGCGAGCCCCAGGCGGGCCGCGAGCTCCAGGGGCCAGGGGCGGCGCAGCTGGGCGGCGCGGAGCAGGACCTCGTCTCCGAGCAGCGACGGCGGCCCCTGCGTCACGTGACCATCCAGCACCACGGCCACGTCGTCGGCCCAGGCCAGGGCGAGGTCGACGTCGTGGGTGGCCAACACGATCCCCGCGTCCAGACCGGACAGCGTGGCCAGCAGGTCGGCGACCCCTGCGGGATCGAGCCCGGCCGTCGGCTCGTCGAGCAGCAGCAGGTCTGGCCGCATCGCCACCGCCCCCGCCAGCGCCACGCGCTTGCGTTCGCCGAAGCTCAGCTGGTGCGTGGGGCGGGCGGCGAGGTGGGCGATGCCGAGCAGCGCGAGAGCCTCATTGGTGCGGGCGCGGGCGTCGTCGTCGCTGAGTCCGAGGTTGAGCGGGCCGAAGGAGACGTCCTGGGTGACATCGGCGGAGAAAAGCTGGTCGTCCGGGTCCTGCAGCACCAACTGGACGCGGCGGCGGTGCGCCCGCAGCGCGGCCCGCGTGTGGGTGAGCGGCTGCCCGTCGAGGGTGACCCGGCCGTCGGCGGCAGGCAGGGCCCCGGCCAGGCACTGCAGAAGTGTGGTCTTGCCCGAACCGTTGGCGCCGAGGAGCGCCACCCGCCGCCCCGACGCGGCGGAGAGGTTCGCCCCCGTCAACACGGCCGAGCCGCCCGGATACCCGACGACGACCCCCTCGGCCCGGAGCATCACGCCACCGCCCAGCAGGCCAGCCAGATGCCGGCGACGAGGGCGGCCCCCGCAGCCGGGGCCCAGGGGCGGGTGCGGCCCACGGGCCGTAGCGTCGGCAGCGCATCCTCGTAGCCGCGCAACTCCAGGCCCGCCTGCAGCCGGGTGGCGCGGCGCCAACTCATTAGCAGGACGGTGCCGATGCCGTCGACGGCGGCCTGGAACCGACGACTGAAGGGCGCGTCGCCCCCGAGACGGGCGGCCTGCGCGGCCTGCAGCGCCAGCGCGCTGCTGAGCAGCACGAACAGCAGCCGGTACATCAGTGCGGCGATCTCCAGCAGCGGGCCGGGGAGGCCGCGGCGATGCAGCCAGCCCAGCACGTCACTCATCGGCGTGGTGGTGGCCAGCAGCAGGACGGCCAAGGTCCCCGCGACGCCGTGCGCGAGCATCTCCGCCGCCCGGAGCCCGCCGTCGGCGGTGATGCGCAGCCCGTCGCCCACCTCGACCGCGAGCGGCAACGCCCCCACCACGAGGAATGCCAGCGGAGGCAGCGCGACGGCGGCCACCAGACCCGGCCGGATGCGGGCCGGTCCTAGCATGAGGATCAGCGACGCCCCCGCCACCAGCAGGGTCCCGGGCCAGGCCGGCGTCAGCAGAGCGGTCAGCACCAGAGCGACGGCGAGCCCCACCTTGTGCCCCACAGGGATCGCCCGCCAGGGCCCTGCCCAGGCGGCGTCGTCGACGGCGGTGACGTGGATGCTCACGGGCGTGCGCCGGACGTCGAATGACGGGTGAGGTGGCGGTCGCTGCCGCGCACCGCGCCCCGAGTGTGACTCCCGTGGGTGAACTCAACCCAGGAATTCACACTCGGACGACGGGCCACCCCGGCAACCGTCGCGAGTTCCCTCATGACGCGCGCCGAGCCGTCAACCGGCCGAGGACGAAGCCCAGCAGGATGCCGCCCAGGCCCGCCTGGAGGGCGAAGAGTCCAGACTCGAGCTCCGCGCTCTCGGGCGCGAACAGCGGCTCGAGCCACGGCACGCCGCCGGTCAGGTCCCCCGCGGCGGCGTCGCTGCCCAGGAACTCCGCCCCCGTGGGGGCCAGCGCCAGGCTGCCGAGGTACACCCCCATGACGGCGACCACGAGCGCCACCCCGATCCACACGTCGCGACGGCTAAACACCGGCGTCCTCCTTGAGCAGACCCAGCCGGGCCAACTCCGGGCGCGCCGCACGCGTCAGGAACCCGACCAGCAGCACACCCAGCAGCCCCTCGGCGACGGCCAGCGGGACCTGCGTGACCGCGAACAGCGCGAGGAACTTCACCAGCGCGCCCCCCAGCCCGCTCACCGGGTCCGGATACGCCAACGCCAGCTGCACCGACGTCACGGCATACGTGGCGATGTTCGCCACCGCCATCGCCAAAAACACCGACGCCCACAGCGGGGCCGACAGCCGCGCCGTCGCCCGGTAGATCCCGTACGCCGCCCACGGCCCAACGATTGCCATCGAGAACACGTTCGCCCCGAGCGTCGTCAGCCCGCCGTGGGCGAGCAGCGTCGCCTGGAACAGGAGCACCAGCGTGCCGAGGAACGCCATCACCGGTGGCTTGAGCAGCACCGCCCCCAGGCCTGTCCCCGTCGGGTGCGACGAGCTTCCCGTGATCGACGGCAGCTTCAGCGCGCTCACCACCAGCGTGAACGCGCCCGCCGCGGCGAGGATCAGCTTGCGCTCCGGGTGCTCCCGCACGGTGGTGAGCACGGCGCGGGCGCCGTGGACGACGAACGGGGTGGAGGCGGCCAGCCAGGCCGCGCAGTGCAACGGGGGAAGCATCCCCTCGGCGATGTGCATCGCTCTCTTAGGTCCCTTCGCCCGGGATGACGCGCCCCAGGCAGTCGGCCGTGAGGGTCCAGTTCCTGACTTCCCGCCCGACGGCGGTCCACAGTGGCGCGACCGTGCCGGCTCGTTCCGGCTTCCTGGTCCCCTCGCGGTGTGAATGTGTGGGGCCCAGTCAACCAGAGCCCTGCGTCCCCCGCTATTGCGGGGTCCACTACGGTGAATGGCGTGCGCTACGACTACCTGACCGACGGCTCCGACATCTACCGCGAATCCTTCCGGATCATCCGCGAGGAGACCGATCTCACCCGCTTCCCCGACGACGTGGCCCGCGTCGTCGTGCGGATGGTGCACGCGGCCGGCGCCCCGGACGTCGCCGACGACGTGGCCTTCACTCCCGGCGTCGTGGCCGCCGCCAACGCCGCGCTGCGGGCCGGAGCACCGATCCTCTGCGATTCCTCCATGGTGGCCACCGGCATCATCGCCTCCCGCCTCCCCCGCGACAACGACGTCGTCTGCCACATCAAGGACCCCGGCCTCGCGGCGCTGGCCGCCGAGAAGTCGATGACCAAGACAATGGCCGCGATCGACCTGTGGCTGCCCCGCCTCGACGGCGCCGTCGTCGCCATCGGCAACGCGCCGACGGCGCTCTTCCGGCTGCTCGAGGTGGTCGCGGAGACCGGCGTGAGGCCGGCGGCGGTGATCGGCGTCCCGGTCGGGTTCGTCGGTGCCGCCGAGTCCAAGCAGGCGCTGGCGGCAAACGACCTAGGCCTCGAGTATCTCGTCGTCCACGGCCGACGGGGCGGCTCGGCCCTCACCGTCGCCGCTGTCAACGCCATCGCCAGCACCGACGAGCTGACCAACACCTCACGCCAAGCCTGAGAACCGCTGGCACGTCCGCGTGACGGCTACGCTGAGCCGCATGTCCGCCCGCCGCCACGCACCCCGCGACGAGGTGGTGTACAAGAACAAGTACGTCGGCACGGTGGAATACCACACCAGCCGCTCCGGCTATGGCGACGCGTCGATGGTGTCCTACCGGTTCCCCTGCCAGGTCCCGCAGAAGACGAGCCCGGACTTCGTGCTCATCCACGGCATCGGCGTGTCGGCGCGTTCGTACGGTCCAACGGCGGTAGAGCTCGCGAACCACGGTGACGTCCACCTCATCGACCTGGCCGGCTATGGCCGTTCCCCCCGCCCTGACCGCGACCTGAGCATCGCCGATCACGCTGCCCTCGTCGGCAAGTACCTGGCGGAGAAGGACCTCGACCACCCGGTGGTGGTGGGCCACTCGATGGGCACCCAGGTGGTGGCGCAGCTGGCCGCCGACTTCCCCGAGGAGGTCGACCACATCGTCCTGATCGCGCCGGTGGTGACGCCGTCGGCCCGCTCGCTGGCGAAGGTCGCGGGGCTGCTGATGGCCAACGGGTTGAAGGAGCCCCCGCAGGTCGCGGCGATGGCGATCTACGACTATCTGTTCCGAGCCGGGGTGCCGTACATGGTCCAGCAGACCCCGCACCTGCTTCAGATGGATATGGAACTGGTCGCGGGGCGGATCGACGCGAAGACATTGGTGCTCTGCGGGCTCGACGACCCCATTGTTCCCCTCGACTGGGCCGAGAAATTGGCGGGCACGTTCAAGCACGGCTGGTTCGCAACGGTGCCGGGGCCGCACGCCACGATGTTCGCGTCGCCGAAGCTGATCGCTGATCTCATCGACGAGCACGCGCACCGCTGAGCAGTCCGCCTGACGCGGGCGATTGTGGCGCCGAGGTCCCCCCAAGACCTCGGCGTAGCCGCAGTGTCGCCGCGATCCGCCGAGAATGCATCCGGGAGGGTACGAAAGTACCTTCCCGCGCTCCTCCGCTGGTCGGGCGAGCGTCGCCCACCCATAGGATGACGGCGTGGGACGAAAAGCACTCTCGAGCGGCGCGCTGGAGGTCCTCATCGCGCTCGTGATCATCACGGCAGAGCTCCTCGCTCCCCGGGCCCGCCTCGTCCTGCCCCCAGAGATCGTGGCCCTCGACGTCGCGGCGTTCCTCACTGTGGTGGTGGCCGTCCGCTGGCCGAGAGTCGGGGCGCCGCTGACCATCGTCATGGCGGTCACGGCCGCCGCGGTCGACGAGAACCTGCTCGGCTTCTGGGGCTATCTCCTCATGCTCCCTGTCGTCGCCGCTTTGAGGAACGGGCGATGGGCCCAGGCAGCGGTGATGGCAGCAACCGTGTTCACGGCGTCGGTGACCGCCACGGCTCGCAAGCTCGCGGAGGACTTCAATCCCTTCGAGGTGATCCTCGGGTGGTTCGCGCTGGACGCCGTGTTCGTGCTCGTCGGATTCGGCCTCAACGCCGTCTCGCGCAACGCCGCCGAGGCCGAGTCCAGGCGCCAGCGGGACCTCAGGCTCCAAGCCACCCTCGACCTCCACGACTCGGTGGCCCGCGAGCTCACTCTCATCGCGATGGAGGCCGACGCCGCGCACAACGCGGGCGGAGCATCTCCGGAGGCGCTGGCCGCACTGTCCGAGCGGGCCCGCAACGCTGGGGCCGCCCTCCGCGACACCATCCGCATGATGCAGCTGGGAGAGAGCGCGCCGACGGACGCGGACTTCCGGGAGACCTTGGCGCAGGAGGTCCGCGAGCTCAAGCGTCGCGGCCACGAGGTGACCACCTCCGGAGACCTCAGCCCCACACTGCATGCGTCCATCGACCGCGCGCTAGCGCAGATCCTCCGCGAGGCGCTCCACAACGTGGCCAAACACGGCCTGAAGCACGGGCCCTGCACGATCGTGGGCGAGCTGTCCGCCGTCGACTACCAGCTGATCGTCACCAACCAGATGCCGCCTGATCGGACGACCGGCGCGGGCCTCGGCACGCTCGGCATGCGCCACCGCGCCACGCTCGCCGGCGGTAGTCTCCGGCTGGCATCCGCGAACGGCACGTGGACGTGCCTGGTGGAGATGCCGCTGACCGTGCGCCAATTGCAGACATGATCAGCGTCGGGATCTGCGACGACGACCCGCTCGTCCTGAGCTACCTCGCCGCGACCCTCGCCCGCGTCGACGACATCGCCGTCGTCCACCAGTGCGCCGGGGGTCACGAGGCATTGGCTGCGCCCCCAGTCGACCTGTGGCTCATGGACATCCGGATGCCCGGTATCTCCGGGGTGGAGACGTGCCGCGCGCTGACCTCCCGCCCGGACCCGCCGCGGGTCCTGCTGCTCACCAGCCTCAGCACCACGAGTCTCACCGAGGCGGTCGGCGCCGGCGCCTGCGGCTTTCTCTACAAGGACACCCCGGCCAAGGCGCTCGCCGCGGCCATCCGGACCGCGGACGCCGGGATCTTCGTCCACTCCCCCGACGCGGCGCGGGGGCTGACCACCAGGGTGACCAGCCGGGAGTCGGCCCCCGACGGAGTGCTGCGCGACGCCGTCGACCACGAGCTGATCCGCGCCATCAACGCCGGACGCGGCTACGACCAGATGGCCGAGGCGCTGGGCATGTCGGTGTCAGGGGTCAAGAAGCGGGTCGGCACCCTCATGAGGCGCGCGGGCGTCAGCAGCCGCCCCCAGCTGATGGCACAGTCCGTCTCCTGGTCAACGCAGCCATCGGAGTCGCCCCGCCCGGATAGTCCTGCTCCGTCCTAGTTGACGGTCCAGCGCGGCTTGGTGAGATCGCACTCTTTGGGGATGTGCGTGTCATCGGAGACCTCAGCCGAGGCCGCGGACTCACCGCCGGTCAGTCCAACCAGCCGACCGAGTTCGAAGGTACCTTGCTCTGTCTCGAGTGCACCATGGTCAGCCCAACTCGGGGCGCCGCGGAAGACCGGGAGATAGTCGGTCCCATCTTCGGCAGTCAGGTACAGGCAGCCATCGTTGAGCTGCAGCATCCCGCTGACCAGGGCCGTCGGTCCGCCGTCGTTGAGCGCCCCTTCCCGCCAAGCTACCTCGGGGGCAGCCTGGCTCGCCGTGCAGCCGAGGCTCAGGCCCACCCAAGCCCAGATTAGCCACCGCATCGCGCACTTCATACTAGAACGATACCCAGCCCGCTGATGCGAGAGATGGGGGTGAAGGCGGCCCATGCTCCAACCTCGCCGAGGAGTCCGCCAGAGTGGATTCCCTAGGCGTAGCCTCCGCTGAACCATGGGCCACCACTATCTCCTCCCAAGTTCGCGAGGTCCACACCACTAACCCGGACCCAGTTCGCGGAACAGGCCGAACCACCACACACGTTCCAAGACGAAGGGGGCGCATGGGTGACACTCGTCACCCCACCACATGAGTACCCCGTGGTCTTCCCGCGATGACACAGGAACTGACCCACGTACGCGGTACCCGTCCCGACCCTCGTAGTCGCGGTCGTGGCGGACGATCCGTAGAACTGATTGACCGGCGTGTGAGATGTGAGCCGATGCCACTGAAGGTCAGCACTTGGGCTGTTCAGACCCGCGACATACGTCGAACTATACGAGATCGATCCTGCGGGGGTGGTCGAGTAGCTTTGGGTATTTCCGCAGTGCCCCGCTGTCAGTAATCCCGTATTGCCAGACGGGATGCGGACAGAGAAGCCAGCCGTGCAACTGGTCATCCTCACTCCTCCGCGATTGGCCGACCCGACCAGACCTTCCACCACCTCTATCCTGAATGGGTACTCAGTCAGTCCAGCCAGGTCTATCTGGTCCTGCTCATTACCAACCAGAAGAAAAATCTCACCGGCCCGCGGATCATATTCGACACCATGATGATGCACATTCAAGCTCATTAATGCGGCTGCGATTCGGGTCGCCTCATCCGCGAACTGTCGTGCTGTGCACTTACCGCCCTCTAGCACTTTCACGTGGTACGATTCCGGCACCTGAAAGTCGAGCACACTTGTTGCACCTGCGACCAGGCGCACCAGCACCTCTCCAGTCCTCACCTCCACGGAAACCCCGGACAAGAGGCTGCTCTGATCCTTCTCGAAGTCCGTTAGCGCGGCCGCTAATTCCGCTTGTTCCCCAACACGTTGAAGCGCTAGTTCCTCTGGTAGGCCTGTGCTTGCGGCTAGGAACATAGCGTCGTCAGCCACTGCTCAGCATGTGACAACGTGGCAGTACTTTCCGCCAGAGCTGGCGCTTGGTAGCTGATCAACAGCATGGCAGCTAGCACTGCTGCCATTCTCGAACGATGCTTCATTGCATTCTCCTTGAGTTGAACTGAAGCCAGACTAGCTGAATCCCCTGCTGTAGCGAATGCGTCGACAAGAATCTGGGTGCTTTCGTACCCGCGCCGCGCCAGCATACTTAACTAATAGGGCAACCTTGAGTCGCATTTCCGTTTCCTGCCGCTGCGCGCAGGGAGCGAAGTTCAGCCCAGCCCGGCCGTCCAGAAGGCGCTCCTTCCCGGCTAAGCTGGCGCCCGTGCCCCTCACCGCCCCTCACCCTGTGACTCGAGGCTGCTGACATGGCGCGCCGCGGGCAACTCGACGACTCCTTGCTCCGGCCCGGCTGGACCACCGGCGCCTGCGCCACCGCCGCCGCGACGGCCGCCTACGAGGCTCTGCTCACTGGCGAGTTCCCGGACCCGGTGGAGGTGGAGCTACCCCAGGGCCGCCGGCCGTCGTTTGCCCTGACCCTCGAGCAGGTGACCGACGGCGTCGCGATGGCCGCCGTCACCAAGGACGCCGGCGACGACCCCGACGTCACCCACGGCGCCCTCGTCCGCGCCTGGGTGCGGCCCGGCCCGCCGGGCTCGGGCGTGCGGTTCGTCGGCGGCCCCGGCGTCGGCACCGTCACGCTGCCCGGGCTCCCTCTCCCTGTGGGCGAGCCGGCCATCAACCCCGCACCCCGGGCGATGATCAGGGCGAACCTCTCCGCCGTCGCCCGCCGACACGGCGTGCCCCTCGACCTCGAGGTGACCATCGGGGTCGACGACGGCGAGGCCCTCGCGCGGCACACGTGGAACCCGCGCATCGGCATCCTGGGCGGGATCTCCATCCTCGGCACCACCGGCGTCGTGGTCCCCTACTCGTGCTCCGCGTGGATCGACTCGATCCGCCGCGGCGTCGACGTCGCCCGCGCCGCCGGCATGCAGCACCTGGCCGCCTGTACCGGGTCGACGTCGGAGCGCGTCGTCGCAGAGCTGTATGGCCTGCCAGAGCTGGCGCTGCTGGACATGGGCGACTTCGCCGGCGCCGTGCTCAAGTACGTCTCCCGGCACCCCGTCGAACGCCTCACGATTTGCGGAGGGTTCGCCAAGCTCACCAAGCTCGCCGCCGGACACCTCGACCTGCACTCCCACCGCACCCAGGTGGACCTGTCCCACCTCGCGGGCCTGGCCATCGAGGCAGGCGCCGGAGAGGCGCTCGCCACGGCGATCCGTGCCGCCAACACCGCGGCAGAGGCCCTCGACCTGGCCGAGGCAGACGGCATCCCGCTGGGCGACGCCGTCGCCACCGCGGCCCGCGATCACGCCCTCACCGTCCTGCGCGGCTCTCTCGTGGCGGTCGACGTCATCTGCATCGATCGGGGCGGCGCCATCGTCGGCAACTCGGCTTGATGAGGGATGCGGCACGCCGGTCCGGTGAATGTCGGGGATGAGCGCAGACGTTTCAGGGTCCTACCGCCTCAGGTTCTTGAGTCCCTCCCCTACGATCTCGAGCCGCTCCACAGCCGAGCGCCGCAACTCATCACGCAGATAGCCGTCGAGATCCAAAACACGTGCAACTTCCTCACGGTCGAGGTGTGGGCTGAGATTCATGGGCTCCCGGTCTATCGCCGGCTCACCTGTCCTTGAGCTGCTCATAAAGGCCGCCCCGCAGCGCGAGCGGAACCAAGGCCACCCCGAGTGCCCACCCGGACGCGGCGGCCGCACCGATGGCGAGGAGACCTGCACCCAACGTCGCCGCGACCCCGGTCAGCGGGACGCCCTGCTGCGAGACGGCCACCGCGAGCGCGGCGACGGTGGCGGCGCAGGCGAGAATCACCGACGGAACGAGGACCAGTACCACCTCGCCCAACGCGAGGAACACGATCTCCGCGCGGCTGCTGCCGAAGGTGCGATAGACCGCGAGCTCAGGGCGCCTGCCCCAGTAGGTGAGCAGGACCAGCAACCCGATCAGCACGCCCGCCACCAGTCCCGGGGCCAGTCCCGCGTACCGTTGCCACTGCTCCTGAGGGCTGAGGAGGGCCGAGTCGTCGACGGCGAACGGGCTGATCGCCACGCCGTGCCCTGCGAAAGAGAAATCGAGCAGGTCGCGGCCCGCCTCGAACGCCCCATGGTCCATCCGCACCCAACACTCGCTCATCGCGAAATCGGGCGGGCGCACCACCACCACATTGGCCAGGAGCCGGGCCGGCTTCACCGTGTCCGGAGTCCGTGCGTCGATGCGATGCGAGTTGCCCTCCGCGTCGTAGAGCACCGTTCCCACTGCAGCCAGCCCGGTGTCGGTCAGGTCTGAGCCTGCAACAACATCTCCAGGTGGTTCGGCAACCGCCCAGGCAGCCCAGAGTCCGGGGGTCGCGACATCGACGGTCACGCCCCGCGCCCCTGAGAACGCATGCCACTCACGCTGCTCCTGCCCGACGGCCCCGGCGCCCACCACCCCGGGCTGACCATTGAGTTGGGCGCAGATTCTGGCCGGCACCGGCTGCCCATCCGAATCGGCCTGAATCCACCAGACAGTTCCTCCACGGACCAACTCACCCTCGTGCTGGTTGAGGACGCTCGAAGCGGACACGACGGTGGCAACCCCGCACATGGCGAGCACTGCGGCTGTGACCACTGCCAGCACGGCATGCCGGGGACCGAGGTTTCGGAATGCCTCGCGCAGCAGAAGACCCGGATGCCACACAGTTCAGCCTTCCCCCAGGGATCCGTCAGGCCGGATCCGCACGATCCGGTCCGCCATCGCCCCGATGCGCTCATCGTGGGTGGCCAGGAGCACCGCCGTGTGGCCGGCCGTCGTGAACAGCGCCTCCGCCACCACGTCCGCGGTGCGGGCGTCGAGGTTCGCCGTCGGCTCGTCGGCGAGCAGCAGGCTGGGGAGGGAGATCAGCGCTCGGGCGAGAGCCACGCGCTGCGCCTCGCCTCCGGAGAGCGTTCGCGCATCTCGTTGATCCGATGGATCCAGCCCGACGCTGACCAGCAGTTCGGACGACGTGGCCCAGGCGGCGCCCGACGTGGAGCCCGCGGCCAGGGCAGGGAGCGCCACGTTGTCCAGAGCACTGCGCCGTGGTAGCAGGTTGACGCTCTGGAGGATCCACGCGATCCGTAGCCGATGGCGATCCTGCACCGAGCACGCGACCCCATCGATCTCCACCCGCCCCGTGGTAGGCACCGCGAGAAGACCAGCGACGTTGAGCAGTGTGGTCTTCCCTCTCCCTGAGGCCCCCATCAGGGCCACCGACTCCCCTGATGCCACCGTCAGATTCACCCCGTCCAGCACGGCCCGGTCTGCCCCCGCGTACCTGAACGCCACGTCGACCAGCCTCAGGGACATTCAGCCTCCGGTACGACCTCCAAGGGATTGACCAGGACGCGCGCGCCCTCGCCCAGATCAGGTCCGATCAGGGCGCTGCCATCGACCGCCGAGCCGATCAACGTCACCGTCGCAGGACTGTGGTCACCGGCCAGCAGAACGCAGGACGCACCCGACGGGTCCAGCACCAACGCCGCCGGGGGCACTGCCTGCCCCGGCTCCGGATCGGTCAATGCCACTCTGCCATCCACCGTCACACTCCCCGTCGTGTCCGAGGGGGGACTGGTCTCCTCCTCGACGGCGCCCTCGGCATCAGACGTTGCGCCAGGTTTCGGATCCAGCAGTGCCGCCAACGCGGCTTCGTCGACAAGCGTCCAAGCCCCCTCGCTCAACATGACATCGTACGAACTGCCCAGGTAGGAGAACCGGTACGCTCCATCCGGCCCACCGCCCTCCACTTCAAACTTCAGACCCTCGACGGTCGTCACTCCGTCGAGGAAGGCCGCACCGGGGGCCGGCGCCGGCTGCCCGACGCGCAGGGCGACGGACGCGACGCGGTATGTGTCGGTTGGGAGCATTAGGAACCACCGCGGATCCAACACTCCGGTGGGCGTCGTCCCGAGCGATTTCTCGTAGGCGCGCACGGCCGAGGCCGTTGCACTCCCGAAGGTGCCCGACACAGACAGTGATGCACCGGGGACGAGAACGTTGAGAAGTTCCTGGGCCACCTTCACGTCGGCACCCTTGTCTCCCCGCGACAGTGACCTGAACAGTGCAGTGCCGGCGGTGTAGGCACGCAGCGTCACCCCGTCGACATCCACGATTGCGCTGCCCGTTCCCAACTCATCCGAGCTCCCGGCATGGACAGCGGTGACAGTGCCCGCCGAGCCGTTCCACAGCACCGGCTCCGGCGCGACCCTGCGACCCGTCAGCGACGCCGCAGACGAGTAGTCGAGTTGCGCCTCGCGGACCTCGACAACCACCGGTACCGGCGGTGCATCGAGCGCCGCCAACTGACCGCGAAGCGCCAGTGCCAGCCAGGCGCCCGCGCCGATCAAGACCGCCACCGCGATGAACACGGTGACGGGGTACAACCACGACCGACGCCTCACGGGTTGTTCGCGTCTCCCTTGGGCCAGACGCCGCGGTAGCGCTCCATGCACGCCATGGCCTCAATCTCCTCTGGGGTGTCCGACAACTGCTCCCAAATGGCCTTGACGAAGACCCGCGAATCGTTCGTCCCGGCATCCAACCCTGTGACACCGAGGTCCCCCAGGCACTCCATGAGTTCTCGCATCACCGCTTCACGCTCGCTACCCGAGACCCGTTTGGTCTCCTGGTATGCGTTCACAATCTCGTCCATATGCTCCGCATAGCACTCGTTGTAGGCTTCATCGAGCTCAGCGTCACGACCCTGTGTGTTCTGGATTTCCATGGCGTAGTCGTTCGACAGCTCGCTCCAGTCAACGCGCGCATCGAATCCCTTGGAAACGAGGCAGTCCGCACCTGCCTGCCACGCCGCGCGATACTCGGCCTCGGTTGGCGCCTGAGAGTCCGTCGCAGAAGCAGTGCAAGCGCTGAGCAGTAAGACCGCGCACGCAGCGGTCGTAATGCGTTCTAGCATGTCAACGATGCCGAGGGGCTGTGCCGTGTCAAGGTGGTTTCGGAGCCCACCAAACATCCTGCGGCTACAACGCTGACAACCAAAGCCCGAAGCCCCATGAGCCCCAACTCCTTCGATCGAGTGGGGACGGCGGAAGTCGCCCCACAAACAGACCCTGCACGATCCGGGAGATGATTCGCGGGACAACCGCAGAACGCGGATCGAAAGTACCTGGACACGGTACAGAAGTGCCGTGAATCAGGCCGGTGTGCTCCTTGTGCATCACGGTTGCGATCCGCGCCATCCACTGCAGGCCGGCACTCTCCTACCGCCCGAGGTCCAGGTCTCGGAGCTTGGCCATGAGTTGGGGGCGCGAGTGGACGTCCAGGCGTTTCATGAGCGCCGCGACACGCTTCTTCAGCCCGGACTGGGACATGCCAACACGCGGAGCAATCTGCGCGTATGTCTGGCCGGTCATCACCTCGGTCACGATTCTCCGTTCGTCGGCGGTGAGTTGGGGAGCCTCGCCCCGGGGGCGGGGCGAGGCGGCGTCGCGTGACCGGGGGATGATGACCGCGGCTTGCGGAGACTGAACCTGGAACCCCGCTGCTGCGGCCCGGACAGCGGTGTGGAGTCGATCCGGCTGTTCGTCCTTGAAAAGGTAGCCCGAGGCTCCTGACCGGTACGCCTCGGAGACCGTCTCCGAGGTGGAGGCTGTCAGGATCAGCACGCGGGGCGGATCCGTGCCAGCAGTCAGGACGGCACACGCCTGGATACCGGTCATCTCCGGCATGCGTTGGTCCATCAGCCACACATCAACCGGCTCATCGACAGCGATGGCTTCTTCCCCGGAACGGCAGACCGCGACCACGACGAGGTCGTCCGCGCGGCCGATGACATCGGCGACCAGCCGAAGGACCAGCGGATCGTCATCACAGACGCCCACCCTGATCATGCGACGCCACTGCGGGTGTCCTGCACGAGCGGAAGACTGGCCTCAAGTACCCACACGCCGTGGGAAAGGCCAGCCGACACCAAGCCCCCTCGCGCCCGCGCCTGGTTCCCCATGCTCTCCAGCCCCAGCCCCGAGTGGCCGCCCGCTGCCCCGGCGCGGGGTGTGTTGGTCACCGCGAAATCAAGGGCATCGTCGGTGGCCTCGACCATGATCAAGCACGGCCCGTCGGGGTTCCCGTGCTTGGCCACGTTGTGCAGCGCCTCCAGCATGATCCGGCCCGCCGCGTGATCCACCGCGGTGCGGAGTGGAGCGTCCACCTCGATGCTCACCCGAACCTCGAACCCGAGCCTCTCCAACTCAGCACGCCCCACATCCACCGCCATAGACAAACCCGTGTCCCGCTCAGGGGCTGCGGGCCGACCCCCCAGCAGCTGCATGGTTCGACGGATCGCGACACTCGCCTCGCGCGCCATCTGCGCCATCGACTCCAACTGCTCCGGAGTGGCCGAACCCGCCACAACGGCAGCATCCGCCTGCATGGCCAGAACAGCAAGATTCCGTGCGGTCGAATCATGCAGGTCCCGGGCCAGGTCAAGAGCACGCTCCTGGTAGTCACGGTGCACGCGCTCCTCGGCTACCCTCGCGAGCGCGCGACCCGCGAACCCGACCGCCCACACCAGCCCGTACGTGAACAGCCAGGTGATCGTGATCCCGATCAGGTCCCTGTCGTCCGGGTGAACCCGATAACTCACCCACCACCCCGCGGCACCCCCGATTGCCGTCGCAGCACCCGCCAGTCCGATCCGGCCAAGCCGGATCGCCGTCACGGTCGGCAGCGCGCACAGATACAGAGCCATTCCCGAACCGTCAGGATCCAGCCAGAGAACGACAGCCAGCCCGGGCAGCAGAAGGCCGATCCCCAACCCCAGCCAGCGCAGAGCGACAAGCGCCAACACCAGCGCCAACACATCCGCCGCCAATGCAGACACAGAGATCCGGCCGCCCACGAACGCAAACAACGAAGCCGCAATCATCAGCAGCGCGACGGCTGACTCAGCCCCACCCCACGCCAGCAGGCGATTCACCACCATTGCACGCTTCACGAGCACCCACCCTAGGACGCCCACAACTCCGACACCCGCAAGAAGGATCTTTCGTACCCAATCCGGGCACGAATGAACCCACCCACACCCCACGGGCACCTACGTCCACCGGGACCCCTGTCTACTTGGGCAGCATGCCGATCATGGTCTCGCTCCTCGCATTGCTGCTCCTCATCGTCGCCCCCGCCGAGGCGCCCCCGCGCCCCGACGCCGAGGCCCGGGACATCTGCACGGTCTTCCCCTGGTACCCGGGCTGCTGACCGAGGTCAGCCCTCAAACGCTGAGAGAAGCCATGCCCATATGAGTGATACTCGCGCACCTGAAGGAGATCATGCAGGGCCCAGCATTCAAAGGTTCACGAAGGTACTTAAGTACCCTGAGGCGTGCAGCCGCCTATTGAAGCAGTCGACCCACGTGTTAGTGTCCGACACATGCATAGAAGACACTTCGCGACGGCATTGACATTCATCGCCGCTCTCTCACTGTCCGTGGCTGCACCACTGTCCGCCGGTGCCGCGACGGAATCAGGAATCACACCGACGTGTGTTGCCGGGG
Source organism: Tessaracoccus sp. MC1627 (assembly GCF_014164725.1). NCBI lineage: Bacteria > Bacillati > Actinomycetota > Actinomycetes > Propionibacteriales > Propionibacteriaceae > Tessaracoccus > Tessaracoccus sp. MC1627. The sequence continues at coordinate 784,976 of NZ_JACJGA010000001.1, read as the reverse complement.
CGCGGCCTCTTGTGCGGGGAGAGCAGACGAGTCTCAATATCCTCCGTGTCGACATGCCCAGTGGCACAATTCGTCACAACAACGCGACAAAATACTACCTCGCCTATCAGCATCCAACCATGACCCGCGCTTCATGGTACGCGTCGTCCATCTCCTTGAAGGACTCAGGAACGTATGGTATTTGCGCGCCGGTCTAGTTCGATCGCAGCTGCGCTGCTGGCAGTTCTTGGTATCTGCGGATGTGTTGCGCAGGAACCGGTTGCTGCCGCTTCCAGCTCGTCGGCGCCCGTCTTCGACCGCAATGAGCCTTGGGCGCCTTATCAGAGCATCACTCTCCCGCCGATGACAATGGAGCAGAAGCTGGAGTTCCGGCAGCAGTGGCTCGATGCGGAGTGGCAATCCGTTGTGCAGCAATGGCCAGAGCTGGCAGAAGAGGATGCACGACCGACGGTGGAACTGGTCTCGTTCGGGGATCCCCTCGGCGGAGATGAATTCTTGGCACAGTGTTTCACAGATGCTGGATACCCGGCCGTCGCGGAGGAGGGTGGAGTCAGTTTCCCGGGCGGGGTCCAGGCGTCGCCACAGTACGGCCTGGCACATTACGTCTGCTACTCGAAATTCACGCCGGATCCGCTGATGCTTCGCGATTGGAACGATGATCAACTCGGTCTCCTGTGGGAGTATCTGACTCAGTGGCGCAATCCTTGCCTGGAATCCTTTGGGCTTGTCACCAGTGAAGGTCCCGACCGCGCGTCGTTTATCAACGAGTTTTTCACAGACGGCTCCGAAGCCCGCGCTTGGGCATTCAGCGACCCCACCATCGGATCCGACAACCGAGACGACATTCTAGCGGCGTGCCCCTCGCTCCCCCGGGAACACTTCTATGGCTCCTGACATCGCCACATCCGACACGGCTCCGCCAGGTCCGCCTCGCCGATGGCCAGTGATTCTGGTCGGTGCCCTGCTGCTGGCCACCGCGGCCTTCTGGGCGGGAAGGGTCACCCTGACTCCGCCGCCCGGGTTACTTGAGACTGCGGACGAGGATCTAGTGGTCACGGTGACCGAGCGCACGATCGGCCAAACCCTCGACTACGGTGCCCGAACATCCCGCGCATCCCGAACCATCGCCACCAACGCTCTGGCTGGGGTCGTCACGGCGGCGCCGGACCAGCCGGTGGCTGTCCGCGCCGTCGGCGACGTGCTCTACGAAGTGGGGGGCATTCCAGTGCGCATCGTCGAAGGAGAGGTACCCTTCCACCGCGATCTGTCCCTGGGCATGGCCGGCCGGGACGTGGAGCAGCTGGAGGGCGCGCTCGTCGCTCTGAAATACCTCGACGTGGCAGACTCCACCTTCGACGAGGCCACCGGCCGCGGCGTGTCCGAGTGGCAGCGCAACCTCGGCGTCGCCCCTACAGGAATGGTGGGCCTCGGAGAGCTGGTCGCCGCCGACTCACTGCCCGCCGGCGTTGTGGTCGACGCGCAACAGGTCTGGGCGGGGGCGGTGCTGGGCGGCGGCGAGGTGGCCGTCTCGATGACGACAGGCGACCCGCAGTTCATCCTCCCGTTGTCACCCGGACAGATGAGCCTGGTCCCAGCGGACGCGCCGATGACGGTCGAGGGTCTCGGGCACAGCTGGCCCGCGGTATGGGGGTCGAGCCGGCCCAACGACGAGCTGGGCGCGGGCGAACTCGTGACGCTGACCAGCCCGGACGGCGGGCCGGTGTGCGGAGACGACTGCGACGCCGTGCCAGCCGAGCAAACGTGGGTGACGGTGCACATCGAAGTCATCCCCAGGACCACCGGCCCCACGCTCCCGGTGGCCGCCGTCTCTACCGACGCCACCGGGCAGGCCTGGGTGACCGTGGTCGACGGCAACGCGCGCGAACGCAGACCCGTGACGGTCAGCAGGTCGCACGCGGGGCTCGCCGTCGTCGAGGGAGTCGAGGTAGGCGAGTCCGTACAGGCCCTCGCCTCGGCCGACGTCACACCCGAGGCGTCAGCCACAGCGACGTCCTCCCCGAGGCCGTCACCGAGCGAGACTCCGTGACATCGGTGCTCTCCGTGTCCGGGCTGCGGTTCACCTACCCGAGGGGACGCGAGCCGGTCCTCGTCGACGTGTCGGCCGAGTTCGACGCCGGCGAGTCGGTTGCGCTGACGGGCCCCAGCGGACGCGGGAAGTCCACCCTCCTCTACCTACTCGGGCTGCTGCTCACGCCGGACGAGGGTGAGGTGGAAGTGCACGGACGGCCCACCTCCACGCTCAACGACGCCCAGCGCTCCACCATGCGCGCCCGCCACATGGGCTTCGTGTTCCAGGACGCTGAGCTCGACCCCGCCCGCACCGTCCTGGATTCAGTGGTTGAACCCGCCCTGTACGCCGGCCACCGCAGGAGGGATGTCATCGCCAGAGCGGGAGAACTGCTCGGCGCGTTCGGCGTGGAAGCCCGGGCTGATCACCTCCCGGGGCAGATCAGCGGCGGCCAGGCGCAGCGGGTGGCGCTGTGCCGGGCGCTGATGAACCGCCCCACGATCCTGCTGGCGGACGAGCCCACTGGCAACCTCGACCGCACCAACGCGGAGAACGTCTTGGACCGCCTCGTCGGGGCCGCCAAGGACGAGTCCGTGGCCCTGATCATCGCCACGCACGACCCCTTCGTCATCTCCCGGGTCGACAGGGTGATCGAGCTGTGAGGGCGGTCTCGCTCCTCCGGGAGGCCGTTGCCTCCGCGATGGCTGCCCGGGTCCCCACGATCCTCATCCTGCTGGCTGCGGCCGCAATGACCTTCGCCGCAGCCGCCACCTCCGGGCGCGGGGCGGCCCTGCAGGAGCAGTTGGAGCAGCGCATTGAGGACGCCGGCGCCCGCGTGATTGCGGTCACCGACCAGGGCTCCGATGGGTTCCTCACCCCCGAAGCGGTCAGCGTCATCGCGGACCTTTCCAGCGTCGACACCGTCGCAGCAGTGACCAAGGCGTCCACGGTCACCAACGCCGCCCTCGGCTGGGGCGGGCCGACGGTGAGCGCCTGGGGCCTCGTCGGCACCAGCCCCGACGACGTGGTCGCTCTCCGCGCCGGCCGTTGGCCGGAGCCTGGTGAGGCGATCGTCTCGGCCACCTCGGGCGCCACCCTCAGGATGGAGGCTCCGTCCGGGGCATTGATCACGAGGGACAACCACACCTACGCCGTCGTCGGCACCTACGACGCGGCAGCCCCGTTCGACTGGCTCCGCGACGGCGCCATCTACGTCTCCGCGACACCCGGGGTTGGTGAGCAGGCACGAGTCATCGTCGACGATGTGGGTCAACTGGGCCCCACCGAACGCGGTCTCCGGAGGTTGCTGGCGCCCACCGACCCCGCGAACCTGGGCCTCTCCTCCCCACGGGACCTCGCCGAGACCTCCCAACTGGTGGGCGGGGACGTCCGGTTGGCCGGCTACGAGACCACCCTCATCGTCCTGCTCGTCGGCGCGCTGTTCGTGGGCGCCGTCGCCCTGGCCGACGTGCTCATCCGGCAACGCGACCTCGGCCGGCGGCGAGCCCTCGGCATCACCCGCGTCGACCTCATGAGCCTGATCGTTCTTCGCGCCGCGCTGTCCACCACCGCCGGCGCGGTGCTGGGCATCGTCGCGGTAACGGCCTTCGGCATGGCCACGGAAACCATCGCTCCGCTCGGGCATACCGCCGCCACCGCCACCCTCGTGGTCGTGGCGGCCCTCGTCGCGACGGTGCCCGCAGGCACGGTGGCCGCACACCGCGACCCCGTGGCGGTACTCCGAACGGCCTGACCAGCCGCGGATGTTGTGGGATCCGATCCCTGGCCCCGCCTGCCCGCCGGACCCAGCTGGGACCTACCTCAACCCGTGCCCTGACGCGTCCTGGCCGACGAGCAGGACGTGACCGTGGGTCGACCCGCCAGTCCGCGCGCCTGGATCACCGCATACGCCACCGCTGGCACCGCGGCAGGGGAAACCAGCGGACCGCCGCCAGCCCCGTCGACGCGGACCCGCCCACCAAGGCACCACCATCCGCTACCGGCGAGCTCAATGGCACGACACCCGCTGAGAGAAGGCCGTGCGCAGGTAACGTGATGCGCACGGTGCGCAGGCGAAGGAGGCCAGGAGTGGTGCGATTCATCCTCGAACTGATCATCGGCGTCGCAGTGGCCGCGATCGTCACCGCGGCCGTCATGGTCACGATGTTCTACCTCGGCCCCTGGGCCGATCCGCCCGGGATGGACGAACTCTGGTGGCTGCTGTCGACCGCAGCGGCCCTACTCGCGTCCTGGCGATGGTGGGCACGCCGATACAAGTGGACGAGCCTGGGGGCGCCACGTCATCGGCCTCAGTCGCGGCGAGCTCACAGCGGTCGGCTACCCCGGCCGGGACAGGCCCCGAGGACACGCCCATCGTCGTTGTCCCGGTGGAGCCCTCTGAGTCATCCGGGGTGACCGCTGAGCCCGGTCGGTCCGAGCCGGTTCCCGACGCGGCGCTGGCTGCTCAGATGGTATGCGAGCCGATCAGCCGTGCGACGCGTCTGAGCCATGAATCACGGTGGGGGCCTGTGGACTGGGACGAGGCCGTGCAGATCGCGGTGGGTGAAGGACTGACCGCGGGAATCAACTGGTGGGTCGTCGTGGCAACCCCCGACGGCGTCACGGGCCGCGCCCGGCTCACCAACGCCGACAGCCTGGATGACCCTGCGGACGCGGAATGGCTGATCGCATCGGGCTGGCAGGCCTACACCGGCGAAGGCATGGCCTCCAACGACTCCTTCTACTGGCAGTACTTCCCCCACGTGAAATGGGACGCTGCCGGCCATCAGCGCCTCCACGCCGCCGTCGCGAAGGGCTTCGAATGTCTCGACCTCGAATACCCTGAACCCGACCCGTTGAACCGTTGACCACCGGGCAGAGCGACCATCCGCGGCGGGGTGGACCCCTCTGTGGAGTACCTTCGCGGTATGGAGAGCATGATTCGCAACACCAGGATATGGATTCTGGTGCTTCTCGCGATCGCCGGACTGGCGATCGTCCCCAGCTCGGCGTTCGCGGAGACACGGGCGTCCTGGTGCGGTTCGTACTGGTTCCGGGATTTACCCGTGAAGCTCAGAATCGTCAACTGCTCAGTCATGACTCCGAGCGCCAAGTACACCTCCTCGGTTCAGACAATCGGCTACGTGGCAGCGGTGGGTCAGTCCCCGTACTGGATGAGAGTCGAGTTGCGAACCTCTGCCAACGTCCTCGTGGGTACCACATCTGGTGCCGGCCAGATCGAGGTTGCAGATGTCACTGCCTCGCACAAGGCCGTGTGCCAAAACGCCTCCGGATACTCGAATGCCATTCAATGCGGCGTTGTCTGAGCGTTTGCGTCGCCCTGGCGCTGCTGCCGACCGGATGTGTGCCACCCCCGTCCAGCCATTCCGACGTGGCGACATTCTCGGCTGTCAGCACCAGCACTGAGGTCTTACCGGCACTGTCCAGTCGATTTGAGAGGCACCTTGGTCCGGAATTTCAGGCCTTCTCTCCGAGCGGCCCACCGGGGATTGACGCCTACATCGCCACCGGCAATGGGCGGGTGTGCGTGGGCATCATCCACGACCAGGTGGCCACATCATGCAACGAGCTGAACTCGCCCGACCAGACCTTCTCGATACTGTCGGTGGAGGTTCCCGGGAGAACCTCGCTAACGCTCGTCGCCGCTCCTGATGGCTACACCGCCGGCAGCATCGGTGCTCTCGAGTGCCGCGTTGAGTCCAATACATTGATGCTTCTCAATGCCGACCTTTCCGAGGAACTCGTTCTGACAGGACCGGGGATGAGAACGTGGCGATTCGCCGGTCAGGTCATGGCCGACGAGTCAGCCACAGAGGGCGCATGCTTTGTGAGCCGGTGATCCCCTCCTCTCCGAGAGGACTGGTGGACTTTGGCGCTATCGCCACGGCAGCCTGGACCGAGCGTCCGGGATGGACGAACTCTGGACGCTGCTGGCGCCCAGGGGGCTCCCGTGCGCGTCCTGGCGACGGTGGGCACGCCAACGAACTCCTTGACACGCGAGCTCCACCCAACGCGGATGAGCAGAAATGCGGCTCCTGGTGCCGAGGCCATCACCACGACATGGGATTCTATCAATCCAGTCGCACCCGAGACGATCTTCAACATTCAAACGACCCGGATCAACCCCTGAACCTGATCAAGGTGACCAAGACGGCGCCTCATCGATTCACAGAATCGGCTGAGTCGCCGTCCTCATCAGCGATGAACTCAAGGATCTCACCCGGCTGGCAATCGAGCACCCGACACATCGCCTCAAGGGTGGAAAACCGCACAGCCTTCGCCCGGCCATTCTTCAAAACCGATACATTCGCCGCGGTGATCCCCACCGCCTCCGCGAGCCCCTGAACCGATAGTCCCCTGTCCACCAAGAGATAGTCCAGTCTCACCCGGATCATCAGATTGGACCGTCCACGTCCTAACGCCGCATGCGCGCCTGGGGACGACGCTCAGGAAACTGACGTCCGCCTGAGGCACAGGCACTGAACCCCGACTGACGGCCAACGCACATACCCAACGCGGCAATTGAGGGCGGTCGTACTCGGGGACACCGGAGCCGAAGGCTACCCTCGCACACCGCGGCATGAGAGTAAGCCTGTCGGTGGTGAACCCCGTCCGGTCTACAGTCTCGTCATGGGCAACAAGGGCACGGCATGGATCGCATGGAGCCTGCTCACCGCAGCCAGCACTGCGGGCTGCGCCGTTGGCCCGTCTCTGGAGGTGCCTGACAACAGCACCCGAATCTGCCAATCCACACTCGCTGGCGACACCGACTACTGGTTCGGCGTGCCGATCACGAACACGAGCCCACACGCAATCACGCTCAAGTCCGTACAGGTCGGCGAGCATGACCACGTCAAACTCAGCGACGTGGTGGTCGTACCTCCGATAAGACTCGAAGACGGCACAACCCTGGGGTTCGGAGTCACCCATGACCCAGCGGCCCAGAACGCCGCCCTATGGGCCGGACGCCAACCCGTCGCCGCATACCTGATACCTCCAACCGCCACAGTGAGCCTGGCCATCGCATTGCGACCGGAGGCAGCGGACACAGGAAGCGCCGCCAGCCAAGTGGTCACCTACCGCGTCGACGGAGAGCCGCGCGATAGGACTGCGACATCGCGTCTCACCCTGGTCCTGGCGAGCGACTGCCCAGCCGCGCTGGAAGAAGACTCGTAAAGAGACTCCCGCCTTCATCTGCGACGCGCAGGATGCGGCAAATGCGCGCATTCTGCAGGGGGTCTCAGTTCGCGAGGAAGATGTCGTGTTCCGCGCATTCTGCGGGGACCGTGACACCGCCCGCGAGGAAGTCGCCTGCCTCAACGTTTCGCGACGAATGCTCCAGGACGAAACCTCCAGCGACAAGCACCTCGTCGCCAAGACGGTAAGTCCCCACGGTGGGGATCCGGATCGTCAACGGCTGGTCCTGGACAACCTGAGTACCGTGCGGCCACACGATGACCGAGCCACCCGCTCCAAGGCAACCGCCAACCACTTCCAGCGTCCCTCCACCTTGAGCGGCCATTCCACCGTCGGCGCGTTCCGACACCAAGACGGAGACGTCACCGGACTGGACGACCTCCCCTTGCCCACCGCACGCCGCCAGACCAGGCACCATCAGAACCGTCAGCCCCACCCTCGCCAGATATCTCACATCCCGCCCCCCTTTCATGCGGCCGCATCTGCGCTCAGTATGCCGGGGCATCAATCCAGGCATCGGCCGTGCGGGCTAGACGAGGATGGGACGATGGGGAACCGCCGCGGGAACGGACAGTGAACAGATTGCGGTCCCGTTGTGACGCGCGGACCGGATCCGGGAAGTACCAGATGTGAGCCGCTACCAGCCTTCCGACCATGAGCGCCTCGAAGATCTCTTCGAGCTCCACTCGAGGGCGGTTCGCGCATACGCCATCCGCCGGATCGGACCCCATGCCGCAGACGACATCGTGAGCGAGGTGTTCACCACCGCGTGGCGCCGCCTGGGGGACGTCCCCGATCCTGCGCTGCCCTGGCTGTTCAGGGTGGCCCACCACACGATCCTCCACGAACGGCGCTCCCTGGCCAGGCGCATGAGGGTACGCGACGCAGTCGCCGATGACCCGCCGCGTCACCACCCGGCGCCCGAACACAGTAGCCGGGCTCTAGCTGAGAGCGTGTTAGCCCAGCTGCCGGACCTCGACGCGGAGATCCTGCGACTGACGGCCTGGGAAGGCTTGACGCCCACCGAGATCGCCGTCGTTCTCGACCTCAGCGGCTCAGCCACCCGCAACCGCCTGATGCGCGCCCGCCGACGCGCTCAGCAACTGCTCTCCGACGACCACACCTCACTGCCTCTGGCCGTCGTCCCCGCACCACAAGGAGCCCACCATGCGTGACATCGAAACCCTCCTGCGCGAAACCGACCCCGCAGCCCACACCCCCGCCTACAGTCAGGACGAACGTCGCCGCCTCCTCACCCAGGCACTCACCGCCCCCACCCCGAGACGGAGCCACAAGTGGCGCATCGCCGCGGTCGCCGCGGCCAGCGCACTCGTCGTCGGCCTGGGGCTCTTCCAACCCCCAGGCACCGGCGCAACAGCACAAGCCCAGGAAGTCCTCACCGAGGCAGCCATCAACGCCGTCGACGAACCCACCGAACCGGGGCAATACTGGAAGATCGTCAACCAAGGCGAGACACTGCTCATCGACAATGCGGCAACCTGCCTCGTGAGCTTCACAGACACCATGTACGTCTCCGTGGACGGAACTGAACCCACCTGGTACGACCGAACTCAACGCGAGCTCGCCCAGGTACTCCACGGTGACGGGTGCCGGGTCGACGGCCCACCCGAGGCGTGGGCCGGAGACCTCGGACCCAACGACCTACCGGCCTCGTGGCAATCACCCTCCATGCGGTTCTTCGCGGAACTCCCCCGCGACCCCGATGCGCTGCTCGAACGCCTCCAAGCCGACACGGAAGACCGGGGCCGCGGGAAAGACCACGCCGTCCACGTCTACGTCGCCGACGTACTGCGCTCCGGTATCGTCCCCGCGGACCTACGCAGCTCACTCTTCGAAGTCCTGAAGAAGCTCCCCACCGTGGAAGTCACCAGCCAGCGCGTGATGGACGGAATCGACGTCACCGTGATCGGCGCGAAGGACATCTACGGCGCCACCAGCGAACTCATCATCGACCCCGCCCGCGGCCAAGTGGTCGGAGAGATCTGGCGGCACCCCGACGAAGAGCTTGAGTCCGTCGAGACGCTACACCGACAACTGGTCGACGATATCCCGCTGGAACTACAAGAACGCGCCGACCGATGCCAGTACCAAGTACACGACAACGGCTCAGTGGGCTGCCAGTAGACACCCTCGCAGCAGCCCTCCACATCCTGCGGCCCCACCCGAAGAAGGTCAACACACCATCGTGCAAGGCATCGAGTCGATCCATCCCAACCAAACGACCGACACCCTTCGCCTCGACTCACATCCCAAGCCATCCCAGCGGAACCCGGCAGCGGGATTCCGATGAACCCCACGCCGCGCCGCTGGCCCACGGTCCTGCCGGCATTCCTGGCCACAGTGATCGTGGCGGCTCTTGCTACGTGGCAGTTCACGAGTAGCGACCACTCCGTTTCCGACCCGGCCCCGGCAACCCCGAGCACCATGAGCGAGTGTGCGCGAGCAGGTCCGACCCAACCGCACCGGTCAGCACCTTCACACAGGCCGTCCCCGATGGCATCCTCGGAAGATGACCGTCTCGCCACTGCCCCGGCGCGGGATCGCACTTGAAGGACGCGACCGTCCTGGCCGTGTGCTGCGCGTCTCGTCTCATCCCGAGACCGGCAGGACGATCCTGTCCATCTGGGAGGACAACACCTGCCGTGCCACGGTGCGACTCTCGCCTGCAGACGTCGCCGAACTCATCGGAGCACTCGCGAGCTCCATCGCAGAAGCGAGCCAGCTCAAGGAGTTCGGGAACAACGTCAGCTGACGCCCCCGCACCCACTCGCCCCCTGAACAGCTGTACATGCCTCGCGGTTGCTTGAGAGGCCCGACGACGACCCTTGCAAGGGTTCGCTGTAACTCCATGCCGAACTGTGTGCCAAGGTCCCCGGCTCAACGCACGAGGCGCGGCATGAGCGAGCATCGATCGGTCAGCTCAGGGCAGGAGGTCCCAATACTGCTTGCGCGCAGGCATGGCATGAATGACCATCTCCTCACCACTCTCGAAGACCAGGACCACGGTCTCGAGTAGACGAGCCTGGGTGTCGAAGCCGAGTCGCAGTTCTCGTTGCGGCCAGCCGTCCTCGTCAAGCGGCTCAATCCACAGGGACAAGTCGGCGGCCTGAACCGCGTCCTCGGGCAGGACCCCATGCTTGCCTGCGCTGCGGTGTACCTTCACGCGGCGTAGCCGGCAAGCGCGCGCCGGATCGCTTCAGAGCGTGACACATTGTCACGCTCGGCCAGCGCGTCCAATGCCGTGATTTCCTCGGCCGTCAGGCGTACCGCGATGACCTGCATCGGCTCGGCACCGCGCCCGGGACGGCCACGGCCGCGACGCTTCAACTCCGCAACGTCGTAGCCGGCTTCGGCCTCATTCGTCCATTGTCGGATCTGCTCTTCACTCACCATACAAATATCGTATAACGGAATCTGCAGCCGCGAAAGAGCCCCGCAGTCAGGTCCCGGAGGCCATGTAGGCGGCGGGGATGTAGTTGGGGATGCCCGTCGAGGTTCCTGCGGGCACGGTCGTAGCGCATGGTGGTTCTTTGGTCGGCGTGGCGGGCGGCGATCTGGACGTCACGTAGGTCGACTCCGGCATCGAGCATCGTGGTGACGAAGGTGTGCCGCAACATGTGCGGGTGCATCCGCGGAAGCTGGATCGCGGCGGAGTTGTCGAGGTGCTTCAGCCGCCGGGTGGCAGCGTGACGGTCCATCCGTGAGCCACAACGGTTGAGCAGAATCGGCCCCTCCGCTCGTCCCGCGACGGCACGTTCGATCGCCCGCTGAACAGCCGGCGCCAGTGGAGTGAGAACAACCTTGCCGTGAACCCTCAGCACGCGATGGCCATGCTCCTCTCCCAGCTCCTCGACGTTGGCGCCGCATGCTTCGAAGATCCGGAGCCCAAGCAGCCCCAGCATCACCAGAGCGAAGTCATTGACATTGGCAGACAGCCGGGAAGCGCTGAGCAAGGCTTCGAACTGAAGATGGGACAAGCCCAGAGTCGGGGACTCAGCCGGCACGTTCGGGCGCCGCAAGTAGTCCGCCGGTGAAGGCAGCGATCACCTGGTCAATGACACAGGTCCGGTAGAAGCCCGCTATCACAGAGACACGCCGGCTCACGGTCGAGGGCTGGAAGTGACGGACTTCTTGCATCCAGCGCACGTACAACTCGACCTGAGCGCGGCTCGCACCCAGGGGGTCGACACACCGCTCGCGGCACCACACCAAGAAGCTACGCAGGTCCGACTCGGTATGGACGCGGGTCTGCCCACGGTAGCGGGCGAGGTAGGCGGCGACTGCCCTCACCAGAGGATCGGTCGCAGCATCGAGGAGGACCGGGAACAAGATGGGCTCAAGACTGGTCATACATGATGCTGCGCTCACCCCGACCACAACGCCAGAGGCAGCATCTTCGAACTGGCTGCGGCATTTGCGGATGTTGTCAGGCGACGGGGTCGAGCCTGCGGACGGTGGGTAATCCGGCGGCACGCTCGGCCGCGAGGTCAAAAGCCGACTGCAGGGCCAGCCAAACGCGGGCGGTACCGACGCCTGCTCCCTCCAGTCGAACAGCAAGGTTGGGGCTCACGCGGGCATGGCCGTGCAGGACTCGGCTCAACGTCACCCGGGAGATCCCGAGCCGGGACGCGGCCTCCCCAACACTCAGCCCGAGATCGGCCAGCACGTCCTCGCGAAGGATCTCGCCGGGATGGACCGGGGTCCTCATCACCATGTTGTCCACCTCCTGATCAGTGGTAGTCCTGATAGTCGACGAGTTCGACGTCGCTCTCAACGAAGCGGAACGTCACTCGCCAGTTGCCGTTCACCCAGATCGACCAGTGCCCGGCCAGGTCTCCTTTGAGGGGGTGGGTCCGAAACGACGGGATCGCGAGGTCGTCGGGGGTCTGTGCCACGTCCAGAAGCGACAAGATGCGAAGCAACTTGGGGATGTGAGTCGCTTGAACACCCTTCTTCGAACCGTCGCGATACAGCCGCTCCAGACCCTTGTGCCGGAAGCTGACGATCACAAAAAGCATCGTATCGCGTAGCGCTACACGATACAAGCCCCACCCACGCCGTCAACGACCACCAGCGGCAGATCAGTGCGTTCGGTGGAGCAGGTGAACCTTGGCGTGGTGGCCGCCGCGGTCGAGCTTCGCGTCACAGGTGTACAGCGGTGCGTCCAGCGCCTCTGCCAGAGCGAGGTACGCGGCGTCGTAGCTCGTGTACTGGTGACGCAACTGCCAGATCCGATCAGCCAATGGTGAGACCTCGTAGCGATTGATGACGAACGCGAAGTGGTCGCGACGAACCTCCTCCGCGACAGCAGGATCGAGTTTGCCGCCCAGGAGCAAGCCCCGGAGTACGGACAACACCTCGACGTCGAGCAGGTGCGGTGCGTGCACGTCGCCGGTGAGAGCATCCAGCAACTCGTCGGCCACCTCGCTGCCGATCAGCGCCTCGACCATCGCGGAGGCGTCTAGCACGATCACCGGCGGCCCGCCTGCACGGCAGCGACGATGTCGTCGGAACTGGGCCCACTGGAGCGATCCCGCGCCCTGAGCCGAGCAACGATCTGCTCGTTCGTGGGCCGTGCGGCGATCTTGGCCAACTCTGCGGCGACGTAGGCCGACAACGACATACCTTCCGACGCCGCCCGCTCCTTCAAGGTAGCGGCGACATCGTCGGAGACGTCACGGATATACAGGGTCGTCATGACAACATGCTAGCACTCTGCAAGCACGCTCAGTCAACACGCGGGTCCCTCACAAGAGGATCGGTCGCAGCATCGAGGAGAGGACAAGGAACAAGATGGGCTCAAGATTGGTCATACGTGATGCTGCGCTCACCCCGACCACAACGCCAGAGGCAGCATCTTCGAACGGGCTGCGGCATGAGGGTGCGAGAGTCTGCATGGCAGACTGGTCGAGGTGACGAATGTTCGCCCCGCAGAAGATGCGGCGCCTGCTCAATGGCTGTTTCAGCCTGGTGCTGATTGGTGGGAGCTCGTTCGTTACGGGCCGCCGGGCTTTGACGTGTACGTGCGGATTGCGTTCCCGGAGGACGATGCCGGCGACGCCGTTCGCGCAGCTCTGGCCATCCTTGCCTCGTGCACATCCACGGCAGGCAAAGGCTACGCGGCGGTTTGGGAGGGGTGGGGCGGAAATCCGCCCGCACCTGCAGCACCACGCTTGAACATTCCCAACCGAGAGATGCTGCTCTTCACTGGTCCCATCGAAGTGTTAAGGGATGCACCAGCCCTAGCCTGGGACGAGCCAGGAATCCACGTCGCCCCTCATCTCGCATGGCCTGAGGACAAGGCCTGGTGTCTCGCATGCGAAGTCGACGAGGAGATCGAGTTCACCGTCGGATGCTCTCTCGTCGTGGCACACGTCCTTGCCAACGCCTTCCCGGAAAGGACCCGACAGGTGGCATACGGCGCCGAGCTTCCGTTGTACCGAGACCAGCTTGAGTAAGTCCGTCTGCGGCACCACCTTTTGGTCAGGTGCGGACGACTGAGAGCTGGCCGCCCATAGGGGTTGCCGTCCATTGAGAGGCGCGAGCCTGGCGGCGGTGAAGGCACCCTTGGGGTTGTTGAGTTCAAGCACTTACCAGCACCTAGTAATTGCAGGAATCAACCGAATCGCCGGCCCGGTATCGGTAGTTCGCTCAACGGGAACGGTTTGCCGTGCCCTGGGTAGAGGGTCTCGACGCCGAGGCCGCTCAGCTTGCGGATGCTCTCGTGCGCTTGGGCCAAGTCGTCTATGTAGTAGTGGAGTGAAGGTCTCATCACGTTCACGAGCAGGTCCCCACAGAACAGGACCCCACCGCCCGCAAGGATACCGATTGATCCGCTCGAGTGACCCGAAAGATGCACAACCCGCGCATCGAGCCCATAGGCCGAGAGGTCCTGCTCATCCTCCAGGAGTACGTCCGGCTCGAAGGCTTCGAAGTCCACACCCGTCCTGGTGATTTTGTACAGCAGCCCAGAAGCCCATGTCAGGAACCGAAACGCGAGAGTGTGCCTGTCGGGCTTGTCCGTCCGGCCGGCGGTCATGTCTCCGCTCCGGACTATCTCGGCATCTTGGCGATGAATCGCAATGGGGGCATGGTAAGTACTGCGCAGATGTGCACAGTTGCCCGCATGATCGACATCCCCGTGGGTCAGGACAATGAGGCGCAGATCGTCAGGCCCACAACCTGCTGCAGCAAGTTCGGCGTCGAGCTTGTCCCGCTTGTTCGGGAAGCTCGTGTCGATGAGAACGTAGCCGCCCTCAACATCAATGAGATAGCAGTTCACGCCGAAGTCGATCCTGCGGATGCTGCCGACCATGCTGTCCCCCCGGTCTCGGCGAGCCGCACCTTCCGGACCCGCGACACCCACGCTACGCCTCACAGGCCCGGAAGACCGAGACGAGACCGGACCCACAGCCGTCCTTGACTAACGGGGGCCGAATCCGGGCGAGCGTATCCGCCCTCAGCGCGGTAATTGAGGGCGGTCGTGCCCGGCGACACCGAAGCCGAAGGCTACCCTCGCACACCGCGGCATGATCGCGAGATACCACACTGGTATCATGACGGCATGGCAATGACACTCCGGCTGGAACCTGAGGACGAGAAGGCCCTCGCGCTGCTCGCCGAGGCAGAGGGTGTGAGCAAGCAGGAAGCCACAGTGCGCGCTATCCGGGAAGCCGCCGCACGACGGCTCCGCGAGGATAAGGTGCGGCTCCTCTCCACTGCGGCTCGGACCCGCTACGCAGACCTGCTCGACCGGTTGGGCCAGTGATCGAGTACCTCACCCTCGAGGACATCTTGTCGTTGGTGGAGGACCTTGGAGTCGGCCCCGTTCGCGACATCGGACTGCTCGACTCCGCGGTCCACCGCCCGCGTGTGAGCGTCTTCGGCCGGGATGCGTACCCCGGCGTCGATGACAAGGCTGCCGTGCTCCTGGAATCGTTGGTCGGCAACCATGGCCTGGTCGATGGGAACAAGCGTCTCGGCTGGCTGTCGCTGGTGGTGTTCTACGGACTCAATGGCATCGATTTGGACGCGCCTGACGACGAGGCGTACGACCTGGTCATCGCGGTCGCCAGCGGGACCGCGACGTACCAGGAGGCATCGGCGCGCCTCGCGTCTTGGCACTGACCACCACCAGCACATCCGGATATTCCCGGGCACTTGACCTGCATGCTCGCAAGTTATCTTGGGACGATGGACGATCCAGTCTTCGCACCGTCCGCGGCGGGCATGGACTTGGTGAAGCTGAGATCCTCCACGCCGACCGCAACCCGGTCCGGATCTGGGATCTCGGCGACGGGTTCATCATGATCGTGGGTCCCAACCAGTCCGCGATCTTCTTGGAGGTCGGCTATGTCGATGGCGATCACGTCATCGTCCACGCAATGAAAACCCGCGAGAAATTCCTGGGGTGATGACCATGCCACGCACTGTTGACGAGATCCTGCAGCACGCCGACGAGCTGGCGGCGCGCTTCGAGTTCCACGAACCCAATCCCGACGACGCGCCCGACGCCGGTGCAGTTGCCCTGCTCCGAGCAGCGGTGGCGGAGAGATCCGAGGCCGAGCGCCACGTGATTGATGCCATCCGCGCAGCCCGCGAAGCCGGCATGCCATGGTCGGCGATCGGCGCTTTCGTCGGCACCAGCGGAGAGGCCGCCCGCCAGCGCTACGCAAGCAAGGTCGCCTGACGCACCAGGCGCGGCATGAGCGAGCATTGATCGGTCAGCTCAGGGCAGGAGGTCCCAATACTGCTTCTGCCCAGGCATGGCATGAATGACCATCTCCTCACCACTCGCGAAGACCAGGACCACGGTCTCGAGTAGACGAGCTTGGGTGTCGAAGCCGAGTCGCAGTTCTCGTTGCGGCCAGCCGTCATCGTCAAGCGGCTCAATCCACAGGGACCAGTCGGCGGCCTGCACCGCGTCCTCGGGCAGGACCCCGTGCTTGCCTGCGCTGCGGTGTACCTTCACGCGGCGTAGCCAGCAAGCGCGCGCCGGATCGCTTCAGAGCGTGACACATTGTCACGCTCGGCCAGCGCATCCAATGCCGTGAATTCCTCGGCTGTCAGGCGTACCGCGATGACCTGCATCGGCTCGGCACCGCGCCCGGGACGGCCACGGCCGCGACGCTTCAACTCCGCAACGTCGTAGCCGGCTTCGGCCTCATTCGTCCATTGGGCAGGAAGTCCGTCACTTCCAGCCCTCGACCGTGAGCCGGCGTGTCTCTGTGATGGCGGGCTTCTACCGCACCTGTGTCATTGACCAGGTGATCGCTGCTTCACCGGCGGACTACGTGCGGCGCCCGAACGTGCCGGCTGAGTCTCCGACTCTGGGTTTGTCTCATCTTCAGTTCGAAGCCTTGCTCAGCGCTTCCCGGCTGTCTGTCAACGTCAATGACTTCGCTCTGGTGGTGATGCTGGGGCTGCTCTTCACTCAGCACATCCAGCGCACGTACAACTCGACCTGGGCGCGGCTCGCCCCCAGGGGGTCGACACCCCGCTCGCGGCACCACACCAGGAAGCTACGCAGGTCCGACTCGGTATGGACGCGCGTCTGCCCACGGTAGCGGGCGAGGTAGGCGGCGACTGCCCTCACCAGAGGATCGGTCGCTGCATCGAGGAGGACCGGGAACAACATGGGCTCAAGACTGGTCATACATGATGCTGCGCTCACACCGACCACAACGCCAGAGGCAGCATCTTCGAACTGGCTGCGGCAGAGGCGGATGTTCGGGGGCCCGTCAGGCTACACGGGTTGCAAGGTCGTCGAGTTCTGCCCGGATCCTGGCAATCAGCGCCTTGGCGGACTCGTCTGGGCCCGCCAATTGTGACAGCAGGAGGTCGCGAGCCAGAGTGGAAACGGGAAGCCCGCGCTGCTCGGCCAGCCGCGTCAACGTCTCCAACTCCTCGACGTTCAGGCGAACCTGGAGCGTCTTGGCACGCTGATGGCCGCGGGTGACCTTGCTGCCGGGCTTGATCACGGCGTCGGGGTTGCGTTCAGCCGCCTCGGCCTCGGTCGCGATGAGATCACTAATCGACATTTGTCCGCTCCTCTCTGTAACGGCGCTGATCGGTGGTGTTCGATGGCCACGCGTTGACTCCCCAAATGACGTCCTCGTCGGGAAGGACAATGATCGTGACCAGTCTCCGGACGGAGGCTGCCCAGCCGATGACCCGAATGGTTCTGCCCGACACGGACGCGGGATCCGGATCGATGACCAGCCTGTTGGGATCGGCGAAAGCTTCGTCGGCAACAACTGGGGTCAGCCCATGCTTGGCGATGTAGTCGCCCCGATGGCGCCAGTCGATGCCTTCATCCACCATCCCAGCGTACTACACGCGCAATACGGCCACCAAGCCCGTCGTCACCCCGTCTCAGACAAGTCGTCACCCGTCTCAGACAAATCGTCCGCGCACCACGCGGCATGTCCGGATGTTCGGTGAGTGGCTACTCGTAGTGGGTCCACATCCTCAGGATGTGGACGACGTGGCGATCAGGGAGCACCTCATAGACAAGTCGGTGCTGGATGTTGATGCGCCGTGAATAGCAGCCAGCGAGGTCGCCGACCAACTTCTCGTACTTGGGTGGCGTGGTGAACGGGTCCTGGGCCAGAACCTCCAGCAGGTGCTGCGCCTTCGTCTTCAGCCCTGAGGAGGCCAGCTTCTGGGCGTCCTTCTGGGCCTGGCGCGAGTACACCAGAGTCCAGGGACTCACCAGTCAAGCTCGGTCGAGCCCGCGTCGACACCCTCCGCGCGGGCACGACGGATGGAATCGGCCAACCCCGGTACCGACTCAAGGAACAGCGTCTCCTGGATGGCGAGCCAGTCCTCCTCGCCGATAAGCACCGCGTTGCCACGCTGGCCGGTGATGGTCAGCGGCTCGGACTCCTCGTTGACCTGGTCGATCAACCGGTACAGGTTCGCGCGGGCAGACGTTGCGCTTACAGCAGTCATGGGTACCACCTCCACCAAGCAGCGTACGTTATGACGTACGTTCCTGCAAGTATGGACGGAAGAGTCAAGGTCACGCGGCAGGGGCACCGATGCGATTCGGTCTGGCCATACACCTGCCACACCGGATTCAACCGTCCCAGGAGCGGCATGATCAGACGTTTAGTAGAGCGTTGCTGCAACGGATCAGGGTTCGCGAGACTGAATCGCCGTTGTGGCGAGGTTGAGGCAGGGACCGGGTAGGCGTGGCGGCACAGGCGGGTGTGTACTTCCGACATGAGTGATTTCGGGACCCGGATCCGGGAGAGTCTCCGCCGAGCGTCGCCAATCCCGGTTTCGGCGGTCCCGCTCGGTCCGGTCGACCGCGCCGCCCGACCGGGCCACCAACCTGCCGCCCCTACAGTACGGCGCTGGCTGGCGGCAGCCGTTGGCATCGTCGTGGTGGCCGGCATCGGACTGGCCGCCTCGGGCTGCAGCACGCCAGTCTCCGACGCGCCCGCGGCCCCGCCCGGCCGGACCACCGTGATGGTCGACCTCTACTCGGGACGGGAGAACCCGCAGCTCCCGCTCGACCCTGACGTTGCCGAGGAAATGTACCTGATGATCGGCGATAGTGCGGCTGCCGGGGAGGTGATCCCTGCCGACCCGCCGGACCCCGGGCCCGGCTTCCGCGGCTTCGTCGTCACCCCCGCCGACGCGGACCTCCCGGTGCTGCGGATCCTGCCGACGGCCGTCTATCTGGACGAGTCGGGCACCCCCGGGCGCGTCGACGACCCCGGCAGCGGCTTCTACAACCGGGTGTACGACGCCGTCCGCCCGCTGCTTGACGACGCGACCCGGACCGCCCTGCCAGATTCGAACCCGGCGATCCCCGATGTCACCGCGACGATCCCGCCCCAGGTGGGCGCAGCCGCGACCTGGACTCTCGCCGACTCCGAGCGCGTGACCGCCACGTCGACGACCGTCACTATCGAGGTCACTCGCGCAGAGTGCTCCAGCGGGGTGACCGGGGCGATCGCCCAGCCAGTTGTCTCACTCGGCATCGACGACATCATCATCCGGGTCGACGCCGAACCGCTCCCTGGCAACGAGCCCCAGAACTGCCAGGGCAACGACAGCGTCCAGATGACCGTTTCCCTTCACGAGCCCATCGGCGATCGCGCCCTGGTCGACGCCGCCTGCCTCGAAGGCCCGGCAGTCCGCACCAGCTTCTGCGAAACCGGAGCCACCCGCTGGAGCCCATGACGTCGCCAAGCGACTGTGGCCCACGGTGGCCCCAGGTCTGCTTTCGCTGGTCGCTGTCACTGCGTGGTTTGCATCCTTGGCTGTGCAGCCCTCCGTCGGGCCGTGAGCGCACTCAGCTCCTCAGGTCCGAGCGTCACCGCGTGGGAAGCGGTGTCGGCAGACATCGGGTCGTTTGGCTCCTGAGCCCGATCTGGTTTCGCGGCATGGACCCACTCCGACGGGCGGGGTGTTCCCAGCTGCAGGGTTCGAGAGGGCTGGCCCGCTGTCAGACTGGGCCCATGGAACGCGTACTGCCGCCCGCGGAAGAGCGGTTCGACCCGATCACCGGGCGGTGGATCAACGCTCCACTTCCCGATCCCGCCCGAGCCTGGGTTAACCCAGCCGGCGACGCTCCCGTGACCGTCGTCGGCGAGATCCCGCCTGAACTCTCCGAGCACGACAGGCCACCCACCCCCGGCTCCACCGCTGGAGAGACGCGGGCCACGCGAACCCAGCGCCTGCGTTGGCTGATCATCACTGTGTTGGTGGTCGCGGTCATCGCGCTCGGGATTGCGACACTTATCGCCACGGCGTAGACGCAGCATCAATCGCAGGCCCACGAGCTCGCCGTCGCCGAAGACCCGCCGACTCAAGCCCAGGATCACGATCTCGCGAACCCGACCGAATCAGACTTCTCAAGGCGGAGCGCAGCTGGACATGCAAACGCGAGAAACGTACGCTCGGTCGGCGGCAGTTGAGTGCGTCACTGGCCGTAGGAGAAGCGGAGGTCAGCGAACAGCAGGTGGTTGAGTCGTCTCCGCATGTGTCCGAGCTTGCTGGCGTCGGGTTCCTCGTCGGGCGTCGACAGGATGAACCGCAGCAGCGTGCCACCGTCCTTGGGGCTGAGCTCGAGGTCCACGAGGTCGTTGGGCCGCGAGGGCCACAGGGAGCTCCACTGGACACGGTGCGGCTCGTGACTGCTGAGGATGACGGGTGGCACCTCGTCGTCCAGGAGCACCAACCAGGGACGCGCACCGGGAAGGCCTGGGTGTGTCAGGGAGGTGAACACGACGTGCGGCGGCGCCGGCAATTGTCGGGTCCTATCTCCCAGGATCTGCATGGGGCAAGGCTAGACAAGGGTCCGTGAGCGTCGCGCGAAAGCTCGCTTCTCGGCATGAGCGGAAGTAGCCCGGCGCATTCGGGCAGCACGCTGGAACGAGAGCCGGTCATTCACCTTGAGTCGAGTGTGGCGGCTCCGAGAGTGCCGCCACGATCGCGTCCCGGACATCTCGCGTGCGACGGGGCTCCCGGTTCCCGACCACGCCGATCGTCACACCCCGCACCTCCGCCGTCGCCGGGGTCCACGCCGAACCGCCGCGGGCGTCGTCGGCCCGCACGCAGAACGTGTGCCTCAGCTCCGCGCCCTCCGCGACCTTCGCATTCACCTCCGGCGAGTCGGTGGCCGCCATCACGTACCAGGTGCCGTCGAGGTCGGCGTCGTCGAACTCCCGCGCCAGCCAGGTCAGCCGACCGGCGTCGGCAAGGGCCTCCACGGCCCGCGTGACCGACGGCGCCACCACCCGCACCCGGGCACCTGACTCCACCAGCCGCGACACCCGCCGGCTGGCCACATTGCCGCCCCCGACGACGAGCACGTCACGCCCACCCAGCATCAGCCCGGCCAGGTAGGCCGGCGACCCGCCCTCCGACACCGGCAGCGTCTCCCGGTACCGCTCGGCCACCACGTCGGCCAGCGCCGCGCACGCCCCGATCACGTTGGCCACCCGCACCTCCGCGTCCGGGTGCGCCCCCTGCCACTCCGCGGCCTGCTCTCGGGTCCAGCCCTTGAGCCGGCCCGCGAACAACCAGTGCCCCATGACGACGATGCGCCGCGCGCCGTGCGCGTAGGCCCGGTCCAGCGCCTCCGGCAGCGACGGCCGGGTCACCTGGATGAACGCCGACTCGACGTCGGCCCACCCGCCCCGCTCGTAGAGCAGCCGCGCCACCCGGAGGTGGTCGGCGTTCGCCTCGGGCACGAGCGCGCCTCGGCCCACGAACACCACCGTCGTCTCGCCGGGGACCCACTCTTCCGCGGCCTCCGTCAGCCGCGCCTCGACGGCCTCGATCAGCCTCGGCTCCGGGCCCAGGTGCCGCGCGTATTCCACGCGGCTGCCCGGCACCCGCGCCGTCGCTTCGGCGATGAACTGCGGGATGTCGGAGCGGACGTGGCCGCCGGTGCCGAGCATGAGGGGCACGACGACGGCGCGGCGCCCGCCGTCGGCCAGTGACGCCACCAACGCGTCGGTGATGGTGGGCTGGGCGAGCTCGACATAGCCGACCGTGACCGGGACGCCGGGCAGCCGCTCCGAGACCAGCCCGGCCAGTTCCTCGCACTGCGCGACACCCTCGCCCACGCGGGTGCCGTGGGCGGCGATGATCAGCGGCACGCTCATGCGTCCACCTCCTCCGCGTCCGGCATCCACTGATAGTCGCGCGGCGTAACGATCAGCCGCCGCCCGCCGCCCGAGGTGACAAACCTCGTCGTCGACGATCCCACCACCACCAGCGAGTTCATGTCCACCCACTCGGGCTGGAACTCCGCCAGCGTGCTCATGATCACCTTCTGCCGCGGCCGGCACGCCTGCTGCACCACCGCGACGGGGGTCTCCGGCGAGCGGTGCGCGCCGAGGATCTCCAGCGCGCGGGGCAGGTGGGCCGTGCGGGTGCGGGATCGGGGATTGTAGAGCGCGACCACGAAATCGCCGACGGCCGCGCCCTGCAGCCGTCGCTCGATGTTGGGCCACGGGGTGTGGAGGTCGGACAGCGAGATGGTGGCGTGGTCGTGGCCCAGCGGTGCGCCGAGGATCGCCGAGACAGCGAGGCTGGCGGTCACGCCCGGCACGATGTCGACGTCGATCCCGTCGGTGCCCTGCTCCAGGACGGGGCTGGCCATGGCGTAGACGGCGGGGTCGCCGCCGCAGACCAGTGCCACGTTCTCGCCGTTGCGCGCGGCCTCGATCGCGGCGGAGGTGCGGGCCTCCTCCGTGCCCATCTTGGAGGCCATGACGCGGACGCCGGGGCGGATGAGGTCGCGGATCTGCTTGACGTACGGGCCGTAGCCGACCACGAACGTCGCCTGCTGGAGGCGCTCCTTGGCGCGCGGGGTGAGGAGGTCACGTACCCCGGGGCCCAGCCCCACGACGCTCAGCCGCCCGCGGGCGGGGATCCGGCCGACGGCGCACGTCGCGTCGGTGCTGCGCTGCTTGGCCACGATCAGCTCGGCGCCGTGCGCGAGGACGGACGCCTCCGCCACCGACGGCGTGCCGACGTGCCCCTCCACCAGCGCGCTGGGCGTCGGCACCGTTTGGGCGGCCAGCTCCTCGGCCGGGTAGTCGATCAGCTTCACGCCGAGTTGCTTGACGAGCTGGAGCAGCCCGATCTCGCCGGCCTTGAGGTCGACGGTGGTGATCGCGGAGACCGAGTCGAGCGCGAGGCCGTGGTCGGCGAGGGTGCGCTCGAGGAGGTCGCGGAGGTGGGCGACGTCGGTGCCGCGGTTGCAGCCCATCCCCACGACGAGGCTCTTCGGGTGCAGGACGACTACGCCCCTCGCTTCATGCGCCTTCGGGATCTCACCCCCACCGCTGGCTGAGGTGGCGCGGGTCCCCTTCCCGCTGGCTGAGGTGGCGCGTAGCGCCCTCGAAGCCTCAGAAACGCTGGCCTCACGCCCCACCGGAGTCGCGCTGAACGGTTGCGCTTCATAGGCTTCGAGGCCGCTCCGCGGCACCTCAGCCAGCGGATGGGGCACCTCAGCCAGCGGATCCGGCGCGAGCTCATCGGTCACGACGATCCGCACGACGGCGTCGTCGGCGTCCGGCGACACGTTGGCGGGCAGCGGCGGCAGCGGCCAGGGCTGGGACTTTTCCACCCGCACGGGGCGACCATCGAGGATGGCCCTGGTCACGCCCGCGACGTCGCCGTGATACGCCCACCCGAGCGTGTCGAGGGCGGGGATGTTGAGCGCGTCGGTGGCGGTGGTGAGCACCGGCGTGCCCCCCGTCGCGTCGGCGATGCGCTCGGCCAGCTCGTTGGCGCCGCCTGCGTGTCCGCCCACAAGCGGGACGGCGAACCGGCCCGCCTCGTCGACCACCACCACGCCCGGGTCGGACTTCTTGTCCGCGAGCAGCGGGGCCAGGATCCGGGCGGTCGCGCCGAGCGCGAGGTGGGAGACGATAAGGTCGCACTCCCGCCACGCCCGCACCAGTCCCTCGGCGGCCGGACCGTCGTACCGGCGGGTGGCGGCGCCGAGGGCTGCGTCGATCGCGTCGGCGTGCCCGCGCGCGGCCTCCGAGTTGGTGACCTGCCCGATGACCGGGCCGTCGGCGTCGCGCTCCCCGGGCACGGAGTCGTCGAGGATCAGCACGACGTTCGGCTCCGCCACCTGCGCGACGGCGGCCTCCTCGGCGCTCAGCTCATGCACCCGCTGATCCGGCTCCCCGAGCCTCTCCGCGACCACGTAGCGCCGCGACCATCCCTCGAGCGCCCCGGCCAGCTCGCGGACCCCGGCGCCGGGCCCGGTCAGCACCGCAACCTTGGGGTGCCGCCGCGACGCTGCCACGGCGTCGTCGATGGGGCGGCCGTGGGCGGAGACCACGACGGCGTCGTCCCAGGGCAGCGCGACGGCGGCGAACGCGGCCGCCACCGAGCTGACCGCGGGCGTGACCGCGAGGTCGAGCCCCTCGTCGCGGAGGCGGCGGACGATGCCGTGGAATCCGGGGTCGCCGCTGGCCAGCACCAGCGCGTCGTCGCCGTCGGGTAGGGCCTTCAGCCGCTCGACGGCGGGGCTGAGCGCGCCGAGGACGACGCGCCGCTCGTCTGGCACGCCGAGGGCGTCGAGGTGGCGCCGCCCGCCGACGACGAGCGCGACCCGTCCGGCGAGGCTGCGGGTGGCCGGCGAGATTTCGCCGAGGTAGCCGTGGACGTGGATCATCGGTCCTCCTCCAGGACGCCGCGGGTGCCGTGTTCGCGCAGGTCGGCCTGCGCCTCTGGTTCGGCCGCGCGGTACTCGTGCCGGAAGCCGGGGTGGTAGAGGTGGCTGCGGGTGGCGAGCGGGCCCTCGGCGAGCGCCGGGCCGACGAGGACGACGGTGTGCTTCCATAGCTTGTGCTCGCGCATGGTCGCGGACAGGTCCTTCAGCTCGCAGCGCAGCATGAGCTCGTCGGGCCAGGACACCTGGTAGCCGACGATGCAGGGCGTCTCGGGCGGGTAGCCGCCGGCGAGCAGCTCCTCCTGGAGCGCCTTGTTGCGGGCGGCCGAGAGGTAGAGCGCCATGGTGGTGCCGTGGGCGGCGAACCCGCGGACGGTCTCGCGCGGCGGCATGGGGGTGCGGCCGCCCTCGAGGCGGGTGAGGACAAGGCTCTGCGACACCTCCGGCATCGTGAGTTCCACCTCCATCCGCGCGGCGGCTGCGGAGTAGGCGGAGACGCCCGGGACGGACTCGAAGTCCAGGCCGAGGCTGCGGATGAGGTCGCGCTGTTCGGCGGTGGCGCCGTAGATGGCCGGGTCGCCGGTGTGGACGCGGGCCACGAGCAGGCCCTCGTCGCGGGCGCGGCGGTAGAGGGGCTCGATGTCCTCCAGCGACGCGGACGCGGAGTCGACGAGTTCGGCCCCCGGCTTGGCGCCCGCGACGATGCCGGGGTGGACCAGGCTGGAGGCCCAGATGATGATGTCGGCCTCCGCGATGACGCGGGCGCCGCGGACGGTGATGAGATCCGCGGCACCGGGTCCGGCGCCGACGAAGACGACCTTCCCGGTCACAGCCGACCCCCCGTCGTCGAGCGGCTGGGGGCCGCCAGGACGGTGGAGAAGTAGGGGGCGGACTCGCCGTCGGCCAGGTCCGAGAGTCGGACGAGGCGTTGGTTCTGCAGCGAGACGTCCACGCCCATGACGGCGTCGCGGCCCTCGCCGCGCAGCAGCTCCGCGACCTCCGGGAGGCGCCGTCCGCCCTTGTAGGCGACGGTGGAGTCGGCCACGGCGAGCACCTCGCGGAGGCGGTCCAACCCGGCCGTCACCGGGACCAGCGCGAGCACTTCCTGACCCTCGACCAGCGGCGTGCGGCTGGCCGCCGCCAGCGCCTGCATCGCGGTGATGCCCGGGATCACCTCGACCTCCACGTCGGGCAACTGCTCGACGACGTGCGCCGCCAGGTAGGAGAACGTGGAGTACACGCTGGGGTCGCCGACGGTGGCGAACGCGACGGTGGCAGCGCCGTCGGCGAACGCATCGACGGCGGCCTGGGCGGAGGTCAGCCACGCCTGCTTGCGACGCGGGGAGACTCCCGACTTGTCGGCCATGGAGAAGGGGACGCGGACGATCCGTGTCGCGGCGTCGGGGCAGGCCGCCTGGACGATCCGTTCCGCGCGGCCGGGCCCGTCGCCGGACTCCTCGGTCGCGGGGACGAGGATCGCGTCTGCTCCCTCAAGGGCGCGCACCGCCTTGACAGTGATCAGCTCCGGGTCCCCGGGGCCGACGCCGACCCCGATCAGCCGCCGCCCTCGCCGCTCCCTGAGCGCTGCACTGAGGTTCTCGAAGTGGAGGGCCGGGCGCGAAGCGTCCAGCCCGTCTCGGAGGGTCGTGACCGAAGCGTCGGGCTCAACGTGCCCGTCGTCGTGGGGAATGGTGGGTACGGACATCTGCCGTGGCCTCCTGGGGTCGCTCGCCCGAATGGTTGGCCGCGCAGGCCCGAGTTCCTGACTCCCCCATCGGGGTCACAGTGGCGGCACCGTCCCGGACTCACACCGGGTTCCTCGACGTCGCCTGCGCGCAGCGTCAGTCTGTCAGAGCCCGCAGTTAGACCTGACTTGGGGTCGTCTAGCAGATTCGCGCCTCCGAGCCGTCTGCGACGGCGCAGAGCGGCGCGCCCCGCGGGCGGGCGGGGGACTAGGTTGGTGGCATCGAGAAGGCGGGGTCGGATGAAGAGGTTGTTGGCGGCAGCAGGGTGGCTGGCGACGGGTGCCGCGCTCGGCGTGGGCGCCGTGGCCGGGGCCACTGCCTGGACTCTGAACGGGCCAAGGCGCCCCTGGCCGAACTACACCTTCACTCCGTTCGAGGTTCGGGCTCCGTCAGAGGACGTCACCTTCACCGCAGCCGACGGAGTCTCCTTGGCGGGCTGGTGGCTTGACCAGCCCGCGTCGTCCACGGTCGTCGTCTGCGCCCACGGCCATCGAGGCAACAAGTCGGACATGTTGGGGATCGGCTCGGGTCTGTGGAGGGCAGGCCACAGTGTCCTGCTCTTCGATTTCCGTGGCAACGGGGACTCCGATGATGGCCCACAGTCCCTCGCCCACCACGAGCAGCGGGACCTGAGTGCCGCCTTGGACCTGGTGCGCGAGCGCCGCCCGGACGCCCGGATCGCCGTCGTGTCATTCTCGATGGGCGCGTCCACGGCCATCCTCACGGCCGCACAGGATTCCCGGATCGAGGCTCTCGTCGCCGATTCACCGTTCGCCACGCTCAGTGACGTCGTCGCCACGGGATATCGCCGTCATCGCCTGCCGAGCGAGCCGCTCATCCCGGTTGCCGACCTGGTGAACCGATTGCGCTACGGCTACGCCTTCTCCGAGGTCCGTCCCCTCGACAGGATCGGCGCGATCTCCCCTCGTCCACTTCTGCTGCTACACGGGACGAACGACAGGGTCATCCCCTACGACCACGCGCTGCAGTTGGCCGCAGCAGCGGCCCCGGGGCCGGTTGAGCTCATCACCTTCGACGGCGCGGACCACTGCGGCGGCTATTTCGCAGACCGGGCGGCCTACATCGCGCTGGTGGCAGATTTCCTTGACCGTTGGCTTGGTAACCAGCAGGACTTGGAGTTGCGCCATGCCGACAACGCTTGACCTGACGTATCCCTTTGCGGGCCGGTGGCTGGCCCGGAGCAGCCCCGCCAACCGGGTCCCGAGCCACGGCACCACCCAGTTCGCCTCTGCTTTCGCGATCGACTTCGTCGGGGTGGATGACGCTGGCCGGAGCGCGCCGTTCACCGCGACGTCGCTGGTCCGGCCCGAGCCGCCGACGCGTTTCGTCGGGTTCGGTCGGCCCGTACTGGCGCCGGCCGACGGGGTGGTCGTCTCCGCGCAGGATACGCAACCCGATCACGCGGCCTTCCGCGGTCTGCCTTCACTCGGTTACGCCCTCGGCCAAGCGCGCCGGGTCGCGGCCGGCTGGCCCGCCCTGGCCGGGAACCACGTGATGATCCAGATCCCCGCTGGTCCGGTCGTGGTGTTGTGTCACCTGCAGCAGGGCAGCGTCCGGGTGCACCTCGGCGAGTACGTCGCGGCGGGGCAGGCGGTGGCCAACTGCGGCAATACGGGCAACAGCACTGAGCCGCACCTGCACCTGCAGGCCATCAGCACCATGGACGTGACGGTCGCCACCGCCGTGCCAATCACGATGCCCGGCGGACTACCGCGCAACGGTGTCGTGGTCGAGGCGAGATAACGGCCACACCGTTCCTTCCTGCGCACGGGCACTTCAGTAGGAACGACGTGAGCGTCCCTCCGTGGCCGCCACCGAGTTGCTCGCACCCCCGCGGCAAACCCGGCTGTCCCCGGGCACTTGACCTGCACATGCTCGCAAGTTACCTTGGATCGATGGAGGATCCAGTCATCGCCCCGTCCGCACTCAAGCATGGCCTTGGTGAACCTGAGATCCTCCACGCCTACCGCACCCTGTCCGGATCTGGGATCTCGGCGACGGGTTCACCATGATCGTGGGTCCCAACCAGTCCGCGATCTTCTTGGAGGTCGGCTATGTCGATGGCGATCAAGTGCACGTCATCGTCCACGCAATGAAAGCCCGCGAGAAGTTCCTGGGGTGGTGACCATGCCACGCACTGTTGACGAGATCCTGCAGCACGCCGACGAGCTGGCGGCGCGCTTCGAGTTCCACGAACCCAATCCAGACGACGAACTCGACGCCGGTGCAGTTGCCCTGCTCCGAGCAGCGGTGGCGGAGCGATCGGAAGCCGAGCGCCACGTGATTGACGCCATCCGCGCAGCCCGCGAAGCCGGCATGCCATGGTCAGCGATCGGTGCCTTCGTCGGCACCAGCGGAGAGGCCGCCCGCCAGCGCTACGCAAGCAAGGTCGCCTGAAGCCCCAGGCGCGGCAGATGCGGGCGCCGGTCCTTACTGCAGCCGTCGAAAGTCGACCAGAACGGACACCCGTTCCGGTGGGGTTGTCAGAGATGCTCACGATCGCCTGGAGTCCCTCTCAGGTCACTCTCGACCGATTCATCCCCAGCGCGGTGTCCTGCAGGTGGACTTTGGGAGGCCTGTCACCTGGGGCTGGAGGAACCTCGGCCAGGGCGCGGTGCCCGTGGGTAGCATCTTGGGATGGTCGCTGTTGATCGCGCAATGTCCCGGCAGCGCTCGGGGGTAGGTCTCGTCGGCTGCGTTAAGTCCAAGCTCTCTCGCCCTGCTGCTGCGAGTAGCGATCAGCGCGAGCAGGGCAGCCGGTGGCTGGCCAAGGACGCGAGTGAGCGGCAACCTGGTCAGTCCCCCTTGTGGAGGCGCTCCCGCCAAGTGTGAGCTGAGGCATGAATCGCACTGAACACAATGCAGTAGATCAGCCCCGTGGGCACGATGGCGCCTATCGGGCGTGTCTCCAAGCCAACTATCATCAGTGCTGCGGTGATGCCCGCCATCCCCACTGCAAGAACGGCGGCTGCGGTGAGGAATCGAGACCACCAAGAACGCAGGCCGGTTCGGGGAGAGCGCTCAGTCACAGGCATCATTGAAGTCCGGGAGTGTACCGATGCCCCAGAACGCCAAAGCGCAAGCAATACCACCAGGCCCGGAAGCGATGGTGACAACACCGCAGATCGCGGTCGAGGCTGCGAAGAACGAGTACGAGGCCACATATGCCTGCCAGCAGTCAAGCGCGCGGGTACTAACGGGAGGCGTATCGACCCACTCAATGGCTAGATCAGTACCTGATCCCGAAACTGCAATGAACTTGCCTTCGGTTGCCTCCACGAAACGGGCGATCTCAGCATCGGAGCTGACGGCAGTAAAGAAGTCCAGGTACACGCGCTCCGCCTCCGATGAGGAGCCCCGCATGATCTGTTCGAACCCATCGCTGTTGGCAAGGGCTGTGCGTCGGTCCCGGAAACCAACGGGATCGGCGGTTCGTGCCTGACGGACAATCTCGCGCATCCGTCGTTCGTCCTGAGTGGCTGAACTGGATTCCGGGATATCGCTGGACCTCCCCTGAGCGCTTGCATGTGGGGCAGCGCTCGCAATGGATGTCGAGTTCAGAAGCGCCGTTCCTATCAATATTGCCAACGCTAGTCGAGCCCACCTAGCCAAGATGCCTGAATCGTTCACGTGTACATTCCTGTCTTCTCTGTCGGCACGAAACGAAGCTAACAGAAACGGGGTTCACACTGGGGCCCAGCTCTCGCTGACTTGCGACTCTGATAACCTTCGTCAGCTCTGCGGGTACGAAAGTACCCTCGCGGGTGGACTTCACCTTAGCAACTGCTAACTAATGAACGGGCCATTCACAGCGTGAGCGGCGGTATCCAGCGGTGGCTGGCGCCAGGAGTGTGTCTCCGTGGCCTCCAATACGTGAGGAACGACCACCCTTTCGCGGCTGACATACCTGATGATCGTCGGCCCCTTGACTCTGCACACTTCAGCGGATATTGTCAGAAGAATCGCACATGTCAAAGGGGACTGCGTCATGAAACACCGTGGGATCACCGTGGCTGGGCTGCTACTCGCCGCCACACTGTTTGCAACTGCACCATCTGCCGCCGCAGAAGATGGTCCCGGCGCTGGGGGGTGGGACACAGACGTGGCGGTCGGTGCAATTATGGCTGAAACTGACTACGTAACCATTCGAGAAGGCGATGGGTGGACCAGTTTTGAATATAGGGACGCCCTTTCCAATGCTGAACGCAGGCTTCACGAGGGCAAGCGCGACGGAGATGTTTGTGTTTTTTCGGGCAGTCGCACCGTAAGCGGAGAGAGTGGAACAGTTTCGGTGGAGCGAGAAATCGCGACTAATATCTCGAGTTGCCTGATGGTGACAGAGGTTGGGGAGATCGACGCACTGGCGGTGGACTCGCTAGAGCAGGAAGGCGGCCTCGAAGCACAGGAAGTCGCAGTTCCCATTACCAGCGACGATGTGGGACAGGTGGCTGCACTAGCAAGTCGATCCGTCTGGCACCGAACACGATACGTTGATCCGCCAGGCATCACTGTGACCCGTGCGACCACCAACGTCACATGGAATTACTCCGGCGGGTGCGTGACGAGTAGCTCTGGTCACGTAACCAATTAATATTGGGCGGCTGCGACTGGATGGTCTAAGACGAGCTCTGGGACGACGTCCAGCCGGAATTGCGCAGGGGCCACGACTCGCAGCAACTCGTACTTCAGTAACTCCTTCTTCTGTATTGGCAATCCAACAGCGTACACACAGTTTACCCCAAACTCGATCCGCGGGAACCCCAACGGAACTTTCACGGCCAACTGGTCCGCATCAAAGTCCGGTGGGTGCAGTTCGTGGCTATCTTTCCACAGTCACACGGGTAGCTAGACTGAGCCCCCAAGTGGGCCCGCGTTGGGGAGAAACGAGGCTGCACCCTATGATTCCTACGCTGATCTTCTTTGGACTGGTATTTGGGCGCTGGTGGAAATCAGCGCTAGTCGGTGCAGCGATAGGCTGGCCACTGCTCCTCCTTGTCAGCGGAACACTTCAGAGCGCGCCAAAGCCCCTCGTCGGGGTACTGGCGCAAGCAGTTGGGCTTGCCGTCGTGAATGCAGGTGTTGGCGTAGCGATCCACCAAGCGGTGCTGCGCATGATCAGAGGAATGCGCTCTCGGGGCGAAGAATGAATCGCGGGTCATGAACCGTGCGGCGGAGTGCTTGTACGGACACTGGGTTCGGGATCACTGCCGCCATTACACCAGCGATTCAGAATGGGCCGGCCTGGGCCGGCAGCCTCTCGGAGGTGTAGTCCAGGAGCCGGTCGAACTGGGCTTCGACGGAGGGCGTCGGGCTGGTCATAGACTGAGTGGAGCATCGCCTTCACGAGCGGGCCACATGCCCTTGGGCGTCACGCTCATCAGGTTCGCTGCGTGCTCTCCGATGACCACCTACAGCGCCCCAACAGGTCGGCAGCCGTTCCGATGTCGCCTCGTAGCACCCTCGTAGACTGGCCGTCCCCGGCCTCTGTTCGGGCCGTCGAGGCGACAAGACCTCGATACTTCATGAGGCCCGCTGAGGGTGTCCAATCACCCCTCCCACCCGCTCACCGTCGAGGGTTCGGGTTGATCGGCATCACCGAACGGATGATGGCCGCCGGGGGAGGCGCCACCTGGGGCGAAGTCGGAGACCTGTGGGTGCTCGACGCGTTCATGCCGAGCCTCCCCGCGAACTGAGGCGACGTCTCGGACCGTGTTGCCGGGCTCCCCGAAGGGCCGGGCCGGCTCGGCTCAGCGGGCGAGGGCGAGCAGGCGATCGAGGTCGGCGTGGGCCTCCAGGGCGTCGGCGACCGTCTCGATCATCGCCTCGCGGCGGGCGGCGAAGCCGGGTGCGCCGTCGGCGGGGACCCAGTCGCGCCCGGCAAGAGCCGCGACCTCCGACAGCCACGCCCGGCGGAACCCGTCGGACTCCAGCGACCCGTGCCACATCGTCCCCCAAACCGGGCCCGCGCGGACGCCCTCGAGGAACTCCTCGTGACCGTCGTCGACCCTGACGCGGCCGTGGTGGATGACGTAGCCCTCGACGTCGTGGCCCCGCCATTGGCCCGACGGCCGGCCCAGGACCTTGTCCGGGTGGAACACCGTGTCCGCGGGAAGCAGCCCCATACCCGGAACCGCACCGGGGTGGCCGGCCTCGACGGGGTCCGTGATGGTGCGCGTCAGCATCTGGAATCCCCCGCAGATTCCCAGCACCGGCCGCCCCTCCTCGGCCCGGGCGCCGACAGCCGCCGCGATACCCGTCTCCCGCAGCCACGCCAGATCCGTCAGCGTGGACCGCGACCCCGGCAGCACCGCGAGATCCGCCGAGGCCACCACCGATGGGTCGGTCGTCACCACGACATCGACCCCCGGCTCCTGCGCCAAGGCGTCGACGTCGGTGGCGTTGGAGATGCGCGGCAGGCGGACGACGGCGACCCGCAGCGTCGCGCTCCCGGCAGGCACACTGGCGCGTGCGTCGCCCCGCCACCGGCCCACCTCGAGCGCATCCTCGCCGTCGAGCCACACGCCCGGCAGCCAGGGCAACACGCCGAAAGCTGGAAGGCCGCAGCGTCGGGTGAGCTCGGTGAGTCCGGGGTCGAGGATGGCCTGGTCGCCGCGGAACTTGTTGATCAGGTAGCCCGCCAGCAGGGCGCGATCCTCGTCGTCGAGGAGCCCCCAGGTGCCGTAGATGGAGGCCAGGACCCCGCCGCGGTCGATGTCGCCGACGAGCACCACGGGGAGGTCGAATGCCCTGGCCAGGCCCATGTTGGTGTAGTCGCCGTCGCGGAGGTTGATCTCCGCCGGGGAGCCCGCCCCCTCACAGATCACCAGTTCATGCGCCGAGGCCAGCTCGCGGTACGCCTCGTGGGCAGCCTCCGCCAGCAGCCGCCGGCCCGTGGCGTACTCCCCCGCCTCCAGTGCGCCCGCGGGCTCGCCGCGGAGCACGACGAACGAGCGCCGGTCGCTGCCGGGCTTGAGCAGCACCGGGTTCATCGCCGACGTCGGCGTCTTGCCCGCCGCGATCGCCTGCAGGTACTGCGCACGGCCGATCTCCGCGCCGTCGGCGCACACCATGGAGTTGTTGCTCATGTTCTGCGCCTTGAACGGCACCACGTCGATCCCGCGACGGCGTGCGGCCCGGCAGAGACCAGTGACCACCAGGGACTTGCCCGCGTCGGACGACGTGCCCGCGATGAGGATCCCGGTCATGCGCCACTCCCCTTCCGTAATCGTTCCAAGCGCATGCCCACCAGGTCACGCTTCATAGGCTTCGAGGCCGCTTCGCGGCACCTCAGCCAGCCGGAGGAGCCCGCCACCACGGCAAGTCCTGTCGCCATCGCCGTCACCACGCCCACCAACCGGGCGGCCCTCCGCACCTCGGCCGCGCGCGGTCTCGGGCCGTCGCCGAGGAGGCCCCGCTCCTCCACGCGGGAGAAGTACACGTTGCGACCGCCCAATTGCACGCCGAGGGCGCCGGCCCAGGCCGCCTCGCACCAGCCGCCGTTGGGCGAGGGGTGGTTACGCGCATCGCGGCGGAGCACCCGCCAAGCGTCCGCCGTCGACCCTCCGACGACCGGCGCGGCCACACAGGCAAGCGCGCCGGTGAGGCGGGCCGGGATGTAGTCGAGAGCGTCGTCGAACCGCGCCGAGGCCGTCCCGAAGCGGGCGTAGCGGTCGTTGCGGTGGCCCACCATGGCGTCGAGCGTGTTGACCGCGCGATGGGCGAGGAGGCCGGGGATCCCAGCGACGGCACCCCAGAACAGCGACGCGACCACGGCGTCGGCAGTGTTCTCCGCCATGGACTCGACGGTGGCGCGGGCGAGCTCGGGCTCGTCGAGGCCGGCGGGGTCGCGGCCGCAGAGGTGGCCGAGCCGGGCGCGGGCGCCGTCGAGATCGCCGTCGTCGAGGCGGTCAGCCATCAGCCTGCCCTCGCGGGCGAGGCTGCGGGCGCCGAGGACGGCCCAAGTGGCCAGCGCGGTCGCGGCGACGTGCGCGCAGGGGTGACGGCGCGTGACGCGCTCGGCCACGACCCCTGCCGCGAGAACCGGCGCCACCGTCGCGGCGGTGAACGCGGCGCCTCGGGCGCGGTCGTCGGCGTACAGGAGCTGCTCGACGCGGCTCGCGAAGGTCCCGAACCACGCGACGGGGTGATGCCGGGCGGGGTCCCCGAGCACGGCGTCGGCCGCCACCCCAAGGGCGATGCCGAGCGCGCGCGTGATCACGGCGCCGACGCTAGCAGTAGCCAGGGGCGGATCAGCCCGACGCCTCGGCTAAGGAGCCCACCACCAGCAGACGGTCACTCCAGGAACTCCAGGAAGGCGTCCATGGCTCGCGGGCCGTAGACCGTCGCGGGGCCGCCCCGCATGAGAATGGCCACTCCGAGCGCCTCCGCCACCTCTTCTGCCGTGGCGCCCGCTCGGGCGGCACCGCGTGCGTGGCTGGCGATGCACCCGTCGCACTTCTCCGAGACGCCGATCGCCAGTGCGATCAGCTCCTTCGTCTTCGTGTCGAGCGCGCCGGGACCGAGCACCGCCTTGTGCATGGCCGAGTAGCCGTCATACACCTCAGGAATCCGGGAGCGCAGCTCCTTCGCGGGCCCCTGGAGGTCCTGCAGCACCTTCTTGCCATGGTCGTGCGTGGTCATCTCTCTCCTCACCTGGTCTTTGGCATGTGCGTATGCCTGAAACCATTATGCCCCCCGGGGTATCTGCCCTGAACCTGGGGGCAGGTCTCCGCGTCGCGCAAGGCTGGCCTCGTCGGAGAGAATGGGGCCATGACTGCGCTCGCGCCCACAATTCCCTTGACCGGCGGCACTGCGATCCCCGCGATCGGCGCCGGCACCTGGCCCCTGGACGACGCGGAGGTGCGCGAGATGTGCCTCACCGCGTTCGAGATCGGCTACCGGCTCGTCGACACTGCGGAGAACTACCGCAACGAGGCCGGAGTCGGGCGGGCGGTGCGGGAGTCGGGGCTGGCTCGCGAGGACGTGTTCGTCACCACGAAGTTCAACAAGAAGTGGCACGGCAACGCCGTCGCGGGAGTGGAGGGAAACCTCGGCCGGCTGAGCCTCGAGTACGCCGACCTGGTCCTCATCCACTGGCCCAACCCGGATCAGGACCTGTACGTCCGCGCTTGGGAGGGGCTGATCGAGGCGCGCGAGCGCGGCCTGACCAGGGCGATCGGGACGTCCAACTTCAAGCCCGAGCATGTGCAGCGCCTCATCGATGCCACGGGTGTCGCGCCGGAGGTCAACCAGATCCAGTGCAACCCGTTCACCGAGCGCACGGCTGAGAGGGCATTCCATGAGAAGCACGGGATTGTGACGGAGTCGTGGGCCCCGTTGGCCGCCGGCACCGGGCTGATCGGCCATCCTGCCGTCTGGGAGGTTGCTGACGCGCATGACGTCTCCCCCGCCCAGGCGGTGCTGGCCTGGCACCTCCAGCAGGGCCTGCTCCCCATTCCGAAGTCGTCGAACCGGGAGAGGCTGGCCGAGAACTTCGCCGCGCTCGGCCTCCAACTCACCGACGACGAGGTCCGGACCCTGACCGCGCTCAAGAGCTCGGACTACCACCTGATGGACTCGGACCACTTCGGCCACTGAGCCTCCACCTGCTGAATGAGGAGTGAGGAGCGCGCCCGCGGGCTGAGGCGCGAGGAGCGCAGCGACGAGCCTCGAAGCCTCAAAACTTCCCTTGTCAGCCTACGTTTCTTTTAGGCTTCGAGGCCGCTTCGCGGCACCTCAGCCAGCGGTTGGGGTCGCGCAGATCCGAGGGTTTCAGGCGGAGCGGTGGATGAGGGGGACCGGTCGCGGTGGGTCGGGCGTTGGGCAAGGCACGCCGCGGTTGGGCGTGCCGAGGGCGCCCATGGGCGAGGCCGGTCCCCCTCAGCCGCCGCCGAACCCGACCCAGGTCCCTGGGATGCCAACCGATGGTTTCGACGCGGGCTCCGCCGCTCCGCCGCGTGGCCCGGCTCAACCCGCGGGCGGGCGTGTCTCGACCCAGGTTCAGCGAGAACGTGTCAGATGCGCGAGAGGAGGTCCTGGACCGCCGCCCTCGCCTCCAACGCGTTCTGGCCGCTGATCTCTCGGAAGGCCTCAGTGATCTCCTCGGTGAGGTCGAAGTCGCGGCGGATCAGCCAGCTCTGCTGGAGCCCGTCCCAGACTGCAACGAACTGACGGGCCATCCGCACCGGATCGCGGTCAGGGTGCGCCAGGCCCGCCGCCTGCCGGGCTTTCATGAGGTCGATCATCTCCGCCATGACCCGCTCGTAATGGCGCTGGAAGAACTCGTGGGCGGGGTGCGTCGGGTCCTGCGCGGCCGACGCAAGCGCCACCTGGAGGCGCAGCCGCTTGTCCTCCCCAGGGGAGCGCTGGGCGAGTTGATCAATGAGGTCGCGGAACTCCGACGGCGGGGCGAGCGGGCGCTCACCCTCCTGCCCGTCGCCGTCGATGAATCCCTCGAAGTACTCAATGGCCGCGACCAGGAGGTGGTCGCGGGTCGGAAAGTGGTAGAGCATCGTCCGCTCCAACATGCCGGCCCGGGCCGCGACCGCCGCCGTCGTCAGCTGCACATGCCCCATCTCCATCACCACCTCGTACGCAGCCTTGGCGATGGCGGCGCGCTTCTCCGCCGATTTCGCATAGGGTCCACGCTTCGCCGGGCTGGTCGACATCGCCACCTCCTTAAAACTTTCCTACCCCAAACCTTGAACCCATGGAGCGGCCTGAGTCAAGCCTTGACCATCCTTGAACTATGCTGTTCACTACGAATTGAGACCACCGTCGACGCCGACCCCGAAGGACCCCCATGACCGACGCCCCCGCCTACCGCGACCCTGCCCTCCCCGTCGAGGAGCGCGTCGAGGACCTCCTCGGCCGCCTGACACTGGAGGAGAAGGCCGGCCAGCTGACGCAGTACTTCTACTTCGGCCAGCTCGACACCCCGGTAGTCTCCGACGAGGACCTGGCGGCTATGCCCTTCGAGCAACGGCAGTTCCTCGACTTCCCGCGGATGGTGGACAAGGAGATCGACGCCGGACGCGTCGGCTCGCTGCTGTTCGTCCGCAATGCGGCACTGGCCAACCACCTGCAGCGCAGGACCATCGCCGGCAACCGCCACGGCATCCCGGCCCTCTTCGGCTTCGACGTCATCCACGGCCTGCGCACCACCTTCCCCGTGCCGATCGCGGTCGCGGCGAGCTGGGACCCCGAGGTGGCCGAGCAGGGCCAGCGGGTCGCAGCCCGCGAGGCCCGCGCCGTCGGCATCCACTGGACGTTCGCGCCCATGGTGGACATCGCCCGCGACCCACGCTGGGGCCGCATCATCGAGGGCGCCGGCGAGGACCCGTGCCTGGGTGGGGCGATGGCGGCCGCGCAGGTGCGCGGGTTCCAGGGCGACGGCGGGCCCGAGTCCGTCATCGCCGGGCCGAAGCACTTCGCCGGCTACGGCGCGGCCCGCGGCGGCCGCGACTACGAGGACTCGGAAATCTCGGACTCCGAGCTCCACAACGTCTACTTCCCGCCCTTCAAGGCCGCCATCGACGCCGGCGCCAAGAACATCATGAGCGCCTACATGGACCTCAACGGCGTGCCCGCGAGCGGCAACCGTTGGCTGCTCACCGACATGCTCCGCGACGAACTGGGCTTCGACGGCTTCGTCGTCTCAGACGCCAACGCGGTGCGATCGCTCGAGACCCAGCACTTCGCCCGCGACCTCACCGACGCCGGCGCCCGCGCGGTCTACGCCGGGCTGGACATGGAGATGGCCATGTTCGACGCCTCCTACACGCGCCTCCCGCAGGCCGTGGCGGACGGGCTGGTCGACGAGGCCACCATCGATCTAGCCGTCCGCCGGGTCCTCACCGCCAAGTTCACCGCCGGCCTGTTCGAGCAGCCGTTCGTCGACGAGGCCGCCACCGCCACCGTCCTCGGCGACGCCTCGCACCGCGACGCCGCCCAGGCGGCCGCCGAGCGCACCGCCGTCCTGCTCAAGAACGACGGTGCCCTGCCGCTGAGGGCGCCCGCCTCGATCGCGGTCCTCGGCGACCTCGCCGACTCGCAGCGCGACATCCTCGGCCCCTGGATCTTCGACTTCGACGAGTCCGAGTCCGTCACCCTCCTCGACGGCATCCGCCGCCGCGCCGGAGAGGGGACGCGCGTCGAGTACGCGCCGGCCACGGCCTGCGCCACCCGGGTCTACCCGTCCATGTTCGACAGCCACGAGTCGGGCACGCTGCCGCAGACTCCTGAGGGCTTCGATGAGGACGCCGAGCTGGAGCGCGCCGTCGCCCTGGCCGCAGAGTCCGAGGTTGCCGTCGTGGTGGTGGGGCAGCCGCAGAACATGATCGGCGAGAAGGCCTCGGTCTCCACGCTCGACCTCCCCGGCCGCCAGCTTGAGCTGTTGCAGCGCGTCCACGCCACGGGCACCCCCATGGTCGTGCTCGTGATGTCGGGCCGCCCGCTGGACCTGCGCTGGGCCGACGCCAACGCCGACGCCATCGTCCAGATCTGGTACCCGGGCGTGCGCGGCGGAGACGCGGTCGCACGGGTGCTGTTCGGAGACGTCTCCCCCGCCGGCCGGCTGCCCTTCACCTGGCCCCGGCATGTGGGCCAGGTGCCGATGGTGCACTCGCACTACCGCACCTTCCAGCCGGAGGAGGCGGACAAGCGCTACTGGGACGAGGAGAGCACCCCGCTCTACCCCTTCGGGCACGGCCTCACCTATGCCACGGTGGGCTACTCGGACCTGCGGGCGCCGGCGAGTGTCGCGGTCGGGGAGACGGCCAGGGTCGCGGTGACACTCACCAACACCTCCGAAGTGGATTCCGACGAGGTGGCCCAGCTGTACATCCACCAGCGCTACGGCACCGCCACCCGTCCGGTCCGCGAGCTCAAAGGCTTCCAGCGCGTGCACGTGCCCGCGGGTGCCTCGGTGGAGGTCGAGTTCGAGCTGGGTCCCGACCAGTTGCGCTACTGGAGCGCCGCCACCCGCACCTGGGTGCAGGACGCCACAGTGATCGATGTCTTCGTCGGAGGCAGCTCCGCCTGCGACCTGACCAGCACCCTGGAGATCACCCTCTGATCGGCCTCGACCGTCTGCAACTATCTACCCAGAGAGCGGCATCTGCGTATATGCACAGATGCCGCTCTCTAGGTAGCAGAATGCAGAGGCGCCTACCGCCGCGCCACCGTCGCAGCGTCCTTGACCTCACCGATCAGCCGCTCGACGACGTCCTCCAGCATGGCCGCGCCCACCGTCTGCTCGCCGTCAATGACGAGCGCGAAGTGCGTGCCTCCGGCCTGCATCGCGGCGAGCGTGGCCTCCAGGGTGGCGTCCTTCGCAATGGTGGCCAGCGGCCGGACCACGTGCTCGCCTAGGGGACGGGTGAATTCGTCGTCGGTCAGCCCGAGGAAATCCTTGAGGTGGACGTAGCCGACGACGTGGCCCTCCTGCGCTGCGACGGGGAAACGCGAGTATCCCGTGCGCAGGAACTCCGCCTCCACCTGGGCCGGCGTGGCCTCGGAGGGGAGCGTCACGAGGTCGCCTAGCGGGACCATCACCGCCTCGACGGTCTCAGTCCCGATGCTGACCGCCCCGCTGAGCAGCTGGTGTTCGCGATCCTCGAGCAGCCCCTCCTCGCGCGACTCCGCGATGAAGGCGGCCACCTCGTCGGCGGTGAATGCCGAGGCGATCTCCTCCCTCGGCTCCACCTTCAGCAGGCGCAGCACCGCATTGGCGATCCAGTTGAGCAGCCAGATCAGCGGGCGCAGCACGAGCACGATCCCGTAGAGAATGGGGCCGAGGATCATGGCGGATCGCTCGGGACCGGAGATCGCGATGTTCTTCGGCACCATCTCGCCGAGCACCATGTGCAGGAACACGACGATGGCCAGCGCGATGATGAAAGACACCGTGTGGAGCGCGGCGCCGCTGATGCCGATGGCGGCCAGCGGGATCTCCAGCAGATGCGCGACGGCGGGCTCACCGATGGCGCCCAGTCCGAGGGAGCACATGGTGATGCCCAGTTGTGCACCGGCCATCATGAGGGAGACCCGTTCCATGGCCCGCAGCGTGATCCGCGCCGAGCGCGATCCGGCCGCGGCCCGCGGCTCGATCTGCGTGCGCCGAGCGGCGATGAGCGCGAACTCGGCACCCACGAAGAAGGCGTTGCCGATCAGCAGGGCGATGGCAATGAGGATGGCAGTGGAATCAAGCATCGACCTCACCTTCCTCTGCATCCTCGACGGTCAGGGTGAGCCTGTCGACGCGCCAGCCATCCAGACGGGTGACCTTCAGCCGCGCGACCGCCGGGGTCGGTAGCCCATCGCCGTCGGGTCTGGTCTCGTCGCGGACGCCGAGGAGCACCTCGTCGCCCACCCGCGGGAAGCGGCCGAGCTGCTCTGTGATGAGGCCGCCGAGGGTGTCGGACTCGCGTCCCTCGGGCAGTTCGATGCTCAGTGTCTCGCTCGCTTCGTCCGGCCGGAGCAGCCCAGACAAGGACCAACGCCGCTCCTCCAGCTGGCGGTAGGCGCGGGTGGGGTTGTCCTGCTCGTCATCGATCTCGCCGACGATCTCCTCCAC
The DNA here is from genome assembly GCF_014164725.1 of Tessaracoccus sp. MC1627. Lineage (NCBI taxonomy): Bacteria > Bacillati > Actinomycetota > Actinomycetes > Propionibacteriales > Propionibacteriaceae > Tessaracoccus > Tessaracoccus sp. MC1627. Next base: position 744,210 of record NZ_JACJGA010000001.1, on the reverse strand, counting down.
CACGTCCTCAAGAGTCACGATGCCGTCGGTGCCGCCGTATTCATCGACGACGACCGCCATCTGTACCCCGAGTCGAAGGACCTCGAGCACCGAGCCCAGGGGCATCGTCGAGGGCACGGCCCGGATGGGACGGACCAGGTCCTGGACGGTGCGGCCAGCGCGGTCCGCCGAGGGGATCGCCAGGGCGTCCTTGAAGAGCACGACCCCTCGGACATCGTCGACGCTCTCGCCGATGACCGGGAAACGCGCGTGGCCGCTGGCGCGGACCGCATCGAGAACGTCCGACGCGGTCTCGTCGAGCTCGAGGAAGCGGACGCGGGGTCGCGGGGTCATGGCGTCGGAAGCAGTGCGTTCGTTGAGTGCCACGGAGTGTTCGAGCCGCCTCGCAAGCTCCTCGCCCAGCAGGCCCTGCTGTGCGGAACGGGCGGCGAGCGATCCCAACTCCTGCGCGGAACGGGCGGAGGCGAGCTCCTCCTGCGGCTCCATGCCCAGCGCGCGGACGATGTGGTTGGCGGTGCCGTTGAGGAACCACAGCAGCGGCCTGCTCACCCAGGTGAAGCCACGCTGGAACCCCACCACCGCCCGCCCCACCTTCAGAGGCTCAGCGATGGCCCAGTTCTTGGGCACCAGCTCGCCGAACACCATCTGGACCATGGTCGCGATGAGGAAGGCTGCGGTGAAGGCCACCACGGAGGCCGTCTCCTCAGGCAGGCCGGCGGCGCGGATCGGCACCTGGAGCAGCGTCGCGATCGAAGGCTCCGCGATGAAGCCGACCACCAGGCTGGTGATGGTGATGCCGAGCTGCGCGCCGGAAAGCTGCGTCGACATGGTGCGCAGCGCCTCGCGCAGCGACTTAGCCTTCGGGTCCGTCTCGGCGAGCCTCGCCACAGTGGGACGGTCCACGGCCACCAGGGAGAATTCGGCGGCCACGAACATGGCGTTCGCGGCGATCAGCACAACCACGGCCAGGAGCAGTAGCCACTCGACAATCATCGCTGCCTCACCCCCGTCGAAGGGCTCAGAGACATCTGGGCGGCCCCGGAGGGCAAAGGACTATGACCGTCGTTCACGCGTCGATCGTACGTGAACCTCGGTGGACGAACGTCTCGTCCGAGACCTGGGGTACCACCGTCCACGCCGAGCGCGCCCACCCCAGGCCGACCACCGCCACGCCCACAAGCACCGTCGCCACACCTGGCAGCCCGAACTGGGCACCCAGCAGTCCTGCGAGCGGATACGTGAGGAGGAAGCACGCATGCGAGAGCGAAAACTGGGCGGCGAACACCGCCGGGCAGGTCTGCTCCGTCGAGTTCCTGCGCAGGAGCCGCGCCGACGGCGTGAGCACCGCAGAGGTCGCGGCGCCGATGACGAACCAGAGCCCAAACAGCAGCCGCCACGCAAGCCCTGCATCGACCCACGCAAGGACAGCAGCCGCCACGCCCAGGCTCGCCGGAAGGATGGACGCGCCCGCCAGCATCACTCGACGATCGGGCAGGTGGTCGAGCAGCCGCGGTACCGCCAACGCCACCAGCATCGAGCCCGCCCCGTAGGCGGCCAGCAGCAGGGCCAGGTCACCCTGATCGCGCCCGAGGTGCGCGCGCACGATCACGACGGTGTTGACGATTACCATCGCGGTGGTGGCGGCCACGACGAGGTTGATCCCCAACAGCCCGCGCAGTTCGGGCGCGGCCCAGAAGTGCCGGGTGCCGCTGGTCAGGCGCTCGAGGAACGGCGCGGGCGGGGGCGGCTCGACCTGTGGGAGCCGGGTGACAGCCACCAGAACCGCTGAGCCGGCAAAACCCACGACGGTGCCCACGAACAGGTCCTGATATCCCACCACCGCCAACAGAAGTGCGGCGATCATGGGGCTGGCGAGGGCCTCCATGTCGTAGGCCAGCCGCGACAACGAGAGCGCCCGCGTGTACTCCCGCTCTTGGGGTAGCACCGACGGGATCAGTGCCTGGAAGGCCGGCGTGAACGTGGCCGAGGCCGACTGAAGCAGGAAGATCAGCGCATAGATCTGCCACGCCTCGCTCACGAAGGGCAGGCACAGAGCGACGCCGGCGCGGACCAGATCCGCGGTGATCAGCAGCGGCTTGCGCGGCACCCGGGCGACGACGGCGGACATCACGGGGGCGACGCCAACGTAGGCCGCCATCTTGATGGTCATCGCGAGCCCCATCACCGCGCCGGCGCTGTCCGGCGAGACCTCGAAGGCCAACAACCCTAGGGCCACGGTGAGCAGGCCGGTGCCGAGAAGCGCGATCACCTGGGCGGAGAACAGGGTCCGGTAGGTGCGGTTGCGAAGGACTATCAGCATAGTGAGGACCCGCGCTCAGGCGTCTGAGGACCTGCGGCGGGGGCCTAGTCTGTCGGTCCCCCGCTGCGGGGCGTCGTCGTTCACGACGGTGTGGTGCAGCGGCGTCTGCCCGGTCGCAGCGACGGAGTGCTCCGCCTGCCTGACGGCCTCCAGGATGACGCCGAGGGCGTGCTCGTCGGCGAGCTTGTACAGAACCTTGGTGCCGTCCTGCCGGGTGGTGACCATGCGCGCCATCCGGAGCCGGGCAAGGTGCTGGGACACGCCGGAGGGATTCTTGCCGACCCTTTCGGCCAGTTCACCCACGGACAGCTCGTCCGTGGATTGGAGGGAGAGGATGACCCGGATCCGGGTGGGGTCCGACAGCAGGGCGAGCACCTCGGCGGCGAGGTCGACGAATTCCGAGGGGACGTCATGAGCCTTCTTGTCCGCGTGCATACGCAGATACTAATACACATCATGTCCTACTCCGCCCGCAGTACCCGGCCCAGCCTGCGCCCGGACGACGCGGCAGCGCCCGCCTCGCGCCTAAGGTGACGGCTATGGCCCCACGTCACACCCTCCGCCTACCCGCGGAGCTCGCCGTCGTGGGCGCCGCGGCGATGCTGACCCTCGTGGCGGGCCCCACGATTGCTTCGAGCCCACCCCACGGCGGCGCGCCGTACGCCTACGGGTGGCTCGACGTCGCCCTCACCCTGGTGGCCGCGACCGCGCTGCTGGGCCGCCGATGGCACCTTGCCCCCGCCTTCTGGGTGTCGGTCGCGGCGTCCGCGATCGCGCAGGCGAGCGGTCACCCGCTCAACCTGGCCCCGTTTGCCCCCGCCGCGTTGGCGTTCTCGCTGGCACTGCACCGGGAGCGCCGCACGGTGATGATCTCGGCCGCCGGCGCCACCGTCGTGCTCCTGAGCGCCACCCTGGCGGGTGTGCTCTCGGGAGCGCCGTGGTGGGGGAAGCCGGGCGAGGGGTTCCTCTGGCTGTGGATCGGGACGGCGATCGGGTTGGCGGCGCGGAGCCAGCGGCTGATGGTGGAGGCCCTCGAACAGCGGGCAGAGCGCGCGGAGGCGGCCAACGACCAGTTGGCGCTGCGCCTGGTCGCGGAGGACAGGGTCCGCATCGCGCGCGAGCTGCACGACGTGATGGCCCACCACGTCAGCGTGATCAATGTCCAGGCGGGCGTCGCCGGACACCTCCTGCGCAGCGACCCTGCAACGGCCGAGGCGTCGATCGGCCACATCCGCACGGCCGCGGCCACCGTGCTCGACGAGCTGCAGGGCATCCTCGGCGTCCTGCGCCAGGACGAGAGCCTGGTTCCCTCCGCCGCGGCTCCCGCCCCCACGGACCTGGCCGACACGTTCGACGCGGCTCGCAGGCTCGGCGTGCCCCTCACCGTCACCGGACCCACCGGTCTCGACGGGGTGGCCCCGCTGGCCGGCCACGCAGCGCATCGCTTGGTGCAGGAGGCGCTGACCAACGCGCGCAAGCACGCCCCGGGATCGCCCGTGAGCGTGGTCATCCGCCGCGGGGACACGCTGAGCATCGAGATCAGCAATCCGGTACCCCCCGGCGAGCGGGAGCACGAGCCGTCGAGCGGCTTCGGCCTGATGGGGATGCGCGAACGCGTGCTGGCCGCTGGCGGAACACTCACCCTCACCCACGACCCCGGCCTGTTCGTCGTGACCGCCGAGCTGCCCCTTCTGAGGGAGGACTCATGACCATCCGAGTGGTGCTCGCCGACGACCAGGCCCTGGTCAGGAGCGGGTTCGCGGCGTTGATCAACTCGGACCCCCAGCTGGAGGTGGTGGGCCTGGCCGCCGACGGGGAGGAGGCGCTCCGGCTGGTGCGCGAGACGGCCGCCGATGTCGTCCTCATGGACGTGCGGATGCCGGTGCTCGACGGGTTGGAGGCCACCCGCAGGATCTGCGCCGACGACGACCTGGCCGGGGTCCGGGTTCTCATCCTGACCACCTTCGAGCTGGACGAGTACGTCTTCGAGGCCCTCCGAGCCGGGGCCTCGGGTTTCCTCGGCAAGGGCGTCGAACCGGCGCAGCTGCTGGAGGCCATCCGCATCGTCGCCGCGGGCGACCAGCTGCTGTCGCCGGCCGCGACGAAGGGGCTGATCGCCAGGTTCCTCGCCCAGCCCACCAGCGTCGCCCAGGCCACCGAGTCGGGTGGCCCACTCCCGCTCCCGCTGCTCACCGACCGCGAGCGCGAACTGGTGGCCCTGGCAGCGGAGGGCCTCACCAACGACGACATCGCGGACCGCCTGGTGCTCTCCCCTCTCACGGTCAAGACGCACCTCAACCGCGCCATGACCAAGCTGAACCTGCGCGACCGCGCCCAGCTGGTGGTGGCGGCATACCAGTCCGGCCTGGTGCGAGTCGGGCATCCCTGACCTACTGCGATCGAAGTAGGCGCCGGTTGCCGCGCCGGGCGGATGCGCGGCACAAGGACCAAGGCGAAGGATGACACCATGTCGCATCACGCCAGCACAGTGTCTCTTCGTCCGCCCGGCGTCGGGCTGTGGTTGCGCCCCGGGATGGTGGCCACCGTCGTGGGTGCCGTGGTCATCGCGGCGCTGTGGATGGCGCTGCTGCCAGCCGACAAGCCCCTCGGTGACCGCGTGGGCGAGACCCTGGGCGTGGAGGCGATCTGGTTGATGTCCGCCGCCATGCTCTCGATCACCCAGCGCCCGGCGCCGGCGAGGCTCTTCGGTGGGATCGACGCGCAGCTGTGGTGGCACCGCGTCGCGGGGACGCTCGGGTTCGCCCTGGCCATCGTCCATCCCCGGATCATGGCCACCCGCGGCGAGCCGAGTGCCACCTCAATGGTGATGGAAGTCATGGAGAAGGTGACCGTGCTGCTCATCGCCTGGGCGTTCCTCGCGCCGGGAACCCGGGCGGCGCGCTGGCGAGGCCCCCTCGGGTGGATCGCCCGCAGCAGCTACGACATCTGGCGGATCATGCACGCCGTACTCGCCGTATACGTCCTCGTGGCGATGTATCACGGCTTCGTCGACGCGGAGCTGACCCCCTCGTCGGTGGCACTGCGTGCGGTCTACGTCGTCGTGTGCGCCTACGGCGTGTGGGCGGTGCTCGACCGGACGCTCGCCCGCCACGCCCGGGGCCGCCTTCGCAACGGCACCATCACGCAGGTCCACCGGCTCAGCGACCTCGTGGCCATGGTCCACGTCAAGCCCGATCGGGACCGCGGATTCCAGCCGGGCCACTTCGTGTACCTGGGGCTTCGGTCCGCGCGCGAGCGGGCGCACCCGTTCACCGTCGCCGGCGTCAGCCCCGACGGGGAACTCGAACTGGGGGTGAAGGCGTCCGGCAAGGGCACGCGCCGGCTCGTCGAGCGCGTGGCGGTGGGCGACCGCGTGTGGCTCAGCGCCCCCCAGGGGTCCACCGATCCCGTCCCACACGAGCCCAGCAACGTCTGGGTGGCGGGCGGTGCGGGGATCGCGCCCATGATCGCGACCATCAGGACGGCCGGTGAAGACGGACCGGGTGGACGGGTGACCCTGCTGTGGTCACGCCGGGACGCCGTCGCGAGCCCCATGGACGAGGAGCTGCGTCAGGGCGCCGAGCGGTACCCGTGGCTCACCGTGCGCTTCATCGACACCACCGTCGAGCCCCGGGTGAGCGCCGCCGACGTTCTTGCCGCCGGAGGCGTCGACGCGGACGAACTGGGGGTGCGGATGTGCGGGCCCACGTCGATGATGCAGCAGTTGGCCTCCGAGCTGCGCACGGCCGGCGTTTCCGCGGAGCGGCTGCACGTGGAGTCCTACGCGTTCCGGTGAGACCCGGCTTGGGCGAATCGACGGCAGTGCCACCTACCACCGGCGCAGTACCGCAGGAGCCCACATCGAGACGATGCGTCAGGGGCGCAGGCTGCGGATGATTGAAGATGCCGCCCGCTTCCACGCGGCCGGCGTTCATCAGGAGGATCAGTTGACCAGCCCCATCATCTCGGCCCGCGAGGTGCACAAGACCTACGGCCGTGGCCAGAGCAGCTTCGAGGCGCTCCGCGGCGTCACCCTAGACATCCAGCCGGGCGAGAGCATCGCGATCCTCGGCAAGAGCGGATCCGGCAAATCCACCCTCATGCACACGCTCGCGCTGCTGGACGCGCCGACGTCGGGCAGCATCACGCTGGAGGGCGTCGACACCGGTGAGCTGCGCGGACGGCGGCTCAACCGCACCCGCAACCAGACCTTCGGGTTCGTGTTCCAGCAGTTCTTCCTCACGCCGAGCGCGACGGTGCTAGACAACGTCACGCTGCCGCTGAAGATCGCGGGGGTCCCGCGCAGCGAGCGACGGCGGCTGGGCATGGAGGTGCTGGAGCAGCTCGAGCTCGACGACAAGTCCAGGAACAAGGCCAGCGACCTGTCCGGCGGCCAGAAGCAGCGGGTGGTGATCGCGCGGGCCTTGATCAACACGCCTCGGATCATCTTCGCCGACGAGCCCACGGGCAATCTCGACTCGGCCACCGGCGCCGTCGTCGAGAACATCCTGTTGGACCTCAACCGCCAGCACGGCATCACGCTCATCATCGTCACCCACGACGACGACCTCGCGGCACGCTGCGACCGCCGCCTCATCATCCGCGACGGGCTCCTCGTCGGCGACGAGCAGGGGGTGGCGGCATGAAGGCCCACGACCTCGTCGGATCGGCGTTCGCCAACGTGTTCCGCTCCAAGACCCGCACGATCCTGACGGTCCTGGCGATCTTCGTCGGGGCGTTCACGCTCACCCTCACCAGCGGGCTGGGCACCGGCATCAACCGCTACATCGACGACACGGTCACCGCCGTCGGCGCCTCCGACGTGCTCACCGTGACCCGCACAGCCGAGGGCGAGTCCGGCATGCGAGGGTCCTCGGGCCCCCGCGAGTACGACCCCGATGCCATCAGCAGCGACCAGCCCGGCCCCGGCGGTGGAGGCGTGGTCACGGCGCTCACGCAGGAGGACCTCGATGAACTCGCAGGCGTCGACGGCGTGCTGGACGTGCAGCCCACCAGGTCGCTCAGCCCGGACTTCATCCAGGCGGGCGACGGCACCCCCTACGTCGTCAACGTGGGCAGCCTCGTGTCCGGCCAGGAGATCCAGCTGATCGCCGGCCAGGCTCCCGACGACGCGTCGGACGAGTCGCAGCTGGTGCTGCCCGTGTCCTACGTCGAGCCGCTCGGCTTCGCCGACGAGGCGGACGCGATCGGCCAGAGCGTGACCCTGCAGATCAGCGACGCGCTTCGCACCGCGCACACCATGGAGGCCACCGTCGTCGGCGTCGCCGAGGAGGGACTCGCCTCCCCCACGGGCGCGAGCATCGTGCTCAACGACACCCTCAGCATGGCTCTCGAGGAGGCGCAGAACACGGGCCTCCCTGCCGACGAGGAGGACCGCTACGCGGAGGCATCCGTCTGGTACGACGCCGGCGCCACCACGGAGGAGACCGAAGCGCTCCAGGACCGGCTCGCGGACGCCGGCTACTCCGCCGTCACCGTCTCCGACCAGCTGGGGACCTTCACCACCGTCATCGACGGGATCGTGCTGGTGCTCAACGCGTTCGCGATCATCGCGCTGCTGGCCGCCAGCTTCGGAATCGTCAACACGCTGTACATGTCGGTGCAGGAGCGGACCCGCGAGATCGGCCTGATGAAGGCCATGGGGATGGGCAACGGGCGGGTGTTCGGGCTGTTCAGCCTGGAGGCCACCGTCATCGGCCTGCTCGGGAGCGTGCTGGGCGTGGGTGTGGCCATGCTGGCGGGCGGCGTCCTGAGCCGTATGCTGTCGCGCACCCTCCTGGCGGACCTCCCGGGACTCACGCTGATCGCGTTCGACCCCCTGGCTGTGGGGGCGGTCATCGCCCTCGTGGTTGCCATCGCCTTCCTCGCCGGGACGTTCCCGGCGGCGCGGGCCGCGCGGGCGGATCCGGTGAACTCGCTGCGCTACGAGTGATCCCGTGTTGCCCGGCGCTCTGGGGGGCGTCGGGCAACACGTTTCCCCCAAAGGCTTGATTTGATACCCCCTGGGGGTATATAACTGAGACATGGAGCAGTCAGAGCACCAGAACCATCACCCCTCCCCCGACCCGCACGCGGGCCACGCGGACCACGGCGGCATGGCGGTCGACGACAACCGCGCCGGCCACGGCACCCACGGGCAGGCGATGCCCCACGGCGCCGCCCACTCCGGGGCAGACGATAAGCAGGTCCACTCCCACGGGGAGCACGCCGGACACTCGACGGCGATGTTCAAGAACCGCTTCTGGGCATCCCTGGTGCTGACCATCCCGGTGGTGGTCTTCAGCCCGATGGTGGCGCACCTGCTCGGGTACCACCTGCCGGAATTCCCCGGCTCCACATGGATCGCGCCGATCCTGGGCACGGTGATCTTCGCCTACGGCGGGGTGCCGTTCCTCAAGGGCGGGTGGCGTGAGCTGAAGACCCGACAGCCGGGGATGATGCTGCTCATCTCGCTGGCCATCACCGTCGCGTTCGTGGCCTCGTGGGTCACCACGCTCGGCATCGGCGGCTTCGAGCTCGACTTCTGGTGGGAGCTGGCGCTGCTGGTGACCATCATGCTGCTCGGCCACTGGATGGAGATGCGGGCGCTCGGCGCCGCCTCCTCGGCTCTCGACGCGCTGGCAGAACTGCTGCCAAGCGAGGCGGAGCGGGTGACCGACGACGGGACGGTCGTCGTCCCGATCTCGGAGCTGGCGGTCGACGACGTGGTGCTCGTCCGGGCCGGCGCCCGGGTGCCCGCGGACGGGACGATCGTCGACGGCGCGGCCGAGTTCGACGAGTCGATGATCACCGGGGAGTCGCAGCCGGTGGCGCGCGGCGAGGGCGAGCGCGTCGTCGCCGGCACCGTCGCCACGGACAACACGGTGCGGGTACGGGTCGAGGCCACCGGCGACGACACGGCCCTGGCCGGGATCCAGAGGATGGTGGCCGACGCGCAGGCCTCGTCGTCGCGGGCCCAGGCCCTGGCGGACAGAGCCGCCGCGCTGCTGTTCTGGTTCGCGCTCGGCGCGGGGATCCTGACAGCCATCGCGTGGACCCTGCTCGGCAGCCCCGACCAGGCCGTGGTGCGGACCGTCACCGTGCTGGTCATCGCCTGCCCCCACGCACTGGGCCTGGCGATCCCCCTTGTCATCGCGATCTCCACCGAGCGCGCGGCCAAGAACGGCGTGCTGATCAAGGACCGGATGGCGCTTGAGCGGATGCGCACCATCGATGTGGTGCTGTTCGACAAGACCGGCACGCTGACGGAGGGCGCGCACGCGGTGACGGGTGTCGCGGCGGTTGGGGTGTCCGAGGCCGAGCTGCTGTCGCTGGCGGCGGCGGCCGAGGCGGACAGCGAGCACCCCGTCGCGCGGGCGATCGTCGCGGCGGCCGCCGAGCACCCGGAGGCTTCGGGCATCCGACGGCGCGGGACGGACTTCTCTGCGTCCACCGGCCGCGGGGTGCGGGCCACCGTCGACGGCTCGACGATCCAGGTGGGCGGGCCCACCCTGCTGCGCGAGCTGGGGCTGGAGACGCCGTCGGCTCTCACGGGGCCGACTGACTCGTGGACCGGGCGGGGAGCCGGCGTGCTGCACGTCATCCGCGACGGTGAGGTGATCGGGGCGGTCGCCGTCGAGGACAAGGTCCGCGCGGAGTCGAAGGCTGCGGTCAGGGCGCTGCAGGATCGCGGCGTGCGGGTGGCGATGGTCACCGGCGACGCACGGCAGGTCGCCGAGGCCGTCGGCGCCGAGCTGGGCATCGACGAGGTGTTCGCCGAGGTGCTGCCGCAGGACAAGGACACCAAGGTGACCGAGCTGCAGGGTCGCGGGCTGACCGTGGCGATGGTGGGCGACGGCGTCAACGACGCCCCCGCCCTGGCCCGCGCCGAGGTAGGGATCGCGATCGGGGCGGGGACGGACGTGGCGATGGAGTCGGCCGGCGTGGTGCTGGCGGGCAACGACCCACGGGCGGTGCTGTCCATGATCGACCTGTCGCGGGCGAGTTACCGCAAGATGATCCAGAACCTGGTGTGGGCGGCGGGCTACAACATCGTCGCGGTGCCGCTGGCCGCCGGCGTGCTGGCGCCCATCGGGGTGGTGCTGTCCCCGGCGGTGGGGGCGGTGCTGATGTCGTTGTCGACGATCATCGTGGCGCTGAACGCACAGCTGCTGCGTCGCATCGATCTGGATCCCGATCACCTCGCCTCTCCCGCTGGCTGAGGCGCGATGAGCGGAGCGACGAGCCCCTCCCGCTGGCTGAGGCGCGAGGAGCGACGAGCCCCCTCCCGCTGGCTGAGGCGCAAGGAGCGACGAGCCCCCTCCCGCTTGCTGAGGCGCGAGGAGCGAAGCGACGAGCCTCGAAGCCTAAGAAACGCTCCTTGTCAGCTCACGTTTCATAGGCTTCGAGGCCGCTGCGCGGCACCTCAGCCAGCGGGGACGGGCGGCCGGGGCCCCGTGTCCCTCAGGCCGCAGAGAACAGGACGAGGCTCGCGGCGACGATCGCCATCCCGGCCAGCATGCCGTAGATGGTCTGGTGCTTGTCCGTCTGGTAGCGCCACGACGCCTGCAGCATCTCGTCCAGCGCAAGGAACACCATCATCCCGGCCACCAGCCCGTAGAACAGTCCCAGCACGGACTCCGGTACCACCCAGCTGATCAGAGCCGCGGCCACCAAGGCGCCGATGGGCTCCGTCAACCCGGAGACGGTGGCCCACCAGAAGGCCTTGCCCCGCGACCCCGTCGCCGCATAGACCGGCGCCGCGACAGCGATGCCCTCCGGCACGTTGTGGATCGCGACGGCGACGGCGAGCGTCAGGCCGATCTTCGGGTCCTGGTAGGTGCTGAAGAACGTGGCCATGCCCTCGGGGAAGTTGTGCAGCCCCAGCACCAGCCCTACGAGGAGGCCGCTCCGGAGCAGGCGAGTGTTGCGCGCCGCGTCCTTGGACCCCATGGCCGCCTCGCGGCCCTCGATCTCGCTCGGGTTCAGCGAGGCGGGGAGCAGCCGGTCGATGGCCAGGACAAGGAGGATGCCGACGAAGAACGCGGCGAAGACAAGCGCCTCGGCCGTGGCCAGCGAGTAGGTCTCCGCCATCCATTGGATGCCCAGCGGCAGGATCTGCATGAAGGAGATCATCAGCATGGCGCCTGCTGCGAACGCCAGCGCGACGGCCAGGAACCGACGCCCCAACGTCTTGCGGCGCACCACCAGAAGCCCGCCGATGGAGGTGGCCAGACCGGCGAACAGCGAGACAAGGAGCGCAAGGATCATCGTGCGCTCAGGCTAGCGCGAGGAGTGTGCTCCTACGCCATGGCGCCGATGGCCACCTGCCGCGGGCGCCGCCACATTCCACGGGTGGAATCCACCACGTCGCCGACGGCCGCGCGCGCGGCCGAGGCCACCTCGGCCCACTGGCTCGTGCCCGGCTTCTTGTTGGGCAGCGAGTACCTGAACACCTTGCCCCACGCGGAGGCCACCTGCTTGGGCAGCGGCCCGGTGACGTAGCGCAGGTGATAGCGCTGCATGAGCGCCTGGACCCTCGGGGAGATCTCGGCATAGCGGTTGCTGGGCATGTCGGGGAACAGGTGGTGCTCCACCTGGTGCGACAGGTGCCCGGTCATGATGTGCATGAGCTTGCTGCCCGAGATATTGGCCGACCCGAGCATCTGCCGCACGTACCACTCGCCCCGCGTCTCGCCCTCGATGGACTCCGTCTCGAACGTCTCCACGCCCTCGGGGAAGTGGCCGCAGAAGATCACCGAGTGCGTCCACACGTTGCGGGCGGTGTTGGCGATCGCGTTGGCCATCAGCGTCGACAGCGCGGAGGGCCCCGACAGCAGCGGGTGCACCAGGTAGTCCTTGGTCATCTGGGTGCGGATCTTGGCGAAGACCTTCTTCAGGTCCTCCCGGAACACCTGCTTGTCCTTGGTCCCCTCGCTCCAGCCCTTGATGTCGAGGTCGTAGGCCGCGATGCCGTACTCGAAGAACAGCGCCGTGAAGAAGTTGGTCACCGGCTGGAACAGGTGCAGCAGCTTCCACTCCTGGTCCGGGTCCACGCGCAGCACGTTGTAGCCGAGGTCGTTGTCCATGCCCACGACGTTGGTGTAGGTGTGGTGCTCGACGTTGTGGGACTTCTTCCACTGCTCGGCGGGCGAGGCGAAGTCCCACTCCCACGTGCTGGAGTGGATCTTCTCGTCGCGCATCCAATCCCACTGGCCGTGGAGGATGTTGTGCCCGATCTCGGTGTTCTCGATGATCTTGGCCACCGTCAGCCCCGTGGTGCCGAGGACGAACGCGGGCGGGAACCTGGAGAACAGCAGCACGACGCGGCTGGCCAGCTCCAGGGAGCGCTGGGTCCTGATCACACGCCGGATGTAGGCGGCGTCGTCGGATCCGCGGCTGGCCATGATCTCGTCGCGGATGGCGTCAAGCTCGCGACCGATGTCCTCGATGTCCTCGGGGCTGAGGTGGGCGATGGGATTGTGCTTGCCGCTGGCCGAGATCTCGGCTCGTTCCTGCGGGCGGGAGGTGGTGATGCGGTTCGGGCGGTTCTGGACTGTCTCGGTCATGGTGAGGCCTTCAGATTCGGAGATGGCATGGACCGGCCGCAGCCGACACACAGGTCTGGATGATGACGGGGTCATCGGGGTTGGCGGTGGTCAGGTCCCCCGTGCGGAGGTCGCGGACACTGCCCTCGGTCATGGGGACGACGCAGTTGAAGCAGATGCCCATCCGGCAGCCCGACGGCATCAGCACGCCGGCTTCCTCGCCCGCGTCGAGCAGGGTGGTGGAGGCGTCGGCCGCGGTGGTGATTCCTGAGCGTGTGAAGGTGATCTCCCCGCCCTCGCCGACGGCGTGGATCCGGGGGCGGAACCGCTCGGTGTGCAGGTGGTCGGCCAGGCCGGCGTCGGCCCAGTGTGCCTCGGCGTCGTCGAGCAGGGCGGTGGGGCCGCAGGCCCAGGTGTGCCGGGTGCGCCAATCCGGGACGACGGAGTCGAGCTCGGTCACGGGCAGCACGCCCGCCGCCCTGGTGAAGCGGGTGATCAGCCGGATCCGACCCGCGTCGGCGAGCGCCCGGAGTTCCGTGCGGAACAGCATCTCCTCGGGGGTGGGCGCGGAGTGGACCACCACCACGTCCCGCGGCAGCGGCGAGTTGCGCAGCATCCCCATGACGGGGGTGATCCCGCTGCCGGCGGTGAGGAACAGCACGGCGTCCGGCACCTGGCTGGGGAGGACGAAGTCTCCCGTGGCCTGGTCCAGCAGGATCACGGCCCCGGGCCTGAGGTGCGCCTTGACGTAGTTGCTGACCTTGCCCTCAGCGATGGCCCGGATGGTCAGCGTTATGGTGCCCGCGTCGTTGACCGGGCTGGTGATGGAGTAGGCGCGCCACTGGCGGACCCCGTCGACGTCCACGCCGATGCGGGTGTACTGGCCGGGCCTGTGGGTGCGCCACCCGCGCCCCGGCCTGATGACCACCGTGGTGGCGCTGGCGGTCTCGGGGCGGACTGCCACGACGCGGCCGCGCAGGTCCGCGCCGGAGCGCAGCGGGTCGATCAGGTCAAGGAAGTCCTCGGGGAGCAGTGGCGTGGCGAGCGCCTCGGCCACCTTCCGGGCCCCCGAGCGGGCCTGTCTCAGCACGCGCTTGACCACCGAGCTGTGCGCCTGAGGCGGGGCGCCGGTGGCGCCCTGAAGAGTCATTACCTACAAGGTTACGCTACCGTAGGTAAGCGCTCAAACAGCGCCTTTGAGCCCCTAGCCGGGGCGTCTGAGCGCGGCCACCAGACCCACCGTCGCCGAGGCCAGGGCGAGCGACCCCGCGACCACCCACCAGAGCCCGAGCGCATCGTCGGGCAGGGCGGTCAGGACGATCACTCCGGCCCCCACCGCGACACTCACGCCCACGAAACACGCCAGCCCTCGCACCATCCGGTGAGCCGCGCGGCCGGTGATCGTCGCGTACGACGGCGCGGCCGCGGCGAAGGCGACGCTCAGGTGGAACACGGCCACCAGGCCGGCCACCGCCAGCCACTCCCACCACGACGAGCCCGCGCCCCCGGACAGCCACGACAGGGCGACGACGGCGACCAGCCCCAGCGGTGCCGCGGAGTCCGGGCGCACCACCGACGCGAACGCCATCAGCACCGCGACCGCAAACAGGGCGGACGAGACCACCGTCGGGAACCACACCGCGCACAGGGCCGCGGTGGACAGGCCCGACGCGAGGACCACCATCCGCAGCACCCACTGCTGACCACTGGTGATCCGCAGCGCGTAGATCCACGCGGCGACCAGTTCGGCGAGGTCCCTCATCGGCCGAGCACCCGCCTCGGGGCGGAGCGCGCCGCCTCCATCGAGAGCAGCACGCTCGCCAGGCTGCTCGTCCCACGCCACGGAGTCACCGGGATGCCGATGTCGCGCAGCCGCTCGATGGCGTCGTCGCGCTCCATCCGGCGCATCATCCAGGCCTCGCCGAGGAAGGTGTCGCGGCGGAAAGCCCCGATGTCCTCGAACCGCCCGATCCCCTCCGGCAGCGTGTCCACCGCGATCACCTCCGCACCGAGTCTGCGGAGCCGCACCAGTTCGTCCTGCGACTCCCGCTCCAGCAGCGGCGAGCAGAAGAACACCAGCATCCCGCTGGTCACCGTGCCGACGGGCCGCAGCATGTCCCAGTCCGGCACGCTGCGATTCGCCCGCGACAGCACGTTGAGCACCACCCTCGCCTGGCGGGGCCCGGTGCCGGAGCGGACATGGCCGATCCGTCGGCCGAGGTCGTGGACCGCCACGCGGTCCCCGAAGCCGACGTAGTGGCGGGAGATCGCCGCGACCGCGCGCACCGTCGCATCCAGGCTCGTGGGCGCCGTCGGATCCGCGGGGACCACGTCGAGGAGGGTGTCGACGACGATGAGGACGTCCGTGTCGCGCTCGGTCAGCGTCGAGTTGACGTGCACCTTCCCCAGCCGCGACGTCACCCGCCAATTGATCCGCCTCAGCCTGTCCCCGGGGCGGAACTCGCGCACATCGGCGAGGTCGCTGCCGTCGCCGCGATGCCGAGAGCGGTGCATGCCGACGATGCCGATCGGATGGGCCACCCCGCTGCCGCCCTCCAGCGTCGAGGACGCCGGCCGCACGGTGATCTGCACGCGGGCCAGCGCGGCCGAGGCGCGCCAGCTCCCGCCCAGGTCCGCCACGGACACCGAGCCGGGGCCCACGTCGTAGCGGCCCCAGCGCTCCGGCTGCACCGCGACACTCGAGCCCTCGCGCGCCACCGCATCCAGCACCGTGCCGGCGTCGGGCTCCACCGCGATCCCCGGCCGGACGGGCCACTGCAGCGTGACAAGGGACGACGGCCACGCCTGCGACGCGCGGGTCACCAGCGGCACCGACTCCCCCTCGGGCACCACCACCGCCTTCGGCCTCACCTCCACTTCGGGTTCACCACGCCGTCGGACCGCCCACGCCCACGCCAGGTGGACGACGAAGGGGGCGATCAGGACCGCGACGTCGGCCCGCTGCGCGACGATCGCGAGCACGCCCAGCGCAGCCGCGACCCCGAGGGACCGCAGCAACGCGGGGGTGTGCGTGACCTGCATCAGAGGCTCTCCGCGTCCGGCACCGGCACCACGTCCAGGACCGCCCGCACGATGGATTCCGGCGCCACGTTGTTGAGCCACAGCTCGGGCCGGATCACGATCCGGTGCCCGAGCGCGGGCACGGCGAGGCGCTTGATGTCCTCCGGGATGACGAAATCGCGGCCCTCGATCAGCGCCAGCGCCCGCGAGCACAGCAGCAGCGACAGCGACCCGCGCGGCGACGCCCCCACCATCGTGTCCTGATGCTCGCGCGTGGCGCGGACCAGATCGATGGCGTAGCGGCCCACGGACTCCGCCACGTGGATGTTCTCGACGCAGTCCTGCACGGCGAGCAGCCCGGCAGGGTCGAGGACGGCGTCGACCACGATCTCCTCCCGCCGTCGCCCCATCCGCCGGGAGAGCACATCCCACTCCTCGTCGAGCGACGGATACCCGAAGGCCAGCCGCAGCAGGAACCGGTCGAGCTGAGCCTCAGGCAGCGGGTAGGTGCCCTCGTGCTCGATCGGGTTCGCGGTGGCCAGCACGTGGAAGGGTCGCGGCAGCACGAACGTGTGCCCCTCGACGGTGACCTGCCGCTCCTGCATCGCCTCCAGCAGCGCGGACTGGGTCTTGGGCGGTGTCCGGTTGATCTCGTCGGCCAGGAGCAGGCCGGTGAAGATGGGGCCCTCGCGGAAGCTGAACTCGGACGTGTGCTGGTCGAAGATGTAGGAGCCGGTGAGGTCGGCGGGAAGCAGGTCCGGGGTGAACTGGGCGCGGGTGAACTCCAGGCCGAGCGCCTGCGCCAGGGAGCGCGCCGCCAACGTCTTGCCCAAGCCCGGCAGGTCCTCGAGCAGCACGTGGCCGCCGGCCAGCACACCCGCCAGCACCAGGGTCATCTGGTCGCGCTTCCCCACGAGGGCGGTGTCGACGGCGTCGAGCACCTGCTGCACGAGCGAGGTGGCCTGGGCCTGGGTGAGCGCGGCGGGGGTGCTCATAGCGAATCGATCTCCTTGAGGTGGGCGTGCAAGGTCTTGCGGTTGAGCACCTGGGGGTGCTCGGCCTCCGCGCTGCGGAGGTAGGTCAGCAGCGCGGGCGAAAGGTGGGCGTCGGCGCCGTCGAGGGGGTCGGCGCCGCGGGCGGGTCGATCGATGCGCCCGGAGGTGACCAGGCGCCTCACGGTGAGCTCGGTGAGTTGGCGGGCGACGCGCCGGGAGTCGAAGCCCCGGCCCGGCTGCGCGTGGGCGAGGACCGAGGCGAGGCGGCGGGTGCGGATGTCGGCCTGGAAGTGCGGGGAGCGGGTGTGCCAGGACGGCTGCTTCCACTCCGGCTGGTCCGAGGCGGGCAGGACCTGGTTGACGGCCCACGACGCCGCGGCCGCCACCATTCCGGCGACGAGCGCAAGGGTGGGCTCGACTCGGAGATAGGCTACGTCGTCGATCAGGATGAACAGCGAGGCGACGCCGATCCCGACGGCGAGCCGGGCGATGAGGCTCCACGCGGCCGTCACGGCGCTGCCCTCCCGCTGAGCTGCGCGCTGAGGGCCTCGAGGGCGGAGACGGCACGGTCGCGGTGGGCGTCCGTGAGCTCGTGGGTGGAGAACATCGCCTGGCGATACAACTCGGCGAGTTCCTCGAGGGCCGCGGCGTCCACCACCGCCCGGCTCAGCACCTCGACGGTGAACTCCTGAGACGTCTGCGCGGGCTTCCTGAAGATGCCCGACGAGACCGCGGCCTGCTCGAGCCGCCGCCAGCACGCGATGACGGCGCCGTCGACGGCCATGCCCAGACGGAGCTCCTCGACCGTCTCGTCCAGCGCCTCGACCAGTTCCTCGTCGTCGATCTCCGGGATCTCGGACTCGGCGCCGGTAGGTTCGGCAGCGTGCCGACGCTCGGTCCTGATCAGCTCACCGGACAGGCGGTAGAGGAAGGTCCCGATCAGCGCGAGGAGTGCGACGGCGGCAAGGATCCGGACCACATCGTCGGCCCACCCCGGCAGCACCAGAGGCTCCACGTCCGGCATGGGATACACCGGAGACTGCGACGGCAGCGGGTTGAGGCTGGGGAGGGGGACCTCGGGCCCGAGTGTCGCGGTGGGTGTGGGTTTGGGGAGTACCTCGACCAGCGGAGGCCGCGGGCTGGTGGCGCCGAGCGTGACAAGGATGAGGACAATGAGCGCGACGGCGATGACGAGGGGGAGGGTTCCGCCTCGTCGCGGCGGCTTCAGTGCGTCCACAAGGGTCGAGTCTACGGACAGGTCTGCGGCAGTTGTTCCTCCAGAACGGTCCTCGGGGGCCACAGGGGGGCGAGAGCGGTTCTGGAGGAACAGTGACCGCACGCCGGGCTCCTACCCAGGGGGCTCACTGCACTGAGTCAGTCGCGCGGCCGCCGTCGACGAGCTTGACCGTCACGACGTCGTCGCCGGACTTCACGCTGTGCTGCCTGAAGGCCTCCACCACGTGCTGGATCACTGCGTCCTGCGCGGTGCGGGTCTCCAACTGGCGGGCCCCGGACCAGAAGCGGAGATCCATCTTGACCGTGGCCGTACCGATCTCGCGCAGTAGGGCCTCAGGCGCCGGCTCCGAGAGGATCGACGGGATCTCCCGCATCGCCTCCAATGCCACAAGCCGCGCATGGGTCAGGTCTGTGGCGTCGTCGAGGTCCACGGTCACCGTCGAGCGGACACGCTCATATCCCGTCTGGACTGTGACGATCTCCGAGTGCAGGGATGAGTTGGGAATCAGGACCAGCCGGCCGTCGAACGTGCGCAGGGCGGTGTGGGACAGACCCATTTCGCTGACCGTTCCGGAGTGGTCGAGCACAGAGATCTGGTCGCCGACGCGGAACCTGTCCCGAGCCAGGATCACGATGCCGGCGAACATGTTGCCCAGCACGGTCTGGAACGCGATGCCGGCCGCCAGGGAGACGATGGTGATGCCACCCAGGACATCGACGGGCTTCACGCTGGGGAACACCACGGTGATCGCGGCCGCGGCGGAGAGCACGACGATCACGCCCTGCGCCAGCCCGGAGAATACGCGGGTGGAGCTCTCGCTGCGGCCCCGCCAGGCGAGGAACCGCTGCACGACGAGCCTCGCCACGAAACCGACCCCCACTCCGACGAGCAGCACAATCAGGCCGGTCAGCACCGCCTGCCAGGTGATGGGTGGGAGATCGATCACGGTCGCGGCTCCTCTCGTCGCTCCTCCGAGCCTACGACGGCAGGCACTCCCGCCTTGCCGCGTACATAGGATTCGGGGCATGGGTGAACGGGTGGTCGACGCGGTGGTCATCGGGGCGGGCCACAACGGGCTGGTCGCGGCCACCCTGCTAGCCGACGCCGGCTGGGACATCCTCGTCCTCGACGGGCGGTCCAAGGCTGGAGGCGCCGTCGCACATCGGGAGATCGACGGGTTCGTCGTCGACGAGTTCTCCTCCTGCTACCCGCTGGGGAAGGCCTCTCCCGTGCTGCGGGCGCTGGAATTGGAGCGCCACGGGCTCGAGTGGGCGGACCGGCGCCCGGCCGTGGTGCACGTCTCCTCCTCCCACGACGCTCTGGGCTCCGCCATCGAGGCCACGCCCGAGGAGACCGCGGCCGCGCTGGAGGAGGACCACCCCGGCGATGGCGAGGCGTGGCTGAGGCTCGTCTCGGGCTGGCGGCGGGTGAGGGACCCGCTGCTGGACGCGCTGCTGCGCGGCTGGCCGCCGGTGGGCGGCGGGGCCCGGCTGGCCGGGGCGCTGGGGGCTGCGGGGTTGCTGGACTTCGCGCGCTTCGCTCTCCTGCCGTCGGACCGGATGGGGCAGGAGCGGTTCGGGGGGAACCGCGCCCGCGACCTCCTCGCCGGCAACGCCATGCACGCGGATGCTTCCCCACTGGCGCCGGTCAGCGGCCTGATGGGGTTCCTCCTGGCGATGCTCGCCCAGGACGTCGGCTTCCCGGTGCCTCGCGGCGGCTCTGGGGCGTTGGCTGGGGCGTTGGTGTCGCGGGCAGCCTCGGCGGGGGCGGCGGTGGAGCTGGCCTCCCCCGTCGTCGGGATCTCGGTCAGCGGAGGGCGGGCGGTCGGGGTGCGGCTGGCGGACGGGACGACGGTGGGGGCGCGGCGCGCGGTGGTCGCGGACGTGTCCGCCACGGCGCTGTACCGCGCGCTGCTACCGGCCGGCTCTGTCCCAGGAGGTCTGCTCAGACGGCTGGAGCGGTTCGCGTGGGACCCACCGACGCTGAAGGTGAACCTGCTGTTGGGCGGGGCCATGCCGTGGCGGGCGTCGCGGGCGCGGGAGGCCGCCGTCGTGCACGCGGGGTTATCGTCGCGGGAGCTGGTGCGCTGGCACGCCGACATCGCGGCCGGGGAGGTCCCGGACCGGGCGTTCGCCCTGGTGGGGCAGATGACCACGGCGGACCCGTCGCGTTCGCCGTCGGGCACGGAGTCGCTGTGGGCCTACACGCACCTGCCCGTGACGGGGGCCGTCGGGGTGGCGCGGTCGCTGGGCACCGTCGAGTCGATGTTCGACGAGCTGGCGCCCGGGTGGCGCGACCTCGAGCAGGGTCGCTGGGTCCAGACTCCGCAGGATCTCGCGGCCGCCAACCCCAACCTCGTCGACGGCGCCCTCGGGGCGGGCACCTCGCAGCTGTTCCAACAGGGGCCGTGGCGTCCGGTGGCCGGCCTGGGCGGGCCGGTCACGCACCTCGACGGGCTCTACCTGGCCTCGGCCGGCACCCACCCCGGCGGAGGCGTTCACGGTGGCGCGGGCTTCAACGCCGCCAGCGCGGCGCTGCGGGGCGCGGCGTGGTGGTCGCGGCCGGTCAGCCGGGCGGCGACGCGGGCACAGCTGTGGCTGCAGCGCCGCGACCCGGCCTTCTGACCACGCGCCTCAGAGGGTGCGGGTGAGGATCTGCCCGTTGGCGAACTCCACCCACTCCACCTCCCGATGGCCGCGACCCTCAAGCACCGCAAGCAGGATCCGCAGGGTGTCGCCGTGGGAGACGACGGCGAGTTCGGCGCCTGGGGCGTGGGTGTCGCGGAGGGTGGCGACGAAGGTGGTGAGCCGGGCGTGCACGTCGCGGACCGACTCGCCCCCACCCCATCGGATCTCGCTGATGTGCTGGCCGTCCGGGACCGGTTCGGCTGTGAGCTCGTCGTAGGTCAGGCCCTCCAGCGCACCGAGTGCCTGCTCTCGCAGGAGCGGCGTCTGGTGAGTCGGGACCCCACGACGGGTGGCGATGGCCTCAGCCGTCTGGAGCGCGCGGAGCTGGTCCGAGGTGACGACGGCGGTCAGCGGGGCATCGGCGAGGGCGAGGGCGGCGCCGTCGGCCTGTGCCCGGCCGAGTGCTGTGAGCGGCACGTCCATCCGCTGCCCTTGGAGGCGGCGCTCCAGGTTCCAGGTGGACTGCCCGTGCCGAACCAGGTGGAGGATCACGGCGCGCCTACCACCCGCGACCCGCAGGTCCCGGCGAGGGCTCGGCCTCGCCGTCGACGAAGGGCTGCGCGCCTCCCGGCCACGCCTTGGCGTCGCGGCCGGTGATCCAGCGGTAGCCGACGCTCACCCTCCGGGACTCGCGCTCGATCCCGGCGAGGTTCGGGCGCGCATCGCTTCCCACCAGGACCACGTTGCCGAAGCGTTTCCCCTTGTGAACCACCGGTTCCGCGCCCAGGAACAGGTGCGGCCAGCGCTCCGCGAGCCCGCCGGCCAGTCGCTTACCCCAGGCGAACGGCGCGCGGTCAGTGACGTTGTAGATCACCACGGCCTCGTTGCGGGCCACCCGACGGAGCTCGTCCAGGCACTCGACGGTGGCGAGCTCGCCGGGCACCTGGGCGCCGTCGAACGCGTCGACGATGATCACGTCGGCCCAGGCGTCCGGCATGGCCCGCAGGCCCGCGCGGCCGTCGATGTCGCGGACCTTGATCCCTGAGCGCGGGGACAGCGGGAGCTTGCGGCGGACCTCCTCGGTGAGCTCCGCGTCCGGCTCGCACACCACCTGGGCCGTGCCCGGCCGGCGCCAGGCGACCCACCGGGGAATGGACATGCCCGCGCCGCCCAGGTGGACGATGCGGAGCCGGCGGTCGACGGGGGCGCCGAGGACGGTGTGGTCCAGAACCATCGCGATGTGCTGGACGTATTCGAAGGCCAGGAAGTCCGGTCGGGCCGGATTCACCCACGATTGCGAGGTCAGGCCGAACCGCACCCAGAAGGCGCCCGGCGTGTCGCGGTCAGGGATGAGGCGGTCCACGAGGGGAGCCTAGCCCGCGTAGACTCCCGCACGCCATGAGCCTCTCCCGCCGCATCCTCGCCCTCGCCGTGCCCGCGTTCGCCGCCCTGGTCGCGCAACCGCTCATGATGCTGGCCGACACGTGGATCGTCGGCACGCTCGGGACCGTCCCCCTGGCGGGTCTCGGCATCGGCTCGGGCCTCCTCACCACCGTCACCGGTCTGATGATCTTCCTGGCCTACGGGTCGACGGCGGTGGTCGCCCGGCAGATCGGCGCCGGCCAGCGGTCCCACGGCATCGGGCTCGGTGTGCAGGCGATGTGGCTGGCGGGGTTGATCGGTCTGAGCGTAGGCGCCGCGGTGTGGGCAACGGCCCCGTGGTTGGCCTCCGCGCTCGGCGCCACCGGCGACATCCACACCCAGGCGGTCACCTACCTGCGCTGGTCCATCCCCGGGCTGCCCGGAATGCTGGTGATGCTCGCCGCGACAGGCACCTTCCGCGGCCTCGCGGACGCCCGCACGCCGCTGGTGCTGTCCATCGGCAGCGCGGTCCTCAACCTGGTCCTCAACGTGGCGCTGGTGTTCGGCGCGGGGATGGGGATCGCCGGCGCCGCGCTCGGCACCGCGCTCGCCGAGGTGGCCCTGGGGACGACGGCGGCTGCCCTGGTAGCGGTGCAGGCCCGTCGCGCCGGGGCCCGGCTGCGGCCGTCGTGGGCGGAGATGATGGGCAGCCTCGCCGTCGGGGTCCCACTGCTGCTGCGCACCGTCACGCTGCGGATCGCACTGCTGATCACCACCTACGTCGCGGCCGCGCAGGGCGCAGCCGGACTGGCCGCCCACCACATCGTCATGCAGGTGTGGGGGCTGATGGCCTACGCGCTCGACGCCCTGGCCATCGCCGGGCAGACCATCATCGGCACCGCCCTGGGCGCCGGCGACGCCCGCGAGGCCCGCTCGTCGACCCGGCTGATGACCTGGTGGTCGGTCGGTGGGGGCGCGGTGATCGGGCTGGTCGCGGTGCTGCTGCGCCACCCCGTGGCCTCGTTCTTCTCCCCCGACGCCGAGGTCAGCACCCTGGTGGCCCGGTTGCTGGTCATCGTCGCGGTGGCGCTGCCGCTGGCCGGATACGTGTACCTGCTCGACGGGGTGCTGATCGGGGCGGGCGACGGTCGCTACCTGGCCATCGCCGGCGTGATCACCCTGGTGGTCTACGCGCCGGTGGCGCTGGTCGGGCTGTCGCTGCCCGCCGGGGAGGCGGGGCTGACCTGGCTGTGGGTGTCGTTCAGCGGGGTGTTCATGGGCGCACGGGCGGTCACCCTGGGGCTGCGTGCGCGCGGCGACCACTGGATCCGTCTCGGCGGCTGACCACGCTCAAGCGTCGGCCCGGTCCGGCATGGGGATCGACGTCGCCGCCCAGCTGGCCAGCAACTGGAGCGCGTGTTCAGAGGCCGACCCTGGCTCGGCCGCATACAGCGTCATCGCCACTCCCCCGCCCGTGCGGAGGTCCACCGTCTCGTAGGCCAGCGTGAGGTCGCCCACCACCGGATGATGGAAGTGCTTGGTGCCCGCAGCGTGGATGCGGACGTCGTGAGCGCTCCACCGTCGGCGGAACTCCTCGCTGCGCGTCGACAGCTCGCCGACCAGCTCGTGGAGCTGTCGGTCGCGGGGATCGCGGCCGGCCTCGGTGCGCAGGTTGGCCACGGTGATGTCCGCGAAGTAGTCCCAGTCGGGGTAGAACCGCCGGGCGGCCTCATCGAGGAAGGTGAAGCGTGCGAAGTTGGGCCGCGGCTCCTTGAGCAGGTCCGAGTAGAGCGCCCTCCCGAGGTGGTTGGCGGCCAGCAGGTCCCCGCGACCGTTCCCGATCGCCGCCGGAGCGTCGCGCATCGCGTCGAGGATCCATTGCAGCCCGGGGGTGGGGGTCCACTGCTTGTCGGAGCGACGACGCGGCCTCGCCACCATCCCGCCGCCCTGGGCCGCCGATGCGAGGTCGAAGAGGTGCTCGCGCTCGGCCTCGTCGAGGCGCAGCGCCCGCGCGATCGCCTCCAGCACCGACGGCGACGCCCCCGCCAGCTGTCCCCGCTCCAGCTTGGAGTAGTACTCGACGCTCATCCCCGCCAGCGTTGCGACCTCACTCCGCCGCAGCCCCGGCACCCGACGCTGCCCGGACACGGGCACGCCGGCCTGCTGCGGGGTGATCTTGGCGCGCCGGCTGGTGAGGAACTCGCGCACTGCGTCTCGGTTGTCCACCCACCCACGGTAACGCCGCCCGTCGCGCCCGAGGGATGCCCTGCTGGTACACCTCACGACAGGCCCTTTCCCGGAGGGCGCGGGGCGGGTTTCATGGGTGATGGGTGAGTGCGGGCAACGGTCCGCATCCCAGGACTATGAGGAGAACACCATGCGTGGAGTTGTGATGTACGGGCCGGGCGACGTCCGGGTCGAGGACCGCGACAGGCCGGCCATCGTCAAGCCCACCGACGCCATCCTGCGCGTCACCGCGTCGTGCATCTGTGGCTCGGACCTGTGGCCGTACCGCGGCATCGAGCACCAGGACGGGCCCACTCCGATGGGACACGAGTACGTCGGCGTGGTCGAGGAGGTGGGCAGCGAGGTGAGCACGGTCAAGCCGGGCGACTTCGTCGTCGGCTCCTTCTTCGCCTCCGACAACACGTGCGAGATCTGCGCATCGGGCTACCACACCCACTGCGTGCAGCGCGAGGCTGCGGCCTCGACGGGGGGCCAGGCCGAGTTCCTGCGCGTCCCGCTGGCCGACGGCACCCTCGTCGCCACGCCCGGCATGCCCGACGACGACCTGGTTCCTTCCCTGCTGGCCTCCTCCGACGTGCTGGGGACGGGCTGGTTCGCGGCTGTCGCGGCGGAGGCGGGGCCGGGCAAGACTGTCGCGGTGGTGGGCGACGGCGCCGTGGGGCTCCTCGGCATCCTCGCCGCCAAGCAGTTGGGCGCGGAGCGGATCATCGCGATGAGCCGCCACGCGGATCGCCAGGCGCTGGCCCGCGAGTTCGAGGCCACTGACATCGTCGAGGAGCGCGGCGACCAGGGCGTGGCCCGGATCAAGGACCTCACCGGCGGGCTGGGCGCGCACTCAACCATCGAGGCGGTGGGCACGCAGGAGTCGATGATGCAGGCCATCAAGGCCACGCGCGCCGGCGGGCATGTGGGGTACGTGGGCGTCACGCACGACGTGAGCCTCTCGGGGATGGACCTGTTCTTCTCCGGTGTCCACCTGCACGGCGGTCCCGCGCCGGTGCGTCGGTTCCTGCCTCAGCTGATCGACCTGATCTGGCGGCGTGAGATCGATCCTGGCAAGGTCTTCGACCTGACGCTCCCGTTGGATCGGGCAGCCGAGGGCTACACCGCGATGGACCAGCGCACCGCCATCAAGGTGCTCCTGACTCCCCCGGCCGCTAGCTGAGGTGCCGCGCAGCACCCGCCCCCCGCTGACTGAGGCGCCGCGCAGCGGTCACCCTCCGCTGGCTGAGGAGCCGCGCAGCGGCCTCGAAGCCTAGAGAAAGTGACCTTGTCAGCTCACGTTTCCTAGGCTTCGAGGCTCGTCGCTGCGCTCCTCGCTCCTCAGCCAGCGGATGGGCGCTGCCAGCGGGAGCGGCGAGGGGCAGTGCCGGCGCTGCCCGGCCGCCGGCTTGAGGGGGGAAGGTAGCGTCGATGCCATGCGACGACTCGCCCCAGCCGCCCTTGCGCTCGCCGGACTCGCCGCCTGTTCGGGCCCGGCCGAGACACCCCCTACCACGTCTGCGCCCAGCCCGGGCACGCCCTCAGCCGCCGCTCCTACCGCTTCCGCGACGTCACCCGCAACCGAGAGCGCCGTTCCGGAGACGCACGAGTTCGCCGTCGTGGAGCACGAGCGGTTCGACGAGCCGTGGGCCCTGGCGTTCCTCCACGGCACCGACACGATGGCCATCACCGAGCGCGGGGGGGCCATCAAACTCCGCGACCCCGACGGCACGGTCCGCGACGTCAGCGGAGTCCCCGACGTCGTGGCCGCGGGCCAGGGAGGCCTCGGCGACCTCATCCCCGGCCCCACCTTCGCCGACGACGGCACCGTCTACCTCTCCTGGGTGGAGCGCGGCGACGGCGGCACGGGCGCGGTCGTGGGGCGCGCGCGGCTGGACGTCGAGGCGGCCACCCTCACCGCCCTCGACACCATCTGGGAGCAGACCCCGAAGGTGGGCGGCGACGGCCACTTCTCGCACCGCCTGCTGATCCAGGACGAGCACCTGTTCGTCAGCTCCGGGGACCGTCAGAAGTTCGACCCTGCCCAGGCCATGGACGGCAACCTCGGCAAGATCGTGCGACTCACCCTCGACGGCGACCCTGCGCCAGACAACCCGTGGGCCACCGACGGTGGTGTCGCGGCGCAGTTCTGGAGCATCGGCCACCGCAACCCGCTGGGGTTGGCGGTCGACGACGAGGGTCGGCTCTGGGCCTCGGAGATGGGTCCGCAGGGCGGCGACGAACTCAACCTCGTCGTCGCGGGGGCGAACTACGGCTGGCCGGAGGCCTCGAACGGGTCCCACTACGGCGGCGGGGAGATCCCCGACCACACCGACGGCGATGGGTTCGAGCCCCCGAAGGCGTTCTGGACGCCGAGCATCTCGCCCGGATCGCTGATGATCTACACCGGTGACCTGTTCCCCGCCTGGAAGGGCGACGCCTTCCTCGGCGCGCTGTCCGGAGAGGCCCTCGTGCGGGTGGACATCGACGGCGAGGCGGCGAGCCCTGCGGAGAACTGGCCCATGGGTGCCCGCATCAGGGCGGTGGTGGAGGCACCGGACGGGGCGATCTGGCTGGTGCAGGACGGTTCCCGGGGACGCCTGCTCGAGCTCAGGCCCGCTTAGCCCCCCCACCGCGGAGGATGGTCCCCAGTGCGGGGCTTCGCGCTCAAGTGAGGTGAGGGAGGGTGCCGCTACGGGCACGTTTTCGCGGGCCGGGCCCAAGCCCTCAGGGTTGGAGTCGTCTGGCGGCCCATCCACTGGCGGTCAGGCGGCACGAGACCCGGTCGTTCAGCCTGCTCGGCTGGCCCTGCCAGAACTCGAACTCGTCGATCCTCACCCGGTAGCCGCCCCACCCCGGGGGGCACGGCACCTCATCGACGCCCGCGAAGCGTTCCTGCGCCGCCACGACCTTGGCCTCCAGCTCCGCCCGCGACCCCAACGTCCGCGACTGCCTCGACGCCCAAGCCCCCACCTGGCTGGCCCGCGGCCGGCTCCGGAAGTACTCCTC
Organism: Tessaracoccus sp. MC1627; assembly: GCF_014164725.1. NCBI lineage: Bacteria > Bacillati > Actinomycetota > Actinomycetes > Propionibacteriales > Propionibacteriaceae > Tessaracoccus > Tessaracoccus sp. MC1627. The sequence goes on along the minus strand of NZ_JACJGA010000001.1, from coordinate 716,863 downwards.
GTTCTCGTCGGCAGTCAGCCGTTCCACGTCGCCCACTGCGCGGACCTGTCGCATCAGGGTGGGCCACCACAGGTTGATCGCGGCCGACGGGGTCGCGAACAGTTCGTCGCCCTTGGGCGAGTCGTAGTGCGAGAAGAACACCAGCCCCGACGGCGATGCCTCCTTCAGCAGCAGGACCCGGCTGCGTGGCCGGCCGTCGAGGCCGACGGTGGACACCGTCATGGCGGTCGGCTCAGCCTCCCCGGAGGCCAACGCATCCGCGATCCACGAGTCCAGGAAGGTCCACGGGTCGAACGAGCCCAGGTCTGCGGGGAGGCCCTCGCCGGAGTAGTCGCGTCTGACGTCTCGCAGTGTGGAGTTCATGCCTTCATCAAACCAGTGAGGAGGGGATCGTGGATCCCGGGGAGGCATGCGGCGATGGAGGAACCGCGGCCGCGCCCCGCCTCGGGGCCGCCAACGGTGCAGGAATCGCCCCACCACCGGCTCACCGGCGATATCGTCGACGCAAGGAGGTCCACCCATGAGCTACGACATCCTCGTCTTCGATCCCGCCTCGGTCCCCCGCGACATCGAGCCGTTCCTGGCCTGGACCGAGGGCCTCGGCTACGGCGGCGCAGGCCTGGATCTCGACGATCCGGAGAACGGCACCTTCGCGCTGCGCAGCTGGTTCTCAGACTTCGCCGAGAGCTTTCCGCCCGTCAACGGTCCGCTGGCTGACGCCGACGACGGCACCACCACCTACCGGTGCGGCCCGTCGTTCACGATGGCGCTCTGCCCCGACGGGGAGGTGGGCAAGGCCGTGGAGGCCGGCCGGAACCTGGCCCGGAAGCACGGGGTGGGATTCTTCGACCCCAACACCGACGACGACCCGATCTATCCCGCCGAGCAACCCTAGGGAACCACTGATCAATCATGTCCTGGCTGCGGTGCACCGGATCGGGCGATCTGGCACCCCTCCATCTGGATATGGACGTCAAGTACACGCACCAGATGTAGTGGCGCCATCTCATCCCGCCCGGCACGTCCTCGCCGAGAACAGCATTGCTCAGTGCTTCCCTAGGCTCCACAGTCAGACTCGGAAGAGACCCCGGTGTGACGGCCTGGCCGGTGGCCGGGAGTACCCTTGTCAGCATGGCCTACGACGAGATGCGGATCGGCGATCAGGAGCGCGACGAGGCCGTCGAGCTGCTCCAGGAGCACATGTCCGAGGGCCGCCTCACTGCTGACGAGTTCGGCGAGCGGATGTCCAAGGCCCTCGAAGCGAGGACCCTGCGAGACCTGACTGTTCTCTTCACGGACCTCCCCGGGCGCAGGCCCGGCCAGCAGCACGAGCAGGTGATGCCGTTCGGCGACCCCGCCTGGAGCACGCCCACCCCACCACCCACCTATGGCGCCGAGGCCCGGCCGCACCACGCCGCCCACCCGCATCACGGCGTCGGCAAACCCTGGTACACGCAGTGGTGGATCTTCGTGCTGGCCATCATTCTCACGTCCATGACAGGCGGCCGGATGGGTTTCCTCATCCCCGCCGTCGCCATCTGGATCTTCGTGATCGCCCCCGCGATGGACAGGGAGCGGCAGCGGCGCCAGCAGGCGGTCGCTGCGCCGCCACGGCCGCTTACGTTCTACGAACGCGAGGAACTGCTGGACGAGATCCGCTCCGGCCGCCCCATCACCGCCATCAAGCGGTACCGGGAGCTGACCGGAGCGGACCTCTACACCGCGAAGATGACCGTCGAGGCCCTGCGCCGCGAGATCGGCCGCTGAGGTCTCCGGAACCGGTCGGGGTCAGACCATCGAGATGCCGTCGCCCATCCGGTCGAACCGCACCGTCTGGCCGTCGTGGATCTCCCCGGACAGCAGCCCGCGGGCCAGCTGGTCCTCGATGGTGGTCTGCACCAGTCGACGGAGCGGCCGCGCACCGTAGACGGGGTCGAAGCCCACGTCGCCCAGCCACTGCTGCGCCGCCTCCGACACATCGATCGAGATCCGCCGCGACTCCAGCCGGCGGTTGAGCCTCGAGATCTGGATGTCGACGATCCTGCCCAGCTCTTCGGGGGTCAGGGCGTCGAACAGGACCACATCGTCGAGACGGTTGAGGAACTCAGGCCGGAACGCCTGGCGCACCACGCCCATCACCGCGGCGCGCTTCTCCTCCCGCGACAACTGCTGGTCCGCCATGAACTGCGACCCCAGATTGGAGGTCATGATCAGCAGCGTGTTGCGGAAATCCACCGTGCGGCCCTGGCCGTCGGTGAGGCGGCCGTCGTCGAGGACCTGGAGCAGGATGTTGAACAGGTCAGGATGCGCCTTCTCCACCTCGTCGAGCAGCACGACGGAGTAGGGCCGACGGCGGACGGCCTCGGTGAGCTGGCCGCCCTCCTCATAGCCGATGTAGCCGGGAGGGGCGCCGACGAGGCGGGCCACGGAGTGCTTCTCCGAGTACTCGCTCATGTCGATGCGCACCAGCGCCGTCTCGTCGTCGAAGAGGAAGTCCGCGAGCGACTTCGCGAGCTCCGTCTTGCCCACGCCGGTGGGGCCGAGGAACAGGAACGAGCCGGTGGGCCGGTTCGGGTCCGAGATGCCGGCGCGGGAGCGCCGGATGGCGTCCGAGACGGCCTTGACTGCGGGGGCCTGGCCGATCAGGCGCTCCCCGATCCGCTCCTCCATGTGGAGCAGCTTCTCGCTCTCGCCCTGCAGCATCCGCCCGACGGGGATGCCGGTCCAGGCCGCGACCACCTCGGCGATGTCGGTGGCACTCACCTCGTCGGAGACCATCTGGGCGGTGGTATCGGCGGTCTCGGCCTCGGTGAGCTCGCGCTCGACAGTGGGAATGTCGCCGTAGAGGATCTGCGAGGCGCGGGTGAGGTCGCCCTCGCGCTGCGCCTTGTCCGCCTCGACCCGGAGCTGGTCGATGCGTTCCTTGAGGTCGCCCACGCGGTTGAGCCCGCTCTTCTCCGACTCCCACCGCGCCTCCAGTCCGCGCAGCTTCTCCTGCGCGTCCGCCAGCTCGGCGCGCAGCGCCGCCAGCCGCTCCTTCGACGCCTCGTCCTCCTCCTTCTCCAGGTGGAAGGTCTGCATGGTCATCCGGTCCACGTCGCGGCGCAGCATGTCGATCTCCTCCGGGGAGGAATCGATCTCCATCCGCAGCCGCGAAGCGGCCTCGTCGACCAGGTCGATGGCCTTGTCAGGCAGCTGTCGCGACGTGATGTAGCGGTCAGACAGCGCGGCCGCGGCCACCAGCGCCGAGTCCGTGATCCGCACCTTGTGGTGCGCCTCGTAGCGTTCGCGCAGCCCGCGCAGGATCGCGACGGTGTCGTCGACCGACGGCTCGCCGACGTAGACCTGCTGGAAGCGTCGCTCCAGGGCCGGGTCCTTCTCGATCCGCTCGCGGTACTCGTCGAGCGTGGTGGCGCCGATCATCCGCAGCTCGCCGCGGGCCAGCATGGGCTTGAGCATGTTGCCGGCATCCATCGCGCCCTCACCCGAGGCCCCGGCGCCGACGACGGTGTGGAGCTCGTCGATGAAGGTGACGATCTGCCCCTCCGCCTCGCGGATCTCGGAGAGGACGGCCTTGAGCCGCTCCTCGAACTCGCCGCGATACTTGGCGCCGGCCACCATCGACGCCAGGTCCAGCGAGACCAGACGTCGGCCCTTGAGGGAATCAGGCACGTCTCCGGCCACGAGCCGCTGCGCGAGGCCCTCGACGACGGCGGTCTTGCCCACGCCAGGCTCGCCGATCAGGACCGGGTTGTTCTTCGTACGGCGGGCAAGGACCTGGACGACGCGTCGGATCTCGGAGTCCCGGCCGATGACCGGGTCCAGCTTGCCGGAGCGGGCGCGCTCGGTGAGGTCGATGGAGTACTTGTCCAGCGCGGATTCGCCGCCCTCGGACTCCGCCGAGGTGACCCGCTTGCCGCCGCGCAGCTCCGCGAACTTTGCCTGCAGTGCGTCCGTGGTGACGCCGGCGCGGTCCAGGATGGTCTTGGCATCCGAGGCCACCATCGCCAGCCCGATCAGCAGGTGCTCGGTGGCGACGAAGTCGTCGCCGAGGCTGTCGGCGAGGGTCTCGGCAGACGCCAGGACGCGCGCGAACGGACCGGACAGCGCCGGTTGGGAGACCGAGGAGCCGCTTGTGGAGGGCAGCTTCGCGATGGCCGCGGTGGCCGCCGAGTCGACCTGCGCGGGGTCGGCCCCGGCCGCTTCGAGCAGCGCGCCGACGGTGTTGTCGGGGGTGAGCAGGAGTCCGTGCAGCAGGTGCACGGGCTCGGTGTTCGGGTTGCCGTGGGTGAGGGCCTGTCGGGCCGCCGCCGTGACGGCGTCGCGGGACTTCGTCGTGAGCTTTTCGGTGTTCATCAGGGTGTCTCCTAGGAGCGGTTTCAGAGTTGAGTCTACTACACTCAACCCTGATTTCCGGATTCGGTGGCACGCCCACGGCCGTGCACGAAACGCCGCTTCGATCGGGCTCCGGACACGCAGGGACACCCGATGACCGGAAGCGACGGCGTGTCGTGCCCGCTCCGCTGCTTCCGTGACGCGCCCCCAGGCTGGGCCGGGTCGAGAGCTGCAGCGGCGAAACCCCGCGACACTGCGGCGCGGGCCGGTAGCCTCGGACGCGTGATCAAGCGCACCGACGAAGCCCCCGAGAAGACCGCCGCCCCGGAGCCCGACCGTGTCGTCGAGCCATATGAGGAGGAGATGCCGGAGATCACCTTCGACGAGGCCCGCTTCGCCGCGCGGCCGGCGCGGCTGCGCCCCCGCGCCCGCCGTCGTCAAGGCGACGAGAGCCCCATCACCCCGCCCTTCGAGCCGTCCGGCACGAACCGCGCCTACGTCGAGTGGTTGGAGGAGCAGTCGATGCTCCACGACGCGGAGAAGGTGGCCCGGCAGCTCGCCGGCAGCCACACCATGTGGTCCAACCCCTACGCCCACCCGGACCCGCGGGCCGCCCTTCAGCGGGCCTCGGTCTGGTACACCGCCTACCCGCTGTCGCACATCACCGCACCCGGCCAGTCCTTCCTCGGGGCGCTCGGCTCGGCCGAGCTGTGGGAGGCGTTCGCCGCCGTCGGCATCGACGCCCTGCACACCGGCCCGGTCAAGCTCGCCGGCGGGCTCGACGGATGGGAGGTGACCCCCAGCGTGGACGGGCACTTCGACCGCATGTCCATGGCCATCGACCCGCTGTTCGGCACGGAGGACGAGTTCCGTGAGATGGGCGAGATGGCCACCCGTCACAACGGCACCATCATCGACGACATCGTCCCCGGCCACACCGGCAAGGGCGCCGACTTCCGGCTCGCGGAGCTGAACTACCGCGACTACCCGGGCATCTACCACATGGTCGACATCCCCGAGGTGGCGTGGCACCTGCTGCCGGACGTCCCGGAGGGGCGGGACTCCGTCAACCTCACGCCGGAGGTGGAGCGGGCGTTGGCCGACGAGGGCTACATCATCGGCGCGCTCCAACGCGTCATCTTCTACGAGCCGGGCGTGAAGGAGACCAACTGGTCAGTCACGCCGCCGATCCGCGACTACAAGGGCACGCTGCGCCGCTGGGTCTACCTGCACTACTTCAAGGAGGGGCAGCCCACCATCAACTGGCTGGACCCCACCTGTGCAGGCATGCGCCTGGTGATGGGCGACGCCCTGCACTCGCTACTGGATCTGGGCTCGGGCGGACTGCGGCTGGACGCCAACGGCTTCCTGGGCGTGGAGCGCGCCGTCGACGCCCCCGCCTGGTCCGAGGGCCATCCCCTGTCCCAGGCCGCCAACCAGTTGATCGGCTCGCTGGTACGCAAGGTGGGCGGCTTCACCTTCCAGGAACTGAACCTGGCCATGGACGACATCCAGCGCACGGGCGCCGTCGGCCCGGACCTGTCCTACGATTTCGTCACCCGGCCCGCCGCCCAGGTGGCGTTGGCCACCAGCGACACCGAGTTCCTGCGCCTGGTGCTGCGCGAGGCGATGGAGATCGGCATCGACCAGGCCTCTCTCGTCCACGCGATGCAGAACCACGACGAGCTCACCTACGAACTGGTCCACTTCGCGGCCGCACACCGCGACGACCTGTACACCCTCGGCGGGGTCGACTACCGCGGCAACGACCTGGCCGAGCACATCCGCCAGACCATGCGCGACACGCTCACCGGCGACGCCGCGCCCTACAACGCGATCTTCACCCAGAACGGCATCGCGAGCACCACCGCATCGATCGTCACCGCCTCGCTCGGCATCTCGGACCTGAACGCCATCACCGACGCCGACGTCCGGCGCATCTCCGCCGCTCACCTGCTGCTCTGCATGTACAACGCGTGGCAGCCGGGCGTGTTCGCGCTCTCCGGTTGGGACCTCGTCGGGGCCCTGCCCTTGGAGCGTGACGCCGTGAAGAGCCTCATCAGCAGCGGCGACACGCGCTGGATCGAGCGCGGCGCCTACGACATCCTCGGGGTCGCGCCCGAGGTGAAGAAGTCCGCCTCCGGGATGCCCAGGGCCCGCACGCTGTACGGCCCGCTGCCCGAGCAGCTCAAGCGCGACACTTCCTTCGCCTCCCGCCTGGCAGCCGTCCTCAAGGTCCGCAAGCGCAACGGCCTCGCGTCGGGTCGCCTGGTGGACGTGCCGGAGGTGGGCAACAAGGCGTTGCTGGTGCTGGTCAACGAGCTGGAGGTCGGCGCCACGCAGATCACCGCCCTCAACTTCGGGGCCGAGAAGATCGAGGCCCGCATTCAGTCCGAGGCGCTGCCGTCGGGGAGGGTGTTCGACCTGAGCACCCGGCGGAAGGTGGGCACCGTCGACGATCTGGGAGGGTTCAGCGTCGAGCTGCCGGCCTTCGGCGGTTTGGCCATGATCATCCGGGACTGACCTCCCCCAGTTTCAGGACGACGGCTCAAGCCGGTGTCCTGAACCTGGGCGGCGCCGTTTCGATGGGATGTGGCCTGATTCCCGAACTACAACTCGCGCAATAGGATTCATCCATGCCATCGGACGACTGGACCTTCCTGACCAACTATGGGCATGTGCTCGTGGCGCTGTCCAAGGATCCGACGGCGCGCATGCGCGACCTCGCGGAGCAGGTGGGCATCACGGAGCGGGCGGTCCAGCAGATCGTGGGCGAGCTGGTCGCGCACGGCTACGTGGTCAGAGAGAAGTCCGGCCGTCGAAACAGATACAGCCTCGCGGACAACACCTACATGCGGCACCCGCTTGAAGGGAGCGTCAGCATCGCGGACTTCATCGCGACCCTCGGCACGGCCGACGACACTGCCGAGGACGGCTCCCCGAAACCGGGCGCGTCCGCCCTCGACGACGCCTCCCACAAGACTGATCCTCGGCCCGGCTGAGTCACGTCGGGCTCGCATCGGTCTAGATTTTCCGGAATTGCATTTCGTATGTTGGGTCACTACCGTTCATCACATGGACCCGCTCAGCTTCAGTGACCTGCTGTCCGCCAATCGCCGCTACGCGCGGTCGGCCCCCCGCCCGTTCGATGGGATAGCCCACGCCGGCGTCGCCGTCGTCACCTGCATGGACTCACGGCTCGAACCGCTCGAGATGATCGGCCTCACGCTCGGGGACGCCAAGATCCTGCGCACCCCTGGGGGTCATGTGACTCCGGACGCTCTCACCGGCTGCGTTCTCGCGGCCCACCTGCTCAACGTGAACCGGATCCTGGTGGTCCAGCACACCCACTGCGCCATGGCCAGCGGCGAGGACGACGCCATCCGACAGCGCGTCCTCGACACCACGGGCACCGACCTCGGCCCTCTTCCCATCGGCGCAGACCCGGACCAGCACGGGCGGATCCGCAGCGACGTCCACCTGCTGCAACAGCACCCGCTGATCGCGGACCGGGTGACGGTCGCCGGATTCCTGTACGACGTCGAGACCAGCCTCCTGGAGCAGATCGCGTGAGCGCGCCCCCTCCCCGAGGCAACCATCCGGTGACATGGGCGCGACCGCCTCATCTGGCCGGCGTTTGGCGTCCACCGGCTTGCTCGACCTGACAGAATCGACCCATGTCATCAGCCCAGTACAGGGAAGGCGCCAAGCTGGCCATCGTCGGCGCGGGCGCGGTTGGATCGTCACTGGCCTACGCGGCCCTCATCCGGGGCGTCGCCCGGCATGTCGTCCTGCACGACGTCAACGGCCCGAAGGTGCGGGCAGAGGCACTGGATCTCGCCCACGGCGGGCAGTTCCTGCCCGAGGCGGTGATCGAGGGCTCGGACGACGTGGACATCACGCGCGGCGCTGACGTCGTCGCCGTCACGGCCGGGGCCAAGCAGAAGCCTGGCCAGACGCGGATGGACCTGGCCGGCTCGACCGTTGGGCTGATCCGCAAGCTGATCCCGCCGTTGGTGGAGCGCTCCCCCAACGCCACCTTCATCATGGTCACCAACCCCGTCGACGTCACCACCCAGGCCGCGCTGAAGATCAGCGGGCTGCCGTCGAACCGGCTGTTCGGGTCCGGCACCGTGTTGGATTCGTCGCGGCTCCGGCAATTGATCGCCACCACCTGCGATGTCGCGGTGGGCAACGTGCACGCCTACGTGTGCGGCGAGCACGGAGACACCGAGACCCCCATGTGGAGCACCGCGACCATCGGCGGCGTGCCCCTGACCGAGTGGGAGCGCACGACGGGGCGGCTGGGCGAGCATGAGCGGGACGCCATCGCGCACCGTGTGGTCAACGCGGCCTACGAGGTGATCGAGGGCAAGGGGGCCACCAACTACGCCATCGGGTTGGCCGCCACGCGGATCATCGAGTCGGTGCTGCGCGATGAGCGGCGGGTGCTGCCGGTGTCGCGGATGCTGGAGGGTTGGCACGGGATCTCGGGTGTCTGCATGGCGGTGCCGACGGTGGTGGGCCGAGACGGCGCGGGCACGCAGCTGGAGCTTCCGGTGTCCGAGGACGAGTTGTCACGGCTGCGCACCAGCGCGGAACACATCCGCGCGATGTCAGAGGGGTTGGGCTTCTAGATCGGCTCGGTCGCTCGTCGCGCCACGACCCTGCACACGGTGGCGAGTCCCCTCAGTGGAGGATGGCGAGCACGTCGTGGCGCGGGCCCTCGTGGTCCGTCCAGCGGCCGATCAGCGAGCCGGCCGCGTTGTCCGGCGTCGGCACGGCCCTGATCAGCAGGCGCATGACCTCCAGGCGTTCGCCCTCTCCGGGGAGCGCTCCGGTGCCGTCCGCCGTCATGGTGATCGGGAGCTGCGCCCCGTGGGCGTCGCGCAGGTCGGCCTCGTGGTCCGCCTCCCGGATGATCCGCGACGCCTCGTCGACGAACACCGGGTCCGTCGCCGCGTCGTAGCAGTAGCGCAGGCCAAGCTCCGAGTGCTGCAGGGTGCCGATCGGCTGCACGCCGTCGAGCGGCGCGGCGCGCCACGTCACGGGCACGAAGTAGTACTCCCCTCCGGCGGAGATCACCATGCAGTCCAGCCCCACCTCGCCGTCGGGATCCACCAGCCTGAAGCCGGCGGCGCGCTGGAGCGTGGCGGGATCGCCGAAGAACCAGCGCTGCGTGGGCAGCCAGGCCTGGAGCAGCTCGATCTTCGACGGCGTGAGCCTGGCCCCCACGTGCAGCTCGGCGGCGCGCGTCACGATGCGGCCTCGGTGGCGTAGCGCTTGGCGGCGCGGGCCTGGGCCTTCACGCGCTCGGCGTCCCGGTCCTTCGGCGGAGCGGTGGTGACCAGCTCGTCGAGCAGGTCCGCCGTGATGTGGGCGATGGCGTGGACCGCGCGATGGAACGCCTCCTCGTTGGCCTTGCTGGGCTTGGTGACCCCCGCGACCTTGCGCACGTACTGCAGCGCCGCGGCGTTCACCTCGTCGCTGGTGGCGGGAGGCTCGAAGTTGTTCAGCGGCCGGATGTTGCGACACATGCCGTCAAGCCTACGTTCACATCCCGCCCGGGCCCACCGCCCGGGAGTCATCTGCCACGATGAGTCCATGTTGGCGCTAGCGAAGACGCGGCCGGGCCCCGGGCTGGAGCTGATCGAGCTGCCGCGCCCCACCCCGAGCCCGAACGAGGTGCTCATCCGGGTCATGCGCACCGGGATCTGCGGCACCGACCTTCACATCGACGGCTGGGACGGCTGGGCGTCGCAGGTGGTGACCACCCCGCTCATCCTGGGGCATGAGTTCTGCGGCGAGATCGTGGAGTTAGGCTCGTCGGTGACAGGCCTCGAGGTGGGCCAGTTCATCTCCGGCGAGGGGCACTACGTGTGCGGGCGCTGCCGGGCCTGCCTCGCGGGGAAGCGGCACCTGTGCCGCAACACCCGGGGCATCGGGTACCACGTCGACGGCGCCTTCTGCGAATACTTCGCCATGCCGTCGTCGAATGTGTGGGTGCACCATACGCCGGTGGAGCCGGATGTCGCGGCGATCTTCGACCCGTTCGGCAACGCCGTCCACGCCGCCCTGCAGTTCCCGGCGCTCGCCGAGGACGTGCTGGTCAGCGGGGCCGGACCGATCGGGATCATGGCGGCGCTCGTCGCGAAGTTCCAGGGGGCGCGCAACGTGGTCATCACGGACCTCGGCGACGAGCGGCTCGCACTGGCTCGACGCGTGGGGCTGAGCAGCACCGTCAACGTCGCCCGTGAGGACCTGGCGGACGTCTACGAACGCTTCGACATGCGGGAGGGATTCGACATCGGGCTGGAGATGTCCGGATCTGGCGCGGCGCTGTCGTCGATGATCGCGCACATGACCCACGGCGGCCGGATCGCGCTGCTCGGGACGCCGTCGAAGCCGCTCGAGGTGGACTTCACCACCATCATCTTCAACATGCTGACCATTCAGGGGGTCACCGGCCGGCAGATCTTCGAGACCTGGTACGCCATGAGCGCCCTGCTTCGCTCCGGGCTGGACATCTCGGGGGTCATCACGCACCGCTTCCCCGCAACAGGGTTCCGCGAGGCGTTCGATGTCGCGGCGGCGGGGCACGCCGGCAAAGTCATCCTGACCTGGGACGAGTGAGGAGCACCATGGCATTCATGGACCACATCCGCGGCGAGCTCGAACAGCTGCGCGCGGACGGGCTGTACAAGACGGAGGCGCCGCTGACCACTGCGCAGGCAGCGCACGTCGGGACACCGTCGGGCGAGGTGATCAACCTCTGCGCCAACAACTACCTGGGGCTGGCGAACTCGCCGGTGCTGATCGCCGCCGCCAAGCGCGCCTACGACAGGTGGGGCTTCGGCATGGCGTCGGTCAGGTTCATCTGTGGAACCCAGACGCTGCATCAGGAGCTCGAGGTGCGCCTGACGGCGTTCCTGCGCAGCGGGCCCGACGGTCACGACGGCTGGGACACCATCCTGTACTCGTCGTGCTTCGACGCCAACGGCGGCCTGTTCGAGACCCTCTTCGGGGCGGAGGACGCCATCATCTCCGACGAGCTCAACCACGCCTCCATCATCGACGGGGTGCGGCTGAGCAAGGCCGCCCGCTACCGCTACCGCAACCGCGACATGACCGATCTGCGCGCCCAGCTGGAGGCGTCGCGGGGGGCACGGCACCGCGTCATCGCCACCGACGGGGTGTTCTCGATGGACGGTTTCGTCGCCCCGTTGGACGAGATCTGCGCTCTGGCCGACGAGTACGACGCGCTGGTGATGGTCGACGACTCGCACGCGGTGGGCTTCGTCGGGGAGACCGGCGCGGGGACTCCGGAGCGGTTCGGGGTCATCGACCGCGTGGACATCCTCACCGGCACCCTCGGCAAGGCGCTCGGCGGCGCGTCGGGCGGGTACACGTCCGCGAGGCGTGAGGTGGTGGAGCTGCTGCGTCAACGGTCGCGGCCGTACCTGTTCAGCAACTCGCTGGCGCCGTCGATCGTCGCGGCGACAATCGCGTGCCTGGAGCTGCTGGAGTCGTCGTCGTCGCTGCTGGAACAGCTGGCCGAGAACACGGCGTACTTCAGGCGACGGATGGTGGAGGAGGGCTTCGAGATCCCGGAGTCAGACCACGCGATCGTGCCGGTGATGCTCGGCGACGCGGTGCTGGCGGCGAGGATGGCCGACGAGGTCCTCGCCCGGGGCGTCTACGTGAGGGCGTTCTCGTTCCCCGTCGTACCGAGGGGGGCTGCCAGGATCCGGACCCAGATGTCGGCGGGACTGTCGCGGGCGGACTTGGATGTCGCGGTGGAGGCGTTCGTGGCGGCCCGCGCCGCCGTCGGCGACGCTCACCCCGCCTAATCCGCGGATACGGTCCCCCAGTGACGGGCCCCACGCTCAGACCACCACCGGGACACCGCCACAACGGGCACTTCTCCGCGGTCAGCGGGGCGGGAAGGGCGGCTGGTAGGCTCGCCGACGCCGGGGTGCCCCGAAGTCGGGGCTGAGAACACACCCGCAACACCTGATCTAGGTCGTGCTAGCGAAGGGAGCCACCTCTCATGACCAACCCCACACCCTCAACACCCGACGCCACCAAAGCCAGCGACGCCTCTACCCTCGGACCGACGAGCGCCATCCTCACCGCCGTCCGCGCCGCCACCCCGCTGGTGCACTGCATGACCAACACCGTGGTGCCCGAGATCACCGCCAACGTGCTCCTCGCCGCCGGCGCCGCCCCCGCCATGATCGACCTCCCCGAGGAGGCCGCCATCTTCGCGACGGTGGCCTCAGCCCTACTCATCAACGTCGGCAACGGGCTCTCCGAGCAGCACGAGGGCATGCGGCGCGCGGCGGCGGCCGCCGACGGCGCCGGCACCCCCTGGGTCCTGGACCCGGTCGCGGTCGGCGCCCTCCCGGTGCGCACCCAGCTCGCCCGCGACCTTCTCGCCCACCGCCCCACCGCCATCCGCGGCAACGCCTCCGAGATCCTCGGCCTCGCCGGGGCCAGCGGCGGGGGTCGCGGGGTGGACGCCACCGACGAGGTGGAGGCCGCCGTCGAGACCGCCCGCGAGCTGGCCGCACAGACCGGCGCCGTCGTGGCCATCTCCGGGCCCGTCGACGTCATCGTCAGCCCCACCCGCACCACGCGCGTCACCGGCGGCGACCCGCTCATGCCGCTGGTCATCGGCACCGGGTGCGCGCTGGGCGCGACTGTCGCGGCGGCCCTTGGCGCCACCCGGGCCGACGGCCCTGCCCCGCACGCCTCCCACGACGCGGTCGTCGCCGCCCACGCCCTCTTCGGCGCCGCGGGCCTGGCCGCAGCACGCGAGGCCCGCCACCCGGGCAGCTTCCGCACCGCCTGGCTCGACGCCCTTCACGCGCTCACCCCCGACGAGGTCGCCGCCCTCATCACCGTCGAGGAGCAGCCATGACGCAGGCCACGCCAGGCCTCGCCGACGGTGTGGACTGGCGCGTCTACTACGTCACGGACACCGCGATGTCGGGTGGCCCAGCCCACGTGCCGGGGATCGTCGAGCAGGCCATCCTCGGCGGCGCCGGCGTGGTGCAGATCCGCGACAAGGAGCTCCACGGCACCGAGTTCCTCGCCCTGGCCCGCGCCTGCGTCGACGCCCGTGACAGGGCGTTCGACGCCACCGGACGCACCACGGCGCTCGTCGTCAACGACCGCCTCCACGCCGCCGAGGAACTCGGCCTCCACTTCCACCAGGGCCAGGACGACGGCGACATCAGCCAGGCCCGCGCCCGCCTCGGCCGCGACCTTCTCATCGGTCTCAGCATCTCGACCGAGGCCGAGCTGGACGCGGAGCTGAGCGACCTCACCGCGGACGTCCTCGGCCTCTCGCCGCTCTGGGCCACCCCCACCAAGACCGACGCCGCCCCCGCCCTGGGCCTCGACGGCGCCGCCCGCCTGGTCCTGCGCACCGCGGGACGGGCCAAGACTGTCGCCATCGGCGGCATCAACGCCACCAACGCCGCCGTGGCGATCGCCACCGGGGTCGACGGCATCTGTGTGGTTTCAGCCCTCACCACCGCACCCGATCCCCGAGCGGCCGCCGACGAACTGCTCGCACTCTGGAGAACCCGATGACACGCACGTCCACCCCGAAGATCGCCCTCAGCATCGCCGGCTCAGACCCCAGCGGCGGCGCCGGCATCCAGGCCGACCTCAAGACCTTCACCGCGCTCGGCGTCTACGGCGCGGCGGCGCTCGCTGGGCTCACGGTCCAGAACACGCAGGGCGTCCGCCAGGCCCGCCCCGTGGACCCGGCCTTCGTCCGCGACCAGATCCTCGCCGTCTTCGACGACCTCCCCGTCGCCGCCACGAAGCTCGGCATGCTCTCCAACGCAGCCGTCGCCAACGCCGTCGCCGACGTCCTGGAGGAACGCCGCGACGACGCGGGCCTCATCATCCTGGACCCCGTCATGATCGCAACCTCCGGCGACGCGCTGCTCACCGACGACGCCATCGACGTGGTGCGCACCCGCCTGCTCCCCCTCGCGGACCTGGTGACCCCGAACGTCCCCGAGGCGGCCGTCCTCCTGGACCAACCGCCCGTGACCGACACCAACGGCCTCATCCGCCAGGCCCGGCAACTGGTGGCGGCAGGAGTGCGCGCCGTCCTGGCCAAGGGCGGGCACCTCACCGACCCGGAGCTCACCGACGTCTTCGCCCACGGCACAGAGTTGGCGCTGCTGACCGGCCCGCGCTTCAACACCCGCCATACTCACGGCACCGGCTGCACGCTCAGCTCCGCCATCGCCGCCGTCGCCGCCCGCCGCGGCGACACTCGCGCCACTGGCGTGCGGCTGGAGTCGGTGGAGGAGGCCCGGGACTACCTGATGCGCGCCCTGGACTCTGGCTCGCGGTGGACCCTCAGCCGCACCCCCCACTCGGGCCACGGCCCCGTCGACCACCTCGTGGGGCGCGCCGAGGTGGGGTTGTGAGCATCGACTGGGCCCCCGGCCCGTTCAGCACCCAGGCGTGGGAGGCCACCTCAGCCATCCGGGCGCGCATCGACCGTCTCCCACTCCTCACCGAGCTTGCCGACGGCACCCTGGAGCCCCGCCGCTTCGTCGAGTACCTCGGCCAGGACGACTTCTATCTCCGCGGCTACACCCGTGCGCTGGCCACGCTCGCCTCCCGCGCTCCCACCTCCCGCGAGGCGGCCTTCTGGGCCCGGAGCGCCGGCGAGGCCGTGGAGGCGGAGGTCCTCATGCACGACGCCCTCTTGGCCGACGACCGCCTCCGCGACCTTCCGCGCCCCGCCGTCGCATCCCCCACCACCCGGGCCTACGTCAACTCCCTGCTGGCGGCCACCGCCTTCGAGCCGTACGCGGTAGGGGTGGCGGCGGTGCTGCCCTGCTACTGGGTCTACGCGGACGTCGGCGCCACCCTCGCCGACAGGGCCGCCCACCTCGACGGCCACCCCTACGCCGGCTGGGTGGCCGCCTACGCTGACGCGGCCTTCCAGCAGGTGACGCGCGAGGCCATCACACTCCTCGATGAGACGGCTGCCTCAAGCGACGGCGCGACCCGCGAGCGGATGCTCACCGCCTTCGTCGACGCAACCTGGTACGAGGAACAGTTCTGGGCACGGGCCTACGCGCTGGAGGTCTGGGAAGCCTGAGAATCAGGCGGCCGTGCGCTGCGCCGAGCCTCCGGCCAAGGCCCTGCGCATGGCCCGCACCTGATCGAATCCGATCACCCACCCCGTCATCCGGACGCTGCGGTAGAGCGGCGTCTGGAGCAGATCGCCCTGCGCGTCGTACACCTCGGGAAAACCGCGATCGCGGCGCATGGCGGCCTCGAAATGCCCGATGTGGCGATCCGCCTCCTCCAGATACCCCTCCAACCGGGTGGACCGAAAGAGCAGCAGGAGTGTCTTGATGTACTCCATGCCCCAGAAGCTCCAGATCGAGTCGCCACCGTAGTTCGGCACCGCGAAGCGGACCACGGCAAATTGGCGATGCGACCGCCGCTCCTGTTGATATTTGATGGCGAAGGGGTGCGCAATCCCCTCGGCGCGAATGTAATCCACGGACCTCTCGAAATAGTGCCGCTCATCAGGCGACTCGGGATCCAGGAAGCGGGTGGCCAGCACGATGAGCCAATCCGAGGAGTAGAGCCGTCGAGACGTTCCCTCAGCGGAAAGGTCCTCCAGGAAATGTCCGTCATCGTCGAGCCAGAACGTGTTGAGGATGCGCGACTTCAGCCGGGCCAGGAAATTGAGGTCCGTGGGGATGAGGCCCAGGTCCATGGCGAGGTGGGTGGTCTTCCAGAAGACCACGTTGTCGTAGAAGGACGATTCACGCTTCACGATGTCCTTGGCGCCGGACATGGTCACCGACGGATCGATCAGGCCGAGGTCCTCGTCGAACACGCGGCGACGGTAGCCCAGGTAGTGGCGGATCAGCGCGCCCCGGTAGGTGTCGAGCAGCAGCGCCGCAGCCTCCCGGGTGCCGAGCACCGACTGCTCCTCGCCGTAGCTCGCCGCCCGAGCCGGTTCTCTGCCGAGCAGCGCGCCGAGCGCGTACAGCATGCCGTAGAGGGTGTCTGACGGGTAGGAATGGAAGTTGACGCAGGTCGCCTCCCACGGCCCAATCGGGACGATGGTGGTGGCGAGGTCATCGGTCTTGTCGAAAACACCGAGCGCGTAGGCCAGCGTCTGCAGATAGACAAGTTGCCGGTCACGCCACTGATCGTCGGTGGCAGGCAGCTGGGTGTCCAGCGTGGGGTAGTAGAACACGCCGAGATTGCGGACGGACAGCGAAGAGAAGTGGTCTCCCGAGATCAGCAACAGTTTGGACGGATCGAAGCGGAGCCGGTAGATCTCCTCGATGATCCGATCCACTGACGCACCCCTTCCCGTCCGGGGACGCAACGAGTATCGGCTGGCGAGGATGTGAAAGGCGTTCTTTGCCATCCCGAACACCCTGTAGCGGAGGCCTGTGCGCACCCTCAGCCTGGCGTTTGAGTCGATCGCCTCGATGGCGTTGAGTCTCATCTCCGCCACATATGGACGGCGAACGATCGACAACCTGCTGAAGGGATCAGTCATCATGGCCATCAGCGACCCGACGCTCATCGCCCCGAGAAGGACGTAGAGCATCATCATGGCCCCATCCTAGGGATCCGAGTGGGGGGCCGGGGTGGTCGCCGAGCGCACGTCGTCGTCGTGCGCCCCGCGATTGCGCGGCGCCCATCCACCTCCCCCGCCGGCCACGGGACGATGTCCGCACCCCGGAGGGTTGCGACTTTCTACCGCCGCTCAACTAATGTTTGCGCCATGCCAGATATCGCGCAGCCTGGACGGCCGTTCCCCGCAGACGAGACTCCCAACACTGATACCCGCACATACGGACCCGCCTCCACCCCGACGCACCCCCTCGCCACGGCACCCGTCGGCGCCCCACCGTTCTCGGTCGACGGCTTCGTGCGAGAGTTCCTGCACGAGCTCAACACCAACCAGGGTGTGACCCTCTCGGGCTCGAGCGTCAACGACCAGTACCTCGCCCTCGCCAGCACCGTCAAGAACTACCTGATGGCCCGCTGGCTCGAGACCAAGCGCACCACGCGCGAGGCGAAGGTCAAGACCATCGGCTACCTGTCCGCCGAGTATCTCCTCGGGCGGCAGCTGGGCAACGCGCTGCTCGCCACGGACCTGAGCGACATCGCCAAGCAGGGTCTGGAGCTGTGCGGGATCGATCTCCCCACGCTCCGCGCCCAGGAGGTGGAGCCAGGCCTCGGCAACGGCGGCCTCGGCCGCCTCGCCGCCTGCTTCATCGACTCCATGGCCACCATGGACGTCCCCAGCATCGGCTACGGAATCCGCTACGAGTACGGCATCTTCCGCCAGACCTTCGTCGACGGGCGACAGGTCGAGCAGCCCGACACGTGGCTGGCCCTCGGCTCGCCGTGGGAATTCCCGCACCCCGAGGCCAGCGTCCAGGTCAATTTCGGCGGTCACACCGAGACCTCCCTGGACGAAGACGGCCGCGAGCACACGCGCTGGGTTCCCGCCTGGAACGTCCTGGCCGTCCCCTACAACTACATGGTGCCGGGGTACCTGAACGGTCGCGTCAATACGCTGCGGCTGTGGAGCGCATCGGCCACCAAGGCGTTCGACCTTCAGATCTTCAACGCAGGTGACTACGCCCAGGCGGTGCGCGCCCAGACCTTCGCGGAGAACATCTCCAAGGTGCTCTATCCCGAGGACTCGACGCCGCAGGGCAAGGAGCTGCGCCTGCAGCAGCAGTACTTCTTCGTGGCGGCGTCGCTGCATGACTTCCTTACCAACGAACTGGAGGAAGGCTTCGACCTGCACAACCTGTCGGAGCGGATCATCTTCCAGCTCAACGACACCCACCCCGTCATCGCCGTGCCCGAGCTCATGCGCGTCCTCATCGACGACAAGGGCTTCGAGTGGGACGAGGCATGGGAGGTCACCAGGTCCTGCTTCGCCTACACCTGCCACACGCTGTTGCCCGAGGCCCTCGAGGTCTGGTCCACCGAGCTGCTCGGCCGCCTGTTGCCGCGCCACCTGGAGATCATCTTCCGGATCAACGAGGAGTTCCTCGCCGAAGTCCGCGAGGCGTTCCCGGGCGACGAGATGCGCGCCCGCAGAATGTCGATGATCACCGAATACCCGGAGCGCGGGGTGCGCATGGCCTACCTCGCCACCGTCGCGGGCACGAAGGTCAACGGCGTCGCCGAGCTGCACTCGCAGCTCCTCCGCGACAAGGTCCTGCCGGACTTCTCCCAGTTGTGGCCGGACAAGTTCACCAACGTCACCAACGGCGTCACCCCGCGTCGCTTCGTGCGGATGGCCAACTTCAAGCTCGCCGAACTCATCACGGACCACATCGGCCCCGGCTGGGTCACGGATCTTGAGCGGCTCAAGGAGCTCGAGCCCTACGCCGACGACCCCGAGTTCCAGGAGAGGTTCCGCGAAGTCAAGGCGTGGAACAAGAAGCGCCTGACCGATCTGCTGCTCAAGCGCGACGGTATCGAACTCCCCGCCGGCCACATGCTCGACGTGATGGTCAAGCGCTTGCACGAGTACAAGCGCCAGTCCCTCAAGCTGCTCCACATCGTCTCGCTGTACGAGCAGGTGATCAGCGGCAAGATCGAGGCTTCCGAGGTCACGCCGCGCACCGTCGTGTTCGGCGCGAAGGCGGCCCCCGGTTACCGGATGGCCAAGGACACGATCCACCTGATCAACTCCGTGGCCAGGAAGGTCAACTCCGACGAGCGGCTCGAGGGTCGTCTCAAGGTGGCGTTCCCGGCCAACTACAACGTGACCCTGGCTGAGAAGCTGATCCCGGCCTCGGACCTCTCGGAGCAGATCTCGCTGGCCGGCATGGAGGCGTCGGGCACGGGCAACATGAAGTTCGCGCTCAACGGCGCGCTGACCATCGGCACGGACGACGGCGCGAACGTCGAGATCCGGCGCCTGGTGGGCGACAAGCACTTCTTCCTGTTCGGCATGGTTGAGCCCGAGGTCGCGGAGCTGGGCGCGAAGGGCTACAACCCGGGTTCGTACTACGAGTCCAACCCGCAGCTGAAGGCGGCGCTGGATCTCATCCTCTCGGGCGAGTTCAGCTACGGCGACACCCACATGTTCGACTCGGTGGTGTTCAACCTGCTGCACCACGACCGGTTCATGGCGCTGGCGGACTTCCAGCCCTACATTGAGGCACAGGCGAGGGTGGAGGCGAAGTACGCCGACCAGAAGGCGTGGACGCGTTCGGCCATCCTCAACGTGGCGCGCAGCGGTTACTTCAGCTCCGACCGCTCGATGCGCGACTACCTGCAGCGCATCTGGCACACCACCCCGATGATCTGATCCCGGTTCACCGACGCTGAGGGCCCCTGCTGACCGGCAGGGGCCCTCAACGCTCCCAGCCGCCGACTCAGCCGCCGCAAAACCGCCGTCCCACCGCTGGCTGAGGAGCCGCGATCCCGTCCCCCACCGCTCCCCACCGCTGGCTGAGGTGCCGCGAAGCGGCCTCGAAGCCTAAAGAACGTGACCTTGTCAGCTCACGTTTCGCAGGCTTCGAGGCTCGTCGCTACGCTCCTCGCTCCTCAGCCAACGGAAGGGGTCGTCGCTATGCTCGTCGCCCCTCACCCAGGAGGTGGAGGGCTGACGTGGTGGCGGCCGACCGGGACCACCAGGGGGGTGCCCGAGACGGGGTCCGGGATCACCCGGCTGGGCACGCCGAAGACGTCGCTCACCATCTCCTCCGTGACCACCTCAGACGGCGCCCCCGCCGCGACAATCGCGCCCTCGCGCATCGCTATCAACCGGTCGCTGTAGCGCGCCGCCAGGTTGAGGTCGTGCAGCACCATCACCACCGTCGTCCCGCGTTGCCGGTTGAGGTCGACGACGAGGTCCAGTACCTCGACCGCCCGCGCGATGTCGAGGAACGAGATGGGCTCGTCGAGCAGCAGGGTCGCGGTGCGCTGCGCCAGGACTGTGGCGATCCAGACCCGCTGCCGCTGCCCGCCCGACAGCTGATCCACGCGTCGCCCCGCCAGCTCCGCCGTCCGGGTCATCTCCAGGGCCTCGTCGACGGCCTCCTGATCCGCCCGCGACCATCCACCCAGCATCCCCCGGTGCGGGTGACGCCCCAGACCCACCAGTTCCGCGACCGTCATCGCCTCCGGCGTGATCGGCGACTGCGGCAGCAACCCCAGCCGGCGCGCCAGCTCCCGGGCCGGCAGCGTGGCCACGTCGTCGCCGTCGAGGAGGATCTGCCCCGACGACGGCTCCAGCAGCCGGCTGAACCCGCGTAGCAGCGTGGACTTCCCGCAGCCGTTGGGGCCGACGATGCTCGTGATCCGCCCGGCGGGCACCTCCACGTCCAGGTCCCGCGCGACGACACGCTCACCGTAGCCCAGCGTCACCGAGCGCGCGATCAGCTCACCCATGGATCTCCTCCTCCGAGGTTGAACGCAGCAGCAGCGCCACCAGCATGGGCGCCCCGAGAAGCCCGGTGATGATCCCCACCGGCAGGGGCCCCCACGGCCATCGCGCATCGCCCAGCAGGTCCGCCCCGAGGACGACCACCGCCCCGACGAGCGCCGCCAACGGCAACGACGAGCGCCCCGCGTTGAGCCGGCGCGCGATGGGCCCGGCGAGCAGGCCGACGAAGGCGATCGGCCCCGCCACCGACGTCGCCGCCGCAGTGAGCAGCACCACTACCAGCAGCACCGCGAGCCGCACCCGCGACACCCGCACGCCCAGCCCACCGGCCAGATCGTCGCCCACCTCGATCAGCCGAAGCGGACGGCCGAGCATCAGCAGCAGCGGCAGACCCACCGCGACAGCGGCCCAGATCCGGCCCACCCCGTCCCAGTTCACTCCGCTCAGGCTGCCGCCGAGCCACCTCATCGCGTCGCGGGCCTGGTAGACGCTGCCGCGGATGAGCACCCAGTGGATGACCGCCTGCAGCGCGAACGCCAGCCCGAGGCCGATGAGGATGATCCGGTTCGACGCCGAATGGGCGCCGCCGGAGAGCGCGAAGATCCCCACCGCCACCGTGAGCCCGCCGGCGAAGGCCGCGGCGGTGACCTGGGCGCCGCTGAGCCCGAACACGACCAGACTGGTGATGGCGGCGGCGCTGGCGCCGAGCGTCACGCCCATCACGTCGGGGCTCGCCAGGGGGTTGCGCAGCATGGACTGGAACGCCGCGCCGGAGCCGCCCAGCGCCATCCCCGAGGCGAGCGCGACGAGCGCGATGGGCAGCTTGGTCTCCAGGAAGATGAAGCTCGCCGGGCCCAGGTCGGCGCCCAGCAGGATCCGCACCGCGTCGACGGCGGCGATCTGGTAGTCGCCCAGCAGCGCCCGGGCGAGGAACAGCCCGACCACTACCACGACGGCACCGGCCAGGACGAGCCGACGGCGGCGCACCGTCGCGGCGAGGAGTGAGGCGGCGCTCATGCGTGCACCGACCTGCGGACCAGCGCCACCAGCACCGGGGCTCCCAGCAGGAGCACCACCAGGCCCGCGGAGATTTCCGCGGGGGGCATCACCATGCGGCCGATGATGTCGGCGGTCAGCAGCAGCACCGGGCCCAGCACCAGGGAGCCGGCGATCACGACGCGGTAGTCGGGCCCCATCAGGAGCCGGACTACGTGCGGCACCACGAGCCCCACGAACCCGATGGGGCCGACGACGGCCACCGAGCCGGCCGCGAGCAGCACCGCGCCGGTGGTGAGCACGGCCCTCGTCCGGCCGAGGCGGGTCCCGAGCGCGGTGGCCAGCTCGTCGCCCACGGCGAGCGTGTTGAGCGTGCTACCGGCCCACACCGTCAACCCGGCACCGGCGAGGAGAACGGGCAGGGATGGCAGCAGCAGCGGCAGGCCGCGACCCCCGATGGAGCCCACCTGCCAGAACCGCATCACCTCCAGCGCCGCCTGGTTGCGGATGGTGACGGCGGACACTGCGCTGAGGCACGCGGCCGTGACGGCGGCCCCGAGGAGGACGAGCAGAACCGGGTCGTTGCGGCCGCGGCTGAGCAGCGCGACGAAGACGGCGGCCGCGCCCGCCCCCAGGAGGCTGAGCCCGACCACCGTGCCCTGCGAGGCACCCACGCCCGTGACGACGCCCAGCGCGACCGCCAGCGCCGCACCCGCGTTGATCCCGAGCAGTCCAGGATCCGCCAGCGGGTTGCGGGTCACCCCCTGGAGGATGGCCCCGGACAACGCGAGAGCCGCCCCGCAGACCACACCGACGAGGGTGCGGTCCACGCGGGCGGCGAGGATCGTGGCGGTCGCCGGGTCGCCGCCGGTGAGGAACGCCACGACGTCGCCCACCGGCACGCGCACCGAGCCGAGCGCGAAGGAGGCCATCACACCCACCGCCAGGCAACCGACGGCGATGAGGCCGCCGGCCGCCCGGGTCAGCGTCACTGGACCTTGGCGGCGGCCTCCGCCAGCAGCGGCAGGAACTTCTCCACCGCGACGGGGATGCTCAGCGGGGTGGGGCTGGACAGCGGCAGAGCCAGCTGCGGATCGCCCGAGGCCACGTAGGCCCCGCTCTTCAGCGCCGGCAGGTCTTGGATCAGGGGGGCGGCCTGCAGGTCCTCCAGCTTGACCGAATCGTCGACGTAGAACACGATCACGTCCGCGTCGAACTCCGAGGCGCGCTCCGCCGAGACGTCGACCGAGAATTGGCCGGGGGCGTCGTCGCTGAGCTCGGTGACGACGGCGGGGGTGTCGAAGCCGACAGCGTCGAGGAACCGCGGGCGGGCGTCGGTGGCGGTGTAGACGCCGAACTTGGAGTAGTCGGCGGCCGCGAACCACAGCCACGCCGCGCTCGTCCCGGCGATCTCCGGGTACTCCGCCCCGGCGTCCTCGAGCAGAGCGCTGGTCTCGGCCTCAACCTCGGCGGCCCTGTCGCTGCGGCCCACCGCCTCGCCGACGAGCTCCAACGAGTCCTGCCACGAGGTGGACCAGGGTGCCTCGGGGTAGGCGACCACGGGCGCCACCTTGCTCAGAGTGTCGTACTCCTCCTGCGTGAGACCGGAGTTCGTGGCCAGGATCAGGTCCGGCTCAAGCGCGACGATCTCCTCGATCGGGGCGCCGGCCGAGTCGTCGTAGCGGGTGGGCTGCTCGCCGCCGAGCTCGGCCACGGCCGCATCGAACCAGTCCGTGGAGCCGTCGGCGTTGCCGCCCCAGGTGATCTCCACCGCACCCACGGGGACGACACCCAGCGAGACCAGCGTCTCGTGATCCGTCCAGCCGATGGTGGCGACGCGGGTGGGCTCGGCCTCGATGACCGTCTCCCCCAGGGCGTGGGTGACGGTGACGGGGAAGGCGTCGCTCGCCGTCGAGGCTGAGTCTGAGCCGGTGGCCGACGAGGTGGCGCCGTCGGTCGTGGCGGAGGGGCCGGTGGAGCAGGCGCTGAGCGCGAGCACGGCGGCAACCGCGCCCGCAACGCGGGACAAGAGGGGCATATCGGGCTTCCTTGAGGGTAGGGCCGGTCAGACGCGTGCCTGGCCGAGCTTCCAGTAGCCGGAGAACAGGACGGTGTGCCTGTCGACGCCGCGCTCAGAGACGAGGTAGCGGCGGCACGAGGAGGCAAGGTCGCTCTCCCCGCACAGATAAAAGTAGTCGAACGCTTCCGCGTCGAGCTCGCGCAGCAGCGCGAGAGCGCGCTCGCCCGGGGCCGCGCCGTCGCGGCTCACCACGGTCAGACCGGGGTGCCACGGCAGCGGGGTCAGGTGGGCCGGGTCTGAGGCCTCGACGATGAGGCGGCAGTCCGGGTCCAGGTCGCGCGACTCCAGGATGGCGCACAGGCCAGGCGCGGCCGTCTCGTCGACGACGAAGCACAGGCGCGAGGCGTCGCCAGGGAGGAACAGCGCGCCGCACTGGCGGAATCCGACGCGGTCCCCCGCCGCTGCGGACAGCGCCCACGCCGAGCCAGGCCCCGCGGTGCCGTGCGTGACGATGTCGACATCCAGGGTGCCCGTCACAGGATCGTGGCGGCGCACGGTGTACCAGCGCAAAACAGGCCGATCCTCCTGCGGGATCTCGGCGACGGCGGCGCGGATGTTGAGGCGGTCAGGGTCCGGCAGCACCAGGCGGCCCGAGGGGCCGGGCATCAGGAGCCCGAAGTACTCGTCGGCGCCCGCGAAACCCAGCCCGACGAAGCCCTCCGCATGGAGGGTGATGCGCCGGACGGAGGCGGCTGGGGATCCGACGGCCACCACTTCGGCCTCGATCAGCCGATGCCCGGCCGATTCCGGCATGGGGGCCATAGCGCCCCGGTCGGTCGCCTTGGCGATCCGGGACTGTGCCTTCTCCAGCAGGGTCGAGATGCTCACGCGAGTAAGGGTAACCTAACCTGAGCATTACGCAAAGGGCGTCTTGCTTAATGAGCATCAGGAAGGCCGGCCCCTTCGCTCCCTGAGGGGGCCGCCCTCACTCGCTCCCTGAGGAGGGCCGCCCGCGGAGCGGCGTGGGCCGTCCCCTTCGCTCCCTGAGGAGGCGCGCCGCCGAAGGCACGGGTGCCGTCTCGAAGGGTCGTGACTACCACCTTCACGCCGATCTTGTGGTCAGGTGCGGTGAGCCGTGAGTCGATGCCCGGGCGGCCGTTGCCCAGGGTCTCGATGTGCCGGTCAGCCGGGTCGGTGGTCGGATTGTGAAGGCCGCCCGGGCATAGCCTCGCGTCTCCCCGCACTCGTCCTCCCTGTGGCGTGGTCTCGTCCCGGGCGCGGGCCGGAAGGGCGGCGCTGGGGTCGGGTCTGCTTGAGCGGGACGCCGGTGGGGTGATCGTCGGGTTGGGCACCGCTGCGCAGTGCCGCCCTTCCGCCCCCCGCCCCTGTGTCTCGCCGCGGGTTTTCAACCCTTCGAGACGTCCTGCGGTCGCCTCGCGAAGCGGCGCGACCGCTTTGCTTCCGATCCCTGAGGAGGGCCGCCCGCGAAGCGGCGTGGCCCCGTCTCGAAGGGTCGTCACTGGAGCTGACAGGCAATCTCAACGGTCACTGTGAACAACGGGGACGAGGATCGCTAGCGGCCGGACGACAGCTTCACGTCGTTGCCCGCCCAGAACAGGAACCCCTTGAGGATGAGCGTGCCGTTGGATCCGTCGCCCCTCGCCCCGGACTCGACGTCGTTGCCGGCCATGATGGCGATGGACTCGTCGATCACCCGGACGCCGGCCGGCACGAAGATGTCGTGGCCGGCCATCACCGCAGACAGCTCCATCGTGAGCACCACACCCGGCCCCATCACGTCGTCCAGGTGGATGGTGTCGCCGCCCCACCACGCGAAGTTGCGGTACAGGGTGGTGCCGGGCGCGACGTCGACCTCTCTGCCCGTCAGGATGGTGAGGGAAGGATGCGCCCCCTCGACAGCAGCTGGCAAGGGGTGGGGCCGCGGCGACAGCGTCGTCTGGCCGACGGCGAGCTCGCCGCCCTCCGGCAGGTCCGCGACGAGCCGGGGGAACTCGTCGGTGAACCGTGCCAGGAGGGCGGCGTCCTGCCGCTCCCCCAGCTCCTCGACGGTGAGCCGACCGGCGGCGTGCGCTCGTTGAAGGACGTTGAGCACCGCGTCGCGGTCCGCGTCACCGGCCCTGAGGCGCCTGTGGGGAAACAGCTCGTCGGACATGCCAGCAGTCTAGGAGGCGGGCGGTCCAGGCTGCTCGACGGGCGCCTCGGGCTCGCCGGGCTTCTCAGCGTCGGCGTGGCGGGCCTCCCCGCGGCCGCGCTCAGCCATGTCGCGGTACCCCTTGGTGAGCTCATCGACGAACTTGTTGACCTGCTCGCGCATCTGCGCCAGGAACGCCTTGGCGCCCTCGCTGCTGTCCGTGTCGGGGTGCGAGGCCACGTACTGGCGCTGCTGCTCCTCGTAGAACGTCTTGGCCCTGTCGCCCACGAAACCGGCGAAACCGACGGCGGCGTACGCGGCCTCGGTGGCCACCTTGACGAGGTTGTCTCCCAGGTTCTCGGGGGAGACCTTCTCAGGCTGCTCAGACTCGACCACCTGCTCGTGCTCGGCCTCGAAATCCTTCGCGTCCTCGGCGTCCACGAAGTTGGCCGTGGGGGTGGCGTCGTGCTCGTGCTCAGTCATGATGGTTCTTCCTTCTCTCCGGGCGCATCGCCCGGCGTCGTCTTCCAGTGTGCCCCCAGTGACGCCGTCGCCACAGGGGTGAAGGCCCTGAATTGTGCCCGGAGCCGACCCTGGTCCGGCCTGGGCCTATTCGTTCTCGGAGGCCGGCAGCGCGAGCCGCCGGACGGGGCGGAACCGTCCCGCGTGGACCGCGCCGGAGGATTCCGCCGTGAACACGCGCATCGCCGCCTCGTGGGACTGGAGGCGGCGGATCGTGTCGCTCAGGCGGTCCACTTGATCCCGCAGACCTTCCACCTCGGCCTCCAGCGCCAGGATGCGGCGGATGCCCTCGAGGTTGATCCCCTCCACCTGGCTGAGCTGCTGCACGTGACGCAGCTTGGCCACGTCGCGGAGAGAGTAGCGGCGGCCGCGGCCCCGGGCGCGCTGAGGCACGACCAGGCCCAGCCGGTCGTAGCCGCGAAGCGTCTGGGCGTGCATGTCCGCCAGCGACGCCGCCACGGACACCGGGAAGACGGCCGCGTCCACGTCGAAGAGTTGGGGCAGGCTCGTCATCCCACTCACCCGCCGAACAGGGAGGCCCGCGGGTTGGACTCGTGGGCCTTCTCGGCGTACTCGAGCAGCGCCCGCTTGGCCTCCTCGGTCAGGCCTTCGGGGACCTGCACGTTGAGCGTCACCAGCAGGTCACCCATGGTGCCGTCCGACTTCCGGGCCCCCTTGCCGCGTACCCGCATGGTGCGCCCGTTGGGGGTCGACGGCGGGACCCGCAGCTTCACGTTGGGCCCGCTCAGCGTGGGGATGGTGATCTCCGCGCCGAGGGAGGCCTCGGTGAACGTGACGGGGACTTCGAGGGTGAGGTTGTTGCCGCTCCGGCCGAACAGCCGATGTGGGGTGACCTTCACTGAGACGTAGAGGTCGCCGGAGGCGCCGCCGTTCTCGCCGGCCGCGCCCTTACCCTTGAGCCTGATCCGCTGCCCATCTGCCACGCCCGCGGGGATCCGCACCTGCATGGTCTTGGCTGACCGTCCGCGGCCGGAGCCCTCGCAGTCCGGGCACGGGTCCTCGACGATCAGGCCGCGGCCGAGGCACTCGGTGCAGGGCTCGCTCATGTGGAACACGCCGCCCGCCTGGGAGGACTGCATCCCGGACCCCTCGCACCGCGGGCAGACCCGCGGCAGCGAGCCGGCCTTCGCCCCGGTCCCCCGGCACGACGGGCACGGCTGGTCCGAGATGGTGCGCATGGTCACCGTCGCGCCCTCGACGGCCTGCTCGAACGTGATGGTCACGTCCCCCTCGATGTCCGCACCGCGGCGCGGACCCCGCTGGGTGGCGCGACGGGTGGCACCCGTCTGCCCGAACAGGCCACCGAAGATGTCGCCCAGGCCCGCGTTTCCCTGGCCTCCGGCCTGGGCGTTGCGGATCAGGTCCTCGAACCCCGGCGAGCCGCCCGGGCCGGGGCGGGTGAACTTGAACCCGCCCCCGAAGAGGCTGCGGGCCTCGTCGTACTCCTTGCGCTTCTCGGTGTCGCTCAGGATGGCGTTTGCCTCCGACGCCTCCTTGAAGCGCGCCAGTGCGGCGTGGTTGTCCGGGTTCTGATCCGGGTGGTTGTCCTTGGCGATCTGACGGAACGCCTTCTTGATCTCATCGGCACTCGCGCTCTTGGAGACGCCGAGGACCTTGTAGTAGTCCTTTTCGAGCCAGTCCTTCGTGCTCATTAGTCGTTCATCTCCTTTCCGCTCGTGCGTGGATCAGGGGTTGGCGACCGCGACGCGCGCGGGCCGCACAACCCGGCTGCCCAGCAGGTAGCCCTGCTGCATGACCTGCGAGATGGTGACCACCTCGACCGGTTCCTCCATGGGGACCGCCATCAGCGCCTCGTGGAGGTTCGGGTCGAAGGCCTCACCGACCGCGCCGAAGACGGTGAGCCCGTGCTTCGCGGCCACCTTCGCCAACTCGTCGGCGATCATCTTGAAGCCGCCCTCGAGGTTCTCATGTTGCCTGGCCAATTCGATGTGGTCCAGGACCGGCATCAGGTCGTTGACCACGGCCTCGATGCCCGCCTGGCGGGCCAGGTCGCGGTCACGGTCCACCCGCTTCTTGTAGTTGACGTACTCTGCGGCGACCCGCTGAAGATCCAGGGTCCGCTCGGCGACGAGCGCCTCGAGCTCGGCCACCTTGTCTACGGCCTCCAGGAGCTCCAGGCCCTCCGCCGGCTCAACGGCCTCGGGTGAGGGCGTCTCCTCGACGCCCTCACCCACAGCCTCGCCGTCCGGAACGAACTGCGAATCGGTCACTTGTTGTCCTTCTCCTCATCGACGATCTCGGCATCCACCACGTCGTCGTCACCCTGAGCGGACTCGGAGGAGTCATCGGCCGCGGCCGACTCCTGAGCCTGCTTCGCCTGGGCAGCGGAGTAGATGGCCTGGCCCATCGAGGCGGCCTTCGTGTTGAGATCATCGATCGCGGCCTTCACCACATCGTTGTCCTCACCCTTCAGGGCCTCCTTGAGCGCCTCGGTGGCCTCCACAACCGGAGCCTTGACGTCTTCACCGATGGTATCGGCGTGCTCGGCCAAAAGCTTCTCCGTGCGGAACACCAGGGCGTCGCCCTCGTTGCGCATGTCGACGGCCTCGCGGCGCTTGCGATCCTCCTCGGCGTGGGACTCGGCGTCTCGCACCATGCGGTCGATGTCGTCCTTGGCGAGCGCGGAGCCGCCGGTGACCGTCATCGACTGTTCCTTGCCGGTGGCCAGGTCCTTGGCGCCCACGTGCACGATGCCGTTGGCGTCGATGTCGAAGGTCACCTCGATCTGCGGGACCGAGCGGGGAGCCGGGAGCAGGCCGGTGAGCTCGAAGTTGCCGAGGCTCTTGTTGTCGCGGGCGAACTCGCGCTCACCCTGGTACACCTGGATCATCACGGCGGGCTGGTTGTCCTCGGCGGTGGTGAACACCTCGGAGCGCTTGATCGGGATCGTGGTGTTGCGCTCGATGATCTTGGTCATCACGCCGCCCTTGGTCTCGATGCCGAGGCTCAGCGGGGTGACGTCGAGGAGCAGCACGTCCTTGACCTCGCCCTTGAGCACGCCGGCCTGGAGCGACGCGCCGAGCGCGACGACCTCGTCGGGGTTGACGCCCTTGTTCGGCTCCTTGCCGCCGGTGAGTTCCTTGACCATGTCCACGACGGCGGGCATACGGGTGGAGCCGCCGACGAGCAGGACGGTGTCGATCTTGTCCACGGAGGTCTTGGCGTCCGAGATCACCGCGTTGAACGGGGCGCGGCAGCGGTCCAGGAGATGCTGGGTCATGCGCTGGAACTCGGAGCGCGTGAGCTTCTCGTCCAGGTGCAGCGGGCCCTCGGCGGAGGCCGTGATGTAGGGCAGGTTGATGGAGGTCTCAGACGCCGAGCTCAGCTCGATCTTCGCGCGCTCGGCGGCCTCCTGCAGGCGCTGGCGGGCCATCTTGTCCTTGGACAGGTCCACGCCGTGCTTGTTCTTGAACTGCGTCGCCAGCCAGTCCATCACGACGGCGTCCCAGTCGTCGCCACCGAGGCGAGGATCGCCCTTGGTGGCCTTGACCTCGAACACGCCGCCCTCGATCTCCAGCAGGGAGACGTCGAAGGTGCCGCCGCCGAGGTCGAAGACCAGGACAGCCTGCTCCGTGTCACCCTTGTCCAGACCGTAGGCCAGGGCCGCGGCGGTGGGCTCGTTGATGATGCGGTCCACCACCAGGCCCGCAATCTCGCCGGCCTCCTTGGTGGCCTGGCGCTCGGCGTCGCCGAAGTACGCGGGGACGGTGATGACGGCGTTGGTGACGGACTCACCGAGGTAGGCCTCCGCGTCGCGCTTCAGCTTCTGCAGCACGAAGGCGCTGATCTGCTGGGGACGGTAGTCCTTGTCGTCGAGGGTCTTCTTCCAGTCGGTGCCCATATGGCGCTTGACGGAGCGGATGGTGCGGTCCACGTTGGTGACCGCCTGACGCTTGGCGACCTCACCGACGAGGACCTCGCCGGAGGTCGAGAAGGCCACCACGGACGGGGTGGTGCGGGCGCCCTCCGCGTTGGGGATGACGGTGGGCTCGCCGCCCTCCAGGACGGCGACGACAGAGTTGGTGGTGCCGAGGTCGATGCCTACTGCACGGGCCATGAGTGTTTCCTCCAGTGTTGGTGACATGGTTGAGCGTTGTTGACTCAAGTTAAGCACATGAGTCGTGCACGCTCAAGGTTTAAGTTGAGTTCACTAGACTCAACCCTGGAAGGTTCAGGGTTATTCCCGTTCGGATCGGCGATCAAAACCCTGCGCGGTGATCCGGCCCTGACTAGTGTCGGAGCTGCCGTCACCTGGCGGCGATCTCCCGAGCGCACCCCTGCCAGGCCAACGCCTACCTCACCCCGCCCGGTTCGCAGGGCTTCGCGCTGCACTCTGATTCCCACGACGTCATCGTCTTCCAGACCTACGGCGCCAAGGAGTGGGAGGTGCACGACGACGCAGGCGCGCACCAGGTGATGATGACGCCGGGAACCTCGATGTACCTGCCCACCGGCACGCCGCACATGGCGCGGACGCAGGCGACGGCGTCACTGCACGTCACCGTCGGCATCAACCGCTACGTGTGGCGCGACCTGGTGCAGAAAGTCATCGATCCCGTGCTGGCGTCGAAGGACCTCGACGGCGCCCTCCCGGCCGAACTGTTCCACGACAAGCACGCGCTGGCGGAGGCGCTGCGGGCCAAGGTGGAGGAGGTCGCCGCGGCGCTGACCGGTGCGGATGTCGACGGCGTGTTGCGTCGCTTCGAGACCAGCTTCGCCACCGGCCGCCAGCCGGTGCTCGGCGGCGGGTTGCTCGACCGCCTCGCGGTGGACTCGATCGACGCGGGCACCCGGATCCGTCGTCGGCCCGGCTCCAGCATGACGCTGCGCGACGCGGGAGACACCGTCGAGTTGCTGCTCGGCGACCGGCTCGTGGCCGTGCCGTCGCGGATCAAGGGCGTGGTCGAGGGCCTCGCCGGGCGCGACGGCGACTTCCCGGCCGGGGACATCGAGGGGCTCGACGAGGCGGGTTCGCTCGTGCTCGCCCGGCGCCTGGTGCGCGAGGGATTCCTGGAAGTCGTGCAGTGAGCGAGGGCACGGGATCCGCGCCTCCGACGGGGCTGCGGTTGGACATCACGGTGGCCGAGCCGCCGCCCGACCGCAGCTTCCGGTGCTCGACCGCCAGCCGCGAACGCGGTGAATCGCTGGTGGCGTCGGCGTCGACGGTGTCGCGCTACCTGCTGATCGAGGAGCCTGGGCCGTGGGGCCCGGCCGTGCTGAACTGCCGTCGACTCCCCGTTCCCGCGCTCGAGGCGTGCCGCGACTGGGAGGCCCGGCTCGGCGTCCGGCCGCTGCTGATCCGGCGCCCGGGTCGCTCCCCCGACGGCCCGCGCCGCGTGTTCGTCGTCAACGCCGCCCACGGCTGGTGCGAGACGACGCTGCTCGATTCGCTGGATGGGGTCGCCGCCCTCGATCTGGCGGGCGTCGACTCCCCTGACGGGATCGGCCTCACCCCGCACGGCCGGCCCCTGCTGTTGGTGTGCACGCACGGGCGCCACGACGCGTGCTGCGCGGAGCGGGGCCGCCCGCTCGCCGCTGCGCTGGCCGAACGATGGCCGGAGGAGGTGTGGGAGTCGTCGCACCTCGGCGGCGACCGCTTCTCCGCGAACCTGCTGGCGCTCCCGGGCGGGCACTGCTTCGGCAGGCTGGAGCCGGCCGAGGGGGTCGAGGCGGTGTCGCGGCTGCTCGATGGGCACCTCTCGCTCGACTTCTACCGTGGCCGCTCGACCCGACCCTGGGTCGCGCAGGCCGCCGAGGCCGAGGTGCGCCGTCGGCTCGGGCTGACCGGCATCGACGACGTCGCGACGCACGTGGTGCGGCGGGGTCGGGAGGCCGCCGTGGTGGAGGTCGTCGCCGAGGGGGCGATGCATACGGTGCGGGTCGCGATAGGGGCGGCCGAGCCCGCGCGGCTCACCTGTGGTTCGGCGCAGGCGTCGAGGCGCTCGGCGGCTAGGTCGACGGCGCGGTCTCGTCGGGCATCGCCGACCCCGGAAGCCGACGAGGGGCGGTGGACACCGTCGTGCCCACCGCCCCTCGCCGGTTCAGCCGGATACCCGATCAGAGGGCCGGGCGGTTGTAGCGGCGGAGGCGACGACGGCGCTCGTCGATCGAATCCTCGATCCCGACGCGCTCGTCCAGCGGACGGTCGTCGCCGATGTGCTCGCGGCCGTAGTCCTTGACGTCGCCGCGGAAGGCGCTGCCGTCGTCGACGACGTCGCCCGTGCGGACACGATCGTCAACCACGTCGCCCGGGTTGCGGTTCTCGTGGCCGGGGGACCAGTCGTCGGTGTCGCTGACGCGGGCGTCGCGACCCTCGGTCCAGCCGTCGGCCGCGCGGTCGCCGGACAGCACGCCGTCGGCGCGGACGTTCTCCGCCACCTGGCGGTCGCGTTCGGCGGCCTGCAGGTCCAGGTCCTCCTGGACGCGCAGGTCGGTCTCGTCGCCGTAGGCGATCCGGTCGTCGACTCGGACGTCGCGGTCGTCGAGCCGCCCGTCGTCGTCACCGAGGCGGTGGGCCTGGTCGACGTCGCCGCCGACCGGCGAGTAGGCGCGGCCATAGTGCCCGTAGAGGCGTTCTTCGTCAGCCTCGTCGAGGACGGTGTCGGTGTCGACGCGGGGCGCGTCCTTGATGACGGCCTTCTCGTAGGGCACGTCGATGCGGCCGTCGACGACCGTGGTCGATTCGTCAATGGGGACCAGGCTCTCGGACAGCCCGAAGAGGCCGGTGTGGACGGCGACCCAGCTGGGGGCGCCCGTCTCCTCGTCGAGGAAGAGTTGGCCGACCCGGCCGACCTTCTCCCCGTCGCGGTCCTAGACCGTGGCGTCGATGAATGAATTGAAGTCCTGCTCGTCGAACATTGTTGCTCCTTACACGTGGGACTACTGCGGCACCCACCGCTCGGTGAAATGCCTAGTCACGATCATATGCACGCAATTTCCATCCGTGGGCCGAAGTGGAGAATCCATGGCCACCCGCGGGTCGGCGCGTGGATCTAGTGTTGGGGCATGTCCGTCATTGATGACTACCTCACCGAGTACGACGGCGAACACCGCCAGCTCATGGACGAGTTGCGCGCCCTCATCGTCGAGCTCGCCCCCGACGCCACCGAGGCGATCTCCTGGTCGATGCCCACGTACAAGCTGCACGGCAACCTCGTGCACTTCGCCGCCGGCAAGAACCACGTCGGGCTCTACCCCGGATCCGACGGCGTGGCCACCTTCGTCGACGACGTCAAGGCCCTCGGCCTCAAGCACAGCAAGGGCGCGATCCAGTTCCCGCTCGACAAGCCGCTCCCCCGCGAGCTGGTGACCAAGATCGTCAACTTCCGGGTCGAGCAGCAGCGGGGCAAGGGTTCCTGACCAGGCGGGAGGCACCGCTGGTTGAGCCGACCGCCTGGTTGAGCCCGCCGTGAGCCGCTAGGCGAACGCGGTGTCGAAACCGGTCTGGCTCCCCAAGGACCCGACCACAAGTCCACGAACCGGGCGCAGGATGGCTTCGACACCGGCCGGCGCTCGTACCTCGCGCGGGGCCGGGCTCACCCAGCGAAGGCCGGGCTCACCCAGCGAGGCACTGCACGAGTCGGGCTGTGGTTCGGGGGTCGACGACGCTAGAAGCCGCCGGCAGGCCCCACACCGAGCGACTCCGCAGCAGACGCGCACACCCGCGCCAGGGACGGCGTCGACCCCCGAACCACAGACCGACCGAGCCCCGCGATTAGTCCACGGAGATTGCTTCTGCATTCTTCTAGCCATACGTCACGCTCCGCAGATATATGCAGAGCGCGACGGATAGCTAGAAGAACGCAGGGTCCCAGTTCTGGACGGCTTCGACACGGCCCTCGCGCAGAGCGCTCGCGGCCGGCTCACCCAGCAAGGACCGGCTCACCCAGCGTGGAACGGCGTCGACCCCCGAACCACAGGCCGTTGACGGTCCACAGTTCGGGGGTCGGGTCACGCGTCCTTCGTGGGGCGCCGGCTCGTACCTCGCACGGCGGCCCCCTCAGGAACCCGGTCAGGCGATCGTGTCTCCCTCGAACCACCTGCCCTTGCCGGGCTTACCCGGCTTCTCCGGCTTACCCGGCTTGTCGGGCTTACCCGGCTTCTCCGGCTTACCCGGCTTCTCGGGCTTACCCGGCTTCTCCGGCCTACCCGGCTTCTCGGGCTTGCCGGGCTTCGTCGGCTTGCCCTTCGCCTTCTCGACCGTCATCTCGAACGACATCGTCGCCGAGTTGCCCGCCGCGTCCGTGACCGTGACGGTCGCCGTGAACGTGCCGACCGTCGTCGGGGTGCCGGAGATGAGGCCGGTCGCCATATCGATGGTGAGCCCGGGCACCCCGGAGAACTCGTAGCTCAGCGGCAGCGACTCATCCGTGGCCTCGACCTGGACCGCGAACGCAGCCCCGACCTTGCCCGTCTGCGCACCCAGCTGGGTGATCGACGGCGCCGTGGTGTCGGGCGTCTTCACCACCAGCAGGGCAGCGGTGCGGGCCGGGATGGTGAGCTGGCCGTCGACGAAGCGCGTGGCCTTGACCACGTCGTCGGAGCCGTCCGCCTGGATCTCGCTCAGGGTGAGGTTCCAGTCGGCCACCTCGGGCACCGCGACCGTGATCGCCTCGGGCGTCGCGTTGATCGCCACCAGCGCACCGTCCAGTGCAGGGTCGACGTCGGCGGCGAAGCCCTTGTCGGCAACGGCCATCAGGACCAGGCCCGGCACCGCGGTGCCGCCCGACCCCGGGAACGTCACCCGCTCCTTGACCAGCTCGGCCGAGCCGAGGGTCAGCAGCGGGGTGGACTTCCGCAGGCGCAGGAGGTCGAGGGCCTGGGCCTTAGCTCCGGTCATCGCGGCCGTATCGGGCTTCAGGTCCGGGTTCTCCAGCAGCGGCTTCATGATGGGCCATTTGTCGCTGTTCTTCTCGGCGCCGGGCAGTCCGGAGCCGAAGGTGTTCTCCGTCAGGCTCCAGTCCACCTGGTTGAAGTGGTCGCCGGAGTTGTAGGAGTCACGGTCGAGGCTCTTCGAGCGCAGGATCTCGGTGCCGGCGTGCCAGAACGACGGCGACTGGCCGAGCGTCACGGTGGCCAGCGAGACCGTGTTCATGCGCACCCGGTCCGCCATCGTCGTGTCGACGGGCAGCTTCATGACGCCGAGATCGTAGAGCGTCTCGTTGTCGTGGGCGTCGACGTAGTTGACCGACTCCTGCGGCATCGTCGCGTAGCCCGCGGGCGCGCCGTTGTAGTCGAGCTGGTCGCCGCGCTTGACCGTGCCGTCGGAGGCCTCGAAGGTGTAGTCCTCGAGGTTGCCGGCCATGCCGATGCGGATCAGATCGGTAGCGTGCTGCAACGAGGCGTGCTGCTGCTCCGGGGTGGCCGGGTTGAGGCCGTTCGGATCGGTGTAGAGCCCGGTGCCGAAGCCCTGGTGCACGCGGTGGTCCTCATCGAACGGTCCGCCGCCGTGGACGGCGTCGCGCAACCGGTCGTTGAACGCGCCGATGCCGGTGCCGTCGAGCTGGCCCTGCGTGGCCTGGTAGAACCGGGCGTTGTCGGCCACCTCACCGAAGTTCCAGCCCTCGCCGTAGAGGTAGATCGACTCGCCGTCGACACCGTCGGCCTCGAGCGTCAGCTCGTCGAGGGCCGCGCGGATGGCCTCCAGATTGGCGCGGGAGTGGTGGCCCATGAGGTCGAAGCGGAAGCCGTCCACCTTGTAGTCCCTGGCCCACGTCACCACGGAATCCACCATCAGCTTCTCGGCCGCGGCGTGCTCGGTGGCCACGTTCTCGCAGCAGGTCGAGGTCTCGACGGTGCCGCTCGGGCTCAGGCGGTGGTAGTAGCCGGGCACGACCTTGTCGAGCACCGACTTCTCCGACTGGCCCGACTGCGCGGTGTGGTTGTACACCTCGTCGAGTACCACCTGCAGGCCGGTGGCGTGCAGCGCACCCACCATCTGGCGGAACTCGTAGCTGCGGGCGCCGCCCTCCTGGCTGGCGTCGGTGGCGTAGGAGCCCTCCGGTGTCGTGTAGTGGTACGGGTCGTAGCCCCAGTTGAAGGCGTCCTCGTCCTTGACGACGGCGACGGCGGCCTGCTGTTCCTCGGAGGCCGGGCCGGCGTCGGGGATGTCGGCGACCTTCTGCTTGGTGCGATCCTCCTCGATGGTGGCGATGTCGAAGGTGGGCAGCAGGTGCACGGTGTCGATGCCGGCCTCGGACAGCTCCGCGAGGTGCTGCATGCCGTCGGACTGGGCGTGGGTGAACGCCTTGTACGTGCCGCGGTCGCTGGCCGGGACGGTCTCGTCGGTGATCGAGAAGTCACGGACGTGGAGCTCCCAGATCGCGCGGGACGCATCGTTGAGCACCGTCGGCCGCTCGGTGGTGGCCCACTGCTCGGGCGCGAGTTCCGGGTTGTCGAGGTCAACGACGACGGAGCGCTTCGAGTTGAGGGTGAGGGCCAGCGAGTAGGGGTCGGTCACCTGGTTGGTGACCACCTCGTCGAGGCTGGGCACGTAGACGTCGATCGACCACAGGTACTGGGCGTCCTCCCACGTGCGGTCTCCGGTGACGGACCAGGAGCCGTCGTCGGCGCGGGTGGCCGCGACGGTGGCCGGTTCGCCGGAGCCGTCGGCCGGCCATCGCAGCAGCGACACGCTTTGGGCGGTGGGGGCCCAGACGCCGAGGCTCAGGGCGTCGCCGTTCCAGACCGGGCCGAGCTCGGCGTCGGTCAGTGCATCGCCGTAGAGGGAGTCGAGCACGCCGGGGATCTGGACGCCGGTGATGGCCTTCAGGGCCTCACCGTTGGCGGCGCTGACCAGCACCTCGCCCTTGAGTATCTCGGCGGCCTTGGCCGCGTCGGCCGGGGCGACGGTGAGCGCCACGTAGGCGTTCAGGTGCGGGTACTGCTCGGCCAGCTCGGCAGGCAGATTCCCTGCGTAGGTGAGGGCGATGTCCTCGCCGCCGGTGCCGTCGGTGCCCACCGAGCCGTCGGCGGAGTGGTGCAGCTGGTAGGTCAGGCCGGCCGGGTCGCCCGAGACGAGCGTGCGCGGCCAGGCGATGGTGGTCGGGGTCAGCCACTGCGCCCAGAACTGACCAGCGCCGGCCAGCGGCGGGTTGGTCTGCTCGAAGGTGAGCTCGTGGGTGGTCTCGTCGTAGGTTGCGGTGAGCGTCTCGCCCGGGTTGACGGTGACAGAGTAGTTGGAGCCCCCGGCGGCCCCGCCCACGCCGTAGTTCTCGTCCCAGCTCCGGCCGACGGCCACCTTCAGTTCGTAGGTGCCAGCGGGGAGCTGGTCGGTGGAGAAGGTCCAGGTGCCGTCGCCGTTGGGCTGCATCGCGGTGGCGAGGCACTCGGGCTGCCAGTCTCCGCTGCAGCCGAGGGCCACCTGCCAGGAGCCGGGCAGCGTCACGATGCCGTCGGTGTGGACCGCCCAGGACTGCTTGGTGTCTGGGTTGTGGAAGAACGTCACCTCGGTGCCGTTGGCCTCGAGGGTGAGGTTGCTGCCGTTGGGGGTGCCCCCGGCTCCGTAGTTCTCGTCCCACGAGCCGTTGTAGGCCACCTTCCACTCGTAGCTGCCGGCGGGCAGGGTCCAGGCGCCGACGTAGAGGCCGGATCCCGCGTCGAGGGCCAGTCGGGCCTTGTCGCAGGAGGGCTGCCAGTTGTCGGTGCAGCCCATGGCGGCGTTGAGCGAGCCGGAGACGGTGATGGTCAGGCCACCGGGCTCCTCCGTGGCGGTGCCGCTCAGGGACAGGTCCTGGCCGACGACGGCCAGAGCCGAGTCGCCGCCGACGGTGCCGGTGGCGTCGACCGTCACCGCGCGCACCTCGAGGAGGGTGCCGGTGGGGGCGGCCGAGACGTCGGCGAAGACGCGCGGGGTGTCGTCCTCGGCCACGCCGGCGGTCTGCCAGTCGGTGGCGCCGAGCTCGCGGAGGGCGAAGGTGGTCTCGGCCCAGCGGTTGTCGGCGATGGTGGCGCTGATCGGCGCGGTGTCGCCGGCCAGGCTGGCGCCGTCGACCAGGTCGACGGTGGGCACGCCGGCGCCGGCGGCCACGGTGCGGTCGGCCTTCAGCACGACGGCCGAGAGGGCCGGCACGCTGATGGTGGCCGCGCCGTCGGCGGTGGCGGTGACGGCGGTGCCGCCGTAGACCGGGGTGTAGTCGGCGGACGGGGTGAGCGTGGTCACCTCGGCGGTCTGGGTGGAGGCGGTGTTGTTGAGCGCGACGACGTACTCGATCTTCTGCTCGCGGTCCACGCGGCTGAAGGCGTAGAGGCCCGCGCCGTCGGTGGCGTGCAGCTCGATCTGCGCGCCGTCTGCGAGCGCCGGGTGGGCCTCGCGGAGGCTGGCGAGCTCGGCGATCTCGGAGTAGAGGCGGGCGTCGGTGTCGTGACGGTCGACGGCCCCTGCTGTGGTGCCGTTCAGCAGCGGCTGAGTGGCGTACTCGGTGACCTGGGTGGCGAACATGTCCTGACGTGCGGACTTGTCGTTGCCGATGCCGGCGAAGCCCTGCTCGTCTCCGTAGTAGACCACGGGCTGGCCGCGGGTGAGGTACATGAGCTGGTGGGCCAGCAGGGAGCGGTCCTCCTTACGGTCGGAATCGCGCAGGAGGTAGCCGATGCGGCCCATGTCGTGGTTGCCGACGAAGGTGGGCAGGGTGGCGGCCGAGGTGTCGGCGGTCAGGTAGAGGTCGTCGGCGGTGAAGAGGTTGGACAGGCCCTTGGTGGTGAACCCCTTGGCGAAGTTCTCGGCCTGGCGCTGGAAGGCGAAGTCGAGCGTGGCGTCCATCTCGGTCTCGCGGACGTAGGGTGCCAGCAGGGCCGGGTCGGCGTCGTAGACCTCACCGAAGGTGAAGAAGTCGGGGTTGGAGTCGTCGGCGTGGGCCTTGATCTCCTTGGTCCACTGCTGCCAGAACTCGAAGTTGACGTGCTTGACGGTGTCGATGCGGAAGCCGTCGACGCCCATGTCCATCCACGCCTTGTAGATGTCGACCATGCCGTCGACCACAGTGGGGTGCTCGGTCATGAGGTCGTCGAGGCCGTCGAAGTCGCCCTGGGTGACCGATTCGCCGTTCCAGGTGGAGTTGCCGCGGTTGTGGTAGAGCGTGACGTCGTTCAGCCAGTTCGGGGTCTTGGTGACCTCCGGGTTCGCCACCGGGGTGTAGGGGAAGGACTCAGTGGGGCTGAGGGCGGGCCAGGTCTCGGAGGTGGCGAGCTCGTCGATGTCGATCACGTTTCCGGCGGCGTCGCGGTAGGGCTCGGTGGCGGTGTCGATGTAGCTGTACTGGCCCTCTTCGTAGGCGATGCCGTCTGCGGTGTGGTTGGTGATGATGTCGAAGTACACCTTCATCCCGCGCGCGTGGGCCGCGGTCGTCAGCTCCGTGAGCGCCTCGTTGCCGCCCAGGTGCGGGTCGATGGTGGTGAAGTCGGTGATCCAGTAGCCATGGTAGCCCGCGGTGACGTCGTCGCCGGAGCCCTGCACGGGCTGGTTGGTGAACGACGGGGTGAGCCAGATGGCGGTGGTGCCGAGGCCCTGGATGTAGTCGATCTCGTCGATGAGCCCGCGGATGTCGCCACCGTGGTAGTAACCGTTGTGGGTGGGGTCGAAGCCGTGCTCGAGGCGGGTGCCCTCGATGCCGCCGGTGTCGTTGGAGGGGTCGCCGTTGGCGAAGCGGTCGGTCAGCACGAAGTAGAAGTTCTCCACCTCACCCTGGCGGACGGCGGGCCGCGCGATGGCGGCGTCGCCTTCAACTGAGACGCCAGTCTCGGTGAGCGGGGCGGAGACGCCGATGCGCTTGGTGGCCGAGTCGAAGGAGAAGGTGAGCTCGGTCTCGGCGGCGGGGCGGATGATCGCGTTGCCGGCGGGGTCGTTGTTCGGACCGAAGGTCTGCTCCCAGCCGCCGTCGAGGGCGACCTTGAACTTCTGCTCCCCCGCCGGGACGGCAAACGTGCCGGTGAAGATGCCGTCGCCGTCGGGATCGGTCAGGGCTGTGTTCGTGCAGGCGGCGTCCCAGTCGGCGGCGCAGCCCGCCTCGCTCTGGAACGTGCCGGCGATGACCGGCCCGGTTGCCGCCAGCGCAGGGGCGGCCGGCCCCAGCGACAGTGATCCGACGGCCAGTGCCAGTGCCGTGCCTACGGCTGCCAGGCGCGAAATGCGATTCATCCTCGATGACTCCCTCGTCGTCCTCCTCGCGTCAGCGCGGAGAGGTGTTCGGTTGCGAGGAACAGTACTGGCGAGGTCGGACCGTGTAAAGACGTTGCACACATTTCAGCAAATTGCAAATTTCTTGCAATCCGAGGGGAATGACGCCAAACGACATCCAAACGCGACCGGAGGGCCCCAATCGAGGGTTCTCGGCCGTCTGGATGTCGTTTCGCGTGTTGCGCGGAGTCAGCTACTCGGCAAGCTTGACATCGTTGCCGCCCCACCAGAGGAAGCCCTTGAGCACCAGGGTGCCGTTGGAGCCGTCGCCCTGGGCGCGGCGCTTGATGTCGTTGCCCGCCATGATCGCCACCGACTGGTCGATCACGCGCACCCCCTCGGGGACGAACACGTTGTTGCCGCCCATGATGGCGTGCAGGGTCAGCGTGACGATCCGGCCGGGGCCCATCGCCTGGGTCAGATCGATGTTGTTACCGCCCCAGAAGGCCAGGTTGCCCCAGTCACGGGTGCCAGATTCGAGCACGATGTCGCGGCCGCTCATGATCGAGACGGTGTATCCACCGTCTGCCGGTCCCACCTCGGGCCGTGCCACGGATGAGGCCGTCTGGGGACCCGCGGTAGGTGTTCCTCCATGACGGAGTTTGGGCCCCCCAGGGTCCCGAGGCCCTGCCTGGAGGAACACCTACCGCACTCCCCAACCAGAGCCACCGAGCCGTGCCCCAAAGCTAGGCTGGCGGCATGGAATCTCTTCTCGCCCTCGTCGCGAACTCCAAGGACGGCACCATCTCCACGCTGCGGCTGGCCGACGGTACCCTCACCCAGGTGGCCACCACGATCGTGGCACCCGGGCTGCCGCTGGCTGTGGACCGCGCCCGCGGTCTGGTGTATGCCGGAACCAGCGAGCCCAGGGGCGTCACCGTCCTCCGGCTGGATCCCTCCGGGTCGCTCACCACGTTGGGCAGCTACCCCGCCCATGGGGCTTCGGTCTACCTGACGCTCTCCTCCGACGGCGGACTCCTGTTCAGCGCCTCCTACCACGACCATCTCGGCGAGGCGTGGCGCGTTGCCGAGGACGGCTCTCTCGCCCCCGTCGGGGAGCCCATCCCCCGGCAGAACATGCACAGCGTGCAGCTGAGCGCTGACGACAGGTTCGCGTACTTCGTCTCCCTGCGGGAGGACCTGGTGGCGCAGTTCGCCGTCGGCGACGACGGTGCGCTCACACCGCTGGATCCCCCGACGGCGACCGCCCCCGAGGGCTCCGGCCCCAGGCACCTGATCTTCGACGCCGCGCAGACGTCGCTGTACGTCAACACCGAGTACTCAGGGGAGGCGCTGCGCTACGACCGCGACCCGTCCACCGGCGTGCTGACGGCGGCGGAGGTCGTGACCAACATCCCCACGGATCGCGGCCTGTCGCACAGCCGCTTCGGCGCCAAGCCCCGCGAGGAGGACCTCATCTGGTGCTCTGACCTGCGGCTCAGCACCGATGGGCGGCGCCTCTTCAGCGCCGAGCGCACGCGCGGCACGATCACGGCCGTTGATGTCGCGGCGGACGGCACGCTGGGCGCCGCGACCGCGCACTCCGACGTGGTGGCGCAGCCGCGGCACTTCGTCGTGCTCCCCGATGACAGCCTGCTCGTCGCCTCCGAGATCGACCGGGTGGTCGCGCTCTACCGGCCGGACGCCGACGGCGCGCTGACGGAGATTGCCCGGCACGACGTGGGCCTCGGCGCCAACTGGATCGAG
This sequence comes from Tessaracoccus sp. MC1627, assembly GCF_014164725.1. Lineage (NCBI taxonomy): Bacteria > Bacillati > Actinomycetota > Actinomycetes > Propionibacteriales > Propionibacteriaceae > Tessaracoccus > Tessaracoccus sp. MC1627. Next base: position 674,478 of record NZ_JACJGA010000001.1, on the reverse strand, counting down.
ATCGTCACGGTTGGTTGAGTTTCTCCGATCGCAGCCCCTGGAGGGTGCCGGGAGCCCTTCTGGCGCAGGACACTAGAGCGTGGCGAGGTTGACGTTGGTCAGGCCCGAGTGGTGACGCCGGATGTCGAGCTTGCGCTCCAGATCCTGGATGATCGGGATGGCGAAGTTCTCCTCGTACAGGGCCTGGCAGCTGCCGAGGCCGCCGGGGCTGAAGACGTTGACCTCCATGAGCTTGTCGCCCACGATGTCCAGGCCGACGAGGAACATGCCGTCGGCGACGAGCTTGGGGCGCACCACGTCCACCATGGCGAGCATCTCGTCGGTCACCTTCACAGACAGCGCCTTGCCGCCGGCGGACATGTTGGAGCGCATGTCCGAGCCGCCGGACTTCCGGCGGAAAGCCGCGTACTTCCCGTTGACCATCAGCGGCTTGCCGTTCATCACGAACATGCGAACATCGCCGTTCTTGGCCTCCTCGAGATACTCCTGGGTCACCACGTACCCGTCTCGGGCAATGGCCTCGATGATCTGGTTCAGGTTGGGCGACTCGTCGGTGTTGACGAGGAAGACCCCGCTGCCGCCGGAGCCTTGGAGCGGCTTCAGGACCGCCTTGCCGCCCAACTCCTTGACGAACGCGGTGATCTGCGCGTCGTCGCGCGAGATCAGGGTCCGGGGCCGGACCACCTCCGGGAAGTGCTGGAAGTAGGCCTTGGACAGGGCGTTGGCCAGTGAACCTGGGTCGTTGACCACCAGCACCCCAGTGGACGCGATCAGCTGGCCGAAGGCGACGCCGGCGTTGTTGGCCCAGGCGGCGCCCTGCGCGTCGTCGGCGGGATCGCTGCGCAGCATCACGACGTCGAACTCGGAGAGCTTGAGCCGCTCCTCGACGTCGGGGCGCTGAACGTCCTCCAGGTACCGCTCCAACGATCGGTAGTTCTTGCCGTCGCCGCCCCGGGCGCGGGCGCTGAGCGAGCCGTCCGGCTCATAGGAGAAGTTGCCCATCCCGATGAGCCAGGCCTCATGCCCCAGGTTGGCGGCATGCATGGCGAGGCGGGTGGTGGTGTAGACGGGCTTCTCGGTGAGGACGTCGTTGACGACGAATCCGATCTTCATGAGGCAACTCCTTGAATCAGTGCGGTGGGATCTGTGAGACGGGACGCGGCGTCGAGTCGGTCGCGGCCGACGGAGTCGTCGAACCAGCGGGGCAGAAGTACGGGCGGATGGAGGACGGCACGCGCGGCGAGTTCGTCGATCAGAGGTAGATCCACCAGCGAGAACTTGCCGAGGAACAACCCATCCAGGCTGCCGCCACGACGCAGATGCGCCAGCAGGTCCAGCAGTCCGCGCAGGTAGATGGCGTCCTTGGTGAGGCCACCAGAACGGAACACCCGCATGACCGTGGTGAAGGCGCCGGCGGGGTGGAACCCGACGTCGACGAGGCCCACCCAACAATCGCGGAAGGACGAGCCGCCCAGCATCCGGTGCACGGTCACGACGCGGCCGGCGAGCTGCCGCATCCTCGACGCGGTCAGCTCTCCGCAGGCCACCTCCGCCAGCACCGCCAGGCCCTCCTGTGTCTCGTCGTAGCCCGCCAGCCCGGTGCCCAGCACCTGGAGCGGCTGGTGGGACCCGTTGACCTGAGTGACCAGGTGCGTGCCCACCTCGTGCTGGATGAGGGCCGTGGCGCGTTCGGCCGCCACCGACGACTCAGGCCCGATCAGCAGCAGGTTGCCCGACACCATGACGCCGGTGGAGTCCGGGCGGATCTCGGCGTGGATATCGACGTCGGGCTCCAGGGAGCGGTAGTAGTCGATCTCCTCGCGGGCCAGGTCAAGGAACTCCTCGGGCGTGAGCCGGTCCCCGCCCCAGGACTGTGGCTCGACGCGGGCCAGCACGGACTCGGCGTCGGAGAGCAGGTCGGGATGCACCCCGCCGTAGAGCTCGACGCTCAGCTGGCGGAAGTCGGCCGAGTCCCGGGCGCGCAGCATGGCGAGCTGCAGGCCCAGCTCGCGCTTCTTCCCGCCCAGCAACGCCGCGACACTCCCGTCCCGCACGGCGCCGATGTCGATCCGCTCCAGCACGTTCTGCAGCACCTCGGGGTCCGTCTCCAGCTCCCGGTAGGTGAACGACGGCTCGTCGACGTCACCGGCCAGGAACGCGTCCTTCACGTCGTCGGCGTCGACGGGGGTGACGTCCAGCACGAACCGGAAGCTCTGCCCGAGCTGGGAGAGCTGGTGGTCGATGGCGCGGTCGATCACCGCCAAGGGGCTGGGCTCAGGCATCGGGCAGCGCCTGCAGGACGGGGTCCATGGTGTGCCCGAGCGCCTCGGCGAGGAAGTCGATCCGCGCCTCGTCGGGTTCTCCGGTCCACTCGTCCATGAAGGTCTTCTTGAACTCGATGGCCAGCACGCACCCCACCCCGGGGTAGCGGTCGTGGATCCACCAGGCCAGGTTCTGGCCCTTGAACTTCACGTTCTCGCGGATGTCGAAGCCCTGGGCCTGCATGGAGCCCCGGAACGCCTCCACCACGGGCGAGAAGCGGTCCAGATCCACGCTGCCGGTGCCGAGGTTGACCTCGGGGTTCTCCTCCCAGGGCTCGGCCTCGGCGTCCTCGCCGTGCCGTCGGTGGTTGTAGGAGTGGACGTCGTAGAGGACGAACGGGCCCCGCGCGGCCACCTCGTCGAGGCGTTCCGCGAGCGCGGCGAAGAAGGAGTCGTAGACCTCCAGCGATCGGGCCACCACGTCGTCCGGCAACGGGTCGAGGGACCACATGCGCAGCCCCCACGCATCCTCCGGGCGGCGGTAGACGGTCCTCTCCCGCACCCGGTTGAGGTCGGTCTCGAAGCGGGAGCGGTGGACCAGGACCCGGGCCGGCGCGAGTGAGGCGATCCGGTCGGTGAAGGGGTCCTCCTCGCGGAAGCGGTCGTCCTCGGCGAGGATCGACAGCTCCGCGATCTCGGGGCGCAGGTCGTGGCCGGCGTGGATCGAGGTGGCGATCAACTGCCCGGACCAATCCCCGACGAATTCGAAAGCGTCCATACCCCTTCTTACCCGAGAACCAGGAGGGCAAAACGTCTCGCGTGGAAATCGCCTCCGGTTGTCGAGTGCTGCCAGTGGCACAGGAGGAGCTCGCCCCCAACGGTCAGCGCCGCCTCGCAACGCCGCAGCGTGGCAAGCAGGTCCACCGGCGTGACGAAGTACCCGACCTCGGCGAGGACCACCAGGTCGAAGGGGCCTTCGGGCAGCTCGTCCGGGACGACCACACGCGCGCGGCACTGCCCTCGGCCCGGCCGTCGTCGATCCGGGCAGCGGCCTCCCTGAGCTCAGGGCCAGCCAAACCGCGTGCAGCTCGACGCCACAGGCACCGAGATGGAGCAGGGCCACTTGGTCCGGGGGACGTCGGCATGCAGCGGCCTACAGCGCGGCAGCCAGCGGCGGCGCCGCCGAACCACACCGCGGCCACGCCCATGCCCCAGGCGAAGCCCGGGCGCTCGAGGTCCCACCCGGGTTGACCGACCGGCCGAGCAGGGACGTCGCGGATGGTGGGAGGGTGGTCAGTGGACGCCAGACGCTTTCCGCGTCCGGTCAACCCTCCTCGCGCCGTTGCCGCGCCCGCCGGGCGGCGCGGTGGGCCGCGACAGGACGCAGAAGCCAGCCCAGCAGCGCCGCGAAGGCACCCGCGGCCATGACGCGGAGCCCCACCATGTCCAGCGCCAGGCTCGCCCAGGCCATCGCCACGATGAGCGCGATCGAGGAGATGAGGATGATAGCCAACGGCAGGCCGGTGTACGCCGGGGGCTGCCCGCGCCGCTCACGTTCGAGACGGGTGAGGCACTCGACGTCGTACGGCGGCAGCGACTGGGCGGCCAGCAGCCGCTCCAGCCAGGCCACCTGCTCCCCGATGGGGGGTCGAGCCCTGCCCAGCACCTCCCCGGTGGCACACGCGTCCCAGATGCCGGCGTCCACGAAGACGGGCACACCCGGGGCCCCGAGCGTCGCACCCCACGACAAGCGGTGCGACCAGACGCGCACCTCGCCGATGTGTGTGCGGGCGCCATACAGGCGATCGCCCCAACCGGGCGAGGTCATTTCCACCGGATACCAGGTGTACCCGCGCTCGACCACCGTGCGGGCCAGGCGCCGCACGGGCTCGGGCGCACGGGACATACCGTCGGGGACGCCCGTGGTCACCGTCGCCACCCCGAGGTCCGTCGCGCTGCCCCGCCTGCTCCGGCCGCCAGCTCGGGTTTGAGGACGAGCTTGACCATCCCGACCTCTTTGGCCTGGAAGGTCGCGTATGCGCCAGGCGCCTCCTCGAGCGCCAACCGGTGCGTGGCGAAGCCCTCCACACCGATCGGGTCGTCATCGGTCAGGAGCGGGAGGATACCCGACACCCAACGCAGGACGTTGGCCTGGCCCATGCGGATCTGGATCTGCTTGTCGACCATCGTCAGCATCGGCAAGGGGTCGCTCGCCCCGCCGTACACCCCGCTGACCGAGATGGTCCCGCCGCAGCGCACGGCGTCGATCGCCGTGGTGAGGGCGGCCAGCCGGTCGCTGCCGAAGGCCTTCATCATCCGCTTCGACCAGGCCGAGGGCAGGTCCTTGGTCGCCTGGTGCGTCGCCGATCGGGCCCAGCCCGAGGACGACGAGGGTGTCTTCGGGGGCGGGTGCGGCGTACTCCACCGCCTGCCACGCCGTGTGCAGCACGTCGGACAGGTAGACGAACCGCTCGTCGGGCGGGCAGTCGGGGAGCTTGATGTGGGTGCCGTCGGCCTGGGGGACCCGGAGGTACTCCGCCTGCCCGCCCGGGCCCCGTCCGTACAGCTCGGTGTGCCCGAAGAGCGCGGCGCCCGTTCCTTGCTCGGTGGTATGCGTCTTCTCACACTGCAACTGTAAGCCGCGCTGGCACATCCAGCACCGACCGCACGAGATGTTGAAGGGGATGACGACCCGGTCTCCCGCACGGATCCCGGTCACGGCGCCGCCGACCTCCTCGCCGACCCCCATCGTCTCGTGCCCAAGGACGTCGCCGGCGTGCATGAACGGCCCGAGCACCTCGTAGAGATACAGGTCCGACCCGCAGATGTTCGTGCTCGTCACCCGCGAGAAGTTGCGTCCTTGCAGCAGCGGGTCGTTGCTGAAGTCGATGCCCGGAGGGACGTTCTGCGTCATGAACGCCACCTTCACGACCTCGGCGAACACATTGACCGCCACCCGGTTCAACGTCATCATGTTCCCAGGGCTCGGCGTCGGCCTCCTCGCCGTGCCGTCGGTGGTTGTAGGAGTGGACGTCGTAGAGGACGAACGGGCCCCGCGCGGCCACCTCGTCGAGGCGTTCCGCGAGCGCGGCGAAGAAGGAGTCGTAGACCTCCAGCGATCGGGCCACCACGTCGTCCGGCAACGGGTCGAGGGACCACATGCGCAGCCCCCACGCATCCTCCGGGCGGCGGTAGACGGTCCTCTCCCGCACCCGGTTGAGGTCGGTCTCGAAGCGGGAGCGGTGGACCAGGACCCGGGCCGGCGCGAGTGAGGCGATCCGGTCGGTGAAGGGGTCCTCCTCGCGGAAGCGGTCGTCCTCGGCGAGGATCGACAGCTCTGCGATCTCGGGGCGCAGGTCGTGGCCGGCGTGGATCGAGGTGGCGATCAACTGCCCGGACCAATCCCCGACGAATTCGAAAGCGTCCATACCCCTTCCTACCCGAGCAGGACGACCGCCAAACGGCATCAGGCCGAAATGGCGTGCTCCTCGATCAGCGCACGGAGCGCGTCGGCGTCGCAGGGGAGGTCGACGACGTGGCGCGGCAGGTCCTCGATGCCGTCGAACCGCGGCGGACGCGGCGGCACCATCCCGGTGGCCTCGACGATGGTGCCGGCGAACTTCACCGGCAGCGCCGTCTCCAGCACCACGATCCGGCCCTCGACGCCCGATCCGCGGGCCACGTGGACCGCGTCGGCGGTGTGCGGGTCGATCATCACCTTGTCAGCGGCGTACACCCGCCTGATCTCGGCCAGCCGGTCCTCGTGCGTCGAGGTGCCCGCCACGAACCCGTAGCGCTCCAGCTGGCCGGCGAACTCGGGGGCGGCGGACAGGTCGAACTCGCCGGTGGCCAGGTCGTCGTTGAACAGCGAGCGCAGGCGGGCGGCGTCGCGGCCGAGCAGGTCGAAGACGAAGCGCTCGAAGTTCGACGCCTTCGAGATGTCCATTGACGGCGAGGACGTGGCCAGCGTCTCTGCCGAGCCCCGCACCCGGTAGCGACCAGTGCGGAAGAACTCCTCCAGCACGTTGTTCTCGTTGGTGGCGAGGATCAGCCGGTGGATGGGCAGGCCCATCTCGCGGGCGATGTGCCCGGCCGCGATGTTGCCGAAGTTGCCCGACGGCACCGCGAAACTGATCGGCTCGTCCCCTGGGAGCCGCAGCCAGGCCGCGAAGTAGTAGACCACCTGCGCCATGAGGCGGGCCCAGTTGATGGAGTTGACGGCGCCGAGCCGGTGGCGGGCCTTGAATGCGGCGTCGTTGTTGAGCTCCTTGACCAGGTCCTGGCAGTCGTCGAAGACGCCGTCGACGGCGATGTTGACGATTGCGGGGTCGTCGATGGAGAACATCTGCGCCTGCTGGAACGGTGTCATCCGACCACGCGGGGACAGCATGAACACCTGCACCCGCGGCTTCCCGAGGAGGGCGTACTCGGCCGACGAGCCGGTGTCACCGCTGGTGGCGCCGAGGATGGTGATGGTCTCGCCGCGACGCTCCAGCTCGTAGGCGAACAGCTCGCCCAGCAGCTGCATGGCCATGTCCTTGAACGCCACCGAGGGCCCGTTGCTGAGGTGGGCCAGCCACAGCCCGTCGCTCAGCCGGGTGACCGGCACGACGGCGGGGTCAAGGAACTTCGCCGGCTCGTAGGCCCGCTCGACGATGCCGCGAAGATCGGCCTCCGGGATGTCGTCGACGAAGAGCCGCACGATCTCGAACGCCAGCGCTGCATAGCCTCTCTCGGCCAGCAGCGTGCGCCACTGGGCCAGGGTGTCCCGCGACACCGTCGGGTAGCTCTCCGGCAGGTACAGCCCCCCGTCGGCGGCCAGGCCCTCGAGCAGGATGTCGCTGAACTGCTTGCCGGGCAGGCCTGCAGTGTCGCGGGTGGAGACGTAACGCATGGGCGCCATGCTACCGAGCCGCTGGTCTTCGCTAGTTCTTGATGTCGCGGCGTTCGAAGAGCGGAAGGGTGACGGCCGCTGCCAGCGCGGTGACGACGAGGTGGTAGCCCACCGCCTCGGCGCGGCCGATCTCATACAGCTGCTGCCCATGAGCGCCTTGGCCAAGGACGAAGCCGTCCAGCAGCGCTATGCCCTGCTGGGTGGGGAGCAGATGAGGCAGCCAGGCCGCCGCCTCAGTTTCGGAGCCGATCCGCTGAGCCAGGATGTCGGCCACGAAGACGCCGACCACCAGCACTCCGGCACCGGAGGCTCCACCGAGGAGCACTGTGAGCAGTGCCCCCAGGACGCCCAGGATGGCCCCGTAGAAGCCGGCGGACAGCACCAGCGCGAGCAGGCTGGTGGTGGCGTCGAGGGCGGCGTATCCGTTCATCGCCACGAACCAGACCGCCGACACCACGGTGCTGGTGACCATCGCTGTGGCCATCAGGGCGGCGCCGAGCAGTCCGGCGACCGCGGTACGGGCCACGACCAGAACCGATCGACGGGGCGTGAAGGTGAGCTGGGTTCCGATGGCCCCGGACCGCAGATCGGAGCTCACCGACAACATCACGATCAGCAGCGCGAGAGCGCCCATCAGCATCGCGTACGGCATGAGGCCGGAGTTGACGACGTCGCTGAACGTCCACGGGGTGCGCAGGTAGTCGGAGACCCTGCAGTCCGGGCACTGCTCGGCGGGGATGGTGGCGAAGATCTCCGCCGCCTCGTCGTGGTCCGCGCCGGTCAGGGGACGCGCGCCCTCCATCCACAGCACCGGCACCATGAGGCTCATCAGCAGGACCCCGACCAGGCTCCACCTCGTGCGGCGCCTGTAGCGCAGCCGCGACAGTTCGGCTCTCAGCATGTTCATGCGACGTCCCGGCGGCGGCCCTGGGAGCCGACGAGATCCGCGCCCGAGGTGAGGTCCAGGAAGACCCGCTCAAGGCTCTGCCGATCCAGCGAGAGGTGATCCGGCCAGAGGTCCGCGCGGCCGAGTTGGCGCGCGATCTCGGCTGGGTCCGGCGGAGCGGCGTCGCGGCCGAGCACCCGCAGGCCTCCCTCGGCGGGCTCGACCCGCCACCCGCCGCGCCGCAGCACCTCGGCGGCTTCGACGGGGCGGTCGATGCCGAGCCGGACGTGCGGCGCGGCACCGGAGAGGAACTGATCCATCGGCCCCTCCGCCACCACCCGGCCCTGCGCGATGATCGAGACCGAGTCCGCGATCTGTTCGATCTCGGAGAGGATGTGCGAGGCCACCAGCACCGTGATGCCGGCGTCGGCGAGGTCGCGCATGGTGGCGCGGATGTCGCGGATCCCGACCGGGTCCAGGCCGTTGGTGGGCTCGTCGAAGATGAGCAGCTCGGGGCGCTTGAGGAGGGTGGCGGCGATCGCGAGCCGCTGCTTCATGCCGAGGGAGAACGTGCCGAAGTCGCGGTCGGCGTCCGCGGCCAGGCCCACCTCGAGCAGCACCTCGGTGACGCGACGGCGGGTGACGCCGATGGAGTCGGCCAGCACGTCGAGGTTGTGCCGCCCGCTCATCCGCGGCGCGAACTTCGGCGATTCGACGATGGCGCCCACCCGTCCGATCACCGCGGGCAGGTCTCGGGGCACGTCGTGCCCGAGGAGCGTGACGGTGCCCGCCTGCGCGCGGACGAGGCCCAGCAGGATGCGGATGGAGGTGGTCTTGCCGGACCCGTTGGGGCCGAGCAGGCCGTGGACCCCGCCGCGTGGCACGTGAAGGTCCAGCCCGGCGAGGACCGGGTGCCTGCCGTAGCGCTTCACCAGGCCGGTGGCCTCGACGGCCCACTCAGTGCCGCCGTCGGGCCAGGAGATCTCTGACATAGGACACGACGGTAGTGCGGATGGCCGCTGCCGCCATCCCCCCGTGGTCTCCGTCCGGGTCAACGAAGCGAGGACCGCGGGGGCAGCGGGGAGACGCCCCGCCGCGACATCTCGCTCCACAGCCACCACAGCGGCACCGCGAGCAGAGGCATGGCGATGAGCGGCGCCACCAGCGTCTGCAACGCCGGCAGCAGGGTGAACCCGACCACCACCACCAGCCACGCCCGGTCCCAGCGTGGACCCGCGAGCCAGAACACGTAGAGCGGCAGCAGCATGGTCAGATACCAGGGCTGCAGCGCGGGCCCGAGCACGCAGAAGGCCGCCAAGACGGCCAGCATGAACGCCCAGGGGCGCCTGGGGTCGTCGCCGCGGGGGCCGATCCTGACCCACAACGCGACGAAGGCCGCCAGCAGCAGCACCGTCGACACGGTGGTGACGGCCGGGTTGACCACGTCGTCCGGCAGCGGGTAGCGCAGCGCCTCGGCCAGCCAGGACAGGGGGGCGTTGCTCATGGCCCCGATCGGGTTGCCGGCGGTGGGGTTGCCCCAGCCGAATCCGAACCGCAGCGACACCAGCGCGAACACCGCGATCGTCACGGCGCCGGGCACCGCCGCGACCACGGCGAGCCTCCACCAGCCCGCCGTCGGGCTTGGGGCTGGGGCTGCGCCGTCGCGAGTCGGGGGCGCAAGCCCGTGCGGGAAGCGGGCCGCCCACCCGACGGCGACCACTCCGAGCCCGTACACCGCCGCCGTCTGTTTCACCCCCATGGCGAGCCCCAGCAGAACACCGGCGACGAGCAGTCCTCGCCACCCGCGCCACCCCAGGTCCGTGACGGCCAGGACGGCGGCGACGGCGAGGGTGACCATGAAGGCGTCGTTGTGCACCCCGCCGATCCACTGCACGAGCATGATCGGGTTGAGCACGCCAGCCCACAGCGCGAGGCCCACGTCGACGCCGAATCGCCGCGCCAGCCGTCGCACCACCCAGGCCAGGCCGATCAGCGCGAGCACGTTGGGCACCCTGAGCGCCACCGTCGTCCAGAAGAGGTCGCTGCCGGTCAGCCGCGCGATCATCCCGAACAGCTCCAGCGACAGCGCCGGGTACACGGCGGTGGTCTTGTGCCAGTGAACGCCCACCAGCAGCCCGGGCAGGCCGGCCTCCCCCAGGGGGGTGGTGTAGGGGTCCAGGCCGCGCGCCACCATCCAGCCCTGCGCGGCGTAGGCGTACGCGTCGCGGGAATACATGGGCAGGGCGAACATCATGGGCGCGGACCAGATGGCCGCCGCCACCAGGGGATGCCGCCACAAGGGGCCAAGCTGCCACCAGGCGAGCACGAGGACGCTCAGCGCGGGCAGGGACACCAGGGGCCGCCACCAGCTGTCGCCGCGCTCCAACAATCCGGGCGCATCAGCGAATTGGGCCCCGACAAGGATCAACACCGCCAGCAGGCCCGCCGTGATCCACCACCACGGGTGCACTGGCCGGCCGTGTGGTGTGGGTCTGAGCCAGGCGGCCAACGTCACGCGGGGGCCCTCCTCCTCGGTCCAGGACGGTTCAGCCTACCCCGGCCGCGATCCGCGACAGTGCGGTGCCCCCGCCGACGGGCGGTTACCCTTTCTGAATGAACCACACGGCCGGCACCCTCCCCCAAGCCCCCGAGGCGGCAGCATGAGCAGGCATCGCGTAGTCATCATCGGCTCCGGATTCGGCGGGCTGTTCGCGGCCAAGGCGCTGAAGCGGGCCGACGTCGAGGTCACGCTCATCGCGAAAACCACCCACCACCTCTTCCAGCCGCTGCTCTACCAGGTGGCCACCGGGGTGCTGTCCGAAGGCGAGATCGCGCCCGCCACCCGCGAGATCCTGCGGAGGCAGTCCAACGCACAGGTGCTGCTGGGCCTCGTCGAGGACATCGACCTGACCAACCGCGTGGTCAAGTGGCGCTTCCACGACCAGTTCAGCGAGACCCCCTACGACTCCCTCATCGTCGCCGCCGGCGCCGGCCAGTCCTACTTCGGCAACGACCAGTTCGCCACCTTCGCTCCGGGCATGAAGTCCATCGACGACGCCCTCGAGCTGCGCGCGCGCATCTTCAGCTCCTTCGAGATCGCCGAGTTCACCCGCGACGAGGAGGAGCGACGGCGGATGCTGACCTTCGCCGTCGTCGGCGCCGGACCCACGGGTGTCGAGATGGCCGGGCAGATCCGCGAGCTGGCCACCTCGACGCTGCGCGACGAGTTCCGCACCATCGACCCGAGCACGGCGCGCGTGCTCCTCATCGACGGCGCCGCGCAGGTGTTGCCGCCGTTCGGCCCGGAGCTGGGCGCCAAGGCGCAGAAGACGCTGGAGCGGCTGGGGGTTGAGGTCAAGCTGAACGCGCTCGTCACGGGCGTCGACGAGAACGGCCTCACCATCAAGTACCAGGACGGCACGCAGGAGCGCATCGAGTCGTTCGCCAAGGTGTGGGCTGCCGGAGTCCAGGGCAACAAGCTGGGCCGCACGCTGGCGGACCAGTCGGGCGCCGAGCTGGACCGCGCCGGGCGTGTGGTGGTGGCCGAGGATCTGTCGCTGCCCGGGCACCCGGAGGTGTTCGTGGTGGGTGACCTGATGTCCGTGCCGGGCGTGCCGGGCGTGGCCCAGGGGGCGATCCAGGGCGCGAGGCACGCCGCGGCCAAGATCCGCTCGCGCATCGAGCACGCGGGGGATCCGGGAGCCTTCACCTACAAGGACAAGGGCTCCATGGCCACCATCTCCAAGTTCGCGGCGGTGGCGACGATCGGCTCCATCAAGCTCACCGGTTTCGTGGCCTGGGTGGCCTGGCTGTTCCTGCACCTGCTCTACATCGCCGGGTTCAAGCAGCGCGTCACCACGCTGCTGAGCTGGGCGTTGACGTTCCTCACCAACGGGCGGTCGCAGCGCGTCGTCACCAATCAGCAAATGGTGGGACGCCTGGCGTTGGAGCACCTGGGATCGAGAAGTTCTGGCAGGCTGATCAGAGGTAAGAAGGACGAACTGAAGCCTGGGGGCTGAACATGAAGGCATTTCTGCGGGTGGTGCGCGACATCGCGCTGCTGATAGCGCGCATCGTCGCAGGCGTCACGCTGGTGGCGCACGGGTGGCACCGCTGGCAGGAGACGGGCATCGACGCCCAGGTGGCCCTCCTCGAAGCAGCCGGGCTCCCCTACGGGACTGGGCTGGTGGTGACCACCATCGCGTTCGAGCTCATCGGTGGAGTGCTGCTGGCGTTCGGGCTCGCAACGCCCCTGGTGGGTTTGGGCATCGTGGTGCTCAACGTGGCCATCATCCTCACCACGAACGCCAACGGACCGTTCTACCTGCACCTGGGCGGCTGGGAGTACAACGCCATCCAGGCCGCGCTCGGCCTGCTCTTCCTCGTCTACGGCTCCGGACGCGCAGGGCTGGACGCCCTGTTCGTGCGCCCCAGGGACGAGACAGACAGCCTCATCGACGAGGCGCCTGGCACACAGACTTCTCACAGATAACCCATAGCTGGGGCCCCAGGTGGGGTGCCACAGTAGTGCCATGGCAATCACCGATCCCCTCACGCGCCCCGACGGCACCGCGATCCGCATTCTCACCGTCGACGACGAGCCCAGCCTGATCGAGTTGCTGTCGATGGCCATGCGCTACGAGGGGTGGGACGTGTATACGGCCTCCACCGGCAGCGACGCGGTGCGCGTGGCGAGGGAGGCGCAGCCGGACGCGCTGGTGCTGGACATGATGCTGCCGGACTTCGACGGCCTCGAGGTGATGCGCCGCATCCGCGCCGAGCAACCCGATGTGCCGGTGATCTTCCTGACCGCCCGCGACGGGGTGTCGGATCGGGTCGCCGGGCTCACCGCCGGCGGCGACGACTACGTCACCAAGCCGTTCTCGCTGGAGGAGGTCATCGCCCGGCTCCGTGGCCTGCTGCGTCGCAGCGGCGCCACCAGCGTGCGGCTCGACACGCAGCTCGTGGTCGGCGACTTGGTGCTGGACGAGGATTCCCACGAGGTGACCCGGGCCGGGGCGCAGATCAAGCTGACCGCCACCGAGTTCGAGCTGCTGCGCTTCCTCATGCGCAACCCCAGGCGCGTCCTGTCGAAGGCGCAGATCCTGGACCGCGTCTGGAACTACGACTTCGGCGGCCAGGCCAACGTCGTCGAGTTGTACATCTCCTACCTGCGCAAGAAGATCGACGCGGACCGCGAGCCCATGATCCACACCATGCGCGGGGCCGGCTACGTGCTTCGTCCGGCGGGCGCATGACACGGGAGCAGCAGCGGGGGTCGCTGGCGGGGCAGCTGCAGCCGCGGCTGGTGTTGACGGTCGCGGTGATGGGCATCCTCGTGGCGCTCACCACGGTGCTGGCGCTGCGCACCATCCTGTACAACCAGCTCGACGCGGAACTCGACGCGGCGCAGGTGCGTCAGAGCCGCAGCGACGGACCCTACGATGGCCCACCCGGCCTGGAGACCCCCGGCATGAGGGTGGGCACCGTGATCGCGGCGGAGCTCACCAACGGCACGGCCCTCGGCGGGGTCGTCGGCGACGGATCCACCAGCTCGTCGATGACGGTGGCGGCATGGGAGGCGCTGCTCGCGGTCCCGGTCGACAACAACAAGCACACCGTCAGCGTCCCCGGGCTCGGCGACTACCGGGTTCAGGCGCGCGCCACGCCGATCGGGACGGTGGTGGTCGGCCTACCGGTGGCGGACATTCAGCGGACGGTGCTGTGGTTGTCGCTGTTGGCGGCAGCTGTGAGCCTCGTGGCGATCTCGGCCACTGCTGCGGTGACGCGCGCGGTGCTGGTGAGCGCCACCCAGCCACTCGTCGCTTTGACGGACACAGCCGACGAGGTGAGCCGGCTGGAGCTGGAGCGCGGCTCGGTGGCTGTGCCGCGGGTCGAGACCGGGCCGTTGCCCGAGAACAACGAGGTGACGCGGCTGTCTACGGCGTTCAACCAAATGCTGGGGCGCGTGGAGGGGGCGCTGCTGGCGCGCGAGAGCTCGGAGGCGAAGCTTCGGCGGTTCGTGGCAGATGCGTCGCACGAGCTACGCAATCCCCTGGCGGCGATCCGCGGATACGCGGAGCTGGGGCAGCGTTCACCGGAGGGGACCCCGCACGCGCTGAACCGGATCGGGGCCGAATCGGAGCGGATGACGAAGCTGGTCAACGACCTGCTGCTACTGGCCCGGCTGGACGCGGACGCATCCGTGGAGCTGAGGCCTGTGGACGCAGTCGAGGTGGTCCTCAACGCGGTCAGCGACGCGCAGGCCGTCAGCCGCGACCACCGCTGGGTGCTGGACCTGCCGGAGCAGGGCGTCGAGGTGCTGGCGGACGCGGACCAGCTGCACCAGGTGATGGTGAACCTGCTGTCCAACGCCCGCACCCACACCCCGCCCGGCACGACGGTGACCACCGCCGTGTCCGCGCTGCCGGGGGCGCCGTTCGGTGGGCACGCGGCGGGCGCGGGTGTCGCGGTGATCCACGTGATCGACGACGGGCCGGGGATCCCTGAGGAGGCGCTGCCGCAGGTGTTCGAGCGGTTCGTGCGGGCCGACGATGCGAGGGCCCACTCGGCGGCGCAGTCCACCGGGCTGGGGCTGGCGATCGTGCGCGCGGTCGTCGAGGGATTCGGCGGGACGGCGACGGTGGAGTCGCGGCCGGGACGGACGTGCTTCACGGTGACGCTGCCGCTCGCGCCGGCCCACACTCCGATCCGGCCCGGTGACCACCTCCCCGGGTGAGGGGCTTTTCCAGTGGGGATTCTGGGACGGTAGACCGTCCCTGACCCCACACTGAAAATGCGCCCAGCGGCGTCGGTCCCGCTCATCGGGCCGTCCAAGGCTGTAGCCCGCTCCGAAACACCAGGAACGCCCCGCATCCACGTAGTCTCGTGGCCGTTGAAACAGCCCACCGTCGGGCCAGCAGGAAGAGAAGGACAATCCATGGAGATCACGCGCTCTGCGCTCGCCCAGATGGTGGACCACACGCTGCTGAAGACCGACGCCACCCGCGCCCAGGTCTCCGCGCTCGTCGCGGAGGCGCGGGAGCTGGGCGTGTACTCGGTGTGCGTGTCTCCGTCGATGCTGCCCATCACAGAAGATCTGGGCGACGTGAACGTGGCCACGGTGTGCGGGTTCCCCTCGGGCAATCACACCGCTGCGGCGAAGGCGGCAGAGGCTGCCGAATCGTCCCAGCTGGGCGCCGATGAGATCGACATGGTGATCAACATCGGCCTCCTCAAGGAGGGCCGGGCTGACGCCGTCGAGGCGGAGATCCGCGCCGTGCGCGAGGCGACGACGGGGCTGCTCAAGGTGATCATCGAGTCCGCTGCGCTGACCGACGAGGAGATCGTCGCCGCGTGCCGGGCCGCCGAGACCGCGGGGGCCGACTATGTGAAGACCTCCACCGGCTTCCATCCGGCCGGCGGCGCGTCGGTGCACGCGGTGGAGTTGATGGCGGCGACGGTGGGCGAGCGCCTGGGCGTCAAGGCCAGTGGCGGGATCCGCGACTACGCGACGGCCAATGCGATGGTCGAGGCGGGGGCGACGCGGCTGGGACTGTCGGGGTCGCGGGCGGTGCTCGACGGAGCCGACGGCGTCGCCACCTCGAAGCACGTCGGCATGGGCTCCGCCTACTGACCCTGGTCGCGTGACTACTCCGCACTAGAGCGGGTTGTGCGGGGATCCGGGAGCCGACGCGCGGGCGGCCCCCTGGTGGCGGGTCGGATCTTCGTCCGTGGCATTGCTGTGGCTGGGCAGATTGAGGGCCGCCCGCGCCTCGGTTCCCGGCTCCCCGCTGATGTGCCCTGTGGCGTGGTCGGGTCCGGAGGACGGTAGTCGGGGCGGCGCTGTGGCCGGGCCTACCTGAGCGGGATGCGAGCTGGGTGATCCTCAGGATGGGCACCGCTGCGCAGTGCCGCCCCGCCTCCGTCCCCCTTGCTCGCTGGGTCCAGGGCGTCAGTCGCTGAAACGAGCATGGGGAATCGAAACGAATCCTCGAGGGTGGGGAACGGCAGGGCGGCTCCGCGTCGGGATGCCCAACCTTGGGATCACCCGGCTGGCCTCCCGCCTCGGCGGACTGTTGCCAGGGCCGCCCTGACGGGCCGCACCCGGACCCGACGACGCCACGCGCAGAACGAGTGCGGGGAGGCGGGAATCGAGGCCCGGGCGGCCTCACGACCCGACCCAAGCAGACCTGCGGGTGCGAACGGATCATGGACCAGCGGCCGCCCGGGTCTCGACTCACGGCTCCCGGCACCGGCAGCCGTTTCGGTCAGCCGGTCGGATCGCCGTCGCGCCCTCAGTCGCTGAACTGGGTGGCGTACAGCGTGGCGTACGACCCGCCCGCGGACAGCAGCTCAGCGTGGGTTCCCCGCTCGACGACCCGGCCGTCCTCCACGACGAGGATCTGGTCCGCGTGCCGCACCGTCGACAACCGGTGGGCGATGACGATCGCGGTGCGGCCGGCCCGGGCGGTGTCGAGCGCCCGCTGTACCAACGTCTCCGACTCCGAGTCCAGGTGCGCCGTCGCCTCGTCGAGGACCAGGATCGGCGGGGCCTTCAGGAGCAGCCGGGCGATCGCGAACCGCTGCCGCTCCCCGCCGCTCAGCCGGTAGCCGCGCTCGCCCACGACTGTGCCCAGCCCGTCGGGCAGCCGCCGCACCAGTCCCGCGATCTGCGCCGCCTCCAGCGCCGCCCACAGTTCCTCGGCCGTTGCTGACGGGCGGGCGTAGCGGAGGTTTGCGTCGATCGTGTCGTGGAACAGGTGCGCGTCCTGGGTGACGTAGCCGATCTCATCCTGCAGCGAGGCAAGGGCCAGCCGTCGCACGTCCTCCCCCGCGATCTCGACCCTCCCGGAATCAACGTCGTACAGCCGCGCGAGCAGGTGGGTGATGGTGGTCTTCCCCGCCCCCGACGGCCCCACCAGCGCCACCGTCTGCCCGGGCTCAGCTTCGAACGCCACCCCCTTGAGCACAGGCTGGTTGGCCGACTCCCCGGCGGCGGCCGTCGGCTCCAACGACTCAAGCGACACCGTCGCCGCGTCCGGATAGGTGAACCACACGTCGCGGAACGCCACCGAAGGAGGACCGGAGACGGGCTTGGCATCTGGAGCGTCGACGATCAGGGGTTCGAGGTCCAGGACCTCGAAGACCCTCTCGAAGCTGACCAGCGCGCTCATGATGTCCACCCGCAGGTTGGACAGCTGCATCAGCGGCCCGTACAGCCGGGCGAGGAGTGCCACCAGCGCCGTGAGCGTCCCGACGGTCAACTCGTCCTGTGCCGCCGCGACCCCGCCGAACCCGTAGAACAGCGCCGTCGCCAGCGCCCCGACGAGCCCCATCGTCGTCATGAACACCCGCGAGATCATCGCGATCTTCACACCCGAGTCCGCCACGTCCTTGGACTGCTTGGCGAAGATCCGATGCTCGGTGTCCAGGTCCCCGAAGAGCTTGACGAGCAGCGCCCCGGAGACGGTGAACCGCTCGGTCATGGTGGCCGACATCTCCGCGTTCTGGGTCATCCGCAGCCGCGACAGTCCCGCCAGCTTGGTGCCCACCATCCGTGCCGGCACCATGAAGATCGGCAGCAACACCAGCGCCGCCAGGGTCAGTGGCCAGGACAGCGCCAGCATTGACGCCAGCACCAGCACCAGCGTGATGGAGTTGCTGACGACGGTGGACAGCGTCGAGGTGAACGCCTGCTGGGCGCCGTTGACGTCCGACTGCAGCCGCGACACCAGCTTCCCCGTGTGCGAGCGGCTGAAGAACGCGATGGGCATCCGGAGCATGTGGTCGAAGATCTGGGTGCGCATCGAATAGATCAGCCCCTCGCCGATCCTGGCCGAGCACCATCGCTCCACGATCTGCAGCAGCGCCGACCCCACCGCCATACCGGCGACGGCGACCGCCAGCCAGATGATGACCTCGATGTCGCCCGCGAGCACGCCGTCGTCGATGATCCGCTGGAACAGCAGCAGCGGCGCCACCGACAGCGCGCTGCTGGCGATCACGGTGACGAGGAAGATGATGATGAGGCCCTTGAAGGGCGAGCCGTAGGCGATCACCCGACGGGCGGTGCCGCGGTCCAATTTGTGCTGCTTGATCGCCGGGTCCGCCGCGAGGCGCCCGAGCATCCGGCCGCCGCCCATGCCGCCGCCGCCCCCCTGCCCGACGCTCATCCGCCACCCCTCGCCGCCCGTCGTCGGGCTGGTCGCCGGGGCCCGCGCCGCGGCTCACCCAGCCTAGCCGTGCCTGCATGGTCCTGATGTCGCTGAGGGCGTGCGGGGCGTTAGGCTCTGCCCATGCTGCTGAGCGACCGCGACATCCTCGGAGAAGTCCACACAGGGGGGATCCTCCTCGACCCCTGGGATCCCAGCATGGTCCAGCCGTCCAGCGTGGATGTGCGGCTCGACAAGTTCTTCCGGGTGTTCGAGAACCACCGCTACCCGTCGATCGACCCGTCGGTGGAGCAGCCGGATCTCACCCGCCTCATCGAGACGCCGGTGGACGAGCCGTTCGTGCTGCACCCCGGCGAGTTCGTGCTGGGGTCGACGTACGAGCGGGTCACGCTCGGTCCGGCGGTCGCGGCGCGGTTGGAGGGGAAGTCGTCGCTGGGCCGCCTCGGCCTGCTCACGCATTCGACGGCGGGCTTCATCGACCCGGGCTTCTCCGGCCACGTGACCCTCGAGCTGTCCAACATGGCGACGCTGCCGGTGAAGCTCTGGCCTGGGATGAAGATCGGCCAGCTGTGCTTCTTCCAGCTCAGCTCGCCTGCGGAGCATCCGTACGGGTCGTCGCAGTACGGGTCGCGGTACCAGGGCCAGCGCGGGCCGACGCCGTCGCGCTCGCACCTCAACTTCCACCGCACCTCGGTATAGCCCCCTCTCTCGACATGCGACGACGCTGGCGGGCCACTCCCCACCGCTGGTTGAGCCAGCCGCGGCGCGAAGCGCCCGCTGCTGCGTCGACGTTGGTTTGCTGCAGTTGCTGAAGTTGGTTTGCTGCAGTCTCGTCGTGTTGCTGTGTTCGTCGGATGGGTGTTCTGTCTCGTCGGATGAGTCTTGATGGACGCAGTCGTCGGTTTCGACGCGGGCTGCGCCGCTTCGCGGCTTGGCCCGGCTCAACCAGCGTGGGGTTGCGCGCCGCGGCTGGGTCAGGCGATTGCGGTGACAGCCAGGGTGGGGGACGGCAGGGCGGCACTGCGCAGCGGTGCCCAACCCGACGATCACCCAACTGGCGTCCCGCCCCGGCGGACCCGAACCGAGGCCGCCCTGCCGGGTCGCGCCCGAACGCGACGACGCCACCGGCAACCTAGTGCGCGGAGACGGGAGCCGAGGCGCGGGCGGCCTCATTCCCAGACCACAGCGTTGCGGCCACTCAGAGCCAGACGGTGACAACGGCCGCCCGTGCGTCGGGTCCCGACTTCGCGCACCGTGCGCGGGTCGGTTTCGACGCGGGCTGTGCCGCTTCGCGGCTTGGCCCGGCTCAACCAGCGGGAGGCGCGGCTTGGCCCGGCTCAACCCAAGTCGACGCGGGCTGCGCCGCTTCGCGGCTTGGCCCGGCTCAACCGACGGGGGTGGGTCAGCCGCGGGGCGGTTCGATCCGGAGCGACACTCCCTCGCCGATGTCGAGGATCGTCATCATCTCCACCCGCGCGGACGCGCCGTCGCGCAGCGTGAACGGCGTGCCGTCCGGTGGGATCACCAGAGTGCCGTTGACCGCGTGGAGGTCTCGCACGAGGATATCGCCGCCCCCTGACACCTCGACCGCCAGATGATTGCGCGAAATGTCCAGGTGCGGGCTCGGCACCCGTAGCAGGTCGGCATCGATGAACCCGGCCGCCCGCTTGGGGTCGCGGCCGATCACGACGGCGGTAGTCACGTTGACGAAGTCACCCGAGTTGGTGTGCACCCCAGCCAGAGGAGGGAGCGGCATGGGGGCCGTCGGGGGTCCGGCGTGGGTGACGGCCGGCATCGGCGCAGTCGGCGGCCCCGCATCGATGATGGCGGGCATGGGCGCGGTCGGGGGTCCGGCGTCGGTCACGGCCGGCATCGGCGCCGTCTGGTGCCAGGTGGGTACGCCGACGGTGGGCTCGCTTCCCGGGACCTCCGCGTACCCGCCCAGAAGGGGGGTTGCGTCGTCCAGACCGGGCGCGTCGGCCAGGCCCCACTCGTCGATGATCGGCTCTGCACGCCGGGCGCGCACAGCAGCGGAATCCGCGCGCATGCCCGCCAGCGCGGACGACATGCGCTCCACCGCTTCCGCGATGATCTCCCGTGAGGTGGCCAGGTTCACCCGGACGAACTGCTTCGTCTCCGGTGAGAACTCGCGGCCGAGGTTGAACCGGACACGCCCCACGTCGTGGAAGTGCTTGCCAGGGCTGTCGAGCCCCAGCGCCGCGCAGTCCAGCCACGCCAGGTATGTGCCGGCGGAGGGCGTGTAGCTGAGCTCAGGGACCTGCAGTGACAGCTCGTCGGCGAAGAACTCCTTGTTCGCCGCGATCTCCGCAGCCGCCTCGGCCACCCAGTCGCGCGCCTCGTTGAGCGCCGCGGAGTGCGCGAGCACGCCGAAGTAGCTGGCGCCGTCCGAGGTCATGGGGTTGAGCTTCTTCAGCAGCCCTCGGTCGCCGATGATGAGCCCGGCCTTGATCGCCGCCAGGTTCCAGGACTTCGACGCCGAGGTCACGATCAGCGCGTTGGCCGCTCCAGGCACCGTCAGGTAGGGGGTGTGCTCCTCCCCCGCCAAGGGGGCGTGAATCTCGTCGGAGACCACCACGACGCCGAAACGTTCAGCCAGTTCCGCGACCTTCGCCAGCTCGTCGACGGTGTGGATGGTCCCGTTGGGGTTGTGTGGCGAGCACAGCAGGTACACCTTCGGCCGCTGCTCGGCGAACGCTGCCTCCAGCCCGTCCAGATCCAACCGATCCGATACCAGCGGCACGTCGGCGATCCGGCGCCCGGTGCTGGTCACCACGTGCCGGAACGGTGGGTAGATCGGCGAGTTGATCACGACGGCGTCGCCCGGCTCGGAGCAGGCGAGGACCGCCTCGCGCATCCCGGTGACCACGTCCGTGGCGAGCTTCTGGTCCGCCACGTCGATCCGCCAGCCCCACTGCCAATCGGCGTAGTCGGCGAATGCCTCCTGGTAGGCGGGCAGCTCCGGGTAGCCGGTGTCGCCGTCGGCCAGCGCCCGTTCCAGCGCTTCCCGGATGGGCGGCGCCAGGTGGGCGTCCATCTCGGCAACGAACAGGGGCAGCACGTCGGGCTCCCAGCGCCGCCACTTGATGGTGCCGCGCCGGCGCAGCTCGCGAAGGGGGACGTCGAAGATCGCCATGAGCCCAACCTAGCGAAGTGCGGCATAATGGACCCGTCCGCACGGCATTGATGAGGCCATCACCTCGGAGCTGCCGGAAGAACGGCGGGGTCACCCCGCTCAGTAGAACCGGCCGCGGCATGAACAAGAGGGGCGCTTCGGCGTCCAAGAAGGGTGGTACCGCGGGCTTCGGCTCGTCCCTTCACAGCTCAGCGAAGAACGATGAGAAGGACCACCCGATGACCGACGACCCCACCATGGACACCCCCGGCTACCTCGCCGTCCCCGCGCAGGTGGACTTCCCCGCACTTGAGCACGAGATCCTCAGCCTCTGGGGCGAGCGCGACACCTTCACGCGCTCCCTCGAGCGCACCGCCGGCGGCGAGCCGTGGACGTTCTACGAGGGCCCGCCCACCGCGAACGGCATGCCGGGCACGCACCACATCGAGGCCCGCGTCTTCAAGGACCTGTTCCCGCGCTACAAGACGATGCGCGGCCACCGCGTGGAGCGGAAGGCCGGCTGGGACTGCCACGGCCTCCCCGTCGAGCTGGCGGTGGAGAAGGAACTCGGCTTCTCGGGCAAGGCCGACATCGAGGCCTTCGGCATCGAGGCCTTCAACGCGCAGTGCCGCACCTCCGTGCTCCGCCACGTCGACGCGTTCACCGAGCTCACCGAGCGGATGGGCTACTGGGTCAACATCGACGAGGCGTACGTGACGATGACGCCTGAGTACGTCGAGTCCCTGTGGTGGGCGCTGAAGCAGATCCACGGCAAGGGCCTCCTGGAGGAGGACTACCGCGTGGCGCCGTATTGCCCGCGCTGCGGCACGGCACTCTCGGACCACGAGCTCGCGCAGGGCTACGAGGACATCACCGACCCGTCGATCTACGTGCGGTTCCCGCTCACCTCCGGCCCGCTCGCCGGCGAAGTGGACCTGCTGGTGTGGACGACGACGCCGTGGACGCTGGTCAGCAACACCGCCGTCGCGGTGCACCCGGAGGTCACCTACCGGGTGGCGACCCACCCGGAGCAGAAGGCCCTGGTCATCGCCGAGCCCCTGGCCGACAAGGTGCTCGGCGACGAGTGGACCCTCACCGACACCTTCACCGGCCGCGACCTTGAACGTTGGGCCTACCAGCGCCCCCTCGAGCTGGTGGAGTTCCCGGCACCCGCCCACTTCGTGGTGCTCGCCGAGTACGTCACCACCGAGGACGGCTCCGGCCTCGTGCACCAGGCGCCGGCGTTCGGCGAGGACGACATGCACGTCTGCCGCGCCTACGGCCTCCCGTTCGTCAATCCCGTGCGCCGCGACGGCACCTTCGACGAGGACCTCGACCTGGTCGGCGGACAGTTCTTCAAGGACGCAGACAAGGCGATCGTCGCCGACCTCCAGGCCCGCGGCCTCATGTTCCGGGTGCTGGACTACACGCACAGCTACCCGCACTGCTGGCGCTGCCACACCCCGCTGCTCTACTACGCCATGCCGTCGTGGTACATCCGCACCACCAAGATCAAGGATGAGCTGCTCGCGGAGAACGAGGCCACCACCTGGCACCCGGAGACCATCAAGCACGGCCGCTTCGGTGACTGGCTGAACAACAACGTGGACTGGGCGCTCTCGCGGACCCGGTACTGGGGCACCCCGCTGCCGATCTGGCGCTGCGAGGATGACCATCAGGTGTGCGTCGGGTCCCGTGCCGAGCTGAGCGAGCTCACCGGTACCGACCAGAGCGCGCTGGATCCGCACCGCCCCTTCGTCGACGACATCGCCTTCCCCTGCCCCACCTGCGGGAAGGAATCGCGGCGCGTTCCGGAGGTGATCGACGCCTGGTTCGATTCCGGCGCCATGCCGTTCGCCCAATGGGGCTACCCGCACGTGCCCGGCTCCGAGGAGGTGTTCGCGGAGCGCTACCCGGCGGACTTCATCTGCGAGGCCATCGACCAGACCCGCGGCTGGTTCTACTCCCTGATGGCAATCGGCACGCTGGTGTTCGAGCAGTCCTCCTACCGCAACGTCGTCTGCCTCGGACACATCCTCGCCGACGACGGGCGCAAGATGAGCAAGCATCTCGGCAACGTCCTGGAGCCGATCCCGCTCATGGATCAGCACGGCGCGGACGCGGTGCGCTGGTTCATGGCCTGCTCCGGCTCGCCGTGGGTGGCCCGTCGCGTGGGCCACCAGGCCATCGGCGAGACGGTCCGCAAGGTGCTGCTCACCTACTGGAACACGGTGGCCTTCCACACCCTCTACGCGCGGGCCGCGAACTGGACGCCCTCGGGCGAGGCGCCGCCGGTGGCCGAGCGGCACGTGCTGGACGTCTGGCTCACCTCGGCCACCCACCAGCTCATCGTCGACACCACCCGCGCCCTCGACAATTTCGACACCCAGCACTACGGCGCGGTGCTCAGCCAGTTCATCGACACGCTGTCCAACTGGCACGTGCGCCGCTCACGCCGCCGGTTCTGGGCGGGCGACGACGGCGCCCTCTGGACCCTGCACGAGACGCTCAACGTGCTCACCCGCCTGCTGGCGCCGATCATGCCGTTCGTCACCGAGCGCGTGTGGCAGGACCTGTTCTACGCGGCGGATCCCGAGGGCCCAGACTCGGTGCACCTGGCGGACTGGCCGGTGGCCGACGAGTCGCTCATCATCCCCGAGCTCAGCGAGGCGATGGAGCTGACCCGCCGCACCGTCGAACTGGGCCGCGCGGCCCGGGCAGAGTCGAAGGTGAAGATCCGGCAGGCGCTGCGCCGGATGCTGGTGCCGTCGACGATCTTCGAGCGACTCTCGCCTGACCTGCAGGCCGAGATCCGCGCCGAGCTCAACGTGGAGTCCATCGAATCGTTCGCCGCCCACGGTGATCTGGTGGACTACTTCGCCAAGGGCAACTTCCGCAACCTCGGCAAGAGGTTCGCCAAGCGGACCCCGATCGTCGCCAAGGCGATCGCCGAGTTGGACGCCACCTGGCTGGCCACCCAGCTCCGCGACCTCGGCCGCGCAGTGCTCGACGTGGAGGGCGAGGCCGTGGAGGTCACGCCCGAGGACGTGCTCATCACGGAGCGCCCGCGCGAGGGCTGGTCGGTGGTCAACGAGCAGGGCGAGACGGTGGCTCTCGACCTCGAGCTCACGCCCGAGCTGATCCGCTCGGGTCTGGCTCGCGAGGCCATCCGGTTCATCCAGGAGTCGCGGAAGCGCGCGGGCCTGAACGTGTCGGACCGGATCATGGTGGAGCTCGAGGCGGACGCCGAGCTGGCGGAGGCCGTCGAGGCTCACCGGCAGTTCATCGCCGACGAGGTGCTGGCGGTTGTGCTGACCGTCGGCCCCGTCGAGGCTCCCACGGACGAGGACAGCGAGCTCGGCCTCAGGGTGGCCCTGCGCAAGGCCTGACCACCTGCCGTGGGCGTCGGACCCTTGACAGGGCACGACGTCCACGGTTGACTCGCTACATCCATTGTGTGGTCACCACCAGTCCCAACACGCCGGATATGGGGGGACGAGGAGGCTGCCGTCACCCCAGGTCGACGGTGGCCTCCTGGTGTGTCATGCCTGCCTGATGCAGGCACGCCTCAGCGATTCGCATCACCTCGAGCGTGTCGTTCAGCGGCATCGTCGGAGATTCTGTCAGCCCCTCGCGGATGCGTTGGGTCACCTCCGCGAACTCGTGGGAGTACCCGCGGCCGGTCGGCATCGCCTCGATGATCCGGGGGAGCACCCCGTTGCGATGGACGGTGATCATCGACGGGTGGTGGAAGCGGGGCTCCACCTCGATCCAGCCCTTCGTCCCGACGATGACCATCCGGCCAGGGCCGTAGCCGTCGAACCCGAACGTCAGCGACGACAGGGCGTCGCCGGCGTGCACCAGGTTGACCGCCGAGGCCCGCTCGACACCCGACGGGTAGAGCCGGGAACGGCTGCAGATCTCCTTCGCGTCGCCGAGGAAGGCCTGGGCGAAGCTGATCGGATAGACGCCGAGGTCCAGGATGGCGCCACCGCCAAGCTCGGGCGCGAAGAGGCGATGCTCCGGCTGGTACTCCCGGTACGAGTAGAGGTCGCCTTGGAGACCGACGACGTCACCGATGCGCCCCCACGCCACCACCTCGCGCGCCGCGGCGATCACTGGCAGGAACCTGGTCCACATCGCCTCCATCGCGAACACGCCCTTCGCGCGGGCAGCGTCAACCACCTGCTGGGCCCCGGAGAGGGTCGCGGTGAAGGCCTTCTCCACCAGGACGGCCTTGCCGTTGGCGATGGCTGCGAGCGCCACGTCGCGGTGCTGCGGGTGGGGCGTGGCGATGTAGACCACGTCGACGGAGGGGGACTCGAGCAGCTCGCGATAGGAGCCGAACGCGCGCCCGATGTCGTGGTGGGCCGCGAACTCCTGCGCCTTCGCCCTGGTCCGCGACGCGACCGCCACCAACTCCGCCCCGGGGACGAACTGGAAGTCACCGGCGACGCCGTGCGCGATAGCGCCTGTTCCTACGATCCCCCACCGGACGGTATTCATGGCCCCAGGCTAGTGCCGGACTATCGCCCAGGTGCGGGAACCTCGTCGGGACATCCAGTCGGGGAGGGTGTCAGCCACAGGCGATGAGGTAGAGGCGCTCGGTCGGCTCATCGTCGGAGACCAGGTAGGTCTCGACGTACCCGAGCCCCGCCGCCTCCACGGCCTTGCGCACCTCCCCCACGTCGTGTCGCACGAACGTGAGATTCACCGCCTGCCCGAACCACTCGTCGCGCCTGTCCAGGGTTGCGCCGGTTTCCATCGCCAGGGCGAGCACCCCGTCGGGCAGCAGCAGCTCGGCCAGCCCGCGGATGATTCCCCCGAGCTCGCTGGGCGCGAAGTGCGCCAACGAGTGCCAGGCCACGACGGCGCCCCATCCGGCGGCGGTGGTCGGGCGGAGCAGCCGGCGCATGTCGCCCACCTCGACATCGATGTTCGGGTGCCGCGCGGCGGCCTCCGCGATCATCGCCGTCGAGACGTCGATGCCCACCGGATCAGCGCCCTCCTCGGCCAGGAACGCCGTGACCGCGCCCGCCCCGCAGCCGACGTCGGCGGTGCGATGCGGGCCGGCGAGCTTGGCTATCCGGGCCAGGAACCATTCCTCGAACTCCCCCAGCGCCCGGCGGTCTTCCGCGTAGGCCGCCGCGACCGCGTCGTAGGCGGCCACGACGTCGGCGTCGCGCGCGGCCACCCCCTCCGCCAGCACCTGTTCCCGGTCAACACCGGCTGGAGCCGCGCCGACTGGCGGCTCACCGAGGAGGTGCAACCACCGGGCGTCCTGCTGTCCGGGTTTGCGTTCGAGTTGAATCACGAGGGGCTCCTCGCGCGCCGCCATCTCAGCCAGGCATGCCTCCACCGCCGCCCGATCCGCGAAGGGGCGCAGCCGCTCGGCGCGGGTCTTCAGCTCTCCTGCGGACTGCGGGCCGCGCAGCAGCAGCAGCGTGAGCAGCGCCCGTTCGTCGTCGGCGAGCTCCAGCGCCGGCACCACCGACTGCGCGTACTTGAGGGTGCGTTTGCCGTAGTCAAGCCAGGTCACCCGCACCCAGCCGCGTTCCTTCAGGGAGCGCAGCGCGTCCTGCACGGTCCGCTCGTCGTACTCGACGACGGGCTCGCGGCTGTTCTTCTGGTTGCAGGCGCTGCGGAGCGCGTTGAGGGTGAGGGGGTAGGTGTCCGGGACGGTGATCTCCTTCTCCAGGAGGCACCCGAGCACGCGCTGTTCTTCGGCGGTGAGGATCGGCAGCGTCACACGCCTGACCCTACCCTCGGACGAAGTTCCCGCCCATGCCCCGCGGCAACTATCCTGTGACGGGTTCCAGGGAGGTCTTGCATGGGTCGCATTGTCCAGAAGTTCGGTGGGTCGTCGGTGGCCGACGCCGAGTCGATCAAGCGCGTCGCGCGGCGCATCGCCCGCACCCGGGCGGACGGCCACGACGTGATCATCGTCATCTCGGCCATGGGAGATACCACCGACGAGCTGATGGATCTGGCGCTTCAGGTCTCCCCGCAGCCGAAGTCGCGGGAGCTGGACATGCTGCTCACGACGGGTGAGCGCCAGTCCGCCGCCCTGCTGGCGATGGCGCTGTCGGACCTCGGCGTGGACGCGGTGTCCTACACCGGCTCACAGGCGGGCGTGATCACCACCCCCACCCACGGCAACGCCCGCATCATCGACATCACCCCCGGCCGCGTCGAGAAGGCGCTGGAGGAGGGCAACGTGGCCATCGTCGCCGGCTTCCAGGGCGTGTCGCAGACCACCAAGGACGTCACGACGTTGGGTCGCGGCGCCTCGGACACCACGGCCGTCGCGTTGGCCGCGGCCCTCGGCGCGGACTTCTGCGAGATCTACTCCGACGTCGACGGCGTCTACACCGCGGACCCGCGGATCGTCCCGTCGGCGCGCCACATCCGCGCCATCGGGTACGAGGACATGATGGAGATGGCCGCCTCGGGCGCCAAGATCCTCCACTTGCGCTGCGTCGAGTACGCGCGCCGCGAAGGGGTGCCGGTCCACGTGCGCTCCTCCTTCTCAGACAAGCCGGGTACCTGGGTGAAGAGCCAGGACGAGATCGACAAGGACGAATCCATGGAAGAAGCCATCATCACCGGTGTCGCGCACGATCGTGGCGAGGCCAAGGTCACGGTCGCGGGTGTCCCGGACAAGATCGGCGAGGCCGCGCGCATCTTCAAGGCCATCGCGGAGCACGACATCAACATCGACATGATCGTGCAGAACGTCTCCCGTCTCTCGGACGTGCGCACCGACATCTCCTTCACGCTGCCCATGGCCGACGGGGCCCGCGCCATCGCCGCGCTCGAGAACATCAAGGACGAGGTCGGCTACGACGAGCTGCTCTACGACGACCAGATCGGCAAGGTGTCCGTGGTGGGCGTGGGGATGCGCTCCCACCCGGGCGTGTCGGCCACCTTCTTCGAGGCGCTGGCCGGAGCGGAGGTCAACCTGCAGATGATCTCCACCTCGGAAATCCGGATCTCGGTCATCGTGGGAGCCGACGAGGTGGATCGGGCCGTCCAGGCCGCCCATTCCGCCTTCGGTCTGGACGCCGACGAGGCCGCGACCGTCTACGCGGGCACCGGCCGCTGATCGGAGCCCTGCGGCGGAGGCCGCGTTCGGGGGGTGGCCGGGGCGTGGCCTAAAGTTGCCTGGGTCACCCGGAGGAAGCCCATGTCTGGTCCCAGTCGTCGCAGCGTGCTGTCGGCGCTCGCCGTCGCCGCCGTCGCGCCGCTCACGGCGTGCCCGGGCGATCCGTCACCCGGCCCCTCGTCCTCCCCCTCGGCCGCGCCTTCCTCCTCCCCCTCCCCGAGCCAACTCCCCTTCGGGCTGGTCACCCCCTCGACGGTGGAGTCGGTCATCTTCGACGGCGCGTTCGGCACCGGCTACGTCGAGTTCGCCGCCGACATCATGAAGGCCAGCTATCCCGGCGTGCGGGTGCGGGTGACGGCGGTTGAGGATGTGCGGGCCGCAGTCGAGCCGCGTCTGGCCGACGGCGCCACCCCTCCGGACCTGGTCGACAACTCTGGGGCCGCGCTGCTGCCCGTGGCCACGCTGGCGGACCGTTTCGTCGAACTCGACGACGTTGTCGAGTCCCCCTCCCTGGAGGGCGAGGTGTTGCGCGAGACCCTGTACCACGACGTCCTCGCCGCGGGCACCTTCAACGGCAGGCTCCTGGCGATCAACTACGCGCTGAGCGTGTACGGGTTGTGGCATTCGGCCTCCGAGTTCGCCGCCCAGGGCTGGGAGCTGCCGCAGACATGGGATGCCATCCTGGCGTTGGGCGACGCGGCGCGCAGGCTGGGGCGGTCGCTGTTCGTGTGGGGCGATGAGGCCGCCGACTACTACCAGGAGCTGGCCATCGCGTCGGCCGTCAAGGAGGGCGGGGACGAGGTCCGGGTGGCGTTGGACAACCTGGCCGAGGACGCGTGGGCGCACCCCGCCGTGAAGGGCGTGCTGGAGCAGCTCGAGACCTGCGTCCGCGAGGGGTTCGTCCTGCGCGGGGGCGACTACCTCACGGCTCAGGCGGCCTGGGTCCGCGAGGGCGCCGGCCTGCTGTATCCGGCCGGGGCGTGGATCGCCAGCGAAATGTCAGAGGTGGCCCCTGCCGACTTCGCAATGACGGTCGCCCCGGTGCCCACCCTCACCGCGGCCCCCACACTGCCGATCTCGGCGGTGCACGCCTCCCCGACGGAGCAGTTCCTGGTGCCGAGGGACGGGCGCAACGTCGCGGGCGCCAAGGAGTTGCTGCGGACGATGCTGTCGCGGGAGACCGCCGCCCACTTCTCCCGAACCCATCTCGTGCCGACGATCGTGCGGGAGAGCGTCCCCGCGGACCTCGAGTCCACCGCGTTGACCTCCCAGGCGCGTCTGCTGGCCGACGCCGGGGAGCACGTGTTCTCGTGGCGATTCGTCACCCACTACGGGTTGGGCCCGGAGACCAACGCCGCGTGGGCCGAGTTCCTGGGCGGCACCCTCTCCGCACAGGGCCTCGCCGAGCAGCTGCAGGCCATCTCGGACCGCGTCCGTAACGACCCGGACGTGGAGCGCTACACCGTCGAGTGACGACGGCGCCGCTCAGCTGCGCCGGCCGGTGCCGAAGATGCCGCGGATGATCTCGCGCCCTGCAGTGCGGACGAGGTCCTTGAACACGGTGGACTTGGTCACCTGCTCCACCAGCCCCGGGTTCTCCCGCTCGTAGCGGCGGCGGGCGGCCTCCTCCGCGCGGGCCTCCTTGTCGCGGCGGGCCTGCTCCGCCCGCGCCTCCCTCTCCAGGCGGGCCTGCTCCTTCTCGGCGGCCGCCAACTCCTTCTCCATCTGCTGCAGCTGCTTCGCCCGCTCAGCCTCGAGGCGCTCCGCCTCGGCAGCAGCGGCCCCCTGCGCGAGCTTGTGGGTGAGCGCCTCGTAGGCGGAGTGCCTGTCCAGCGGCGTGCCGTACTTCGCGGTCAGTGACGACAGAGCCACTCCTGCGCGGAGCTGATCCTCGGGCGTCGGCCCCATCAGCGATTCGGGGGCCCAGATGCGCGTCCAGGCCACGGGGGTGGGGGCACCCTTCTCGCTCATCACGGTGACGATGGCCTCCCCGATCCCGAGCTGCTGCAGGACCTCCTCCAGGTCGTAGCCGGAGTTGGGGTAGGTGGAGACGGTGGCGCGCAGGGCCTTGGCATCGTTGGGGGTGTGGGCGCGGAGCTGGTGCTGCACGCGGGAGCCCAGCTGGGCCAGCACGTCGTCGGGCACGTCCTTGGGGGTCTGGGTCACGAAGAAGATGCCCACACCCTTGGAGCGGATGAGCCGCACGGTCTGGGTGATGGAGTCGAGGAACGCGTCCGAGGCATCGTTGAAGAGAAGGTGCGCCTCGTCGAAGAAGAACACCAGCTTCGGCTTGTCGATGTCGCCGACCTCGGGCAGCGAGGTAAAGAGGTCCGCCAGCAGCCACATCAGGAACGTGGAGAACAATGCTGGGCGCGTCGACAGCTGGGGCAGCTCCAGCAGCGAGACCACGCCCCGCCCGTCGGGGGCCACCCGCAGAAGTTCCGCGGGGTCGAACTCGGGCTCGCCGAAGAACACGTCCGCCCCCTGATCGGAGACGGTGATCAGCGAGCGGAGAATCACGCCGACGGTCGCGGTCGAGATGCCGCCGATGCCCTTGAGCTCGGGCTTGCCCTCGTCCGAGGTGAGGTACTTGAGCAGCTCGATGAGGTCCTTGAGGTCCAACAGCGCGAGGCCGGCCTTGTCCGCGAAGTGGAACACCAGGCCGAGCGAGGACTCCTGCACCTTGTTGAGCCCCAGCACCTTGGACAGCAGGATGGGCCCGAACGACGAGATGGTCGCGCGCACGGGCACCCCCACGCCCTCGCCTCCCAGGGCGTAGAACTCGCACGGGAATGCCTTCGGCTGCCAGTCCTGGCCCTGCTTCGCGACGCGGGCCAGCAGCTTCTCCGACGGCGAGCCGGGTGAGGCCATGCCGCTGAGGTCGCCCTTGATGTCGGCGGCGAAGACGGGGACGCCGGCGTTGCTGAGCGCCTCGGCGAGCACCTGGAGGGTCACCGTCTTGCCTGTTCCGGTGGCGCCGGCCACCAGGCCGTGCCGGTTGAACATGGCCAGCGGGATGCGGATCTTCGCGTCGACGAGGGGGCTCTCGTCATTGAGGACCCCCAGTGTCGCGGCGGGGGCGTCGAAGGTGTAGCCCACGGTGATGGTCTCGATCTGTGCCTCGTTGCTCACCCCCCTACTCTGGCACAGGCCCACAGGGTCCCGCCGTCGATCTGTGGGTGGGCGGCACGTCGGCAGCGCCGAGTCAGGACACCTACATCGCTTCACTGGGGCCCCACGGTAGGGTGGCCCCGTGATCTTCAAGCGAGTTGGTGACTCCCGCCCCTACCCGGACCACGGCTTCACGCAGAAGCAGTGGATCGCGATCGCGCCGCATCAGGTCCGGCTGGACGAGCTGGTCACCACCAAGCGAACCCTGGATCTCGAAGCCCTCCTTGAGGAGGACTCGACGTTCTACGGTGATCTCTTCGCCCACGTCGTGTCCTACCAGGGCGATCTGTACCTGGAGGACGGCCTTCATCGGGCTCTGCGCGCTGCGCTGCAGCAGCGGCAGACCCTGCACGCCAGAATCCTGGAACTGAACTAGCCCCACCGGACGACCACGAAGGAAACCCTCGCCCGTGCGTATCTTCAGGCTCATCGCCACCCCCATCCTGCTGCTGGGCCTGCTCGCCCTGCTCCTCTGGGGTGCGACCTGGGGATGGAAGGCGCTGACCGAACCGTTGCCGTCGCCGTCGCCCACCCCCTGCGTGGTTGGTACGGCCGAGATGATCACCCCCGCGGACATCTCTGTCCGGGTATTCAACGGTGGGTTCACCAGTGGTTTGGCCAACCGCGTGGGCGGCCACCTCGAGCGCGCGGGCTTCAACGTGGTCAAGGTGGGCAACACGGAGGAGCGCATCGTCGGCACCGTCATCCGGGCGAACGAGCGGGAATCGGTTCAGGCCGCGGTGACGGCCGCTCAGTTCAACGACCCCCTAGTTGAATACGACGATCGCGTCGATGGCACAGTAGACGTGCTGGTGGGCACCGATTTCAAGGGCAGCACGGCGTCCCCCAGCATCACCGCTGCCCCGCCCACCGACGGTCAGGTGTGCCGGGTCCCGTCGCCGTCGCCATCGGTTCCCCTGTCGCCGTCACCGTCCCCTCCAGCACCGTCACCCACGCCTTAGCAGCTCCCCGCTGCCCGGCTCCCTGAGGGTCCGCGTCGCGAAGCGACGGCGGGGTGTCCCGAAGCGCCAGGAACGCAGGAAACCCCCAGCCTGAAGCTGGGGGTTTCTCGTCCTGACGGACTCCGCGGTGATGGAGGGATTTGAACCCCCGGTGGGTTGCCCCACTCTCGCTTTCGAGGCGAGCTCTTTCGGCCGCTCAGACACATCACCGCCGGAAAGTTTACCGAGGGTGCCTCCCTTTGACCAATCGCGCTGGTGGGGGGCCGGTGGGCGGGTGTCGTCGGCCGGTTGGTGGGCCACGAGGCGCGGCCGTATGGTTGGGCCGGTGCGTGACTTTGCGGCGTTGATGAAGGCCCCAGGGCTTGCCCTGATCCTGGTCGCCCAGCTGGCCGCACGGTTCCCCGCCGGCATGTACTCGCTGGGTGTCCTCATGCACGTGCGCGCCACCCAGGGCAGCTACACCGCGGCCGGGCTGGTCCTCGCCTCGTTCTCGGTGGGCATGGCGGTGGCAGGCCCGATCGTCTCGAGGCTGTTCAACCGGTTGGGCACCTTCCGTGTGCTCACCGCCACGCTGGTCATCTCGGTGACCGCGTTCGCTCTGCTCGCGCTCCTGACTGTGCCGCTGGGCGGCGCCATGGCCTTGGCCGCCGTCGGCGGCGCGGCGATGCCGCCGGTGATCCCAGCGGTCCGCACGTTGTACCCGAAGCTGGCTCCCAGCCACCTGCTCACGGCGCTGTTCAACCTGGACGCCGCCCTGCAGGAGGTCATCTGGATCATCGGGCCGGTGGCGATCACGCTGCTGGTGGGTGCTCTCGGGTCCGGGCCGGCGCTGCTGGTGGTGATCGTGATCCAGGTGGTGGGCGGCCTGATGTTCATCCTGACCCCCCGGGTCCGTCACCTGAAGATTCCCGCGAACCGCCGACGCTTCGGCCGCGTCCTGGCCAACCCTGCGGTGCTCCTCATGACGGTGACGTCGCTGCTGATGATCGGCGCCTTCGCCGCCATGGAGGCCGCCATCGTCGCGTCATTCGGCGACGGCTCGGTCCTGGCCGGCGGGGTGCTCGCTCTGTCAGCGTTCGGCTCCCTCCTCGGCGGACTGGCAGCCGGCAACCGCCCCATCACCCGCTGGTCGATGGCTCTCCGCATGCTCGTGGTGGTGGCCGGGTTCTCGCTGGCCACGGTGCTCAGCGGCTTCTGGGGCTTGTCGCTGGCGCTGTTCCTGGCCGGCTTCGGGATCGCGCCCGCCCTGGCGGCGGTGTCGTCGGTGATCGCCGGGAGCGTCCCGTTCTCGGACACTGCCGAGGCCTACGGATGGATCGGCACCGGGCAGCTGCTGGGCGCCTCCGTGGGGTCGGCCGCGGCCGGGATCGCCATCGACGCATCGGGAAGGCACGGCGGCATCCTGGTGGCGGCGGGGATCGCGGTCTCGGCGGTGCTGGTGGCCGTAGCGTTCCGGGGCGTGCAGCCGGATCTGCGGGGCGGCATCGTCGCGCTGGACTAGCGGTCCTTGGTCGTTAGCGCCGCTCCCCGAAGAAGGATTCCAGGACGGCGCCGCACTCGTCGGCGAGGACGCCGGAGGTGACCGTGGGGCGGTGGTTGAGGCGCGGGTCGCGCACAACGTCCCACAGCGAGGAGACGGCGCCTGCCTTCTCGTCGAACGCGCCGAACACGAGGTGGGCGATCCGGCTCGAGACGATGGCCCCTGCGCACATCGTGCACGGCTCGAGTGTGACCACCAGGGTGCAGTCGGTGAGGCGCCATTGACCGAGCGCCTCGGCCGCCCGACGGATGGCCACCACCTCGGCGTGGGCGGTGGGGTC
The DNA here is from genome assembly GCF_014164725.1 of Tessaracoccus sp. MC1627. NCBI lineage: Bacteria > Bacillati > Actinomycetota > Actinomycetes > Propionibacteriales > Propionibacteriaceae > Tessaracoccus > Tessaracoccus sp. MC1627. Next base: position 640,071 of record NZ_JACJGA010000001.1, on the reverse strand, counting down.
GCCCGTGAGTTCGCGCTCGTTGCCGGCGCGTGCGACCGTTCTACCTGCCGCGTCCAGAACCACGGCGCCGATCGGCACGTCTCCATGCCGCTGCGCAGCCTCCGCCTCCTCAAGCGCGAGGCGCATCGCCTCGTGCCAGCGCGTGCCCAAGCTAGTGGCCGGCTCTAGTCGTCGAAGGCCTCGACGGCGCCCTCGAACTCCGCCGCGACCTTCAACTTCGCCGCGATCCTGCCGAGCAGGACGTCGGAGTCCTCGTCGTAGTCCGTGGCGATGGCTTCGAGCTCCATCGCCCGGAGGCCGCTTGCCGCGTACATGGAGAGGTCGCCGAGGGGGGCCGGATCGTCGTCCTCGTCTGGCATCTCTTCGCCGAGATAGTCCACGACGTCGCGCGCGATCGGCCAGTCGTTGGCCGCCGTCACGTCCGAGAGCAGCACCTCGACGGTGCGTCCCCGCACGCGGCAGATCACGAAGAATTCGCCCGCGACGGAGACCCAGCCGTCGGCGCCCGAGTCACCGGGCAGGCGGCCGAGCTGGGTGATGAGTTCGTCAAGGTCGTTGGCGAGGTCCACGTCCATGGGCACCGCGACCGCGCGGCCGTCCTCACGGTAGAGGGCCACCACCAGGTCCACGTCGTCCTCGGTGGCGTCTTCGAGGTCGTCGAAGTCCTCGTCCGAGTCCTCCGAGTCTGCGGAGTCTTCGCTGTCCACGTCGTTGAGGTCGAATGGCTCGGCGTCCTCTTCAAATACGTCCACGGCTCACTCCTTTCGTCGCATGCGCACCCCATCCTTGCATGACTGCCCCCGGGAAACATCCCCAGGTGCCCAACCACTGCACGTCCGGGCCGGATGTGGAAAGGTAAGCGGCGTGGAACTCTGCGTCGTCACCCATCCCCTTGTCGATCACAAGCTGACCCTGCTGCGGAACAAGAACACGGAGCAGCCCGTGTTCCGCAGGCTGGTGGAGGAGTTGGTGACGCTGCTGGCCTACGAGGCCACGCGTGGGGTGCGGATCACGGAGACCCACATCGAGACGCCGGTCACCGCCACCACAGGGGTGAAGTTGGCGCAGCCCGCACCGCTGGTGGTGCCCATCCTGCGCGCGGGGCTGGGGATGCTGGACGGCATGCTGCGGCTCATGCCCACCGCAGAAGTGGGGTTCCTCGGGATGATCCGCGACGAGGTGACCCTGCAGCCGGTGACCTACGCCGAGCGTCTCCCCAATGACCTGTCGGGCCGGCAGTGCTACGTGCTGGACCCCATGCTCGCCACCGGCGGCTCGCTCGGTGGGGCGGTCCAGTATCTGGTGGATCGCGGCGCGGACGACATCACCTGCATCTGTCTCCTCGCGGCGCCTGAGGGGATCGAGAAGCTGAACCGTCTGCTGGCGGACCTGGACGTCCCGTGCACCCTGGTGGTGGCCGCCGTCGACGAGCGGCTCAACGAGCACGGCTACATCGTGCCCGGCCTGGGCGACGCGGGCGATCGTCTCTACGGCCTGGCCAACTGATCTGCAGGACGCTGTCCCTGGCGCGGTTTCAGCGGATATCCGCACATGCTGCGCTCTTGCGTAGCTAGTTGCAGTGCCGGGGGCGCTGCCAGCGGCCGGGATCGGGTGGGCTAGCGTAGCCGGATGGCTGGTCGGACGCCGGGCTGGGTGCCCAAGCAACACGGGGCTTGGGCCATGCTCGTCGTTCCATATCTCGCGGGCCTGGTGATGGCGCGGGACGCACGCCCCCTCGACGCGGGCGACGCGATGCTCGGCCTCACCTGGTTGGCCGCGTACTTCGCCTACAACGCCGCCACCCTCCTCCTCCGCGCCCCCGCCAAGCGTCGTGGCCGCTACCTGCCTGCTCTCGCCGCCTACGGCGCGGCCACGGCCGTCCTGGGGTTGGCGACGGTGGCCCTCAAGGGGTGGGGGCTACTGGTGTGGGCTCCTGTGTACGCCCTGCTGGTGGGTGCAGGGCTGTGGCTGGCGTGGAAGCGGCGCGACCGCTCCCTGGCCTCCGGTGTCCTCATGGTGATCGCGTCCTGCGGGCTGATGGCGGTGCTGCAGCCGTGGGGCGCCGACGACCCGACGAGGTGGCGGGACGTGGCCATCATGCTGCTGGTCACCTCCTACTTCGTGGGCACCGTGCTGCACGTCAAGGCTCTGATCCGCGAGCGCAACGAGCCCTCCGCGGCCCAACGCTCTCAGGCGTACCACTCAGCCGTCGCGCTGGTGGCCTTCGCGGCGTGGGGTGCCGGCTGGTTGGGGTGGTGGTGGCTGCCGTGGGCGCTGGCGCTGGTGGCGAGGTCGTTCTGGATGCCTCGGGCCCCGCGGCGCCCGGCACAGATCGGGGTAGTGGAGATCCTGCTGTCGGCCTGGGCGTTAGCCCTCACCCTCCTCGGCTGACCTCAACCCGCGGTTCTCAGAACTACCCCACCCACTTGGTCCGCTTGAGCCGATGGATGGGTTCGCGGCCGCTGCCCCGCGGCGGCTGAGCGCCGGAGCGGTCGCGACTCCATCCATCGGCTCAACTCACACCGGTCAGTTGGCGGCGCCGCCGCTCAGTAGTAGTAGGGGAACTTGGACCAGTCCGGAGCCCGCTTCTCCAGGAACGAGTCACGGCCCTCCACCGCCTCGTCGGTCATGTACGCCAAGCGCGTGGTCTCCCCGGCGAACACCTGCTGTCCGATCAGCCCGTCGTCGATGGCGTTGAAGGCGAACTTCAGCATCCGTTGGGCCGTCGGCGACTTTCCACAGATCTTCGCTGCCCACTCCAGGCCCAGGTCCTCCAGTTCGGCGTGCGGCACCACGCGATTGACCATGCCCATGCGGTGCGCGTCCTCGGCGTCGTGGACGTCGCCGAGGAAGAAGATCTCGCGGGCGAACTTCTGTCCCACCTGCCGTGCCAGGTACGCCGAGCCGAAACCGGCGTCGAAGGAGCCGACGTCGGCGTCGGTCTGCTTGAACCGCGCGTGCTCCCGTGACGCGAGCGTCAGGTCCGCGACGACGTGCAGCGAGTGCCCCCCGCCTGCCGCCCACCCGTTGACCAGGGCGATGACCACCTTGGGCATGAAGCGGATGAGGCGCTGCACCTCGAGGATGTGGAGGCGTCCCAGCTTGGCTGCATCGACGGTGTCGGCACCCTCGCCTTCGGCGTACTGGTATCCGGCGCGGCCGCGGATCCGCTGATCGCCGCCGGAACAGAACGCCCAGCCGCCGTCCTTCTCCGAGGGCCCGTTGCCGGTGAGCAGCACGCAGCCGACGTCCGATGACATCCGCGCGTGGTCCAGCGCCCGGTACAGCTCGTCGACGGTGTGCGGCCGGAAGGCGTTGCGCACCTCCGGGCGGTCGAAGGCGATCCGCACCGCCGGGACGTCCTTGGCGCGGTGGTAGGTGATGTCGGTGAAGTCGAATCCGTCCACCGCGTCCCAGAGTTCGGGGCGGAACGGGTTGCCGGGGGCGCTCATGGGGCGAGCCTAGTGGCCGTCCGCTGGCCGTCGCGACCCATCGGGCTAGCGGCCTGGGGCGCGCAATACCTCGGCAAGCCGGTCCGGGAGGTTGGTGATCAGCGCATCGACGCCCAGGCCGGCGAGCCAGAGGGCATCGTCGTCCTTGTTGACCGTCCACGCGTGCACCTCTATGCCCGCCTCGTGGCAGAGCCAGACGAAGTTGGGCTGCTGCAGGGCCAGGTAGTGGGGGTGCAGGGCACCGGCACCGAACCACTTCGCGTACTTCCAGGGGTCGTAGATGCCGTCCGAGTACAGCAGGCCGATCTGCTCGCGGGCCACCCGGCCGCGCAGGTTCGCCAGCGAGAAGTGGTTGAACGACGAGTACAGCACCTGGTCTGCCATGCCCGCGTCCCGCACGATGCTCAGCACGTCGTCCTCGAGGCCGGGATACAGCACGACGGTGTTCTTCAACTCGATGTTGACGCGAACGTCGGTGCCCCGGAACAGGTCAAGCACGTCGCGCAGGGTGGGGATCTTGACGTTGCGGCGCCCGGCGAAGCCGTTGGAGAAGTCGCAGTGGCGCAGCTCCTCTAAGGTCTGATCCACGACGCGGCCGAAGCCGTTGGAGGTGCGGTTGATCGTCTCGTCGTGGATGGCAACGACGTGCCCATCCGCGGTGCGCTGCACGTCGAGCTCCACGCCGTCGGCCCCCATCTGGAGCGCCAGCTGGAACGCGGGCAAGGTGTTCTCCGGCGCATACGCGCTCGCGCCCCGGTGGGCCCAGACTTCGGTTGTCACTGGGACATCCTTCCAACTCGGCGCTGTCCGCGCCATCTACCAACGCGGCCTGGCTAGGCCGGGAAGGAGAAAAGGCGCCGGGGAAACCCCGACGCCTATCCCCAGCGCGCTCGGAGGGACTCGAACCCCCAACCTTCTGATCCGTAGTCAGATGCTCTATCCGTTGAGCCACGAGCGCTGGCCGAGTGGTAACTATACGTGGCATCGATGTGAACGGCAAAACGCGGGTCCAGAGGCTCAAGACGGCGGCGCCTTGCCGATTGTCAGCGTCCCAGCAGGTTGCGTAGATAGGTGCCGTAGCCGGACTTCTCGTAACGGGCGGCGCGCTCGGCCAACTCGTCGTCGGTGAGGAATCCCCGCCGCCAGGCGGCCTCCTCCGGGCATCCCACCTGCAGGCCTTGGCGGGCCTGGAGGGTGCGCACGAAGTTGCTCGCGTCGTTGAGCGAATCGAAGGTGCCGGTGTCCAACCATGCTGTGCCGCGGGGCAGCAGGTCCACATGAAGACGGCCCTGCTCCATGTAGGTCCGGTTGACGTCGGTGATCTCGAACTCGCCGCGCGGCGAGGGCCGGAGGTTGGTCGCGATGTCGACCACCTGCTCGTCGTAGAAGTACAGACCAGGCACCGCCCAATGGGACTTCGGGTGGGCCGGCTTCTCCTCGATGGACAGGGCCAGCCCGTTGCCGTCGACCTCCACCACGCCGTAGGCGGTGGGGTCCGCCACCTGATAGCCGAACACCAGGGCGCCGTCGATGGACTCCGTGCGCCGTTGCAGGCGCGTCCCCAGTCCGGGTCCGGAGAAGATGTTGTCACCCAGGATCAGGCAGGAAGGTCCGCCATCGACGAAGTCCGCTCCGATCGTGAACGCCTGCGCCAACCCTTTGGGCTCGGGCTGGACTGCGAAGGTGAAGTGGACGCCGAACTGCTCGCCGTCTCCGAGGAGATGATGAAATGCGGGCGCCTCGTGGGGCGTGGTGATGATCAGGATGTCGCGGATCCCGGCGAAAATCAGCGTCGCCAGCGGGTAGTAGATCATCGGCTTGTCATAGACCGGCATCAACTGCTTGCTGGTCCCCAGTGTGATCGGATGAAGCCTGGAGCCGGTCCCGCCGGCAAGAATGATCCCCCGCATGACCCAACCTTGGCATAGACGCGCATCCGACGGACCCAGATGCCCGCCCCCGGGCTGACGGCTGGCCGGGACCCTCAGCCCGGTAGGCTCACTGGCTGTGAGGACGATTCTGGTCACCGGTGGAGCCGGGTTCATCGGCAGCAACTTCGCGCACTGGCTGGTGGACAACACGGACGTGTCGGTCACGGTCCTGGACGCGCTGACCTATGCGGGCAACACCGCCAACCTGGCCGGCCTGGACCCGGACCGGGTTCGCTTCGTGCACGGGTCCATCCTCGATGCGCCGCTCCTCGGCACGCTGGTGGCCGACCACGACACGGTGGTCCACTTCGCCGCCGAATCGCACAACGACAACTCCCTCGAAGGCCCCGGGATCTTCGTCGAGACCAACATCCTCGGCACCTTCCACGTCCTCCAGGCCGTGCGGCAGCACGGCAAGCGCCTGCACCACATCTCCACCGACGAGGTCTACGGCGACCTCCAACTCGACGACCCCGCCAAGTTCACCCCCAGCACGCCCTACAACCCGTCCAGCCCCTACTCCGCGTCCAAGGCCGCCAGCGACCACCTCGTCCGCGCCTGGGTCCGATCATTCGGGGTCAACGCCACCCTCAGCAACTGCTCCAACAACTACGGCCCCCGCCAACACATCGAGAAGTTCATCCCGCGCCAGATCACCAACGTCATCGACGGCATCCGCCCCAAGCTCTACGGCGCAGGAGCGAACGTGCGCGACTGGATCCACGTCGACGACCACAACTCCGCCGTCTGGCGGATCCTGACGCACGGCCGCATCGGCGAGACCTACCTCATCGGAGCCGACGGCGAGCAGGACAACAAGACGGTCATCGAGCTCATCCTCGAACTGATGGACCAACCGGCAGATGCCTACGACCACGTCACCGACCGCGCCGGACACGACCTCCGCTACGCCATCGACGCCACCCTGCTCCGCGAGGAACTCGGCTGGACGCCCCACTACACCGACTTCCGCCTAGGCCTGCAGGCCACCATCGACTGGTACCGCACCAACGAGGACTGGTGGCGCCCCCTCAAGGCCGCCACCGAGGCCAGGTACGCCGCCAAGGGCCAGTGATCCTCGGGGCCCGTCGAACGCCTCGGCGGTCGTATCCTGGCACCACAGCGGAAGGTGTGCGCGACATGACCCACAGCGTGATGGACTCCCCCATCGGCCCCCTGACCCTCGTCGTCAGCGACGGAGCCCTCGTGGCAGTTCTGATGGACGGACACAAGAGCCCTCCGGTGCCCGAGTCCGCGTGGGGCGACCGCGTCGACGACGCGCTCCCGGACGCCACCCGCCAACTCACTGAGTACTTCGCCGGGGAACGCACCTCGTTCGATCTTCCCCTGGCCCCGTCGGGCACCGACTTCCAGAAAAAGGTGTGGGCGGCGCTCGCCGCGATCCCCTACGGACAGACGCGCAGCTACGGACAGCTGGCCGTCGCCGTCGGCCGCCCCGGCGCCTCACGGGCCGTGGGGTTGGCGAACGGACGCAACCCGATCAGCATCGTGGTGCCCTGCCACCGCGTGGTGGGGTCCGACGGCAAGCTCACCGGCTACTCCGGTGGCCCGGAACGCAAGCAGTTCCTCCTCGATCTGGAACGCAGCCACCCCGCCTCGTAGCAGCGCGGTTACCTGCGGCAACGACGAAGCCCCCAGGAGTATGACTCCCAGGGGCCTGATCACAACTGGCGGAGGCGGCGGGATTTGAACCCGCGATGGGGTTGAAGCCCCAAACCCGCTTAGCAGGCGGGCGCCATAGACCGGACTAGGCGACACCTCCAGTGCCGTCACAGCCTAGCCGAGCGCTCGGCGCAGCGGCAAACACCCACCCGCACCGCCGCAGAGCCCTGACCGGCCCGGGGTTAGACTTGCCGCAGGAGGAGCCTGATGAGCGAAGACCGCCCGGCGCGACGCGCCGCGCCAGACGATGACGGTGCCGCCCTCCCGTCATCGGGCGCCACGCCGTCGCGCCGATACGGCGACGAACTCCCCTTCCCAGCCAACGTCCGGCGACGGATGGCCACCGATGGGGGCACCAAGCAGTCCCTGAGGAAGTCGCTAGGGCTCACGGTCATCTCGGCCCTCGTCCCAGGCCTCGGCCTTCTTGGCGCCACACGGCCGGCCCTGCGCGCACTGGGCCTCCTGACCGGGCTGGCCGCGATCGTCGGCGTGGTCTCCCTGGCCTACTACGCCGCGACGAACACCACCCGGCTGGCCATGCTGGCGGTGAGCACTCAGTTCCTCGCCATCGCGAGCGTGGCTCTGATCGCCCTCGGGCTCGTCTGGGTCACTCTCATCACCGTCACGCAACTCTCCACCCGCCCCCGCCGGCTGGGCAGCGGCAAGCGCGCCATCGGGGCGATCCTCGTGACCGTGCTGGCCTTCGGCGTCACCGCACCCAGCGCCATCGGCGCCCGCTACGCGCGCGACCAGGCCCTGCTTCTGGACAACGTGTTCACCACTGGCGAGGACGAGGTGACGTCCTCCTCGCGACCCACGCTCACCGCGGAGGCGCACGAGGACCCGTGGGCCGACATCCCTCGCATCAACATCCTTCTGCTCGGCGCGGACGGCAGCGATTCCCGCGCTGATCAGGTGGAGGAGTTCAGCGTCCGCACCGACACCATCATGCTGGCCTCGATCGACACCGAGTCCGGCGCGACGACCATCATTCAGATCCCGCGTAACCTGCAGTTCACGCCCTTCCCCGAGGGCAGCGAGATGGACGAGGCGTTCCCGAACGGGTTCCGCGGGGAGCCCGCCGGGGACTGGTACATCAACAGCATCTGGGCGCACACAGAGCTCGGCTTCCCGGACCTGTTCGCCGGCTCCACCTACCGCGGCGCGGAGGCCCTCAAGCAGGGGGTGGAGGGGATCACCGGTCTCAAGGTGGACTACTTCGCGATGCTCAACATCGATGGGGTGCAGCAGCTCATCGACGCGATGGGCGGGGTGACGGTCAACATCAACCAGCGCCTGGCCATCGGCGGCAACAGCGAGGGGAAGCGGCCCTCCGGCTACCTCGAGCCAGGCCCGGACCAGCATCTGACCGGCTACAACGCCATGTGGTACGCCCGCAGCCGCCTGGACTACTCCGACTACGACAGGATGGCGCGCCAATCCTGCCTGGTCAGCGCGATTATCCGGCAGGCCAACCCGGCCACGATGCTGACGCGCTACGAGGCGATCGCCGCGGCATCGTCGCAGATGATCGTCACCGACATTCCGCAGCGGGACCTGCCGGCAATCGTCGAGCTCGCGCTGCGGGTCAAGGATGCTCCGGTGACGCGCCTCGTGTACTCGCCCGGCAAGAACGGGTACTCCTACGAGTACCCGGACTTCGAGGCGATGCGCGCCGCCGCTGAGGAGGCCATCGCCTCCACCGTCGCGTCCCCCAGCCCCACCGCCGTTCCGTCGGTTACCGCCGTCGCATCGCCCACCGGTTCCGCCGCCGCTTCGGCGTCACCGTCGGCCAGCTCCGCTTCACCCACCCCCACCGGCGACCTGACCGACGGCGCGCAGAACGTCACGGACGCGTGCGCATGGCACGGCGGGGAGGATGAGGAGGGCTAGGTCCGGCTTAGCCCAGGCTTAATCCTGGCCTACTGTGCTTAGTGCGTTTGATGCAGTGCAGGGGTCGAGGGTCCTCGGTACGGCTGACGGAGGGCCGTTGATGGTCGCCTCCGAGGGTTCTTGGCGACTGGTTCGACACGTTCCTACGCGTCTGGGCTGACGGTCGGTTCGGGACTGTGTCCCGTGAGGCCCTGCCCCCAAGCCAGGAGGCGACGCTTGATCGCGTCCAGGTCTGTGGAGCTGATGCCGTACTCCGCGATGTCGTCGGGAACCAGCGATTCGACAGCGCGGAGTCGCGTGGCGAACAGGGTCACGTCGAATCCCGGGTCATGCTGGGCGGCTAGAGACAGGAGATGATCCTCGGCGAAGCGGCCGGATTCTCGGATCGCATCGACATCGAGGTAGTCGCGTGGCTCGCCTCGGCTGTACAGCGCGCCCACCTTGTTCGCGACTGCGTCCTCGATCGCCAAGACCGGTCCAACTTCCAGCCGGATCGGGTCGTGGGCACGCCAGTCAAGCCCCAGATCCACCTCGAAGACGTAACCCTCACGTGTGGTGAGCAGCAAGCGAGCGAAATGGCTGCTCAGCCGGCCCACTTCGCAGGTGTAGCGGTGGGCTGTCAGCGTCGCTATCGCCGTGTCGATGGCATCGCTGAACCCAGCCGCTGCCCGGGCCGGCGCGAACAGGTCGATATCGTTGGTCGGCCGATCGATCAGCCCGTGCTCGCGGATAGCACCCGAGCCTGCGAGAGCGAATCCTGCCGGACCGATCGCAGCCAGAATGATGCGAGCGGCTTGCCGCTGGTGCTCTTCACCGGTCGGCATCAGGTCGACGCCGCCCGACGCAACTCGGGGAACCGGGACTCCCACAGGGCAAGGCATCGAGGAGGCAGCGCGAGGTCAGGCCACACCTCGACCAGCCGGGCTGCGTTGAGCATGGCCTCCTGAAGGTCAGTGGTTCCTTCCCGCACCAGGTTGCGGTACGCCTTGTGGAGGCCGCTTCGCGTGTCCAGGTCGGCAGTCGAATCAGGGCCCCAGTGCACCGTACGAGGCAAGATAAGCACCCCAGTGGCGGGGCCTCGCAAGGCATCCAGCGATCGCGGAGTCTCGAAAGGAAAGAGGTCCTGGTAGAGCACGCGCGCTTCCATGGCTGCAACTCCTTCCCGTTCGGGTCTAGTCCCATTCAGCGTAGCGGGCGACACCGACACTGCCCAGAGGCCTCCTTCACCCGACTCATCCCGGCCACCGTCATCCTGGTGACCGGTGGCCGTGAGCGGCGCGGATCACTCGTTAGGCGCTAAAGGCCATCCAGGCGCATCTAGAGGTGGGGGCTAGGTCTAGGTCGGGCTAGGTCTAGCCCGGTCTAGCCCTTCGCGGCCTTGAGGCGGGCGCGGACCTCGGCCAGCACTTCGTCGATCTGGGCGCGATCCCCTCCCGGGAATAGCAGGTGGGTGCGGCGGACGGCGCCGTGGTAGATCGTCACGTGCGAGCCCTCCTGTGACTGCGTCACCTTGCTCACGTCTGCCCACTGTCCCGCGTGATCGACGCCTGGGCCGAGGAGCCGGTAGCCCTCGTCGGTCAAGGTGAACCGGACAGCCAGCCTGTTGAGCGACACGAACGCCCCGATCATCAGGGCGGTTCCGGCGACAAGCAGGAGTGCCGCCACCACCACAAACGCCACATGCCACCCCTGGCTCAGCGCCGCCACCAGCAGGAGGGCGCCGGCAAGGTCCGCCACCGCGGCGGTGACGAAGGCGCGCACGGGTGGCTGCGGCTTGATGACGTGGGTGCTCTCGGGCATGGACCCAGACTACTCAGAGTGGGCTCCGGGCCCCGGGAAGCGGCGAGGGTGGGATTCGAACCCACGGAGAGTTACCCCTCGGCCGCTTTCAAGGCGGCTGCACTAGTCCACTATGCGACCTCGCCAGTGCCCGACCATGTTAGCGCCTCGACGCCGGCGGGTAGGGTGCGGTATCCGAGCTGGAGAGGAGTGGGATGCCGCCGAAGTCACCACTGCCGCCCCGCCACGGATTGCAGGCCGCCTGGGTGCGCACCCCGGACCGAGACCCCTCCGATCCGCTGCCCTGGCCGACGATGCGTGACTGGCTGGTGCACAAGCTGGCGCCCTCGCCGGAGGACGTGGACGAGATGCTGGCGCGTGGCGTCTTCGTCGACGACCGGGGCCGCCCGTGGACCGGACTCGAGGACTACAGCCCCCACACCTTCGTGTGGTTCCATCGGGAATTGCGCGCCGAGGCGCCGGTGCCGGGAGAGCTGACGCTCCTCCACCTCGACGATCGGGTCGCGGTGTTCGACAAGCCGCACTTCCTCTCCACCATCCCGCGGGGACGGCACGTCCTGGAGTCGGCCGTCGTCAAGGCCCGGGCGGCGCTGGATCTGCCTGAGCTGTCGGCCGCCCACCGGCTGGACCGAGGCACTGCCGGGGTCCTGCTCATGACGACGGCGAAGCGATGGAGGGGCCCGTACCAGGGCGTCTTCGCCGAACGCCTCGCCACAAAGGTCTACCACGCCATCGCCCCTTTCGACCCGGCCCTCGCGTTCCCGAGGCGCGTCGAATCACACCTGGTCAAGCGGGTGGGCACCCTGCAGGCCGAGACTCTCGACCTCCCGCCGAACGCAGTCACCGACATCGACGTCCTTGAGGTGCGGGGGGCCCATGCGCTCTATGAGGTGCGCCCCCTCACCGGCCGGACCCACCAGATCCGCGCACACTTCCACCAGTTGGGCATTCCGCTGCTCGGTGACCCCCTGTACCCGGTTGTGCTGCCCACGGAGATCGACGACTTCTCCACCCCGCTGCGGCTGCTCGCCCACCGCCTGGAGTTCCCCGACCCGGTCGACGGCGCCCCGCGCAGCTTCGTGAGCCGCCGGGGGCTCGTCTGGCCCGGCTGACCCGACTCCGCGCGTCTGCGGTTAGTGTGAAACATGGCACTCTCCCGCAAACAAGCCTCCGCGGCTCTCCCCGTCTGGCGCTACCTCCTCGGCCGGATGCACCTCACCGTCGACGCCGGCTCCTTCCCGTCCGCGCTCGCCTTCGTCAACGACGTCGCCCGGATCGCGGAGGAGCACAACCACCACCCGGAGATCGACCTTCGCTACTCCCGGGTCCACCTCGCGGTGGCCAGCCACGACGCCGGCGGCATCACGGAACGAGACGTCGCCTTCGGCTCGGCGGTCGCGGACCTGGTGACCGCTCGAGGTCTCGAGGCGGTGACGTCGGACCTGGCCGAGATCGAGATCGCCATCGATGCGCTCGACATCCCGGCCGTCCTGCCGTTCTGGCGAGCGGTCACGGGCTACGCCGACGACGGCCCAGAGGCGCTGGCCGACCCGCTGCTCATCGGACCGCCGATCTGGTTCCAGCAGATGGACGAGCCGCGCCCGCAGCGCAACCGCGTCCACATCGACCTCACGCTGCCGCATGACGAGGTCCGCACCCGCTTGGACCGTGCGCTTGACGCGGGCGGGACACTGCTCAGCGACGCAGCGGCCCCCAGCTTCTGGGTGCTGTCCGATCCCGAGGGCAACGAGGTGTGCCTCTGCACCTGGCAGGGCCGCGACGAGTGGGATGCTCTCGACGCGTGAGCCTATGGCAGGGTGGGGGCATGCGCGCAGTGATCGTGGAGACCCCCGGAGACGTCGACGCCCTCACCCTCGGCGAGGTCCCCACACCCGCCCCCGGTCCAGGGGAAGTACTGGTGCGCACCGTCGCCTCGGGGGTCAACCGGGCCGACGTGCTGCAACGCCAGGGGCACTACCCGCCGCCGCCTGGCGAGAGCGACATCATCGGGCTGGAGGCCTCGGGCATCGTCGAAGAGGTCGGCGAGGGTGTCGAGCGCTGGAAGCAGGGCGACGAGGTGGTGGGCCTGCTGGCCGGCGGCGGCTACGCCGAGTACTTCGTGGCCCCGGCGGGCCAGCTGATCGCGCCGCCGCCGGGCGTGGATCTCGTGTCCGCTGCCGGGGTGTTGGAGGTGGCGGCGACGGTACTGTCCAACCTCCGCGAGGGGCGACTGAAGGCCGGAGAGGTGTTCCTGGTGCACGGGGGCGCAGGAGGGATCGGTACGTTCGCCACCCAGTACGCGAAGGCCCTCGGCGCCACTGCCGTGGCCACTGCCGGGAGCGCGGCCAAACTCGAGCACTGCCTCGCGCACGGCGCCGACTACGCGCTCGACTACCACGACGACTGGGTGGCGGCCCTCAAGGCGGCCACAAAGGGCGCCGACGTGATCCTGGACATCATCGGGGCCAAGTACCTGGAGGCCAACGTCTCGTCGTTGAGGAAGAGGGGCAGGATCGTGGTCATCGGGCTGCAGGGCGGGGTGAAGGGAACCCTCAACCTGGGCGCGATGCTGAGCAAGCAGGCCACCATCACCGCCACCTCGCTCCGGTTCCGCCCAGCCGAGGAGAAGGCGGAAATCTGCGCCGCCGTCGAGGCCGAGGTGTGGCCGATGCTCGCCGACGGCCGCATCCGGCTCTCGCCGGAGACCCGCATCCCGTTCGACGAGGTGCGCCGAGCGCACGAGCAGCTGACCGGCGGCGACAACGTCGGGAAGATCGTCCTGGTCCACTGACCTTCGGCCACACCCCACGGCCGTCGGCGCCGGTGAACCTCAACCTTCGCCTCACCTTTCGGGTGACGGATCTACGCGGCGGCAGATTGAATGGCCACCATGCCTTCCCCGCGCATCCTCCTGAGAGTGCTGCTTGCCGTGGCACTCGCGGCCACACTCCTGCCCATCGCCAGACCCGCGGCCGCTCTGGACGCAGCCACGTTCGTGGCGAAGACCTCGGCCTGGGCACAGGCCGAGGAGCGGGAGTATGGGGTGCCCGCGTCGGTGGCGATGGCGCAGGCAATCCTCGAGTCCGGCTGGGGCGAGTCCTCGCTGACGAAGAACGCGCGCAACTGGTTCGGCATCAAGTGCTCCTCCACCGTCAGCCCGCACCAGAACGGCTGCTACGCCGTCAACACCACCGAGTACGACTCCAGCGGCACCGCCTACACCACCACCGCACAGTTCCGGAAGTACGACACCGACCAGAACTCGTTCATCGACCACGGCTACTTCCTGAGCAGGTTGACACGATACGCCAAAGCGTTCAACTACACCGACAACCCGGACCGCTTCATCGTCGAGGTGCACCTAGGCGGCTACGCGACGGACCCGCAGTACGCCAACAAGGTGATCAACCTTATGGTCAAGTACAACCTCTACCAGTACAACGTCACCGCCCCCGCCACAGGCGCCAGCGAACTCGTGATCCGCCCGCAGACCCAGGCGAAGGTGGGCGCGACGGCGTACGTCACCGGCCTGCTCAGCCCCGGCGGAGGAGGACGCGAGGTCCTGACGCAGGCCTACACCGCCTCCGGGTGGTCCACCGACCAGCGGGTCACCTCTGGAACACGGGGCCAGTTCTCAATCCCGTTGACATTTGGCACGAACACCGTAGGTAGCACCAGGTACCGCGTGCAGGCGGCCTCGGCGGCGGGGACGCTGACCAGCGCAGAGTTCACGGTCGACCGACTCGGCACGATCACGGTCGAGCCCGTGTCGGGGGTGCTGGTGGGAGGGACCGCACGTCTGAAGGGCGCCGCCTTGGGTTACGGCGGCCGCACGGTCACGTCCCAGGTGCTGGTGAGCGGCGCCTGGCAGAACCACACCACGGCCACCGTCAACAGTGACGGCAGCTTCGACCTTCCGCTGACCTATGGCCAGTCCACCGCCGGGACCCGCACGTTCCGCGCGAAGCTGGTCACCGCCGCGGGCGCCACTCTCACGTCCGGCCAGGTCACCGCCACGTGGGCCGAGCCGCCCGCCTACCCGACGGTCGAGCAGCGCATCGGAGGAGCCGACAGGTACGAGGTCGCCGCCAATGTCTCAGGGCAGCTCCCCAACGCCGACGGCTCAGCCGTGGTCGTGGCCTCAGGTGAGGTCTTCACTGACGCGCTCAGCGCCGGGCCGCTGGCGGGCTACCGTGGCGCCCGCCTCCTGCTGACCAGCGGAACGGCCCTACCCCCGTCGGTCACGGCTGAGCTGGGCCGCAGCCGTCCGAGCGAGATCGTGATCGCCGGTGGCCCCGGCACCGTGTCGGACGCAGTACAGGCCGCCCTCGCGGCCTACGGCCCGGTCACCCGCATCGGCGGAGCCGACCGGTACGAGGTGGCGGCCGGTATCGCGGCCCGCATTCCAGGGAAGCATGTGGTCATCGCCTCGGGCGAGCTCTTCTCCGACGCCCTGTCCGCCGGCCCGCTCGCCGCAGAGCTGGGAGGGCCACTGCTGCTGGTGCGCTCCGGTGAGCTTCCCGCCGCCACTGCCGCGGCGCTGCGCGCCATCGCTCCGGATCGGGTCACCGTTCTGGGGGGCGCGGCAACCGTCAGCGACGCGGTGTTGAATGAGATCGCGAGCATCACCGGCGCCCAGACCGCGCGAGTGGGTGGGGCGGACCGATACCAGGTGGCGGCCAACGTGGCGGGTCAGTTCTTCCCGTCCGCCGGCACCGCCGTGCTCGCATCCGGCCTCCTGTTCCCGGATGGCTTGAGCGGGACGCCGCTGGCCCACGCCCACAACGCCCCGATCCTGCTGGGCACGGCCACCTGCACCTCTCCGTACACGATCGCCGCGTTGAACTCGATGAAGCCACCCTCGACATTCCTGATCGGCGGACCCGCATCGATCACGAGCCCGACGATCAAGTGCTGACGTTCCGGTAGGCGCGGCCGGGAGGCACCGGACGCTACCGCCGGACGGCGCGCGCGCTCTTGATCATCGCCGGGCGCCGAGGCCGAGGAAGGTGCTGAGCCGCGCCGCCGACACGGCGCCGTCGTGCCAGCGACGCACGAACGCGAGGTTGCTCTCGGCCCGGGCGCGCAGCTCCCCGCGACGCTCACGGATCGACGTGATGGCCTCCCGCAGCGAATCCGGCGTCGCCTCGAGCATCAGCGGAGCCTCCTCCATGAGGTCACGCACTGGTTGAATCATCCGGCCGACTGTGACGCGCCCGGCGGCCATCGCCTCCACGGCCGCCACTCCGTACGAGCCGAACAGCAGCTGATCGACCAGCACATCGCACCTGCGCACCAGCTCGCGCAGGTCACGGTGCGTCATCCCGGACGGTGCCACGTACTCGATGACCCCCTCGTCGTGCAGCCGCTGGAGCACCGGCGCGATGTGCTGGGTGCCCTTGATCGGCGGGTTCCGCTGGCTGGGCACGTGGACGACGAGCGGCCGCTCCCGCTCCAGCAGAGGGGCGTCCGACGCCCAGGCGTCGACGTCCACGACCACCGGGAGCCAGGTGCCGGCGGGGAGATCGAAACCCAGATCGGGCGTCGAGTAGAAGACCGGCCAGCCGGCCTCCTCGGCGAACGTCCGGTTGCGGGCGGTCTGGGCAGCTAGCGTTGCCCTCCACTCGTCCGAGCCGACGGCGAAGTAGGACCACTCGTCGCGGGACAGGTGCGCGGCCGGGTCACGCACGTCAGATCCGTGAGCGATCAGCGCCATGGTGTGACCCATTGACTCCAGCCGCCGGGCATCCGCCGGAAACGAGGCATGCCGGTCCCAGCGGGCGAGGGTCTTGAAGCCGTCCAGGGCGATGTGGGTGGTCCCCTTGAAGAGTCGGCGAGACCGGGCCCCCCACAGCGGGGAGGCGCGGAAGGCCACCCGGCCGAGCTGACGATCCACCTCGAAGTCGAAACCTCCCCCGCGCAGCGGAACTCCGGAGAATGACCACGCCTGCGCCGGCAACGACGCGGTGACAGCCCGTGCCCACGCCGTCGCCTGCCCGGCATAGTTCGACGGGCCGATCGCCAGGACTGGGTGCATGGCCACAGGCTAGCGGCACTCAGCGTCCCCGATGGGTAGACTTCGGGCCGGAGGCTCCACGCCTTTCACCACACCGAGGGACGAGGTAAGAGTGAAGATCGCTGTCATCGCCATGGGCAAGATCGGCCTCCCGCTGGCCGTGCAATTCGCCGACATGGGCCACGAGGTGATCGGCGTCGACGTGCAGCAGGGCGTCGTCGATCTGGTCAACTCCGCGGTCGAGCCGTTCCCCGGCGAGGCCCACCTCCAGGAGAAGCTCTCAGAACTCGTGCCCGCCGGACGTCTCCGCGCCACCACGGACTACAGCGACGCCATCCCCGGCGCGGACGCCATCGTCATCGTCGTCCCCCTCTTCGTCAACGACGAGACCTGGCTGCCGGACTTCGGATGGATGGAGAACGCCACGCGAAGCTTCTCCGAACACCTCACCCCCGGGACTCTGGTCAGCTACGAGACCACGCTTCCTGTCGGCACCACCCGCACCCGGTGGAAGCCCATGATCGAGGAGATCTCGGGGCTGACCGAGGGCAAGGATTTCCACCTGATCTTCTCCCCCGAGCGGGTACTGACGGGCCGCGTCTTCGAGGACCTGCGCAAGTACCCCAAGCTCGTGGGCGGGCTCTCACCCGAGGGCGCCAAGCGGGGTGTGGAGTTCTACGAGGCCGTCCTGAGCTTCGACGACCGCCCGGACCTGCCGCAGGGCAACGGCGTCTGGGACCTGGGTTCCGCAGAGGCCGCCGAGATGGCGAAGCTGGCCGAAACCACCTACCGCGACGTCAACATCGGCCTGGCCAACCAGTTCGGCAAGTTCGCGGCCGCCAACGGCATCGACGTCCACAAGGTCATCGAAGCGTCCAACTCGCAGCCGTACAGCCACATCCACCGCCCCGGCATCGCCGTCGGCGGCCACTGCATCCCGGTCTACCCGCGCCTCTACCTCTACACGGATCCGGACGCCACGATCGTGCGCACCGCACGCGAGGCCAATATGACCATGCCGGAGTACGCCATCGCCCTCGCCGAGGGCGCGCTGGGAGACCTCGGCGGCAGGAAGGTGGTGGTCCTCGGGGCCTCCTACCGCGGCAGGGTGAAGGAGACCGCCTTCTCAGGCGTGTTCCCCACCGTTGCGGGTCTCAAGGCGCGCGGCGCCGAAGTGAGCGTCCACGACCCGATGTACACCGACGACGAGCTGGCGGGATACGGTTTAACCGCCTATCACCTCGGGGATCCGGTGGACGCGGCCATTCTCCAGGCAGATCACCCGGAATACACCTCGCTCACCCCGGCCGACCTGCCGGGGGTGCAGGTGTTCGTCGACGGTCGCGGCACCTGCCCGGCGGACGCGTGGGCTGACGTGAAGTTCTTCCGCCTCGGCGACGGCCAGGTCTGACACAAACCCGACTTCACGATCTCCAGCCAGGAATACGAAAGGTGACTATGCAGGTGTCCGTCGGGGTGCTGAGCTCCGGAGTGGGAAACATCGGATCGGTGATGAACATGCTCCGCTACATCGGCGCGACTCCGGTCCTCGTCACCCAGCCCAGTGATGCCTCAGGACTGTCGCACCTGATTCTCCCCGGCGTCGGCTCGTTCGACGCGGGGATGACCGGACTGCGGTCCTCCGGGCTGGACGAGTGCGTCAACGACCACACCACAGCCGGCCGGCCACTCCTGGGCATCTGCTTGGGCATGCAGTTGCTGCTCGAGGGCAGCGACGAGGGGAGCCTGCCAGGGCTCGGTCTCCTGCCCGGGCGGTGTCACTCGTTCGCGGGGCGGGTCGGTTCGTTCCGCGTTCCGCAGATGGGGTGGAACGAGGTGACGCCCACCGCGGCGGCGGCGGATGGACCCGGTTTGCCGGACGGCGGCAGATTTTACTTCGCGCACAGCTACTACGTGCCCCTGGACGAGCCGACCGTGTCCTACGGCCAGACGGTCTACGGAGTCCGGTACTCCTCCGTCATCGGACAGGGACCGGTGGTGGGAATGCAGTTCCATCCGGAGAAATCACATCGATACGGGGTGTCGGTCCTCACCGCGTTCCTGGGGTGGCAGCCGTGAGGGCGCGCGTCATCGCCACCATGTGTCTGCGCGACGGCTTCGTGGTGAAGACTCGCGCATTCGATGAGATCACCTACATCGGCGACCCCATCAACACCGTCAAGATCTTCAATGACAAGGGCATCGACGAGTTGGTGGTGCTGGACATCAGCGGGCCTCGGGGCGGGGAACCGATCGGGCTGCGGCAACTGGAGCGGATTGCCACCGAGGCCTTCATGCCGGTCACCTTCGGGGGTGGTTTGCGACGGTTCGCCGACGCGCGGTCGGCGTTGGCTGCGGGTGTGGAGAAGGTCGCGTTCAACACCGCCCTCCTCAGCGATCCCGAGGCGGTGCGCAACACGGCCGCCGCCTACGGTCGGCAGGCGGTCGTCGCGGTGATCGACGTGGACGGGACTCGGCGCGTGGTGCCGGGCGGGCGTGGACGCCCCCTGATGATGACGCCCTCGGCATGGGCGCAACGTGCTTGCGATCTGGGCGCCGGGGAGATCATGGTGACCGCCACGACTCGCGAGGGCTGCTACCGCGGCTACGACCTGAGCCTCGTGCGCGAGGTGTCCCGGGCCGTTCATGTTCCCGTCGTGGCCAATGGGGGGGCCGGCAGACTGGAGCACTTCAGCCAGGCCGTCGAGGCCGGGGCCTCTGCTGTGGCAGCCGGCTCGATGTTCACGTTCTACGGACCGCACCGTGCGGTCCTCATCACCTACCCGACCGAGGCGGAGCTGAACGTCTGGCTCCCTGCCGTGTCCTTCCCGGAGACCGTTGATGCTTGAGTGCCGACGCTGCATCATGCGCAGCGCAGATGACCCGGATCTTGAGCTGGTCGACGGCGTCTGCAACCACTGCCGGCGCTACGACGAGCTGCTGTCGTCGCGAGTCTTCACAGGCGAGGAAGCCGATACCAAACTGTCGGCCCTGGTCAGCGCGATCAAGGAGTCGGCGGCGAACCGTCGCTACGACTGTTTGATCGGCCTGAGCGGGGGCGTGGATAGCACCTACGTGGCCCTCAAGGTCAAGGAGCTGGGGCTGCGACCGCTGGCCATGCACGTCGACAACGGCTGGAACTCCGAGCTCGCCGTGTCCAACGTGGAGAAGACGGTCAAGGCACTGGACCTCGATCTCGTGACCGAGGTCCTGGACCTGCGCCAGTTTTACGATCTGCAGCGCGCATTCCTGCTGGCCTCCACTCCGGACGGTGACGTCCCGACGGACCACGCCATCCAGGCCAGCATGTGGGGCTTCGCCCGCAAGTACGGCATCCGATACGTCATCTCAGGCATGAACTTCCGCACCGAAGCCATCAGCGTGCCCTCCTGGTCCTACGGCCACTCGGATTGGCGCTACATCCGATCCGTCCACGAGCGCTTCGGCCGCGAGAAGCTCACCAGCTACCCTCACTTCGGGTTCGGGGAGCTCTTCTACACCAATGCGGTGTCGCGGGTGAGGATCGTCAGCATCCTCAACTACCTGGACTATGACAAGGCCTCCGCCGTTCAGGAGCTGCAGGACCGGTTGGGCTGGCGCCCTTACCCCGGCAAGCACTTCGAATCGATCTACACGCGCTTCTACCAGGGCTACATCCTGAAGGAGAAGTTCGGCATCGACAAGCGACGCGGACACCTGTCCGACCTGATCAACTCGGGACAGATCACCAGGTCCGAGGCGCTCCACCAGGTCGACGACGTCGATTACGAACCGCTGCTCGTTCAACAGGACCGGGAGTTCTTCCTCAAGAAGCTCAACCTCACCCCCCAGGAGTTCGAGACGATCATGCAGGCCCCCGTACGGTCCTACCGGGACTACAAGAACTCCTACGGGTTCGTCCAGTTCCTCAGAGGCGGCGTGAACATACTTCGCAAGCGAGGGTGGTATCCGAAGTGAGCCTCGCCCTTCACCTGTACCAGTCCCCCATGGACAACGAATCGCGCCTGTTGCGCCTGGCGCGCAGCCTCACCGCCGTCTCTCCCCCCCTTGAGATCCGGCTGGTGGGCCTCCAGGTGGACGACAGAGAGGGCCTTGAGCCTGTCGAAGATCGCGTCACCGTGGACCGCATCGGAACGTCGGCGCCGAAGCAGGACACGCTGCGCAGCCGGTTCCAGAAGGTGGGCGGCTGGTTCGTTGCCGTGTACCGGGCATACCGGGGAGCACCTCTGGCCGTCATCAGCGCACACTCCGTCTTCGCACTTCCGCTGGCGTTCGCGTTGAGCCGGAGCACGGGCGCTCCCGTGGTGTACAACCCCCACGAGCTGGAGACCCGTACCCCGAGCATGGTGGGCGTCAAACGTGTGCTCGCGGAAGGGATCGAGGCTTCATTGGTGCGCCGGTGTGCCCTCGTCACCGCCGTCAATCAGCAGATTGCGGACTGGTACCGGGAGCGCTACCAGCTCCGTTCCGTCCTGGTTGTGCACAACTACCCCGCCGCGACCGCCATCAGGCCCGCGCGGGACCTGCGGGGTGCGCTCGGCATTCCCGCGGAGGCGGTGCTGGTGGTCCATACGGGCAACCTCAGCCCAGGACGAAACATAGAGCTCATCGTGGACGCCTTCGAGAACGAGGCACGCCATCATGTGGTCTTCGTCGGGGCCGGCGAACTGGCCCCGCTGGTGGATGCCGCCGTCGCGCGCTCGCCTCACGTGCACCACCTCTCGCCGGTCCCTCCGGACGAGGTGGTCTCGGTGGTCAAGGGTGCGGACCTCGCCCTCAGCCTCATCGACACGGCGGCCATCAGCTACGCGTGGTCATCTCCGAACAAGCTGTTCGAGGCGCTCGCCGCGGGTGTGCCGCCTCTGTGCTCCGATCTGCCGGAGGCACGTCGTCGACTTGGCCCCCTCGCCAAGGAACTGATTCTCACCGACCCGGCGACAGAGCTGAGGGGGTTCCTGAAGCGGCTGGATCGGAACCTCGCACGCGGGTTCGTCTCCCAACTGAAGCCTCTGCCCACCTGGGAAGAGGACGCCGCACCGCTCGTGGAGGCCTACTCTGCCCTTCTCCAGCGCTGAGCGGTCCTTGGCGCGCGAACACCCTCATGCGCTCTGGTAAGGGGGTTCCCCTCTCTATGCTCCACCGGGGTTGCGGCTGCCCACCCCGCTCGCGTGCGTACTGGGCGAATGCGAACGTAGTGGCGATCCCGGCCCAGGCAATGGGCGAGTCAAGGTAGGTACTGTCCCCGAAGGAGAGGACGGGCAGCGCGACCGCCCACACCAGGACCCCTTGTCGCGCGGCGGCATCCAGGGGGTCCGCGAAGCTTCGGGTGAAGCCGGGCGCGCCCAGTCGGACGAGCAGAACCACGGCCACCAGGGCGAAGCCGGCCGCGAGAAACCCGTATTCGCTGAGAATCTCGAAGACACCGCTGTGCGGATTGACCGCGGAGCTCGTGTCGTAGGGGGTCAGGCCGGCAGCGATGTAGCGCTCGAACATGCCAGGTCCCACCCCCAGTCCACCGGTGCTCGCGAACATCCACAGTGCGTCCAGGTACAGATTGATGCGCATGATGCCCGAGCCCTGGAACGCCTCAAGGATTCTCTGCTGGACCTCGGGCATCATCATGACGAACGCCATCGCCAGGCTCACGGCCACCACGATCCCGGCGATCAACCGCGCCCTGTAGGGCCTAGCCACCTCGAGCCAAACGACAATCCAGACCGCGATGCCCAGCGACACCAGCTGGGTGATCCGGCTGTTGGTCGGGAGGATGAGCACGGGACCGGCCAGGCTCGCCACCAGCAATGTTCTGGCGACCCACCCCTTCTCCAGCCGGGCTCCCACGGCGAACACCACCATGGAGATGCAGAGGAACACGGCGTAGGGATTGGGATTGACGAAGAACGACGCGGTGTCAGTGACGGTCTCACGCACGTACTCCGGGGATGTTTCGAGATAGTTGGGCAGGTGGATTCCCGTGACTGTCTCAGCAATGCCGGGCACCACGGCGATGATCCAGGCGAAGAACCAACCCCACACGAGCAGGCGAAGGCGTGCGGGGGTCCAGGGAATGAGGGCGAACGCTAGGGCGGTGGCCAGGCCACAGCCCAGCGCAACGAGATTTCGGAGGTTGCTGACGGTGCTCAGCGAGAGGAATCCCCACCCCAGCCACACGATGGAGGCCGTCAGAACAAGGGCGGCAGCGACATCCCAGCGCCTGACCGTCAGCAGAGCCAGCACGATAAGGGCTATGGCCAACGGACGCGCCGCAGCCAGCCCCGCGACGGTTACCACCGACCCCAACGCGGAGACGAGTGGCACGAGGAAGGCCACCGTCATCGTCAGAACGCTGACAGGCGAGTCACGCATCGTCGGCACCCAGGGCCGCGATACCGGCGACGAACTGGCTGTAGTTGGAGGCGGCGTCGTACGCCTCCACCTGCAGGGCGCGGATGGCCCTCCGGTAGACTGGGTCCTTGACGCGCTCGCGCACCTCAACGACGCGCGTCACCATGTCCTCCACAGTGAAGGCGGCCGGCAACAGGAGCTCGGGGGGAACGATCTCGGAGACCGCACCCACATCCGGGGCGATCACCGGCACCTCGTGGGCCATCGCCTCCATGATGGAGACGGGCACGCCCTCGGAACTGCTCGCGTTCAGGAACAGGTCCACGCGGTTGGCGTCGAACCAGGTCATGAGCTCCGGGTTGGGGATGTGTCCGAGAAGGTCGACGGTCACGTTCGCCAAGCCCAGGCGCTCTGCGACCGCGCGCTCGATGTCGAGGCCGAGTTCGCCGGTGCCGACGTGCGTCCAGTGGACCTGGGTCTCAGGCAACCTCTTCGCCACTTCAGCCACGGCTGCGACGATCAGATGCACCTGCTTGAAGGGCGTCAGGGAACTTACCGACAGCAGGCTGAGGTGTCCCGGGTCGCTGGGGAGGGTCCGCCCCGCACTCGTGACTCCCAACCTGGCTACCCTCAGCTGCTCAGGCGCGAAACCGTAACGTTCCGCGTGGGCACGGCCATCCTCGGAGATCGTGAACAACGCCTCGTACTCCCGGGCGAACTGGCGCACCAGTGCCGTGTACCGCTCAGGTCGCTTGTCCTCGTAGAGGTCGGTGCCATGAGCGCGAGCCACGACCCGACGGACATATCCTTTGCGACGCCCCATGCACCCGGCGAATGAGGCGATCGACATCCAGTACGCGTAGACCACGTCGATGGGTCGGCCATGCTCATGCGCGAGAATCCTCAGCACCCTCTCCTCCATCTTCACCCGCACGACCGACAGGACCGCATGCTGCACGCGGTAGCGCGAGACCCGGCGGGACGCAACGAGTCCGCCGAGTTCCCGCCACAGGACCGGCGAAACGACCGCCTGGAGTGCGGCGAGCAACTGCCACCGGAGGCTGTTCCACCGGTGCATGAGCCGGGTCGACACCCGCACGCCCTCCGGGACTGGACGCGCTTCCGACGGCCCGGGATTCTCCGGGAGGAGGATCACGTCGCCCGGGAACCCGGACCAGTACTGCACCTCGGTCTCGATGAACTGTTCGCCCGAACCATAAGGGAAGCCGGACGTGATCCACACCACCAGGGGCCGCTCCATGGGCGCGCTCCTTCCGAGCGTAGGCAACTGAGGTCAGCCTAGTGCGCCGCCGACGCGGGGCGGCGCCCCGAGCCCCCAGGTCGTGGATCCCCACCCCACGCCCAGGCGTCCGAGCGCATCGCGGTAGTCCGGGGTATGTCGAGGCCGTAAGCTGACCCGCAGTTTGATGAACGATTGGATGAGCATGACACTGCGTTCCTACCTCCACCTTATTCGCCGCTACATCGTGGGGGCGTTGGTCGTTGGTGCCCTGGCCGCTGTGGCAGCCGCGGCCGCCTCCCAGTTCCTCAACTCGCCGGACTACACGGCTTCAGCCACCCTCACCATGCGTCTCCAGCAGGACTCGTCGGGCCCGGTGACGGAGGCGACCGTGACCTCACTGACGGCATCCGCCCCCGCACTGCTGCGGTCGGCCCTGGTGCTGGGCCCGGCGGGGCAGTCGCTCGCCCCCCCGATGGCGAGCGAGGTGCTGGATCGCCGCATCAAGTTCGCAGCCCCGACCTCATCGCTCGTGCTCACGGCGATGCTGACGGATCCTGACGCGGAGCGAGCTGAGGCCGCGCTCCGGGCGGTGATGGACGAATTCGAGCGGCTCGTCGCCGATGGGGCGCTGTCCGGCCCAGGAGGGGTGCGGCTCGAGGTGGCGGATGTAAGCATCAGCACCCAGGAGTCTGCGGGTACCGCGTTGGGCGTCATGGGTGCGGCTATTGTCGCCGCCGCCGTGGGCGCACTCGTCGCCTTCTCCTATCTTGCGTTGCGGGTCCTGCTGGACAACAGGGTGCGCAGTCCCAGGGATCTGGAGTCGATCACCGACGACGCCGTCGTGGCGCACCTGACCGGGGATGACGTCGACGCGGTGTCCGTGTTGGCCAGGAACTTCTCCTTCCTCGCCCCCACCACGGGCTCGCGGGTGGTGGCTCTCGCCGGCCTGGCGTCCTCAGACGCTGCTGCGGCACTGGGCACGGCCGTCGTCCAGCAGCTACAGGCTCAAGGCCAGGCCGCGGTCGCCGTCGATCTCGACCTCGCTGGGCGCCCGTTTGGCGACGGTGGACCCGGCGTCGCCGAGTTCCTCGCGGACCCCGCGACATCCACCATCGCTCCGGAGCGAAACCGTCTGCACGCGGGCGGGCCCGTCCCCAACCCCGTCGATCTCCTGACCCGGCCCTCGCTGTCGTCGCTGGTGGAACGGCTCAGGGTGCACGATCGGTGGGTGATCCTCGTGACCAGCCCCCTGTTGCCGACGAGCGCCGGTGCCCTGGGGCTGGCGGCGGCGGACTGGGCCCTGCTGGTGGTGGATGCCAGCACGGATTCCAAGTCCAGGGTCCGGGATGGGCTGAACGTGCTTGAGCTCGCCGGGGTTCACCTGTCCGGGCTGGTGCTCAGCGGCTGAGCCTCACCCGGCGGCGTGACGCTGGGCGTCTGCCGCCTGCTCCAGGGCACGTAACATGTCGTCCGCCAGAGCGTCCATCGAGTGGTGGGCGAGGACGTACTCGACGCCGCGCCGCCCCCGTTCCGCTGCCTCCTCGGGCTGCATGACGGCGATCTTCCGCAGGGCCCTCGCGATGTCGCCAGGATCTTCGGCAGTGGCGTCCAGGGAGCACTGCGCGAACTTGAGCGGAGAGTGCGCCGTGGCGAAGGCGTTCACGATCGGCACCCCGGTCAGCAGATAGTCGAAGATCTTGTTGGCTGAGACACCGAACTCGTAGAGGGGCGACCGCTTGGATCCGATGTACAGGCCGTCCATGTGCCGGAGAATGGCGCCAACCGACCGCTTGGGTATCCTGCCGACGAAGTGGACCGCCGCACCGTTCGTCACTGCCAGTTTCTCCAACTCCGGCCGGAGCATGCCGTCACCGATGAGCACGGCTGAGATCGGCTCATCCCGAAGCAGCCCCATCGCGACGATGAAGTCGTCCAGAGCGTTTGACGTGGACATGCCGCCCGCGTACCCGATCACCGTGCGTCCCTCCGCGTGGAGCGTCGCGACCAATGCGGTCAGGTCCTCCGGTGCGGGTTGGTCTCCGGACGATGCCTCAATGCCGTTCGGCACGTGCACGACGGGAGTACCCACCCCGAGGGACCGGACATGGGGCTCGATGTTGGGAAGAATGGACACCACCACGTCCGACTCGGCGTAAGCGGAGCGTTCGGCCCGGGCCATCAGCCACATCAGAGGGTGGCGGGGCGAGTAGCCTCCGAGCTCCATGGGGGTCAGGGGCCAGAGGTCGTGCACCTCATGCACCAGACCTGCTCCGCTAAAGCGGGCGATGCGTTGCGCCAGCCAGGTGTCGAACGGGTAGGTGGAGGACGCGACGACGACGTCGGGACGAAGCGCCGTCGAAATCCGGCGGGCCTGCAGCCACCCCTTGCCGACGAAGTCGCCCATGCTGAGCACTCGCGCTATGCCGTTGCCGCCGTACGAGCGGGTGAGGATGAACCGGAAGTCGACCCCGTCAATGCTGCGGTGCTCACCGTCGATCCGGACATCGGGGTTCTCCGCCCGAAGATGGCTGAAGGATCCGGCCAGTAGCGTGACGGTGTGGCCCGACCGCATCCAGCGCTCTGCCATGGCGTGGGGGCGATACTCCATGCCTAGAGTGGGAGAACCCGCGTAGTGGTCGATGTAGAGGATCCGCACCGGCTCAGTCTATTGGGTTCGAGGCTGCCGGCTCGTGTCGGCAGTGAGACCACCATCGGCCTGGCGAGGATCGCGCGTCATCACGAGCGCGGCGAAGAGCCACCACCAGAGGCTCACACCGAAGTTCTTGAGGAGGTAGGTGTCGAAGAGGAACGCGACGCAGGACGCCACGAGCGCAGCCGCAAGCACTGCACGGGAAGGGTCCATACGCGATCTCCACAGGGTCGCCAGGAGAGCTGTCAGGCACCCCACGCCGAGTACTACGCCGACCAGCCCCGACTCCACCAGGAGAGCGAGCACCGTCGAGTGAGGGCTCAGGAGAACGTCACCCCACTCCGTGTGCTGGATCCCCGCGCCAGGGACGGGGACCTCCCCGGAGTCGAAGGCATACCAGGGCCACACCTGCCCGGAACCTGCGCCCAGCGCGACGGTCTCGGGCCCTCGCGTCCAGATGGTGAGGGCGGTCTCCAGGTTCTGCGCCCGCTTGGGGTCCGCGAACGACACCATGCGGCGGAGCGGTGCGACCGCGATGACCGCGCCCGCGATGGCGCCGCACGCCGCCCAGAGCGGCCAGAGCTTCATCGGGTGCGCATGCCCCACCCGGGCCCACCCGATGGCTATGAGAACGATCCAGGTCACCAGCGCGAGCATCCCGGCACGTGACTCGGTTGCCACCAGGGCCAGTGTCGCCAGTCCGGCGAGGGCCAAGGACAGCCGCGGGTGCCATCGGGCCAGGAACAAACCGAATGCGAAAGCCGCAACGAGCAGCAGCACGACGTGCACCGTCGCGGAGCCGGCCATCGCCGTGGCCAGCCGTCCGGAACGGTGAATCACAGCTTGACGCGGCCAGGAGATCATGGCCGTGACAAGGAGAACCGCGCACGCCGTCGCCATGACGGCGGGACGGAGCCGGGCCTCGGCGGCCAGGACCAGACCGCCGGCCGCAGCCATCGTCGCCAGGGCGGTCAGCAGAGGGAGCACCACCCACACCGTGCTCACTTCAAAGACCTGCGACGTGGTCACGGTCGGCCCGGGGTGCAGGAGGACGCTCAGGAGCCCGTACCCGATCAGAGCGACGAAACAGCCCATCAGGAGCCATCCCCACCTGCTCACCTCGGCCCGGCGACGCCACCACCACGGGGACGAGGCGAGCGCGATGAGAGTGAAGCCGACGAACTCCACCGTCGGCCACTCAAGCCCGGGAACCGGTCTGCGGAGCCCGACCAGTTGCATGAGCCCTGCCAGAGGCACCAAGGACCACGCGAGTGCGTTGCCCAGCCGGGTGAAACCCCCTGCCTCAGCCGGCACCAGGGAGGGCCCTGTCCGGATGGCGCAACTCAATTCCCTCCAGACCCTCGGCCGCCTCCTGCGCGATCCGCGCATGGGCCGCCGCGGCGTGCCTCTGTTGGGTCAGTGAGCCGATCGATGCCGGGTCCGAACCATCGACGCCGGCGAGAAGCGCCGGGTCCAGGGGCGGCACAGCCACGCGTCCGATCAACTCGTGGCCGGTGGGGGTCCGCTCCTCATCATCGCTGAACAGGACCTCGTGCATCTTCTCGTTGGGACGGAGGCCGGTGAACACGATCTTGATGTCTCGTCCCGACCGGGCGATCAGACCCTTGGCGACATCGAGAATCCGGACCGGCTCCCCCATGTCCAGCACCAGAACATCCCCGGGTCGGCCGATGGCCCCTGCCTGGATGGTCAGCTCGCAGGCTTCCGGGATGGTCATGAAATAGCGGCTGATGTCCGGGTGAGTCACTGTCAGCGGGCCACCGGCCTCGATCTGGGCAGTGAAGGTATGGAGCATCGACCCCCGAGACCCAAGGACGTTTCCGAACCTCACACTCAGATAGCTGCGGCCTGTGCGCTCGGCGTAGTGCGCGGTCAACTCCTCGGCCAGTCGCTTGGTCTTGCCCAGGACACTGGTGGCGTCCGCGGCCTTGTCAGTCGAGACATTCACGAAGCGCTCCACGCCGTACTTCTCGGCGACGCGCAACACGTTCAGTGTTCCCAAGGTGTTGGTCTTCCACCCCTCGAGGGGGTACTGCTCCAACATGGGGAGGTGCTTGAGCGCAGCGGTATGGAAGACGACGTCGGGCTTGTGAGTCTCGAAGACCGCGTCCAGCGCTTCCTCGTCCCGGATGTCACAGAGCACCATGTTGGGCGTGTCGAGCAGGCCCTGCTTGAAGATCGACAGTTGGGTCCCGTGGAGACCGGATTCGTCACGGTCCAGCATGACCAGTTCCTTGGGCCCGAAGCGGTGGACCTGCCTCGCCAACTCCGAGCCGATGGAGCCGCCGGCCCCCGTCACGAGAACGACCTTGCCGGAGAGATAGTCGGAGATCTCGCCGAGATTGGTCTCGATCTGGGCTCGTCCCAGTAGATCGGTCACGTCCAGCTCATGCAGGCTTGACAGGCTCACCTTGCCGGAGACGATGTCGCGGGTGGGCGGCATCACGAGCGTCTTCAGTCCGGCGTCCTCGGTGATTCCTGAAATCTCGCGCATGAGGGCCCGGTCTGCCGTGGGGATGGCGACGATGACCGTCGTCACTCCCCGCGCGCGGGCCGCCTCGACAAGGTGATCACGGCCGCCCAGGACTCTGGCGCCCGAGACGTGCAGGTTCCGCTTGCTGGGATCATCGTCGATGTAGCCCACGATCTCGTAGGGAGCATCCGGGTCGTACGACAGCAGTCTCCCGAGTTGCAGGCCCGCGTTCCCGGCGCCGTACACGATGACGGGTTCCGTGGGATGCCCACCCTGCACATACCGCGTGACGGTGCGGAACATGAAGCGCCCAGCAGCCATGAGCACGAGCGCGGCAAACGGCACGGTGAACGTCACAACCCGCGGGTAACCCGGGGGGGCGAACACCGCGAACGCGATGGCCAACGCCAGACCGATCCCGAGCACCACGAGCGCCAACATCGCGGCCTCTTCGAACGACGCAACGCTGTGCCGGCCCCGGTAGAGCTTCGTGATCACCCCGACCACAACCTGGAGGGTGACAGCTCCGATTCCGTATAGCAGCACTATCTGCGCATACTCGTCGGAGAGCTGGAAGTTGTATCGTGCGATCACGAGGGCGAGAGCGGCCAGCGCCCAAGCGGCCGAGTCCCAGAGGGCCAAACCGACCCGCAGCAACCTGACCCTGGCAGATTGAATCGTCAACGCCATCTCCTACCAGTCCATAACACGAGGGGCAGTCTATCCCCGCACCGCGCATCCTTGACGACGTGCTGCCCCTCAGGCCCTGTGGCCCCACAGCCGACGGAGCGTCGGCACTGAGATGCCCAACCAGAGCAAGCCGAAGCCGGTGCCCACGACCAGGTCGAGAACGTGGTCCGGCGGCGAGCTGTGGCGCCACCATGAAAGTCCCGCGATCGCCGCGACGGCCACCACGAGCTGGGCGAACAGTGGCCACCAACGCTGGGCATACATCCGCCACGCCACCACGATGAGGCTGATCGCCGTCACGCTGGCGCCGATTCCGTAGCCCAGCGCTACCCCGAAGACACCCAGGGGCTGAACCAGTAGCAGCCACGCGACAATAGCCGAAGCCAGCCCGGCCTGCGACAGCAGGAGGGTGTACCACATGTTCCGGTGCGGACCACTGGTGATGGAACTCACCGACGGCGTGGCCACGTTGTTGATCAGCAGCGCCAGGCAGAAGAACGGCATGAGCGCGGGAGATTGGTCGAACCTGTGGCCCCACACCAGCTCGATGATGGGGCGGGCCGCGATCGCCATTCCTCCGAAGCTGGGGACCATGACGGCCATGAAGCCCCGCGTCGCGAGGTCGGTCTGTCTCCGCAGTCGCTCCGTATCATTTCCCCCCTGCGCCTCGGCCATGGAGGGATAGAGCGCCATCGTCAGGGCCGTGGCGATGATCGACAGTGGGGTGACCATGAGCAGCGCCGGCGCGAAGCGTGCGGCCTCCTCCGGCCCCAGCCACGCCGCCACCAACTGCGAGGCCTGGAGCATCCCGGCGCTGGCCATGCTGCCCAGTGCGGAGAAGGTGATGAACTTGTCGATCTCCGATCGCAGCGCCCGTTCCGGGGTCCCGTGAGCCGTCCACGGCCAACAGAGTAGGGAGTAGGCACCCAGAGCCAGCGACATCGGCAGTGTCAGCAGCAGATTACGAACCCCGAGCGAGAGAAGGAGAACGGTCGTGACGATGCCGATGATGCTGATGAGGATGTCGTACCGGGTGCCACGAGCCACCTGGCCCGCGCCGAAGTGGACCCCTCGTGCGAACTGTGACGTCGAGACTGTGATGAGGATCACACTGATGCAGAGGCCCTCCCACCATTGGCCGTCGTAGACCCAGACCCACAACGGTGGGCACGCCACGGCGAGGACGCCTGTCACCTGCACCACGCGCAGCGCGATGTGGCGGGTGACGGAGTGGACCTCGGCGTCGTCCTTCTTCCCGCGTGCGCGGGCGATGAACTTGGAGGCAGCGCCTGGGGAGCTGGACGGCCAGAAGGTATGGAGCAGGAACGCCAGCGCCGTGGCGCTGGCGACGGCGCCGTTGATCAGCGGCCCGGCCACGCGACCGATGAGGAGGTTCGAGAGGAAGCGGGTCCCCCCTTGGAGGCCGATTGCGATGATGGAGAGGAGTCCACGCTTGGCGGCGCCGGTGGCCGCCGGCTCGTTCAGCCTGACGGGCTCGAATATCAAGGGACCAGCCCCAGCTCGCGCATCAACCCCACCAGTTTCTCCGCCTCGTGCTCGAAGTTGTGCGCCACTTCCACGGCCGCCCTGCCGTTTCGCCCGAGCCCCCGGCAGCGTTCCGGGTTCTGCACCAGCTCTCCCACGACGTCGGCGGACGCCACCAGGTCTTCGGAGTCGATGAACACGCCCGCCTGTTCGCCGAACGTTGCCCGCCAGTGGGGGAAGTCGCTCGCCACGAAGGGCACCCCGGCGGCCTGGTACTCGAACAGCTTCGTCGGCAGTGATGTCAGGTAATTGGGGAGCGGCTCCAGGAGGATCAGGCCCAGTTGCGCCGAACTGATCACCGCCGGCACGTCGGACGGAGGGAGTAGCCCCAGGTGCTTGACGAGTTCGCCGTCGAAGGACGAGCTGGCAACTCGTCTCGCCGCCTCCCCGACGACGGCCCCCGCCAGTACGAGGTGCGCGCTGGGGACCCGCTGCCGCACCAGGTGGACCAGGTCCACCATGAACGAGAGTTTGCGTTCCTCAGTGAGGTCACCGGTGTAGACCATCCGCCCCGGGACCGGGGCAGGTGTGGCCTGGAAGTCCCGCAGCCACGGGTAGTTGTGCACGACGATCGTGCGCGGGTTCGAGAAGCCTTCGGCGATCGGTCCGGTCGCTGCGACCACGGCGTCCATGCCCCTGTCGGCCCAACAGGTGAGAAGCCGCGCGTAGAGGCGTGCCGCAGTTCGCTGCCACGGCTTCAGGTACCGCTTCGTGGCAATCTGCTTCACGAGGTCTTCGTGGGCGTCGAACACACATAGGGCCCCCCGCAGCCTTGACCACAGCCAAGCCAACGGGATCAGCTCCGGATCGTGGATGTGGACGAGCCGCGGCTTTAGCCTGTCGAGTTCCCGCCATGCCCGTAGTTGCATGGTGGTCAGTCTGATCAGGCGGTTCGCCGGTGTGGGTAGCGCCCGAATCGCCACAGGGCCCGGTTCGTCGCGCTCACCCCTCACCACCAGGACGCACTGGTAGCCGGCGTCCAGGAGTGCCCCGCACTCCTTGTTGTAGATGCGATTGTCGCGGGTACGGTGCACCGTGCTGAGGTGGACTATCCCGGCAAGATTCACCACGCCAGCCTACAGGTCGGGCCCCCGGCCGCTTGGTTGCGCCGACCCCGTAGCCCCCGGTGTAATCTCGGCACATGGCTTTTCTCCCCTTCGCGCGCCCGGACATCACCGAGGCCGAGATCCAAGCCGTGGTCAAGGCGATGCGCTCCGGCTGGCTCACGACCGGCCCCAATGCGGCGGCGTTTGAGAAGGAGTTCGTCGAGTTCCTCGGGGCGGACGCGCACGCTGTGGCGGTCAACTCCGCCACGGCTGGCCTCCACCTGGCGTTCGAGGCGATCGGCGTGGGCCCAGGCACCGAGGTGCTGGTGCCCACGTGGACGTTCACCTCCACAGCCGAGGCCGTGCGTTACCTGGGGGGAGACCCCGTGCTGGTGGACGCCGACCCCGCAACCCTGTGTATCGACCTCGCGGACGCGGAGAGGAAGACCACCGAACGCACCGTTGCCATCGCCCCCGTCCACTACGCCGGCCTCGGGGTACCCGATTCCGCGCTCACCGAGTTCGCGCATCGCCACTCGCTCAAGGTGATCGAGGACGCCGCCCACGCGTTCCCCACCCTGAACGAGGGCACGCTGATCGGCGCCCACGGCCACACAGCCACCGTGTTCAGCTTCTACGCCACCAAGACCATGACCACCGGCGAGGGCGGCATGGTGGTCACCACAGACGAGGCGCTGGCCTCACGCATGCGCACCATGCGGCTGCACGGCATCGACCGCGACGTGTTCGACCGCTACTCGTCCTCGAAGCCCAGCTGGCATTACGACGTCGTGGCGCCCGGCTACAAGTACAACCTCACGGACACCGCGGCGGCCATGGGGCGCGTCCAGCTCCAGCGCACGCCCGAGATGGTAGCGAGGCGCTCCGCCATCGCGCACCGCTACGATTCCGCTTTCGCGGACCTGCCCCTAACGCTGCCGGCGCACGCGCCGGAAAACTCCAGCCACGCCTGGCACATCTACAACCTGCGTCTCACCTCCGACGCGCCGGTGACCCGGGACCGCTTCATCGAACTGATGGCGGAAAGGGAGGTGGGCACCAGCGTCCACTTCATCCCACTGCACCTGCAGCCCTACTGGCGCGACACCTACCAACTCGCGCCTGAGGACTTCCCAGTGGCCACGGCGGAGTTCCAGCGCACCTGCAGCCTGCCGATCTTCTCGGCCATGAGCGACGAGGACGTTGATCAGGTCATCGGCGCGGCCAGGGCAATCCTCGCGTGAGGACGGACGTCAAGCGGGCCTTCGACGTGGTGGCGTCGGCCGCCGGGCTCATCGTGCTCTCCCCGGTGTTCCTCGTCGTCGGCTCAGCCGTCTGGGCCCAGGACCGCGGCCCGGTGTTCTTCCGCCAGGAGCGGGTCGGACGGGGGGGACGGTCGTTCCGGATCCATAAGTTCCGTTCCATGCGCGTGTCAAGCGGCGGCTCACTGGTCACCAGCTCCCACGACGACCGGATCACACCCGTGGGCGCGTTCCTGCGCAAATCGAAGCTCGACGAACTGCCCCAGTTGATCGACGTCCTCACGGGAAACATGTCAGTGGTAGGTCCCCGGCCCGAGGTGCCTCGCTACGTGGCGATGTGGCCTGCCGACGCGCGCGAGGAGATCCTGAGTGTGCGGCCGGGAATCTCGGATCCCGCGGCCATCGCCTTTCGCAACGAACAGGATGAGTTGGCCGCGGCGGAGGATCCCGAGCGTCACTACGTCGAGGTGATCCTGCCAAAGAAGGTATCAATGTACCGGGACTACGTCCGGCACCGCTCGTTCCTGGGTGACCTGAGGGTCATCGTCGGCACTTTCGCGGCCATCCTGAATTGAGCCGCGGGGACGTCTCTGGGCCCGCCCGCGTGCCGGAGACACCCCCAGCACTAGACTGAGCCCCGATCAACGCTAGGAGAGAACTCGTATGGCTGAGCCCAGGATCCTCCCGTCGGCCGACCTGGACGACGGCGTCACCATCGGCGACGGCTCGTCCGTCTGGCACCTCGCGCAGGTCCGCGCTGGGGCCGTCCTCGGAGAGAACGTCATCGTCGGCCGCGGCGCCTACATCGGCAGCGGCGTCCACGTCGGCAACAACTGCAAGATCCAGAACTACGCGCTGGTGTACGAGCCGGCCTTCCTGGAGGACGGCGTCTTCATCGGGCCCGCCGCAGTCCTGACCAACGACACCTTCCCCCGCGCCATCAACCCTGACGGAAGCGCCAAGAGCGCCCACGACTGGGAGCCGGTGGGCGTCACCCTCAGGCAGGGCGCCTCAGTGGGCGCCCGCGCCGTGTGCGTGGCACCGGTCACCATCGGCGCCTGGGCGACGGTGGCGGCCGGCTCCGTCGTCACGCGCGACGTCCCCGATTACGCCCTCGTCGCGGGAGTGCCGGCTCGGCGGATCAAGTGGGTGGGCCGCTCAGGCTTCCCACTCGAGCAGACCGGCGAGAACACCTTCCGCGACCCCAAGACCGGCGACGAATTCGAACAGTCCGGCGACACTCTGACACTGGTAAAGGAATCCGCATGACCTACGACTTCATCCCCCCGGCGAAGCCCTTGATCGGTGACGAGGAGCGTGCCGCGGTTGACCGCGTCCTGCGCTCCGGCATGATCGCCCAGGGCCCGGAGGTGGCCGCCTTCGAGACCGAGTTCTCCGAGCACTTCAAGCTCGGGCGGGCGTGCGTCGCCGTCAACTCCGGCACCTCGGGCCTTCACCTCGGCCTGCTGAGCTGCGGGATCGGCGCGGGCGACGAGGTCATCGTCCCGTCCTTCACCTTTGCGGCCACGGCCAACTCCGTCGCCCTGACCGGCGCCAAGCCGATCTTCGCGGACATCTCGGAGGACGACTTCACGCTGGACCCGGCCTCCGTCGAGGCGTCGATCACCGAACGCACCAAGGCGATCATGCCGGTGCACCTCTACGGGCACCCGGCCAAGATGGACCAGCTGCGCGCCATCGCGGACGAGCACGGACTCATGCTGTTCGAGGACGCCGCCCAGGCCCACGGCGCGGCACTCAACGGCACCCCAGTCGGGGCGTTCGGCGAGTTCGCGATGTTCTCGCTCTACCCCACCAAGAACATGACCTCCGGTGAGGGCGGCATGGTGTCCGCGGCGAACGCGGAGATCGAGCGCAACCTCCGCCTGTACCGCAACCAGGGCATGCTCCAGCAGTACCACAACGAGGTCGTCGGCCTGAACAACCGCATGACGGACATCCATGCCGCCATCGGCCGGGTGCAGTTGACCAAGGTGGGCGCCTGGACCAAGACCCGCCAGGAGAACGCCGCATTCCTCTCCGCCAACCTCGAGGGCGTCACTCCCCCGCCGATCGCCGACGGCGCCGTGCACGTCTTCCACCAGTACACGGTCCGCGTCGCGGGTGACCGCGACGGCCTGTCCAGGGCGTTGAAGGAGGAGTACAACGTGGGCTCCGGCATGTTCTACCCCGTGCCCAACCATCGCCTCAAGCCGTTCATGGCAGAAGTCGAGCTCCCGGAGACGGAGCGCGCGGCGAAGGAGTGCCTGTCGCTGCCTGTGCACCCGTCACTCAGCCAGGCTGACCTCGAGCGCATCGTGATGGCCGTCAACGCCCTCGCGAAGGCAGGTGCCTGACCATGGCCAACCTCCGCGCCGGCCTCATCGGGCTAGGCATGATGGGGCGCCACCACGCCCGCAACCTCCGCTCCATCGACGGGGTGGAGCTGGTGGCCGTCGCGGACGCTGCCGGCGACCCGCACGGTCTGGCCGGCGACCTCGCGGTGCTCCCCGACGTGGACGCCCTGCTCGAGCAGGGGCTGGACTACGTGGTCGTGGCCGCTCCCACGATGTACCACGAGGAGATCGGCCTGAAGCTGGCCGAGGCCGGCGTGCACGCGCTCATCGAGAAGCCGCTGGCGAAGACCGTCGACGGGGCACGCGCCCTGGCCCGGGCCTTCGCCGACAAGGGGCTGGTCGGAGCCGTCGGCCACATCGAGCGCTACAACCCCGCCCTGCAGAGCCTGCGGAAGCGGCTCGAGGCCGGGGACCTCGGCGACCTCTACCAGGTGTGCACCCGGCGCCAGGGCCCGTTCCCCGCACGCATCGCGGACGTGGGCGTCATCAAGGACCTCGCCAGCCACGACATCGACCTCACCGCGTGGGTCACCCAGCGCAAGTACGAGCTCGTGGCGGCTCGCACCATGTTCAAGGCCGGCCGCGAGTATGAGGACATGGTCTCGGCCACCTGCCAGCTCGAGGGCGGGCTCATGTCGAACCACCTCGTCAACTGGCTGACCCCCACGAAGGAGCGGCTCACCGTCGTCACCGGCGAGAAGGGGATGTACATCGCCGACACCCTCACCGCGGACCTCACCTTCTACGCCAACGGCAGCATCGTCAACACCTGGGACGACATCGCCCAGTTCCGTGGCGTGTCCGAGGGCGACGTGACCCGCTACGAGATCCCGAAGCCCGAGCCCCTGCGCACCGAGCACGAGAACTTCCGCGACGCCGTACTGGGCAAGGAGGCGGACATCGTCACCCTGGAGCAGGGCGCAAGGGTCGTCGAGGTGTGCGAGGCCATGATCGAGTCCGCGAAGACGGACCGGTTCGTCGCCATCGGCTGAAAATCCGATGCCCTGGCCTGGGTGCTTCAGGCCAGGGCGTTCAAGCCAGACCACGTCCCGCCGGCCGGATGTGTGATCGAGACGCGTGCCTGCAGGCTGCCCGTGCCGTTCCCGGGGTAGAGATACATCACTCCGTTGCTCCTCTGCCGGGCGACGATGTCCGGAACACGGTCGCCGTTGAGGTCGGTGAACCCCTCGACCATGTCCATCACGCCCCAGCCGGTGCCGATCCGCGTGCGCGCCAGGAGAGAGCCTCTTCCGTTGCCGGGGTAGAACCACAGGTAGCCCGTGCTCTTCTCCCGGGCGATGAGGTCAGGGTTCCCATCAGAGTTGAAGTCCCCGGGCGAGACGAGCAGGTCCATGACGTTCCATCCGGTCCCGACCCTGGTGCGGGTCTGTCCGCTGAACGTGTCGCCCTTGTAGAGCCAGAGGTCGCCGGTCGAGTTCTGGACCGACAGCAGATCTGTCCTGCCGTCGGCGTTGAAGTCCCCCACGCCGGCGACGTCGCCCATGACGTTCCACCCGCTTCCGACCTGCTGACGGGTGGGCCCGGCGTACCCGTACCCGACGTAGAGGTAGAGGCCACCCGAACCGTCGCGGGCGATGAAGTCGCTGCTGCCGTCTCCGTTGCCGTCGCCGACCACCTCGATCAGGTTCATCACGCCCCAACTGGTGCCGATCTGTTGCCTGGTGAACTGGCCCCGGTCGTTCCCCGCGTAGCGCCACAGCTTCCCGTCCGTCGTTCGCGCGAGCAGATCATTGCGCCAGTCGCCGTTGAGATCGTTGAGGAAGCCTGTGCGGGGCGGGAGGGCTGCGGGGAAGTTGGTGAACTGGTAGGCGCCGCAGGTCCGGTTGTAGTCTCGGGTGTCGTCGTACCACTGCGAGATGAGTACGCGGCCGCCGGAGAAGCTTGCCTGCGAGCAGCGGTCGATGGCCTCGTTGGCGTAGTCAAGGCGCCCCGCGGTGGCCCACACCGGGACGTTGGGGAGCTTCCAGTCCCCGACGATCTCACTCCACCCGTTGGTGTAGGAGTAGAGCCCGTAGCCATAGCCGGACTCCGCCAGACCGCGCATGAACCCCTCGACGACGGCGCGGTTGAGCGCCCGCCTTCCGGCGGTCCCTGACGGCCAGGGCTGAGCGGGCCTGGGCTCCACGTCGATCCACACCACCTGCGGCCTCCAGCCGACCTGGGCCAGGTACGCGACGGAGTCCTTCGCCTGTGCGTACCCGACGTTGCTCAACCGGGCGGCCGGTGTGGTGGAGCGCCAAGGTCCGGCTGAGCCGTACTCGGTCAGCTGGGCCGCGGTGGGATAGGTGGCCATCCCGTAGGCGTGGGCGGGCCTGGACCTCGACGTGACCCATTGCACCTGATTGGCTAGACACGGGTTCCTCGTGAATGCCAGACCCTTGGTCAGCCCGACGATCACGAATTGGGTGGAGTCCGGCGGCATGGGTAAGCCGTAGCCGTCCGGCGACGGGCACTGGGGCCACGACACGTCGTGCCCGAGGAGATCCGCGGCTTGGGCACGGGCTCCCGTGAATGATGCGAGAAGGATGAGGACGCTGACCAGGAGACGCGAGACGATCGCTCTTCTTGGCGTCCGCTGCTGGGCTGACATGACGCCTACCAATCAATTGCTCGTGACTCCATCATGCGCCTGTCCGCGCTGAAACGCCATGGGCGACGAACCTGGCTGTGACACGCCTGGCGGACGCCCCGCTGCCTTCTGTGGCGATCATCTACAGTGACCACGTGTCTAAAGTCCTGACTTCCCTCCCCGTCGGCGAGCGCGTCGGCATCGCTTTCTCCGGAGGGCTCGATACCTCCGTCGCCGTCGCGTGGATGCGCGAGGCCGGAGCCGTGCCCTGCACCTACACCGCCGACATCGGCCAATACGACGAGCCCGACATCGATTCGGTCCCCGGCCGAGCCGTGCAGTACGGCGCCGAGCTCTCGCGGCTGGTGGACTGCCGTGCCCACCTCGTCGAGGAAGGCCTCTCCGCCCTCGCGTGCGGCGCCTTCCACATCCGCTCGGCCGGCAGGGCGTACTTCAACACCACCCCCATCGGCCGCGCCGTCACCGGCACGCTGCTGGTCCGCGCCATGGCAGACGACAACGTCTTCATCTGGGGCGACGGCTCCACCTACAAGGGCAACGACATCGAGCGGTTCTACCGCTACGGCCTGATGGCCAACCCGCAGCTGCGCATCTACAAGCCGTGGCTGGACGAGGAGTTCGTCCACCAGCTCGGCGGCCGCGACGAGATGAGCCAGTGGCTCTCCGAGCGCAAGCTCCCCTACCGCGACTCCAAGGAGAAGGCCTACTCCACGGACGCCAACATCTGGGGCGCCACGCACGAGGCCAAGACCCTCGAGGACCTCAACGTGTCGCTGGAGACCGTTGAGCCCATCATGGGCGTCAAGTACTGGGACCCGGCGGTGGCCATCGCCACCGAGGACGTGACCGTCCGCTTCGAGCTGGGCCGCCCCGTCGCGCTCAACGGCACCCGCTTCGACGATCCCGTCGCGCTCGTCATGGAGGCCAACGCCATCGGCGGCCGCCACGGCCTGGGGATGAGCGATCAGATCGAGAACCGCATCATCGAGGCGAAGTCGCGGGGCATCTACGAGGCCCCCGGCATGGCGCTGCTGTGGATCGCCTACGAGCGCCTGCTCAGCGCCATCCACAACGAGGACACCCTTGCCAACTACCGCTCCCAGGGCCTCCAGCTCGGCCGGCTCCTGTATGAGGGCCGCTGGCTGGACCCACAGTCGCTGATGCTGCGCGAATCCATCCAGCGTTGGGTGGCCTCCGCCGTCACCGGCGAGGTGGATGTGCGGCTGCGCCGCGGCGACGATTACACCCTCCTGGACACCCGCGGCCCCCACCTCTCCTACCAGCCGCACAAGCTGTCCATGGAACGTGTCGAGGACGCCGCGTTCGGCCCCACGGACCGCATCGGGCAGCTGACCATGCGCAACCTGGACATCGCAGATTCGCGCGAGAAGCTGGAGCTGTACGCGGCACAGGGGACGCTGTTGGCGGGCCACCAGGATCTGATCGGGCGCCTCGAGGCCGGCGGCGCTGCGGCCATCGCCGAGCTCGGAGCAACCGGTCCGTCTGACGTCGACGAGGCCGTCGCGAGCTCCTCCATGGAGTCCGGCACCGACTGACCCCGGCAAACCGCCCGCGACACCCGAGCCGCCGTTCACCTGCCCAGCATGGTGAGCGGCGGTTTCATAGTGGCCGAAAGTGAACTCCTCCCGGCGCGAGGGGAACGGCAGGCAACGGTGCTTGTCATCACACTCATGTGGCGGCGCCCCAAGACCCCCGCCCGTCAAAGTGAGTACACATACTCAATTCTCTGTCCTTGAGCACTCACAATACTCAGGTAGGGACCCCCATCCCTGGGACCGGGACCCGGCCCGGCTCTTGGCAACGTTGGTGCATGGGATTCCACCCATGACGGCAGCAGCAGCGAGGGGCAGCGATGGCTGAAATGACAGAGTGTGTGAGGTACAGAAATGTCTTCCTCCACCCACTACTCGACGACGGAGTCACTCCGGACTCCCGGAGCGAGCGACGCGAACAGGCCATGGTGCGGGCGCAGGCGGAGACGATGTGCGCTCAGTGCCCGCGGCTGGCCGCATGCCTCACCGACGCGGTGACCAGGTTCGATGTCGCCGGCTTCGTGGCGGGCACCACCAGGCGGCAGCGGCAGGAGATCCGTGCGCGGCTCGCCGTCGAGGTGGCTCCGGAGGACTTCGACTCCACCGTCGGGGTCAGGTCAGGGCGCCAGTACGACCCGCACGAGATCTACCGACTCCGCACCGCCCATCCGAACCTGCCGCTGGTGGTGATCGCCAGCAGAGTCGGGTGCTCCGTCTCCACGATCAAACGCCACCTCCGCAGGATCGAGGAGGAGGGGCTCGCCTGGCGCAGGCCCGAGCGGCCGGCCCCCACCCCCGTCGAGGTGATGACGGTGGCCTCCGACGTGCTGCGGAGGTCGCGGCGGGTCGCCGCCGCCTAGCCGCCGTCGCCCGAGGTTGGGGGCAGTTTCGCCAAACCCTTGTTTCCGCCGCACTGACCGGGTGAGAGTGGGGGCATGACCCGAATCGGCTTCCATGCCTCCCACGAACAGATCTCGCCGCGCCAACTGCTCCTCGACGTGCAGCAGGCCGAGCGCGTCGGCTTCGACATGGCGATGTGCTCGGACCACTACAAGCCGTGGTCAGAGCGCCAGGGGCACTCCGGCTACACCTGGTCCTGGCTCGGTGCCGCGCTGGCGACGACCGGCCTGGAGTTCGGGTGCGTCTGCGCGCCCGGCCAGCGCTACCACCCCGCCGTCGTCGCGCAGAAGATCGGCACGCTCGCGCAGATGTTCCCGGGGCGCTTCTGGACGGCCCTGGCCAGCGGCGAGGCCATGAACGAGTCCATCACCGGGGACCGCTGGCCCGCGAAGGACGAGCGGGTCGCGCGCCTGGAGGAGTGCGTCGACGTGATCCGCCGCCTCCTCGACGGCGAGGAGGTCAGCCACACCGGCCTGATCACCGTCGACCGCGCGAGGGTGTGGGACCGGCCTGAGGAGCCGCCGCCGCTGCTCGTCCCGGCCGTCTCGGCGGCCTCCGCGGCGAGGGCCGCGGCCTGGGCTGACGGCCTCATCACCGTCAACCAGGACCTGGAGGTGCTGCGCGAGGTGATCGCGGCCTACCGCGGGGCCGGCGGGCGCGGACCGGTGGCGCTCCAGCTGCACCTGTCGTGGGCGCCCACCATGGAGGAGGCCGAACAGATCGCCTTCGACCAATGGCGATCGAACGTGCTGGGCGAGCCGCTCGCCTGGGACATCGCCACCGTCGAGG
This sequence comes from Tessaracoccus sp. MC1627, assembly GCF_014164725.1. NCBI lineage: Bacteria > Bacillati > Actinomycetota > Actinomycetes > Propionibacteriales > Propionibacteriaceae > Tessaracoccus > Tessaracoccus sp. MC1627. The sequence goes on along the minus strand of NZ_JACJGA010000001.1, from coordinate 597,811 downwards.
GCTTCGACGCGGCCTCGGAGCACGTCACCCTGGAGTCGGTGCGCGACGTGGTGCGCATCTCGTCGGACCTGGACCAGCACGTCGCGTGGATCCGGGAGTACGCAGACCTCGGCTTCGACGACATCTACCTGCATTACGTGGGCCAGGACCAGTCCGAGTACCTCGACGCGTTCGGCGCGCACGTCCTCCCCAAGGTCCGGTGACGAGGATGAGGATCACCGACACAAGCGACCTGTGGTGGAAGAGCGCAGTGGTCTACTGCCTGGACATCGAGACCTTCCTCGACTCCAACGGCGACGGGGTGGGAGACCTCGGCGGCCTCTCGCAACGCATCGACTACCTCGCCCAACTCGGCATCACCTGCCTGTGGCTGATGCCGTTCTACCCTTCCCCGGATCGCGACGACGGCTACGACGTCAAGGACTTCTACGGCGTCGACCCGCGGCTGGGCAACCACGGCGAGCTCGTGGAGGTGATCCGCACCGCCCACGACCGTGGCATCCGCGTGATCGCGGACCTCATCGTCAACCACACCTCGGACCAGCATCCCTGGTTCGTGGCGTCGCGCCGCAGCACCACCAACCCGTTCCGCGACTACTACGTGTGGCGCGACACCGACCCGGGGGACACCTCCGCCGAGGTGGTCTTCCCGGACGAGGAAGACAGCATCTGGACGCAGGACGATCGGACCGGCGAGTGGTACCTGCACCACTTCTACTCGCACCAGCCGGACCTCAACCTGGCCAATCCTGCGGTGATGGACGAGATCCTGCGCACCGTCGGCTTCTGGCTGGAGCTCGGCATCGACGGATTCCGGGTGGACGCCGTCCCGTTCCTCCTGCAGAACGCGGACAACACCGGCACGCGGACGATGGCAGTGGATCCCCATGACGTGATCAAGCAGCTGCGCGCCTTCATGCAGCGACGCAAGGGCCACGCGATGCTGCTGGGCGAGGTCAACGTTCCCCACGCGGAGCAGCGGAAGTTCTTCGGCGGCGACGCGGGGGACGAGCTGCAGATGATGTTCGACTTCATCGCGATGCAGGCCACCTACCTGTCGATGGCGCGCGAGGACCCCCGCCCGCTGGTGAAGGCCCTGGAGACCCGCCCGACAATCCACCCGACGTGTCAGTGGGCCACCTTCCTGCGCAACCACGACGAGCTGACGCTGGACAAGCTCACCGCGTCCGAGCGCCAGGAGGTGTTCGACGCGTTCGGGCCGGAGCCGGAGATGCAGGTCTACGGTCGCGGGCTCAAGCGGAGGCTGCCGCCCATGCTCGGCGGGGACCCGCGTCGGGTGCGGATGGCCTACAGCCTGATGTTCTCACTGCCCGGCACCCCCACGCTGTATTACGGGGAGGAGCTGGGGACGGGCGAGGATCTTGAGGCGCCAGGCCGGATGGCGGTGCGCACCCCCATGCAGTGGGGGCCAGGCCGCAACGGCGACTTCTCGACGGCGGCCCCGGGCAAGCTGATCCAGCGGGTCGTGCCCGACGGATACGGGCCCAAACACGTCAACTTCGCGGACCAGGAGCATGATCCGGACTCGCTGTGGGCGTTCCTGCGCACGCTGATCGGCGTGCGGCGCCGTCGGCCGGAGTTGGGATGGGGAGATTTCTCGGTGATCCCGACGGAGGCGCGGCCGGTGCTGGCGCATCGGGTGTCGCTGGAGGGGTCTGCGGTGGTGGCGGTGCACAACTTCTCGGCTGATCCGGTGTCGGTGTCGCTCCCGGGAGTCCTCGGGGACGACGACGTGGTGGAGGACCTGCTCGACGGCGACGCGATGGTCGTGCACGACGGCGCCTTGTCGCTCACGCTGGAGGGGTACGGCTACCGCTGGTTCCGCGTGCGGTCCACTTCGGATCCCGTGACACGTCGAAGGTGATAAGGCCCGACCCAGGGGTAGGCTGCCCCTCAACTCGAGCACCATCATCACAATGGGAGAACCATGCGCACTGCGACCGGACGACGACTCCTCGCGGGGGCGATCCTGTCGGCGCTCGCCCTTTCTTCCCTGCCCAGTGGTGCCGAGCGAGCGACGGCTGCGCCTGGTGATGTGACGGTTGAGCGAACGGCCGAGCAGCGCATCGGCGGTTCTGACCGTTTCGCCGTGTCTGCCAACCTGTCCCGCTGGCTGCCCGGCGGTGACGGGCATCGCGTCGTCGTCGCCTCAGGTGAGGTGTTCCCGGACGCGCTCACCGTAGGTCCCTTGGCGGCCCGGGATCAGTCACGGCTGCTGCTCACACGCGCGGCCTCCCTGCCGGAATCCGTGACCGCCGAGCTGCAACGCCGGCCACCGCAGGAGATCCTCATTGTCGGAGGGACCTCAAGCGTCTCCCCTGCCGTGGAGTCGGCGCTCAGCACCATTGCCCCCGTCACCCGCATCGGCGGCGCTGACCGGTACGAGGTCGCGGCGGGGATCGCCGCTGGGACGACCGCCACCCATGTTGTCATCGCCTCCGGGGAGCTCTTTTCCGATGCCCTCTCGGCTGGACCACTCGCAGCGAAGCTCGGCGCTCCGCTCCTCCTGACGCGCCAAGGTGACCTGCCGGCCTCGACGGCTGAGGCTCTGCGGAGCCTTGCGCCCCAGACGGTGACCGTTCTTGGCGGCTCAGACACCATCAGTGACGCTGTGCTGGAAGCTATCGCCACCGCGGCCGGCGCGACGACGGAGCGGATCGGCGGCGCCGACCGCTACGCCGTCGCGGCCACCGTGGCACAGCGCTACTTCCAAGATGCGGATACGGCCGTCGTCGCGTCCGGCCTCCTCTTCCCAGACGGCCTGAGCGGAACCCCCCTAGCGCACTCGTACGGGGCTCCGATCCTGCTGAGCACCGGCTCGTGCGCTCCGGCTTACACCACCGAGGCATTATCGTCGAGGACGTTGGCCCACAGGTTCTATCTGGGGAGCGCATCCTCGACGACAACTTCTCCGACACCCTGTGGCACTTCCGCGATCCGTCGTGCGGTCAACCCTCCCGCGGCGACCATCGCGAGTGAAATCCCCCAGGGCACACCCAGCGAAGAGGCCTTCTACTTCGTGCCGCATCAGGACGACGAACTCATCTCCATGGTTGGCGGCATCAGCCGCGACATCAACGCCGGGCGCCGCATTCACGTCTATCTCGTGAACGCCGGCTATTGGACGGGGGTCAAGGACCTCCTGTGCGAGCAGTTGAACAGGTGCCTGACAAACGAACAGATCACCGCTTCCCGGAACGCTGAGCTCTTGTCGGCACTCGAGCGGATGGGCGTGCCTGCCTCGAACGTCCACTTCCTTTACGTGCAGGAGGAATTGAGCGATGCGGCCACCAAGGTCCGATCGGCCGTGGGCAATGTGGTCGCCAAGGCCGGGCCGACGGCTCACTTCCGGGGGATGAGCTGGCTCGATGCTCATCCGAGCCACTACGTAGTGGGCTACGCCTTGAGGGATGCCTGCGTGACGGAGGGGTTGGTGGACTGCCTGTTCTTCCAGTCACCGCTGTACCAGAAGCGGTCCGAGGCTCTCCAGTACAGCCCCGTGGTCACCCCTCGGGGTGAGGTCGTCGCCGCGCCTGGTTGGCTCGTCGCAGCCGCGGCTGCCGCGTACAAGGAGGACTACCCTACGCTGGGCCGGCACTCCATCGGATGGCGCTCGGTACCCAGCCAGATCCGGTGGATCGAAACAAACACCTACAGCTGGGCGCACGGGCGGGTGTGGGCCTCAGGGGCGGACGAGCGGGCGGCTGCCTCGTGGATCGACACCCACCAGGGCGACGGCTATTTCACCGCGGACGCGCGGACGCCCGCCTCCACGTTCCCCCTTGAGGAGGATCCATCCTGACGCCTGGACGTCAGGATGGCGTCAGTTGACGTCGGCAAGGGCCGGGAACCAGCGGGCCAGCTCGTCGACCGTGCCGAGGTCGGCGAAGTTGCCCGTGATGGCGTCGGCGGACTCCTTGACCACGTCAGGGGCGTCACCCATCGCGACGCCGCGCCCGGCCCACTCCAGCATCTCGATGTCGTTGCGGCCATCACCGATGGCCAACACGTCGGCCGGATCGATGCCCAGCTCGTCGCACACGATCTGCAGCCCGTGCGCCTTGTCCACGCCCTTCGGGGCGATGTCCAGCCACGCCGACCAGCCGATGAAGTAGGCCACCTCGTGCAGGCCGAGCTGGCTGACCATGCCGTTGAACACCTCCTCGGAGCTGTGGGGGTCGCGCACGATGACGCGCGACACCTCCCGCGACGCCAGCTCCTCTATGCTCTCGATCGCCACGTCGCCCTGAAGCTCGCCGTCGGGGAACGGCCGGTTGACCCGCCAGTGCAGCCCGTCCTGCACCGCGATGCAGGCACTCGGCGCCAGCTCGGCGACCCTGTGCACGGTCTCCCGGGGGTCGAAGCGGGTCTCGTGGCGCACCTCGAAGGGCGGATGCGTGACCACCATGGCGCCGTTGGAGGTCACCGCCCAGCCCGGGGGGAGGTCCAGGTGGGAGTGGATGATCTCGGTGGAGATCCACGACCGACCCGTCGACAGGACCACGGGCACACCTGAGTCCACCACGCGGCGGACGGCGGCCCGCACCTCCGGCGGCATGTCGCCGAACGGGTCGACGAGCGTGCCGTCGATGTCGAGCGCCACCAGCTGGGGGCTGAACTTCATCAACGCGTTACCTCTCTTGTCTTGCGCCGGCGGGCCGGCGTGCCGTGAGCCTGCCAGATCCGCGTGAACGGCCGGTGTCCCCCGGTCGAACGACGGGTGAGCTAAGCCGGCGGGACGAGCGCCTCACGGCCGCCCAGGTAGGGACGCAGCGCCTCGGGAACGCGCACCGAGCCGTCGGCCTGCTGGTGGTTCTCCAGCAGCATGATGATGATGCGGGTCATGGCGCACAGCGTGCCGTTGAGGGTGGCGACCGGGCGCACCCCGTCGTTGAAGCGCCCACGGATGCCGAGACGCCGGGCCTGGAACTCGGTGCAGTTGGACGTGGAGGTGACCTCCCGGTAGCGCTGCTGCGTGGGCAGCCAGGCGTAGCAGTCGAACTTGCGGGCCGCCGACAGGCCGAGATCCCCCGAGGCCACGTCGAGAACCTGGAACGGCACCTCCAGCAGGCTGAGGAACTCCTTCTCGAAGCCGAGCAGCTTCTGGTGCCACTCCTCCGCATCCGCCGGATCGCAGTGGACGAACATCTCCACCTTGTCGAACCAGTGCACCCGGAAGATGCCGCGGGTGTCGCGGCCGTGGGAGCCGGCCTCGCGGCGGAAACACGGCGAGTACGCGACGTACTGCCGGGGCAGGGTGGCACCGTCGAGGATCTCGCCCGAGTGATAGGCGGCGAGCGCGACCTCGGACGTGCCGACGAGGTAGAGGTCGTCGGCGGGAAGATGGTAGACGTCCTGGGCCGCCTGGCCGAGGAAGCCCGTGCCCTCCATGGCCGACGGCTTGACCAGCGCCGGCGGGATCATCGGGGTGAAGCCCCACTCCGCCGCCTTCGTCATGGCGAGGTTCAGCAGCGCCAGCTCCAGCTGCGCGCCCACCCCGGTGAGGACGTAGAACCGCGATCCGGAGATCTTCGTGCCGCGTTCCATGTCGATGGCGCTGAGGAGCTCGCCGATCTCCAGGTGGTCCCTGGGCGTGAAGCCCTCCGCGGCGAAGTCGCGCGGCGTGCCGATGGTCTCCAGTACCACGCCCTCGTCCTCGCCGCCCTCGGGGACGCCGTCGAGGACGAGGTTGCCGAGCTGCTTCATCAGGGTGGTGAAGTGGGCCTCGGTGGTGTCGACGGAGGCCTGGGCCGCCTTCACGTCCGCCGCCAGCCGCCCGGTGCGTTGCAGCAGGGCCGAACGCTCCTCGCCCTTCGCCTTGGCCACCTCCTTGCCGAGGCCCTTCTGCTCGGCACGGAGTGTCTCGAACGAGAGGATGGTGGAGCGGCGGGCCTCGTCGGCTGCGATCAGCTCATCGACGAGCTCGACCGAGGCGCCGCGCGCGGCCTGGGAGCGTCGGATGCGGTCTGGATCCGTGCGGAGCCACTTGGGATCGATCATGGCCTCAACCTTACCGACGTCGGGCCCTCCGTTCCGCGTGCCCCGATCCCCTCGTTGGGAGGGAGGAGAGTTGAGCCGATGGATGGGTTCGCGGCACGCGCCCCGCTCAGTTGCCGCGCGGCGTCCTCCACGAACCCATCCATCGGCTCAAACCCCTCCCCGCCCGAGGGCTGCGGGTCGCATAGGGTGGGCGGGTGAGGGACGATCAGGCGACGGGGCGACGGGAGCCGATCTCGGCCGAGATCTGGGTGCTGGTTGCCGCCGCGATGATCATCGCGCTCGGCTTCGGCATCGTCGCCCCCATCCTCCCCCAGTTCGCCCGCTCCTTCGACGTCGGGCTGATGGCCGCGTCGTCGATCGTGTCGGTCTTCGCCCTGGTCAGGCTGCTGTTCGCCCCCGCCGGCGGGGCGCTGGTCAACAAGCTCGGGGAGCGGCGGGTCTACATCGTCGGCCTCCTCGTCGTGGGCACCTCCAGCGTCCTCAGCGGTCTGGCCACCAACTTCTGGTGGCTGCTGGTGTTCCGGGGCATCGGCGGCATGGGCTCGGTGATGTTCACCGTCTCGGCGATGGCGCTGCTGGTGCGGCTGTCTCCCCCCGCCCAGCGCGGGCACACGTCGTCCCTGTACGGCACCGCCTTCCTGCTCGGCAGCATCTTCGGCCCCATCCTGGGCTCCGCCATGCAGGGCCTGGGGCTGCGGATCCCCTTCTTCATCTACGCCGCGGCGGTGTTCACCGCGGCCGCGGTGGTGGTGGTGTTCCTGCGCGGCGGCACCGGAGGCCGCCCCGTCGCCGGAGAAACCCGCGACACCCTCTCCCTCGCCGAGGCCCTCGGGCTTCCCTACTACCGGGCGCTGCTGGTCACCGGCTTCGCGCACGGCTGGTCGAACTTCGGGGTGCGCATCGCGCTGCTGCCACTGATGGCCGCCGCCATCCCCACCATCGGCACCCAGGCTGCCGGGATCGCGCTCACCCTCTTCGCCCTCGGCAATGCCGTCACGCAGCAGGCCACGGGCCGCCTCGTGGACCGGGTGGGGCGCCGGCCCTTCTTGGTGGTGGGCCTCGCCGTGTCCGCTCTGGCCACGGTCTTCTTCGGCTGGGTGGACAACCTGTGGATCTTCCTCGCCCTCTCGGCGCTGGCCGGGGCCGGGGCCGCGTTCATCGCGCCCGCCTCGCAGGCTCTCATGGCGGACATCATCGGCTCCAACCGCAGCGGTGGGCAGGCCCTGTCCACCTATTCGATGTCCATGGACCTCGGATCCATCGCCGGCACTCTGGTGGCCGGGGCCATCGCCGACGCCGTCGGCTTCGGCTGGGCCTTCGCCGTCACCGGCATCGTCATGGGCGCGGCCGTGGTGCCCTGGTTGTTCGTCCGCGGTCGCCCCTGGCGGGCCCGAACCTGACTGAGCCCACCGCGCCCCGCCCCCAGCCCGGCGCACGGTGGAAGAATCGGCCCCATGATGCGACGGTCGAGGGTGACGGTCGCGGCGACACTGGCCTTCGGTGCCGCCTTCCTGCTGTGGACGCTGCTGCTGCCCGCCTTCGTCGACGACCTCTGGCCGCACTCCCCCGTCCCTGACCGTTCGGTGGTGGGACAGGCGGCTGCCGCGGTGGCGTTCATCACCGCGCCCACCCTCGTCTATCCGGCCCTGCTCGTCACCTCATGGTGGGCGTCCCGGCGACAGTTCCTCGCCATCGCCCGGGCGATCATCATCGCGGTGGTGCTGGCAGTCGCCGGCACGGCGCTGCTCAAGCTCACCATCGGCCGCGACCGTCCGGACAGCCCATGGGACTACCTCGTCAGCAGCGACCCGCTGAGCTACCCGTCGGCGCATACCGTCGCCATCACTGTCGCGGCGATGCTCCTGGGCATCCTCACCACCATCACGCGGCGACCCCGGAGGGTCGTGCTGGCTGCGCGCGCGGTGGGCGCCGCGACGGTCCTGGTAGTGGCGGCGGACCGGCTGCTCCTCGGCGCCCACTTCGTCACCGACGTGGTGGGCGGGCTCCTGTTCGGCGGCTTCGTCGCCTCCCTAGCGTGCCTGATCGCGGACGTGCACATGCTCCCCCTGCCTCCCGCTCACACAGGGCCAGGGCGTCTGGCCGTGGTGTACAACCCGACGAAGGTGCGCGACCTCGCCGTCCTGCACCGCCTCGTCGGGCACGAGGCGGAGGTGCGCGGATGGGAGCCGCCGATCTGGCTGGCCACCACCGAGCACGATCCCGGTGGGGGCATGGCCCGGGCCGCACTGGAATCGGAGGCGGACCTGGTGCTCGTCGTCGGGGGCGACGGCACCGTCCGTGAGGTGTGCGCCGCCCTGGCCGGCAGCGCGACGCCCATGGCGATCCTCCCCTCCGGCACGGGCAACCTGCTCGCCCGCAACCTGGGCGTGCCGCGCGACGCGGGACGCGCGATCGTGCTGGCGTTCACGGGCGAGGCGCAGGAGATGGACCTGCTGCGCTACGAGGACCTCGACGGCGGGGTCGCGGGGGTCGCGGCGGTGATGGTTGGGCTTGGCGCCGATGCCGCGGTCCTCCACGACACCGACGAGGCGCTCAAGCGCGCGCTGGGGCCTGCGGCCTACGTGTGGGCCGGGATCAGCCACATCAGGGCACGGCCGGTGTCGCTGCGGCTCACCGTCGACGGCGGGGACCCGCTGCAGCGGGACGCCTCCCTGGTGGAGGTTGGCAACGTGGGCGACCTGTACCCGGGGGTGTCGCTGATGCCCGCGGCGAGCGCGCACGACGGTTCGCTGGAGGTGCTGGTCGCGTCGCCGCGGACGGCAGGCGACGTGGCGCGGATGATCGGTGGGGTGCTCAGGCAGGCATCGGAGGAGCCGCTCCTGGACCGGTTCGACGCTCGGAGCGTGACGGCGGAGTACGCCGAGCCGGTGCTGTGCCAGGTGGACGGCGACGTGGTGGGGGCGGTGCGGAGGATCCGCTTCGACGTTGTGCCGGCCGCGGTGCGGGTGGTCCTGCCGGCCCCTCCCGTTGGCTGAACAGCGCAGCGACGAGACCTTCTCACTGGCTGAGGCCAGCCTACCGCTGGCTGAGGTGCCACGTAGCGCCCTCAAAGCCTGAAGAAAGTGACCTTGTCAGCTACCGTTTCTTAGGCTTCGAGGCTCGTCGCTGACGCTCCTCGCACCTCAGCCAGCGGAATGGGCGACACCTCAGCCAGCGAAACCTGGGCCTCAGCCGAGGGTACGGATCCACTTCGCGGCGGCGTCGAACTCCTCGTCGGTGAACCCGTGGCCGACGACGGGGCGGGCCCTATCCGCGCGCGGGTAGGACCCGAGGAAGTGCACCGTGGGGCAGACCCGGTGCAGGCCCTCCATCGCCTCCTCGACCCGCTTGTCGTGCAGGTGTCCCTCCACGTCGATCGAGAAGCAGTAGGAGCCGAGAGTCGTCTTCGTGGGCCGCGACTCGATCCGGCTGAGGTTCACCCCGCGTACCGCGAACTGCTCCAGGATCTCCAGCAGAGCGCCCGCGTGGTCCTCGCGCATGTAGGCCACCAGGGTGGTCTTGTCCGCGCCCGTCCGCTCCGCCACAGGCCCCGCGACACCCACCTCCACGAAACGCGTGACCGCACCCGGGTTGTCCTCGATCTGATAGGCCAGCTCATCCAGGCCGTACAGTTCCCCCGCGACCCTCGCGCACACCGCCGCGTCGTAGCGCGAGTCCGGCCGCGCCACCTCGGCCGCTGCCCCTGCCGTCGAGCCCGCCTCGGTGATGTGTGCCTGCGGGACCAGGTGCGACAGCGAGTCGCGACACTGGGCCGCCGCGTGCCCGTGGGTCAGCACCTGGCGCACGTCGTCCAAGCGGGTGCCCGGCCGCACGTACAGCCCGAACTCGACGGGGATGACGATCTCGCCTCGGATGGCCAGCGGCGCGCCGGCGATCAGCTCGTCGAGCGTCGCCGACACTCCTCCCTCGACGGAGTTCTCAATGGGCACGACGGCGCCCCGCACCTCCCCGAGGCGCACCGCGTCGAGCGCCTCCCGCACACTGGCGAAGGCGACGGCGTCGTCGGCGTTGATGGTGCGCAACGCCTGATGGGTGAAGGTCCCCGCGGGGCCGAAGTATCCGAGCACGCCCTCAGGGTAGGCCATCGGCCGACGGCGACGACGGTGCCGTCAGCGACCCTTGCGCGCCGTTGTTCTCGCCCTCGCGATGCAGTAGAGGCCGTACAGGATCAGGCCGACACCGATGGCGATCAGCACCACCTGGCCGCCCGGGACGTCGACGAGCGACTTCAGCGCCCCGTCGAGACCGCCGGTGTCCGACGCATCCCGGGTGAAGACCGCCACAACGAACAACACGCCCACGATCACCACCGCGAGCCCCTTCGCAAGGTATCCGCCGATGCCCAGCGCCGTGAAGGCCAGGCGGAACCGGGGAGAAAGCTCAACATCCTCGAGGAACGACTTGGTGAGGCCCTTAGCCATCATCGCCGCGCCGATCACGGCGATCACCACGCCGGCCAGCACCAGGAGCGCCGATCCCCACCAACTCTGCAGCAGCTCGGCGCTGAGCGACTCGGTGGATTCCTCACCGTCTGCCGTGCCGCCCATGGCGTAGACCAGCGCCGCCGCGCCCACCACGGCGTACATCACCGCACGGCCGACGCTCTTGGCCGCGTCCCGCTTCTCCCGAGTCACCTCACCGACGGCGACCACCAGCGAATAGACGGCCAGGGCGAACAGCGCCCCGGCGACCAGCCACAGCGCGGCCGCGCCCATCGGGTTTGCCCTGATCGCCCGCATGGCGCCGGACTGGTCCGCGGATCCCGCGGCCCCCTGGGCGATCCCGATGGCGATGGCGCCGATGATGGCGTGGACCACTCCGTTGACGACGTGTCCTGCTCCGGCGACCCATGCCGCGACGGGATGGTGCTCGACGTCCTTGGCCTTGTCCTGGATGTCGCCGATGACTCCGCCGTCGCTCATCTCCTCATCGTAGGGAGCCGGGGAGAGTGCTACTTGAGGAGTTTTGACATCCGGCGGTCCGCGAGCGGCTTCCCCCCGGTCTGACACCCGGGGCAGTACTGCAGCGACGAGTCGGCGAACGACACCTCGGCGATGGTCGAGCCACACACCTCGCACGCCTCGCCCGCGCGCCCATGGACCCGCATCCCGGCGCGCTTGGCGTCCTTGAGCTGCGCGATCGGCACCTGGGCCGCTGCCGCGACAGCCTGGCCCAGCACGTCACGAAGGTGCCCGAAGAGCTCAGCCGAGGCCACCTCGTCGAGGCTGTTGGCGGGCTTGAAGGGGCTCAGTCTGGCGGCGTGCAGGATCTCGTCGCTGTAGGCGTTACCGATCCCCGCCAGGATCTTCTGGTCACGCAGAACCCCTTTGAGCTGGGCGCGTCCGGCGACGGCCAGCACGGCCCGGAAGTCCTCGACGGTGAACTCGGGGCTCAGCGGATCCGGGCCCAGCGCCGCGACCCCCGGCACCTCCTCGGGGCTCTCCACCACGTAGAGGGCAAGATGCTTCTGGGTGCCGGCCTCCGTGACGCTGAAGCCGGAGCCGTCGTCGAGGATGATCCGTAGCGCCAGCCCGGACTTGCCCGGCCTCGACGGGACCGCCGGGGCCTCGTCGTGCCAGGTGACCCAGCCCGCGCGGGCGAGGTGGAAGATGAGGTGGACGCCCTGGGCCTCAACGTCGACGAACTTCCCGTGGCGGGATACCCCGCCCACCTCCAGCCCGGCCAGCGCCTCCAGCGGGATCCGGAACGTCTTCAGCGCGGCGAACGACACGAGATGTCCCGCGGCGATCACGCGGCCGCGCAGCCTCTCGTCCAGCGCCCCGGCGAGGGCGGCCACCTCCGGCAGCTCAGGCATCGGCGCCTCCTCTCACAGACAGTGTGCCCGCCGAGCGCACCACGTCCCAGGCCTTCAGCAACTCAGTCCCGTCCATGGCCTCCCGGGCCCGCCACGGCAACCGGGGGAGCTCCAAGGCCAGACTGAGCCGCCCCAGGTACTCGTGCCGTGGCACCTCGTAGGCGCCGAGCGAGCCGAGGTGCTCCGTCAGCCACTGCACGTCCAGCAGCGCCACGCCCGCGTCCGCCAGCTCGACGGCGAGGCGCAGCAGCGCCACCTTCGACGCGTCCCGCCCCAGCTCGGGATGGTGGAACATCGACTCCCCCGCGAACACGCCGCCGATGTGCACGCCGTACAGCCCTCCGACCAGCCGCCCGTCCGCGTCCCAGGTCTCGACGGAGTGCACCCACCCCTTCTCGTGCAGGGTGGTGTACGCCTCCTCGATCCGCGCGTCGATCCACCCGCCGTCGCGCGACGGGTCCGCGCACGCCTCCAGGACGCCGCCGAACGCCTGATCCACCGTCGTGGTGTAGCGCTTGGCCGACTTTCTCACCGATCTGGTGACGTGGAGGCCGCGGATGGGTAGCAGCCCGCGCTGCATCGGCGACCACCAGCCCATCTCGTCCCCGTCGTGGTAGATCGGCATCGGGAACACGCCGCAGGCGTAGGCCTCGAGCGCCAGTCCGGCGCCGAACTCCTCGGAGTATCCGATGAGATCTTGGCTCGGCCACTCCTCGGGCCGGCCGAACGTGGCGCCCAGCATCCCCCCAGTCTGGCAGCCCCTAGGGACATTTCCAGGGTCGACGCGCTTGCAGGCGTGTGCGACGCTTGGGGCAGAGAGGGGTATGCCGATGAGTGACCAGAACGTCGTGGCGGTGGCCGAGAACTTCACCGCCGACGTCCTCCACGAGCTCCTGCAGCTGGCCATCGACGGCAAGGGCAGGCTGCCGGGTGCCAAACACGCCGCCAAACAGCTCTTGGCGCAGCGCTCGGATGCCGAGTCCGCCATCTCCTGGATGATCAACCAGCACGTCGCCATGGCCGGTGGCCAGGGTTTCGTCACGAACTGGGGCGGGTTCTTCGTGTCCCTGGTGGCGGTGCCGGCCAACATCGCGGCGGCGACGTTCCTCCAGGCACGGCTGGTGGCGGGCATCGCGCACCTCCGCGGCTACGAACTCAGCGATCCGCGAGTCCGCACCGCCATCCTCATGGTCATGCTCGGCCCGTCCACCATGGCGGACCTGGTGAGCAAGGGCGTGCTGCCCAGCTCGCCGCTGGTGGTGGCCACAGCGCCGGTGTTCGACGCGCGGCTGGACGGGCAGGTGTCGCGGGCGCTGCTGGACCGGGTGCTGTACCAGGTCAGCGGGAAGCGTCTCGGCGTGCGGGCGCTGCGCGGGATCCCGTTCGTGGGCGGTGGCGTGGGCGCCGCCGTCGACGGATGGAGCACCCGGAGCATCGGCATCCACGCCATGAACGAGTTCCCCAGCAGGCGGCCGAAGCTGCCCCGCAGCCGCGCCGAGTAGGGGTCAGTAGGTCCGCGGGACGCGGGCGGTGATCAGGCAGGTCACCTCGTAGGTGATGGTGCCCATCAGCCGGGCGATCTCCTCGACGCCGATGCGCTCGCCACCGCTGGTTCCCATCAGGACAACCTCGTCGCCCACCCCCACCATCGGCCCGTCGGGTCCGAGGTCCAGCATGGTCTGGTCCATGCACACTCGGCCGATGACCGGGTAGGAGCGGCCGTCAATCAGCATCCGGCCCCGCGACGACAGCAGCCGCGAGTATCCGTCGCCGTATCCGACGGCCACGGTGGCCACCCAGGTGTCGCGGGGGGCGGTCCAGGTGCGGCCGTATCCCACCGTCTCCCCCGCCGCGATCCGCTTGAGGAAGCTCACACGTGATGTCCAGCGGCCCACGTCGCGCAGGGGCCGGGTGGGGGGCGTGGCGGCGTCCGGGTAGGAGCCGTAGATCATGATGCCGGGGCGCACCATGGTGGTGGAGCCGAGGTCGTGGCCGAGGACCGCCCCTGAGTTGGCCGCGTGCACCAGCTCGAGGGGGCCCACCACCGCCGCGACCTTCGCCACCGTCGCCTCGAACAGAGCCAGCTGGCCGCGGGTGAACTCCTCGCCTGGCACCACGTCGCTGACCGGGAGGTGGGTGAAGATGCCCCCGACTCTCAGGTGCGACGACGCGGCCAGCCTCTCCGCCAGCGCGACAGCGTCCGCGGGGTCGACGCCCACGCGCCGCATCCCGGTGTCGATCTTGAGGTGCACGTCGACGGTGACCCCCGCCGCCAGGGCAGCCGCCTGCGCCTCGTCCACGGAGCGGGAGTCCCCGACGGACAGCGTCACGCCCGCGGCGATGGCCTCCGGCAGGTCCTCGGCCAGGGTGGGGGTGAACTTGAGGACGGGCAGGGTGACCCCGGCGTCACGCAGCGCCTGCGCCTCCGTCGTGAGGGCCACCCCGAGCCAGTCCGCGCTCCCCCTCTGCTGGATGCTGCGCGACACCTCGACGAGGCCGTGGCCGTACGCGTTCGCCTTGACCGCCGCCAGGACCTTCCGTCCACCGGCCAGATCGCGGGCGACGGCGAGGTTGGCGTGCAGGGCGTCGAGGTCGACGTGGAACCGGGTGGGCGAAGGCATGGAGCAAGTGTTTCACTGTCGGTGTCGCGGCCGTAGTCCGGCCGACGGCCGGACCCCCGAATCCCTCAGGCGTCCTTGGAGTGGTCCCTCCCGAGTTCGGCCCGCAGCTCTCTGCCGCGGCTGACGAGTTCGCCGTGCTTGTCGGCGAGCTTCTCCGAGGCCCTGGTGTCGCGCGGCGGCAGCTTGATGACCTCCTCGGCCTCGATCCCCGCCTGGAGTTGCCGCCCCCGCTCGATCTCCGCGTCGATCTCCGCGCCGAACAGCAGAACGTTGTTGATGATCCACACCCCGAGGAGGAGGACGATGACCGAGCCGATGACGCCGTAGGTGGCGTTGTAGGAGGCGAAGTTGGTCACGTACACAGAGAAGCCGGCCACCGCCAAAGCCGCCACGAGCAGCGCGACCAACGCGCCGACGCTGATCCAGCGGAACTTGGGCTGCTTCACGTTGGGGGTGAAGTAATATAACAGCGCGATCAGCAGCACCGCCAGGGCGATGACCACGGGCCACTTCGCGATGTCCCAGATCAGCACGGTGGTGTCTTCGAGACCGATGAGGCCTCCGATGCCCCGCGCGATGTCGCCGGACAGGACCAGCGCGAAGACGATGACGGCCAGGATGAGGACCAGGACCAGCGTCAGGAGCAGCATCTGCGGCTTGTGCTTCCAGAACGGCCTCCCCTCTTCCACCTCGTAGATCCGGTTCATCGCGCGGGAGAAGGCCCCGACGTACCCGGACGCGGCCCACAGCGCGCCCGCCAGGCCCGTCGCCAACGCCAGCCCGGCACCCCCCTGCGTCGCCAGGCCCGTGATGGTGTCGCCGAGCAGTTCCGAGAGCTCCGCCGGCGCGTAGGTCTCGATCAGCCGGTTGATGCCTTGCGCGGTCTGCTCTCCCTGTCCGAAGACGCCCAGCAGCGAGACCAGCGCCAGGAGCATCGGGAAGAGCGACAACACGGCGAAGTAGGTGAGGCTCGCGGCCAGGTCCGTCACGTGGTCCTTGGAGAACTCGGACGCGGCCCGCTTGAGCGCGTACCGCCAGGAGGGTCCGTGCAGGTCCGACGGGGAGTCCGGCTTCCTCGGGTCGTCGGGGTGCGGCGCGGTCGCGGCCTTCTCCCGGGTCTGCTCAACCGATTCAGGCTCGCTGTCTCGCGTGGATCGTTCACTGGGCGACATGGCGTGCCCCTCCTTCACTTACCGGCGCCAGGTCCGTCAGCCCGGCTGGCGCGTCTCTGCTTGTCCGGGGCAGCTGGCGCCCCACGTCGCTGACGTACCCACATCAGGCGCATCCGAAACAGGCGTTGGGCCGCCCTGGTGTCGCCGGCCGCCAACGGACCCCTGGCCAAGGGGTCGGTCCGCATGGCAGACTCCGAAGATGATCCGCAGCCTGTGGGCCATCGCTCTGGCCCTGGTGGTCCTGCTGAGCGGGTGCGCTGAGCCGGCCTTCCCCCGGGACCCGGAGGGAACCCTGCATCGCGCCACGAACGGCCCGCTCCTGGTGGGTGTGGCCTCGCATCCGCCGCACGCCGAGATATCCGACGACGGGACGGTCGGCGGTCCCGAGGCCGAGATCGTCGAGGCCTACGCCGACACCATCGGCGCCACCGTGGAGTGGCGCGAGGGGGCCGAGAGTGAGCTCATGGAGCTGATCAAGCTGGGCCAGCTGGACCTCATCATCGGCGGCCTCACCTCAGACTCGCCGTGGTCCACGCACGCTGCCCTCACCCGTCCGTACACCACCACCATCGGCGCGGACGGCAAGGCCGTGAAGCTCGTCATCGCGGTCCGCTTGGGAGAGAACGCGCTGCTGACCAACCTTGAGCGCTTCCTCGCCGCCGAAGGGCTCCAGGCATGAGCAACCGCGATTCGGTGCTGCCCCCGAAGCAGTCCGCGCTCCTCCACCGGGCCATCCGGCTGGAGTGGATCTCGCTGGTGGTGATGGGCCTCATCATCACGGCCGTCGGTCTCACGGCCGGCCAGTCCCAGGCGATGCGCACAGCCTTCGTGGAGGACTCGCTGGCCCTCCTTCCGCCGGTGGCATTCCTGATCGGAGTGTGGCGGGCCAGCAAGCCGCGCACACCCGAGCATCCCTACGGGCACCACCGCGCCATCGCGGCCGGTCACCTCGTCTCGGCGGTGGCCCTTCTGACCTTCGGGGCGTCACTGCTCTACAACGGGGCTTCGGGGCTGATCAAGGGCGAGCGGCCACCCGTGGGCGCCGTCACCCTCCTGGGATACACCTTCTGGTCCGGGTGGCTGATGATCGTGGTGATGACGCTCAGCGCCATCCCGCCGGTCATCCTCGGCCGGATGAAGCTGAAACTCGCTGAGCAACTGCACGACAAGACGCTTGCCGCCGACGCCGACATGCTCAAGGCCGACTGGCAGACAGGTCTGGCGACCGTGGCCGGTGTCACGGGAATCGGGTTCGGCCTGTGGTGGGCGGACTCAGTGGCCGCGGTCTTGGTCTCGGCCAGCATCGTCAAGGACGGCGTCACGAACGTCCGCGGTGCGGTCGCGGCCCTGCTCGACGCCCGCGCCACCCCGATCGAGTCCGACGACCCGCACCCGGTCATCGAGAAGCTCCGCCAGGCGGCGCTGCGTACCGACTGGGTTGCCGAGGCCGAGGTCCGCACCCGCGACATGGGCCACATGTTCCACAGTGAGGTGTTCGTGGTGCCTGTGGAGGGTGCGGTGCTTACCGTGGCGCAGATCGAGGACCTTCGCCGACGGTGCTCCGACGTGGACTGGAAGACCATCGACACGGTCGTCGTGGTCAGCGACGAGATCCCGCAAGGGCTCTCCCCGCTCAACCCGGACCGGTGACCGAGCCGCCCACCGAGGTCAGGGGTGCAGGACCACCTTGATGCAGCCGTCCTTCTTCTCGCGGAACACGCTGTAGGCGTGCGGGGCCTCGTCGAGGGGCAGGTGGTGGGTGGCGAAGCCCTCAACGCCGAAGACGTCGTCCTCACGTGACAGGATCTCGAACAGTTCGTCCGTCCACCGCCGGACGTTGGCCTGCCCCATCCGGACCGTCACCTGGGCGTCGAACAGCCTCATCAGGTTCAGCGGATCCACAGCCCCGCCGTACACCCCTGCCAGGGACACGGTGCCGCCTCGGCGCACCGAACCCAGCGCTGTCTCCAGTGCCGCGAGCCGATCCACGCCGAGGGTCTGCGTGAGGGCGGCCGCCACCGGTTTGGGGAGCGTCGTCACCATCCCGATCGCGGCGTGGGCCACCGGTGACCCGTGCGCCTCCATCCCGACGGCGTCCACGACGCGATCGGCGCCACGCCCTTGGGTGAGTTCGCGGATCGCTCCGGACACGTCACCCACGCCGCCTGCATGGATCACCTCGAAGCCCGATTCCCTGGCCAGGGCGAGCCGTTCGGGTACGTAGTCGACGGCGATGACCCGGCCGGCGCCCTGCTCCCGGGCGGCGCGGGCCACGAGCTGTCCGACCGGCCCCAGGCCGATCACTGCCAACGTCTCGCCGGGCTGCAGCTCCGCATACTTCACCGCCTGCCACGCGGTGGGCAGGATGTCGGACAGGTACAGCCAGCGCTCATCGGGACCCGTCTCAGGCAGCTTGATCGGACCGAACTGGGCCTGCGGGACACGCACGAACTCGGCCTGGCCTCCGGGCACCTGGCCGTACAGCTTGGTGTAGCCGAACAACGCCGCGCCGGTGCCGTACTCCCTAACCTGGGTGGTCTCACACTGCGAGTGGAGCCCGCGGGAGCACATGAAGCAGCTACCGCACGAGATGTTGAACGGGACCACCACCCGGTCCCCCACCCTCAGGTGCGTGATCTGCGAGCCGATCTCCTCGACGACTCCCATGAACTCGTGGCCCAGGACATCGCCGCGGGTCATGAACGGGGTCAGCGGTCCGATCAGGTGGAGGTCCGATCCGCAGATCGCCGTGGAGGTGACCCGCACCACCACATCGGTAGGGTTCTCGATTGCGGGATCCGGAACCTCCGTCAGCTCAACCTTGCCTCGTCCCTGCCAGGTGACAGCGCGCATCATCGCTTCCCTCCCGTCGCTCAGCCGGCGCGGTCTACGCCGGCTTCTCCTCGCCGGCACCAGGCGCTTCTCCATCGCGGGCTTGAGGACCGCCTGGGCCGGCCGGGAACCGCTCCCACACCCGGTGCGTGGCGAGCAGCTTCGTCAGCCGCGAGACGGCCGCCCCAGCCTCGGCCACCACCACGCCAGGAGCCTCCCGTGGCACCCCGGCCGCGTCGAGCACGGCTGTGGCCCCGGGGGAGACCGCGATCGCTTTGCAGTGGCGGTACATCTCCGCGACCATCTTGACCACGCGCGGATCCACCGGCTCGCCCGCCGTCGAGTGACCGGCCTTCGCGTCGAAAGTGGGCTCGGCATCCGGTGCGGGCTTGGGCGCTTCCAGGACCAACGCCGCGTCGAACTCGATCGACGCTGCCGTGAGGAACGCCCGATCGATCACGACGTCACCCAGCTTGCCGCCGCGTGGAGCCGTGATGAACGCACGCATGCCCTTCCCCTCGACGGCGTCCTTCGCCACGGCGATCGCAGCGGGATCGGTGTCGGCGTCGACGATCACCGCGATCTTTCGGCCCGTCACCGGCCACTTCCCGCGCAGCTGCGACAGCGCCTGGCTGGGCTCCACGTCGGCGGGCGGCACCGTCGGCTCCGGCGCCGGTAGGCCGAGGCCACGGGCAACGTCCGCGCACAGCTCGGCGTCGACGTTGGCCAGGCACTGCAGCTGCCGCACCCGTACGGATTCTTCGAAGCACTTGCCCAGCTCGAACGTGTAGGCGCGGGTCAGGTGCTCGCGCTCCACGTCCGTCAGGGAGCGCACGAAGAGCGTGACCTGGCTGAAGTGATCCTCGAAGCTCGCGGACAGCTCACGCACCTTGTCCCCTGCCACCGGAGTGGGAATGTCGATGAACGCACCCGACCCGTCGTCGGCCTCGGCCGGGTTCCCGCCGTCGAGCGAGTTGGGCCGGTACGGCGCCACCCCGCCGTGGACGGCGGCCTGGTGGAAGCCGTCGCGGAACATGTCGTTGACCGGGCAGTGGGCGCGGTTGATCGGGATCTGGCTGAAGTTAGGCCCGCCCAGCCGGGTGATCTGGGTGTCGATGTAGGAGAACAGCCGCACCTGGAGCAGCGGGTCGTTGGTGACGTCGATCCCCGGCACCAGGTTGCCGGGGTTGAACATCACCTGCTCCACCTCGGCGAAGAAGTTCGTGGGGCGCCGGTTGAGCGTCATCGTCCCGATGATCTCCACCGGGCACAGTTCCTCGGGTATCAGCTTGGTGGGGTCCAGCAGGTCGATGCCCTCAAACGTCTCGTCCTCGGTGTCCGGCATCACCTGGACGCCCAGGTCGTAGGACGGGTAGGCGCCGGCGTCGATGGCGTCGTAGAGGTCCCGACGGTGGAAGTCCGGGTCGTTGCCCGCCGTCAGCTGCGTCTCCTCCCAGACCTGGCTGTGGATGCCCTGCTTGGGCTTCCAGTGGAACTTCACCAGGCTCGTGTCGCCCGCCTCGTTGATGAGCCGGAAGGTGTGGATGCCGAAGCCCTCCATCATCCGGTAGGACAGGGGAATCGCCCGATCGGACATGCTCCACGCGACGTGAGCCTGCGCCTCGGTGTGCAGGGAGACGAAGTCCCAGAACGTGTCGTGCGCGCTCTGCGCCTGGGGGATCTCACGGTCCGGCTCGGGCTTGACCGCGTGCACGATGTCGGGGAACTTGATGCCCTCCTGGATGAAGAAGACCGGGATGTTGTTGCCGACGAGGTCGTAGTTGCCCTCGGTGGTGTAGAACTTCGTTGCGAAACCGCGGGTGTCGCGGACGGTGTCCGAGGATCCCCGGAAACCCGCCACCGTCGAGAATCGGACGAACACGGGGGTTTCCACCCCCTTCTTGAGGAATGCGGCGCGGCAGATCCTGGCGGCGCGCCCGTTGGCCACGAAGACCCCATGGGCACCAGTGCCGCGGGCGTGGACGACGCGCTCGGGAATTCGCTCGTGGTCGAAGTGGGTGATCTTCTCGCGCAGGTGGTGGTCCTGCAGGAGCACCGGGCCCCGGAGGCCGGCCTTCAGCGAATGATCCGTGGTGCGGAGGCGGGCGCCCTGCGAGGTGGTGAGGTACTCCCCCTGCTGCGCCACCGCCTCGGGCGGCGCTCCGGTGGCTGCGCCTGTCGGCGTGACGGTCGCGGGGCCCTGCTGCGACGGCTTGGGCGGCGGCGGTGCGACGGTGGTGGTGGGCTCCTCAACAGGAGGGGACTCGACGCCCGGCCCGCTGGGCGGGGTCAGAGTGGGTGGGGTCTTCTTCTCGGCTGGCGACATTGCACTGCTCCTCGGGCTAGCCGGCCAGAGGGCCGCGCGGGCCCGGGGCCGACGATTTCTACGAGCCTGAGCCCGCTGGGGTGGTGCCACAGTGCGGTCCCGACGACGGCCCGACGGGGACCGCCGTCGGGACGACTGCAGCGTGACGGGGGCCGGCCCGGGACATCCGGGCCGGCCCATCGGTCAGGTGCTGCGGAGTCGGTCCGCTTCCGCCTTGGTCTCGTCGGCCTTGACCTGGGCGTCGGCCTTGACCGTCTCTGCGGAGAGCCGGGCCTGCTCGGAGACCTCGTCGGTGGCGGCCTGCGCGTCGGCCTTGATGTTCTGGCCGGCGCCCTGTGCAACCTCCTTGATGTTCCCCGCGACCTCCTCGGCGAGCGGCTGCAGGTTGTCCTTCGCCTCCGTCGCCATGGCCTTGAGCTCCTCGATCGCGGGCTCTGCGGCGTCCTTGAGCTGCGTGGCGCGCTCCTTCTCCATCTGCGAGGCGGGGATCAGTCCTCCGATGAGCGCCCCGATGCCGGCGGCGATGAGGCCCGCGGCGAGCGGGTTGCCCCGGGTCGACGCCTTCACCTGGCGCGGCGCGTCGGCCACGGCGTCGCGGGCATCAGCCACCGCAGTACCTGCCTTGTCCCCCACCTCGCCCACCGCGCCATGGTCGTAGGGGTTGGTGTCGGAGCCGAAGATCCGCTCCTTGAAGCTGTGGACGCCCTCCTTGACCTGATCCACCTGCTCGCGGACCATGTTGCTCGGCTTGGCGCTGTCGCCGAGGGCGTTGACGTTGTCACTCAGCTCAGCGCGGGTGCGCTCGATATCTCGACGGATCTCATCCGGGTTGGTGCTCATCAGTTCTTCTCCTCATTGCCAGTGGCAGCGTTCGGGATCTTCTTCACGGTCTCAGCGGTCCGGGGCAGGCCCCGCATCTTGGCGAACTCACTCTTCCCAGCCATGGCGAGGATGGCGGCGATCGCGAACCAGATCACGGCCACGATCACCCCACTCCATCCCAGGGATGGGTTCTGGGCCGACCCCATCAGGACGGCCAGGCCCCACCAGAGGGCCAGCGTGAGAGCGATCAGGCCCAGAAAGGCAGTGACGCCGGCCCCGGCGAGCATGCCGGCGCCCTTTCCCGCCTTCGACGCCGACTGCTTGGCCTCGACCTTGGCCAACTCCACTTCCTGACGGATCAGGGTGGTGGCGTTGTCGATCAGGTCCGAGGCGATATCGCCAAGCGACCGCTCCTCGGCCCGGTACCGGGCGTAGCTTGCTTCCTTCTCGGCCTCCTCCGGGTCCATGCCCAGCGGGATGGCGGGATCCGGGTGTCCGGCGCCGTAAGAGTCGCGGGCGGTGGGGATCGGATCGGTGTAGGGGGAGGTCATCGGAGACCCTCCCGCCAGGGATCCCCACCCTCGACGGTGAGATCCTCGTACTGGGACTCAGGCTCAACGAACGTCCCGTTGGCCACCTGCGACTCGCGACGAGGGGCAGCACCCGAGGGCGTCGGCGGGTACTGGCCGCCGAGGTGCGGCGTGGGATATGAACCAGGCACCGCAGCCCCTGGGCGATACACGGCCGCGGGCTGCGCCCGGCTGCCTTCATCAGCCTTGGCTCCCTGCAGGCCGCGGTAGATGCGCGCCCCGACGAACCCGACGCCTGCGGAGATGGCCAGGAACTGCCAGGGGTTGCGTGCGGCGTAGCGACGCACCGACTCCAGGACCTCGTCGGGCTGCCGGCTCTCCAGCCACGCGGCCGCGTCGTCGCTGAACCGCTGCGCCTTGTCCACGTAGCCGCCGAGCATGCCGTCCTGGTCCGCCTGGGACATCGCCCGCAGCTCACCGCTCAATGAGCGGGCCAACTCCGCGACCATGTGCTGCCCGGTCCCGGCCTGGGCCCGGAGCTCGTACATCGATTCGTCGAGGAGCCGACGACCCTGCGCCTTGGCCTCCTCGACCACCTCACCGACCTCCTGCTTGGCGGTGTCGATGACGTGGCCACCAGCATCCTTGGCTGTATCGGTGACGGCCTTCGCCTCACCCTGGGCCGTGGCCGCGACATCCTTGGCCCGGTCACCCGTGTGGGAGGCGACCTCCTTGGCCTGGTCGGTGGCGCTCTGATCGGCGGAAGACCCGGTCCAACCGGTTGCACCGGACTGCCCAGGCATGGTGACCGGCGCCACAGTTGCGCCGTACTCGCTCTGCCCACC
Organism: Tessaracoccus sp. MC1627; assembly: GCF_014164725.1. Classification (NCBI taxonomy): domain Bacteria; kingdom Bacillati; phylum Actinomycetota; class Actinomycetes; order Propionibacteriales; family Propionibacteriaceae; genus Tessaracoccus; species Tessaracoccus sp. MC1627. Next base: position 574,806 of record NZ_JACJGA010000001.1, on the reverse strand, counting down.
AGTGGGTGTCTCATTCGGGTACGCCATGGTGATCCTCCATTACGTGTTCGGTCGTGCGAGAGCTTGTGCTCTCCTGCACAGTCCTTACCCACAATCGCGATGTCTAAACATGGATCGAGCAAAGTGATCACGCCGGATAAGCCCATCGAACATAGGGCAGGCGGAGCCAGTCAGCCCTATTACGTACCCACTTCCGCGGATTCTAAACAGGGGCGGTTCAGGGCGAAATACTCCCCCTGTCCACTTGACAGCCGGGCCGATCGGACTAGCGTGGAGCACATTCCACACGCCCTGAGAAAGGAACAGAAACCATGGCTGAAAAGGATCTGGCCGCATTGTTCTTCGCAACCATGCGAGACATGTACTACGCCGAGCGACACATCCTCTCGTCCCTCCCGAAGCTGCAGGAGGCAGCGGTCTCCGACGAGCTGAAGGCCGCGTTCGAGCACCACCTCGGGGAGACCCAGGGGCAGATCGATCGCCTCGAGAAGGTCTTCGCGATGATCGACCGCAAGCCCACCAGCAAGCGCTGCGACGCCATCGACGGCATCCTCAAGGAGGGCGACGAGCACCTGGAGGAGTACCAGGGCAGCCCTGCCGCCGACGCCGCCCTCATCGCCTCGGCGCAGGCCGTCGAGCACTACGAGATCACCCGCTACGGCACCATGCGACGGTGGGCCAAGATGCTCGGACTCAACGACGGCTACGACCTCCTCACCCAGTCGCTTGAGGAGGAGTCCCGCACCGACGAACTCCTCACCAAGATCGCGGAGACCGAGGCCAACGCGACGGCTGCGGCCAGCGGCGCCTAGAGCGCCTCGGGGTCCGCGCCCGTCTCGATGACGAGCTCCGCCACTGCGCGGAGCTTGAGGTTCCGCTCCTGGCTGGCGTGCTTGAGCCGTTCGAAGGCCTCGGCCGGCGTCACCCTGTGCCGTTCGACGAGGATGCCCACCGCCTGGCCGATCAGGCGGTGGCTCTCGATCCCGCGCGCCATGTGTTCCTGTCTGTCAGCGCTCTGCTGGGCCGTGATGAGGCGATCGACGGCCAGCGCAAAGGCCTGCGCGAGGAGGTCGGCCACGATCATCTCGTCCGGCCTGACCTGACGGGGCCGTGGGAACTGGATCCAGGCCCGGCAGTCGGCGAGGCTCGTCTGCGGCACGAGCAGGATGCCCGGCCGCAGGCTGATGCTGTCGGCGTTCGGGCGTCCACCGATGCCGGCCACGACCTCCGGCGGCAGCTCCTCGGCCGACACCGTCGCGCCACTGTGGAACAGGACCGGGCCTCCCAGGTCGATCTGGATGGTGCAGCGTCCCACGAACAGCAACTCGAAGCCGTGGGTGGCCAGCCCCAACAGGGTCGCGATGTCGTCCTCACCTGCGAAGCCCGCGCTGACATGCGCGGCAGCCGCGCGTCGGCTCTCCGCCTCCTTCTGACGCGTGATGTCCCGGAACGTCCGGATGGTGGCGGTGAGGCCCGTCTCGGGATCCTTCACCGATGCGTCGGTCACCGAGACCCAGAAGGGTCGGCGCTCACAGTCGTAGTACAGCGCCTCGGTGGTCCCCGGTGAACCTTCACGGGCCTCGCGATGGCGTTGCGCGATCGCCGCCCTCTGGTCCGCGTCCTCCTCCTCGCTCGGCCACCACGGGTAGGGAGGCCGGAACGGCCCGTCGGCCATCGAGTACCCGAACAACTGGGCGAACGCGGGATTCATGTCCATGACCACGCCCGCTGCATCGAAGATTAACACCCCGTCGCGCAGCGACGAGAGGAGGGCGCGCCGCCACGCAGTGTCCAGGGAACGCTGTCGGGCCCTGGCCAGCGCGGCCGCCAGGCGGATGCGCAGCTGCGGAAGATCCACGTGGACCTCACCCGACTCGTCCGGCGGATCATCCAGCAGAACCACAGCGCTCCCCGCCAGCGTCGGCTCTGCCCGGAGGGCGCGAAGGAAGTCCAGGCCCGCGGACCAGGCTGCGAGGTCCGCAAGGACGATCTCCGGGGGATCGGCCAGCAGGGTGTCGATGGCGCCCTCGATGTCGGTCACCGCTATGACGTCGTAGCTGTCATCGAGGGCACTACTCAGCACCTGCACCCGCTGGGACTCGGGCTGGACGAGAGCCAGCCTCGCCCGTGGGGGGGCTACCAGCTCAGGATCCGGCACGAACATGTCGATGCCGACGCGGGGCGCTGCCGGGGCCGGTGCCCCCTCTTCGCCACTGAGATCGAGGGTCATTCAAGCTTCCTCTGGTGAGGTGACGGCGTGACTCGCCGTACCTTCGCACAGTAGCGGAGGCGGAGGGCCGAGGACGCAACGATCAGGTCATGCCCCGCGGCTTCTGCTGTCCGGAGGCTCGCCCTCCGTCGGGGCCAGGTAGTCGGTCAGGATCTCCTCCAACAGCCCTGCCTCGATCACGAAGTCCAGCGAATCCCGGCGAACCATTTCCAGGAAGGCGACGGACGCGGCGATGGCCCGCTGGGAACGCGCGACGCGGCCGTGCCAGGCCATACCGAGGGGTCCACGGGGCCGTCCGAGTTGGCCGCCCACATGGACGGCCAAGAGCCGCCTCAGGGTGTCGAAGGCCGCATCCCTTGTCGTCGGGACGCCGACGCGCACTTCCTCAAGCACCTCCGCCAGTCGGTGCACCGCAGCGGGCGCCTCAGGGTCACGGGGTGTTGTCACAATGCCACCTGCAATTCGTGCACGAGGCGAGTCCCTTTGGTGCGCCACAATCCTGGATCTGTGCGCTCTGGGCACAGCAACGGCCGACCACGTGAGTGGCCGGCCGCGCTTTCGCCTTGGTGCGAAGTCGGACTGAATAAGCTCGCCCGAAGGATTTACTTGAAGGCGTCCTTGATCTTCTCGCCGGCCTGCTTCACATCGGCTGCAGCCTGATCGGCGTGTCCCTCGGCCTCGAGGCGCTCATTGTCGGTCGCCTTACCGACGCCTTCCTTGACCTTCCCCGCCGCTTCCTGGGCCGCATTGCTGATCTTGTCGTCGATTCCCATGATTCCTCCTCGTTGTGGGTTGGTAATGGCTACGTACCCACAATCCGGCCCGCTAAACACATCTCCGGGAATCTCTCAGTAGAGCAGCGCCAGGGCCGGCTCCTGAAGGATGGAGGCTACGTCGTGCAGGAACCGCGACCCCTGCTCTCCGTCGACGATCCGATGATCGAACGCCACGGCCAACGTGGTCACCCACCTCGGGACGACGCGCTCCTCGGCCCCCGCGCCCACTACCCACGGGCGGCGCTCGATGGAGCCCATGCAGAAGATCGCAGACTCGTCGCCGTTGATGATGGGCGTGCCCGCATCGATCCCGAAGACGCCCACGTTGGTGATGGTGAACGTGCCGGATGCGTAGTCGCCGGGCTGCAGTTTTCCCTCCCGCGACACCTGCACCAGCTGGTTCACGGCCTGGCACAGCTGCAGCAGGCTCAGATCCTGGGCGGACTTGATGTTGGGCACCATCAGGCCGCGGGGGGTGGCGGCCGCGATGCCGAGATTCACGTCGCCGTAATAGACGATCTCCTGCCGCTCCTCGTCCCACGACGAGTTGAGCTCCGGATTGCGCGCAAGAGCCAGGCAGATGGCCTTGGCGTAGACCAGCAGCGGCGACACCCTCAGGCCCGTGAACTCACGGCGACCCTTGAGCGTCTCGACGAAGTCCATCGTCGCGCTGACGTCGACGGTGATCCACTCGGTGACGTGCACATGCGTCTGGATGGAGCGCACCATGTTCTCCGCCGTCGCCTTCCGGACGCCCTTGATGGGGACGCGGCGCTCGGCGCGGCCCTGCCGCGGGTTGGAGCCACCAATTCCCTCCGTCGGTCCGAATCCGCCGCCGAAGCTGGACCCGCTGAACGAGGTCCCGGCGTGCGCCTGCCCAGCAGCACCCGCGGCCCCGCCGAGCCTCGGCTCGGAGGCCTGGAATGCGGCGTGATCGTTGAGGATGCGCCCCTGTTTGGGCTGCTCGTCGAGGTAGCGGAACGCGGCGGCGGCCTCCACGTCGCGGCGGGTGATCGTGCCCTCAGGCCCGGTGCCCACCACTGTTCCGAGGTCCACGCCGAGATCCATCGCGTACTTGCGCACCGGGGGCTTCGCCCGCGACGATCCAGGATCCGAGGCCAGCACCAGCTGGGACTCCGACGGCGCCCGGCCAGGGGCCGGCAACGGATCGCCGTGGGCCTGGGCGTGGACCGCCCCCGCGGGATGCACCTCGTCCGCCCGGCGCCCCGGCTCATGGTGCCCGTAGGACGCGGACATCGCCTCGGCCACCGAGGCCTTGTCCGCCCCCTGCGCTCGACGGCGACGCCGAGCGGGTCCCGGATCGGAGGGTCCGTAGCCCACCAGGTTGGGGCCTGCCCCAGCGGGCGCCTCCTCCGTGGGCGCCTCTCCGCCTTCCCCGTCGTCGATCTCCACGATCGGGCTGCCGACCTCCACCGTCGTCCCCTCCGCCACCAGCAGCTCAGTGACGGTGCCCGCGAACGGTGAGGGGAGCTCAACGAGCGACTTGGCCGTCTCGATCTCCACCAGCACGTCGTTGACCTCGATCACGTCACCCGCCGCGACCCTCCACGCCACGATCTCCGCCTCGAGCAGGCCCTCGCCCGGATCCGGCAGCAGGAATTGGTGCTTCATCTCAGGCTCCTAGTAGGCGAGTGAACGGTCGACGGCGTCCAGGATCCGGTCCACACTCGGAAGGTACTCCTCCTCCACCCTGGCCGGCGGGTACGGCATGTCGTAGCCGGCCACCCGCTGGACCGGGGCCTCCATCACGTAGAAGAGGTCCTCGTGGAGCTTGGCGGCGATCTCGGCGCCGAGCCCCAGCGTCTTGGCCGCCTCGTGCACGACGACGGCGCGCCGCGTGCGCCTCACTGAGGACTCGATGGTGACCCAGTCGACGGGGCTCAGTGTGCGCAGGTCCACCACCTCCAGGGACGTCCCCTCCTCGGCTGCGAGCACCGCGGCATCCAGGCAGGTCCTGACCATCGGCCCGTAGGCGAGGAGCGTGGCGTCCGTGCCGTAGCGCACCACCTGCGCCTGGTGCATCGGAGCCGGGCGGGCCGAGAAGTTGACGGTGTCCTTGACGTGGTAGCGCCGCTTCGGTTCGAAGAACACCACGGGGTCATCGGAGGCGATGGCCTGCTGGATCATCCAGTACGCGTCGTTGGCGTTCGAGCACGTGACCACCTTGAGCCCGGGGGTGTGCGCGAAGTAGGCCTCGGGCGACTCCGAGTGGTGCTCGATGGCCCCGATCCCACCGCCGTAGGGGATCCGGATCACCATGGGCATCCTGGTGTGTCCCCCGGTGCGCATGTGCAGCTTTGCCACCTGCGTGACGATCTGGGAGAAGCCGGGGAAGACGAAGCCGTCGAACTGGATCTCCAGCACCGGCCGGTAGCCGCGCATGCAGAGACCCACAGCGGTGCCGATGATGCCCGACTCGGCCAGCGGCGAGTCGACCACCCGATTCTCCCCGAACTCCTGCTGCAGGCCCTCGGTGATCCGGAAGACGCCGCCGAGCTTGCCGATGTCCTCACCGGCGAGCAGCACCTTTGGGTCAGCCTGCAGGGCGCGCCGCAACCCACGGTTGAGGGCCTTGGCCATGGTCAGGGTCTCGCTCACGCGTCCTCCCCGAAGCTCGCGGCGAACTCGGCGTACTCGCGGCGCTGCGCCTCCAGCGCGACGGTGGGCTCGGCATAGACCGTGGCGAACAGCTTGTCCATGGTGGTGTTCTCCATCAGGGGGATCGACGCCCGGGCGGCGGCCCCCAACTCCTTGGCCTCGGCGTCGACGCCGGCGAACCACTCGTCGTCGACGGCGCCCTCCGCGCGGAGATAGGTGCTGAGGCGGGCGATGGGGTCGCGGCCGCGCCACTCCTCCTCGTCGGACCGCTCGCGGTACTTGGTGGGGTCGTCGGAGGTGGTGTGGGCGCCCATCCGATAAGTGAAGGCCTCGATGAAGGCCGGCCCCTCGCCGGCGCGGGCCCGGGCCATCGCCCAGTCGGTGACGGCCTTCACGGCCAGCACGTCGTTGCCGTCCACCTGCACGCCGGGGAAGCCGAACCCCTGGGCGCGCTGGAACAGGGGGATGCGCGACTGCAGCGCGATGGGCTCCGAGATGGCCCACTGGTTGTTCTGGCAGAAGAACACCACCGGCGCGTTGTAGGAGGCGGCGAACACGTAGGCCTCGTTGACGTCGCCCTGGCTGGCGGCGCCGTCGCCGTGGTAGACGATGACGCCGGCGTTCTTCTCGTCGTCGTGGTTGCCGACGGCGCCGTCGAGCTGCAGGCCCATCGCGTAGCCGGTGGCGTGCAGCGCCTGGCAGCCGATGACTATCTGGTAGTTCTTGAAGGTGTCCAGCTTCTCCCAGTAGCCGCCGTTGGTGCCGCGGAACAGCGACAGCATGTTGGTGAGCGGGACGCCGAGCACCATGGCGACGGCGTGCTCACGGTAGGACGGGAACACCACGTCGGCGGGGCGGAGTGCGTGGGCCGAGCCCACCTGGGCGGCCTCCTGCCCGATCAGCGGGGTCCACAGGCCCAGCTCGCCGTGCCGCTGGAGGGCGGTGGCCTCGGCGTCGAAGCGCCGGGCGAGGACCATGTCGCGGAGGTAGCCGACGAGGTCCGCGGTGGTGCCGGTGAACTCGAAGTCGTCGTGACTCACGCGTCGACCCTCAGGGGTCAGCAGCTGCACCATGTCCTGGCTTTGACCGCGCACGCGGCCTCCTCTCCACTAACTTACGCATCCGTAGCTTACGTCTTGGGCGCCTCGAAAGGGACTCCAGCGGCAGACCCCTCGCTGGCTCAGGAGCGAGGAGCGCAGCGACGAGCCTCGAAGCCCAAGAGAAGTGACGTTGTCAGCTCGCGTCTCTGAGGCTTCGAGGCCGCTGCGCGGCACCTCAGCCAGCGGGAAAGGGAGCGAGGCCGCTGCGCGGCACCTCAGCCAGCAGAGGAGGTCAGCCGGCAAGCGTGGCGACCAGCACCGCCTTGATGGTGTGCATCCGGTTCTCCGCCTGGTCGAACACGACGCTCGCCTCGGACTCGAACACCTCGTCGGTCACCTCAACGCCCTCGATGCCGAACTGCTCCAACAGGTCCCGACCCACCGTCGTGTTGAGGTCGTGGAACGCGGGCAGGCAGTGCATGAACTTGGTGGCCGGGTTGCCGGTGGCCCGCATCAGCTCGGCATTGACCTGATACGGGCGAAGCAGCTCGATTCGCTCGGCCCACACCTCCTTCGGCTCACCGAGCGAGACCCAGACATCGGTGTAGACGAAGTCCACGCCCGCGACACCCGCGGCCACGTCGTCGGTGACGGTGATCCGCGCACCCGTCGACTCCGCGAGGCGGCGCGCCTCAGCGACGATCTCGGCCGCGTTCTGCTGCGACGCCGGCGCCACCATCCGCACGTCCATGCCCATCAGTGCGCCGCTGATCAGCAGAGAGTTGCCCACGTTGTTGCGGGCATCGCCGAGGAACGCGAACGAAACCTCCTCCAACGGCTTGCCGCTGTGCTCGATCATGGTGAGCTGGTCCGCCAGCATCTGGGTGGGGTGCCAGTCGTCGGTGAGCCCGTTGTAGACGGGGACACCGGCGTGGGCCGCCAGGGTCTCGACGACGTCCTGCCCGGAACCGCGGTACTCGATCGCGTCGTACCAGCGGCCGAGGACGCGGGCGGTGTCCGCGGCGGACTCCTTGTGGCCGATCTGCGAGCCGGCCGGGTCCAGATAGGTGGTGGTGCCGCCCTGATCCGCGACAGCCACCTCGAACGCGCACCGGGTGCGGGTGGAGGTCTTCTCGAACAGCAGGGCCACCTGCTTTCCGGCGAGGAGCGGGCTCTCGCGACGCTCGCGGCGCTGCGCCTTCAGCTCGGCCGCGAGGTCCAGGAGCCCGCGCCACTCGTCGGGGGTGAAGTCCAGCTCCTTGAGGAAGCTGCGGCCCAGCAGGCTCATCGTCGTCGCCTTTCGCTCGCGATCCAGGGAAGGACACAGGCTACCGCGCCGTCCGCGGCCCGCCGCGGCCGGCCGTCACACCGATCTGGCGTGGTCGACGAGCCTGTCGAAGCCCGCATCCATCGCCCTGTCGACAATCTGCCTCTCCGGGTGCGCGTCCCACCAGGCGACCTGCTCCGCGACCGCCTGGTCGTAGGTGATCGTCGGGTTGAACTCCGGCACCAGTGCCCGCAGCTTCGAGCAGTCGAAGACCATGGAGTGCGCCTTGTCTCCGAGGAGCCCGGGTCCGACGTCGGGCAGCACCCGCGCGATGGTCTCCGACGCCACGTGCACCAGTTCGGGGCTGGCCACCCCGGCCGCATGGGCCAGCCACGTGTAGATCTGGTCCCAGGTGGGTGCGTGGTCGCCCATGATCTGGAAGGTGTCGCCCACCGCCTGCGGGTTGCCGAGGAGACCGGTGAAACCGACGGCGAAGTCGGCCGAGTGCGTCACGGTCCACTGCGTGGTGCCGTCGCCGTGCACCACAACAGGCCGGCCGGCCCGGAGCCGGGCGATGTCCGTCCAGCCTCCGGTGGTGAGCAGCAGGGTGCGGTCGTAGGTGTGGGAGGGGCGCACGATCGTGGCGGGGAATCCGTTGTCGCGGTACTCGGCCACGAGGAGGTCCTCGCAGGCGATCTTGTTGCGCGAGTACTCCCAGAACGGGTTGCGCAGCGGGGTCGATTCGGTCACCGGCATCCGCGACGGCGGGCTCTGGTAGGCCGAAGCCGAGGAGATGAACACGTACTGGTCGGTGCGCCCGGCGAAGCGGGCCACGTCGCGCCCCACGTGGTCCGGGGTGAAGGCGACGAACTGGGCCACGACGTCGAACCCGCGGCCGCGGAGGACCTCGTCGACGGCGGCACCGTCGTGCACGTCGGCCACCAGGAACTCCACGTCCTCGGGAAGCGGGTGCGTGGTGGACTGCCCCCGGTTGAGGACCGTCACATGGTGGCCGAGCCGGACTGCCCGTTCCACGCTCGCGTGGCTGATGATGCCGCTGCCGCCGATGAACAGCATGTCCAGGGGATTGCGTGTGAGTGCCATCCCCGCATCCTTCCATCCAGCCACCACTGCTGGTGCGGACTGGGTGCGATAGCCGCGCCCCGGATCAGTCGCGGGTGACGGCCTCGAGCACGGCGTCGACGGCGGCCTCGATGTCTGCCAGCGTCTCCTCGAACCCCTCCTCCGTGCCGTACCACGGGTCAGTCAGCGGCTCCCCCTTGGTCTTGTCCGGGTTGAAGTCGTTGAGCAGAACGATGTTTTTGGCACACGGGGCGATGCGCTGCAGGCGGGCGACGTGCAGCGGCTCTGCGGCCACCACGAGGTCCGCGCCCTTGATGTCGGCTGCCCCGATCTTGCGCGCCTGGTGCCCCGAAGCGTCGTAGCCGGCACGCTCCAGGGTGCGCGCGGCGCGGTGGTCGATGGGGTTGCCCACCTCGTCGCTGGACACCCCGAAGCTGGCGATCCGCACGTCGAGCCCACGCTCCTCGGCTCGGCGCCGTGCAACCCGCTCGGCCATCGGGGAGCGACAAATGTTGCCCCAACATACGAAGAGAATCGTTGACATTGGTCACACTTTAGCCGCGCGGGTCTGGCTCACCGAGGCCGGGGGCACAGGTGGCTAGAATGAGCCACCGGCGTGGAGGAAGGTTTGGGGGGACGATCATGCAGATCTTGGTGGTTGACGATGATCAGGCGGTACGCGATTCGCTCGCCCGCTCACTGACCTACACGGGCGACGATGTGCAGACCGCCGCGGACGGCGTCGAGGCCCTCGCGAAGCTGGTCAGCTACACACCCGACGCCATCATCATGGACGTGATGATGCCCCGTCTCGACGGCCTCGAGACCACCCGAATGCTCCGGGACGGCGGCAACGACACCCCCATCCTCATCCTGACTGCGCGCGACGCCGTCGGGGATCGCGTGGACGGGCTCGATGCCGGCGCAGACGACTACATGGTCAAGCCCTTCGCCCTCGACGAGCTCCTGGCGCGCCTGCGGGCGCTGACCCGGCGCTCGAAGCCGGTGCCGGAGGCGGAGTCGCGGGTCCTGACCTTCCAGGACGTCACGCTGGACACGCAGCACCGCGAGGTGACGCGCGCCGGGCAGCACATCTCGCTCACCCGCACCGAGTACGCGCTGCTGCAGGTGTTCATGGAGAACCCGCGCCGCGTCATGGAGCGCAATACCCTCCTCAATGAGGTGTGGGGCTTCGAGTTCCCCACCACGGCCAACTCGCTCGAGGTCTACATCGGGTATCTGCGGCGCAAGACCGAAGCTGGCGGCCGGCCCCGGCTCATCCACACAGTGCGCGGCATCGGCTACGTCCTGCGTGAAACTCCCCCGTGATCGGAAGCTGGTGGATCCGGCTTCGCCGCGGCCTGGGCCGCCTCGTCAGTGGCCAGTCGCTGCAGTGGCGCCTTGCCCTCCTGACGGGCATCAGCGTGGCGCTGTCGGTCCTGGTCGTCGGCACCACCTCCTACGTCGTGACGCGGTGGTCCCTGCTGGAGCAGTTGGATCGTGAGCTGGTGGCGGTGGCCCAGACGGCGTCCGGGACCATCGCGTCGAACGTGTCCAACATGGGCGGGCTCTCGGGCGACCTGATGGGGTCTTCCGATGGGCTGCTCGCTCTTGTCGCGGCGGATGGGCTGGTCAAGCAGGTGCCCGGCCAGCCGGTGTCCCTGCCTGCCGGGTCCGAGGAGATCGCGGTGGCGCGGATGCAGTCCGGGTCCTCGGCCCGCACCCTGGATGCGGACGGCACCTCCTACCGCGTGGTGTCGGTGCCGATGTCGGTGGACGGGGCGTTCTACGCCGTGATCTACGGGCGGCCCACCGTCGCACTGGAATCCACGCTCGGCTCACTGTGGGCCGCGCTGCTGGCGGCCGGCGCGCTGGGCGTTCTGACCACCACGCTCGCGGCGCTGTGGGCGGCGCAGACGGTGCTCGCTCCCGTGCGTCGACTCTCGCAGGCCGTGAAATCCGTCACGCAGACCGATCAGCTCAACCCCATCCGGATCTACGGTCGAGATGATCTGGGTGAGCTGACCAAGTCGTTCAACCTCATGCTGCGCTCGCTGCAGACGTCGCGGGAGCAGCAGAGCCAGCTGATCGCCGACGCCGGGCATGAGCTGCGGACCCCCCTCACGTCGATGCGCACCAACATCGAGCTGCTGCTGGCCGACGACACCTCCGGCATGCTCCCGGAGGGCGCCCGCTCGGTGATTTTGGGCGACGTCGCCGCGCAGCTGGGCGAGTTCTCCGCACTGGTGGGAGACCTCGTGGCACTCACCCGCGACGACCACCTCCAGCGCCCGCACGAGCTCCTGGACATGGCGGAGGTGACGGAGTCCGCCATCGAACGCGCCCGCCGTCGAGGCCCCAACATCACCTTCGACGTCACCCTGGAGCCCACCCCCGTGATGGGGGATCCGTCGACGCTGGAGCGCGCGATCACCAACCTTCTGGACAACGCCGTGAAGTTCTCACCCTCCTACGGCACCATCGTGGTCACGCTGGAAGACGGCACCCTCACCGTCGTCGACGAGGGCCCGGGCATCGCCGACGAGGACCTCCCGCTGATCTTCGACCGCTTCTACCGCTCGGACCGGGCGCGGAACACCCCCGGCACCGGGCTGGGGCTTTCCATCGTGGATCACACGGCGCGGGCGCACGGCGGCTCGGTGCGCGCGGGCAACGACCCGGACCGCGGGGCGAAGTTCGTGCTGCGGCTGCCGGTGATCGCCGAGTCCGCGGAACAGTCTGTCCTGTGAGGTCAGTGGAGTGAGGGTGGCGCTGAGCCCCGCGCAGCGGCGCGGGCTGTCGGTGGGCGTCGCGACGGGGCTCTACGGGATCTCGTTCGGGGCACTGGCCGTGGCTGCCGGCCTGACGGTGGGGCAGGCATGCGTGCTCAGCCTGCTGATGTTCACCGGCGGCTCGCAGTTCGCGTTCGTCGGCGTCGTCGGCGGAGGTGGGGCGCTGGCGTCGGCGACCGCAGCCGCCTCGCTGCTGGGGGTCCGCAACGCGATCTACGGGGTCACCGCCAACGCCATGCTCCGCCCGCGCGGCTGGCGACGTTTCGTGGCCGCGCACCTGACCATCGACGAGTCCATCGCCACCGCGTCGGCCGCGGAGGACCCCGTCGAGGAGCGGCGGGGGTTCTGGGCTGGAGGTGTCGCGGTGTTCGTCCTGTGGAACCTGTTCACACTGTTGGGGGCCCTCCTCGGCGACGCCCTGGGCGACCCGAAGGCCTGGGGGCTCGACGGCGCGGCTGTCGCGGCGTTCCTGGGTTTGCTGTGGCCGCGGCTACGGAGCCGCGACCCGATCGCGATCGCGGTGACGGCCGCCGTGGTGACGGTGGCGGTGGCACCGTTCGTACCGCCGGGGATTCCGATCATCGTGGCGGCAGGTGTCGCGGTGGCGATGACTCTGGCCCAGCATCGCCGCGACTCGACGGTCGCGCCGGACGTCGATCGGAGTGTCCCACGATGACGATGTGGCTCTGGATCATGGCCGCCTGCGCGATCGCGTACGTCACCAAGCTGGTCGGCTACCTGCTTCCCGAGCGATGGCTCGAGAATCCGTGGGTCGTGAAGCTCTCGCACGGGGTCACGGTCGGGCTGCTCGCCTCGCTCGTGGCCACCAACGCGTTCGTATCTGGCACTGCGGTGGCGCTCGACGCGCGCGCCGCGGCCCTGCTTGTGGCCGCCGTGGCCCTGGTGCTGCGCGCGCCATTCCTGCTCGTGGTGATTGCCGGGGCTGCCGCCGCCGCGTTGGCTCGCCTGGGTGGCCTCGCGTGATCTCTCCACAGCCTTATCCACAGCTGTGCACAGATTACGTCCGTGTAATTTCGGCTTCTCGGGCCTGCGGCGAGGCGCCCCAGTCCGCCACCTCCGGAACCTGTGAACGTCCGAGCGGTCCGCGGCATGACCGGACGTTGCGCAGCCCTCGTTCAATGGCCCTCTTGGGCCAGACCTCTAGTCGCAGGATCGATAGCTTCTCACCGGGGAGGTACGCGCACGCTCTTGCAATCTGCACAGATTCCTATACAGTTCTTGTCATGACCATCTTCGCTGACCTGCACCGCGAGCGGACTCTGTCCGTTACCGCAGCCTCCAGCCGCGGTGTCGCGGGCTTGGTCAAGGATGCGGAGCGCGGTGAGGACATCATCGTCGAGCGCCACGGGCGCGCGGTCGCTGCCGTTATCTCCGTTGAACAGTTCGACGAGCTTCACCGTGTTCGGGCTGACCTGATCGCCGCTTCCCTCGTCTTGTCGCGCGAGCTCTCTGACACTGGCAGCCGCACCGATCTGGACGACGCCATCGCCGCGTTCGGGTTCGACCGGGTGGAACTCGAGGCCGAGCTCGACGCTGACCTAGCCACCGGCCGCGAGTGACAACGCAACCCCGGACCGGCCCCGGGCCGGCGGTTACGCATGGTTGAGAAGAAGCACCCGGAAGTACCCGGGTGTCTAGTGCGCCTGACCGGGGATGCGGTCGAGGACCTGGAGACCCTGTTCAAGGCCGACCCGCAGATCGTGCGCTGGGCCTTGAAGAAGATGATCCAGATCGAGCGCGACCCCAACGCAGGCGCCCCCTTGCTGGGCGGTCTCATCGGCTACCGCAAGATCACCGTCGGCGATCGTGACTGGCGCGTCGTATGGCGAGTCGTGCAGGACGACGCAGGAGACTTCCGAGTGGAGGTCGCGGAGGTCTGGGCAGTTGGGTACCGCAAGGACAACGAGGTCTACGAAGAGATCAGGCAACGCGTCGCTAACGCTGGCTCCTCACCGAAGACCAAGGCGCTCACGGAGGTTCTGGAGCTCTTCGCCAAGCAGGCAAGCGACCTGACCGCGACCCCGGAACCGGAGAAGCCTGAGCCAGTCCCGAGATGGTTGACCGACGCACTGCTCTACGTGGTGCACCTCCCCGCCTCCCAGGTCCAAGAGATGACACTCGAAGAAGCCGAGAGGGCTTGGACGGACCATATTTCCGGTGCGGGTTCGGGAACGTAGCTGGGCCTTCTGCTGAGGCTGCCCTCCCTGCCGGCTGCGCTCATCGCGGCAGATCAGTGCGTTCGATGGAGTAGGTGCACCGTGGCGTGGTGGCCGCCGCTGTCGAGCTTCGCGTCACAGGTGTACAGCGGTGCATCCAGCGCCTCGGCCAGAGCGAGGTACGCGGCGTCGTAGCTCGTGTACTGGTGACGCAACTGCCAGATCCGATCAGCCAATGGTGAGACCTCGTAGCGATTGATGACGAACGCGAAGTGGTCACGACGAACCTCCTCCGCGACAGCAGGATCGAGTTTGCCGCCCAGGAGCAAGCCCCGCAGCACGGACAACACCTCGACGTCGAGCAGGTGCGGTGCGTGCACGTCGCCGGTGAGAGCATCCAGCAACTCGTCGGCCACCTCGCTGCCGATCAGCGCCTCGACCATCGCGGAGGCGTCCAGCACGATCACCGGCGGCCCGCCTGCACGGCAGCGACGATGTCGTCGGAACTGGGCCCACTGGAGCGATCCCGCGCCCTGAGCCGAGCAACGATCTGCTCGTTGGTGGGCCGTGTGGCGATCTTGGCCAACTCGGCGGCGACGTAGGCCGACAACGACATACCTTCCGCCGCCGCCCGTTCCTTCAAGGTAGCGGCGACGTCGTCGGAGACGTCACGGATGTACAGGGTCGTCATGACAACATGCTAGCACTCTGCAAGCGGCGCCATCAATACGGCCCACCGACTCACCGCGGCAGAAGCGCGCGTTGGGACGCGAGGCTGTCACACCCAAGCGGGACGTGTCCGCCATTCGGCGTCGCTCATGGCGTAGACAAGGTTGTCGTCCCAAGCGACTGCGCCTCGCTGAGTAGTCGGCTTTCGGGGTGGTTCCCCGGCCTCACTCGTCGCCGCCTCTTCCAGCATCCACTGCGTGGCAGCGCCACGAACGGACTCCAGGCAGGCGCCTCTTAGCTTAGCGGCCGAGGTGGACGGCAGGGTCTGAGAACCGAAGCCAAGGCGCCCCCGCACACCGCCCTTAGCGGAAGTCTTCGGCCAACTGCGGTTGACCGCCGGAGACGAACCCGAGTGGCGCTCGGCGATGTCAGTTCCGGGGAATCGTCTGCCTTCTGTGGCCGCATGTGACGGTGAGCGTTGCGCTGGTGGTGGTGAGGGTGCAGTGGCCGTCTCGAGGATCGATCCGGGCCGTATCGTCTCGCCTGATCCACCACCGTCCCGGGCCAGGGTCGTAGAAGTCGACCATGTCGCCGTCGAACCCGTCCTGGGTGATCATCACGGCTGTCCCGTCGTCGGCGGTGACGAAGGTCTGACTGCCCTCGAGCCCGAGGCAGAACAGGCTGAACCAGCAGATGACCAAGAGCGCGAAGGCGCCAACCGCCCAGGCGAGCGAACCGATCACACCGACCGCTGCACGCAGGAGAGGCTTGCGTATCGGGGTCATCGCGACGCTGATCAGCAACCCGGCGGCGACCAGGCTGACCGCAGAGGTGAGCAGGAGACACCAGACGGCCCACCAGAGGCTGGTGTGTCCCGCGACGATGATGACGCCGGGCAGCTGGTCTATTCGTGCCAGCCAGCAGGTGGCCAGCCATCCGCCGGCTGCCAGCACGGTCGCGACGGTCAGGGCCTGCCGGGCTTACGCGGCACCACCGCCTTGAGCACCAGCGCATCCCGTAACGCCGCGCGGGCGTAGTCGCGGTGCCACCCGGTCAGATCGACCAGTTCGTCCAAGATCCGGGTCTTGCCCGCCCGGTCGGCGCCCCGGTAGGCCAGGGCCTTCATCTTCGTGACGGCCTTGCGTTGGCCCATCGTCAGCTCCATCCGTGATAGTGCTCACGCGGAGGTCCTCACCCGAGGCAACGACACACCTAACCGGAGGTTTCTACCCGAGGCAACGACCCCGCACAAGCGGAGGTTTCTGATGAGTCAACTCGGCCGGTTGACGGTGGCCCCCGGGCAGGGGAGCATGAGCGGGTGAGTACCCCCACCACCCCAGGTATCCGGCGTCAGCGCATCCGTCGACGTGTGAAGGTCATCGTGGCCACATTCCTCGTCCTGCTTCTGCTGGCGGGTGCCGCGGTCTGGAAGTTTGGTCCGCGTTATGGCGTGTACCTGGTGCCTCCGAGCCCTGCGGCCTATGCCGATGCTGCGCTGGGCATCATGGATGGCGGGTACTACGCGACTGGTGAGAGCTGGCGCACGGCCCGGGCACAGGCCGTCGCGGACACGCGGGACGCGAAGTCCTATGCGGAGACCATCCCGGCGCTGCGCAGGGCGGTGGTCGTCGCGGGCGGTCACCACAGCAAGGTGATGGATTCGGGCAAGGGCCTGGATGAGGCGATGCCGCAACGGCCGTTGCCGACGCTGCGCAGCGCCGGAGGGATCACCACGGTGGTGGTGCCGGAGCAGGCGGTGTCGGACAAGGCCTTCAAACAGACCTACGCGGACACGTTGGCGAACGGGATTGCCTCGTCGCGCACGGCCACGACCTGCGGTTGGATCGTGGACCTGCGCCACAATCATGGCGGTGACATGGGCCCCATGCTCGCAGGACTGTCGGCCTTGTTGCCCGACGGCAACCTCGTGGGCTTCAAGGACCGCTCTGGCACCGTGGTGTGGGAGACCTTGGAGGGCGGCACAGTGTCCCAGGGCGGTCAGGTCTCGATGGCCGTCGCCGATGCCGCGAAGCTCTCCCAGCCGATCGCGGTGCTGCAGGGCCCGGACAATGGCAGTTCGGGGGAGGCGACGGTGCTGGCCTTCCGCGGCCTGGGTCATGCGCGCAGCTTCGGTGCGCCGACGGCCGGCTACTCGTCGGCCAACCAGGTCAGGAGCCTGTACGACGGCACCCAGATCCTCATCACCACGGCAGTCGACGTGGACCGTACTGGCAAGACCTGGAACGGCGGTCCGGTACCACCCGAACAGTCCGCCGACGTGGACACTGCCCACAAGACCGCAGCGACCTGGCTCAACACACAGTGCCACCGCTGACCGTGCGTATGTGCTGAGGCGTGGGGTCACCCATACCGTCTAGAGGAAGCCCCTGGCGGTCGCGAGGATGCTGTTGGCAAGACACGCGATGAGGAAGCCGCGCCATCCGCCGCGCCGGGACAGGGCACCGTCCCCGCCGCGCCACAGCTCCCGGGCCGCGAACCAGAGGACGCCAGGGTCCGCCCCCGCGCCCGCTCACTGTGATAGCCCGGGTGCCACACCACGCCAGTGACACGCTCACGGTCATCACGGACACCGCCGTCAATGCCGACCTGGATCTCCAGGTGGTACTGGTTCACCGCCGCCTCCAACTCAGCCGCGTTGTCGAAGGCAGCCACCACGACGTCTCGACGCTGCCGCCTCTCCGGGTCGAAGCGGTAGTGATGAATGACCCATCGCCAGATCGTGTCATCCATCGGATCCACCTCGGCCACCCCGCTCACCCCCATGCTTCCGCAACAGTCAATCGATCCAACACACAGGCCCACAGTGGCCCTGGAAGCCCCACCAGTCAACGATCGCCGGGCCAGCGCGGGACCACTACGCGCCCACGCGGCGCGGCCGCGGAAGGTCCCCGCCGCTCTCCGCCATGAGCGCGCGGTAGAAGAGTGCCCAGTGCTGCTGCGCCTCGCGGCTTCTAGTTTCATTGACGGTAGATCGGGTCTTGGCCGAGGCTCGGTTCAGGTGTCCGGGGTGGTCGCTCTCGTTTGCGGCTGTCCACGATGAAGGCGCGTGTGACTCTCATTTGGACTGCGCTGCCCCGGTCACCGACGACGGGCGGGAGAGGCTCAAGAAGGGAATGCTCTGCTCGTAGAAGCGGTGCCCTCCCATGCCCGAAACCTCATTGGACAAGGGGAAGGGGGCACATCATGAGTCAGGACATGCCACGGGTCGTGATCGGGATGGATCCGCACAAGCGGACGGCCACCATCGAGGTGATGACCGCCGACGAGATCATCGTGGGTGGAGGCCAGTTCACCACCGACACCGACGGCTACACCGCGATGCGGGACTACGGCCGGCAATGGCCCGAGAGGGTGTGGGCGGTGGAGGGCTGCGAAGGGATCGGCCGGCACATCGCCCAACGGCTGATCGCCGACGCCGAGCCGGTGCTGGACGTGCCGGCGAAGCTGTCGGCACGGCTCCGGTTCTACGCCACCGGGCAGGGCCGCAAGACCGACGACACCGACGCCCACTCGATCACCCTGGTCGGGGTCCGGATGGCCGGCCTGCGGCCGGTCGTGGCCCACGAGCAGATCGAGATCCTGCGGCTGCTGGTGGATCGTCGCCGCCGGATCGGTGAGGAACACACCGTGAAGGTGTGCCAGTTGCACCAACTGCTGCTGGAGCTGATCCCCGGCGGCGCCAAAAGGTACCTCTCGGCCGCCCAGGCCCGTCGACTGCTGGCCGGCGTGCAGCCATCCGACGTTGTCAGCATCACTCGCAAACGGATCGCCCTGGAGCTGGTTGAAGACCTCGAGCGGATCTACCAACGCAAGAAGCAGGCCAACAAGGAACTCGTCGCCCACGTGAAAGCCACCCGCACCGCGCTGCTCGACCTGCACGGCATCGGCCCCTCCGGCGCAGCCCGGCTCCTGGTCGAGGTCGGTGACATCACCCGCTTCCCGAATCGGGCGCACTTCGCGTCGTGGACCGGGACCGCCCCGATCGACGCGTCCTCCGGCGACCACGTCCGCCATCGGCTGTCCCGCGGCGGGAACCGGCAGATCAACCGGGTGCTGCACCTGATGGCCGTCGTCCAGCTCCGCAACGCCACCGAGGGCCGCGCCTACTACGACCGCAAGAAGGCCAGCGGAAAGACGTCCATGGAGGCGATGCGCTGCCTGAAACGGCGCCTGTCCGACATCGTCTACCGCACGATGCTCACCGACTACATCACCATGGCGACAGGCCCGGGAGGACACCGGGGAACGACACTGACATCCAGCGTGGCCGGCTCACATCCCCACACCGGCTCTTCGGATCAGTCACTTCCCGGACCCGTCACCCGCCAGCGTAGGACACCCCAACCCGCCACCACCTGAACACCGAGGTCGCACGCCAGACCGGCCGGGATGCTCACACCGCCGCCGGTTCCTCGCCGCTGCCCACCTGCCGGAGCGCAGGCGCGGTCAAGATGGAGCCCCCCACCGGAGGAACGATCTTGACCGCGCCGAGCACCGGCACACCATCAACAGCGGAGGAACCGAAAAACGCCACGCCCCGGGCTTGACACAGAAGGGAGCCAGAAGAGGATGTTCGGAGTCAGTAGCCTCCGACCATGCCGCCCGGACGCCGTCAACCCGACCGTGGCATGGACCTCGGGCCTGAGGCTTGTGACTTCCTGGCCAGGGCCGCAATAGATGACGTCATGTCCCGGACGAAGGCATCCAGAACGGGAGGAGCGACTCGCTCCAGGGACAGGTACGGGTTGAGGTCCTCAAGCTCGACGAGAAGGAGGCCGCCGTCCCGTGTGCGGCAGGCGTCCACGCGCTGGATCCCATGCACGATGTCGTTCCAGTCGATGAACCGCTGCGCGAAGGACAGATCGGCCTGGGTCGGTTCGTAGAGTTCGAGCAACCATCGCTGCTCTGCATGGGGCGCGTAGAGCGCATACTCGAAGGTGCGGTCGACGAAGTAGAACGACACCTCGTAGTCGAAGGCGACGCGAGGCTGCACCAGCAGGTCCTCGAAGCTCAGCCCTCGCAACCGGTCGGGTTCGACGAACTGTAGACCGACCGAATCAGCGCCGTACTTGGGCTTTGCCACGTACTGGACCGCCGGCGGCAACTGGTCGAGGTCCTGGAGCCGTTCGACCGTGGGAATGACCGGATAGCCGGCGCGGTACAGGTCGGGCAGGTACTGCTTCCCGATCATGTCGGCCTTGCCCGTCAGTTCGTTGAACACCCGGGTACCGGCCTGCAGGGCGCGGCTGCGGAACTCGTCGTGGTGCCCTTGGTAGTGGATGACGGGGCCGCTGTTGCGAACGACGACCACGTCGAAGGAGTCCATGAAGACGACCGCGTCCTTGGGGTGGCACAGGGCGATGTCGAAGTCAGAGCGAAGGCGATCGGACAAGAACACGTCCTCGTCGCCATAGCGACGCCCCCGCGCCTGGTACGCCAGATCAGTCACGTACAAGACGCGGATCCTGTGCGGCGACAGTGATTCGCCGTCGTGGTCAGTCATGGCTGCAGTCTCACCAACCCACGCGAAATAGTCCAAGACGCCGGGCGTTGCGCCGATCGGAACGCGCTCATGCGCGAGGAGAGGTCGCCTGACCACCACGCAGAACCCAAGCACGCCATAGGGAGGCTCAGGCGCCTCGCCCCCCACGAGCGCACAGGTCGTGGCATGTCCGTACGTCTGGCCGGGCGACCGCGGCAGGTGGCGTCCAAGTTGGTTGACGCAACGACAACCAAGATAGAGACTTGATACATCGTCAACCAACTCACAGAGAGGCGGCCATGGAAGCCCACGAGCAGCCCACGCCTGAAGAGGCCCGGGCCAGCCTCGAGCAGATCATCGCGTCACGCACCGCCGCCGCACAGGCCACCCGGCGGCCCGCGTGGATCGACGCGGGCATCAGCACCGCGGCGGGCGCCACCATCGCCCTCGGCACAGCCGGATACTGGGTGGCCGCGATCGTCGTCCTGGTCGTCGGCTCGCTCGTGTTCGCGGTTGTCCTGCACCGGCAGGCCCGCGGACGAGGGCAGGTGCTCGACCAACGCGCCATCGGTGCTCGCACGCTCAGGTTCGCCCTGCTGTACGCCGTGCTGTTCGTCCTGGGCCAAATCGAAGCACCACCCAACTGGCAACCCTGGTACTCCCTCGGGGCGGGACTGATCGCGGCCATGGCCGGATACGCCTGGCTGCGCTTTGAAGACCGCTACCGCGTCCGGCGCCTCACCGCCGGGGACTACGACCGCTACGACCTCATATGAGCTGGGAACCCCCCGCCCCCAGATTCGACGACCTGATCCACGCCCCAACCCGGCTCCGAATCACCGCCGCCCTCGCGACCGCCACCGACCTCGAGTTCAGCGCCCTCGAAGACGCCCTCGGGATCTCGCCGTCACTACTCTCCAAGCAACTCAAACTGCTCGCCGACGCGAGCTACCTCACCCTCGAAAAACGCCCCCAACCCTTCGGCAGACCACGAACCTGGATCCGGCTCACCCCCGCAGGACGCACCGCCTACCTCGGCCACGTCCACGCGCTCCGGCAACTCACCGAAACCGAGGGACCGTCTCGCGAATAAGCCACCGGCTCGCGGCAGATCAGGGCGTATGGGTTGTCGAATTCGCCTGCAACCACCACCGCCTAGCTAGCCACCGAGCGACAACCGGGACCGCGCCAGAATCAGGGCGGCCGCCGTGTCGGTCATGTCCACAATGGTCCGATGTCCGTCCCTCACCTCGTCCCAGGGGACATAGTCGCGGCCCCTCACCTCGTCCCACGAAGGGACAACCTGGCCCGGCAAATCAGGACGCCGCGCCTCCACACGGCGACGGTGCTCCGCGACCTCGGGCACCACGCATTCAAGCACGACGAGCGTGGAGGAGGTCCGTGCGGCAAGCTCGCGCCACAGCCGGCGCGTCTCGGGCAGCGGGTCGACGAGGTCGACCACCACCTGGATGCCCAACGCCAGGTTGGACGCCGCTACTTCCTGCACCACCTGATAGCCGAGCGGACCGACATCGATACCCGCCAGCGTCAGCGGTGTCTCTATGGCATCCACGCGCAGAAAGGCCGCAGGGAGTTGCGCCGCAAGCGCCGAGGCGAGGGTCGTCTTGCCGCTCCCCGGCAAACCACACACGACAATGACACGAGCCACACGGCGAGCCTAGGACAGGTTCACTGCGGAAGGCGACGAACGGGCCGGCCGGCTGAATCAGCCCATCGGCACGATCGAGCGCGATGACCGCGGCAGAGTCGGATGTTGCGAGGCTTCAGCCAACTCCCTGGGTTCGAGCCTGTCGGCAGCCCGAGGGACGACCCGTGTCTGACCGACCGACGGTCGCGCGCCCGGGGTCGAGCGAATGCGTCAGTGAGCCCAAGCGGGCCATGCCCGATCTCGCGTATGGTCGTGTCCATGCGGAGCCCACTCGCGCGTGAGGACGTTAGCATCTGGCCCGCGACCGAGGACCGCTTCACAGACGCATGCGCGGCCGTGAGCCCAGGCTGCTGGTGCGTGCTTCCCCGATTCGGGCCGAAGGACACCCCTGACGGTCGCGAGGCGAAGTTCAAGGAACTGCTGGTTGGCGACGTGCCCCCAGGCCTGATCGCGTACGTGGACGGCGAGGTGGCCGGTTGGCTTGGCTTCGGCCCTCTGGAGCTTCTGCCGGCCGTGAAGAATTCCCAGCGATTGACTCAGGTCGACCTGGCTCCGGCCTGGACGGTCGTCTGCTTCCGCATCCGGAGGAAGCACCAAGGCCGCGGGCTCGCACGGCTCCTGCTCCAGGCAGCGGTCGACTACGTGCGGAAGGCCGGCGCGCCGATCATCCAGGCCTACCCCGCCGACACCAGCGACGGACGGATGAACTCGACGGCGGCCTACGTAGGCACCACCACGCTCTTCGAATCCGAGGGCTTCGAGCGCATCACCAAAACCGTCGCGACGGCCGCCAACCACCCTCGCTGGCTCATGCGGTTTCGACTCGACTAGGTCAGGCCCGCGGCAGTTTCGGGCGTTCAGGCGGTCCGTGACCCGGCCGTGTCAGCCAGTTCGCTGAGGGGACAGGTCGCGTCAAGCTTGAGGGTCACCCCGCCTCAGACGCGGGCTGCAACCCGAGCCTCCACCGCGGAGACGGTCCCCCAGTGCCACCGCCCACGTTCAACCGGGCCCTAGGCCACCGCCACTACCGCCACTCCGCCGCGGACATCGCCACCCGCCACCCCCAGGTGCCGAAGCCGAGCGCGCGGAAACGAGCCCGCAGCGGCACCCTCTGTTCCGCCCCCTGAGCGTGGACCCCCGCACTGGCGTCCCGCCACCGCGGACACCCTCGACGCCGACACCGACATCTCCACCGCAGCGACCAACACCGCCACGGAACCGCTCGACTGACCACACCGCACGGCGGCACTCAGCCAGCCAGAGGCCACGCCTCGGATCGGCGGGGGCCAATCGGCAGGTTCGGTGTCGACTACGGCACCAAACCTGCCAATGTGGCGCAGACGACTGCCCACGACTCGGACTTGGCCATCTGGCGACATCCGACTCTCGGCATGAGCGTGAACCGCACGGCCATCGTTGACATCCCTCCAGGACCCAACGTTGACGAACGGGGCGCCGCCACCGCAGCAGGAAGACCCACTCCCTACTTTTGACGACCCTCCCCCGGGCGTCCCGATCTACAAACTACCGAGCGCAGAAGTGCACAGAGTGAAGCGCAGCTCGACACCCCAGTCCGCCACCTCCGGAACTTGTGAACGTCCGAGCGGTCCGCGGCAGATCCGGTAGTTGTTCATCGCGTGCGGGCCGGAGTGGTATCCCGGCCGAACCCGCCCTCATGCGAGGAAAGACGGTCCCCCTGGTTTGTGTTTGTCTGCAACTTGCTACCCATAGAGCGGCATCTGCGCATATATGCAGAAGCCGCCCTCTGGGTAGCAAGTTGCAGACCCCTCGTCGTCAACGACACCATTCCGGCGGCATCAGCACCTCGGCAGGAGCGTGAAGCGCACAGTCCGGGGCTTCGACGGCGCTGGGCGCCACCTGAGCCACCGGGATGGCGTGTGTGGCTGAGCCCCACAGCGAACGCTCAGCTGTCTGACGACAACCTAAGACCCCGACCCTTTGGGCCGGGACATCCACAAGACGCGCGTGGTCTTGGCGTTGCGGAGTTCCCGCCCATTGTCCGAGTGCGCTGCCATGATGGCGCCATGGCACTGATCGGTGAACCGCGCCGGATGAATCCGCTGCTGCGACTCGGGGTCAGGATCGCCGAGCGCACGACAGAGCGCCGGATGGAGCCCGCCCGGCTGCTCGCCTGGTATCCCAGGGCTGCGATCGGCTCCGGCCTGCTGGAAATGCTGGTGGCGCATCGCGAACCTTCCGAGCGGCTGCTGAAGCTGGTCCGCGTCACCGCGTCCATCACCGCGAACTGTGCGTTCTGTGTGGACATGAACAGCTACGAGCATGACCGCGCCGGGCTGAGCGACGCCGAACTGGCCGCGCTCGCCCGCGGCGACCCTGACGGCATCCAGACCTTCACCCACCGGGAGCGGCTGGCCATCGAGTACGCAAGGCTGATCTCATCCACACCGCTGACGTTTCCCACAGAGCACCTGGCGCGGCTCAGGGCGGAGTTCAGCGAGCGTGAAATCGTGATCCTTGCCACCACTGCCGCCCAGGTGAACTACTGGGCGCGGGTGATCCAGGCCCTCGGTGTTCCACCGGCCGGCTTCACCGAGGCGTGCCGGGTGCCGAACCCCTGAGGTCCTCGCGACCGCCTCGGAGCTTACGCTCTGTGGTTCACACCCGGGCACGAGGCGTGACAAGAAGGCCAGGAGCGGCCTAGTCAGATCGACACCCGCGGCGACAGGGCTGGATACGATGGATGAGTCCAACGAAGGATTGCACCGAACACTTCGAGGAGCTGTGATGGCATCCGTAGAGAACGACCTCGCCAGGATCAAGGGCATCGGACCGAAGTACGCGGAGATGCTCAAGAGCATCGGGGTGGACTCCGTCAAGGAGCTCCGGCACCGCAACGCGGCCAACCTGAAAGAGATGATCGAGACCCGTCACGGAGCGGTGATCGGGCTGTCGGTAGCTGAGTGTGAGGACTGGGTGACGCAGGCGAAGGCACTCGACGTCTGAGTGATCGCTCAGGGTGGCTGCGCTCGCTACACCACCAGCGGCGCCGCGACCTCCAACTCTCCGTGCTCGATCAGCCACCTCACTGACTCGAGGATGGCCTCGTCCGGCTGATACCTGGGTTCGTACCCGAGCGCGTATCGCGCCTTCCCGATGCTGAGGTAGTGGTTGCGCAGCAGGTGCTCCCAGCTGGCCTCTGCGGCGCCTTCGGCGGCGGACGCGCGGAACTCGTCCCAGCTCACCGAGCGCAGTTCCGCCGCCTGCCCGAACCATCCCGCCGCGATCCTCGCGTACCCCCGCACGTTCAACGCCGACGGAGCCACGACACTGAAGTCCTCCCCCGCGGCCGCGGTGCGGTGCACGATGGCCGCCTCGAAGGCCTGGGCCACATCGTCGGCGTGCACGTGATGGAGGAACTCGCCACCGAGCCCGGGGATCTCGAGCGGTTGGCCGGCTGAGAGGGTGCGCCACACCGTCGGATCGACGTTGCCGAGCGGGCCGATCGGATGCCAGCCGGGGCCGACGATGTGGCCCGGATGCAGCGACGTGGTGACCAACCCGCCGGACCTCGTCTCCTCCTTCAGCATGGCCGCGATGGCGGACTTCGCGATCCCGTACTCCCCAGCCGGCGGCGTACCGCCATCCTCTGTGATCGGGAGGCGCTCGCTGGGGCCGTGACGCCAGATGGACCCGCAGTGCAGCAGGTGCCCAGTCTCCCCGCGGAGTCGCTCGACCAGCGCGGTGGCAGAGTCCAGCGTGAAGCAGATCAGGTCCACGACGACGTCGGGCCGGAGCGCAGCGACGCGGTCGGTGAAGGTCCCCTCGCGCTCCTCGGCCTCCCGATCGGCGACCACCTGACGCACATCCCGCCAGGCCGGGTCCTCGACGTAGCTGGCTCGCTGACCACGGCTGATGCTGACCACGTCGTGCCCGGCCCGGACCAACCTCGGGACAAGGTAGCTCCCGATGTGCCCGCTTCCGCCGATGACAACGATTCTCATGTCGCCACATTAGGGCGCTTGCCCCG
Organism: Tessaracoccus sp. MC1627; assembly: GCF_014164725.1. Classification (NCBI taxonomy): domain Bacteria; kingdom Bacillati; phylum Actinomycetota; class Actinomycetes; order Propionibacteriales; family Propionibacteriaceae; genus Tessaracoccus; species Tessaracoccus sp. MC1627. The sequence continues at coordinate 548,972 of NZ_JACJGA010000001.1, read as the reverse complement.
CCGCTGCCGACGTAGGCTGAATCCGCACATCACGAGGGAGACGACATGAGCGAGGCGGCGACCACCGCAGCGACGGCGGCCGAGCTGCTGGCCGAGCTTGCTGCGCTGGAGGACCCCAAGATCCGGGCCGTCAACGAGCGCCACGGCGACGATCACGGGGTGAACCTCACGAGACTGCGGGCCGTGGCGAAGCGGGTCAGGACCAACCACGACCTCGCCGTCGAGCTGTGGACCACCGGCGACTCCGCCGCCCGGCTGCTCGCACTGCTCATCTGCCGGCCGAAGCTGTACTCCCGCGACGAGCTCGACAGCATGCTCCGTGGGGCCGGCTCGCCGAAGGTGCACGACTGGCTCGTCAACTACGTCGTCAAGAAGAGCACCCACGCGGAGTCGCTGCGCCTGGCCTGGTTCGCGGACCCGGACCCGGCCGTCGCGAGCGCCGGGTGGGCGCTGACCAGCGAGCGCGTGGTGCGGAGCCCCCAGGGTATCGATCTGGACGGGCTTCTGGACCTGATCGAGGCGCAGATGGCTGAGGCGCCCGAGCGGCTGCAGTGGGCGATGAACCATTGCCTCGCGCAGATCGGCATCGAGAACCCGCCGCTGCGTGAGCGCGCCGTCTCGATCGGCGAGCGACTGGGCGTGCTGCGCGACTACCCGACGCCGCCCGGCTGCACCTCGCCGTTCGCGCCGATCTGGATCGCGGAGATGGTGTCGCGGCGCGAGACCTAGTCCACGTCTGGACGGCCCACCGGAAGCGACACCGTCGCGCTCAACCCGCCCAGGTCAGACTCCCCCAGGGTGACCTCGCCGCCGTGGTCGCGGGCGATCTCCCGCGCGATCGCCAGGCCCAGCCCGCTGCCGCCGCCCTCGCGCTCACGCGCCTCGTCCAACCGCACGAAGCGCTCGAAGACCCGCTCGCGATCCCCAGCCGGGATCCCCGCCCCGTCGTCCTCCACGACCACCACCCCGTCGGACACCGTCACCCGCGCCACACCACGGGCGTGCCGGGCCGCGTTCTCCACCAGGTTGCGCACAACCCGCCCGACGGCGGCCGCGTCCACCCACGCCCGCCCGGCTCCGCGCACCTCCACCGCGACACCCGCGCGCACGCCGGCCACAGCGTCACCGACGAGGGCAGCCAGGTCAGCGTCGTCTCGCCGCGCCCCCGTCGCACCCACCCGCGCCAGCAGCAGCAGATCGTCGACGAGCGCCTGCATCCGCCGCACCTCCGGCGCAAGCTCGGCCGCCAACTCCCCGCTGGTGAAGGCCGCCGGGTGCGCCTCCGCCACCTCGACGGCGGCGCGCAGAGACGAGATCGGCGAGCGCAGCTCGTGGGCCGCGTCCTCGACGAACCCGCGCTGCCGAGCCGCGGCCCGGTCCAGGCGGTCCAGCATCTCGTTCAAGGTCCGCGCAAGCGCCCCGAGCTCGTCGTCGGCTGCGGGCACGGGCAACGCGCCCGGCCCGCCCTCGCGGGCCACCCGGGCGGCGGCCACCCTGAGCTGCTCCACCGGCCGCAGCGCCCGGCCGAGCGCCAGCCAGATGACGCCCGCGAGCAGCAGCGTCAACGTGGGCACCACCCCCACCAGCGACACCCGCAGCGCTTGCAGCACCCCCTCGACGTCGCGCAGCGGCAGCGCCACCACCACCGTCACCGGTGCCCCCCGCCAGTCCGCCGCTCGGGCCACCACCCGCGCCCGCGCGTCGTAGGCCGTCGGCATCGTCGCGGGGCCGGCTCCCGTGAGCGCCGGGAGCTCCGACGGCGCCACCACCGGCAGCGTCCGGCTCGCGTTGGCCGAGCTCGCCACCACCAGGCCGTCGCCGTCGAGCACCTGCGCGATCTCCCCCGGCTCCGCCACCGGTAGCGGCTCGGGCAGCCGGTCATCGGCCACCAGCCGCGACACCGTCAGCGCCCGAGCCTCCGCCAGCTCGTCCAGCGCAATCACCCGGCTCGCGGACACCACCGTCGACAACGCGACCGCCCCCAGGGAGAGCCCCACCGCCAACAATCCGGCGGTCACCAGAGTCAGCCGCAACCGTAGTGAGAGCCCGCCCCACCGTCGCCCCTCGCCGGGCACGCCGTCAGCCCACCACTCGGTAGCCGGCGCCGCGCATGGTGAGGACGACGTCGCGGCCCAGCTTCCGCCGCAGGTAGCCGACGTAGACCTCCACCACGTTGAGGTCCTCCCCTGTGCCGTCCCACACGTGGTCGCGCAGCTCCACCTTGCCCACCACGCGGTCCGCGTGCCGCATCAGGTACTCCAGCAGCGCCAGTTCGCGGGTGGTGAGATCCACGGGCACCCCGTCGAGTGTCACGGTCCGGGCGGAGGGGTCCATCACGAGCGCGCCGACGGCGAGCACCGACGGCCTGGCCTCCGCGGGACGGCGCACCAGGGCACGGAGCCGGGCCACGAGCACGACGAAGGAGAAGGGCTTGGTGAGGTAGTCGTCGGCGCCGAGGTCCAGCGCATCTGCCACGTCGTACTCGCCGTCCTTGGCGCTCAGCATCAGCACCGGGGTCCACACCTTGCGTTCACGCAGCGCGGCCACTACGTCGTAGCCGTTGCGCCGGGGCAGCATCACGTCCAGGACGATCGCGTCGTAATCGCCGTGGGTGGCCAGCGAGAGGCCCGTCTCGCCGTCGTGCGAGCAGTCCACCGCGAACCCCTCCGCCGCCAGGCCGCGCTGCAACGCCCGGGTGAGCCCCCGCTCGTCGTCGACCACCAGTACCCGCACGCCCCCATCCTGCCAGCGGGCCAGTGGCGGCGGGCGGGCGCTCTCAGCGTCCTCACAGCGACGGCGGTCTACCGTGGGCGCATGACCGAACGACGCTCTGCCCTCCGCACCCCCTGGATCGCCCCGATAGCCGTGGCCGGCGTTGTCGCCGTCGGCCTCCTCGTGCAGCCGCTGCTCGCCTCCGGCGAGTCCAGCAACCTGCCGGACCTCACCGCCGAGGAACTGGTGGCGCGGGTCCTCGAGTCCGAGCCCCAGGCGATGTCCGGCACCGTCGTGCACACCGCCCGCCTCGGGCTCCCCGAACTCCTCTTCACCGAGGCCTCCGGCGCTGATCCCATGTCTCTTCTCGGCGGCAGCTCGACGCTGCGTGTCTGGACCGACGGCGACGAGCGCGCCCGCGTCTCCCTGCTGGGCACCATGAGCGAGTACTCGATGGTGGCCGACGGCACGGACGTGTGGACCTATTCCAGCTCCGACGATGAGGTGGTCCGCTACACCGTCAGCGACGCGGACCGCGCCCGCCTGGAGACGATGAGCGACGAGGCCCGCGAGAAGGCCCTCGCAGGCCAGGACGAGCTGCCCACCCCGCAGGAGGCCGCGGCCAAGGTGCTGGCCAACGTCGAGGAGTACTCGACGGTGCGCGTCGACTCGCAGATCAGCGTCGCCGGGCGCGATGCCTACCAGCTCGTCGTCACCCCTGACACCGACGGCACCCTCGTCGATCACGTGGTGCTGGCAGTCGACGGTGAGACCATGACCCCGCTGCGGGTGCAGACCTGGAGCACGCAGGACGAGGCGGCCCCCGCCGTCGAGGTGTCGTTCACGGACGTGGACTTCACCGCCCCCAACGAGTCCGTGTTCGAGTTCTCCACCCCCGCCGGCGCCACCCAGCGCGACGTCGTGATCCCGATCCCCGCCGAGGGCACCGAGATGCCCGCCCATGAGGGCGACCACCAGAAGCCCACGGTGTACGGCACCGGCTGGGAGAGCGTGGTCGAGCTCACCGGCGTTGACGTCGCCGCGATGATCGCCCAGGATCCGGGCGCGATGAGCGGCATGCCCACCCCGTCGACCGGCTCCGATGAGGCGCAGGACCTGATGGACGAGTTCAAGCCCGAGCATGGGCCGGGCATGGACCTCGACGCCGCCGCCCTCTACGAGCAGCTCACCACCGAGGTGCCCGAGGGTCGCCTGCTCACCTCCGCACTGCTCAGCGTGCTGGTGACCGACGACGGTCGCATCCTGGTGGGGGCGGTTCCCGCCGAGACCCTGCGCGCGATGGCGTGAGCGCCCCGGCAATCCGCACCGAGGGGCTCACCAAGCGATTCCGATCCGGCCAGGTGGCCGTCGACGGGATCGACCTGGTGGTGCCCCGCGGCGCTGTCTACGGATTCCTCGGCCCCAACGGGTCGGGGAAGACCACCACGATCCGGATGCTGCTCGGGCTGGTGAAGCCGACGGCGGGTGCCGCCTGGCTGCTCGACGAGGCCATGCCCGAGAGCGGCGGGTCGGTGCTGCCGCGGGTGGGTGCGCTGGTGGAGGGGCCGGCGTTCCAGCCGTACCTCAGCGGGCGGGCCAACCTGGTCCGCCTCGACGCGTGCGACGCCACGGCAGACCCGGGCACCTCACGGTCCCGGATCGACTCGGCGCTCGAACGGGTCGGCCTCACCGCCGCCTCGGGGAAGCTGTACCGCCAGTACTCGCTCGGCATGAAGCAGCGCCTCGGCCTGGCGGCCGCCCTGCTGCGTCCGCGCGAGCTGCTCGTCCTCGACGAGCCCACCAACGGCCTGGACCCGCAGGGCACCCGCGAGGTCCGCCACCTGATCCGTGAGCTCGCCGCGGAGGGCTCCACCGTGCTGGTCTCCTCCCACCTGCTTGCCGAGATCGAGCAGGTCTGCACGCACATCGGCATCATGGGCCAGGGCAAGCTCCTCGCCCAGGCGGAGCGCCACGAACTGGCCGCAGACGACGATCCGCGCGTGGTTGTCACCACCACCGTCGACGGCGTGGCCGAGGCCACCGAGGTGCTCGGCACCCTCGGCTTGGCCGAGGTGCGCGTCGACGGCGTGGAGGTCCAGGCGCGGCTCGAGGCCACGCCCCCGGAGCGCGTGTCCGCCGCGTTGGTGCATGCGGGGGTGGACCTCGTCGGTCTCACCGTCCGCCGTCGCAGCCTGGAGCAGCTGTTCGTGGAACTGACTGGGGAGGGCTTCGATGTCGCGCGCTAGGGGTTCCTTCGGGAGGTTGCTGCGCAGCGAGCTGCGGCTGCTCTTCGGCCGGCGCCGCACGCTGGCGCTCCTCGTCGGGCTGGCGTTGGTGCCGCTGCTCCTCGCCGTCGTGCTGTTCATCGCGCAGGGTTCCGGGCTGGAGGGTCAGGGGCCGGGGTTCATCGGACGGGTCACCGGCAACGGGCTGTTCCTCGTCGTCGCGGCCCTGTTCATGTGCCTGCCGTTCCTGCTGCCGCTGACCATCGCCATCACCGCGGGCGACACGATCGCGGGCGAGGCCCAGGCCGGAACGCTGCGCTACCTCCTGACCCTGCCCGTCGCCAGGACGCGGCTGCTGCTGGCGAAGGCTCTGGTGGCACTGGCGTTCGCGGTGGTCGCGGTGCTGGTGATCGCCGTCATGGCGCTGGCCGCCGGGGGCGCGTTCTTCGGCTTGGGAGAGATGACTCTGCTGTCGGGCACCACCGTCTCCCTGGGGGCCGGGATGGCGCGGATGCTGGGTGTCGCGGGGTATGTCGCCCTGTCCCTGACGGGGCTGGTGGTGGTGGGGGTGTTCATCTCCACGCTGACCGAGGTCCCCGTCGGGGCGATGGCCGCGACGGTCGTGGTGGCGGTGGTGTCCACGGTGCTGGACTCCCTGCCACAACTCGCGGCCATCCACCCCTACCTGCTCACGCACCACTGGTTCGACTTCGCCGAGTTCCTCCGCCTCGAGGTGGACTGGGGCGTGCTGGGATCGGGGCTGCTGGTGCAGGTTGGGTGGGTTGCGGTGTTCGCGTCGCTGGCGTGGGCGAGGTTCCGCTCCGCCGACGTGACGTCCTGACGGGTTCCGCCGCGGCAGGACCCTGCCGTGGCGGGCGCGGAAGGAGCGCGAGTTCGGCCCCCGTCGACCTCATCGGGGGTGCCGGGATGGACACTGAGGAGGTGAACCTCTCTCTGTCCGGCGCGCTGCGTCTCTCAGCGAGCGGTCCGCTACGGGTGGACGAGGTGTGGGAGCGCTACACCCGGCCGGTGTGGTGGACCCGATGGGCGCCGCATCTGCGCGGCGTGGAGTACGCGGAACCGATGGTGACGCCGGGGACGACCGGCCGGGTGACGGGCCTGGGCGGGATCGTTGCGGACTTCCGCATCGATGCGGTCGACGAGGCGGCGCGGACCTGGTCCTGGAGCGTCCGCAGCGGCCCGCTGAGGCTGTCCTTCGAGCACGGGGTCGACGCGGCGGCGCCCGGGTCGGGTCGCGCGAGTGTGGCGTGGCTCGTCGTGCACGGGCCGTGGCCGGTGGTCCTCGGCTATGCGCCCATCGCCCGCTACTCGCTCGGGCGGCTCGTCGGCTGAGCCAGGCGAGGCGTAGCGGCCTACCCTGGACACTGTGAGCGAGCTGCGGATTGCACCGGGGCCGGGGCTGCCGGAGGGCTTGGTGGTCCCGGCAGGTGAGCTGACCGAGCGGTTCTCGCACGCGTCCGGTCCCGGCGGCCAGGGCGTGAACACCTCAGATTCGAGGGTGCAGCTGTCCTTCGATGTGGCCGCCTCCGCCGTGCTTGACGACGTCCAGCGGGAGCGGCTCCTGCACCGGTTGCGGTCCCGGCTTGCGGGCACCGTCCTCACCGTCGTGTCTGCCGAGTCCCGCTCGCAGCGCCAGAACCGGGGTGCGGCGCGGGAGCGTCTGGCTGCGATGCTCCGTGAAGGGCTTGCCCCGCCGTCGCCGCCGAGACGCCGCACCCGCCCGACGCGGGGCTCGGTTGAGCGCAGGCTGACCACCAAGCGCCGCCACGGGGAGATCAAGCGCGGTCGCGGACGCCCCGAGGACGCGTAGCGCAAGCAGGAACAGGCTGACCCCCGGGGTGTATTAGCGTGTGCCGGACAGCCTCCTGGTGAGTATCTGCTGGCGGATGGGCCGCGCAGCATGCGGAGGCCCACCGCGTACCCCAGGAGTCACGTATGGCAGCCCCTGAGTCACACACCCAGTGCCCGGCGCGGGGCCATCGGCACCGCCTGACGGACCTGACCGGCCTGACCGCCGTCGTCACCGGCGGCGCGACGGGGATCGGCTACTTCACGGCCGAGGGACTCGCAGCCCTCGGAGCGCGCGTCGTGATCGCGGGGCGCAACGCCGACAGGTTCCGCGCAGCGCAACACGCGATCCAAGCCAGGATTCGGGGGGCGGAGGTCTCGTACCAGCCACTGGACCTGGCTGACCTGTCGACGGTGCGCGCCGCGGCCGAGCGGCTGGCTGGCCTCCCCACGCTGGACCTGCTCGTGGCCAACGCGGGGGCGATCGGCTACCCCAACCACGTCAAGCCCGGGGCGGACAAGGGCATTCGCGGGCGGACGACCGCTGACGGTCAAGAGCTCTTCTGGGGCACCAACTTCCTCGGCCACTACGCGCTCGTCGCCCTGCTGTTTCCGCTGATCAACGCCTCGAACGGCCGGTGCGTGCTCGTGGGCAGCATCGGCGACCGGGGCGCACCGCTGGCGGCGGACGCGGTGCCGCGGCCCGACCTCCGCGCCTCGGACCTGGCGAAGTACGGCCAGTCGAAGCTGGCCACGACAACCCTGATGCACGAACTCGCCCGGCGTCTTGCCCGCCACGGCGGTGGCGCGGCTGCAGTGGGCGCACACCCGGGCACGGCCGTCGACTTCCTCTCCCCACCGCGGGCAGGGGTCGCGACCAACCAGCCCGACGGTGCCCGCCTCCTGCGGGCGCCCGTGCGCCTCTTCGCCCACGGCAAGCACGACGGTGCGCTCCCAGTGCTCACCGCCGCGGCATGCCCCGAGGCGCGCAACGGCGACTACTGGGGCCCGCGCCGGATCACCAAGGGCCCGCCGGTGCTCGCCCGGTCCTCCCGGGCGACGCAGGACCCCGTGGGCGCTGGTCGCCTCATGGACGCCGCCGCGGCGCTCACCGGCCTGACGCTGCCGCTGGGGTAGGGCCGCCGTCGTCTAGGGTCGGGGCATACGACGTAGACCGCAGGAGGCACCCATGGCACACGTTCCCACCACCCCCGTCACGCTCGGCGCGTCGCGCCTCGGCGAGCGTCCCGACGGCGAGGCCCTGGCTGACGCTCTGCTCGCGTCCCCGCTCGGCCATGTCGACACCAGCAACAACTACGCCGACGGACGCAGCGAGCAGTTCCTCGGCGACGCGATCCGTCGGGCCGGTGGCGTGCCGTCGGGCAAGGCCGTCTTCTCCAAGGCGGACCGGGATCCGGCCACGGGGATCTTCGACGCCGCTCGAGTGCGGCGCTCGCTCGAGGAATCACTTGAACGGCTCGGTGTGGACCACCTGCCCCTGTACCAATTCCACGATCCGTTCACGATCACCGTCGACGAGGCCCTCGCACCTGGTGGCCCCGTCGAGGCGTTGATCGCGCTGCGGGACGAGGGCGTTATCGGGGCGATCGGGATCGCGTACGGATCACTGGCGGAGACGCGCGCGTATGTGGAAACGGGGCTGTTCGACGTGGCCCTCAACCACAATCGCTACACCTTGGTGGACCGCTCCGCGGAGGAGCTCTATGTGCGGGCGCGCGAGCTCGGCATGCAGGTCTTCAACGCGGCGCCCTTCGGCGGCGGAACGCTGGCCAACGGGGAGAGCACCTACGGCTACCACAGCATGCCGGTGGAGTTCGCGGCGCACGTCGGCAGGGTCCGCGAGTTGGCGCGGGAGGCCGGCGTCGATCTGGCCGCTGCAGCACTGCAGTTCTCGATGCGCAGCCCGCTGGTGGACACCACGGTCGTGGGCATCCCGTCGCTGGCCAGGCTCGACGCGCTGGCGGGGTTGATCGAGGCCGAGGTCGCGGACGAGTTCTTCGCCGCCGTCGAGGCGCTGGGCGCGCCTCCGGCCAGCGGCAACAACTGAGTCGCCACTGACCGGAGGAGGGGCGTCAGGCCGCGGCGTCGTCCGAGGCGGCGGCGTCTGCGAGCTTGTCGGAGAGCGAGTGCAGCTCGGCGAGCTTGTCTGCGCCGGCCGTCACCCGACCCTCCATCGTGACATCGGTGTTGAAGATCAGTCCCGTGGTGCCCACAACGTCGGCCTTGAGGTTCTCCATCAGCTGAGTGAGAGCCTTCGTCGCGCGGCCACCGCCACCGAAGCCGTAGCCCACGAACGCGATGGGCTTGCCCTCCCACTCGGCGTAGAGGTAGTCGATGGCGTTCTTCAGCGGCGCGGGGAAGAAGCCGTTGTACTCAGGCGTGACAATCAGGACCGCGTCGGCAGCGTCGATCGCGGCCTTCCAGGCCAGCGTGTGGGGCTGGGTGTAGACGCCGGAGCCGGCGGGCGCGCCCTCGTCGATGAACGGGAGGTTGATCTCCGCGAGGTCGAGCATGGTGACGTCCCAGTGGGAGTCCAGGGTGTCGGCCACCCAGTCACTCACTGTGCCGCCGATGCGCTGGGGACGGGTGGACGAGACGATGATCGCGAGATTGTTCACGCCTCAACTGTGGCACGAGATTGCTTGACCTTTCAATTACGCTGTGGGCGGACGCGGCACCCCCCGTCCCCCATCGTGCACGACACGCCGTTCCGATGGCCACCCGGTGCCCAATGCGGACACGGCCTCGCACTCGGGCGGCGTTTCGTGCACGCGTTCCGTCCACTCAGGGGGTGCCGCCGCGTAGGCCGGCGAGGATTTCACTCCACGCCCCCGCCAGGTCGCCGTCGGGGGTCCAGGGACCGCCGTCGGGGACGCCGAGGGGATCCAGCCGGAGCTGCAGGTCCTCGTCGATCAGGTAGGTGACCGGGTCGCCGTATTGGGTGAGCATCACCACGTACGGCCCGTCCTCCGGGATGTTCCATTGGTCATCCGGGGTGGCCGTGGCCTGGGAGATGGCCAGGACCAGGTCGCCCGGGAGCTCACGCTGCATCCATTCGTCCCCGACGGCGGGGTCCGCGGGAAGGCCGCACACGTAGCCGCGGTAGAGCGAGCCGCGCTCCACGGGGCCTAGCGAGTTGAGTCCGACGATCCCCGCGTTGTCGCTGCAGAGGGAGACCTCGTCGAGGAAGGGCTCGGGGTTCGCCTCGCGCTGGGCCGTCCACAGCGGGAGCAGGTCCTGGAGCAGCTGGGCGCCGCCCGCGCGGTTGCCCCAGCCGCCGACCCACTCGCAGTTGACGGTCTCGGCGGAGACGACGCGACGCGTGCCGTCGGGGTAGTCGAGCACCACGTGGTAGGTGATGCCGCCCATCTCCGTGCACGCCTCGTAGTCGGGGCTGGGCAGCGCGTTGACGGCGTGGACGACGCGGTCCGGGTCCGTGGTCAGCGGTTCGATGGGGCCCACGCCGCCGAACGTCTCCCAGCGGTCGCCACACAGCCATGCCCTCGCTGCGCCGTCGGGGAGGTTCTCGGTGCTGGGGAGTTCCTCGGCCGCGAGGGCGCCGGTCTGGATGTCGTCGCACACCTGCGAGACCAAGCCGTCGCCACGCTCATCCGGGAGCACGACGGGGGTCGGGCTGGGCGACGGGACAGGTCCGCCGTCAACGCCCTGCGCCTCGACGATGCGCGCCTCGAGGGCAACGTCCAACGGCCCCCACATCCAGCGGGCCGTGCCGTCGTCCCACCAGTAGGTGGCGTCATTCCGGTGGAGCGAGACGGGATCGCCCGTGGGCGTGAGCAGGACCAGGGCCGGGAGCGGCGCCTCCCACCCCACCTCCGTGCTTGCCAGCGCGTCGCCGGACTGGAGCGCGGCGAGGAGATCGGCGGTGAGTTCGGCGTCCAGCTCGACCGCCGAGCCGTCCGCACGGCAGGCGACCGCTCGCGTCAGACCGTCCAACTCCAAGGGCCGGAGGACGGAGGCGTAGGAGGAGTCGCAGAGCGCCGCCCCCGTGAACTGGAACCCGGACTCCTCGCGCTCGGCCTTCCACAGCTCGCGGAGAGTGTTCAGGTAGCCGGCGCCGTCGGCTCGGAAGATGTCGAACATGCCGGTCGCGTCCCGGAGGTCGCCGCAGCCGGCGATCCGCACCGCCCGGTGCACGCCGTCGCCGTACTCGACGACCACCGTGTAATCCAGCGGATTCGGCATGCAGTCGAGCACCCCCTCAGACCTCTCCAGCGCGTTGAACGCCGCGACGGCGTCCTGGGCGTGCGCGACCAGCGGATCAGGCGCGCCCACGAGCTCCAACTCGGACCCGGTGTCGGAGCGCCCGCACAGCCAGACGCGGGTGGCGCCGTCGGGGAGGTCGTCGTCGACAAGGGTCTCGGCGCCGGTGAGAGGGTCACGGCAGGGGTCGGGGACCAGTGGTGTCGCGGCGGCGGTGGGCTCGGGCGTGGCCAACACCACCGACGGAGGCGCGGTGAGCTGGAGCGCCAGCGGCGTGGCCATGCCCACGACGGCCACCACCGCGGCCGCAGCCACGCCCATTCGCCGCTTCCGCGCACGGTTCCTGGCGGCGGCCGCCCAGCCGCGAGCGCTCGGGCGGGGCGGGACGCCGTCGCGGAGGGCGTCGGAGAATTCCTGTTCGTTCATGGCCTGTCCTCCTGGGCGAGGTGGGGGGAGATGCGCAGGGCGGCGAGCCCGCGGCTGACGTGGGAGGTGACGGTCCCCTCGGGGATGCGCAGCAACTCGGCCACCTCGCGGGTGGGGCGGTCCTCGAAGTAGCGCAGCACGAGGCAGGTGCGCTGGAGTCGCGGGAGTGCGGCGAGGGCGCGGTGGACGTCAGTGCCGAGCGATGGTTCGCCTGCGTCCGACGGCCGGTCCGGCGGGCTGTCGGAGGGCACCTCCGAGCGCCACTGGAGCCGGCGCCACCAGGAGATGAACGTGCGGTACATCGTCGTGCGGACGTAGGCCTCGAAGTGGTGGTCGTTGTCGAAGGAGTCGTAGCGGCTGTAGGTCTTGGACAGCGCCGTCTGGACGAGGTCCTCGGCGTGCTGCCGATCCCCGGTGAGCAGCCAGGCGGCCACCCAGAGTTCGCCGCCGCGGGCGGCGACGTACCTGTCAAACCCGTTGGTCATCACCTCGACCGGGTGCTCCATCACAGCCTCCATACCCTGTAGACGCGGTGAGGCGTCCGCTTCACTGCACTGGGATCAGCGAACCAGACCCGACGTGCCAACACCGCAGCCGGGCCGCGACAGCTGATGGGTGGATCTGGTACCGACTACGCGACCAGTCCTAACGAGCAGCCAGAACCCGCAGTGGGATTTGGCCGACTCACGCGAGATGTGACGCGAGGGCGACGGCGGAGTCGAGGGGCGAGGGTCCGGCAGGACGCTGCGATGCCCGCGAGGGTGGGGACGGCGGGGCGGCTGCGCGCTGTGATGCCCAACCCGACGATCACCCGACTGGCATCCCGCCTGAACAGACCCAAGCCAGGGCCGCCTTGACGGCACACTCCCGGACTCGGCCACGCCACAGGGAAACGAGTGCAGGGAGCAGTGAGACGAGGCCCGGGCGGCCTCCACAACTGAACCAACGACCGGCCGGCGGCCGTCGGGCAGGCTGTGGACAAGGGCCGCCCGGGCCTCGGGTCAGGGTTCCCTGCACCGGGCGCGGGTCGGTTTCGACGCGCGTTGCGCCGCTTCGCGGCTTGGCGCGGCTCAACCAGCGGGAAAGATCAGGGAGCGGAGACGGCCCGTGCGGCGAGACGGTCGCGGACCTGCTTGCGCAGCACCTTGCCCAGCATCGACTTCGGCAGCTCGTCGACCACCACCACCTCGCGCGGCACCTTATAGGCGGCCAACCGCTCCCTGCACCACGTGCGCACCGCCTCCGGATGCACCGTGGCGCCCGGGCGCGGAACCACCTCCGCCACGACGCGCTCTCCCCCGCCCTCCAGCTTCAGGCCGACGACGGCGGCGTCGTCGATGTCCTCGTGCGCACGCAGGACCGCCTCCACCTCCGTCGGCGACACGTTGAAGCCGCCCGTGATGATCAGCTCCTTCACGCGGTCCACGATGGTGGTGAAGCCGTCGGCGTCAACGGTGACCAGGTCGCCTGTGCGCAGCCATCCGCCGGGCAGCAGCACCGCCTCGGTCTCCCCTGGCGCGTTCCAGTACCCCTGGAACACCTGCGGACCGCCCAGCAGAAGCTCACCACGCTCCCCCTGGGGCACCTCACGGGACGGGTCCTCCGGGTCCACCACGCGCATCCGGGTGCTGGGGAACGGGATGCCGATGGTGCCGGTGCGCCGCGACGGGTGGAACGGATTCCCCAGCGCCACGGGGGCGGTCTCGGTGAGGCCGTAGCCCTCGACGAGGAGCCCCCCGGCCACCCCCTCCCAGAGCTCGACGATCGGGTCGGTCAGGTTCATCGCCCCGGAGATGCAGAAGCGGGCCGACTTCAGGCTCACGCCACGCTCGAGGGCCCGTCGGGCGGTCTTCTCGTAGATCGGCGGGACCGCGCAGTACACCGTCGGCGGGGTGGTGCGGGCGGCGTCGAGGACCATGTCCGCGTCGAAGCTCGGGAACAGGACGATCCGGGCGCGCTTGAGGATGCCGAAGGTCAGGTACAGCGTCATGCCGAACGCGTGGAACATGGGCAGGACGGCGTAGATCACCTCCCGGTCGTCCACGGCGTCGTGCATCCATGCCGCGCCCTGCAGTGCGTTGGCGTAGAGGTTGCGGTGGGTGAGGATCGCGCCCTTGGCGCGGCCGGTGGTGCCGCTGGTGTACTGGATGACGGCCACGTCGTCGACCGCGGGGCGCGGATGCGCGGGTTCGAGGGCGGGCGCCCGGAGCAGGTCCTCCCAGGGCATGGTGCCGGGCGCCGGCTGGGTGAGGCGGTCGCGGGCGGCGCGCAGCTTCGGCACAGGCAACTGCAACGCCAAGCGCTTGACAAGGGGAAATGCCCGCAGCAGGTTGACCGAGACGACATGCTCGACCTCGATGTCGCTCGGCTGCTCGCGGATCTTGCCCACGGCCGCGTCCCAGGCGACGACCACCCGGGCCCCGTGGTCCTCGAACAGGTGACGCAGCTCGCGCGCGGTGTAGAGGGGGTTGTGCTCCACGACGATCGCGCCCAGCCGCAGGACCGCGTAGAACGCGACGACGTGCTGCGGGCAGTTGGGCAGGATCAGTGCCACGCGGTCGCCTGCGCGGACGCCCAGCCTGCGCAGGCCCTCGGCGACGCGGGCAATCTGCTCCCCGAGACTCCGGTAGCTGGTCTCGCGGCCGAAGAACTGCAGCGCCACGCCGTCGCCGCCCTTGGCGACCGCCTCCTCACACATCTCCACCAGTGAGGTGGGCGGGGTGGCGATGTCTGCCGGGACCCCCGGCTGGTAGTACTTCACCCAAGGGCGCTCGTCAGTCATGGGTCCATCCTGTCAGGGCCCGGCTCGGCTCCCACCAGTGGCCCCGTGCGGGCCTCGACCGTCAGCCGTCGAGGTCCATATCGCCGGCGAAGTGACGGAACTGCTCCTTCGTGGCGTGCATCTCCCAGAGCCGTTCGGCGAGCACCGTCGGGTCCTTGCGGGGGTGACCCTCGATGATCCCGCCGGGGATGATCAGCTGGGTGACGTGGATGTTGTCCGGCGCCAAGGCGTCGTGCAGCATCTGACCCAATGCCGACTCCCCCGCGAACGCCACCGACGTGCCGGCGAATTTCGCCACCGGGCGCACCGCGCTGCCACCGTTGACGAGCAGGATCGTGCCGCCTCCGCGGAAGCGCATGTGCTGCATGACGTGATGGATCGCCACGAGCGGCCCGTAGACGGAGAACTCGATGGCCGGCTGCAGGTCCTCGACGGTGGTCTCCAGCACTGGGCGCAGGAATTCCTTCGCCGGCAGCGGGCTGTACTGCAGCACGTCGATGGGGCCGAGGTCAGCGGCCGCGTCGTCGAGCGCGGACCGCAGGGAATCGTGGTCGCGGACGTTTGCCACGTAGCCCCGGGCCGTGATGCCCTCTGCGGTCAGTTCCTCGGCGAGGGCATGGACGCGTTCGGCGGTGCGAGAGATGAGCGCCACCGAGAAGCCCTCCTTGGCGAAGCGGCGGGCGACTGTTGCGCCGAGTCCGGCTCCGGCACCGATGATGGCAAGCGTGGGCATGGTGATCCTCCCGTGGTCGTCGTTGACTACCCCACCGAGCCTACTCACCTCGACGGCGCGGGAGACGCCGGCCCCACTCGACAGCGCGGCTCATGGGTCCATTCATGAGCCGCGCGCCCCACCGTCGGGCGTCTCATGCGGAATGCTGGACCCATGGCCTCCCCACCGACGCCCCTCGCTCAGGACCCGTCGTCGGCTCAGGCATGGTCGGTGCGCGATCTGATCCCCGCGGCGGGGGTGTCGATCTCTGCGGTCCTGTTGTTCGCGTTCCAGCTGGCCGGATGGGGGCACGCGCTGCTGCTACTGAGCCTGCTGGCCGCCTGTCTCGTGAACCGCGAGCTGGGCAGGGACCTGCTGCTGATCGGGGTGGGTGTGGCGATCGTCAGCGCCACCTCCGTCGAGGCCGACGTGAGCTGGGACCGCTTCCTCATCATCGGAACGGTGCTGATCCTCGCCGTCTCGGTGCCGCTGCTGATCGACCGCTTCGTCTACCGCCGCCGGGCAATCACGTTCCCCTGGCGAGGGGAACATCGATGGTCTCGGCTAGAGGTCATCTACGTGGTCGCGGTGCCGTTCCTGGGCTGGGCGATCCTGCCGTTCTACTTCATCCGCTCCGGCGCCTACCTCAACTGGCCGCACATCACCGACGCCAGTGAACTGGCGCGGTTCTTCGTCGGCGTCAACGCGGTGGGCACCTGGGACGAGCTGTTCTTCATCTGCACCTGCTTCGCCCTGCTGAGGCGGCACTTCCCGGTGTGGCTGGCCAACGCTCTGCAGGCCACCATCTTCGTCTCGTTCCTGTGGGAGCTCGGCTACCGCGAGTGGGGACCGCTCCTGACCATCCCGTTCGCACTGATCCAGGGCTTCCTGTTCGCGCGCACGGGCTCCCTGCTCTACGTCCTGGTGGTGCACCTGCTGTTCGACGCCATCGTGTTCATGGCCATCGTGCACGCCCACAACCCGGACATGTTCGCCTTCTTCATCTACTGACGACGACGGTCCTGCGTCGCGCTCACGCCGTGTGGTCCTCCAGGCGGAATCCGAGCTTCAGGCCCACCTGGTAGTGGGCAACCTGGCCGTCCTGGATGTGGCCGCGGATCTCGGTCACCTCGAACCAGTCCAGGTGGGACAGCGTCTGCGACGCCCGCGCGACAGCCCCATCGATGGCCTGCTGCAGGCCCTCGCTCGAGCTACCGACGATCTCGGTCACCTTGTAGGTGTGGTCAGTCATGGCGAACTCCCTCGTTCAGGGTTGCCTTCCGCAACCAGGATCCCTCCAGGCTAAGCGACGGATCGCGGCTGCGAGCCTCCCCCGTCGATCTCCTCATCGCTGGGCCGGCTCGCTCACACCCGCGCGTTTCCGGCCAGGCGACGAAGGGCCGCCAGGGCGTCGTCCAGCCGGTCGGCCGGGACCAGGAGGTGGTCGTGGTGGTACCCCGCGACGACGTTGCAGCTGATGCTCGCCTCCGCCAGCGCCGTGCTCACAGCCGCGGTCAGCCCGACGGCGGCCAGCGATGACTGCACCGTGAGCGTGATCCACCCCGCGACATAGTCGTAGTCCAACCCGAGCCGGTCCGCGTCCTCCTTGCGAAGCACCATGCTCAGACCTTCCGATTCGACGACGCTGGCCAGCACCTCAGCCTCCACAGGCCCGGGGCCAACCACGAAGACGAAGGCCCCAGGGCACACGACGGGGGACATCGTCGCCAGCAGGGTGGTCAGCTCCGTCTCGCCGCTCATGGCCTCAGCCTGCCTCATTGGGTTCGGGGATGAGCACGAGGTTGCCCACCTTGCGGCCGGAATCAACGCGCCGGTACGCCTCCGGCAGCCGGCCAAGCCCCTCGAACTCCTCGACGGCGGGGTCCAGCCGGCGCTCGGCGACGAGGGCCAGCAGGTAGGCGAAGTCCTCGGGCCGCTCGGGAGCTGGGCCGGCATGCACCCGGCCGCGCGCCCGGAGGGTGTCCCAGAGCCCGGCGACGGCGAGGACCAGAGCACCCTCCTGTGAGACGAGCCGGAGCCCCTCAGAGCGGGAGACGTTGCCGACTGCGTCGAACATCACGTCGTAGGTGCCGGTCAGCCGCGACACCGGCGTCTGCGAGTAATCCACCACCCTGTCCGCTCCCCACCGGGTCACGACGGCGGCGTTCGTCGCGCTGGTGACCGCCGTGACGTCCGCGCCCATGACCTTGGCCAGCTGCACAGCAGCGGACCCGACAGATCCGGAGGCCCCGTTGACCAGCGCGGTCTGACCGGCCCGCAACCCGGCCCTATCGCGCAGGAAGTACAGCGCCGTGGTGCCGCCGAACAGGACCCCGGCCGCCTCGGCGTGGGTGATGCCGGCGGGCTTCGGCACCATGCGGGCTGCCGGCACCGCCACGTACTGCGCGTGCGCCCCGAGGGCGCCGGACATGCCCGCCACCTCGTCGCCCACCGCGAGCCCCGCGACCTCGGCGCCCACACCGACCACGACCCCCGAGAGGCTGCCGCCCAATACCCGACGGCGCGGCCCGCGCATGCCCAAACCCAGCCGGGCGAGTACCCCGAACCCGGCCGGGAACCGGCCGGCCCGCATCCGGGCGTCGCCGGAGGTGACGGCCACCGCCTCGACGCGGACGACCACCTCGCCCCGGCCGGGCTGGGGGATGGGAACCTCGACGATCGCCACCTCCTCGGGGGGTCCGTAGCGGTGCACCACTGCTGCTTTCACGACTCTCCTTACGGGTGTAAGTCTGCTCGCTTCACTGTAGCCTTACATCTGTAAGAACACAAGGAGGAGCCATGGAACCCCGCACGCCACTCAGCCTGGAGCGCATCGTCGAGGCCGCCGTCGCCGTCGCGGACCGCTCAGGACTCAGCGGGGTCAGCATGCGCACAGTGGGGCGGGAGCTCGGGGTGGAGGCCATGTCGCTGTACCACCACGTGGCCAGCAAGGACGCCCTCCTCGACGCGCTGGCCGATTGGATCTTCTCCCGGATCGAGCTGCCGCTGGGCGGGGAGCCATGGCGCGCCGGGATGGTTCGCCGGGCCTCGTCGGCGCGAGCGGTGCTCGCCGCGCACCCGTGGACGTTGGGGCTCATCGAGTCGCGAACCAACCCCGGCGCGGCGCTGCTCAACCATCACGATGCGGTGCTCGGGTGCCTGGTGGGCGGCGGGTTCCCGCCGAGGTTGGCATCTCACGCGTTCTCCGTGATCGACGCCTACGTCTACGGGTTCGCCCTCACCGAGCAGAACCTCCCGTTCGACTCCTCCCGCGCTGAGGGCGCCGAGGACTACGCGGCCGCGGTGGGATCGCTGCTTCAGCCCTACCCCCACCTGGCCGCGCTCATCGACGAGGTGGCGACGGGCTACACGTTCGCAGACGAATTCGGTTACGGCCTCGAGCTCATCCTCGACGGGCTGGAGGTTCGGCTGGCCACCCACCGGCCCGCCGGATCCCCCACCCCGGGGGAAGGAAACCGATAGCCCCGGCCAGCGCCTCAGAGGCGACCAACCGCGACTCGGCCGGGCGCGGGGACGACCGGCTCTCCGGCGAAGTCCACGGTGGTAGCCGTCCGTGGCGACGTTCTCGGGGACGCAAGGGACGGCCCGGCACTGGCGCGGCTGCGCTATCGAAGCCCCGCTTGACGCCTCAGGACTCGGCGTGCGCGGCCCGGACGGCCCGCACGTCGAGCCCCGCGATCCCCTCGAAGTCACGTGGGTTGGCCGTGTAGATCGGCAGCCCGCGTGACAGCGCAGTGGCCGCGATGAGCGCGTCGTACGCGCGCGCTGCAGGCTTTCGCCCCGCAGACCTCAGCGAGGCGGCCACCACCCCGAAGGCCCTCGCCGCGGCACCGTCGAACGGGATGGGGTCGAAGTCCGCCTCCGCCTGCTGCACCAGCGCCTGGCGGGCCGCACGTTCCACATCCGAGCGCGCAACGTGCGGCCCCACTGACAACTCCGCCATCGTGACTGCGGTGATCATGGGCTCGGCAGGCAGCGAGGCGGGTTCCAGGATGCCCAGGTCGATCACTGCGGAGGTGTCCAGAATCCCTTCACTCACAGCGACGGATCCAGCACGGTGTCGATGTCTGCCTTGAGCGCTGCCGCATCCACCCGTGGCAGCGCCCTCCATCTGTCGACCAGCTCGGCGGCACCTCGTGGACGACGCGGGAGCGGAACCACTGCCGCCACCGGCTCGCCGTCTCGCGTCACCGTCAGGCTCTCACCGCGAGCCACGCGCGCCAGCACATCCGCGCTGCGGTTGCGCAGGTCTCGCACAGTCACACTTCCCACCTCCTCACTGTATCACCGGTGATACATGCTTGGGCCGCTGGGCGCGGGCATCACCAAGCCGCGAATCAGGCCGCGCGGACGTCGTCGGCCGAGATCTGGTTGTTCACCAGGTCCTTGCGCAGGTTCTCGGCCAAGGGGAGAGCGTGCCTGCTGAGCTCGTTGACCAACCGGTGGGCGAGGAGCCACAGCCGGTGGCACTCGGCTTCGGCCGCGGCGGCCGCCTCGGCCCGGGAGGTGGGCAACGCCCCACACCAGTTTCGGATGATCTCCCCTGCGGGGGCCTCCTCATGGGCGTACCAGCGATAGTCCCGGCGGGGTGAGAAGTAGCCGGGGCGCTCGTCGTCGTAGTGGTCCGCGTAGCTGTCGCGCCCGCGCGCGATCTGCAGGGCCTCGGCCGGGTGCGCGACGCACAGCGCCATCGCAATCCTCTGGCCTCCCAGCGCCGACACCCGAAGACTGCTGCCTTCCGCAACCTGTCCGCACGCCGCCAGCAGGACATCCATCGGCAGCCCCGTCCGGGCAGCCAGCCGAGCAGTGTCGTGGATGACGACCTGACCAGAGTGCTCCAACGTGGCCACCTCGCGCGGGACCAGCCGGAAGACACGTCGGATGGATCCTGACAGGCGGGAATCCGGGGCCTGATTCCGGATGAGCTCCTCCGCGGCCAGCTTCTCCTCGTAGGCCTGGGCGTCCTCCCATCTGCACTTGAGACGCGTCCGCGCGACCTCCCGCTCGCGGCCGTCCTCGAAGCGGATGAGGTAACGGTCCTTCTTGGGCCGAGGCACGATCTCCAGGATCTCGACTCTGCTCGCGTTGGGCCGGTAGTCGTCTGGGTAGTACGCCCAGACCTCGCCCACCTGCACGTCCATTGTTTCCATCTGCGTCGCCCTTCTCTCTGAGGTCGCCCCATCACAGCAGCCGCCGCGGCCGATTCGGGGCTTCATCGACCCCCTGTGGATAACTTCCGACGACTGTCCCCAACCTGGTCGTTGTCCGGGATGAACGCCAGGAGCCGGGACGACCAGCGACGCGACGCGGGCACGAGCCCGTAGCGGGTACCCTCGTCCGTTATGGACCCTGACGACGTGGAGTGGGTTCGGGAGTTCTCCGAGCCCGAGCTGAAACGGGTCTTCGGCGCATCCACCTACTTCCGCGGCAAGGGCTACTTCGACGCCGGGCACGTCCGCGACCTCACCGTCGCACCCGACGAACTCGGGGCGTTGGTCACCGGCAGCGGCCGCCACGTCTACGAGGTCGAGGTCACCCGCAGCGGCCGGCGCCTCGACAACTGGTGCAGCTGCCCGATGGGCCGCTCCTGCAAGCACGTCGCCGCCGTGATGCTCGCGGCGCGCGCACGGCTCCGCCAACGCCCCGCCAGCACCACATGGGAGAGTCAGCTCGCGCACCTGATCAAGCTCGGCGACGCTTCCGCCACCGCCGGACGGGCGCTCGCCCTCGAGTTCTCCGTCCCCACCGTCCACTACGGGGCCGCCGTGTCGCGCATCACGCTGCAGCCCCTCCGCGAGGGCGCCCGCACCCCGTGGGTGAAGACCGGCGCCTCGTGGGGCGACATCACCCAACCGTGGCGGGCAGCGGAGTTGAACCCCGCGCATCGGGCGGCCCTGGCGCAGCTGCACCTCCTGAGCCCCGACAACGCCTACTCCTACGGCGTCCCCGCGACAGTGGACCTCGCGAGCCTCGGCCCCCTCGCCTGGCCGCTGCTGCGGCGCGCGGTCTCGGCCGGCGTCGTCCTCCTCGCCGGAGAGGGCCTGCGGTCCGTACGGATCGGCGACGACTCCGCCACGGTCGCGCTGGACCTCACGCGCTCGGCCGACGGCGGCATCACCGCGCAGCCGCGCGTCTCCCTGGTGGATCCCGACGCCCCAGGACGGGTCCTGCTGTTCGGCAACCCGGCCCACGGGGTGGGGCAGCTCGACGGCGGCGCCCTGACTCTCTGGCCGCTCGCCGCCCCACCGGCCGAGGGGCTGGACCGGCTCCTCGCCGACGGGAAGGCGGTCGAGATCCCCGCCGAGGACGTCAATCGCTTCCTGACCCTCTATTACCCGGCCCTCGCTCGCACGGGAGCGGTGTCCACCTCTGACGGCACCGTCGAGGCCCCGGAGATCGTCCCACCCGTCCTGCACCTCACCCTCACGCACCTCCCCGGCCACGTCACGCACCTCAGGTGGGGGTTCGCCTATCCGTCGCCGGTGGCCGGACAGGGCCCCACCGTCGTCCCTCTCGCGCACGCCGCAGGGGATCCGCCGCGCGATGTGCCGGTGGAGCGGCGCCTCACCGACGCGGTGGTCGCGCTGCTCAGCGTCGTGGGCGCCTCACTGCTGGAGGCCACCCCCCGCCCAGTCCTGATCGCCCACCACGAGCTGCAGGGCATGGCGGCCGCCGCGTTCCTCGCCGACGTCCTCCCCCACCTGCTCGAAGCAGGGGTGCAGGTGCAGGAGGAGGGCGATGCGGTGGCCTACGAGGAGGCCTCGGAGGCCCCCGTCGTGCTCCTCACAGCAGACGACACCGAGGACCGCGACTGGTTCAACCTCCACATCACCGTCTCCGTCGACGGCCAGGAGGTGCCGTTCGAGGAACTGTTCAGAGCCCTGGCCGCAGGGGACGACGCCCTGCTCCTGGACTCCGGCACCTGGTTCCGCCTCGACATCCCGGAGCTGCAGGACCTCCGACGGCTCATCGAGGAAGCCCGCGAGCTCACCGACGGAAGCCCCAACGGCCCGCTTCGCATCGGCCCCTACCAGGCCGCCCTGTGGGAGGAGCTCGTCGAGCTGGGCGTGATCGCGCGGCAGAGCAAGCGATGGCTGGCCTCCGTCGAGCGCCTCCTCCCCGACGCCGACCGCCCGGCGCCCGCCCTCCCGGACGGGATCCGCGCCACGCTGCGCCCCTACCAGCTCCGTGGCTACGAATGGCTGGCCGCGCTCTGGGACGCGCGGCTGGGCGGGGTGCTCGCCGACGACATGGGCCTCGGCAAGACGCTCCAGACCCTCGCCCTGCTGGAGCGGGCGCGCGAGGCCGGGGAGCTGGACGGCAGGCCGGTGCTCGTCGTGGCCCCCGCCAGCGTGGTGGGAACCTGGGCCGACGAGGCGGCGAAGTTTGCGCCTGGCCTGAATGTCGCGGTGATCACCGCCACGGGGAAGCGCCGGGGCGACACTGTCGCGGCGGCTGTCGCGGGCGCACACGTCGTGGTCACCTCATACACGCTGATGCGGCTGGAGGACGCCGAGTACCGGGCCCTGCAGTGGAGCGGGCTGATCCTCGACGAGGCCCAGTTCGTGAAGAACCACCGCTCCCGCACCTACCAGGCCGCCCGACGGCTCGGCGCCCCGTTCACGCTGGCCATCACGGGCACCCCCCTGGAGAACTCGCTGATGGATCTGTGGTCCATGCTGTCGCTGTCGGCGCCCGGCCTGTTTCCGCGCCCGGACCACTTCACCGAACGGTTCCGCAAGCCCATCGAGAACGAGCGCGACCTCCTCGCCCTGGAAACGTTGCGACGGCGGATCAAGCCGTTCGTGCTGCGCCGGACCAAGCGCGAAGTGGTACAGGAGCTGCCGGAGAAGATCGAGCAGGTGCAGCGGGTGGAGCTCACCCCCGCCCATCGCAGGGTCTACGACAAGTACCTGCACCGGGAGCGGCAGCGGGTGCTGGGCATGCTGGAGGACATGGACCGCAACCGGGTGGCGATCTTCCGTGCGCTCACGAAGCTGCGGCAGCTGGCGCTGGACCCGGTCCTGGTGGACGCGGAGCACGCCTCGGGGGCGCCGTCGGCGAAGGTGTCCGCGTTGGTGGAGCAGGTCACGGAGCTCGCCTCGGAGGGCCACCGTGCGCTGGTGTTCAGCAGCTTCACCGGCTACCTCAAGCTCGTGCGGGAGGCGCTGAGCGAGGCGGGCATCAGCCACGTCTACCTCGACGGCCACACCCGCGACAGGCCGGCCCGCATCGCCGCGTTCCGCGAGGGCGAGGACCCGGTGTTCCTGATTTCGCTGAAGGCCGGCGGCTTCGGGCTGACGCTGACCGAGGCGGACTACGTCTTCGTGCTGGACCCGTGGTGGAACCCGGCTGCGGAGAGCCAGGCGATCGACCGGACCCACCGCATCGGCCAGACCAGGTCGGTCAACGTGTACCGGATGGTCTCGGAGGACACCATCGAGGAGAAGGTGGTGGCGCTGCAGGAACGCAAACGGGACCTGTTCACCTCGGTCATCGACTCGGGCTCCTTCTCCTCCGGGGCCATCACGGCCGCAGACATCCGCGGCCTCTTCGACGAGTAGGCCCTCCGCCGCTGGGCCGCGTCGCTCCCGGCACGCAGAAGGAGGCGCGCAAACTCCTTGTGTGGCACCGATCCCGTGCAAGGCTGGGCGCATGAGCATGGACGCGCAAGACGGCAGCATTGACGGACTCGAGCAGCTGGACGCCGAGGAGGTCGCCGACGCCGAGCACCCCTACGGCGAGGTGACAGCCGAAGACCTCGGCACCGCTGACCTCATCGACGACGGCGCTGACGCCGCCTCGATGGTCCCGAACGATCCCCAGACGCCGGTGGACTCGGCTCTCCACACCGACGACACCGATCACGACGAGACCATCGAGGAACGGCTGCGCCAGGAGGAGCCGGACCCGTCGTCGAGAATCACCTACGGCGGGTAGACCGCCTCCCTCTCCCTCAATCGGCCAGAGCGTGAGCCGGCCCCGCGGGCCTGGTGATCAATGTGGCGGCACGGCTTCCCGGCTCCGGGTGGGCCCGCACATAGCCGGCGAGCCATTCGGCGGCGAAGCTGTCGGCACCGTCGCGATCCACGAGGGCCCACACGCTGCCACCGAACCCGGCCCCGAAGGAGGAGGCGGCCACCGCCCCGAGCCGGCGGCCGTCACGGACCAGCGCCTCGGTCTCGGGGATCTGATTGTCGAGGCCGTCGGCCGCCCACCTCTGGGAGGCCGCGACCAACTCGCCCAGCGCGGCACGGTCATCGGCGCGAAGCGCCTCGACCGACGCCGGCACGATCCAGGTGGATTCGGCGACGAACTGGCGGAGGCGCGCGAGCAGTCGCGGCTCGTCCGCGACGAGCGACTCGATCACCGCTGCGGCCTCCGGGTCGGACTCGACGGCGGCGGCCAGGTTCGCGTCTCCGCGCCCGGCGGCGGCGTTCCAGCGGGCCAGCAGCTCAGCGACCCCGCGTGAGGCCTGGTTGTAGGCGTCCTTCGCCGCGCCGGTCTTCTCCGCCGACACGCCGCTGACCGCCACCACGAAGGCGAGGTCGTCGGGGAGCCGCACGCGTCCCACGAGCGCGGCCGGGTTGAAACTGAACAGTCCGAGGTGGTCGGCCTGGCTGCAGAGCATGGCCGTGTGATCCTCGGATCCACCGAACGTGCCGACGCCGGCCCGTCCTGACAGCGCACCGAACGCGCTCCCGTTCTCGACGCAGGCCAGGTACCCGGCCAGCGCAACCTCGTCCCGGATCGCCGCGACCCAGGCCTCGGACTCGTCGAAGCCGTTGAACTGGGCCAACGCCATGGCTGACGCCACGACCAGTGCCGAGGAACTGCTCATGCCGCTGGCCAGCGGCAGGTCCGCGTCGATGGCAAGCCGCGCGGGGCGCAGGGGCCCGAAGTTGGCGCCCAGCCGGTCCACCACCACGTTGAGGTACTGGCCCCAGTGCCCGGCAGGAAGGCGCACCGCGACGCCCGGCTCCAGGGTGATGGCGTCCTCCTGCGCCGTGCTGCGCGCCTCGATCCCCCGTCGGCCTGGCTTCACCGTCGCGGTCACGCCCCTGTTGACGGCGCACACCAGCACGTTGCCGCCGGCGTAGTCGGTGTGCTTGCCGAGGACCTCGATGCGTCCGGGGGCGAACCAGCCGCTCACAACAGCACCGGACGGCTCGCGAGGGCGGCCGCCACCAGGGGCACATCGGTGCGCCCGGACATGTCCAGCACCCCTTCGGCCACCGGGACCACCGTGACGGGCTCGCCGGCCGCGATCAGCCAGCGGACGGCGTCGACGATCTCGTACTCGCCCCGCGCCGAGGGTGTGATGGCGTCGCAGGCGTTGAAGATGCTCGCACCGAACAGGAAGCAGTTCATGGAGATCCGCGCATTCGGGCCGAAGCGCGCCACCACGTCGGCGGACGGCTTCTCGATCAGGTCGACGAGGTGACCCTCGGCGTCGGTGTCCAGGATCGCGAAGGCGGCGATCCTGTCGGCGGGGATGTTGGACCTGCTGACCATCGCTGCGGCGTCGAAGCCGACCGTCGCCGTCCCGGGCGCCCGCAGGAGTGCGCGGACGGCCTCGGCGGGATAGAAGTTGTCGGCGTTGACCATCACGAAGCGGTCCCCTCCTGCGAATCCGCGGGCCGCCCGGACGGCGTCGGCGGTGCCGAGGGCCTCCACCTGGACGGCGAAGGAGATCCGCACCCGCGACAGGTCGAGCGCTGCGTAGTAGTCGCGCACGAGGTCGTGCTCGGGTCCGATGACCAGACAGATGTCGGTGAGCCCGGCGTCGGCCAGCTCGCTGATCACGTGGTCGAGGAAGGGGCGTGCCGGCAGCCCTCTCTGGGAGGTGTCGCCGAGACCGACCGGCATCATGGCCTTGAGCCCGAGTTCCGCCGCCCTGCGCTGATCCTCGTCGAGGTCGACGTCGGCCGCGCGGCGCATCCGGGTCCCGAGGCCGCGGGCAAGGATGACGGCCTTGGTGGGCATGGTCTCGTTCATGGCCCTCATCCTAGGATCAGCGCCCGGCCCGGCTCCTCCTTCGCGCAGCCATTGTGCGCTTCCGCCCGCCCCACGGAGGCGGCGCCGTCGAGGAGGCGGGTCCGCGCTCAGGGGCACTGCTCAAACGCGCAATGGTCCTGCCCCGATGCTCCTCGCCGGGTGCCGGCTCGGCTACCGTGCGAGCATGATCGAATTCGGCACCGGTGGCTGGCGCGCAATCATCGCCGACGGCTTCACCAAGGAGAACGTCCGGCTGCTGGCCCAGGGTCTCGCTGACCGCATGAACGCCGAGGGGGTCGCCGGCCGCGGCACCGTCGTCGGCTACGACCGACGTTTCCTCTCCTCCGACGCGGCGTGGTGGGTCACGGAGGTGCTGGTGGCCAACGGGATCCCGGTCACGGTGATCGACCGCCCCGCCCCCACGCCCATGATCATGTGGACGGTGCGCAACTTGGGGTGCGCCTACGGGTTGGCGATCACCGCCTCCCATAACCCGGCCGTCTACAACGGCGTCAAGGTGTTCGCCGAAGGGGGTCGTGACGCGGACGTCGAGGTCACCGCCTCCCTCCAGGAGCAGATCAACGCGCTGACCCCTGCAGACGTGCGGTCGGTGCCGGACTTCGAGGTGCGCACCCATCCGTTGGTGACCGTGCAGTTCTCCATGAACTGGTACATCGACGCCATCCTCGAGCAGCTCGACGTCGAGACCATCCGGCACCGTCATCTGAGTGTGGTGCTCGACCCGATGTTCGGCGTGTCACAGACCTGCATGCAGACCGTCCTGATGACCGCCCGGTGCGAGGTCGACGTGATCAACTCCCGCCACGACACGATGTTCGGCGGGCGGCTGCCGTCCCCAAAGCTCGAGACGCTGCACCAGCTGCGTCAGGCGGTCATCGAGAAGGGCGCCGATCTCGGCATCGCCACCGACGGCGATGCCGACCGGCTGGGGATCATCGACGACGAGGGCAACTACCTGTCTGCCAACCAGATCATGGTGTTGCTGTACGAGTACCTGCTGACCGGCAAGGGCTGGACGGGACCGGTGGTGCGCAACATCGCCACCACTCACCTGCTCGACCGGGTCGCGGCCGCCCACGGCCAGGAATGCTACGAGGTGCCCGTGGGTTTCAAGCACATCAGCTCGAAGATGGCCGAGACGGATGCCGTGATCGGCGGCGAGTCCTCCGGAGGGCTCACAGTCAGGGGCCACATCGCGGGAAAGGACGGCGTGTACGCCGGGTCGCTCCTGGTCGAGATGCTGGCCGCCAGCAACCGGAAACTCAGTTCGTTGTGGGCCGACGTCGTTGCCCGGTACGGCGACGCCCAGATGGTGGAGAACGCGTACTCGTTCACCCCTGCGCGGCGCGCCGAGCTCATCGCCACCCTCTTCGACCGCCGGGAGCTTCCCCCGTTCACCCCTGCTGTGGACCACACCAGCTACCTCGACGGCTGCAAGGTCTACTTCTCCAACGGAGGCTGGCTCGTGGTGCGGTTCTCCGGCACCGAGCCCGTCCTGCGGGTCTTCGCCGAGATGCCCACCCTGGAAGAGGCTGAGGCCGCCATCGCCGAGCTGGTGGAGTTCCTGGGCCTTGGTTAGGCCCAGGAGCTGCACTGCACGACCGGTACTGTGGCGGCACAGGCAGGAGGGTGACGAGGATGCTGCAGCTCAGGGGCCTGACCAGGCGGTTCGGACAGCTCACCGCGGTCGACGACGTCTCCTTCGATGTCCCCGCCGGGCAGATGGTGGGGTTCGTCGGTGGCAACGGCGCAGGGAAGACCACCACGATGCGGATGATCATGGGGGTCCTGCAGCCCTCTGCCGGCGAGGTGCTGTGGCGCGGCCGCCCGGCGGGGCAGCCTGACCGGGCGAGGTTCGGCTACCTGCCGGAGGAGCGCGGGCTCTACCCGAAGCAACCGGTGCTGAGCCAGCTGGTGTACCTCGGCCGCCTCCACGGCATGAGGGCGGATGCGGCGCGGGAGCACGCCGAGGAGCTCCTCGTGCGTTTCGGCCTGGGTGACCGGACCCGGGACAAGGTGGAGTCCCTCTCGCTCGGCAACCAGCAGCGCGCCCAGATCATCGCCGCAGTCCTGGGCGGCCCACAAGCCCTGATCCTCGACGAGCCGTTCTCCGGCCTCGACCCCACTGCGGTGGACCAGATGGCGGCGTTGCTGCGGGAGCACACCGCGACCGGGGTGCCGGTGCTCTTCAGCAGCCACCAACTGGAGCTGGTCGAGCGGCTGTGCGACAGGTTGGTCGTGCTGCACCAGGGGCGTGTCGTGGCTGATGGCACCGTCGATGAGCTGCGAAGCACGGCACCGGTGCGATACCGGCTCGAGCTTCAGGGAGACATCGGCTGGGTGCATGCGGCCAGCGGCGTGCGGGTGGTGTCGTCGGAGGCGACGAGCGTGGTCGTCGAGCCGGAGAGCGACGAGGCGGTGCAGCGGTTGCTCGTCGACGCCCTCGGGCGGGGCCCAGTGCGCGAGCTGGCGCGCGTTGTGCCCAGCCTGAGCGAGATCTACAGGGAGGTGGCCTCCGTATGAACAGGACCGACGCACGCCCCGCGCACGCCGAGACGGGGAGGCGGACGCATCCATGGGCCCTGGTCACGGCCCGAGAGATCAGCGTCAAGCTCCGCGACCGCAACTTCCTGCTCTCGACGGGCTTCAGCCTGGCCCTGATCGTCGGCCTCATGGTGGTGCAGTTCTTTCTCACAGCCGGGGCCTCCACCTACACGGTCGCGGTGACCGACGACGACGGGGCTCGCCTGGTCGCCGGCCTCGACGCGCGGATGCAGGCCGCCGATCCGGAGGCTCGTGCCAACGCCGTCCGGGTCACCGATGTCGCGGCGGGGGAACAGCAGGTGCGCGACGGGGACGCCGAGGCCCTGCTGGTGAGAGAGGGCGGAGTCTGGACGTTGGCGACGGACGGGCAGTCGGGTCGGTTGCTGCAGCTGGGGCTCATCGAGCTCGTGTCCGCGTCGGCGCTCGAGGACAACGCTCAACGCCTGGGCGTCGGGGTCGATGAACTGCTCGCCGGAACCCAGTTGGCCACCCGTGACCTGAGCGGTGACACGGATCAGGGGCTGGTGGTCTATATCGTCGGCCTGATCTTCGCTGTGCTTTTCTACATGTCGTCGCTGATGTTCGGGATGGCGATCGCCACCAGCGTGGTGGAGGAGAAGCAGTCGCGGATCGTGGAGATCCTGGCCGCGGCCATTCCGGTGCGGCACCTGCTGCTGGGCAAGGTGCTCGGAAGCACGGCCTTGGCGTTGCTGCAGTTGGCGCTGATCGCGGGCGTGGGGCTGCTCGGGCTGCAGTTCATCGACCTCAACATCGAGCTTCCTGGGCTGGCCGAGGCGGTGGCCTGGTACCTGCCGTTCTTCCTGTTCGGCTTCCTCGCGCTGGCCTGCATCTGGGCCGCAGCCGGGTCGATGGCGTCGAGGATCGAGGACGTGCAGGCCACCTCGATGCCGCTGACGCTGATCCTCGTCGGCGTCTTCGTCCTGGGCATCAACCTGGACGGCCAGGCTCAGGTGACGGGTTCGTTCGTCCCCGTGATGTCCACCATCCTGATGCCGATGCGGATCCTGGCCGGCGAGACCACCTGGTGGGAGCCCGCGGTGGCGTTGCTGTTGACCCTGGCCTTCTGTGCGGTCACGATCCTGGCGGGGGCCAGACTGTACCGTCGCGCCCTCCTCCACACGACGGGGCGCCTGTCGTGGCGGAAGGCGTGGACCGCCGGGGGCTGAGTGGGCAACCTGTCAGTCGGCCCCTCTGCCGCGCTCAGCCGTCGGCAAGCAGCGCGCGAGCGGTCCGCGAGTCGGTGATCAGAACGTCGCACCACCCGCCCACGAGCGCGGCTCGGATCGCGGCATGCTTCCGCTCGCCGCCGGCCACACCGATGCGCCGCGGGATGGCCTTGAGCGTTTCCTCGTCGATCCCCAGGGTGCGGTCCACCAGTTCGGTATCGACGTGCACGCCGTGCGCGTCGAAGAAGCGAAGGCAGACGTCGCCGACCGCGCCCAGCCGCGCGAGGGCCTCAAGATCGGCCTCTGGGAGCGTGTTACCGGAGGAGACGAGCAGCGCGGACGGCCGGACGCTCCCGATGCCCACGAGCGCCATCGTGAGCCCGGTCCATTCGTCGCGGATCGCCGCGATCTGGGGGTCCGACATCAACGACGCCCGCACCTCGGGGCTCGAAACCACACCGGGGGCGTTGAAGTAGTGGACCTCCGCGCCTGTGACCTGCGCCAGACGGTCCGCCAGCCGGGTGGCCTGCACCTGGGCCCGGGGGTCTCCGACGCCGCCGATCACCTGAACGATGCGCTCGGCGGTCCGGGTGGTGCGGGGGGTCATGGCGTCCACCACCGCCAGGAGCGACGCGGACCAGGATGACAGCCCTACGCGGTCGCTCGGAAGCATGGTGGACTCGAGGTAGCGTGCGCCCGCACTGCCGATGGCGCTGAGCAGGGCCGCGTCTGATTCGCCGGCCTCGTCCGGCCCTCCCGCCACCACGACGTCACGCAGCCCGTAGGCGTCGCGCACCTGGTCCTCGAGCTCAGAGAACATACCCGGCGGCTCCACGACGATGGTCCGCACGATGCCCGCCTCGACGCCTTCCTTGAGCAGCCGCGACACCCGCGACTGGGACATGTTCAACCGCGCGGCGATCTCCGGCTGACGAAGTCCGTGCTCGTGATAGAGGCGCGCGACCTTGACGACGAGGGGGAGTCGCTCGGGCGCAATGCGAATGGGCACGCTCGGAAACTAGCACGGTCCTCAGCGGGCCGTCGACGCGACGGCACGACTGTTCGGGAGTGGCTAGATAGTCGGACGGTTGGCCGGGTGCCTGCGAGCTGGCTATCCCGCGGCAGCCCACATCCTGACATAGGCGTTCATGAATGACCAGTTGGTGCCGCATAACTATGCACAGGTGCTGACGAATGGGCGCAAGGCGGGTGATCCGACCGCATCTCGTGGTCAGGGAATCGACCGCACCACTCCCCTGAACCCTGCCGGCCGCGGAATCGTGCCCGTAGCGACGGTCACCTCGACCTGGGCTGAGCGTGACCGGCGTCACTGGGGTCCCGACTCCGCGCCCCCCATACCCATCTGGGTATTGTGTGACCCAGGAGGCACCGTGGCACCCACCGTTCTCGTCGTCGACGACGCACCCGAGATCCGCACCCTTCTCCGGACCTATCTTGAGGCCGAAGGAATGGCGGTCCTCACTGCCGGCACAGGCGAGGAGGCAGTCCGGCTCGCCGGAGAGCAACGCCCCGACGTGGTGCTGCTCGACCTCGGCCTCCCAGACCTCTCAGGCCTGGACGTACTCGGCAGGATCCGCGCCAACTCGTCGGTCTACGTGATCGTGGTCACCGCACGGGCCGAAGAGGTGGACAAGATCGTCAGCCTCAGCCTCGGAGCCGACGACTACATCGTCAAGCCCTTCAGCCCCCGCGAGGTGGTGGCCCGCGTGCACGCCATGATGCGCAGGCCGCGCGGCGCCGACGAGGCACCCGACGAGACCCTCCGCTTCCCGGGCCTCACGCTGGACCCGGCAGCCCGCGAGATCACGCTCGACGGCGAACCCGTGACGCTCAGCGCCCTCGACTTCGATCTCCTCCTCGCCCTCGCCCGTAAACCCGGCCGCGTCTTCTCCCGCGCGCAGCTGCTCGAGCAGGTCTGGGGCTACGCCTTCTACGGCGACGAGCGGGTCGTCGACGTCCACGTCCGCACCATCCGCGCGGCTCTCGGCGACGACGGCACCGTCGTCATCGGGACCGTTCGAGGGGTGGGCTACCGGTTTCTCAAGACCCCTTCGGGGAAGCCGTGAGGAGCCTGGCGGTGCGGCTGGCGCTGAGCCATGTCGCGGTGGTGGCGATCGGCGCTTTGGTCACGTTCCTCCTCTCGCGGGCGCTGGCCCCGGCCCTGTACGACCGCATGCAACAGCGCGGTCCCCACGCCGGCCAGGGGCAGGGCTTCCGGCAGCAGATCGTCGAGACGATGGACCTGGCGTTGCTCATCGGCACGGCCGCGGGGGTTCTCGTCGCCGCGACGCTCGGGATCCTCGTCGCCCGCCGCTTCATGCGCCCCATCCGCCAGCTGCAGGAGGCGGCTAGGCAGATGGCCGCTGGGCGCTACGACGTCGCCGTCCCGGAGGCGTCCGAGCGGGAGCTCAGCGACCTCGGTTCCGACCTTCAGACGCTCGGCCAGTCGCTGGCCAGCACGGAAGCCCGGCGCGTCAGACTGCTCGGCGACGTCGCCCATGAGCTCCGCACCCCCCTCACCGTCGTGGGCGGGTACGTCGAAGCGATGACCGATGGAATGGTTCCGACAGATTCCGAGCACCTCGGCCTCATTGGGCGCGAGGTGGAGCGGATGCGTCGTCTGGCCGACGATCTCGGGGCGCTGTCGAAATCACAGGAGGCGGGCACGGCGCTGCGGCTGGAGCGGATCGACGTCGGGGCCACTGCCGCCGAGGCCGCCGAGAGGCTGCGCCCTCAGGCGGTCGACGCGGGCGTCAGCCTCACAGTCGACTCCGAGGCCGCCTGGGCCGACGCCGACGCTCAACGCATCGGGCAGGTGGTGACGAACCTCGTGGGTAACGCGCTGCGGGCGGTGTCGCGGGGCGGGAGTGTCGCGGTGAGGTGCCGCGCGGATTCCGGGCGGGTGGCGGTCACCGTCGCTGACGACGGGGTGGGCCTGGCGGCCGAGGACCTGGAGAAGGTGTTCGAGCGGTTCTACCGGGTGGATCGCCGGCAGGGGGATCAGCGGGGCGGAGGATCGGGCATCGGCCTGACGATCGCGCGGCAGATCGCGCGGGCCCACGGCGGGGACCTGGTCGCGGCGTCCGCGGGCCCGGGCCGCGGCGCCACGTTCACCCTGACCCTGCCGATCACCCCAAGCTGACGCGAGGGCTTGCGCCCCTCTGGCTGAGACGCGATCCCCGACGAACGCGAGCTGACAAGGTCACGTTCTATAGGCTTCGAGGCCGCTTCGCGGCACCTCAGTGACCGGGGCCGGGGCGGCCCCCGTGGTGAGGGAAGAGCGTTCTTTCAAGGCAGCCAGCGGGTGGGGCCGGGGCGCGACCGGTCCGGGCATGACAACGGCGCCACCCCCAAGAGTGGCGCCGTCCTCAGTTGATCAGGCGTTGCCGCGGTTCATGCCACGACGCGGGGCGTCCTCGTTGCCGGTGCCGTCTCGCAGCTGGTCGCCCGAGCCGTCACGCGGGGCGTCCGCGTTGCCGCGGTCGGTGTCTTCCATGCCGGTGCCGTCACAGACCGCGCTGCGCTCCGCACGGCGCGCCTCGTTCTGCTGACCCTGCATGCCCTGACCCTGCTGCATGCGCTGGCCCTGCTGCATACCGGTGACCGGTTCGCCGTTGGCCCAGGCGGTGAACGCCGCGAGATGGTTCTCGGAGCCGGCGAGCAGGCGCTCGTAGACGGCCTTGATGTCGTCGTTGTCGGTGGCCTTGATCTGCTTCTCGAGGTCGGCGATGTCGCGCTTCTCCAGCTCGATGGCGGCCTTGAAAGCGTCGTCCTCGGACTTCTCCCCGTCCTCCAGCCATCCGTCGTACAGCTTCTGGAGTTGCTTGTCGTCATAGGTGCCGTCGTCGTCGCCCGCTGTCGGGTCAGCGACGTCGAACTGCTCGAGCAGCCGCCCGATGGCCTCGAAGTGGCGCTGCTCGCTGTTGGCGATGCGGTCCCAGACGGCGCTGTCGTACAGCTTCCCGAACTCGGTGTAGAGGTCGTGGGCCATCTTCTCCTCCTCGCGGCTGAACGCGAGGGACGACTTCTCGTCGGCGTCAGGGGGCGAAGTGTCGGCCGAGGCGAGGGTGGCCCCGCCGAAGGTGAGGGCGGCCACGGCCAGCCCTGCGGTGATGAGGGAAACAGTGCGCTTCATGATGACTCCTTAACTTGGATGATCACTGGTGTGGTGATGTATCAAGAACACCTCGCCGTCGTGAAGCTCCCGCCATGGGAATGTGAAGCTTTCGTGAAGTCAGGCGGGCGGGGTGAGCCGGAGATGCTCGCGGTCCCCCAACAACTCCAGCCGCCGCCAAAGCACGCTGCCCGGCACCGCCTGGGTGACATGGAGATGCGCGGCAGCCACCTGCCTGCTGCGGTCGACGGTCACGACGATGGGCAGAGCAGCATCGTCGTGCCCGGTGAACCCTCCCCCGAACTCGTCGCGCAACGTCGACGCCACGGAAGCAGGCAACCCCCACTCCAGGACGGGCAGCCCGCGCCCGGCCGCCACGGCAAGGGCGGCCCGGCTGGCCGCCTCATGGTCCGGATGTCCCGTCACACCACCCTCGACGCCGAAGACCAGCAGGCCGTCGGGGTTCGTGGTGCCGAGGGCGAGGTCGATGTCGGCGATCAACTCCGCCTCGCGGCCGGCCAGCCCTCCGTCGGGATGGTCGAGCAGGGCGGTGCTCCGGCATCCGAGCATCTCGGCCGCGGCCTCGAGTTCGAGCGCGCGTGTGCGGGCCAGGTGGGGCGCGGCGCCCAGGGTTGACGCCTCACCGGCGGTCAGGCAGAGAACGCTGACCTCGGCCCCGTCGTCGACGAGGCGGCTGATCACTCCTCCCAGGCCGAAGGACTCGTCGTCTGGGTGCGCCACCACGACGAGGACGCGCTTCCACGGGGGCAGTTGGGTCTCCATTCCCCCATGCTATACCCCCTAGGGTATCGTCTCAGCTGGTTCGACGGCCCCAGCGAAGGTAGGCGCACGGCAGCAGGCCCATGGAACTCACCACCGCCAGAGCAGGCACCCACACCGCCTTCGAGCCGTTGATCTCACCCTCAGGGCGCCTAGCCACATCTACCAATGCGTACACCCGCAGCGCCGCGTCAGCCATCCCTCCCAACGCCAGCACAGTGCGCAGCCAGGGCGGCAACTTCTCCCACTTCTTCGTCGCATGCTTCATTGCAAGCCTCCTGCACCCCAGCGTACGCCCGCCCCCGCAGGTACGTTGGGGTGGGACGAGAGGGAAGGGGCGTGCATTGTTCATCGATGAGTGGACGTGGGACGATCCCAACGTGAACGCAGAGCTGTGGGAGGGCCAGGCCACCTACCGGCGCTCCCTGGAACAGGTGGCCAACGATGTCCTCGACGCGGCCGGTACGGGCCTCGACGCCCGCGCCTTCGTCGTCGGTATCCCCCTGGACCGGGACTCCGGGGTGGTCGTGGAGCCCGCGCGCGGCCACTTCGACCGCGCCATCGTCGCCCAGTCCACCCACCTCGGCACCAGACGGTTCAACAAGCTCCTCCGCGACGACGACGCCGCGGAGAACTCCCCCACCTATCTGGCCGCGCTCGAGGCGCGCACGAGGAGGCGCGCCGTCGCGGACAAGCTGGATGCCGCCGCCAGGGCCGGCGGGCGCATCCACTTCGTGGGCGTGGGCGTGACGATCGGCGAGCACACCGTGTTCCCCGTCCTCGCGCTGCAGGAGGACCAGTGGAAGGAGCTGCCCCAGCTGCCCGACGATGCCGGAGACGACTTCCTCACCGCCCGCTCGTTCCAGGAGGCGGTGATCAACAGCGTCCTCGACGTGGCCTCCCGCGAGCTGGACCGGCAGATCCCCGGCTCCCTGGTGCGGATCGACCCGGAGTTCGTGCTGCGCTCCGCCGCGGACCTGTTCGTCTCCGCCGTCGTTGCGAGGACCGGCCAGGAGTTGGCCTTCGGGGCCCTCCAGGCGTTCGACGCCGTCTCCGCGCAGCCCTACGAGGGGCGCGCGGGCAAGGGGTCGCTCCTCCTGGCGTCGCGCGGTGGGGAGGGAATCACGACGGTGATGTCGCTCGAGCACCCGGTGCCCATCGGCAGGGCCCAATCGCTGCGCAAGGTACTGGAGCTGTCCGCCGGAGACCTGCACCTGCTGTGCGACGGCCGCGAGGTCTACGGCCTCGGCAAGCTGGAGCAGGGCGCCTCCCGCGAGCACACCTTCGTGGCGCGGATCTCCGGTAACGGCTCCTGGGAGCTGTGGGACGGCGACGTCCCGTTCCTGCGGGTAGACAACGGCGTGGCCGCGATGCCGCGCGAGCTCCTGGACGAGGACGAGTTCTCCGTCACCGTGGACCGCGTGTTCCCCGAGGTCTCCGCCCGCAACGCCCGATACCTGTGGCAGATCGCGCGGGCGGCGCTGCAGCAGCCGCACGGCACCATGCTCGTGGTCCACCCCGAGGCGGAATCAGAGGCCCAGCGGCTCCTGCCCCAGGCCTACGCCATCACCCCCAGCCGGCTGGGCCCCGAGGCCCTGTCGGCGGCCACCGGCATCGACGGCGCCGTCCTGGTCTCTCCGGACGGCAAGTGCCACGCCGTCGGCGTGATCCTCGACGGGCTGGCCACCGGCACCGGGGACCCGTCGCGCGGCTCCCGGTTCAGCTCCGCCATCCGCTACCTCGCGGGCGCGGGCAGGGGCGCCATGGTGATCATCGTGTCCGAGGACGGCAAGATCGACCTGCTGCCCAAGACCAAACGGCGGGTCCGCCGAGCCACGGTTCAGCGCGCCGTCGACCGGCTCGTCGCCGCGGCCTCCGACGGCGAGGACGGGGACCGGTTCCTGCGCGCTGACAAGGCGGTGGAGGCCATCGAGTTCTACCTCAACCAGGAGCAGTGCGACGCCGTCAACGCCGCCCGGGAAGAGGTTGAGGGCCGGCAGTGGGACCAGGCGCGGGTACGTCGTCAGTACGTCCCCATCGCCCCGGACCCGGCGATGGACGACTCCTACTTCGTCGACCGCGCCCAGGACGCCGACGCCGAGTCCTGACCCTGCGCCCATGACACCGGCTCCCCCCCTCCGGGGGGTGAGTTGAGCAAATGGCAGGGTTCGCGGAACCCGCCCCGCGTGACCTGAGCGCGCGACCCACCGCGACCCTTGCCATTTGCTCAACTCCACCCCCCCACCCGGAGACTGGCCGAGCCGATCGTGCTCGCGGCCCTGGCCACCCCGGAACACACCGAGGCCCGCTGGGGCGAGGAATCGCAGCAAACCTCTGACGCGGGACACTAGATTCGGTCCATGGACCCGTCGACGACGACGCCCGCAGCCTGGGAGCGCTACCTCCCCGGGGTCGCGGTGCTGCGCCGCTACGAGCGCCGCTGGCTGCGCGGCGACACTGTCGCGGGCGTGACGGTGGCCGCCTACCTCATCCCCCAGGTGATGGCCTACGCCGTCATCGCCGGCCTCCCCGCCGTCGTCGGCCTGTGGGCCATCCTCGCTCCGCTGCTGCTCTACGCCGCGCTGGGATCGTCGCGGCAGATGTCCGTGGGCCCGGAATCGACGACGGCGCTCATGACGGCGGCCGGCGTCGGTGCGCTGGTGGCCGCGGCGGGCGGCCCCGAACAGTATGCGGAGGTGGCTGCCCTGCTCGCGATCGCCGTCGGCCTGGTGTGCCTGGTGGGATGGCTCGCGCGGTTGTCGTTCCTGGCGACGCTACTGTCGCGGCCTGTCCTCGTCGGATACATGGTGGGGATCGCGGTGCTGATGATCGTCAGCCAGTTCGGCAAGGTGGCCAAGCTCGAGATCGAGGCCGAGTCCACGCTGGGCGCAACCTGGGAGTTCGTGACGCGCCTCGGGGAGGCCCACCTCCCGACGGTGGCAATGGCCGCGGTGGTGCTCGTGCTGCTGTTCGTGGCGAGGTGGTTGGCCCCGAAACTCCCCAGCCCCCTCATCGTGCTGCTGACAGCGGCCGGGGTGGTCGCGTTCTTCGGGTTGGAGCGCTACGGCCTCGACATCGTCGGCGACGTACCGTCCGGGCTGCCCGCGCCCAGACTTCCCGGGCTCGCCGACGTGTCGCTGCTCGCGCTCCTCCCCTATGCCGCGGGCATCGCCGTGGTGGGCTACTCGGACAACGTGCTCACCGCCCGCGCCTTCGCGGCGAAGCGGCGCCAGAACATCGATGCGGGACAGGAACTGTTCGCCCTCGGTGCCGTCAACGTCGCGACCGGCCTGCTGCAGGGGTTCCCGGTCTCGTCCAGCGGGTCGCGGACGGTGTTGGGCGACGCCGTCGGGTCACGCACGCAACTTCACTCGCTTGTGGCACTGGCCGCGGTGGTCGCCACTCTGCTGTTCGCCGGTCCGGTCCTCTCCACTTTCCCGATGGCGGCCCTCGGCGCGCTGGTGATCTACGCCGCCACCAGGCTGGTGGATGTCGCGGAGATCCGACGGATCGCCAGGTTCCGGTGGAGCGAGCTCGCACTGACGGCCGTGACCACGGTCTCCGTCGTGGTGTTCGGGGTGCTCGGCGGCATCGGAATCGCCATCGCGCTGTCCCTGCTGGATCTCATCCGGCGGATGGCCCACGCGCACGATGGGGTGCTCGGCTACGCGCCAGGCGTCGCGGGCATGCACGACATCGACGACTATCCCAACGCCACCCAGGTACCCGGGCTTGTGGTGTACCGCTACGACTCCCCGCTGTTCTTCGCCAACTCCGACGACTTCCTCAGCCGCGCCGAGGCGGCCGTGGACCGCGCGCCCCAGCCCGTGCGGTGGTTCCTGCTCAACGCCGAAGCCAACGTGGAGGTGGACCTCACGGCCGTCGACACCCTCGAACTCCTCCGGGAGCGGCTCGCGGCCAGGGACGTCATCTTCACCATGGCCAGGGTCAAGCAGGACCTCCACGATCAGTTGGCCGCCGCGGGCTTCGTCGACAAGGTGGGCGACGGCCGCATCTTCGCCACGCTGCCGACGGCGGTGCGCGCCTACGCAAGGTGGCACCGCGATGAGCTGGGAGAGACACCTGATGGGTTGCCACCGGAGATCCTCCGCCCCACCGAGCCGCCCGCCTGAATGGTTCAGCCGCCCGGCTGGACCAACCCGTGCTCGTAGGCGATGATCACGAGCTGGGCGCGATCCCTGGCGTCGAGCTTGGTCAACAGCCGGCTGACGTGGGTCTTGGCCGTGGCATAGCTGATCACCAGCCTCTGCGCGATCTCCGCGTTCGACAGTCCGGCCGCCACCGCGGCCAGCACCTCCGCCTCGCGGTCCGTGAGGGCGTCAAGCGCCGGCCCGACGGGGACCATCGGTGGCGCGCCGCGACGGAACTCCTCGATCAGGCGGCGGGTGGCGTGAGGCGCCAGCAAGGCCTCCCCCGAGGCAACCACGCGTAGCGCCTCCAGCAGCCGCTCGGGTTCGGTGTCCTTGGGCAGGAATCCGCTCGCCCCCGCCCGGAGCGCGGCGAAAACGTTCTCGTCGTGATCGAAAGTGGTCAGCACGAGCACCCTGCAGCCGTCTGTGGACGGGTCGCCGACGATCCGCCGCGTAGCTTCCAGCCCGTCGATCCCCGGCATCCGGATGTCCATCAGCACCACGTCGGGGCATTGCTCGCGCACCAGCGAGACGGCCTCCAACCCGTCGCCGGCCAGACCCGCGACCTCGAAGCCAGGCTCGTGGCGAAGCAGTAGCGCCAACCCGCTCCGGACCAGGGCCTCGTCGTCTGCGATGACAACCCGGATCATGCGTCGGCCTCCTGTCGCGGCAATCTGGCCACCACCTCGTAGCCACCCTCGTCGCGTGGTCCCGCCTCGAGGCTGCCTCCCCACATCGTGACCCGCTCCCGCATTCCGAGCTGACCGGAAGCCGGGCCGACCCCCGCCGAGGTGCCACGTCCGCCGTCGATGATCCGCAGCACGAGCTCCGCCGGGGCGAACGCGACCCGGACGGTTGCCCGACCGGTGCCGGCATGCCGGACCACGTTGGTCAGCGACTCCTGCAGCACGCGGTAGACGGCCGTCTCCATCGACGCCGGCATCGGCCACGGCTCACCGCTCT
Source organism: Tessaracoccus sp. MC1627 (assembly GCF_014164725.1). Taxonomy (NCBI): domain Bacteria; kingdom Bacillati; phylum Actinomycetota; class Actinomycetes; order Propionibacteriales; family Propionibacteriaceae; genus Tessaracoccus; species Tessaracoccus sp. MC1627. Next base: position 509,264 of record NZ_JACJGA010000001.1, on the reverse strand, counting down.
GCTCAAGATCGACCCGCAGCCCCGCGTCAGCCAGTGAGGCGACCAGCGCGGGGATGGCCGTCAGACCCGGAGTCGGGTCCGCGACATCCAAGGGCTCCCGCACGGTGGCGAGAATCTGGCGGACCTCGCGCAGCGAGTCCCGGCTGCGCTCGGCGATGGCCAGCAGGGCAGCCTTCGCCTCGGCTGGATCAGAGTCCACGACCCGCGCCCCCACGCCCGCCTGCAGGGCGATCACGCCGAGGGAATGCCCCACCACGTCGTGCAGCTCCCGTGCGATCCGCAGCCGCTCCTCCGTGAGCGACGCTCTCGCCTCCTCGCGCTGGATCCTGACCGTGAGCTCCGCCCGCTCAGCGGCCAGCACTGCGGCGTCGCGCCGCAGCCGCATGGCCCGCCCGAGCACGAATGACCCGGCGAACAGTGCCAGGTTGGTCACGGCCTCCCCGAACGGCATCCGGTCCGGGAAGGCGGCGGAGACCACCACCACCAGGCACGTCGCGAAGACGGCCCCGACGACGGTGGCGGCCCGCGAGCCGTGCGCCGCGACCGTGTAGGCGACGAGGAACAGCCCCGCCCCGACGACTGCCGTGCCGAAGCCGAGCCCGATCATCGCAACCACCAGTGCACCGGAGCCCAGCAGGACAGGGAGAGGGGCGGCCCGCCGGGCGGCGTAGAGGGCGGAGGTGGCCACCGTCAGCCCGAGCTGGAGCGGTGGAATGGACCCCGTGGTGGCGCCCGCGGCAAACAGCGAGGCTGCGAGCAGGCCCAGCGCGAAGGCGGTGTCCAGGACCCAGGGTCGGGCCTGGTCCACTCGGCGGAGGCTCGCCCAGATGCTCACCTCAGCAACGTAGCCCGACTGGAAGGGCCCCGACAACGGTCTACAGATGTATCTCCGCCTACATCTCCAGCGAAATCGTCTTCCGGTGTGCCCCCTCAGGAGGATGCCAGAGACCGGTCCTCCGCCCGACGCGGCACCCACTCCGCGTCGGCGACGCTGATGCCATGACACACAGTGATGCACTGACCGCTCCACTCCACTCGTCCCGCTGGGTTCGCCTGGCGCTGGCGCACCTGACCGCCGCGGGAGGCGGCGCGATCGCGGGGCTCATCCAACCCGTCGGGCCGGTGACGGCGGCAGGCGGGATCGCACTGATGGCCGCCGCGCTCGCCGTCGGCCTGCTCGCCGGCGCGCTGGCCCGCACCCGCTGGGTCCTGCCCCTGGCTCCGGTGGCCTGGATCCTGGCCTTCGAGGTCGCCCGGGCCGGCGCGGGGCTGGCGACCACCGGGCCCCTGGACCTGGGCACCGCGTTCGGACCCATCGCCTTCGCCCTCGGCCGGGTCGCGGCCTGGGGCCTGGCCGGGCTGGCTCTCCTCGTCGGCGCGGCGTGGGGAAGCCGTCGCGACGCCGGGGCACGGCGCCCGGTGGTGTTGGCGCTCGCGACTGGCCTCGTCGCGCTGCTGGCGCTCTCGCTGTTGCTGCCCCCGACCTCGCCGGCGCTCCGGGGACCCGACGGCGTCCCAGTCGACGGCGCGGTCTCAGAGCTGGTGCAGGTGGAGCTGGGCGGTCACGAGCAATGGATCCAGGTGCGCGGGGCGAATCCGGACCTGCCGGTGCTGCTCTACCTGAGTGGCGGCCCCGGTCAGAGCGACCTTCCCTACTCTCGGGTGCTGCTGGAGCCGCTCACCCAGGACTTCCTCGTGGTGGGGTGGGACCAGCGCGGGACCGGCAAGTCCTATCCCAGCCTCGACGCAGCCACGCTCACGCTCGAGCAGGCGGTGGCCGACACCGTTGAGTTGTCGCGCTGGCTGGCGGATCGCTACGGCGAGGAGCGGATCTACGTGCTCGGCGAGTCGTGGGGGACGCTGCTCGGGGTGCTGGCCGTGCGCACCGCGCCGGAGCTGTTCCACGCCTACCTCGCCAGCGGGCAGATGGTGGACCCGCTCGAGACCGACGAGGGCATCTACCGCGACCTGGTGACCACGGCCCTGGGCAACGGCGACGGCACGCTGGTGGCCGACCTGGCCGCGATGGGCCCTCCCCCGTACGGCGACGTCTTCGACTACGCGATGATCATGGCGCACTACCCCCTACTAGAGGAGGGATACATCCCACCGGAGGCCTACCGGCAGCGCGGGGAGGCCAGCGGCGTCGGCCCGTGGGGGGTCCTCGGCCAGGAATACGGGCCGCTCGAGAAGCTCAGCGTGATGCGCGGCGTGATGGACATGTTCGCCGTCATGTATCCCCAGCTCCAGGACCTCGACCTGCGCCGCGACGCACCCCGCCTGGAGGTGCCGGTCTACCTGCTGGTCGGTGAGCACGAGCTGGCCGCCCGCGTGGGGCCGGCGAAGGAATGGTTCGATCTGCTGGAGGCGCCGGAGAAGCGCTGGTACAGCCTGCCCGACGCCGGCCACTCGGTGGCCTTCGAGCAGGCCGACGAGCTGCATCGGATTCTGCTGGAGGACGTGCGCCCGGCGTGACGCGATCTGCTGCGAGGTCAGCGATCCCGTAGCCGGTCAAGGTCGCGGCGCTCCCGCTTGGTGGGTCTGCCCGCGCCGCGATCGCGGACCGCCACCCGGCCCACCATCTCCGGGATCGGCGGCGGCTTCTCGGGTGTCCGGTCGAGGTAGGCGGCCTGGGCGATCGGCGCACCGACCCGCTTCTCCAGGTTCGGGTCCACCACCTGGATCAGCTTCTCCTCCTGCTCGCGACGCACCCTGATCACCTGCCCGGGCACGACGTGCTGCGACGGCTTGGCGAGCTTGTCGTCGACCCGGACGTGCCCGCCGCGCACCGCGGCCGTGGCGGACGAGCGCGTCTTGTACATCCGCACCGCCCACAGCCAGGAGTCGAGTCGAGCCATGGCCCGATCCTACGCGGACCAGGTTGCCCACAGCGTTATCCACAGCTGGGGAAAACTACGCGCGTGTAATTCAAGTGAAGAACGCGCGGTTGGTGGCAGGTGTCCGTTTACCACGAGCCGCAGCTACTTTAATAGACGGGCCAGGGTCGGGAGCTTCTCGGCTCGTTAGCATTCTAGGGCCCCGTAACCGCACCCCGGCTGTGGCCTCCGAGGGGCCGCAGCAAGACCGCCACTACCGCGCCTCGCCCTCGCGGGATTGAAGGTGGTGATGAACCGTCGCCTCTTCGAGCGTGAGTCCCTGGATCACCGACTCCATGAAGCCCCAGTCAAGCCCCAGGTCGTTGCCAATGCTCGGCGACATATCCTCACTTCGAGCTAGCTCCTGCAACTCCGCATAGGCCCCACCAGCAGCATCCAAGTGCTCGTTCAATCGGCGGGCCGCAGACTGCATGGCGAGCAGGGTCTCCGGAGACGGCGCGCGATGCCTCCCAAAAGGGGGGAAGGGTTGCGTCATCAGCTCACCTTGAAGTTGCAGGCAAGCTTGACGTTGTCACTCTTGACCACGCCCATCTTTTCCCTCTTCAAGGGCACCTCTGCCTGGATCTGAAATTCCTTGGTGTAGGTGGTGTCACACTTCTTGACTCGATGCGCCGTCACAACCTTGCTCGAGACAGATTCCAACGGGCCCATAGCGGTTTCCTGCTTGGTCTTCTGGAACGCAAACGCTCCCGTCTGCATCCAGAGTTGCGCCGAGATTGAATGCACATAGGTCGAGGCAGAGCCGTAGACATTGCAGTCATTCCATGCACCCCACTCGACATTGGAGTTCACCTTCTTGGGCAGGAAAAACCCCCCCTTGCAGATGCCTACACCAAATTCGATATTCATCGGAGATGCGGCGCTGCCACTCCCGCTCTCTGTGATTGTCCAGTTCTGCCCATCGGAAACCAGTGTGTACTCGCCGAGGGGCTGGATATTGACCTCCGCCCCCCGCACCCCGGCCCTCTCCAACAAACTCCGTTCGCTAGGCGGCAACTCCGACTGGAGGACCGTGGCCCCCTCGTCCTTGCCGTCCTCGTCGGCCATCACTGGCCCAGTAGACATCCCGACCAGGGATGCGGCCAGGACGGCCGCCATCAACATCTTCTGGGTGCGCATCTCGACTCCTGTCGCTGTACCTGGCAATGACGCTAGCCACCGGATGCGGTGGCGGTACCCATCGGGCATCGAATCCCCGCCAAACGCTCATTCACCCTGAGTGGCGCAGTTCCCGCCCGGTCCACAGTCACTCGCGACGGGGGCAGGACGAGACAGAGACTCAAGGCCAACGGATCGCGACGACGCTCCATCCGCGCGCGTACTCGCCGAGGAGACTCACTGCGCGATCTGTGGCCAGTGGATAGACAAGGGGCTCAAGACCCCCGATCCGATGAGCCCCGAGGTCGATGAAGACATCCCTCGAGCACGAGGCGGGATCTCAATACGACCGGACTCGCCCGCCCTACATTGAACGAGTCGCCACCATCAACTCGTATTTTCAAACTAGAGACCGGGATCTCATTCAAACTAGAGCGCGTCTCGACAGGTGTCGAGGGAGCCGCAACCTAGAGATGCCCCCAAGCCCCCCGATAGCCTGGGACATCAAGACCTCAATTCACAGTTGAGTCGTTCATCGAGGGTGTCTCTGTTCCCGCAGCGGCGCCCTCACTTCATGTCAGGACGCGCGCCTTCAACACCACAGCACCTTGGGGGCCACCCGCCACCGCCTCACAACCAAGCGGGCCCGGGAAGCGTCCGCGCGGTCCGCGGCAGTTCCGTGCGTTGAGTCTGCCTGGGACAACCTGCGCTAGCGTGCATCAAGCCCGCCGCCCAGGTTGGCAGGTGATCCTGGTGGCATTGGTCGGGCTGTGGGGGCTGTTGCTCATTGTTCTCACAGCGTTCCTCCTCGCGATGTCTACCGTCGGACAAGAGTTCAGCGTCACAGCCCTCGGGACGGGGATCGCCGTGGGCATCGGCGCGATCATCACCCTGCTGCCCGTGCTCGCCTGGCTTCGCGATCACGGCGCCAAGCGACTGTGGCCCACGGTGGCCCCCGATCTGGTTTCGCGGCATGGATCCGCTCAGACGGGCGGGGTGTTTCCAGCCCAGCCGGCCCGACGTGTCAATGGGGGCCTGCAGCGTCTACACCTTCCGTCTACCCGAAGTCGGAGCAGGTTCTCGGTGCCACGCGGCAGATCCGGTAGTTGTTCATCGCGTGCGGGCCGGAGGGGGATCGATCCCAGTCGAACCCACCCCTCGTGCGAGGAAAGGACGGTCCCCCTGTTTGTGTGTCTGCAACTTGCTACCCATAGAGCGGCATCTGCGCATATATGCAGAAGCCGCTCTATGGATAGCAAGTTGCAGACCCCCTCGTCGACGACGACACCATTCCGGCAGGATCGCTGTCATGACCGGCGCAACGCGTGAGCTACCGATGTTTCCGCTCGGCTCTGTGCTGTTTCCGGGCATGCCGTTGCAGCTGCGGGTCTTCGAGCCGCGCTACGTCGCGATGGTGTCAACGGTTCTCAGGGAAGCCGAGCACGAGTTCGGGGTGGTGCTGATCGAGCGAGGCTCCGAGGTGGGGGGCGGCGACGCGCGATTCGGGGTGGGCACCGTAGCGCGCATCGTGTCGATCGAGCCCAGCGAGGACTCGATTCTCCTACTGGCCTCCGGCGCCTCCCGCTTCGAGGTGGTGCGCTGGTTGCAGGACGACCCGTTCCCGCGGGCCCTGGTGCGCGACCTCGCCGCTGTGGAGCTCGACGACTCCACCGCCTCTGCGCTCAGCGAAGCCGAGTCCCTGGTGCGCGCCACCCTCTCCAGGGCGAGCGAGTTCGTGGAGCTCCCCTGGCCGGCCGGCATCGAACTGTCGCCGGAGTTGGCGCAGCGCATCTGGCAGGTCTCCGGCATCGCACCGCTGAGCCCGATGGACCAGTACGCGCTGCTGCGCTCGGGAACCGCCTCCGAACTGCTGGCCCGGCTGGTTGAGGACACGCAGGGGGCCGACGTCCTCTTCTCCGCCGGGTGGGGGTCCGGCCTACCCGACGCCGGCGGCCTGCCCGAGTGAGGCCCCAGCCGTCCGCGACCCATCCGCGATAGCCACTGGATCCCGTCGGGAGTAAAGGATCCTCATCTGATCCGATCAAGGATCTCTGCTCCCACCACCTCCGGCCGCTTTTCAGGAAGCCAGTGGCCGGCGTCCATCTCGACGAACCGGTAGTCACCGGTGCAGTACCGCGCAGTGTCCTCAGCCGCCACGCGGCCAAGGTAGGGGTCGCGGTTGCCCCACAGGTACGTGGTGGGCACCGACACCGGGGTATCGAGCTTCACAGCCTCGGCGCCGGCCGTCGCGAACAGCCCTCGGTACGGGCCGAGCATCCCGCGCACCGCCTCGGCATCGCTCATCTGGGCGGCATAGGCGGCCGAGAGGTCCGCGGGGACCCCGAGGCGCCGGAGACCCTCCTTGCGCACCAGCCGCGACAGCTGCATCTCGGGCAGTGCGGGCACCTGCATGGCCAGCATGTACCAACTCTTCAACCCCTGCGACGAGCGCAACACGGCCCGTCGGATCGCCGCTGGATGGGGCGTTGACAGCACCGTCAGGCTTCGCACCCGCTCCGGCGTCGTCATGGCGGCGGCCCAGGCCACGCCACCTCCCCAGTCGTGACCCACGACGTGGGCCGAATCGAGGCCTGCCTGGTCCAGCAGCGCGAACACGTCTCCGACGAGGCATTCGATCCGGTAAGCGCTCCGCCCTGGGGGCCGCGCATTCGCGGTGTAGCCGCGCAGGGACGGCGCCAGCGTGCGGACCCCGGCCGCGTGTAGCAGCGGCGCCACCGCATCCCAGGCCGCGGGCGTCTGTGGGAATCCGTGGAGCAGGACGACGGTGTGGTCGGAGTCAGCCCGTCGGGGGCCAGAGTCGCGCACCTCGAACGTCAGCCCGTCATTGGCAAAAGTCTCCATGGACCCAAGTCTCCCTCCGTGCATCCTCGCTGGGGTCGTTCGGTGCTGAGAAAGGCGGATCTGCCCTAGCCACAAAATTGTTATGGAACTGCAACTAAATGTCCATGCTCTTTCCTTGACAGCGGTGATGCCGCGCAGGAATATTTAGTACTGGAGAAAGACAAAGTTGTCGGCCATGGAGACTCGCGACCATCGGGCTGCTCATGCGCATCTCCCGCTTCACAGAAACATGGGTCTGGGCACCACTCAGATCCCTTGACGTTCTCAGGAGGAACGAATGAAGATGACCACACTCATGACCGCAGCCGCGGGCATGGTGCTCGCCGTCGCCCTCACCGCGTGCGGTGGCGGCGGCGCAGGCAGCACCACGGACCCCACCACGTCTGGCGACGCGTCCGCCACCACCAGCGCACCTGCGGGCGAGGCCGGCGGTTCCGTCGGCGTGTCGATGCCCACCCAGACCACCGAACGCTGGATCGCCGACGGCGAAGCCGTCAAGTCCCAGCTGGAAGAGGCCGGCTTCGACGTCGACCTCCAGTTCGCCAACGACGACATCCCCACCCAGGGCCAGCAGATCGACCAGATGATCACCCAGGGCGTCAAGGTCCTCATCATCGCCGCCATCGACGGCACCGCACTGGCCCCCCAGCTCGAGAACGCCGCTGCGCAGGGCATCAAGATCATCTCCTACGACCGCCTGATCCGCGACAGCGCCAACGTCGACTTCTACGTCTCCTTCGACAACTTCAAGGTCGGCGTCGCCCAGGGCCAGTCCCTCATCGACGGCCTCGAAGCCCGCGGCGAAGGCCCGTTCAACATCGAGCTGTTCGCCGGCTCGCTTGATGACAACAACGCCCACTTCTTCTTCAACGGCGCCATGAGCGTCATCCAGCCCAAGATCGATGACGGCACCTTCACCGTCGTCTCCGGCCAGACCGACATCGAGCAGGCAGCCACGCTCGGTTGGCAGCAGGAGGCCGCGCAGAAGCGCATGGAAGACCTCCTCACCGCCAACTACCAGGGCGACGCCAAGGTGGACGGCGTGCTGTCGGCCAACGACGGCCTTGCACGCGGCATCATCACGGCGCTTCAGAACAACGGCTACTCAGGCACCGTCGCAGACGGCTTCCCGATCGTCACCGGACAGGACGCGGAGATCGCCTCGACGAAACTCATCCAGGACGGCATCCAGTACTCGACCATCTTCAAGGACACCCGCCTCCTGGCCGAGCAGGCCGTCACCGCCGCCCAGGACCTCCTGGCCGGCAACGAGCCCGAGGCCAACAACACAGAGGACTACGACAACGGCGTGAAGATCGTCCCGTCCTACCTCCTTGATGTCGTCACCGTCACGCAGGACAACATCACCGAGGCCCTCGTCGACACCGGCTACTGGACCCAGGAGGAGATCGACGCCGGCGTCATCTCCTGACCACTCGCCCAACAGATGGCCCGGTCCCCACGCGGGGCCGGGCCCTCGCACGCCCAGGACCCGTTGAAGAGAGTCCGCAGGGACGAGGATCAAGGGCTATCAGCCACCAACGTCGACCATCACCAGGCTCATCCGGCACGGCTCGAGCGCCACCAGGGCGTGCCGCTCGTTCGGCGCCAGATACACCACGTCCGCTGGGGCGAGGGTGACCTCGTCGTCGCCGACCGTGAAGCTCATCCGCCCCTCCAGCAACTGCACCACCACCGCACGCGGGGACGTGTGCTCGGTCAGCATCTCCCCCTCGTCGAAGGTGAACTCGACCACGCGGAGCAGCGGGTTGTTGTGGATGACGCGCGAGGTGGTGGACTCCTTGACGACGGGCACCTCTGCCGCGACACCGGTGTAGTGGGCCGATTGGGACAGGGGCTTGGGTTCCTTCATGTCTCCTCCTCCGGTGACGCAACGTTCAGACTGGACCCAGCTCAGCACACCCCTCGCGCTACCGGGCGCAATCGCGTCGACCGGCGCCCCCGCCCGGATTCTCACGCTGCGCGCGCGGGACCATACGATGGCCCGGTGACCCCACGCCCGACGACGCACTCCAGATGGCTCGGCGTGCTGATGATCGTCGCCGCTGCGGCGATCTCCGCCTACGCCGTCGTCTACGGCCGCCCAGGCGAGGTGCCGTTCCTGCCCGAGCGGTTCAAACCGACGCCCCCCTACCGGATCGACCTCGATGTCTACCGGCTCGGCGCCGAGACCCTGCTGCGCGGCGGCGACCTGTACGGCACCCTTCCGGACACCGAGATCGGCGCCAACCTCCCCTTCACCTACCCGCCCATCGCGGCCATGCTGTTCGTGCCTCTCGCGCTGCTGACGATGCGCGACGCCAACCTGCTGTTCTCCTTCGGCACCCTCGGGCTGCTAGTCGTGGTGATGGTCCTCGTGATCCGCGAGCTCACCGACGTCCGGGGTCAACGGCTGCTGCTGGCGGGCTTGGCGGCCGGAACCATCGGCTTCTGGCTGGAGCCGGTCCGGGAGACGGTGGAGTTCGGCCAGGTCAACGTGGCCCTGATGGCGCTGGTGGTGGTCGACGTCGTGGTCGGTCGCGGGAAGCGCTGGCAGGGAGCGCTTACCGGCCTCGCCATGGCGATCAAGCTCACCCCCGCGGTGTTCCTCGCCTACTTCCTCGTCAAGCGCGAGTGGCGCGCCCTCGCAACCGCCGTCGCCTCGGCGCTCCTGTTCACCCTCCTCGGATTCCTCGTGGCCTGGGAGGAGTCAGTCCGCTACTGGACGGGGACGATCACGGACCCGGACCGGATCGGCGGCCTGGCCTACGTCTCGAACCAGTCGATGAACGGCGTCCTGCTCAGGCTCGGCCTCGACGGCGGGGCGGCCACGCTCACCTGGTTCCTGCTGTCGGCGATTCTGGGGCTGTCCCTCCTGGCGCTGATGGCCCGCCTGTTCCACCGAGGACACAACCTCGCCGCTGCGTTGACCATGGGTGTCTACGCGCTCCTGGCGTCACCGGTGTCCTGGTCTCACCACTGGGTGTGGGTGGCGCCGGCCCTCCTCATGCTGGCCATCTGGGCGAGGCGTTCGGGAAGCCCCTGGGCCTGGGCGCTGGCCGGCAGCGGGGTGGTGATCTTCGTCACCCGCCTCATCTGGGACCTGCCGGACGAGCACCTCGAGGGAACGGGGTGGACGTGGCAGGAGCAGCTGACCGGCAATGCTCAGGCCGCCTGGGCGCTGGCCTTCCTCGCCTTCCTGGCGTTCGGCTCCCCCGCCCGCGACACCACCAGCCCTGACGCCTGACAGCCGAAGCCATCTGGGTCACGCGGTGATCAACCCAAGCCGCGCCATCACCTCGATCGTTGCGCCCACGCCATCCTCACCGCGGACCGTCGCGGCCACCTCGCGGGCGCGCTCGCGGTAGCGGGCAGCGTCGGGTCCCTCCACCAGGTCGTGGATCAGCCGCGCCAGCCGCCCAGCGTCGAGGTGACGGAACGGCACCGGCGAGGGCCCAACCCCCAACGCGGCGAGCCGCGCGCCGTGATACGGCTGGTCAACCCCGAACGGCACCGCCACCGACGGCCGCCCGGACCGCAGCCCGGTGTGCGTACTGCCCGCGCCGCCGTGGTGGATCACCCCGGCCGTGTGGGGGAACAACGCCTCGAAGGGCACGTCGGAGACCGCGTACACCTGACCAGGCCCGGGGCCCACGTGGGCGGGGGTCGGCGCGAGAGTCACGATCCTCCGCCCGGATAGCCGGGCCGCCTCCGCCAGGATCGCCAGGCCCCTGTCGCCGGTTGTCGAGGCGAGGCTGCCGGCGCCCACGAAGACCGGCGGGTCGCCTGCCGCCAGGAAGGCTGTGAGGTCCTCCGACAGCGGAGCGTCCTCGTCCGGTGGGTTGAGATACCCCGTCTGGTGCGCCGTGGGCCGGAGATCCGGCGGCGGTGGGGCAAGCGTCGGGCTGGCCGCCACGAGCACCGGGTGCCGGTCCAGGGCGGCGACAACGGGCTCGTACCCGGCGAGAGCACCCAACCGGCCTCGCACCCCGGTCATCGGGTCCGCACCCGGCCCATGGCGGCCGCGCCGGCCGACCCGCCGACGCACCTCCTCCGCAAGCGGCGCCCCAAGCGAGGCCGCGACACTCCAACTCAGCCCCGTCCCCCACCTGTTGTAGGCGTCCCATGGTCCGAACCAGCTGGCGAAGCAGTGGCTGTCGCGGTAGACCGTGGGCAGCTGGGCCGTGAACAGCACGGTCGCCGCCCGGCCCCCCAACCCCTCAGCTGCGGCCACCGCAGCCCCGGCTCCCAGGATCCCGCTGAGGAGGGAGTCACCCGGGCGCGCGGCCTTGAGCAACGCGTCGGCCACCGGCCCTGCCACCTCGGAGACCCAGCGGCGCAGCAGCCACCCCTGCCCGAACGCCGTGCCGGCGACGCGGGGGTGCCGCCTGGCCGTCTCCAGGGCCGACGTCAGATCCGCCCGGATGGGCACCGCCTCCGCGCCGTAGCGCCCGGCCAGATCGGCATATTCCGCCAGCGCAACCACTCGTGCCTCAACGCCGCGGCGCGCCAACTCGCCACCCAGGACCGCCATCGGCTGGACATCGCCCCTGGATCCCAGCCCGATCAACACCACCGCCATCGCCGCCTCCTCCCCCTCAACGGTATCCGCGCGTAGCGTTGGCACCATGCCAGACGACGCCGCCCTCCGCGATCTGGCCCACTCCCCCCTCCAGACGGACCGCCTGAGCCTCACCCCGCTCACCGTCGACGACGCGCCGGCCATCGCCGAGGTCCTCGCCGATCCGTCGATCCACCGCTACACCTTCGACAGCCCGCCGTCCGTCGAGGATCTTCGGCGGCGCTACCAGGCGCAGGAGGCAGGCCCGCCCCCTCCGTCGACGGAGGTGTGGGGAAACTGGGCCGTCCGGCTGCCAGGCGGAGCCGCCATCGGGTTCGTTCAGGCCACCGTCGACCCCCCAGCCTCCACCGCGACACTCGCCTGGGTGATCGGCACCGCGAACCAGGGCAGCGGCTACGCCACCGAGGCCATGCGCGCGCTCGTCTCCGCGCTGCGCGGGGCCGGAATCCGCCGCCTCGTCGCTTTCGTCCACCCCCGCAACGTCGCATCGCGGCGGGTGGCGCAGAAGCTCGGCCTGGCCATGCCCGCCCCGCACCGCCCGTTCGACGGCGAGGACGAGTGGGTCTGGGACGAGGCGGCGCCGCTCCCCATGGCGGACCGGATCGTCTTCCGTCGGATGGGGCACGCGGACCTCGACGCCATGGCCGGCCTCCTCGGCGATCCTGAGGTGATGACCTACTACCCCCGCCCCAGGACCCGCGACGAGACGGCCGAGTGGATCGAGTGGAACCTCCGCAACTACGCCCGCGACGGGCTGGGGCTCTGGATCATCAGCACCCCCGACGGCGGGTTCGTCGGCGACTGCGGCCTGACCTGGCAGCTGATCGACGGCGTCGAGGAGCTGGAGGTGGGCTACCACGTCATCCCGAGGCTCCAGGGGCGGGGCTTCGCGACGGAGGCGGCGGCCGCCTGCCGTGACCTTGCGCGCTCGCTCGGCCACCGTCGCCTCGTCTCGATCATCCATCCCGAGAACGTCGCCTCCCAGCGGGTCGCGGAGAAGAACGGCCTCAGGCTGGACCGCGAGACGCTCAGCCGCAGCGGCGTCCCGGTGCGGATCTATGCGATGGACCTCTGAAAAACCTCCTCCGAACCCTTGACAACCTATAACCAAACGGTTGAACATAGTTCCATGACAGTGATCGACGAGGAACGGACAGACGCCCTGTTCCACGCACTCGCGGACCGCACCCGCCGCGACATCCTGCGCCGCGTGCTGGCCGGCGAGCAGTCGGTCACCGCGCTGGCGGCGCACTACGACATGAGTTTCGCCGCCGTCCACAAGCACATCACGGTGCTCGAGAGGTCCGCTCTGGTCTCGCGCCGACGGCAGGGGCGCGAGTCCCTGGCCAGCGGCAACGTCGAGGCGGTCCGGTCTGTGGGCAGCCTGCTCACCGAGCTCGAGGGCATCTGGCGCGGCCGCGTGTCGCGCATCGACGATCTCATCGCCGCCACCCCACCACCCACCCCCACCACACCCCAGGAGTGACCATGCCCGTCATCGACGTCCAGAAGGACCTGGAGAACCGCCGCCTGACCATGACCGCACAGTTCGCGGCCCCGGTAGAGCGCATCTGGGAGCTCTACGCCGATCCCCGCCAGCTGGAGAGGGTCTGGGGCCCGCCCACGTACCCGGCCACGTTCGTGGACCACGACCTGACCCCGGGCGGGCGGATGACCTACTACATGACCGCCCCCGACGGCCAGAAGTACTGCGGGTTCTGGGACGTGAAAGAGGTCGACGAGCCGCGCAGCTTCACCTTCGAGGACGGCTTCGCCAACGAGGACTTCACGCCGGACACCTCCCTCCCGGTGGGGATCAACACCTACTCCTTCAGCCGCCACGACGACGGGACCCGCGCGGTGTACGAGGCCGTCTACCCCTCCGTCGAGGCGCTGCAGCAGGTGCTGGACATGGGCATGGTCGAGGGCGCCACCGGTGCCATCAACCAGATCGACGCCCTCCTGGCCGAGGGTTAATGCAGAGGAACCCTGGCAATTGTCGCGGCGGGGTGGCACGGTAGCGCGGTGAGCACAGCAGAGCATCCCGCAGACAGCCACGACATGATCCGCGTCCAGGGCGCCCGCGAGAACAACCTCAAGGACATCGACGTCGACCTTCCGAAACGCCGGCTGACCGTCTTCACCGGCGTCTCGGGCTCGGGCAAGAGCTCACTGGTGTTCGGCACCATCGCCGCCGAGTCCCAGCGGATGATCAACGAGACCTACAGCGCCTTCGTCCAGGGCTTCATGCCCACACTGTCGCGGCCGGACGTGGACCACCTCGACGGGCTCACCACGGCCATCATCGTGGACCAGGAGCGGATGGGCGCCAACGTGCGCTCCACCGTCGGCACCGTCACCGACGCCAACGCCCTGCTGCGCATCCTGTTCAGCAAGCTGGCTCAGCCGCACATCGGCTCGCCTCAGGCGTACTCGTTCAACGTTCCGTCGGTCACCGGCTCAGGGATGATCAAGACGGAGAAGGCCGGCAGGGTGCAGAAGGAGGCCAAGACCTACACCCTCGTCGGCGGCATGTGCCCGCGCTGCGAGGGCAAGGGCAACGTCTCGGACATCGACCTCACCCAGCTCTACGACGAGACCAGATCGCTCAACGACGGCGCCCTCACCATCCCCGGCTACACCGGCGACGGCTGGTACGTGCGCATCTTCACCGCCTCCGGCTTCCTCGACCCTGACAAGGCCATCAAGGACTACTCCAAGCGCGAGCTCGACGACCTCCTCTACAAGGCGCCCACCAAGATCAAGGTGGACAACATCAACCTCACCTACGAGGGGCTGGTGCCGAAGATCCAGAAGTCGTTCCTGTCCAAGGACCCGGACGCGATGCAGCCGCACATCCGCGCCTTCGTCGAGCGGGCGGTGAAGTTCGACACCTGCCCGGAGTGTCGCGGGACCCGGCTGTCCGAGGGTGCCCGGGCCTCGAAGATCGACGGTGTCAGCATCGCGGTCGCGTGCGCGATGCAGCTGACCGACCTGGCGGCATGGCTACGCGGCCTCGACAAGCCGGCCGCGGCGCCGCTGCTCAGGAACCTGCGGCACCTGCTGGATTCGTTCGTGGAGATCGGGCTCGGGTACCTGTCGCTGGAGCGCCCGTCGGGCACCCTGTCGGGCGGCGAGGCTCAGCGGGTGAAGATGATCCGGCACCTCGGGTCGTCGCTGACCGACGTCACCTACGTGTTCGACGAGCCCACCATCGGCCTCCACCCCCACGACATCGAGCGCATGAACACCCTGCTCCTCTCCCTGCGGGACAAGGGCAACACCGTGCTCGTGGTGGAGCACAAGCCGGAGACCATCGTGATCGCGGACCACGTCGTCGACCTGGGCCCCGGCGCGGGCACCAAGGGCGGCGAGATCTGCTTCGAGGGCACCGTCGAGGAGCTCCGCGCCAGCGGCACCCTGACCGGCCAGCACCTCGACGACCGCGCTCAACTCAAGCCCACCGCCCGCACCCCGAAGGGAGCGCTGGAGATCCGCGGCGCGTCGACGAACAACCTCAAGGACGTGGACGTCGACATCCCGTTGGGCATCCTGACGGTGCTCACGGGTGTCGCGGGTTCGGGGAAGAGTTCGCTCATCCACGGCTCGATGCCGGCCGACGCCGGCGCCATCTCGATCGACCAGACCGCCATCAAGGGGTCCAGGCGGAGCAACCCGGCCACCTACACCGGCCTCCTGGAGCCCATCCGCAAGGCGTTCGCGAAGGCCACCGGCACCAAACCGGCCCTCTTCAGCGCCAATTCGGAGGGCGCCTGCCCGGCGTGCAACGGCGCCGGCGTCATCTACACCGAGCTGGGCTTCATGGACACCGTCGCCACGCCCTGCGAGGAGTGCGAGGGCAAGCGGTTCCAGCCCGCGGTGCTCGAATACCGCTGGGGCGGGAAGAACATCGCCGACGTGCTGGCCATGCCGGTGACCGAGGCACTGGAGTTCTTCGGGGCCGGGGAGACGAAGACGCCCGCCGCGCACGCCATCCTCGGGCGGCTGAACGACGTCGGCCTGGGATACCTCTCCCTGGGCCAGCCGCTCACCACGCTCTCGGGCGGCGAGCGGCAACGGCTCAAGCTCGCGGTGGCGATGGCGGACAAGGGCGAGATCTACGTGCTCGACGAACCCACCACCGGCCTTCACCTGGCGGACGTGGCCCACCTGCTCGCCCTGCTGGACCGCCTGGTGGACTCCGGCAAGTCAGTGATCGTGATCGAACACCATCAAGCGGTGATGGCGCACGCGGACTGGATCATCGACCTCGGCCCCGGAGCGGGCCACGACGGGGGGCGGATAGTGTTCGAGGGCACCCCTGCTCAGCTCATCGCCGACGGGTCCACCCTGACCGGTCGGCACCTGTCCGCCTACGTCGGTGCCTAGCGGTCGCGGTCCGGCCTACCCGGTCCCTGAGGAGGGTCCCCCGCGAAGCGGCGTGGTACGTCCCATCGCTCCCTGAGGAGGACCGCCCGCGAAGCGGCGGCGGCCGTCTCGAAGGGTTGTGACTACCACCTTCACGCGATTCTTCTGGTCGGGTGCGGTGAGCCGTAAGTCGATGCCCGGGCGGCCGTTGTCCTTGGTCTGAAGGTGGCTACCGGTGTGGTCGGTGGTCGGGTTGTTGAGGCCGCCCGGGCATCGTCTCCCGTCTCCCCGCACTCGGTCCTCCTGTGGCGTTGCCAGGTCAAGGTGCGGGCCGGCAGGGCGGCGTTGTGGCCGGGTCTGCTGAGGCGGGATGCCAGCTGGGTGATCGTAGGGTTGGGCACCGCTGCGCAGTGCCGCCCTGCCGTCCAGCACCCTCGCTGTCAGCCGTGGTTCTCGACCCTTCGAGACTTCCCCGGTCGCTTCGCGACGCGGGACCCTCACCGACCGAGCTTGGCCGCCCCTGTTTCGCTCCCTGAGGAGGGCCGCCCGCGGAGCGGCGGCGGCCGTCTCGAAGGGTTGTAACTCCAGCTGACAGGCAATCTCTGGATCGCTGGGGCCGCTCCCCCCTTGCATCCGCGGGCTGGTCAGCCGAGGTCGATCGACCGGCCCTCGAGGGCGCTCTGGCGCGCGGCGTCCAGAACCTCCAGGGTGCGGATTGCGTCGGCGCCAGTGACCGGCATGGGCCCCTCGCCGGCCACGGCGCGCGCGAACTGGGAGTAGAAGTCCTGGTAGGCGCCGCGCTCCGACGGCACCCGGCGCTCACCCGTCGCCGTGCGCAGCGCGCCCCAGCGCTCCTCCGCCTCGTACCCCCAGCGGTCACCCTCGTCGACCGGGCGCCGTCCGGAGAAGACGGCGGCCGCCTGCACGTCGCTCATCTGCGACTCATAGCTTCCCGCGCTCCCGTAGACGCGCAGCTCGCGGGCGACGAGGTGGTTGGCCTTGCTCGCACGCATCGTCGAGCTCACCCCCGAGGCGTGGCGCAGGACCACGGAGAAGCCGGCGTCTGTGCGCCCCTGCGGCAGATCGATCCAGTCCAGCTTGGCGTAGACCTGCTCCACGGGGCCGAAGAGCCACAGCAGCTGGTCCGCCAGATGCGTGCCAAGGTCCCGCAGGAGTCCGCCCGTCGGCCCCGGGTCGAGGGTGGAGGGCTCGTCGAGATCGAAGCGGGACTCCACCCGCCACGGCGTACCCAGCTCGCCGGCATCGAGGAGCGCCTTGAGGGTCCGCACGTCGGTGTCCCACCGCCTGTTGTGGAACACGGCCATCGGGGCTCCGAGGCGTTCGACAGCGGCGACCAGCTCGCGGGCATCCTGGGCGCTGGGGGCGAAGGGCTTGTCCGCGACGATCCCGACGCCCCGCCCTGCCGCCTCGAGCACGAGCTCCCGCCTCGTCTCCGGCGGGGTGGTGATGGTGACGGCGTCGACGCCGGAGTCCAGCAGGGCGCTCATCGAGTCGAACACCGGGACGCCTGGAAGGTCAGCAGCGACCTCCGCGCGGCGTTCCGGGCTGCGCGTCACCACGCCTGCGAGCTCAAGTCTCTCTGCCGCCTGAATAAAGGGGGCGTGGAAAATCCTGCCGCCCATGCCGTAGCCCACCACGCCGATCCTCATGGCGGCAGTATGCCCGGTCCATCCCCGCGACGGTGGGCGGGCTCACGTGGATGCGTCGGCGCCGGCGCGCGCCCAGCGCCCCACCCTGCTCTCCGGCGTCAGCGACCATCGGACCACGGCCGTGGCGAACCGCCCGCACGGCAAGCCCACCAACCTGTCGAACCAGCGGCTGGCCGGGAGCCCCAGCTCCCGGCGCGCCCACACCGGCAGAGTCGAGATGGCGCCGGCCGCCAGCATCCAGTACCCGGGACGGGCCGGCCATGGGATGGGTGGGTGGCGCAGCAGGAAGGTGACGGTGTCGACGGCGGCCGCGGAGGCGCGCAACTCGGGGCGATACCGCTCGAGGGCCGCGAGCAGGTCGGCCTCGGTCCGGGGAAGGTCGACGGCGCCGAGGAGTTCACCGACGGGGGCGGCCTGGGCCACGTACTCGTCGGCCTCCCCCCAGCTGAGCCGCCGGTCCCCGAAGTGCTGGAAGCTGGCCAGGAAACTCTGCGTCTCGGTGAGGTGCACCCACTCGAGGAGGTGCGGGTCAGACGCCCGGTATGGAGTGCCGTCGTCGGTCTTGCCCCTGACGCGTTCGTGGACGGCCTTGACCCGCTCGATGAGCGCCAGCGCCGACGGGATCGGCCCGTAGGTGGTCATGGCGATGAACTCGGAGGTGCGCTGCAGGCGGCCCCACGGGTCCGACTTGTAGCCGGAGTGCCCCGCGACACCCGCCATGGCCGCGGGGTGCAGCGTCTGCAGGAGAAGGGAACGGATCCCGCCCGCGTACATCGCCGCGTCCCCGTTGACATGCCAGATCACGTCGTCGGGGGTGTGCCACCGCTGGCCGTCGACCTGCCAGATGAAGTGCGCCTTCTCGTCGGCGTCGTCGCCGGCGACTCGGCTGCGGAGGGTCCGTCCGATCAGCACTCGGAGGCGTTCGATGGGGCTGCGCATGACTCCGAGAATACGTCGGACGGCCGATGCACCGGAGTCAGCCACTGGTGGGGACCATCCCTAGACGCTGTCTTCCTGATGGTGTCACTACTCGACGCCCGCGGACCCATCGTCGGCGGACTCGGTGCGCTCGTTGAGCTCGATCCAGGAGGTGTCACAGCCGGGGCACCGATACACAGGCGCGCCCTCCACCCGCTCGTCGGTCTCCACCGTGCCGCACGCGTCCTGGCACGGCCACGTGGTGAGGAATCGAGCGCTCATCCCCCAACCCTACGGCCAGCCCAAGGCCCCGAGAAAGCGAAAGAGCCCCGGTCGAAACCGGGGCTCTCTGCTGTGGGTTGCCTCAGATCACTGGGCGACGACCTCGAAGGGAACGTACGCGGTGACAGCCTGGTGCAGCTTGACAGCGGCGGTGTGCGTGCCGACGGACTTGACCGGCTTCGCGAACGAAACCGTGCGCTTGTCGATCGTGGGGCCGCCGGCCTTCTTGACGGCGACCGCGAGGTCGCTGGAGGTGACGGAACCGAACAGGTGGCCCTGATCGGAGACCCGTGCCCCCACCGAGACGGTGAGGCCCTCGAGCTGGGCGCGCAGTTCCTGCGCGTGCTCGACGCCACGCACCTCACGGGCGTCACGCGCCCGCTTGATGCCGTCGATCTGCTTCTCGGTGCCACGGGTCCAGCGGATCGCCTTCGACTGTGGCAGCAGGAAGTTGCGGCCGTAGCCGTCCTTGACTTCAACGACGTCCCCGGCGATGCCGAGCTTGTCGACGGTGCTGGTCAGAATGAGCTTCATTGTTTCTCCTCCTGCGCTCAGCGAGCGGTCGACGCGTAGGGCAGCAGGGCCACCTCACGCGCGTTCTTGACGGCGATGGCAACCTTGCGCTGATCCTGAACCGACAGCCCGGTGACGCGGCGGGCGCGGATCTTCCCACGCTCAGAAATGAACTTCTTGAGCAGGTTGACGTCCTTGTAATCGACGTTTGCGACCCGCGTCTTCTTTACCGGAAGGATCTTCTTCTTGTTCACAGGCTTGCGCTGTGGACCGGCCATTGTGGTGCTCTCCTTTACTCCCGGGCTTGCCGCCCGTGAAAGCCCGTCTTGCGACGGAATGTGCCAGCTAGCCCAGGCGGGCTAGTTAAGCGGATGGATCAGAACGGGGGCTCTTCCGGCTGGGACTGTGCCCAGGGATCGTTCCCGCCGCGGTTGCCGCCGGGTGCACTGGGTGCACCGGCTGCTCCGGAGCCGGACCACGGATCGGACTGCTGTCCGCCACCGCCGCCAGCCTGGGCGTTACCGCCGCCCTGATTGCCCTGCCAGCTACCGCCACCGCCGCCGCCCTGAGTACGGGTGATCTTGGCCGTGGCATAGCGAAGGGCCGGACCGACCTCGTCGACATCTACCTCAAACACGGTGCGCTTCTCACCCTCGCGGGTTTCGTAGCTGCGCGACTTCAGCCGACCGGAAACGATGACGCGGGTGCCCTTCTGCAGGGACTCGGCCACGTTCTCGGCGTACTGACGCCACACGGAGCAGTTGAGGAACATGGCGTCGCCGTCCTTCCACTCGTTCGTCTGACGATCGAACGTGCGGGGGGTGGACGCGACCGTGAAGTTCGCGACGGCCGCCCCATTGGGCGTGAAACGAAGCTCGGGATCGGCGGTGAGGTTGCCGATGAGCGTGATGGGGGTTTCGCCTGCCATGTCTGTGTGTGCCTTCCGATATCGGACTTGGGTTGCCTCTGCTACCTTACGGCGCCCCTCCGACACTCAGTGCCGGATCTGCGCCTGGTGCGACTGCCTTCACTCTTGGCTGATCGCCCCGAGTTTTCTCAGTCTGCACAGAGGCTGTGGATAACTTTCAGTCCTCGCGACGCAGCACCTTGGTGCGCACGATCCGCTCGTCGATGGACATGAGTCGATCCATCTCGGACACGATCGCGGGCTCCGCGGTGATCTGCAGCACGGCGTAGATCGCTTCGGACTTCTTGTTGATGTCGTAAGCGAGACGACGACGACCCCAGTGATCGGTGTTGTCGACGGTGCCACCACCCTTGGTGATGACTTCGAGATGCTTATCGACGAGCGCGGGAACAAGGCGTTCATCAACTTCAGAATCGATGAGAACCATGACTTCATACTTGCGCATGCTCAGCCCCACCTCCTTCGGACTAACGGCCACGGGTCTGTCCCGCGGCAGGAGGGCATGACTGACTTCGGATGTCAGCCGACCGCCTAGGTTACCCGTCGGCACTGCGCGGGGGAAATCGCCGGTCCCCGCCGGAGGGGTGCGTTGAGCAAATGGCAGGGCTCAACGATGCGCCCACGCTCACGCTCCCCCGGCCCGGCTCCACGACCCGTGCCATTTGCTCAACGCCCTCCCCCCGGAGGGCCAGGATCCGAGACCGGACCGGATCAATCAGCGACGCGCAACTGCTCCAAGCGCCCGCTGGCCACGATCGTCCCCCAGAACGCCTCCGCCCACCCCTCGTAACCGCGGTCGTTGGGATGGAAGAAGTCGCCGGCGGTGTGCCGGTGATAGCCGAGCATGCCGGTCTGCCGCGACACCCGATGCAGCGGCACCAGGTGATGCCCGTGCCGCTCCACCAGCGCCGCGGCCAGGACCGACATCCGCTGGGACTGCCCCCCGAGCACCGGCACCATGAACCACGGAACGTCGGCGACGAAGCTCCCCGCGGGCAGCGCCGCGAGGATCTGTTCCAGGCTGCGTTCGAACGTGGCGGCGTTGTGCCCGGGGTAGATGACGTCGTTGCCGCCGATGTCCAGGGTCACCAGGTCCGGCACGAAACCCAGCTGGGCGAACTGCGGAAGCTGGTCGCGCACCACGTCGTCGCTGGTGGCGCCCGAGACCGACAGGTTGGTGACCAGAACGTCGCGGCCGCTGGCGGTGCGCAGCCGCTCGGCGATCCTCGGCACGTACCCGCGGGTCACGGCCGTGGCGCCCACGCCCTGGGCGGCCGAGTCCCCCAGCGCCACGTAGCGCAACCCCTCGGCCCCCTCGGGACGCTGCCCCCAGTGGGCGCGGTAGTCCTCGACATGGCGGTCGATGGTGCGGCGCCCCTCGAGCCAACGGGTGGCCAGCGCGGACGCCGTCGCTCCGGCCAGCACGCCGCCGACGAAGGGCGCCGCCCAGACGGGACGCACCTCAGCGCCGTCGGCGGTAGGGGCCGGGCAGCACCGGGTTGCCGTCCTTCGCCCAGGCGCGGAGCCCGCCCGCGACCGACTCCGCCAGCAGCCCCTTGGACCGCAGCTCGGCCGCCGCGATCGAGGACCGCAGGCCGTTGTCGCAGATGACGATCACCGCACCGTCGCGCTCCGCGAGCGGGTCGTCGCCGTGGATGGCGTCCAGGGGGTTCTCGTGCAGGGCCTTCGGGTCCACCGGACGCGCGCCCGGCGCGTGGCCTGCCTCGTACTCCACCTGGGTGCGCACGTCGATGAGCACCGCGCCCTTACTGAGCGCCATCAGCGTCTCCTCGACGGAGAGGCCGGGCGAACGCTTCCCGAGGAAGTCAAGCAATCCCATGGGCATATGGTGCTCCCTCGGCGTCGGGCAGCCAAGTCAGCCGCCTCACAGAATGCCGAGGATCACCAGCCCGACCGCGCCCACGAGCGCGCTGAGCCCCAGCCCGAGCAGCAGGTAGCCGGCCCACAGCTTCCGGGCCCAGCGGCCGGTCAGCACCGGCAGCGCCAACGCCGCGACACCCACAGTCAGCGCCACCCCACGGGTGAACATCCCGGGCCCCGCGACCTCGAAGTCCACGCCAACTCCCCCGTCGTCAGGGAGCAGCGCCGTGCCGAGCAGCGCGACGATGCCCCAGGCCGCCATCGCCAGCGAAGCGGCCGCCATGGTCAACGCCCCCGGCCAGGTGGCCCACCAGGGGCGACGGTGCGTCCTCGTCACGGCTGCGCGCGCCGGGCCTCCATCCGGGCGTACATCTCGTCGACGAGCGCCTTGAACCGGGCCTCGACCGCGCGGCGGCGCACCTTCAGGGTGGGCGTGAGGAGGCCGTTGTCCATGGTGAACTCCTCGTTGAGTACCTGCGTGTCCTTCGGCCGCTCCTGGCTGGGCAGCTTCGCCGTCATCTCGTCGACCCGCTTCTTGAGCTCCTCGAGCAGTTCGTTGCTGGCGAGCCAGTCGTGCACCTCGCCGGGCCACGCGCGCGTCTTGGCCAGGGCTTCCACGTGCGGCAGCGACGGCTTCACCAACAGCGTGACGAAGGGGCGGTTGTCGCCGAGGAGCACGGCGTGCTCGAAGAGGGGGTCCGACAGGATGAGGCCCTCGATGGGCTGGGGGGCCACATTCTTCCCGCCGAGGGTGACGATGATGTCCTTCAGCCGATCCGTGATGGTGAGGAACCCCTCGGTGTCCACATAGCCGACGTCGCCGGTGTGCAGCCACCCGTCGATGAGCACCTCGGCCGTGGCCTCAGGGGCGTTCCAGTAGCCGAGCATCACGTTGGGGCCCTTGTAGAGGATCTCGCCGAGGTCCCCGATCCGCAGCTCGCCGCCAGGGAGCACCTTGCCGACGGTGCCGGCCTTGAAGTCGTCCGGCGCGTTGAACGAGATCAGCGGCGAGGTCTCCGTCAGCCCGTAGCCCTGCTGGATGGGGAGTCCCACCGAGGAGAAGAACTCCTCGATCTCCGGGCGCAACGGCGCCCCGCCGCAGGCCAGGACGGTCTTGGGCCCGCCGAGAGCCGCGCGGACGTTGCCCAGCACCAGCTTGTCCGCCAGCGCCAGCTGGGTGCGCAGCAGGGCGCTGGGGCGCCTGCCGGAGCGGTAGGCGTACTGGTTGTGGCGGCCCACCTTGAGCGCCCAGGCGAAGATCTGCCGCTTGGCCGCGGACGACTCGACCTTCGCGTGGGCAGTGGCGTACACCGTCTCGAACAGCTTCGGCACGCTGACCATCATGGTGGGCTGCGCCAGCACCATCTGCTCGGCCACGGTCCGCGCGTTCTCCACATAGGTGTTCATGGACCCGTGCAGCAGCACCACGTAGGTCCACGCCCGCTCCAGCGCGTGCGAGAGCGGGAGGAAGCTCAAGGAGTGGTCCTCGGGCTGGATGTTGAAGAAGCTGTCCAGCGCGTCGCTCTGCGTCACGAAGGCGCTGTGCTGCAGCATCACGCCCTTGGGGTTGCCGGTGGTCCCCGAGGTGTAGATGATCGAGGCGAGGTCGTCGCCGCTGGCTCCGGCGAAGCGGGCCTCGACGGCGCCGTGGTCCGGCTCGGCCAGGAAGTCCGCGTAGCTCGTCACGTTCTCCGGCATCCCCGGGTAGGGCTTGAGGATCACGACGTGGGCCAGGTCCGGCAGCTCGTCGGCCACCGACAGGACGCGCTCACACTCGCTCTGATTGCCGACGAACATCACCGTGAGTCCCGAATCGGCGGCGATGTGGCTGATCTGCTCAGGAGTGGAGGTGGCGTACAACGGCACCGGGACGGCGCGGGCGGTGGCCGCCCCGAAGTCGATCTCCGACCATTCCGGCCGGTTGGCGAGGAAGATCCCGACACGGCCGCCGGGCTCGACGCCGAGGTTGAGCAGCCCCTGCGCGACGCGGTTGACCTTGTCCTGGAACTGGGTGTACGTCTGCGTGACCCAGCGGTCCCCCTCGCGGATGCGGGTGGCGGTGCGCGACCCGTGCAGCGCGACGACCGCCCGAAGACGCGTGACGACGTGGTTGATCTGCGGCATGGTGACTCCCTTGACGGCCTGTTGAGCACAGGCTACCGACGCGGTCTGCGGCCTTGAGGGCGCTTGACGGGATCCGGCACGACCTCGAAGTGCGCCCGCCGCGACCGAGGTCCTCTGGGAGACTGGGACAACACGCGGAGGAGAACGGCATGGACGTCTTCATCGGAGCCCTCATCAACATCCTGGTGCTCATCTACCTCACTCGGAGGCTGCTCGGCGTGCCCGTCGGGTGGGGCCGCGTGCTCATCATCGCCGCGCTGGCCAACGCGACGGCCTGGGAGACCGGCGACGATCTTCTCACTTCCCTGGCCGTCACGGCGGACAGTCCCCCGCTGCCGCTGCTCCTCATCGCCGTGGTCGCGGCCGGATCCGTCATCACCGGCCAGATGATCGTGCTCACCGTCCTCGAGGTGATCCTCCCCACGAGCCGCGTCCCCAGCCTGTCGTCCGTCATCACGGGTATTCCCGGCGCCCTCCGTCGGCTACGCCGCTATGTGGTGATCTGGTGGATCCTGCTGCGTCGCGGACTGACCGCCTACCTCGGGCCCGTGCCCAAGGCCGACGTCGGCTCGCCACGCGTGGCGCGTTCGCTTCGTCAGGCGCTCACCGACGCCGGGGTCACGTTCGTCAAGTTCGGCCAGATGCTCGCCACGCGGGCCGACCTGCTGCCGCCCACCTTCGTCCGGGAGCTGTCGACACTGCACTCGCAGGTGGACGCCGAGCCGTGGGCGGACATCCGCCCGGTGTTGGAGGCCGGCCTGGGCCGCCCCCTGTCCGAGGTGTTCGACGCCGTGGAGGAGACGCCGATCGCAGCAGCGTCGGTGGCCCAGATCCACGCGGCGCGCCTGGCCGACGGGACCGACGTGGTGGTCAAGGTCCAACGCCCTCGTGCCCGACGCCAGGTGACCGCGGACCTGGACATCCTGCTCCGGCTCGCCCATGGCCTGGAGCGTCGGACCGTGTGGGCGCGACAGATCGGCGCCGTGGGGCTGGCGGAAGGCTTCGCGGCCTCGCTGCACGAAGAACTGGACTACCGGGTGGAGGTGGCCAACATGCGCGGCGTGGCCGCCTCCGGCACCCTGATCGTCCCGCAGGCCTTCGACGAGCTGTCGTCCGAACGCGTCATCGTGATGGAGAGGGTCTCCGGCGATCCGCTGTCCACGGCTGGGGACGCGCTTGCTTCGTTGCCCAGCGAGCGGCGCCGTGCGCTCGCGGAGGAGCTTGTCGCCGGCATCGTGCACCAGGTCTTCGTCACCGGCGTGTTCCACGCCGACCTCCACCCTGGGAATGTGGTCCTCACCGACGACGGCGAGCTGGCCCTGCTCGACTTCGGTTCCGTGGGACGCCTCGACCGCCCTGCAAGGTCCGCGCTCGCGATGTTGATGTACGCCGTGGAGCGGCAGGACTCCCTCGTGGCGACGGACGCGGTCCTCGATCTCATGGATCGCCCGCCGGGGCTCGACGATCGCGCGCTCGAGCGCGACATCGGGGGGCTCGTCATGCGTTTCAGCGGCGACTCGGCTCCGGGCGGGGCGGCGGCGATGTTCGCCGAGCTGCTGGACCTGGTGGTGCGGCACGGATTCCGGGTCCCGCCGCAGCTGGCCGCGGTGTTCCGCACCCTCGGCACCCTGGACGGCACCCTCCGGCTCCTCGATCCCCGGATCGACCTGGTCTCCGTGGCCCGCGCCAAGGGCGCCGAACTCGCCCACGAGTTGGCGAGCCCTGAGAAGATGCGCGAGCAGGCCTCGCACCAGCTGGCTGCGCTGCTCCCCTTGCTGGCTCGCATGCCGAGGAGGATGTCCCGCATCGCCGAACACCTGGAGGACGGCACGCTGGCGGTGAACGTGCGCGGCTTCGCCGACCCGGACGAACGGCGGTTCCTGGCGGGGATCGGTCAACAGCTCAACCTCACCCTGATCGCCAGCGTCCTCGGCCTCGGCGGCCTCTTCCTCCTCACCCGCGACGGCGGGCCGTTGATGCTGCCGACGGTGCCGCTCTGGGTGTTCCTCGGGGTGACCTGCCTGTTCCTCGCCTTCACCCTGGGCGCCCGGGTGCTGGCCACCATCTTCTTCCAGCCCCGCGGATAGGGTTGGGCGCATGACTCTGCGACTTGGCGCCCACGTCGACTCCACGGATCCGCTGGCCGAGGCCGCCGCGCTCGGCCTGGACGTGGTTCAGATCTTCCTGGGCGACCCGCAGAGCTGGAGGAAGCCGGCCACCCTGGTCGACGGCGGGGCCGCCGCACTGAGGGCCGCGGCGGAGGCCGCCGGCGTCGGCATTGTCGTGCACGCCCCCTACGCCCTCAATGTGGCCTCCACCAACAACCGGATCCGCATCCCCTCGCGCAAGCTGCTGCAGCAGACGGTCACGGAGGCCGCCGCCGTCGGCGCCCTCGGCGTGGTGGTCCACGGCGGCCACGTCACCGCCGACGAGGACCCCTCGGTCGGATTCGTTAACTGGCGCAAGTGCGTGGACGCGCTGGAGCTGGAGGTGCCGATCTTCATCGAGAACACCGCCGGCGGCGGCAACGCGATGGCCAGGCACCTGGAGGCCATCGATCGGTTGTGGGACGCTCTCTCGGGCTCGCCGAACGCGGACCGGGTGGGCTTCTGCCTCGACACCTGCCATGCGCACGCCGCGGGTCTGGAGCTCGACGGGCTCCTCGGGAGGATCACCGCGATCACCGGCCGGGTGGACGTGTTGCACTGCAACGACTCGCGCGACGAGGCCGGCAGCGGCGCGGACCGGCACGCCAACCTGGGGCAGGGCCTGATCGACGGCGACGCCTTGGCCGCCCTCGTGCGGGAGGCGGACACCGTCACCCTCCTTGAGACCCCGGGCGGGGTCCCCGAACGAGCTCTGGACCTCGCCTGGCTGCGCGGACGCCTCTGAGATCAGGGCGGCTCCCGCTACGGCGTCCGGCCGCAGGGTTGGGCTACCGGGCCTGCCGTTTCACGAACTCGGCCATGGCGGGGACCGTGTAAGCCACCACCCCGTGATCCGGCGAATAGATCAGACCCTTGTTGATGAGGTTGGCCCGCACGGGGCCGAGGGCGGTGGTCTTCTTCCGCAGGCGAGCGGCAACCTCACCGGAGCTGCTCCCACCATCACCATCCACCGCCATGGCCTTCAGATACTCCTTCTCTGCACTGGTGGCCCGATCCCAGCGGATCCGAAAGAAGCCCGTGTCGAGCGCGAGTTGGCCGATCG
Source organism: Tessaracoccus sp. MC1627 (assembly GCF_014164725.1). Taxonomy (NCBI): domain Bacteria; kingdom Bacillati; phylum Actinomycetota; class Actinomycetes; order Propionibacteriales; family Propionibacteriaceae; genus Tessaracoccus; species Tessaracoccus sp. MC1627. The sequence goes on along the minus strand of NZ_JACJGA010000001.1, from coordinate 481,931 downwards.
CCACCCCTAACTTCGCGTCTGGCAGGGTGATCGGAGGCAGCTCCGTCGCGTTCCACGTGTCCTGACCGAACTGCTGAAGGAAGTACGGGTAGCCGCTCGCCGCCATCACAATGTGGTTCATGGCTGCCTCCTCCCACCCCACACCCTCTGCTTCGGCGGGAGTCACCAGTGCGGCAGCGGCGTCGTCATCGGCGAGCGCATCGACTGTTCGGTAGTTGAAGAGTCGCTCGGCGTAGGATTTCGCCTCCGCGAGCTTGCGTGGGAGACTCGGCAACCCGGCGAGTGCGAGAACGAGGCGGTCCTGCCGCTGGTTGGCTGCGTGGACGATGGAACACAACGCGATCAGTTCCTCGTCGGGTAGGTCCTGGGCCTCATCGACGAGAACCGCCACACCAACCCCCTGTTCCTCCGCAGCGCCACCGAGGTCCCGAAGTAGCTTCCCCAGATCGGACTCGAACGTCCCGGTGTCCGCGCCTCCGCCCGGGCTGTCGTTGAGGTTGACCCCGAAGTTCCACGTGCCCGTGAGGTCGTACGAGGCTTTGAAACTCAGGGCGGTCTTCAATGCCTTCAACACCCTGGCGCCCACACCGGGCTTCGCCAGGTCCACGAGATTGTCATGGAGGGCCTCGCCCACCATGTCACGCACAGACCTCCCGGATTTCGCCTCGATCTGGGCCACGATCCAGCCCCGTTCGGCGGCCATTCGAGCGAACTGGGTGAGCAGCACCGTCTTGCCCACCCCGCGGAGGCCATAGAGGACAACCGACTGGGCGTCCCTCCCGATAGTGATTCTTCTGAGCGCGACGTCCCAGGCCTCCAGCTGCGTCCCGCGTCCGACCAGCGCCGCTGGAAGGCGTCCCGCCCCGGGCGAGTACGGATTCGACACTGGATCCACGACGACCTCCCTGTGTATCGATTGATGTCCCAATGTATCAAGAACTTATACAGGCCCACAGATGGCTATAAACCTCGCCGATGTCGATGTTCCGGCATCACCGGAGGCCTTGTGCGCCCGATAGACTGACCCCGCCACCACGAACCCAAGGAGACGGGAGTTCTGGCGTGCTTCTCGCACTGATCGCCGCCCACGCGGTGCTCGGCGCGCTCGCACCACTCTTCGTCCGCTGGTTCGGGGCCCGCTCCTTCTTCGTGCTGATGCTGGGCCCCCTTGCCGCGGCCGTGTGGCTCACCAGCCTCGCCCCCACCGTCGTCGCCGGCGGGGAATACCTCGAGAGCTATCAGTGGATCCCGCTGCTGGGCGTGGACCTCACGCTCCGGATCGGGCTGCTCCAGTGGGTGCTCGCCATGATCGTGACCTGGATCGGCGCCCTGGTCCTTCTCTACAGCCGGTGGTACTTCGACGGCATGACGGTGGCCCGGTCCGCGGCCATCCTGACGATCTTCGCCGGCACGATGCTGGGGCTGGTCACCGCGGACAACCTGGTGGTGCTCTACATCTTCTGGGAGTTGACCACGATCTTCTCCTACCTGCTCATCGCGCACGACCCCACCCGTCGGGCCAACCGCGGCGCCGCGCAGACCGCGCTGATCGTCACCACCACCGGCGGACTGGCCATGCTCGTGGGCATCGTCGCGCTGTGGCAGACCTCCGGCACGCTGTCCATGCAGGAGATCCTGGCGGAGCCGCCGACGGGCACGCTGGCCACCGTCGGCGCGCTGCTGATGCTGGTGGGCGCGCTCAGCAAGTCCGCCCTCGTCCCGTTCCACTTCTGGCTGCCCGGCGCTATGGCCGCGCCGACGCCCATCTCGGCCTACCTGCACGCCGCCGCCATGGTGAAGGCCGGCGTCTACCTGGTGGCCGCCCTCGCCCCCGCCTTCGCGTCGGTCCCGTGGTGGCGGCCCACCATCATGCTGCTGGGCATCATCACCATGATCCTGGGCGGCTGGCGCGCCCTCCGCCAGACGGACCTCAAGCTCCTCCTCGCCTACGGCACCGTGAGCCAACTCGGATTCCTGGTGCTGCTGGTGGGGCTCGGCACCGAGGCGGCCGCCCTCGCCGGGCTCGGGATGGTCATCGCGCACGCCCTCTTCAAGTCCACCCTCTTCATGTGCGTGGGCATTATCGACCACTCCGCCGGCACCCGGGACCTGCGCGAGCTCAACGGCGTCGGCTACCGCGTGCCGTGGCTGGCCGCCCTCGGCGGGCTGGCCGTGCTGTCCATGGCGGGGGTGCCACCGCTGGTGGGTTTCGTCGCCAAGGAGGCCGCCTTCGAGTCCATCGAGTACCTCGTCTCCGGAGACGTCGAGGCGGTGACCCCACTGGCCGCCGCCGCGCTGGCCGCCGCCCTCGTCTTCGGCTCCGCGCTCACCGCCGCGTACTCGCTGCGCTGGTGGTGGGGGGCGTTCGCGTCCAAGGACGGCGCCCCGGAGCTGTCCTGGCACCGGCCCGCCGTCGGGATCGCCGCCGTGCCGATGTTCCTGGGCCTGCTGTCCCTGATCGGCGGGTTCCTCGGCCCCCAGCTGACTGATCTGCTTGACCCCTACGCCCGCACCGTCGCCACCGGCAAGGCCAGCCACGGCTTCGCGCTGTGGCACGGCTTCACCCCGCCCCTGATCATGTCGATCGTCGCGTTGGTGGCCGGTGTTGCCCTCTTCGTGTTCCGTGAGCGCATCGCCCGCATCCAGGCCACGTTCCCGCAGGTCACCACGGCCGAGGAGTTCTACCACCGCTCCATGCACAACCTGGACCGGGTGTCGGTCGAGGTCACGGCCCGCTCCCAGCGCGGATCGCTGTCGATCTACCTGGGCACCATCCTCGTCACCCTGGTGACCCTGGCCAGCTACGCGCTGCTCCGGGTCCGCCTCTGGCCCGAGATCCGGGTCTTCGACCACTGGGCACAACTGCTGGTGGCGGCCGTCATGATCACCGCCGCCGTCCTGGCCGCAGGATCGCGGGGCCGGATCCGCGGCGTCCTCCTGGTCGGCGTCACGGGCTACGGGTTGGCGCTGATGTTCGCCATGGCAGGCGCCCCCGATCTGGCCCTCACGCAGGTCCTCGTCGAAACCGTCACGCTGGTGGTGTTCGTGCTGGTGGTGCGCAAACTGCCCCGCTACTTCACCAACCGGCCCCTCAGCTCCACCCGGTGGTGGCGGGTGCTGGTGGCCGCCGCGGTGGGGACCACGGTGACCCTGGTGGCGATCGTGGCGGCCGGCGCCCGGGTGGCCGATCCGGTGTCCGACGCCTGGTACGAGGCCGCCTACGAGATCGGCTACGGCAAGAATATCGTCAACGTCGCCCTGGTCGACACGCGCGCCTGGGACACCCTGGGAGAGATCGCGGTGCTGGTCATCGCGGCCACCGGGGTCGCCTCGCTGATCTTCCTCCGCTCCCGCGTGGGGTCGGTCACGCGCACCGACGAGGTCTTCGAGGACCGCGAGGACGCCCCCATGTCGGACACCGCTCCGGGGGTGTGGCTGCGGGCGGGCCAGACGCTGTCCCCGCTGGTCCGGTCGCTGGTGTTCGAGGTGATCACCCGGCTGCTGTTCGGCGTGATGATCATCCTCTCCATCTATCTCCTGCTGGCCGGCCACAACTCCCCCGGCGGCGGCTTCGCCGGAGGGATGGTGGCGGGTATGGCCCTCATCATCCGCTACCTGGCGGCGGGACGCCACGAGCTCGACGAGGCCGCGCCGTTCGATGCCGGGCGGCTGCTGGGCGGGGGCCTGTTCCTGCTGCTGGGAACCGCCGTCGTCCCCGTGTTCTTCGGCGGCAAGGTGCTGGAGAGCTACGAGTACTACTGGAACGTGCCGGGACCGGACGTGCTCTCCACGCCGTGGGGCGCGCTGCCCCTCTTCGGTGAGGTGCACCTCGTGTCGTCGACGATCTTCGACCTGGGCGTCTACCTCGTCGTGGTGGGCATGCTGCTCGACGTGGTCCGCAGCCTCGGCTCGGGAATCGACCAGCACGCCAGCGACCAGCTGGCCCCCATGCCGCTGCCGGACTCCACCATCGCGCTCCCGGCGCGGCACGGCGGAACCGCCGAGGACCGCGGCCGACCGGACGCGCACGACGACTCCCCGCGCCACACCCGGCGCACCCGCCGCGGGGAGGAGCTGAGATGACAGCCAACCTCGTCCTGGCCGTCACCGCGGGCATCCTGGTGGCCTCCGGCGTCTACCTGCTGCTCGAGCGCTCCCTGACCAGGATCCTGCTCGGCGTCCTGCTGGCCAGCAACGGCGTGAACCTGCTGTTCATCGTCGCGGCCGGGCGGCCCGGTGCTGCGCCCATCGTCGGGCTGGCGGACCCGGACCAGACGTCCGACCCGCTGCCGCAGGCGATGGTCCTCACGGCCATCGTCATCACCATGGCGGTCGCGGCGTTCGTGCTCACCGTCGCCTACCGCAGCTTCCAGCTGCACGGGCATGACGAGGTGGCCGACGACGTCGAGGACGCCCGCATCCGGCGGCTCGCCGAGGCGGATGTGGCCTCCGAGTCCTACGAGGACACCACCTTCTCCGACACCGGCGAGGACGTGGTGAGCGAATGATGGAGAACCTGCTCCCAGTGCCGGTGCTGCTCGCGATCTTCGGAGCCGCCGTCGCCCTGGCGCTACCGCGGCGCCCCGCCACTCAGCGCGTCGTCTCGGTGCTCAGCCTCTCCGGCATCGTGGCCGTGGCCGCGGTGCTGATGTGGCACACGCATCAGGTGGGGCCGATCGCGTTGTGGCTGGCGAACTGGCCCGAGCCGCTCGGCATCGCGTTGGTGGCGGACCGGCTGAGCTCCCTGATGCTGTTCGTGGCATCGGTGGTGGCCCTGTGCGTCCTCCTCTTCGCCACCGGCCAGGACAGCGACGAGGTGAGGCGCGAAACCCCCGTGTCGATCTTCCACCCCACTTTCCTGCTGCTGATGGCGGGTGTGTCGAACGCGTTCCTGGCCGGGGATCTGTTCAATCTGTTCGTGGGATTCGAGATCCTGCTGTTCGCCTCCTACGTGCTGCTCACGCTGGGCGGCACGGGGGACCGCATCCGCGCCGGCACCACGTATGTGATCGTCTCGCTGCTCAGCTCGTCTCTGTTCCTCATCTCCATCTCGGCGGTCTACGCCGCCACGGGCACCGTCAACCTCGCCCACCTCGCGGTGCGTCTGCGGGATCTCAGCGAGCCGGTCCAACTGCTGCTCGAGGTGCTGCTGATCGTCACCTTCGCCGTCAAGGCGGCGATGTTCCCGCTGGGGTCCTGGCTGCCGGACTCCTACCCGACGGCGCCCGCGCCAGTCACCGCCGTGTTCGCGGGCCTGCTCACCAAGGTGGGCGTCTACGCCATCATCCGCACCGAGACGCTGCTGTTCCCGTCCTCGCCCGTCAACGACGTCCTCATGGTGGCGTCGCTGCTGACGATGGTGGTCGGCATCCTGGGCGCCATCGCGCAGGTGGAGATCAAGCGCATGCTCTCCTTCACCCTCGTCAGCCACATCGGCTTCATGATCTTCGGCATCTCGCTGGGCAGCGACGCGGGGATGGCGGCCACCATCTTCTACACAGCCCACCACATCACCATCCAGGCCACCTTGTTCCTGGTCACCGGGCTCATCGAGCGTCGCGGCGGCACGTCGTCGCTGGAAGGCCTGGGTGGGCTCATGAAGGTCGCTCCCCTGCTGGCGGTCCTGTTCTTCCTGCCGGCCATGAACCTGGCCGGGATCCCGCCCTTCTCCGGGTTCGTCGGCAAGCTCGGCCTGCTCCAGGCGGGAGCCGCCCACGGCGGCGCACTGGCCTGGGCGGTGATGGTCGGCGGCGTGGTGACCAGCCTCCTCACGCTCATCGCCATGGCCAAGGTGTGGAACCGGGCGTTCTGGGGCGTCACCCCGGCCGAGCATCGCCGCGCCGAGTCGGAGCGGCTCAACGAGGACCTGGACGAGCTCATCGACGACGACACCCGGCCCATGCCGCCACTCCAGGTGGGCGCCACCTTGGCGCTGGTGGCGTTCGGCCTGGCGCTGACAGCCTTCGCCGGCCCGCTGTACGAGTACACGCATGCCGCCGCCGCGACACTGCGCGACGGGTCGTACCTCGTCGCCGTCCTCCCGGAGGGGTTGCGATGATGAGATCCACCACCCCGTGGCGTCAGCGGGTCCGGTTCCGGCCGCTGTCGGTGTTCGGCATGGCCGGCGTCTGGGTCCTCGCATGGGGAAGCGCGTCCCCGCTGGTGCTGATCTCAGGCATCGCGCTGGGCTGGATCATCGGCGTGATGTTCCCGCTCCCCCCCATCTTCTGGCAGGGCAGATTCCGCCCCGTCGGTTTCGCCCTCCTGACCTGGCACCTCCTCTACGACCTTGTCGTCTCGTCGGTGCGCCTGCTGCGCCTTGCCTTCCAGCGGGAGGTCAACCTCCACGCCGGGATCGTGCGGGTGGACCTCCACACCGACGACGACCTGTACCAGGTTCAGGTGGCCGAGATCCTGTCGCTGGTGCCGGGGACGGTGGTGATCGAGGTGGTCCGAGAGCCCCGTCGGCTCTACATGCACGCCCTCGAGCTGGTCGACGACGCGGCCCTCGACAGGGTGCAGCACATGGCCATGGCCGTCGAGTCGCGGGTGGTGCGCGCCTTCGGCTCCGACGAGGAGATCGCCGCCTTCGACGCCGCGTGCCTCACCCACCCCGTCAATGCGTCCCCCCGGATGGAGGAGTGACATGGTTCAGCTGCTCACAGATGTGATCCTGAGTGTCGCGGCCGTGGTGCTCACCGTCTCCGCGATCATCGGGGCCAACCGGATCGCCGAGGGCCCCACCCAGCTGGACCGCTCCGTGGCGGCCGACCTGATCGTGGCCGTCGTCGTGGCCGCGCTGGGGTTGTGGACGGTGTGGTCAGACAGCTCCACGGAGGTCCTCATCCTCGTGCTGCTGTCCATGCTGGGCTTCACCAGCGCAGTGTCGGTGGCGCGCATGGTGGCCGACCGGATGGCCACCCGGCGTCACTACAGCGCCAACCGAGGCCGGAAGGGGTCCCAATGACAGACGAGATCTTCGACCTCATCGCGTCACTGTTCGTGTTGGCGGGCGCGCTGCTGTGCTTCGGCGCCGCTGTCTCACTGGTGCGCTTCCCCGACGTGATGGGGAAGATGCACGCCATCACCAAGCCCCAGGTCCTGGGCTTGATCTCGGTCACGGTGGGCATCACGCTCAGCCTGCGCACCTGGTGGTCCATGGGTCTGTGCCTGCTCGTGATCGTGCTGCAGCTGCTGACCGCGCCGGTGTCTGCGAACCTGGTGGCGCGCGGTGCCTACCGCGCCGGGCTGATCAAGGACGAACTGCTCCTGGTTGATCACCTCACCGAGGACCTCGAGAAGGCGGGATACACCCGCCCACCGGAGAGCAGCCGCTGAGCGGGTCAGCTCACAGCAGCGCCTCGGCCAGGAGCTCCAGACCGCGCAACTTGGCCGGCCAGGCATCGGCCGGGTCCCCGATGCGGGCGCCTGCGACCGGGTGCACCATGATCTCGTCCACCCCGAACTCCTCGGCGGTGGCCTGCAGCTGGTCGCGGACCTGCGCCACGTCGCCCACCGCCCAGCTGGCGACGGCGGGCGCGACGATGGCGCGGAGGTCGTCGGTGAACAGTGCGCGCACCTCGTCGCCGACGAGCGGCTGCGGGTCCATGCCTCCGCGTGTGGTCAGTGAGGCCATGAGGTACTGATGGGGCTCGGCGAGTTCCCATGCCTCGTCGGTGGTCTCGGCCACGCACACGTTGACGCTGACGAAGGTGCGCGGACCGGGCTCCTGCCCGCCGGGCTGGAAGCCGCCGCGGTAGAGGTCGAGGGCGCGTTGGGTTCCGCGGCCGGAGAAATGGTGCGCGAACACGTAGGGAAGCCCGAGCGAGGCCGCCAGTTCGGCCGAGTAGTCGCTGGACCCGAGCAGCCACACCTGAGGTGCCGCCTCCAAGGTGGGCGCGGCACGCAGCGTGTAGGTCTGACCGTGGCGGAGGCGGATCTCGGCGCCCTGGGGGCTGAGCAGGGCGAGGATGTCGGTGACGTTGCGTGGGAACTCCAGCACAGGATCCATCGGCCGGCCCGCCGCGTCGACGAACTGCCCGCCGCCGAGGTGGCCGCGGATCGCGGCTGAGGTGACGGGGTCCGTGCCGGGCGCGCGCCCGATGCCGAGATCGATCCTGTCGCCGTAGACGGCAGCCAGCAGCGCGAACTGCTCGGCGATCGCGAGCGGGGCGTGGTTGGGCAGCATCACGCCGCCAGAGCCGAGCCGGATCCGGGAGGTGTCCTGCCCGAGGAACATGAGCTCGACGGCGGGGGACGTGGACGCCACAGAGGTCGCGTTGTGGTGCTCCGCTACCCAGTAGCGGGTGTAGCCGAGGCGATCCGCCGCGTCGACCAGTGCCTTGCCTGCGCGGAGCGCCTGGCCGGTGCTCTGGCCGCGGCGGACGGGGAGAAGATCGAGGACGGAGAGGCGCATGAGTCCCGAGCCTATGCGCCCCCCCGAGTCCGCGCCCGTCCTGGACTGTCCCGCCCGGGATGCTCCTCCGCTTCACCCACCGCGCGACTTCCGTTCATTGACTCGCCCAGACAGCGCTCATAGTGTGACGGCCAGCACTATCTCCCCTAGTGATTTGGCGGAACGCATGAAAAGGGTCGGCGCCGTAGCCCTCACCGCACTGCTCGCCCTGGCAGTCCCCGCGACAGCACAGGCGGCCCCGGAAGATCCACTGGACCGGTTCGAGCGCGTGGACGGCGGCCAGATCTCCTCAGACTTCGTGCCGGTCTCCGCCGACGGCGAGGCCAAGGTGACCGTCATGGTCGAGCTGGCGTCGGACCCCGTCGCCGTCGTGGACGCCGCCTCCACCCGGCCCCTCACCAAGGCGGAGCGCGACTCACTCAAGGCCCAACGCAAGGCTGAGCAGGACCAGCTGAAGCCCGCCCTCAGCAAGCTTGGGGCCCAGGTCCGCTCCCAGGTGCAGTCCGCCTACAACGGCATCAAGGTGTCGGTGGCGCGCAAGGACCTCCCTGCATTGGAGGCGCTGCCCGGGGTCAAGGCGGTGCAGCGGGTGCAGACGCACGAGCCCACCACCCTCACCTCCGTCCCCTACCTGGGCGTCGATCAGGTGTGGCAGGACAACGGGTACACCGGCGCGGGCGTCAAGGTGGCGATCATCGACACCGGGATCGACTACACCCACGCCACCTTCGGCGGCCCGGGGACCCCGGAGGCCTTTGCGGCCGCGTCCGCCACCAACACGACGAACCGAGCCTGGATCGGCGACGCCGCTCCGCGGGTCAAGGGCGGCTGGGACTTCGTCGGCGACTCCTACAACGCCAGCGACCCAGCCAACTCGACACCGAAGCCCGACGCCAACCCCATCGACTGCAGCGGCCACGGCACCCACGTGGCCGGTACCACCGGTGGCGGCGGCGTGACCGAAGACGGCATGCCCTACACCGGGCCCTATGACGCCACAACGTTCGGGAACACCTTCCGGGTCGGGCCGGGCGTGGCGCCAGAGGTGGACCTCTACGCGCTGAAAGTGTTCGGCTGCCAGGGCTCAACGGACCTCACGGTGGAGGCCATCGACTGGGCGGTCGAGGCGGGTATGGACGTCATCAACATGTCGCTGGGATCCGATTACGGCACCGTCGACGACCCGGCCTCAGTGGCAGCCAGCAACGCTGCCGCCAAGGGAATCGTCGTGGTGGCCTCCGCGGGCAACGCCGGCCCCAACCCGTATCTGGCCGGTTCCCCGGGCGCAGGCAACGGGGTGATCAGTGTCGCGGCCAACGACTCGACGGCGACGTTCCCTGGGGCGAACCTCACGCTGGGCGGCGAAACCATCAATGCGATCAACGCCAACGACGCCGACCTCGCGGTGGGTCCCTATGACGTGGTGGTCCTGACGGACGATCCAGACACTGAGGCGGCGAACGAGGCCCTCGGCTGCGCAGTGAGCGACTACACGGACGCAGGCATCAGCGCGGCGGCGTCCACGCCCCAGATCGCGGTGACCACCCGCGGAGACTGCGCCCGCGTGGCGCGCGCCGCGTACGGCCAACAGGCAGGCGCCGACGCCGTCGTCATGATCAACGACAGCGACACCCTTCCCCCGTTCGAGGGGACGATCACCGAGGTCCCCGACGTCAACGGTGGCCCCTCGGAGGAGTTCCTCGTCACCATCCCGTTCCTCGGCGTGACGAGCAGCGACGGCCCTCTGCTGGTTGGAGCCGACGGCCAGTCCCTGTCCATGACCGCGAAGGACCTCGCCAATCCGGGATTCGAGCGCTACGCCTCATTCAGCTCAGGTGGGCCGCGGATGGGCGACTCAGCGCTCAGGCCGAGCGTCACCGCCCCTGGCGTGTCCATCTCCTCGGCCGCCGTAGGCACCGGGTCCGGCGCGCTCATCCTCTCGGGGACCTCGATGGCGGCCCCGCACGTCGCGGGGGTCGCGGCGCTGGGTGTGCAGGCCCACCCGGACTGGTCCGGTCAGGATGTCTCGGCCGCACTCGTCTCGACGGCGGATCCCGCCGAGGTGGCGGGCTACCGCCTGACCCTCGGCGGAGGCCTCGTCGACCCGGCCGGCCTGGTGAACGCCGAGATCTTCGCCTACGGCGACTCGGCGAAGGGCAGGGGCGCCTTCCGGGAGTCCACGCTCAGCTTCGGCTTCGCCGAGGTGGCGAGGGACTTCACCGCGACCAGGACGGTCACGCTCGTCAACCGGAGTGCCTCCGCCCGCACGTACACCGTCGGCTACGAGAAGACGGCCGAGTCGTTGCCCGCCAAGGTCACGTTCAACCGGAAGAGTGTCGCGGTGCCGGCAGGCGGCACCGCAACGGTGAGGGTGACCCTCGCGGTGAAGGCCACAGATGTACCCGGCTCAGTCGGCGCCACCCAGGCCAACCTCGCCGAGGTCTCCGGCACCGTGGTGCTCACCAGCAGCGCCGACACCCTGCGGGTGGGCGCCCTCCTGGTGCCGCGGCCCTCGACCAAGGTTTCGGCGACTGTGAGCGGCTCGCTCAACGGCCCCCAGACGCAGGCCACCTTGGCGGTGTCCAACATGGGTGCCGTCACCGCCGGTGTCGCTGACGTGTACACGTGGGGGCTCGAGGACCGCAAGGACCAGCGTCTCGGCGGCGGTTTCGACCTCCAGGCGGCAGGAGTCCAGTCGTTCCGGGTCCCACGGGTCGACCTGGATGGTGCCCCTGAGGACGACCTCCTGGTGTTCGCCGTCTCGACGCACGACCGCTACAGCAACGCCGCCAGCATCGAGTTCGACATCCCGATCGACACCGACGGGGACGGCGCCGACGACGTGGTGCTGTTCAGCTACGACGCCGGGGCGATTCTCACCGGCGACCACAACGGGGACAACTGGGTGTTCATCTACAACCTCGAAACTGAGGCGATCTCCTTTTCGGGCTTCGCTGCGGGATCGCCCACCAACTCCAGCACGGTGCTCCTGCCAGTTTTCGCCGGCGACCTGGGGATCGAGGGCGCCTTCAGCTACACCGTCGTGTCCTTCAACGGCGACGCGTTCGACCAGTTTCCGGGCAGGGCGACGTACAACGCGACCGCGAAACCCTTCAACGACGGCGGATACGTCGAGGTCGCGGCGGGGGGCAAGGCGAGCGACCCTGTGACGAAGGATCCGGCGGCATTCTCGGCACTCAAGCCGTTGGGCCTGATGGCGGTGTCGTACGACAACCCGGCCGGCAAGGAGGCCTCGCTTATCCGGGTCAAGTAGGTCCTTCGCCCAGGGCATCGCTGGTCGAGCGGGCCTCGCGCGGGTCCTCGAACCGGGTGCGGGGCGCTTCGACGCGGGAGCGGCGCCCCCCACCACCACCGTTGGCTGAGGTGCCGCGCAGCGGCCTCGAAGCCTCACAAAGGGGAGCTGACAAGGAACGTTGCACAGGCTTCGAGGCTCGTCGCTGCGCTCCTCACTCCTCAGCCAGCGGATGAGTTGACCCTCAGAGGATCGTGCCGTTCGACGCGCGCGGCGCTCACTCAAGACCTTCTCGCAAGGGTGGGGAACGGCAGGGCGGCACTGCGCAGCGGTGCCAACCCGACGATCACCCGACGGGACACGCCCGCAGGGACCCACCCCGACGCCGCCCTGCCGGTCGGCACCCGGGTCCGGAAGGGCAACAGCGGGACGTATGCGGGGAGACGGGCGACGAGGCACGGGCGGCCTCACTACCCGACACCAGCCCACCGTCACGCGCACACCCCGACGGTGGACAACGGCCGCCCGTGCCTCGGCTCCCGGCTCACCGCACAGACGGTGGCTCCGACCACCGGGAACGTTGCGACACAACCCTTCGAGACGATCGACGGCGCTTCGCGCGTCGATCTCCTCAGGGAGCGACTGGCAAGGGGCCCCACGCGCAAGGGTGGGGAACGGCAGGGCGGCACTGCGCAGCGGTGCCAACCCGACGATCACCCGTCGGGACACGCCCGCAGGGACCCACCCCGACGCCGCCCTGCCGGTCCGCACCCGGGTCCGGAAGGGCAACAGCGGGACGTATGCGGGGAGACGGGAGACGAGGCACGGGCGGCCTCACTACCCGACACCAGCCCACCGTCACGCGCACACCCCGACGGTGGACAACGGCCGCCCGTGCCTCGGCTCCCGGCTCACCGCACAGACGGTGGCTCCGACCACCGGGAACGTTGCGACACAACCCTTCGAGACGATCGACGGCGCTTCGCGCGTCGATCTCCTCAGGGAGCGGGAGTAGAGCGCTTCGCGCGTCGATCTCCTCAGGGAGCGGGGGGCACGGGGGCTCGACGGAGCCAGCGAGGACGGGCGGATGCTCAACTCCTTCCCCGATGGAATCACGGGCCGGGGTCTCCCGGAAAGGACGATAAGGTGTCCCCGTGACGAAAAGCGTTTACATTGCCTCATCGGAGCGGCAGGTCAGCAAGTCGTCGATCGCCCTCGGCCTCATCGACCTGTTCGCCCGCCAAGTGCGTTCCATCGGCGTCTTCCGCCCGCTCGTGCACTCCACCGAGTCGGACCCGGTCACCGAAGCGCTCCTCTCACAGAAGGGCGTCAAGGAGAAATTCGACGACGCCGTCGGCGTCACCTACGAGGACTACGCAGCCGATACCGGCGACGCCATCGACACCATCGTCGCCAAGTACAGCACCCTCGCCGCGGCGCACGACGCCGTGGTGGTGCTCGGCTCCGACTACGAGGACATCGAGACCCCGTCCGAGTTGGGGCACAACGCCGTGATCGCCGCCAACCTCAACGCCCCTGTGCTGTACGTGTGCAAGGCCCTGGGCCGCACCGTCGAGCAGGTGGCGCGCCTGGCCGAGTCGGCCATCGAGGCGTACGAGGCCAAGCACAACACCGTGATCGGCATCATCGTCACCCACGTCGACGAGGCGGACGCGGAGTCGCTGCGAGCGGCCCTCCGCGCCGTGCGGGACGTGGCGATCTCCGTGCTTCCCGAGGATCCGGTCCTCACCGCGCCGCTGGTGGGCGCCCAGTTCGACGCCGTGGACGCAGTCCAGTGGTTGGGCAAGCCGGAGTTCCGCTCCCACGAGTCCCTGCACAACATCGTGGCGGGCATGACGCTGCCCAACCTGCTCCCCCGCCTCAAGCGCGAGGCCACCGTCATCATGCCCGCGGACCGCCTGGATCTGCTTCCCGGCCTGGTGATGGCGCACCGCTCCCCGGACTATGGTCCGCTGGCGGCGCTGATCCTGACCGGCGGCTTCGAGGTGCCGGAGTCGGTCTCCAAGCTCTTCGCCGACTCTGAGATCGATCTGCCCATCGCGGTGACCCAGCGCGACACGTTCTCCACCGCCGTGCGGCTGCAGAGCGTCCAGGGCACCTCGACGAGTTCCCCGCGCAAGATCGAGGTGTCGCGCGCGCTGTTCTCGCAGCATGTCGACGAGGCCGCGCTCCTGGCTGCCATCGACCTGCCGCGCACCGAGATCCGCACGCCCACCATGTTCGAGCACCAGATCATGCAGATGGCGCGCACCCGCAAGCAGCGCATCGTGCTGCCCGAGTCGGCCGACGACCGGGTGCTGACGGCCGCGGCCGTCGTGCTGCAGCGGGCTGTGGCGGACATCACCCTGCTGGGGGATTCGGCGAAGATCAGCCGTCGCGCCTCCGAGCTGGGCCTGAACCTCGCCGACGCCACCGTGGTCAACCCCGAGGATCCCGAGCTGGCGGAGAAGTTCTCCGGCGAGTACGCCAGACTACGCTCCCACAAGGGCGTGAGCATCGAGAAGGCCCGTCAGACGTTGAAGGATCTGTCCTACTTCGCCACCATGATGGTGCACTTCGGCATGGCCGACGGCATGGTCTCGGGGGCCATCAACACCACGGCCAACACGATCCGCCCGTCGCTGGAGTTCATCAAGACCACCCCTGGGGTCTCGGTGGTCTCCGGGTCGTTCCTCATGTGCATGAGCGATCGCGTCCTGGTCTACGCGGACTGCGCCGTCAACCCGGATCCCACCGCTGAGCAGCTGGCGGACATCGCCATCTCGTCGGCCAAGACGGCGGAGAGCTTCGGCATCGAGCCGCGGGTGGCCATGCTGTCGTACTCGACGGGCGACTCGGGCTCCGGCGCGGAGGTCGACAAGGTCCGCGAGGCCACCCGCCTGGTGCGGGAGCGGGCACCCGAGCTGAAGGTGGAGGGCCCCATCCAGTTCGACGCCGCCGTCGACGAGGTGGTGGCGAAGAAGAAGATGCCCGGCTCCGAGGTCGCGGGCCGCGCCACCGTGTTCATCTTCCCGGACCTCAACACCGGTAACAACACCTACAAGGCCGTCCAGCGCACCTCCGGTGCCGTGGCCATCGGCCCCATGCTCCAGGGTCTGCGCAAGCCCGTCAACGACCTGTCGCGCGGCGCCCTCGTCGACGACATCGTGTCCACCATCACCATCACAGCCATCCAGGCCCAGGCGGTCTGAACCCGAAGAAAGGGCGTCATGTCCCAGCCGATCCTCCTGCTCAACTGCGGGTCGTCGTCGATCAAGTACCAGTATCTCGACCCCGCGATCGGTGTGCCTCAGGCCGTCGGCATCGTGCAGCGGATCGGGCAGGACGTCTCCACCATCACCCACGAGGTGGGTGAGGCGGAATATCACGACGAGCGCCCGTTCGCGAACCACACGGAGGCAGTGGCAGCCGTGGTGGCGATGTTCCGGGACCACGGACCCAGCCTCGACCACGTGACGGCCGTCGGTCATCGCGTGGTGCACGGCGGGGCGAAGCTGGTGCACTCCACCCTCATCGACGACGACGTGGTGGCCCAGCTGGAGGAGCTCTCCGGCCTCGCCCCCCTGCACAACCCGCCTGCTGTGGCCGGCATCCGCGGCGCGCAGGAGGTCCTGCCTGGTGTGCCGCACGTGGCGATCTTCGACACCGCCTTCTTCTCCACCATCCCGCCGGCGGCCTACACCTACGCCGTCGACTACGACACCGCCCAGCGCCTGGGTGTGCGGAAGTACGGCTTCCACGGCACCTCGCACAGCTTCGTGTCCAAGGAGGCGGCGAAGTTCCTCGGACGCCCGCTGGAGGAGACGAAGATCATCGTGTGCCATCTCGGCAACGGGGCGTCGATCTCGGCGGTCGACGGCGGTGTCGCGGTGGACACGTCCATGGGTCTCACCCCTCTGCAGGGCCTGGTGATGGGCACCCGCTCCGGGGATGTGGATCCTGGCCTGCACGCCTACCTCGTGCGCAACGGGATGACCATCGACGAGGTCGACGACCTGCTCAACAAGCAGTCCGGCATGGGCGGGATGTGCGGCTACACCGACATGCGCGATGTCGCGGCCCAGATCGAGGCCGGCGACGAGCGCGCCAGGCTCGCCCTGGACGTCTACGTCCACCGGCTGGTCAGCTACATCGGCTCCTACATCGCCATCCTCGGCGGATGTGACGCGCTGGTCTTCACCGCCGGCGTGGGCGAGAACGCCGCGCACGTGCGGCGGCCCGTCATCGACCGGCTGAAGGGCCTGGGCTTCGAGCTGGACGTGCACGCCAACCTGGTGCGCTCCAGGGAGCCCCGCGAGATCTCCACCCCGGCGTCCAAGGTGCGCGTCCTCGTGGTACCCACCAATGAGGAGCTGGCCATGGCCCGCGAGACGGTCGCGGTCACCGCGGCCGCCGAGTAGTCAGGGACGCCGTCGACAGACTGCGCGGGCCGGCTGGTTGTGGCACCCCCACAACCAGCCGGCTCTTTGATTGTCGGACTACAACGAACGGGCGCGTCAGGGCGCCGTACGCATCGCGGCGACCCTCCCGGGTGGCGTACCTTAATCCCATGGCTTCAGCACTGATCACGGGCGGGACTTCAGGCATCGGACACGCGTTCGCGCGCGAACTCGCCGGCCGCGGGACGCACCTGATCCTCGTTGCCCGCGACACCGACAGGCTTGAGTCCGTGGCCGCGGAGTTGCAGGCAGAGCACGGGGTCGACGTGGAGGTGATCAGCGCGGACCTGGCCGTCCGGGCCGATGTGCTGCGCGTGGCTGAGCGTCTCGAGGATCCCGCCCGCCCCGTCGACCTGCTCGTCAACAACGCGGGGTTCGGCCTGCACACCACGCTGCTGGACAAGAACGACATCGACATGCACGCCAAGGCCCTCGACGTGATGTGCCTGGCCGTCCTGATCCTCGGCGGCGCCGCCGCGAGGTCGATGCGCGCGCGCGGCCACGGCCGGATCATCAACGTCTCATCGACGGCGGGCACCATCTTCACGGGCAACTACTCGGCGGTGAAGGCCTGGTGCACCACCTACTCGCAGGCCCTGGCGCTGGAGCTCAGCGGCACCGGCGTCACGTCCACCGCGCTCTGCCCGGGGTGGGTGCGCACCGAGTTCCATCAGCGCGCCGGCATCCGGGCCACGTCCCTGCCCAGCATCGTGTGGATCGACGCCGAGACCCTGGTGCGAGGGGCGCTCGCGGACGCCGAGAAGGGGCGCTACGTGTCCGTTCCCACCCTCAAGTGGAAGGTGGCCAACTTCATCGCCGTCCACGGCCCGCGGTCGTTCACCCGCTGGTTCTCCCACAAGCTGAGCGCGTCGCGGAAGAAGCACTGACGTGGCCAAGGACGTCGATCCGGCCAATACCAGGTACACCTCGAAGGTTCAGGCCACCACGCGCCAGACGGCCCAGATGCTGCTCCTCAAGCCGGCGCTGCTGCGGATCCTGAAGATCCACGTGCACGGGTTGTCCAACCTGGACGGGTTGGAGGGCGCGTTCGTGGTGTTCGGCAACCACTCCTCGCACCTGGACGCCCCGCTCATCCTGTGCTCGCTGCCCACCCGGCTGTCGAAGTTCGTCGCCACCGGCGCGGCCGGCGACTTCTTCTTCGACAACTGGATGAAGTCGATGTCGATGTCGCTGTTCATGAACGCCTTCGCGATCGACCGCGGCAAGGGCGGCAAGGGCAAGCGCGGCATGTCGGCGCAGCTTCTCGACGACGGGGTGCCGATCCTGCTGTTCCCGGAGGGCACCCGCTCCCGCACCGGGGCGATGGCGCCCTTCGTCCCGGGCGTTGCGTCGCTGTGCATCTCCCGGGGGGTGCCCGCACTGCCCGTGGCCCTCGTCGGAGCGTTCGACGCGTGGCCTTCGCGGCAGAAACACCTCCCGAAGGGCCGGCCCGAGGTGCACGTGGTGTTCGGCCGCCCCATGACCCCGTACCCGGGCGAGATCGCCCACGAGTTCAACGAACGGATGCGCCGCCAGGTGCTCCAGCTCCATGACACCACGGCCCGCGCCTACGGCAAGAAGACCCTCGCCGAGTATGCCCGCACCGAGGCCATCGAGCTGGCCCAGAAGTCCCACATCGCCGCCTTGGTTGAGGATGCCAAGGAACAGGCACATAAGCAGGAGGATCGATGATCGACGGCGTCAAGCAGCAGAAGTGGTGGGGTTGGGGTGAGGAAGGCAAGGCCTACCGCTACGAGGACAAGCCGAAGTTCCCGCCCTTCGTGATGAAGATGGTGGGCGTGGACATCACGGCCCCCGTCGAGCCCATCCCTCCGTTCTCCTCCCTGGAGGTGCCCGCCAGCCGTCTCTCGGACACGCTGAGGGCCGAGCTCGCCGGGATCATCGGCGAGGGCTTCGTGCAGACCGACGACGAGACCCGCGTCGTGCACGCCTTCGGCAAGGGCGTCCGTGACCTCCTGCGCGTCCGCAGCGGCCTGCTGGGACGCATCCCGGACGCGGTGCTCTACCCCGGAACGCAGCGCGAGGTGGAGCTGCTCGTCGACGCGGCTGTCGCGGCCGACGCGGTGCTCATCCCGTTCGGCGGTGGGTCCAACATCGTCGCCGCCCTGGAGGCGCAGCCCGGTGAGACGCGTCAGGTGCTGTCGGTGAACCTCGGCCGGATGAGCAGAGTGCTGGAGATCGACGAGGTCTCCGGGCTCGCTCACATCGAGGCGGGCGTCTTCGGGCCGGACATGGAGGACCAGCTGAAGGCACGGGGCTGGACGATGGGGCACCACCCGGACTCGTTCGTGTGGTCCACGCTGGGCGGCTGGATCGCCACCCGGTCCTCGGGCATGCAGTCGGACAAGTACGGTGACATCGCTGACATCTGCCGCGGTCTCACCATGGTCATGCCCGGCCAGGTGCTGACGCTCCGGCCGCTTCCGTCGTCGTCGTCGGGTCCGAGCGTGCGGGAGATGGTGCTGGGGTCTGAGGGCCGCCTGGGGATCATCACGTCGGCGTGGGTCAACGTGCACCGCATCCCGGAGGTGCGGGAGCTGCAGGCCTACTTCTTCGCCACGTACGAGGACGGCCTGCGGGCCTGCCAGGAGATCGTCGAGTCTGACGCCTCGGTGATGATGGCGCGCGTCTCTGACGCCGTTGAGACGCAATACATCATGGCCAACGGGAAGAAGTCCAGCCGGCTGGGCTCGCTCAGCAGCAAGGCCATCCAGCGGATCATGCTCCAGAAGGGCTGGGATCTGGAGAAGATCGCCATGAGCTTCGTGGGCTACGAGGGATCCCCCACGCACGTGCGCTACGAGAAGGGCCTCGTGGCCAAGATCGTGCGCAATCACGGCGGGATCGGCGTCGGCAAGGGCCCCGGCTCGCTGTACGACCAGAAGAAGTACGACACCCCCTACATCCGTGACTTCATGCTGGACCGCGGCCTGGTGGCCGACGTGTCCGAGACCACCACGCCGTGGGCCTATGTGGAGCAGATCCACACCAACACTGTCGCGGCGTTCCACAAGGCGATGGCGGAGATCGGGGTGCGCGGCGTGGTGTTCTGCCACCTCAGCCACTCCTACCATTCGGGGGCGTGCCAGTACTTCACGTTCGCCATCGCCGACAAGTCGGACAACGCCATGGTCACCTACGACGTGGCCAAGCGCGTGCTGCAGCAGTCGTTCATGGACAATCACGGCACGGTGTCGCACCACCACGGCGTGGGCGAGGAGCACAGCCCCTGGATGGATCAGGACATCTCTCCGGCCGGCGTATCCATCCAGCGTGCACTGTTCGACGGCGTGGACCCGGGGCACAACCTGAACCCTGGCAAGATCATCCACGAAGGCCGGCCGGGCATCTCGACCAACTCGCTGGACGCCTGACCCCCACGACTGACGAGACCCTCGGATCCGGCACCTGTGTGCTGGATCCGAGGGTCTCGGTTCGTCTGCGGCCTCGTTGGTGCCCTCCCCCCCGGGGGACACCCTCCCCGATGCGAGGCCACAGCCTCGCACCCCCCCGGGGCGGGGATCGCCGACATCTCCGAGACTAGGCACCAACCCGCCGCGTGGACGAACCACCAGCTGTACGAGAGTGCACCGGTTACACAAACCCGTTGTCAGGCCCACGTGTCGCGGGGCCCGTCCATGCGGGACGACCCGCCGAATCCGCGGGGGGACGGGGCAAGTATCGTGCCGCCATGCAGCCACCACTGAGCCGCGAGGCCCTCGCCGAGCACATCGGCGCGGCGCGACACGCCACCAACCTCTCGATCCGCCGAGCGGCGTCGCTGGCGAAGGTGCCGCCGTCGACCGCCCAGGGCTGGTTCGAGGGAAGGCTGCCAACACCGGCGCTCACCTCCAACTTCCTCGACCTGCTCGAGGCACTGGGGCTGGTGACCTCGCCGGAGGAGCGCGAGGCCTGGCAGCGGGCGGTGGCATCCGCCAGGTCCGCCCCCGTCGTCGAGGCGTCCCCCTTCGTGGGCCTGCGCAGCTACACGGCGCAGGAGAGCGCCGTCTATGTGGGCAGGGAGCGCGCCTACCAGGCTCTGGTCGAGGCCTGCCTGCGTGACGACGCGCCCCGCCCCGTCGTCGTGCTGGGAGACTCCGGCGCCGGAAAATCATCGCTGCTCGCCGCGGGCCTCATCGGCACCGCCTGCGCCCCGGATGGACCGCTGGCTGCGTTCACGCCCATTGCCGTGCGCGTGGCCGACCTTCACACGCTGACGCTCCCGCCGGGCCGGGTGCTGCTCGTGGCGGATCAGGTGGAGGAGGCCGCTGCACTCCCCGCCGCCGAGCGCGCCGCGTTCTTCGACGCCCTGGCCGGGCTGCCGCCTCGCGTGACGTCGGTGGTGGCGATCACCGCCGACGCGTTCGGGTTCGCCATGCGCGACGAGCGGCTCGCGGCCTCGCTCGCGGCGCCGATCCTCGTCGGGCCGCTCAGCACGGTCGAGTACACCCGCATCATCGAGGAGCCCGCCCGCCGGCACGGCCGGACCGTCGCGCCTGACCTGGTCCGGCTCATCCTGCGAGACCTGCGGCTCTACGGGGAACCCGCACCCGGCACCGCGCTGCCGCTCCTGTCCAGCGCAATGCGGCGCTGCTGGGCCGCGGCGCACGGCGCCACCCTCACCCCCACGCACTACCTCGCCATGGGCGGGCTGTGGTCGGCGCTCGATGAGGAGGCCGAGGCGGTCCACGCCGGCCTCACCGAGCAGCAGAAGCCGCTGGCCCGGAGGCTCCTGCTCGCCCTGATCCAGCTCGACGGTGACCGTGTGCTCCGCGGCAGGCTGCCGTTGGAGGACCTCTCCGAGGAGATGTCGCCGATCGTCGACGCCTTCCTCGGGTCGCGCCTGTTCACCCTGTACGGCGGCAGTGTCGCGGTGTCCCACGACGCCCTGCTGACCCGCTGGCAGCGTCTGCGCGGCTGGATCGACGAGGAGCGGGCGTCCCTGCTCATCGCGCGCCGCATCCAGATGGCGGCCCAGGTGTGGGAGGAGGGCGGCAGGCAGGACGACGCCCTGATGCCGGTGGAGGCCGAGCTGTGGAGCACGTGGGCCAGGCAGGCCAGCGCCCCGCTCCTGTCGGCCCGGGAGAACAGCTTCATCGCCGCCAGCCTCGACCTGGCAGACGCCCAGCAGCGCGCGCAGGCCGACACGATCCGCACGCTGCGCCGACGGCAGCAACTCGCCGTCGCCGCCGCCGCGATCGCCATCGCGATGCTCGTCGTGGCGGTGGGGGCCGGCCTGCAGTCTTCCAGCCTGCGCCAGGCCGCACAGGCCTCGGAACGATCGGCGCAGGCGCGGCAGCTGGCGCTCATCGCCGACGAGATCCGGCCGTCCGCCCCCAACCGCGCGGCGCAGTTGAGCGTGGCCTCCCTGGCACTCGACGAGAGCGTGGAAAGTCGCTCGGCGGTGCTCAAGTCAGCCGGCACCCCACTGTCGACGCGGTCCGTCGGGCCGAGTGGGACCACCATGGTGTCCCACATCGACGGGGCGGATGTGACGCTACGCGCTGACAGCTCCGGGAGCGTGACGCTGTGGCGCGGCGGCTCGATCACGGGCGAGGCCGAGACGTTCGACAGCGGCGGCGGCCAGCTGTTCGTCCTCGAGGGCGCGACCGTGGCGGGGCGCGCCCTGGTCCTGGTCGGGGGCCAGCAGACCGCTGCAGTGTGGGACGTCACCGGTGAACCCACCAGGCTCCTGGAGTTGGGAGACGACACCGTCGCGTACAGCGCTGCGTGGTCCGGTCCAACGGTCGCCGTCGGCACCCTCGAGGGTGACGTGCGCCGTGTGGACCTCACGGACCCGGATGCCCCGGTGCCGTTGCCCGATCTCAGCCTCGACGAGCCGATGGCGGTGACGGGGTTGGCGATGACGCCCGAGACCGTCTTCGTCGGTGGCGTGAGCGACACCGTGACGGTGTTCGGCGTCGACGGCACGCGGCAGGCCGATCTGGCCGTCGCCGGCACCGTGATCTCGATGAACGCCTCTCCGGACGGCAGCGAGGTGCTTGCTGGGACCACGCAGGGGTTCGGCTACCGCTTCGCCACGCCGCCCGCCGGCCCCTCCCTGATCGACTCGGTCGAGTTCGAGGCCTCAGCCAACGCAGTGCGGCACCTCGGGGACCGGCTCCTGGTCGGAGGGGCCTTCGGGGAGCTGCGTGAGTACCTCCCCGGGTGGGAGTTGGTGCGCAGTTTCCCCGAGCCGACGGTCGTGACCAGCCTGGGTGCGCGCGGCGATGTCCTGCTCGCGGGCGCGACGGGCGGCGCGGTGACCGCCTGGCCCACGGCTGAGGACCCGAGGGTCCTGCAGCTGGCGGAGGGCCGCTTCTTCGGTGTGTATGGCGGCGCCGACGCCGTGATGCTGGGCTCCTCCTCCGGCGGGCTGGTGCTGGGACGCGACGACGACGCCTGGGTGGAGCTCCCCGTCGAGGCTCCGGCCGACGGCGACACCTACAACGGCTTCGCCATCCTGAGCGAGGATGCCTCCGTGCTGGTCAATCTCACCGAGGGCGGCACGCTGGTCACCCTCGAACGGACCGAGGACGGGTTCGAGGCGGTG
Organism: Tessaracoccus sp. MC1627; assembly: GCF_014164725.1. Taxonomy (NCBI): domain Bacteria; kingdom Bacillati; phylum Actinomycetota; class Actinomycetes; order Propionibacteriales; family Propionibacteriaceae; genus Tessaracoccus; species Tessaracoccus sp. MC1627. The sequence continues at coordinate 459,228 of NZ_JACJGA010000001.1, read as the reverse complement.
GACCGTATGCCCGGTCAGGGCGGTCTGGCGGATGTCGAGGTGTCCGCGTCGGGGCGTTATCTGTCGCTCGGCTACCGCGGCGAGCCCGGCTACCGCCTCTTCGAACGCGACGGGGACGGCTGGGCGCTCGTCAGCGTCCTGGAAGACACCTGGCCCGGCGGGTCGGGGTTCACACCCGACGAGAGCACGTTCGTGGCCATGCACGTCGACGGCAAGTCGGCCGTCCTGTGGCGGCTCACCGACAACGGCCCGGAGGAGGCCGCCACCCTGACGTTGGCGGACGACGCCATTCCCATCGACTACGCATTCTCGGCTCGAGGCACCCTCGCCGTCGGCGACACCGCGGGGCGGATCACCGTCTTCGATGTCTCCACGCCTGAGGCTCCGCAGGTCCTGCACGAGCTGAACCAGGCGCAGTCCGAGTTGACGCAGGTGGGCTTCGGACGCGGCGGCGACCTGCTGTACGCCGCCACCCGGGCGGGGCGGCTCTGGGTGTGGCGCATCGATGACGGCTCGGCGCGCCTCGAGCTGTCGCTGAGGCCGGAGGCCACCAACCTCACCGGGGCGGCGTGGGTCGACGGCCACTTCGTGATGGCGCTCAACGGGGGCCGCGCCGTCGCCTGGCCCGACGACCCGAAGGCCGCCGTCGAGGACCTGTGCGGCCGGTTCGGGTCCCGCGTGTCACAGGAGGAGTGGGATGCGCTGGTGCCCGGGGTCGAGCTGACCGACGGCTGCTGAGGGGGCGTTAGACTCGCTGCCATGCTCACCGTGCTGTCGCCGGCCAAGTCGCTGGACTTCGAGTCTCCGCTGCCCACGAGGAAGCGGTCCGAGCCCAGGCTGCTCGGCGAAGCCAGCGAGCTCATCGAGATCATGCGCGAGAAGTCCCCGTCGGACATTGCGGCGCTCATGCACATCTCCGACGACCTGGCCCACCTCAACGCCACCCGATACGCGGAGTTCACAGCCGACCACACACCCCGTAGCGCCCGGCCGGCGGTGCTGGCCTTCAACGGTGACGTGTACCAGGGCCTGGCTGCGCGGACCCTGGACGAGCGGGACTTCACCGAGGCCCAGAAGACGCTGCGCGTCCTGTCCGGCCTATACGGTCTCCTGCGCCCGCTGGACCTGATCCAGCCGCACCGGCTCGAGATGGGGACCCGCCTGGAAACGGGGCGGGGCCTTTCTCTGTATGACTGGTGGGGCGATCAGGTCACCGACCTGCTGCGTCGCGACCTCGACGAGTCGCCCGGCGCCGACGTCCTGATCAACCTGGCCTCGCAGGAGTACTTCGCATCGGTGCGGCCCGAGCGCCTCGGTGCCCGCATCATCAGCCCGCGCTTCGAGGACCGGGACCCGCACGGGAAGCCTCGGGTGGTCAGCTTCCACGCCAAGCGGGCCCGCGGCACCATGGCCGGCTGGATGATCCGTGGCCGGGTGCGCACGCCCGGGAAGCTCGCGGACTTCGACGGCGACGGCTACGCCTACGATGAGGCCCGCTCCACGAAGGACCAGCCGGTCTTCGTCCGATGAGCCCCTCCGAGTGGGGTGGAGCCGGCCCCGATGGGCGAGGTGCAGCCTGGCCCCGACGACTGAGAGGCGGATCTGGTGGCGTAGTCGACACCAGATCCGCCGCCTGAGACTCCTGCTCCAGCAGACGGGGGGCTCGCGCGACACGACGGACCAAATCCCCACCCGCCCGCATGCGGCGGGTTGCGTGGAATACGCTACGCGGGTCAGCACACCCCCACTCCCTGAAGGGAGGGCACATGTCCGAACCCAAGACCGCGAACCGTGAGGTCTTCCACTCACGAAACGTGTTCATCCTCGCCGCCATCGGCTCCGCCGTCGGCCTGGGCAACATCTGGCGTTTCCCGTATGTCGCCTACACCAACGGCGGCGGCGCGTTCGTCATCCCCTACCTGGTCGCTCTGTTGACCGCAGGCATTCCGCTGCTCTTCTTCGACTACGCGCTGGGGCATCGCTACCGCTCCGCTCCCCCGCTTGCTCTCCGTCGCGCCGGGAAGAAGTGGACCGAGGTGTTCGGCTGGTGGCAGGTGCTGGTGTGCTTCGTCATCGCCGTCTACTACGCCGCCATCCTGGCCTGGGCCGCGATGTACTTCTTCTTCAGCTTCACCGAGGCCTGGGGCGACGATCCGGGCGGCTTCCTGATGGGCGAGTTCCTGCAGGTGGCGGAGACGCCGAGCGTCGGCTTCGACTTCGTGCCTCAGGTCGCTATCCCGATGGCTGCGGTGTGGATCCTGGTCATCGCGGTCATCGCGCTCGGGGTCAAGCGGGGCATCGCCCGCGCCAACGTGATCATGATTCCGCTGCTTGTGGTCATGTTCCTCGTCCTGGTCATCCAGGCTGTCACCCTGCCGGGCGCGATGGATGGCCTCAACGCCTTCTTCACCCCGAACTGGGCCGCCTTGGGAGACCCAGGGGTGTGGGCCGCCGCCTACGGCCAGATCTTCTTCTCGCTGTCTGTCGGCTTCGGCATCATGATCACCTACTCGTCCTACCTGAGGCGCCGCACCAACCTCAGCGGGTCCGGGCTCGTGGTGGCGTTCGCCAACTCGGGCTTCGAGCTGCTCGCCGGCATCGGCGTGTTCGCGGCGCTCGGCTTCCTCATGCAGGCCACGGGCCAGCCGATGGAAGAGGTCGCGGCCGGCGGCATCGGGCTCGCGTTCATCGCCTTCCCCAGCATCGTGTCTTCGACGTCCTTCGGACCTCTACTCGGCGTACTGTTCTTCGCCTCGCTGGTGTTCGCCGGGTTCACCTCGATGATCTCCATCGTGGAGGTCGTGGTCGCGGCTATCCAGGACAAGCTCGGCCTGGGCCGACTCAAGGCCACGCTGGCCGTCAGCGTGCCGATGGCACTGGTCTCGATGCTGCTCCTCCCCACGACGACGGGGCTCTACTTCCTGGACATCACGGACGAGTTCATCAACAAGTTCGGCATCCTCGCCGGAGCCTTCTCGATGGTGGTCGTGGTGGCCTGGGTGCTACGCAAGCTGCCGCTGCTGCAGCGCCACGTGGACCGCGTCTCGAGCATCCGCTTCGGCCGGCTCTGGCTGGTCCTGGTGGGCGTTGTGGTGCCCATTGTCCTGGGATACATCCTGGTCAATGAGGTAATCACCAAGGTCACCGCGCCCTACGGTGACTACCCGCTGGGCATGCTGGGCTTCTTCGGCTGGGGCATGTCTGCGTTGCTGATCGTCGTGGCCGCGGCGCTGGCGTTCACGCCGTGGAAGCGTTCCACCATCACTCACGTCGACGAGGATGCTCTCGACGCCAGGTACGAGGAGATCATGGCGAAATGACCACCACCGCACTGATCATGATGATCATCGCAATGCTCACCCTGTGGGGCGGGCTCGCCGCTTCGATCGTGCACCTCGTGCGCACGCCGGAGGTCGTCGTCGACGAGGGCGACGACTGACCTTCAGAAACCGACGAAGGGGGCGGGTCGACCATCAGGTCGGCCCGCCCCCTTCGTCTCCCGACCCCGTGGGGGTCTCAGGCGTGCAGGGGCGCCTGGGCGATGCTAGAAGCCGGTGGTGGCGAAGAGCCCGAACATGAGGACCAACCAGACGATGGTGAGGACCACCGAGGCGATCTGGATGATGCCCAGGATCTTGCCGATCAGATAGCCGATCTTCAGGGTTCCGTCCCACTGATACGGCGCGCCGGACTCGATCTGTCTCTTGATCTGGCCGCCCATGTACCAGGCGACGAACGGCACGATGGGCACGAAGAAGCCCAGAATGCCGAGCACCAGGATGGTGGTGGCCTGAGGGTGTTCCGGGTAGCCGTAGCCGTAGCCGGGCTGCTGGCCGTAGGCCTGCTGGCCGTAGGGCGCCACGCCGTAAGACGGCGGGACTCCCTGGCCGTAGGCCTGACCGTAGGGGGTCTGGCCGTAGTCGGCGCCGTAGGAGGGCTGGGCCGGATCGCCGTAGGCCGGCTGCGCGTAGCCCGTCGCGGACCCGCCGTCGCGCGGCAGCTCGCCATAGGTGGGCTGCGCGTAGGGATCCGGGGAGCTCGGCGGGTAGATGGGCATCCGCTCGGTCTGGCCGCTCTGCTCCAGGGGCTGCGCGTACGGGTCTGCCGACCCGGGGTAGGTGGGCGACTCCTGCGGATCGGGCTGGCGGAATCCGGGCTGGTCGGACATGGTGCTCCTTCAAAGGCGTTGCTACCTCATGATTGTCCTGGATCGGAGGTCCACACGCCACCCGGTGACGCCCCTGGCCCGGCCCTGGTTCCGCGTACGAGCGGATCAGGGGGAGGGCCCAGCTCCGCTGGCTGACTTGACGACAAGTCCGGTTGGGCGTGTCAGGGAACTCCAGTGCGGTGAGCCGGGCCGCTCCCCGCGGGTTGAGCCGGGCCGCTCCCCGACGCTTCTATGCCGTGTCAAGTCGGGCGGCCATGTTCGATCACAGAGGGTCCCGCTCCCCGAGAGCAAGGGTGGAGGACGTCAGGGCGGCGCCGCGTCGCGGTGCCCAACCCGACGACCACCCAACCGGCATCCCGCCCGAGCAGACCCGACCCCAACGCCGCCCTGCCGGCCCGCACCCGGGACCAGGCAACGCCACAGGAGAACGAGTGCGGGGAGACGGGAGGCGAGGCCCGGGCGGCCTCAACAACCCAGCCACCAACCAGACCAGCAGCCGACACGGGACGCTGGACAACGGCCGCCCGGGCCTCGACTCACGGCTCCCGCATCCGACCACGAGAACTGCGTGAAGGTGGTAGTCACAACCCTTCGAGACGGCACCCGCGCCTTCGGCGGCGCGCCTCCTCAGGGAACGATGGGGACGCACCACGCCGCTCCGCGGGCGGCCCTCCTCAGGGAGCGAAACGAGGGGCGGCCGGCAGCACACTGCTGCCGACCGCCCCATCATCCAGTTGCGGTCAGCGCTGCTTCAGCACCGCCTTCGCCGCCGCGAACCGCGCGATCGGCACCCGGAACGGCGAGCAGCTCACGTAGTCCAGGCCAACGGAGTTGAAGAACTCGATCGAGTCCGGATCCCCACCGTGCTCACCGCAGACACCGGTCTTGAGCTTCGGCTTCACCGAGCGGCCCTTCTCGACGCCCATCTGGACGAGTTGGCCCACGCCCTCGACGTCGATCGTCTCGAAGGGGTTGCGCTCCAGCACGCGCTCCATCACGTAGGTGGTGAGGAAGCCGTTCTCGGCGTCGTCACGCGAGATGCCGATGGCGGTCTGGGTCAGGTCGTTGGTGCCGAACGAGAAGAAGTCCGCGAACTCGGCGATCTTGTCCGCCACCAGCGCGGCGCGCGGAAGCTCGATCATGGTGCCCACCGTGTAGTCGAGCTCACGGCCGGCCTTGGCCAGCTCGTCCTCGACAGCCGCGACGACGATGGCCCGCTGGGTCTCCAGCTCCTGGGTGAGCGCGACGAGCGGGATCATGATCTCCACGCCCACCGTCTCCCCCTCACGGTCCAGCACCGCGAGCGCGGCGCGGACGATGGCGCGGGCCTGCATGTCCGGAATCTCCGGGTACAGCATGGCGAGGCGGCAGCCGCGGGTGCCGAGCATCGGGTTGATCTCGTGCAGCCTCTTGACCTGGGCGAGCGTCGCCTTGGCGTCTGCCAACTCCTGCGCGTCCCCACCCTGCAGCTCCAGCCGCTGCACCAGCAGCGACTGCTCCACGAGGTTTGGCAGGAACTCGTGCAGCGGCGGGTCCAGCAGGCGAACCGTGACCGGCAGCCCCTTCATGGCGGTGAAGATGCCCTCGAAGTCCACCTGCTGCATGGGCAGGATCTCGGCGAGCGCGGCGGAGCGCTGCTCCGGGCTCTCCGCGAGGATCATCTTGCGCACCGCGGGAAGGCGGTCCTGCGCCATGAACATGTGCTCGGTGCGGCAGAGCCCAATCCCCTCGGCCCCCAGCTCGCGGGCCTTCGTCGCGTCCTCGAAGTTGTCCGCGTTGGCGCGCACACCGAGGCGGCGCACCTCGTCGGCCCACTCGACCACACGGGAGAAGTCCTCATTGATCTGCGGCGGAATGAGCTCGAGCTCCTCGCCGTAGACGAGGCCCTCGGTGCCGTCGAGGGTGATGATCTCGCCCTCGGCGATGACCCGATCACCGATGGTGAGGGTCTTGCCCACAGTGTCGATCCGGATGCCCTGAGCGCCGGCCACGCACGGCTTGCCCATGCCGCGGGCCACGACGGCCGCGTGCGAGGTCATACCGCCGTGGGCGGTGAGGATGCCCTGGCAGACGATGACGCCGTGGATGTCGTCAGGGGTGGTCTCGAAGCGGACGAGGACCACGGGCTCGCCGCGACCCCCGCGCTCGGCCGCGGTGTCTGCGTCGAAGACCACCTCGCCGACGGCGGCGCCGGGCGAGGCGGGCAGGCCCTGGGCGATGGGCGTCTTGCCGTGATGCGGGTCGATGGCCGGGTGCAGCAGCTGATCCAGCTGTCCGGGCTCGATGCGCATCAGGGCCTCCTCCTGCGTGAGCAGGCCCTCGTCGACGAGGTCCGAGGCCACCTTGAGGGCGGCTGCGGCGGTGCGCTTGCCGTTGCGGGTCTGCAGCAGGTAGAGCTTGCCGTTCTCGACGGTGAACTCCATGTCCTGCATGTCGCGGTAGTGCTGCTCCATCTTGTGCATGGTGGCGATCAGCTCGTCGTAGGCCTCGGGCAGCACCTCCCTCATCTCACCGAGCGGGCGGGGGGTGCGGATGCCGGCGACGACGTCCTCGCCCTGGGCGTTGACCAGGAACTCGCCGTAGAGGGCCTTCTCGCCGGTGGAGGGGTCGCGGGTGAAGCAGACGCCGGTGGCCGAGGTGTCGCCGCGGTTGCCGAAGACCATCTGCATGATGTTGACCGCGGTGCCCAGGTCCGCCGGGATGTTGTGGGCGCGGCGGTAGACGTCCGCGCGGGGGTTGAGCCAGGACTTGAACACGGCGTCGATGGCCCGGTTGAGCTGCTCGACGGGGTCCGAGGTCCACTCGCCGCCCAGGTGGTCGTTGGAGATGTCCTTGAAGGACTGGACGAGGCCCTTGAGGTCCTCGGCGGACAGGTCAGTGTCCAGCTCGACGCCGCGCTGGTGCTTGAGTGCGGTCAGGGCATCCTCGTAGGCATGCCCGGGCACGCCCTCCACCACTTCGCCGTACATCTGGATGAAGCGGCGGTAGCAGTCCCACGCGAAGCGCTCATTGCCGGACTCCGCGGCCACCGCGGCCACCGACTCGTCGGAGATGCCCAGGTTGAGGATGGTGTCCATCATTCCTGGCATCGAGTGGACGGCGCCGGAGCGGACGGAGACGAGCAGCGGCTTCTCGCTGCCGCCGAGCGTGCGCCCGGTGCGCTCCTCCAGGCGGGCCAGACCGGCCGCGATCTGATCCGAGAGGCCCTCCGGCCATTCGCCCTTGCGCTTCATGGTCTGGACGCAGGCCGTGGTGGTGACGGTGAACGCGTCGGGCACGGGAACGCCCACGCGCTTCATCTCCGCGACGCCGGCGCCCTTACCTCCGAGGAGGTTACGCATCGTGGCGTCACCCTCGGACAGGTCATAGATGTAACGATCCTCGCTCATGCTGGGGAAAATCTCCTTTGACAACCCTGGGGACCTCGATGTCCCCATCCGTCGCCCAGCCTAGACCCGACGCCTCGGCACCGCGCCCCAGGGGCGAACTTCTCCCACCCCTTGCGGGATCACGGAGACCAGGGCGTGCCCGGCCGGACGATGCCCGGTGGGCGACGGAGTCGTGCGCCCACCTGCTTGGCCCGATCGTCGACCATTTCGATGATCCGCGACGCCGCCTCCTCGATGGCCACCCCAGTGGTGTCGACGATGGGGCACCCCAGGCGCTTCTGGACCTTGCCGATCTCGTCGAGTTCGTCATAGATCTTGACCAGGTCCGCGTAGCCGTCCTTGGTGCCGAAGCCGCCCATGCCCCGCACGCGCTGCCCGCGGATCTTCAGCAGCCGCTCGGCGTCCATCGTCAATCCGACGATGCGCCACCGGTCCAGCTCGAAGAGTTCCTTGGGTGGCGTGATGCCGGGCACCAGCGGCACGTTGACGGCCTTGTAGCCCATGTAGCCCAGGTAGATCGACAGGGGCGTCTTCCCGGATCGCGACGGCCCCACCAGGCAGATGTCGGCCTCCCGCAGCGCTGCAGGGAGGGAGCCGTCGTCCATCCGGACGGCGAAGTCGATGGCCGCCATCCGCACGAAGTACTCGGCCTCCACCCCGGGGGGACGCATCGCCACCTGGTCCGCCTCGATTCCCGAGATGCGCTCCAGGGCGTGCATCGCGTCGGTCATCAGGTCCGCGTACGGGAGGTCGGCGTCGCGGCAGAAGTTGCGCACCAGGTCCGCCAGCTCCTCGTTGACGAGGGTGAAGAACACGGCTGCGGCAGGGGCGCTGTCGCGGACGGCCTCCAACGCGCGCAGCAGGGCCGCGGTGGTGTTGATCTTGCGATGGCGGACGATGGTGAAGTCGCGGCTCGGGAACTGGGTGATCGCCGCCCGCGCGATCCGGGCGGCCGTCTCCCCCGTCGAGTCGGCGATGATGTGGATTTCCAGCGGCTCTGCTGACATGGTCCACACTCTATGACCCCGGGCTCGGAGCGAGAGGCCGCCCCAGCGCTCGGGCCAGGCTCGGGTTTGAGCAAATGGCATGGGTCAACGCGGACTCGGGCCTATTTGATCGATCAAGAGAACCGCGAGCCCTGCCATTTGCTCAAACCCCTCCCAACCCGCCAGCCCGGGAGGCGGCGGGTGATGGGGCTAGGAGTCAGACGGAGGCGAGGCGCCGTCGCATCCCCTCGGCGTACTGTTCCGCCTCCAGACCGGCGACGAGGTGCCACGTGTTGGGCGCCACCTTGACCGCGCCTGCCAGGCCGGCCCGCTGCAGCGCCTCGACATCCACGAGGGAGTCGTCCTTGACACCGACGCGCACGCGGGTCTCAGCGATCCACTCCACGCCGTCGACGTTCTCCTCGCCGCCGAGGGCCGTCACCCACTGGCGGGCCTGGTTGACCTGGACATCGTCGACGACGATGATGCGGGGCTCCGCCGTTGCGGCGATGTCGGCGTCCACGTTGCCGCGGCGTGCGGCCGCCTTCTGCTCCGGCGTGCGGTAGTCGGTGAAGACGACCAGCAGCATCGAGGTGAAGAACGCAGCCGCGATGGCCAGGGCGTAGAGGGCGATGTTGTCGAACGCCGGGATGGTGAGCAGGGAGGTGAACACGAACGCGCTCGTCTTCAGGCCACCGCCGAAGCCGATGATGACGCCGCCGACGAGGCAGCCGGCCAGCAGGCGCGGATAGATCTTCTTGAATCGCAGATGGATGCCGTAAAGGCTGGGCTCGGAGATGCCGCCGAGCAGGCCCGCGGCCAACGCACCGGAGGCCGTCTGCCGCATCTGGACATCGCGTTCCTTCCACGCGAGGTACAGCACTCCGGCGGTGGCCCCGAAGCAGGCGAAGTTCCAGGCGCCCATGGGGCCCTGGATGTAGTCGAACCCGTTCTGCGAGATGTTGAGCAGCATGATGGCGTTGATCGGCCAGTGCAGACCCAGCGGCACCATGAAGGGGTATGCCAGGGGGACCACGATCGCGAAGATGAACGGCGAGAAGGCGTTGATGGACTCCAGCACCGAGGCCAGGCCGGCGCCGGCGTAGACGCCGATCGGGCCGATGAGGAAGGCCGTCAGCGGCAGCATGACCAGCATGGCGAGGAACGGCACGAAAATGAGGTGCAGGTTCTCAGGGATGACCTTCTTCAACAGCTTGTAGAGCGGGCCCAGCACCCCTGCCATGAGCAGCGGCGGGAACACCTGCGAGGAGTAGTTGAAGATGGTCAGCGGGACGCCGAAGATGTCGACCAGCGTCACCTCGCTCCCCGCGATCATCGCCGTGTAGGCCTCGTCGATGCCGCCCAGAGCGCTGAAGCCCGGCAACATGACCAGGCCCATGATCGCGAACCCCACCCATGGGTCAGCGCCGAGCTTCTTCGAGGCGTTGTAGGCCACCATGAGCGGCAGGAACACGAACACCGACTGCCACAGCAGGTTCATGAACTGCCACGACGGCGGGAGCGTCACGCGCGGATCCGCCCAGTTCCCGATCACGCCGAGGGTGCTCATCAGCGACATGAAGGTGATGAACAGGGAGGCGCCGAGCAGGGCGCCGAGGATGGGACGGAAGCTGTCCGAGAGGAACTCGAAGAACGAGTCGATCCAGGCGAACCTGCCCCGTACTCCGCCGGCCCGGGCTGCGGCCTTGAGCTCCTCGTCGCTCAATGGCGTCTGGTTCTTGAGCTCCGGCAGCTCGTTGATCTCGTTGTAGACGTTCTGCACGGCGCCGCCGATGATCACCTGGAAGCGTTCGCCCGACTGGGGCACCGCGCCCATCACACCCTTGATGGATTCGACGGCGGCCACGTCGATGCCCGAGGCGTCGCGCAGCTGGAACCGGAGGCGGGTGGCGCAGTGGCTCAGCCCGACGATGTTTCCGCCCCCACCGACGGCGGTGACGATGTCCTGTGCGGTGCTCATCTTGGATCGCCTCTCAGTTCTCAGCCATGGGCACGAGCGCCCGGACTTCTTGCGGGGTGGAGCAGGCCACCGCACGGGCGGCCAACTCCTGACAGGTGACCAGGTCGTAGGCGCGGACCATGGCCTTGACCGCCGGGATGGCGGGGATCGAGCAGCTGAGCTCGTCCACCCCGAGCCCGACGAGGAGTGGCACGGCCTGCGGATCCGAGGCCACACCTCCGCACACGCCCAGCCACTTCCCGTGCGCGTGCAGCGCCTCCGCGGCGCCACCGATCAGGGTGAGGACCGCCGGGTTGCACGGATCCACCTGGGCTGCGAGCTTCGGGTGGCCACGGTCCATGGCGAGGGTGTAGCTAGTCAGGTCGTTGGTGCCCACGCTGAAGAAGTCGCAACCCTCCTCAGCAGCGAACTGCTTGGCCATGACGGCCACCGACGGGACCTCCATCATGATCCCCACCACCACGTCCGCGTCCGGCGCGTGGGCGGCGCGTTCCTCGTCGAAGATGGCCTTGGTCCGCCGCCAGTCCTCGATGGTGGCGATCATCGGGAACATCACGTGCAGCTTCGCGCCGGCGCCCGCCGCGTCGAGGATGGCCCGGATCTGGGTCCTGAGCACCTCCGGCTGCTCCAGCCCGACGCGCACGCCGCGGATGCCGAGGAACGGGTTCTCCTCGGCCGGGATCGGAAGGTAGGCCAGCGGCTTGTCGCCGCCCACGTCCAGCGTCCGGATGACCAGGGGCTGGCCCGGGCTGAGCGCCCGCGAGCACTGGGCGTAGATCTCGGCCTGCTCGTCCTCCGTGGGCGCGGTGGCGCGTCCCATGAACACGAACTCGCTGCGCAGCAGGCCGACGCCCTCGGCGCCCTTGGTCATGGCGCGCTCGGCGTCCTCCACGCCGCCGATGTTGGCCACCACCGCGACGCGATGACCGTCGGTGGTCACGGCAGGCTCATCCTTGGCCGCCTCCTCCTCAGCCTTGCGGACGGCGAGCCGCTCCTGCCTCCCACGGATCTCCTCCACCTGGTCCTCGGTGACGTTCATCCGCAGCGAGCCCGCGGTGCCGTCGAGGACAACCAGGGTGCCGTCGGCGATCTCGAGAGCCCTGCCCTCGATTCCGGCGACGGCCGGGATGTCGAGGGAGCGGGCGATGATGGCCACATGGCTGGAGGCGCCGCCGGCTGAGGTGGCGAAGCCTACGACGCGGCTGCGGTCCAGCTGGGCGGTGTCCGACGGGGTGAGGTCCTCGGCGATGAGGATGGTGTTCTCCGGCAACTCGGCGCGCTCGGAGCGCTGGCCGGTGAGCTCCTCCAGGACCCGCTGGCCCACGTCGCGCACGTCGTTGGCGCGCCCGGCGAGCACCTCGTTACTCAGGCCGGCCAGCTGATCGGCGAACGTGGCAAACGCGGCCCGCCACGCGAACGGTGCAGACTTGCCCTTGTCGATTGCGCTTGCCGCCAGGTCCAGCAGGTCGGGATCCGCCAGGATCTCCTGGTGCGCGGCGAAGATGGCCGCCTTGTCCTCCGACGCCTCGTCGGCGAGCCGCTTCTCGAGGGCGGACAGGTCCAGCAGGGCCCGGTCGATGGCTGAGTTGAGCTTGCGCCGCTCCAGGTGGTGATCCTCGGCCACCTCGTCGACGTCGATGTCCTTGCGCCGCATCTGGAGTACCCGGCCGATCCCGAGGCCCGGCGAGGCCGCGACACCCAGCATCAGGTCCCAGTCCCCGGACTTCGGGCCGACGGCCTGCGGCTCCGGCTCTGGCTCGACCTCGGGCTCCGGCTCCGCGACGGCCCGCCTCGCGGGAACCTCTTCCTCGGCGGCGGTCAGCGGTGGGCAGTCCTCCCCCAGGCCATCACGAACGGCCTGCGCCAACGCCGCGACGGCGTCCTCGGCGTCCGGCCCGTGGGCGGTGAACGTCACCTTCTCGGCGCGCGCCACGGCCAGGCCCATCACGGAGACGATGGACTTGGCGTTGGCCGATTCGTCGCCACGGCGGAGCCGGATATCGGAGCGGTACTGCTTCGCAAGGGCGGACAGGGTCGCGGCCGGGCGGGCGTGGATGCCGGTCGGGTTGGGCACGAGGATCCCGTCGGAGGCCGCGGTCCGCGCCGGGCCGGCGGCGGCCGGGTCATCGTCGGAGGCAACCGCCAGGACGACGGTGGCAGCCACGTCGACGCCAGCCTTGACCAGCCCGGTGGCAGCCTCGATGCTCGCCACGGCGTCCGAGTTGGTGATCACCATCTGGGTGAGGAGGCTCTTGGCCTTGCGGCCCACCTCGTCGAGGTCGAACTCGATCAGCGGATCCCCGACCGCGACGCGCTGGCCGGCCTTGACCTTGGGTGTGAACCCCTCGCCCACGAGGCGCACCGTGTCCAGCCCGATGTGCATGAGGATCTCGAGCCCCTCGTCGCTACGCACGGTCACGGCGTGCGCGGAGGGCTGGACGTCCATCACCTCACCTGCCACCGGGGAGACCAGGATGTGGCCGAACGGGTCGATGGAGATGCCGTCGCCCACCATCTTGCGTGCGAACACCGGGTCCGGCACCTGGTCCAGCGGCACAAGCACTCCGGTCAGCGGCGCCAGCAGCGTCACGACTGTCGGGTTCTGAATGCTCACGGGGACCCCCTTCAGCGGCGCCGCCGACCCGGGGATCGGGCCTCGTCAGCGGGACCGTTCGATTGCTTGGGAGCGTATCCGTTGCAGGGCTCAGATGGAGGGAGAATTCTCTGATCTGCGGGGTCCGGGCGGGTTTCTGCCCATCCCCCTGCCCGACGTCAGACCGGCGGTACTACGCTGGATGGACAAGGGCACCACAGTCGTTGCCCGGCTTACCAGGAGGTGCAGTCATGGAGACCATGGAGGAGACCACCGAACCGAGAAGCGTGCGGGTGACACGCGTGGTCGCCCACCCGTTGGACAGCGTGTGGAATGTCCTCATGAAACCCCACGGAGCCGAAGCACTGCTCGGCGAAGGGGGACAGCTGGGTAGTAAGGGCGAGGATTGGCGCGCCTCAGACGGCACGTACGGCGTGACGCGCAGCTTCCATCCCAGAGAACAGATCAGATTCTCCTGGCACGCGAGCGACGGCGCCCCGCGCACGCTCGTGGACCTGCACATGCGTCAAGCCGGAGACCGGACCGAGCTCGAACTCGTCCATGAGCACCTGCCCAAGGACGTCGACGCGGATGAGTTGGAGCGGCGCTGGCAAGCGGCCCTCGAGAGGATCGACAGCGCGGCCTCGTGAGACGGCAGCTGGCCCGGGAGCGATCCCGGGCCAGCGTCATTTCTGCCTGGAGGAGGGTGCGCGCCCCCGCATCAGGGAACTCGGAAATGTACTAACTAACCCCGCCCGAGTGTCATTACTACCGGGCGTAGGATGTTCGCGACGGCATGGGCGCCGTGACCTGTTTCAAGGACATGAGCACCCACATGGAAGCTCAAACAACCTCAAGGAAGACATCGTGACGAATCCCTCGCTCGTTACCCAACCCGCCATAGGGAGGCCGCGCGGTTTCATGCGCGCGGCCCTCTACGGCGCGCTCGGGCTCCTTACTCTGACCCTGGCCGCGTGCTCGGGCGGCCCGGCTGAGCCCGCCGAAACCGGCTCCCACACCTCCGAGTTCGACCTGCCGCTGCCCGACCTGCACGCGGTCACGTTCTTCGGCGGGACCATCAGCGGCTGGTGGCTCCTCATGGTCGGCATGCTGATCTGTGTGGCCGGATTCGTGTTCGGGATCCTCAGCTACATCAAGCTGAAGAACCTCCCCGTCCACTCGTCCATGCGGGACGTGTCCGAGCTGATCTACGCCACCTGCAAGGCCTACCTCCTGCAGCAGGGCAAGTTCCTGATGTTGCTGTTCGCGTTCATCGGTGCCGTGATCTTCGTCTACTTCGGGTTCCTCAACACCACCGGCGGCTGGGCCCGGGTGTTCATCGTGCTGGGGTTCGCGATCATCGGCATGCTGGGCTCCTACGCCATCGCCTGGTACGGCATCCGGCTGAACACGTTCGCCAACTCGCGGACCTCGTTCGCCGCCTTGGAGGGCAAGCCGTTCAAGGTCTACGACATCCCGATGCGTTCCGGTATGAGCGTGGGCATGGTGCTGATCTCCACCGAACTCATCATGATGCTGGCCATCCTGATGTTCGTGCCGGCCGACATCGCCACCGCCTGCTTCCTCGGCTTCGCGATCGGTGAGTCGCTGGGCGCCTCGGCGCTGCGTATCGCCGGCGGTATCTTCACCAAGATCGCCGACATCGGTTCGGACCTGATGAAGATCGTGTTCAAGATCGGCGAGGACGACCCGCGCAACCCCGGCACCATCGCCGACTGCGTGGGCGACAACGCCGGAGACTCCGTCGGCCCCTCCGCGGATGGCTTCGAGACCTACGGCGTCACCGGCGTCGCGCTGATCACCTTCATCCTTCTCGGCGTCCAGGCGGACCTGCAGGCCCACTTCCTGATCTGGATCTTCTTCATCCGCGCGATCATGCTGGTGGCCTCGGCGCTGTCCTACTTCGGCAACGCGATGTGGGCCAAGTCGAAGTTCGGCGACGCCGACGAGATGGAATTCGAGACCCCGCTGACATCGCTGGTGTGGCTCACCTCGATCGTGTCCATCGTCCTGACCTTCATCATGTCCGCCATCCTCATCCCCGACGTCGGCGGCGACACCACCCTGTGGTGGAAGCTGTCCCTCATCATCTCCTTCGGCACACTCGCCGGCGCGGTCATCCCCGAGCTGGTCAAGGTCTTCACCGGCGTCCGCGCCAAGCACGTCCAGGAGGTCGTGAAGTCGGCCAAGGAAGGCGGCGCCTCCCTCGACATCCTCTCCGGCCTGGTCGCCGGCAACTTCTCCGCCTACTGGCTGGGAATCGCGATCGTGTCCCTGATGGCAGGCGCCTACGGCGTCTCCACGTTGATCGAACCCGGCGCGATGGTCGACGGCGTGGTCACCGGCGGCGTCATGCTCGTCCCGGGCGTGTTCGCGCTGGGCCTGGTGGCCTTCGGTTTCCTGGGCATGGGCCCGGTCACCATCGCTGTGGACTCCTACGGCCCGGTCACCGACAACGCGCAGAGCGTCTACGAGCTGTCCCAGATCGAATCGCTCCCCGGCATCCGCGAGGAACTCGAGCGCGACTACGGCATCACCCCCAACTTCGAACGGGCCAAGTACCTGCTCGAGGCCAACGACGGCGCCGGCAACACCTTCAAGGCCACGGCCAAGCCGGTGTTGATCGGCACCGCAGCGGTGGGCGCCACCACGATGATCTTCTCCATCATCATGGGTCTCACCTCCGGCCTGACCACCAACGTCGAGAACCTGTCCCTGCTGCACGTCCCGTTCCTGCTGGGCCTGATCACCGGCGGCGCGATCATCTACTGGTTCACCGGCGCCTCCATGCAGGCCGTCACCACCGGGGCGTTCCGTGCGGTGGAGTTCATCAAGGCCAACATCGACCTTGAGGGCACCACCAAGGCCTCCGTCGAGACCTCCCGCAAGGTGGTGGAGATCTGCACCCAGTACGCCCAGAAGGGCATGTTCAACATCTTCCTGGGGATCTTCTTCGCCACCCTGGCGTTCGCCTTCGTCGAGCCGTACTTCTTCATCGGCTACCTGATCTCGATCGCCATCTTCGGGCTCTACCAGGCCATCTTCATGGCCAACGCCGGTGGCGCCTGGGACAACGCGAAGAAGATCGTCGAGGTGGACCTGCAGGCCAAGGGCACCGAACTCCACGACGCCAGCATTGTCGGCGACACCGTCGGCGACCCGTTCAAGGACACCTCCTCGGTGGCCCTCAACCCGGTCATCAAGTTCACCACCCTGTTCGGCATGCTGGCGATCGAGCTCTCGATCATCATCGGCAACCCCGCCATCAACGCCGTCCTCGCCGTCACCTTCGGCGTGGCGAGCATCTACATGGTGTACCGCTCCTTCTACAACATGCGGATCGACGCACCCATGCTCACCTCCGCGGACTTCGCCTACCTCAAGGAAGACTCGACGAAGGATCAGATCACCGTCGCCTGAACACAGCACTGACCGCGCGAGGGCCGGAGGCATTCTGCCTCTGGCCCTCGTGCTGTGCCGGTGGAAGACTGAAGCTGGAGTCAAGCGAAAGGGCAGTTGATGAACAGCGTCGTCCACTTCGAGATCCACGCCGAGGACGTCCCGCGGGCCGTGGCCTTCTACGTAGCAGCGTTCGGGTGGAAGACGGAGGACTGGAGCGCCTTCACCGGCTCGCCCTACATCGGGGTCACGACGCACGACGAGGGTGAGCCCGGCATTCACGGCGCCATCATGCAGCGGGAGGGCGCGAACCCCCAGCCCGGAAGCGCCGTGGCCGGCGCGGTGATCACCATCCAGGTGGACGACTTCGACGCCGCCGCAGACCGGATCGAGGCGGCGGGCGGCACCGTCGCGATGCCGAAGTACCCGCTGACGGGCATGGCCTGGCAGGGCTACTACCTGGATACCGAGGGCAACGTGTTCGGCATCCACCAGCCCGACGAGAGCGCCGGGACGTAGGCCGCGCGCCGGTTCATGGTGCGATCATTGCCCGTGCGGTCAGCTGACTGGTGCGGGGAACCGGGTTCCGCTGCCCGGGCGGCCCGTCTTGGCTGGGTTCGCAGTCGCCCAGACACTTGCTGTGGCCGGCTTTCTGAGGGCCGCCCGGGCAGCGGATCCCGGTTCCCCGCGGCCTTTCTCTGTGGCGTGGCCGGGTCTGGGCGCTGCTGGCCGGGGCGGCCCTGGGCCGGGCTGGTCCCGGGCGGGATGCCAGCTGGGTGATCCTCAGGTTGGGCACCGCTGCGCAGTGCCGCCCCCGACCATCAACGCCCTTGCTCACCTGAGGACTCGCCGTCCGGGTCACCAGCCCCTTAGCGCACCCGAGCATCCCGCCGTCATGTCGATCTGCACCTAGCGCGGCGATCCGCTGAGGAGACGATCCGGTGTAGGAGTGATCGACGGGGCTGGCCGCGGTCGGGCCTCGGAATCCGGAACGTCAGGGTCAGTTGAGCGCGACCAGGTCGCACACAAAGACCAGCGTCTCCCCGGGCGCGATGACGCCGCCGGCGCCGCGCTCACCGTAGGCCAGGTGGGACGGGATGACGAGCTGGCGACGACCGCCCACCTTCATGCCCTGGATGCCCTGATCCCAGCCCTGGATGACACGGCCGGCACCGAGCGGGAACGACAGCGGCGCGCCGCGGCCCCAGGAGGAGTCGAACTCCTCGCCGGAGCTGAACGCCACGCCGACGTAGTGCACGTGGGCTGTATCTCCGGCCTTCGCCTCGACGCCGTCGCCCTCCACGATCTCCGTGATCTGCAGGTTCGCGGGGGCCTCGCCACCGGGGAAGTCGACTTCTGGCTTCTCATTCATGTTCGTCATGCTGCGAGCCTAACGCCCGACCCGGACAAGCCCAACCCTCCCGCCCGGGCCACCCTCGGGCACGACACGCCGCCTCAGACCGCACCCAAGCCCACCAGCGGACCCGGAGGGCAACTCCGACGGCGTTTCGTGCACGACCCACACCACCGTCGTCGACCCCCTCGTGCACACCCCCACCTTCCCGCCCGGGCCACCCTCGGGCACGACACGCCGCCCCAGACCGCACCCAAGCCCACCAGCGGACCCGGAAGGCAACTCCGACGGCGTTTCGTGCCCGCCGGACCCGTGACGGCGACCCGACGATGTGCGACAGTGACCGCGTACCACCCACGAAAGGACTGACGATGAGCGATCAGTACCCGCAATACCAACCCCCTTCCGACGGAGGCCCCGGTCAGCCCCAGGGCCAGCCGGACGACGCCAGACGGTTCGACGCACCCTACGGTCAGCCCGGCCCCTCCGGTTACGGCGCCCAGCCAAGCGATCCGTCGCACTACGGCGCCCAGCCTCCCGGCCCCTCCGGCTACGGACCGCAGGCACCCGCGCCCGGGTCATGGACACCCGACCCGGGCTACCAGTACCAGACCCCTCAGCCCGGGCCGCCCCACGCCGGGCCGCCACCGGGACCGCAGCCCTGGCTGGCCCCAGGCACCGCGACAAACGTCGGCAACTCCGCAAAGGGCTTCCTGGCGGCCCTCTTCGACTTCAACTTCGACACCTTCATCACGCCCAAGATCATCAAGGCCGTCTACATCGTCGTGACCGTCATCATCGGGTTGACCGCGGTGGGCTTCCTCCTCTCCGCAGTCGTCAGCGGTGAACCCGGCTTCATCGTGCTCGCACTCATCGGCGTGCCCCTGGCCGCCATCGTGTACCTCGCCATGGCCCGGATGACGCTCGAGCTGTACTTCGCCGTCGTCCGGCTCTCCGAGGACGTCCACGAGCGTCTGCCGCGACAGTGAAGCCTTGAAGCAGCCGCCGTCGCGGTAAGTTGGCGGGGTGAGTATCACCTGTGGACCCATCACCGCCGAGCGGCATCTCGCGTTCATCGAGCAGCGCGGTGCCGCGTCGTTCCTGCAGACGCCCGCCTGGGCGAAGGTGAAGCCGGAGTGGCGCGGGGAGTCGGTGGGGTTCTTCGCTGACGGCGAACTCACGGGGGTCGCGCTGGTGCTCTACCGGCAGCTCCCCAAGCTCCCCCGCTACCTGGCCTACCTGCCCGAGGGACCGGTCCTTGATTGGGGCCGCCCGGACATTGCCGCCCACCTGGAGGCGCTCGTCGCCCACGCGAAGCGCAGCAAGGCGTTCGCGGTACGGATCGGCCCGGCGCTGGTGCACCGCCGCTGGAGGGCGGACACCATCAAGGCCGCCATCGCCGACGAGGCCGTCACCCGCCTCTCGGACGTGGCGCCGGACGAAACAACCCTCGTCGGCACCCGCGTGATCAACCAGCTCATCCACGGCGGCTGGCACACCGACGAGAGCGGCCACGGCTTCGCCGCCGGGCAACCCATGTTGAATTTCCAGCTGCCGCTGCGCCACGACGACGGCACCCAGAAGTCCGAGGACGAGCTCCTCAAGGGCATGAATCAGCTGTGGCGGCGCAACATCAAGAAGGCGGCCAAGGAGGGCGTCGAGGTGCGCCGCGGCACCCGCGAGGACCTGGCCTCCTTCCACCAGGCCTACCTGGAGACCGCCGCCCGCGACGGTTTCACGGGACGCTCGCTGGCCTACTTCCAGACCATGTGGGACGCGCTCAACGCCGAGGATGAAGACCGGATGCGCGTCTACCTCGCCGAGCACGACGGCGACCTGGTGGCCGCCACCACCTTCGTCCGCGTCGGCGAGCACTCGTGGTACTCCTACGGCGCCTCCACCAACGCCAAGCGGGAGGTCCGGGGCTCCAACGCGGTGCAGTGGCAGATGATCCGCGACGCCAACGCTGCCGGGTGCGCCGTCTACGACCTGCGGGGCATCGTCGAGGGGGTCGGCGCCGATGACCCGGAGATCGGGCTGATCCAGTTCAAGGTGGGCACCGGCGGCGAGGCAGTGGCCTACCTCGGCGAATGGGACTACCCGATCAACAAGGCGCTGTACCGGGCGTTCGACCTCTACCTGAAGAAGCGCTGACGATGACGCTCACCCTCACCATCGACCGCTCCCGATGGCAAGCGCACCAGCGCGCCATCCTGGAGGACGCGCCGGGCCTGGTTCCCGTCGCGAAGGGCAACGGCTACGGCTTCGGGCTGAGGCTGCTGGCGTCCGAGTCGGCGCGTCTGGGCGTGAAGACCATCGCGGTGGGCATCGCCCAGGAGGTGCCGGCCGTGCGCGCGGGCGGGTTCGACGGCGACATCGTCGTCCTCAGCCCCTGGCGCCCGTTCGACGACGCGGCCACCGCACTGCTGCACGACCCGAAGGTGATCACGACGGTGTCGCGGGCCGAGGATCTCCGCGCGCTGGCCTCGGCGCACCCGGGCGTGCGGGTCATCGTCGAGATCGAGACCTCGATGCACCGGCACGGACTGGATCCCCGCACCCTGACGGAGCAGGACTTCGGCCCGCTGACCTTCGAGGGCTGGACCATTCACCTTCCGGCCAATGGCTCGCTCGACGAGGCGAAGAGGCTGGCGGGCGCGGGCCTCGGGGTGCGCCGCGGCCCGGTGTGGGTCTCGCATCTGAGCGTCACCGACTATCGCGTGCTGCGCACCGCGCTGGGCGTCCGGACGCATCTGCGGGTGGGGACGCGGCTGTGGCTGGGTGACAAGCGCGCCTACGCCACCACCGCCACTGTGCTTGACGTGCACCGGATCACCTCGGGCTCTCCTTTGGGCTATCACGGAGTCAAGGCGCCGGGCAACGGATGGCTCGTCATCGTGTCGGGCGGCACCGCCCATGGGGTGGCGATGAGCGCACCCACACCGCAGCGGTCGCTGCGCCAGCGTGGCGTGACCGTCGCTCAGGGCGTGCTCGACGCGTTGGGGCGCTCACTCTCGCCGTTCACGATCGGCGGCCGGAAGCGCGCCTTCGCCGAGCCGCCGCACATGCACTCCTCCATGGTGTTCGTGCCGGGATCCGATGCCCCCGCCCAGGTGGGCGACGAGGTGCCGGTGACCACCCGGATGACGACGGTCACCGTCGACGAGATCCGTCAGGTCTGAGCCGGCCTCACGCGGGGAAGGGGGCCAGTTCGCCGGTGTTGAGCTCGCCCCCCAAGGGGTCCGGCCGGTCAGGCCTGCGCAACGGATCCCGCCCGGGGTCCACGATGTCGGTCAGCGACGACGCCAACACCCACGCCTCCACTGCGGCCCGGGCGATGATGGCGCCCCAGTACACGCCGTAGGGGCCCAGCTGACTGAGGGTGAGGCTGCCCGCCAGCCAGCCCCAGACGGCCAGGTAGTGGGCCACGTGCGCCACCGTCACCGCCGCCCATTCCTGCCGAAGCGGCCGCGACACCAGCACCGCGAACATCACCCACAGCGAGGTCTGCGGTGGGAAGGACGGCCCGAGGAGGGTGGCGGCGAGGATCATCACGGCCACCAGCGATCCGACGCGCGGCCGCCGCCGCGACACGTACAGGTACGCCACCAGGACCGCGAGGAACAGGGCCAGGAACAGGAATCCGAGTGAACCGGCGTGCCTGAGCGGACGGCCCAGCAGCGACATCAGGTACCACAGTGAGCCGTAGCCGGCCTCCTTGTGGATCTCCTGGTGGTAGAAGCCGAACACCTTCCCGGCGTCGGCGAGCAGCAGGGGCAGGTGCACCGCGGCGACGGTGATCGCCGCTGGGCCGGCGAAGGTGAGGGCCTGCCGCACTCCGCCGCGCAGCCCCGCCGCGACCGTCACTGCCAGGATGACGGCGAACGGCATGGTGCCGGCGCACGCGGCCAACCCCAGCACGATGCCCGACTCCAGAGCACGCCCGCGGGCGTACTGGGCCAGCCCGAGCGCCGTGATGGCCAGCGGAAGCAGGTCCCAGCTGATCAGGCCCACCGCGAACACGATCGGCGATCCGGCCACGAGGATGGCATCCCACGACGGTGCGCGCCCTCGGCGGCCGAGCCGGGAGGTCGCGGCGATCAGGAGGAGGAAGCAGAAGAAGAGGCCGACGACGGTGATGCCGAAGAACGCGACGCTGGAGTCGACCTGGTCCTGCAGGGGCGCCCCGGGTCCGACTGGGGCGCCCAGGAGCGCCGCCGCCCGGACGGCCAGCAGGATGGCGACGCCGACCAGCGGAGAGAAGGCGAGCTTCTCCCCGCTGAACGGGGTGGCGCCGAGGCCGAACCCCTGGCCGAGGAACGTGCCCTGAATGTCGGAGTAACACAGCAGTGCGTAGCTGTTGATCTGGACCTCGGCGTCGGTCTGGACGCACTGGGTGTGCCGCAAGAACAGGACGAGGAACAGCACGGTGCCGACGGCGATCGCCCAGGGGAGCGCCGCGAACCAGAGCCCGCGCCCGGCGGCGTGGCGACCCATCGGTCCGCCCAGGCCGGGCAGCAGCGCGTTGTCCACGCCGGACACTCTAGCCGGGGGTCACCCGGCCGGAGTCAGCGTCAGGTGGTGGGGTTGGGCGTGGGACGTACCCCGGCCCCCACCCCTGCACCGGCCCCGGGTGCGTCCTCGGTGACGGTCTCCTCTACGGTCTCGCTGGGAGTGGGCGTCGGCTCCGGGCTCTGACCGGGTGGCGTCGGTTTTCCGCTCTGGCCAGGGGGCGTGGGCTCCTCGGTCGGCTCCTGCTCGGTCGGCTCCGGGGTGGGAGTCTCCGTGGTGGGCTCCTCAGACGGGGTGGGCGAGGGCGTTTCGGAGGGGGTCTCCGACGGCGACGGCGTGGGCGTGGGTGATGGCGACGCGCTCTCTGAGCCCTTCGTCGCCCGGATTTCGCGCGGCACGTCGAACTGCTCGACGGGCATGCCATCGGTGGCCCGGGTCATGAACTCCACCCAGGTCATGAGGGGATAGCTGGAGCCGAAGAAGGTGGGATCCTGGGGGCGCTTGTAGTCGTCGAGATCCTCGTTGCCGGAGTCGCCTGCCACATACATGACGGCGGTGGAGATCTGCCTGGTGTATCCGACGAACCATGCCGAGGTGATGTCGTCCTCGACGCCGTTGGTGCCGGTCTTGCCCGCGACGGGGCGTCCCAGCTCGGAGGCGCGCCTGCCGGTGCCCTCCTGCACCACGGAGGTGAGGGAGTCTGTCACGTTGGCGGCCACATTCTGGTCGATGCTCTGCACGCCCTCGGGGTTGGCCTCGAGGAGCACCTCGCCGTTGCGTCCCTCAACCTTCGCCACGACGTGCGCGGGGTTGCGCCGGCCGCTGTTGGCCAGCGTGGCGTAGGCGGTTGCCATGTTGACCGGGCTCACCTCGGCGGCGCCGAGCGCGATGCGATTGTTGGCGTCCCAGCCGCGGCTGGTGGGCGCGCCGGCGTCGTTGGCGGCCGTGATCACCTGGTTGGCGCCGTCGGGGATCTGCTGAGTCATGTCGACGAAGGCGGTGTTGATGGACTCCGCCGTCGCCTCTCGGAGCGTGACCGGGCCGTACTGGTTGCTGAACTCGTTGCGGATGGTCTGGGTGTCGCCGTCGGGGGTGAACGTGTTGCCGTTGAAGATCGACTTGAGCGAGAATCCGTTGCGGAGTCCGGCGATGGTGGCGAACGTCTTGAACGTCGACGCGGCGGGGCGGTCGGTCATGGCCCAGTTCCGGGAGCTCGCCACGTAGTCCGGCCCGCCGTACATCGCGAGCACACCACCGGTGGCGGTGTCGACGGAGGCGATGGCGGCGTGCAGCTGCGCGGGATCCTGGTCGCCTTCCGCGTCCTCCGCGGCCTGAGCTGTGTACTTCTGGGCCGTCTCCACGGCCGCGGCCTGCATGGACTCGTCGAAGGTGGTGGTGACCTTCAGCCCGCCGCCCTGAATCTCGCCCTCGGTGAAGCCGCTGGCAAGAAGCTCA
This sequence comes from Tessaracoccus sp. MC1627, assembly GCF_014164725.1. Taxonomy (NCBI): domain Bacteria; kingdom Bacillati; phylum Actinomycetota; class Actinomycetes; order Propionibacteriales; family Propionibacteriaceae; genus Tessaracoccus; species Tessaracoccus sp. MC1627. The sequence continues at coordinate 435,370 of NZ_JACJGA010000001.1, read as the reverse complement.
TCCTCCACGGCTTTGATGAGGAAGCCCTTCGGGCCGCCGTAGCGGTCGTTGACCGGTACCTCCGGGAAGGCGGGCAGCTGCGGGCGGGCCGCGACGTGCTCAGCGTCGGTGATGGCGCCCATCTCGAGCATGCCGTCGAGCACGTACTGGTAGCGACCGAGGAGTCGCTCCACCTTCTCCGGGCCACCGGACGGGTTGAAGCCGGCCGGGTTGTTGAGGATCGCGGCCAGCGCCGCCGTCTCCTCGATGGTGAGGGCGCTGGCATCCTTGAGGAAGTAGGACTTGGCTGCCGCCTGGATCCCGTAGGCGCCGCGGCCGAAGTAGATGGTGTTCAGGTATCCCTCGAGGATCTCCTCTTTGGAGAGTTCCCGCCCCATCTTGATCGCCAGGAACAGCTCCTTGACCTTGCGGGACAGGCGCTGACCGGAGTCCAGGTAGAGGATCTTGATGTACTGCTGAGTGATGGTTGAGCCGCCCTGCAACTCGCCGCCGGTGGCGATGGACACCATGCTGCGCGCGATGCCTGAAGCCGAGAACCCCGGATCCTCCCAGAAGCTGCGGTTCTCAGCCGCGACGACGGCGTCCTTCATCAGCTGCGGCATCTCCGCGTAGTCCAGCGTGACCCGGTTCTGGACTGCGAGGGAGCCCAGCTGGGTGGTCCCGTCGTTGTAGTAGAGGAAGGTGGTGTTGGTCTGGAAGTCCGCGTTGGGATCCGGGAGATCCGTGGTGGCGTAGAGGTACGCGAAGGCGCCCAGTCCGGTCAGCCCCGTGATGATGAACAGCACAAGGGCCGTGAGTCCGATCCGCTTCCAGATCGTCCCCGCCGTCGTCTTCTTCGCAGCACGCTTCGCTTTAGCCATAGAGGTTCTCTACTCGTCTCTTCTTGACACCACTTCCGTTCAAGGGTAGGTGTCGCGGCGCGGAGCGCCAAAGACGGGCGGTTGGTGAGTTGTCAGTACGGGTTGAACATGACGTAGATGATGACGTACACCCACGCACCGATGACTGCCGCCCCGATCAGGAGACCTGTCCACGTCGGCCAGCCCCGATCGCCCCGTTTGAGGGCGAGACCGGCGGTGGCCGCAGCAGCGATCCCGGTGACCGTGCCCACCATGTAGAGGCTCTGCGAGTCGAACTCTCCTGAGGCCGCCGCAGCCTCGGCCTCCGACGCGAAGTCAGGCGCGAAGGCGTAGCCGACGGCGGCGAGGATGAGGGTCAGGACGCCGAGGCCCAGCGCGGCCCACCCGAATCCGGTGGAACCGCCTTGGGAGTCGCCACCTTTGGCTGCTCGGACGATGAGGACGACGACGAGCGCCGCCACTGCCAGTCCGCCAAGAACGGCCAGCACCATCTGAGTCATGATGAATCCCTTCCATCCTCCACGGGCGCCGGGCGCCTCGTGCCGATCAGTCCGGCGAGCGCCGGTCCGAGAAGGATGCAAAGCAGGTAGACCCACGCGCCGAGCAGCACAAACACCTGTACAACCCCGGGCTGGAGTCCCAGGAGGAACTGGCTCAGCCCCACGACGGCGACCCAGACGGCGCCGCGCTTGAGGCCGTCGGCCACCCCGTCGGTCTTCAGCAGCCAGCCGAGCAGGAAGCTGAGGATCAGCATCCCGACGGAGGCGAGAAGGTACATCGCGTTGATCTGGTCGAGCAGCGCGGGCGGGGTGCTGCCGTCCTCCGGAGCCATCTCGTAGGGCATCGGGATGCCGAGCATCGGGCCGGTGAAACTCGCCGCCAACAAGACGAACTGGCCGGCAATCGCCAGGCCGAGGCCGGCTGCGACGTCGACGAAAACTCGCTTGATCATGAGGTCCTCCGACCACGAGTAGTACCTCCAACGCTACTCCTGAACACACCTCGGGCGCGGAAAGCGCAGCCAGCGGCTGGGCCCGACCGCCTAAATGTCAGAGCTGGTGTCGACTACGGCACCAGCTCTGACATTTAGCGAACCGGAAGGCAACGCGAGGGCGGGAGACGGCAGGGCGGCACTGCGACGCGAGGCGGGAACGCGAGGGCGGGAAACGGCAGGGCGGCACTGCGACGCGAGGCGGGAACGCGAGGGCGGGAACGCGAGGTGGGAACGCGAGGCGGGAACGCGAGGGCGGGAAACGGCAGGGCGGCACTGCGCAGCGGTGCCCAACCCGACGATCACCCAACTGGCATCCCGCCCAGACAGGCTCGACCCAGGGCCGCCCTGCCGGGTCGCGCCCGAACGCGACGACGCCACGGGCAATCCAGTGCGGGGAGACGGGACACGAGGCACGGGCGGCCTCGACACCCGACCCGAGTCCAGCTGGCGTGTGCGTGCTGAGGTGGGAAGAGCGGCCGCCCGGGCCTCGTGTCCCGGCTCCGTGCACCGGTGCGGGGGGGTTTCGACGGAGCAGCGGGGGTTTCGACGCAGCAGCGGGCGCTTCGCGCCGCGGCTGGCTCAACCAGCGACCTGCGGGATCAGGGGGCGGCGGGGCGGGCGCCGGGGAGGATCGGCCCGCGGATCCCCTCGGCGGCCAGCGCACGCTGCGCGCGGGCCCGCGCCTCCCGCATCGGCCCCCATTGCTTGTCGGGCCCCGTCTTGAGCAGGATCCGCAGCACCATCGTGCCCTCGCTCATCGACTCGACCCCCAGCACCGTCGGGTTCTCAAGCAGCACCTCGGACCACTCGGGCTCCTCCCCCATGGTCCCGACGGCGCCGCGCAACACGTCCTGCACCCGGTCCGGGTCCTCGTCGATCGCCACCGGGACCTCGACCAACGCCGTCGAGAACCCCTGCGACACGTTGCCCAGCGTCAGCACTTCACCGTTGCGCACGTACCAGACCGTGCCCGACGGGTCGCGCAGCTTCGTCACCCGCAAGGTCACCTCCTGGACGGTGCCGCGGAGCTCCCCCACCTGGATCAGGTCTCCCACCCCGAACTGGTCCTCGGCGAGCATGAAGATGCCGGACAGGTAGTCCTTCACCAGGGACTGCGCGCCGAAGCCGAGCGCCACGCCACCGACGCCTGCCGAGGCCAGCAGCGGCGCCATCGGCACCCCGAACGTGGCCAGGACGGTCAGCACCACCACCACGATCAGCACCACGTCTACGACGCTGCGCAGCAACGACCCAAGCGTGGTCACCCGCTGCCTCTGGCGCTCGTCGCCCAGACCGCCCGCCCTCGCGAGGATGGAGCGGGCCTTCGCCCCCAGGTCGTCGTTGCGGTCCTTCGGCTTGCTCGCCAGGGCCTTCACGGATCGTCTGATCACGTGGACCAGGACGGCCCGCAGTATCAGCGCGACCACGAGCACGACCGCGCTCAGCAGTACCTTCTCCCACACATCAGCCATGCCCCCATCATGACGCACCGCGATACCCCGCCCGCGGCGGAGACCTCCCCGCACCGCCGTCGGAGCGCGCACGACGTAGACTCAACCCTCGTGCCGGACCTGACTCAAGCGCAGACCAACGCGATGCATGAACTGCTGCGCATCGCGCCCGTGATCGACGACCTGGGCCGCCTGTACCGCGAGGAGGGGCACCAGCTGTACCTCGTCGGCGGCTCCGTCCGCGACGCGCTCCTCGGCTCCCTCGGCCACGACCTGGACTTCACCACCTCCGCCACGCCGGAGCAGACGCACGAGATTCTCAAGCGCTTCACGCCCACCACCTGGGACATCGGCAAGGAGTGGGGCACCATCGGCGCCTTGAAGCGGGCCGCGGATCAGGACTGGCAGATCGAGGTGACCACCTTCCGAGCTGATGTGTACCGCAGCGAGTCCCGCAAGCCCGAGGTGACCTTCGGGGACACCATCGACGGCGACCTCCACCGCCGCGACTTCACCGTCAACGCCATGGCCGTGGACGTGTCCACCCGCGCCTTCGTCGACCCGTACGGCGGGCTCGCGGACCTGGCGGACCAGGTGCTGCGCACGCCGTCGACGCCCGAGTCGTCCTTCTCGGACGACCCGCTGCGCATGATGCGTGCGGCCAGGTTCGCGTCCCGGCTCGGGTTCCAGGTGGCGCCCGAGGTGGTCGCTGCCATGACGGACATGGCAGAGCGCATCACGATCGTCTCGTCGGAACGCATCCAGGGCGAGCTGACCGGCCTCCTGCTGACGGACAATCCGCGGGTGGGCCTGGATCTCCTGGTGAGCACCGGCATCGCGGACCACATCCTTCCTGAGCTGCCGGCGCTGCGGCTGGAAGTCGACGAACACGCCCGCCACAAGGACGTCTACCAGCACACCCTGACCGTGCTGGACCAGGCGATCGAGCTGGAGAAGGCCCGCGGCCACGAGCCTGACATCGTCAATCGGCTCGCCGCCCTCCTCCACGACATCGGCAAGCCCGCGACCCGCCGGTTCGAGGGATCGAAGGTGACGTTCTACCACCACGACATCGTGGGGGCGAAGCAGGCGACGAAGCGGCTCAGGACGCTCAACTACCCCACGCAGGTGGTGAAGTCGGTGGCCAAGCTGATCGAGCTTCATCTCCGGTTCCACGGCTACTCCGACGGCGAGTGGACCGACGCGGCGGTGCGCCGTTACGTCCGCGACGCCGGCGACGAGCTCGAGCACCTGCACATGCTGACCCGCGCGGACTGCACCACCCGCAACCGTCAGCGCGCCACGAAGCTGCGCCGCGCCTACGAGGAACTGGAGTGGCGGATCGACGAGCTGGCAGGGCAGGAGGAGCTGGCCGCGCTGCGCCCGCACCTCGACGGGACCCAGATCATGGAGATCCTGGGCATCTCACCCGGGCGCGCCGTCGGGGAGGCCTACTCGTTCCTGCTGGAGCACCGCACCGAGCACGGCCCCATCCCCCACGACGACGCCGTGGCGCTGCTCCAGCAGTGGTGGGCCGATCGCGGCGGCCAGTGACGCGAGCTTCCGCGGGGGCCCCGGCAACTACCATGGGACGGTGATGGTCGGTCGGTTCGCGCGCGCGCTGCTGGTGGCGGCGCTGCTCGCCCTGGCGGTGGTGATCGTCGACCCCCGGCCCGCCGCGGCCGCCACGGACTACCTCGAGGTGGAGCTGACCAGCGTCTCCACGCCCACCCTGGATCTGGCGGACCCGGCGCAGGTGGTGGAGCTGAGCGGGACTCTCACCAACGTCTCCACGGTGCCCATCCGCTACGTCAACGTCCACTTCTGGCGGCTGAGCACGCCGCAGACCACCACCACACAGCTGGCCCAGACCCTGGCGGATGTGCCGATCGGGGCCAGGCTGTTCGACGAGCAGGCCGGCAACCTCGACATTCTCACTCGGGACGAGGACTTCGCGCCGGGGCAGCGCGCCGACTTCACCGTACGGGCCACCGTCGCTCAACTGACCGCCGGGCAATACGCCTTGACCAGGACCGATGCCGGGTATCTGCTCGGCGTGCAGGTGCGCGGCATCCCGGCCGACGGCCCCAACCAGGTGGTGGGCGAGGACCAGGTGGTGGTGGCGGCCACCACGGAACCCGTGGAGTCCAGCGCCCTCGTGCTGCTCACCGCCCCACCCACCTGGCTGCCCGACGGTGACTTCATCGACGACTCCCTCGCCCGCGACCTCGCCGGCCGGCTCGACACCCTCCTGGCCAGCGCCGAGCGCGACGGGGTGGTCGCGGCGGTGGATCCGGCTCTGCTGGAGGCCGTCGAGCTGATGACCGGGGACCACGTCGTGGGCGGGGTGAGCACCCCCGGAAGCGGGGTGGCGCTCGCCTGGCTGCGGCGCGTCCAGGCCCTCGCCGAGCAGGACCGGCTCTGGCGGCTCCCCTACGCCAACCCCCATCTGACCAGGGCCGACGCCGCCGGTGAGCTGGACCGGGTGCTGGAATGGAGCGCCACCGCCACCCCGCCGTCGATGCTGGCGCTGCCGGGTGTCGCGGTGATGGAGGACGGCGCCGGCGAGCAACTGGCCGAGCAGCTGACCGACGTCGACACCGTCGTGGTGCGGAACGCCAGCGGCAGCCGCGGCGGCGCGCCCGCGCTGCTGGGTGCCTCTCCCCTGGCCAGCTTCGCGGCGCTACCGCCCGGCGTGCGGCTGGGCAGGCTGATCACCGAGGAGTTGCTCGCCGACGCGACGCCGCTCTACGTCATCTCGACGGTGGAGGCGGCGGAGGCGGACGCCACCCCCGGCGCTCAGCGGCGCCACATCGCCCCCGGCTCCAGCCCCGCCGGCCGGCTTGTCTGGCCGGATGCCACCGAGCCCGCCCAGTGGCCCGCCCTGGCAGACCGCCTGCACGCCATCGAGGCCGACGCGGAGTTCCTGCGCCAACTCATGGGCTCCGACGAGCCGACGGACCTGTCCAGGATCGGGTCCACGGCCTTCTCGAAGGACTTCGCCGACGAGGCCGCCGCGCTGGCCTATCTCGACGCCGTCGCCCCTTCCCGTATCGACGCCTCGCTGGTGACGCTGCGGGCGGCCGAATCGTTCGTCATGGGGTCGCGCACCAACACGTTCCCGGTCACCGTCACCAACGGCCTGGGGGTTCCCATCCAGGTGAGGCTGGAGTTCGCGTCGGACTCCCCGCAGCGCATCCGGGTCCCCGCGGTGGGTCCCGTGACGGTGGGGCCGGGCCAGGCGGCCACCGTCGACATCACGCCGGAGGCCACCGCCAACGGGGTCGCGATCGTGCGCGCCCAACTGACCACGGTGGCGGGCGACCCCTTGGGGAGGCCGCTGCCCATCGAAATCAGCGCTACCGACTTCGGGCGCGTCGGCTGGATCATCATCGTCGTCTCGGGTGCTGTAGTGGTGGGGGGCACCGCCCTCCGGATCCGCGCCGTGCAACGCGAACGTTCGGGCAAGGAGAACAGTGAGCCAAGTCAGTAGCACCAGGAAACTCATCGGCGCCGGCGCCATCATGGCGTCCGGGACGATGATCTCGCGCATCCTCGGAGTCATCCGGGTCATGCTCGTGGCCTTCATCCTCGGCAACGGCACCCGGCAGGCGGACATGCTCGCCCTGGCCACCATGGTGCCCAACTCGCTCTACATCCTGTTCGCCGGCGGTGCGCTCAACACCGTGCTGGTGCCGCAGATCGTGCGCGCCATCAAGAACGATGACGACGGCGGCGAGGCCTACACCAGCCGCATCATGACCGCGTTCATGCTGATCATCACGGTGGTGGCGGTGGTGGTCACCATCGGCGCGCCACTCGTGACGGCCATCTACACCTCCCCCGCCTGGCGCGGGACGGACCTGGAGGCCCAGTACGCGTCGCTGGTGGCGCTGACCTACCTGACCCTGCCGCAGATCTTCTTCTACGGAGCCTTCTTCCTCCTCGGACAGGTGCTCAACGCGCGGGACAAGTTCGGCCCCATGATGTGGGCACCCATCGCCAACAACATCATCTCCATCGCCGTGATGGCCCTCTACTTCGTCGTGTGGGGCAACGACGACGACCACTCGAGTGCCTTCACCACGCCGCAGATCCTCCTGCTGGGTATCGGCACCACGCTCGGCATCGTCGCGCAGACCGCCGTCATGATCCCCTACATCCGGAAGCTCGGCTTCAAGCTGCGTCCCCGGTTCGACCTCAAGGGCACCGGGCTGGGCCACACCTTCTCCCTGACCAAGTGGACGATGGGTTTCGTGGCCGTCAACCAGGTGGGGCTCATGGTGGTCAACAGGCTCGCCACCTCCGCGACCGCGGGCGGTAGCGGCGCGGGCGTCACGGTCTACGCCAACGCGCACCTGCTGTGGATCCTGCCGCACTCCCTGATCACCGTTTCCCTGGCCACCGCCATGCTGCCCAATGCGTCGCGGCTGGCCGCGGGTGGCGACTTCAGTGGTGTCGCGGGCGAGTTCACCAAGACGGTGCGGCTGGCCATGGTGGCCATCGTGCCCGCCACCGTCGCGTTCCTGGCCCTGTCGGGCCCGATGGCCGGGCTTCTCTTCGGACAGGGCACGGGCGCCACGGACGCCGTCTGGATCGCGTGGGCGCTGATGGCGTTCGCGCTGGGGCTGATCCCGTTCACCGTCCAGTTCGTCTGCCTGCGCACCTTCTACGCGCTGGAGAACACGCGCACCCCGTTCTTCCTGCAGACCCTGATCGCGGGCCTGAACATCGCGGGCGCCATCGCGCTCGTGTGGTGGGTGAATTCCGACGCCTGGGTGGCGGGGGCGCTGGCCCTGGCGTACTCGCTGGCCTACTCCATCGGCGTGCTCGTTACCTGGCAGGCGTTGCGGCGCAGGGTGCCGGACCTCGACGGCCGGGCCCTGGTCATGCACCTGGTTCGGCTGCTGCTGGGCGCCGGAATCGGCGGCGTGGCCGCCTACTACCTGTCGGGATGGCTGATCGGGGTTGTGCCGGGCCGCACCGTCGGCCAGATCGTCGCGCTGGCCGCGGGCGGACTGGTGATCCTCGTCTCCTTCCTGCTGATGGGCAAGGCGCTCAAGGTGAAGGAGCTCGGCAGCCTGTCGGAGCTGGTGGGGAGCCGGTTCGGGCGCCGCGGAGGGTCGCGGGCCGGCGCCGTCGAGTCCTCCCGGGATGACCGCTCGCAGGGCGACGACCAGATGCCGACCGCCGTCGTGCCGGCGCTTCGCGACGACATGATCGACTCCTTCGACACGGGTCCCGCGACGGTGGTGCGCAACAAGCCGGCCACCACAAAGCACACGTTCCCCCCCGTCGCGGGCACGCCGTCGGCCCCCTCCTCCGTCGACGAGGACACCGGCCGGATGGCGCCGTTGGCACCGGCCGGGCCGCGATCCGCCGCGGTGGACTGGTCCGACGGTGGGGAGCTGGCCGCGGGTGGCGAAGCCTCCGACCAGGACGAGACCACCGGGGCGCTCGACATTCCGGGCCTGTTCCGCGACGCCACTCCCGCCCGGATCGCCGCCGCCGGGGCCCTGCTCAGCACCCGCTACGAGCTGGTTGAGCGACTGGCCTCCCTGTTCGGCACCGAGACGTGGCGGGCCCACGACCAGGTGCTCTCTCGCGACGTCGTGGTGCACGTCATCGCACCGGGAGACCCGCGCATCTCCGACGTCATGCTGGCGGCCCGCAAGGGCGCCGTGGCCACCGACTCGAGGTTCCTGCGCGTGCTCGACGCCGACGAGGTGCTGGACCCCACGCAGGGCATCGGGGCGTTCGTCGTGCGCGAGTACGCGCCCGGCCGCTCCCTGACCGACATCCTGGCTGCTGGACCGCTGAGCGCGATCGAATCCGCCCACATCGTGCGTGACCTCGCCGACGCGCTCGTCGCCGTCCACGCCCAGGGGCTGTTCCACGAGCAGCTGAGCCCGGACAACGTCATCATCACCACCTCGGGGGCGGTCCGGCTCGGCGGGTTCGGCGTCGAGGCGGCGCTGGCTGACCGCGCCGACCACCAGCACGCCTGGTCCGCGCGCGAAAGCTCTGACGTCGTCGGCCTGGGAAAGATCCTGTACGCCACCCTGGTGCGGCACTGGCCAGGGGAGGCCGCCTTCGGGATGCCCGCCGCGCCCATCGTCGCTGGGGAGACCGCGCCGGCACACACGGTCAAGGCGGGGGTCTCGCCTGCCCTGGACCGGATCTGCACCGTCACGCTCACCCAGCGAGGCGCGATGAGCGAGCCCCGGATCTCATCCGCGGGGCAGCTGGTGGAAGCACTGTCCATGGTGCTGGGCACCGCGAACGCCGCGGCTGACCTCGAGGAGCGCGTCCGCGGCCTGGATCGCGCGGTGCCGTCCCCCTCGGGCGCCCCGCACGACCCGTTCCGGCGCCCGGGCGAGACCCGCGTCGGGATCTGGGCCCCGGTCTCCGGGACCGCACCGGAGGAGGGCACGGACGTCGAGGCGGCCACCCTGGCGCGCTCGGCCGGATTGTCGCGGGAGGGTGACGGCGCGGGCAGGCCAGTGCTCAGCGACGACCTGTTCACGGGCCCGCGCCGCACTCCCGGGGATGTGGTTCCCCCGCCGGTGGCGTCCACGAGGGTCGCGGGCGAGGACCCCGACCGTCCCCGAACGCGCCGCGGGGTGGTGGCGCTGCTGGCGCTGCTGGTCCTCATCGCGGTGGCGTCGATCATCGCGCTGTGGACGGCGGACCCGGATCAGGCGGCCACCACGCCGTCCGGCCCCGGCGCGTCGAGCCCGGCAGCGCAGTCGCAGTCGCCGTCGGTGTCGCAGGGCGCTGCGGGGTCTCCGGCGATCGTCGGCGTGCGGGACTTCGACCCCGAGGAGGACGGCGGAAACGGCGAGGAGAACGGGGACCGGGCCGCGACCGTGATCGACGGGGACGCGGGCACCACGTGGGTGACGATGCGCTACCTCCGCAGGCCGGACATGGGCGGGCAGAAGCCCGGCGTCGGGCTGATCCTGGACCTCGGTGCACCCACCACGGTGACGAGCGCGACGGTGACGTTGGTGGGCGGGGAGACCGCCGTCGAGCTGAGAGTGCCGTCGGGGTCTGAGCCGTCGATGCGCACCGAGGCTGACTGGACGATCGTCGGCTCGAACCCTGCCGCGACGGGCACGGCCACCATCGCGCTGGATGAGCCGACGGAGACGCAGTACCTGATGGTCTACGTCACGAGCCTGCCGCCGGTGGAGGGCGGGTTCCGCGCCGAGATCGCGGAGGTCACCCTGCAGTAGGGGTGTGGTTCCCGAGGACCCGGGCCAGGTCGTAGCTGACCGGCTCGTCGAGCTGGTCATAGGTGCACGACGCGGGGTCCCGATCGTCCCTCCACCGCACGAACTGGGCTGTGTGACGGAATCGCTTGTCTTGTCCTGAGCCCTGCGAGGAACGAGCAGGTGTCGAAGGGCCCTCCATGTGGTCGTAGCGCACCTCCACCACCCGCTCCGGGCGCAGCGGAGTGAAGGACAGGTCCTTGGTGGCGTTCCAGCGCGAGTGCGCGGCCGCCGTCGGGGTGCGGGGGAAGGACTGGTCGCGGTTGTCGGCCTCCGTGTCCTCCGGCTCCGCCCACGCCCAGGGATGGCCCTCGAACGACGTGACCAGGGGCTGGAGCTCCTCGAACAGCTCGCGGCGCCGCGCCATCGGGAGGGCCCCGATCACCCCGACGGAGTTGAGCGTGCCGTCGTCGGTGTACAGCCCCAGCAGCAGCGAGCCGATGGCGTCGCGCTCGCCCTTGTACAGCCGGTACCCCGCGACAACGCAGTCCGCGGTGCGCTCGTGCTTGTACTTGAACATCACGCGCTTGTCCTCGGCATACGGCTCGCCGAGTGGCTTGGCGATCACCCCGTCGAGCCCTGCCCCCTCGAACTGCTCGAACCACTGCCCCGCGACGCTCACCTCCCGCGTGGCCTGCGTCAGGAAGATGGGGGGCCGCGCCCCGGCCAGTGCCGTCTCCAGCGCGGCTCGCCGATCCCGGAACGGCTTCTCGGCGAAGTTCTCCATGCCGAGCGCAAGCAGGTCGAACGCCACGAAACTGGCGGGCGTGACCTCGCTCAGCTTCCTGATCCGCGACGCGGCGGGGTGGATCCGCTGCTGCAACGCGTCGAAGTTGAGCCGGTCGCCTGTCTCGGGGTCGATCATGACGATCTCGCCGTCGATGACCGAGTGGTCCGGGAAGTTCTCGACGACGGCGCGCACCAGCTCAGGGAAGTAGCGGGTCATGGGGCGCGAGTTGCGCGAGCCGATCTCAACCTGGTCGCCGGAGCGCCAGATGAGGGAGCGGAAGCCGTCCCACTTGGGCTCGTAGAGGAAGTCGCCCTCGGGCAGCTTCTTCACCGGCTTGGCGAGCATCGGCCCGTACGGCGGGGCGATGGCGGTGCCCCATTCGGCGTCGCGTTCGGCCTTCGGCGCCATGTACTCGTCGTCGGCCCGGTCCGCCTTCCGCTTGCTCGGCGGCACTCTGGGCGGTTCGCCCGGCATCTTGGGATAGTCGGGCGGAAAGTTCAGCTCGCCCAGACCGCGCTCGAGGTCCGCTGCCCACAGCGACAGCGCCCCGGACACCTCGCCCGGCTCATCGTCGATGTCCGCCCAGGCGCAGCCGCGACGCTCCAGCAGCGCCGGGACCGTGCGGAGGGTGAGCTCGCGCGGGTCGGCATCGGGGAGCTCGTCCCAGGTGAGCGGGGTGGAGACCGGTGCACCGGGGAGGGGTCGCGGGGAGTAGGCGGCGGCGATGGTGCGGTCGCGGTTGGCCTGGTTGAAGTCCACGAAGATGCGCTCCCCGCGCTCCTCCTTCCACCACGACGTGGTGACGAGGTCCGGAAGGCGACGTTCCAGCTCGCGCGCGATCCCGATCACCCCGTGCCGCACGTCCTGGAACTCGTGGGTGGGGAGGATCCGGGCGTAGACGTGGATGCCGCGGTTGCCGGAGGTCTTGGCGTACGCCTTCAGCCCCGCCTCGGCCATCACCTCGCGCAGGGCGAGGGCGGCCTCGACGGCGTCGCGGAAGTCGCGGCCGGGCTGGGGGTCGAGGTCGATGCGGAACTCGTCGGGGTTGTCGAGGTTCGCGGTGCGCACCGGCCAGGGGTGGAAGGTGATGGTGCCCATCTGTGCGGCCCAGGCCAGCGCCGCGGGCTCGTCGAAGGTGAGTTGGTCGTGCTTCCGGCGCGACGGGTAGGTGCAGGTCACGCGCCGCAGGAACGACGGCGCGCCCTGCGGTGGCCGCTTGGAGAAGAACTCCTCGCCGTCGATCCCCTCCGGGAAGCGCTGCAGGGTCATGGGCCTGTCGCCGTTGAGGTGGAGGAACGGACCGGCGACGGCGATGAGGTAATCGGCAAGGTCGCGCTTGGTGACCGCCACGCCGTCGGACATGCCGTCGCCTGGCCACAGCACCTTGTCTGGACTCGTCAGCTTGACCTCGCGCGCACCCTCGGGACCGTCCACCTGCAGGATCACTGAGTCAGCCATGTCGGCAAGGCTAGTCGGCAGAGGCCCCCTCATCGCCTAGTGGCGCATACCCGTCGCGGGTACCGCTCGCCGTGCCTCCAGGGCGCTGGAGGGTCCTGCCTGCGAGGCGCGTCGCTTTCGCGGTCGCGGTGGGTCCCATCGCGCCTGCGATAAATCTCCCCGCCCGCGCCAGAGCGCAGGCGTCGACAACGAGGGCAGGCAGCCCGGACGCGCCTGCGTTCTAGTGCAGGCGTCGACAACGAGGGCAGGCGTCGGGACGCAAGGCAGGCGGCTCGGACGCGCCTGCGATAAGTCTCGCCGCCCGCGCTAGAGCGCGGGCCCACCAACATAGGGCAGGCGGCTCTGACGCGCCCGCGCTGTAGCGCAGGCGCTCATAACGAAGGCAGGCGCCGAGACCCAAGGCAGGCGCGGGGTGGCGGAGGCGGGAGGGGAGGCACCGCAGAGCGGTGGATGAGGGGGACCGGTCGCGGTGGGTCGGGCGTTGGGCAAGGCACGCCGCGTTTGGGCGTGCCGAGGGCGCCCATGGGCGAGGCCGGTCCCCCTCAGCCACCGCGGAACCCAGGTCCCTGGGAAGCCAACGTCGACGCACGCTGCGCCGCTCCGCGGCAGGCGTGGCTCAACCAGCGGGGAGGGGACGCGAAAGGGGCGCCGGTTGCCCGGCGCCCCTCGCGTGAATCAGCCTTGGAGGATCACTCCTTGACGTCCTCGTCGACCCAGTCGAAGGTCCGCGTGACGGCCTTCTTCCACAGGCGGAACTTGCGCTCCCGCTCGGCCTCGTCGACCACTGGCTTCCAGCGCTTGGCCTCTGCCCAGTTGTCGATGACGTCCTGCTCACCCTCCCAGTAGCCGACGGCGATGCCGGCTGCGTAGGCGGCGCCCAGGGCCGTGGTCTCCGCGACGACGGGGCGAACCACGTCGACGCCGAGCTGATCGGCCTGGAACTGCATGAGCGTCTCGTTCATCGTCATGCCGCCGTCAACCTTGAGCTCGGCGAGCTTGACGCCCGAGTCCGCCTCCATGGCTTCCAGCACCTCGCGCGTCTGGTAGGCGGTGGCCTCCAGGGCTGCGCGGGCGATGTGACCACGGTTGACGTAACGGGTGAGGCCGACCAACGCGCCGCGCGCGCTGGACTTCCAGTAGGGCGCGAAGAGGCCCGAGAACGCGGGCACGAAGTACGCGCCGCCGTTGTCCTCGACCGTGCTGGCCAGCTCTTCGACCTCGGGGGCCGAGCTGAACATCTTCAGGTTGTCGCGCAGCCACTGCACCAGCGAGCCGGTGACCGCGATCGAGCCCTCGAGGGCGTAGATGGCGGGCTTGTCGCCGATCTTGTAGCACACGGTGGTCAGCAGGCCGTTCGTCGACGGGACGATCGCTTCGCCCGTGTTGAGCAGCATGAAGTTGCCGGTGCCGTAGGTGTTCTTCGCCATGCCGGGCTCGAAGCAGGCCTGGCCGAAGGTGGCCGCCTGCTGGTCGCCCAGGATGCCTGCGATGGGGACGTCGGGCAGGAGACCTGCCGCGCGACCCACGCCGTACACCTCGGCCGAGCTCTTGATCTCGGGCAGCATCGACATGGGGATGGTCATGTCTGCCGCGATGTCCGCGTCCCAGCTGAGGGTGTTGAGGTCCATCAGCATGGTGCGCGAGGCGTTGGTCACGTCGGTGACGTGCACTCCGCCGTCGACGCCGCCGGTCATGTTCCACAGCACCCAGCTGTCCATGGTGCCCATGACGAGGTCGCCGGCTTCGGCGCGCTCGCGTGCGCCCTCGACGTTGTCGAGGATCCACTTGACCTTGGGGCCACAGAAGTAGGTGGCCAGGGGGAGGCCCACTCGGGCCTTGTACTTGTCCTGGTCTCCGCCGCCGAGCTCTTCGACGATCTTCGCGGTGCGGGTGTCCTGCCAGACGATGGCGTTGTAGACGGGTTCACCGGTGTTCTTGTCCCACACGACGGTGGTCTCGCGCTGGTTGGTGATGCCAACCGCCGCGATCTGCTGGTGGTTGATGGATGCGCCGCTGAGTGCCTCCGCGACGACGGCGCGGACGTTGTTCCACACCTCGACGGGGTTGTGCTCAACCCAGCCTGCGCGCGGGAAGATCTGCTCGTGTTCCTTCTGACCGGTGGCGACGATCTGGCCGCTGTGGTCGAAGACGATGGCCCGGGAGCTCGTTGTCCCCTGGTCGATTGCGAGTACGTACTTGTCAGCCATTACTTAACTCATTTCCTTTCGATCAGATTGCCGGCAGGAGAACGCCGGAGAGGAGGCCGGCCAGGACGCCACCGATGATGGGGCCGACGACCGGCACCCAGGCGTAGCCCCAGTCGGAGCTGCCCTTGCCCTTGATGGGCAGGATGGCGTGCACGATGCGGGGGCCGAGGTCACGCGTCGGGTTGATGGCGTAACCGGTGGGGCCACCGAGGCTGAGGCCGATACCGAGGACCAGCAGTGCCACGCCGAGGGCGCCGAGCCAGCCGAGGTTGGCGGGGGCGACGCCGCTGTTCGCTGTGAAGTTGCCTGCCGCGAGGACGACGAAGACCAGGACGAAGGTGCCGATGACCTCAGTGACCACGTTCATGGCGTAGTTGCGGATGGCAGGGCCGGTGGAGAACACGGCGAGCTTCAGGGCCGGATCCGGCTCCTCGTCGAAGTGGTCCTTGTAGGCCAGCCAGCAGAGGACCGCACCGATCATCGCGCCGAGAAGCTGGGCAGCGATGTAGACGACGGTGGACGCGGCCGTGATCGGGACGCCCGTGGCGTAGTTCTCAGATCCCGAGGCGAGGATGCCCAGGGTGACGGCGGGGTTGATGTGGCCGCCCGACTTGTACGAGACGAGGACGCCCGCGAAGACCGCGATACCCCAGCCCCAGTTGATGAAAAGGAAGCCCTGCCCGTTGCCCTTGGTCTTGGTGAGGATCGCGCTAGCGACGACACCACCACCAAGCAGCAGCAGCATGGCTGATCCCACGACTTCCGAGAGGAAGACAACACCCAAAGAGGTTTCCATCCCTCACTCCGTTCCTGACAGCTCTGTCAGTCCGGCGTCACCAGTGACGCATGCTTCATGACGACCCCAACGGCCGCCGACCACAAGCCAACTCTGGTCTGCACGTCCTTGCAAGGACGGTGCACGTTCGTGCACCAACAGGTGCTGACAATGCACCTTTCGGAGAAGCCTGCGCGTCGCCTTGCGGAATCCGGCAGACTGCATGGCCACACACTCAGGCCGCGCGCAGGTACTGCTCCACAGTGATCCGACGGCGGCTCGAGACTGCCAGGACTGACAGCAGCAGCCCGACCGCCGCCATCAGCACCGCCATCGTCGCGAGGCCGATCTCACCGCTGCCTCCAGACAGCGAGGCGCGCACCAGTAGCAGGCCGTTGTGCAGCGGGGAGACCGCCGCGATCGGGTTCAGCCAGGACGCGGCCGACGACAGGCCCAGGGCCACCGTCATGACGAGCAGGAGCAGCGACACCGCCCGCCCAGCGTTGCCCAGCCATCCGGCCAGCGCATGGTTGGCGAACACGAACGACGCGCCCATCACGATCAGCAGCGCCGCGAGCGCCACCGTCGACCCGAACCCGACGTCGAGGACCACCCCGCCGACGAGGCCGAGCAGCAGGCCCTGGGCCGCCACGACCGCCAGCGGCAACCACATGGTCTGCGCCCACAGGGCCAGGCTGGACGCACGCGAGGTCACCACATCGCGCGGGATGGGACGGGCGACGACGAAGCTTGCCAGCGCGCCCAGCCACAGCCCGGCGACGAGCAGCAGCGAGACAAGAGGCACGCGTCCGCTCTCCAGGAGGTCGTCGGGGGTATCCACGGGCGCCGCGACGACGGTGGCGAGCCGCTCACGATCGCGCGGGGAGTAGGTGGGCACCTGGTCAGCGCCCTTGGCCAGCTCGGTGGCGAACGTGGTCACGCCGTCGTCCAGCTGCCGGGCACCGTCGGAGAGCTGCGCGAGCCCATCGGCGAGGAGCGCGGTGCCGTCGGCCGCCGACGTCACGCCCTCGGTGTACTGGGTGAGGCCGTCGACGAAGGTGGCGGCGCCCGTCTCGAGCTGGCCGACGCCGTCGTCGAGCTGGGCGACCCCGTCGGCGAACTGCAAGGCGCCGTCTGCGAGTTCGCCGGCGCCGTCGTTGAGCTGGGTGGCTCCGGCGGAGATGGCGGGGGCGTTGTCGACGATGGGCTGGGCCTCGGTGGCCAGGGTGTCGGCGCCGTCGCGGATCTGGGTCAGGCCCGCCTTGAGCTCGCCCAGTTGGGCCTCGGTCTGGGCGGGCAGTTCGGTGACGAGCTGGTCCACGCCGTCGGCCAGCTGGTCCGCTCCCCCGGCCAGTGCCTCCGCGCCGGCCACGAGCGAGAGGCCGGTGGCGGCATCGGGGGTGGTGAGGGCGGCGGACGCGGTGCCGGTGCCGGCCTGGAAACCTGCGCTGACTCCGGCGGACGCTCCCGCGGCGAAGGTCTGCTGAAGCATCTCGCACGTGGCCGGGTCGGCCACCGGGCACTCGAAGCCCGCGGCGATCTGGCCGCCGATGGCGGTCACCTCATCAGGCGCCGGGATCGCGCCGGAGCTGAAGCCCTGCATGGCCTGGTTGACCTGCGCGATGCCGCCGGACAGCCCCGCGGCGCCGTCGGCGGTCTGCCTGGCCCCTGTGGCGAGTTGTTCGAGCTGAGAGAAGTCCTGCGGCTGGTCCAGCCCCGCGATGACCTGGTCCAGTCCGTCGCGCAGCTGCCCCACCCCGCCGATCGCCTGCGCGGCGCCGTCGGCGAAGGCCGGGATGCCCGTGAGGAGCTGGTCCGCGCCGTCGGCGAACTGCTGCGCGCCGTCGGCCAGCTCGGCGGCGCCGTCGGCCAGCTGGGAGCTGCCGGAGCTGAGCTCGCGGATGCCGATGACCAGCTGGTCACCGCCGTCGGCGAGCTTCGGCCCGTTCTCGCCGAGCAGCGCCATGCCGTCGCTCAGCTGGTTGGCACCCTGGGACGACTGGAGCGTCCCGTCGGCCAGCTGGGCGGACCCGTCGCTCAGCTGCTGCGCGCCGTCGACGATCGTGGAGAACTGCTCACCCACGGTGTTGAAGCCCACGTAGATGCCGTCGAGGTAGCCCTCGGTGAGGGTGGCGTTGATGGTGTCGGTGGCAAGGCGTGCGATCTGCTGGGCGAGCTGCGCGTCGGTGACGGGCGCGTTCTCGCTGACCTGCACCTCGATGGTGGCCTGCTGGGCGGTGTCGGCGTCGTTCTCCGAGAACGAGGTGGCGGCCGCGGAGAACCCCTGGGGGATGGTCACCACGGCGGCGAACTCCCCGGAGGCGAGGCCGTCCGCAGCGCTCGGCTCGTCCGCCAACGTCCAGCTGACGTTCTCGCCGTCGCGCTCGATCATGGCGGCCGCCAACTGGCGGCCCATCGGGACGAGTTGCCCGTTGACGGTGACGGCCTCGTCGAGGTTGACGACGGCGGCGGAGATCTCTTCGTCCCCGCCCGGCCTGGTCAGGGCGAGCAGGGCCGCCACCGCCAGGAGCGGGACAAGCACCAGCGCGATGATGGCCGGCCAGGTGACGCGGCGTCCGGACTGGGTCTCGGGTGTCATGCCCGGCTCCCCTCGTGAGCGATGGCCGGGGCGGCGTAGATGCCGTCCAGGGTGTGGTCTGTGAGGTGGTCCTCGACGGCGGCGCACAGCACGACGACGCCGTCTGGGCGGATCCTGTCCACGAGCGCGTTGAGGGCGGCCCGCGCCTCGGGGGTGGTGACGAGGTCAACCGAGTCGATGAACGCCACCCTCCCCGGGTTGGTCTGGACGAGCGCCAGCGCGGGATCGTCGACGTGGGCGAGGTCCAGGTAGGTGACCCGACGCCTCGCGTTCCCGGCGGCCTGCGGCAGGAGCGCCCCGGCCACCCGGGCGCGGCCGCCGGTGGTCTCCAGGCGCCCGCTGAGCGCCAGCGCCGCGCCGGTGCGCGCGCCGACGGGGCCGACGAGCCCGATCACGTTGCCGGGCACGAGCCGGAGGTCCATGGCCCCCACCACGCCGTCGACCGCGAGGCCCTCGGCGTAGAGCAGGGACCCGTCGCCGGGCCAGCCCTTCAGAGCCATCTCGGTGGACAGCACCTCTCCCTCCACGTCGAAGGTGGGCAGGATCCGGTCCAGCCACTTCGGCAGCCACCACGCACGCTCACCCAGCAGCGCGAGGACGGCGGGCACCAGGGTCATCCTCACGAGGAACGCGTCCACCGCGACACCCACCGCCAACGCGAAGGCGATCGGCTTGATGGCGCTCATGCCCTGCGGCACGAAGAACGCGAACACCGCCACCATGATGACGGCCGCCGCCATGACCACCGGCCCGGAGGCGACGAAGCCGCCACGGATGGCCTCAAGGGGTGACTTGCCGTGGACGTACTCCTCGCGCATCCGGCTGACGAGGAACACCTCGTAGTCCATGGCCAGGCCGAACAGGATGCCCATCAGCAGGATGGGCAGGAAGGAGATGATCGGCATGCCGCGTTCGAGGTTGACGACCTCCTTGAGGAAGCCGTAGTTGAACACCAGCGCGGTGGCGCCGAAGGCGGCGCTCACGCTGAGCAGATACCCCACCGTCGCCTTGATGGGAACCCAGACGGAGCGGAACACGGCGGCCAGCAGGACCAGGGAGAGGCCCACCACCAGGAGGCCGAACGGCAACAGCGCCGCCGTGAGCTTCTCGCTGATGTCGATCTGGACCGCCGTGAGCCCGGTCACGTTGGTGGAGACGCCGTAACGGGACTCCCAGTCGTCGGCCCGGCCCTGGAGGGCGCGGACGAGATCCGCGGTGGCGGGGTCGTCGGGGCCGGTCTCGGGCACGACCTGGATGAGGCCGGTGTCTGCGTTGGGGTTGGGGGTGGCGAGCGGGACGCCGGCCACGCCGTCCATCTGCTCGATGTCCTCCTTGAGGCTGGCCATGAGGCCGAGGGGGTCGGTGGAGCCGATGATGTCCGCGGTGACGATGAGGGGCCCGTTGACGCCGGGGCCGAAGTGCTCCGCGATCAGGTCGAAGGCGATCCGTGCGGGTTGGTCCGGGCGCTGCTGGCCCGCGTTCGGCAGCGACACCTGCAGCCCCAGCGCCGGAAGCGCCAGAGCCACCAGGCTGCTCACCACCAGCACGATGGTGAGGACGGGGCGGGAGGTGGTGAGGTTGACCCACCACGCGAACGCGCCGCCGTGCTTCCTGGGCTTGGCGGCCGCCTTGCGCGGCTTGGGGCGCATCCGCTCCCCCATCACGCCCATCAGCGCGGGGAGGAAGGTGAGCGCGATGGCCACCGCGACGGCGACGGTGATGGCCGCGAAGATGCCCATGACGGTGAGGAAGGGGATGTTGGCCACCCCGAGTCCGAGCAGCGCGATGAACACGGTGAGGCCGGCGAAGACGACGGCCGAGCCTGAGGTGCCGACGGCGCGGCCCGCGGATTCCTCGGGGTCCAGCCCTTCGCGGAGCTGGTCGCGGTGCCGGGAGAGGATGAAGAGGGCGTAGTCGATGCCGACCGCCAGCCCCAACATCACCGAGAGCAGCGGAGTGGTGGAGTTGATGTCGAAGATGCTGGTCAGCAGGAACATCAGCGCCATCGCGATGCCCACGCCGGTGATGGCGGTGAGCAGCGGAAGGCCGGCCGCCACGATGGAGCCGAGCACCACCGTCAGCACCACCAGCGCCACCACCAGCCCGATGGCCTCGATGACGGAGAGGTGAGGCAGTTCGATGTTGTAGGCCTCGCCGCCCATGCTGACCTGGGTGCCCTCCGGCATGGCCGCCTGGAGGGCATCGGCCACCTCGCTGATGGGTTCGAGCTGCTCCTCGGTGGGCGACTGGCCGTCGAAGTCCAGGCTGAGCTGGATGATGGCGGCGCGCCCGGAGTCCGAGATCAGCCCGTCGACGTACTCGTTCCACGGGGACGTGACGGCCTCCACCATGGACAACTCGCCGAACTCCTCGAGGGAGGCCTCGATCTCGGTCCGGGAATCAGTCACCTGCTCACCCTCGGGGGCCACGACGATGGCCAGGGCGGAGAGCGCCGCCCCCTGCGGGAACGTCATGCGCAGCTTGTCCAACGCCTCCTGGGACTTCGAGGACGGGATCTCGAACGCGTTGTTGAACGACCCCCCGAAGGTCACCGCGGCGAGGCCCAGCACAAGGAGGGCCGAGAGCCAGAGACCGATGACGGTGAGGCGGCGCCGGTAGCACCAACGACCAACGGCATAGAGCCAAGCAGACATACTTCGGGGCCTCTTCTTCAGATCGATCCCAAGCCGGATAGGCTCACAGGATACAACTATGCACCGAAATGCCTACATTTCTGCATCCATCCTTCTGGAGGTCCGCGACCATGACTATCGAACTCACGCGACGCCGGTCTGAGACGCGGCGCAGGCTCGTCCTGGCGGCGATCGAGGAGTTCAGCCGGCGCGGCATCGACGCCACCAGCGTCGAGCACCTGTGCGCCGCCGCCGGCTTCACCCGTGGCGCGTTCTACTCCAACTTCGCCACCAAGGACGACGTGTGCGTCGAGGTGATGCGGCACGTGGCCGAGGATCAGGTGGCCCTGTATCGCTCATCGCTGGCGGCGCTGCCCGACGAGATGACCACCGAGCAGATCATCGCCGGCATCCTCGACGTCAACCAGGCGGGGCCCGAGGTCATGCGGACGTTGATGGAGATCGACCTGCGCGCCTACCGGGACCCGGAATTCGGCGAGCGGGTCGACGAGATGCGCAAGGACGTCTGGCCCCTGTACGTGGACCTGGTGACCTCGGCGGCCGAGCGGGCCGGGCTCGAGTTCGAGGTGGACGTGGAGGATCTGCTGCTGATCTTCGAGGCCATCTGGCATCACCCGCGCACCGCGGCCAGCGATCAGCCCGGGCTCCGCAACCGGCTGATCACCGCCGTCGCCCGCCACCTCACCCGGGAGAAGGCGTGACCGCGCGGGTGCAGCGACTCCTCACCGCGGGAAACCACGACCCCGCCGGTCCGCCGGTCCACGAGAACAACGTGTGGATCGTCGGAGAGGGCGCAGACGTAGTCGTGATCGATCCGGCCCACGATGCTGACGCGGTGGCCCGGGCTGTCGCGGGGCGGAGGGTCACCGCGATCCTGCTCACCCACGGGCACTGGGATCACGTGCGGGCGGCGGTGGAGTTCGCCGCGCTGGTGGAGGCGCCGGTGCACCTGAACGAGGCGGACCGGTTCCTGTGGGCGGCCGAGCACGGCGAGGCGACGTTCGAGCCGCTGCGGGACGGCGACGTCTTCCACGCGGGCGGGGTAGAGCTCGTGGCGCGGCATACCCCTGGCCACACCCCCGGCTCGACGTCGCTCGTCGCGGCGAGCCTCGGCTGCGTGTTCAGCGGCGACACCCTGTTCGAGGGCGGCCCGGGTGCCACGCGATGGGACTACTCGAGCTTCGAGCAGATCATCGCGTCCATCACCTCGGGGCTGTTGACCCTCCCGGACGAGACTGTGGTGCACACCGGCCACGGCCCGTCGACGAGCATCGGCGCCGAGCGCCCCGCGCTCGGGAACTGGATTCGCCGCGGCTGGTGAGGGCCGCCCGTCCGTCATCGGCCCTGGCAATAGGATGGGCGCAGGCACCAGGGAAGGGAACGAATGAAGGTCTTGATCACCGGCGGCGCCGGCTACATCGGCAGCACCGTCGCATCGGCGTGCGAGGACTCCGGACACGAGGTGGTCATCCTCGACGACTTCTCCACCGGCCGTCGCGAGTTCATCGGGGACCGCGCCGTGTACGAGGGCGACTTCGCCGACGAGGCCCTCCTGGAGCGGGTCTTCTCCGAGCACTCGATCGACGCCGTGGTGCACTGTGCCGCCAAGATCGTGGTGCCTGAGTCGGTCGAGCAGCCGCTGGACTACTACGAGAACAACGTCTCCAAGACCATCACGCTGCTGCGGGCGATGGAGCGGGCCGGGGTCCTGCGGTTCCTGTTCTCCTCGTCCGCCTCCATCTACGCGCCGGACGAGAACTTCATCGTCACGGAGGACTCGCCGCTCTCCCCCGGCTCGCCGTATGCGCGCACCAAGTACATCGTCGAGATGATCCTCGAGGACTTCACCAGGGCCTCGGCCATGAAGGTGCTCTCGCTGCGCTACTTCAATCCCATCGGCACGGACCCGAAGCTCCGATCCGGCCAGCAGCTCGAAAAGCCCAGCCACGTGCTGGCCAAGCTGCTCGAGGCGTGGAGCAAGGGCGAGACGTTCACCGTCACCGGCGTCGAGTGGCCCACCCGCGACGGCTCCGGCATCCGGGACTTCATCCATGTCTGGGACCTCGCCCAGGCCCACGTCGCGGCGCTGGAGGGCTTCGACAAGGCCACGGCCACCTCGTCCTACGAGGTGTTCAACATCGGCACCGGCAGCGGCGTCACCGTCAAGGAACTGGCCGCCTCGTTCGAGGCGATCTCCGGCGACGCACTCAAGGTCCAGGAAGGCCCGTCCCGGCCTGGCGACGTGGCCGGCGTATACACGGTGTCGTCGAAGGCCAAGGACGTACTGGGCTGGGAGGCGAAGCTCACCGAGCAGGAGGCGGTGCGCGACGCCATCGCGTGGCTGCCCGTGCGCAGGGAGATGCTCGGCTACTGATCGGGTCGGAATGGCCCGTGGTCCCGGTCCCCGCTTACAGTGGGACCATGATGCGCAAGGTGCTGTGGATGGTGGCCATCCTGGTGATCGTCTCTGCGGTGACGACCTTCGTGGACCGGCGCGAGGCGGCCCGTCGTCGCGCGCTCTGGGCCGAGGCCACTGACCCGGTCTGACCCCCCATCGGCCACCTCCCCCTAGGCTGACCACATCATGATGGACAACCGGTGGTCACGCGACGGGCGCACCGTCCTCCGCGACGCCGCCCTGGCCGCGGTGTTCGCCGTCGGCACCGGGGTCCCAGTCCTGGCTGTGCCGGATGTGGACTTCTCGCGGCGGGCCATCGCCTGGTCGCTGCTCATGTGCGCCTCGTTGGTGGTGCGACGCGTGGCGCCGTTGGCCGCGCTGGGAGTCCTGAGCGCCGCGGGCGTCGGCATGGCCGCGACACTCACCACCCCGGTCCCCGCCCTCCTCGCCGTCCCCGTCGTCATCTACAGCGTCGGCAGGTATCAGCGGATGTCGGCGGTGCTGCTGGTGGTGGCCTTCGGCGTGGCCGGCTCGCTGGCCGGGCCGCTCAGCTGGACGGGCGGCATGCCGCAGCCGTACCGCCTCGTCGGCACCACGCTGCTGGTGCTGCTGTGCCTGGCCATCGTCGCGCTGAGCTTCCTGTGGGGACGGTTCCTGCGCGAGCGCGCCTTGACGGAGGCGCTGGACCGCGAGATCGTCACCGAGCGGTTCACGGCCGCCCAACGCTCCGAGCGGCAGCGCACGGAGCTCGCCGCGAGGCGGGCGCGCACCGAGGTGGCGCAGGAACTCCACGACGTCCTCGCCCACTCGTTGTCGATCATCGTCGTGCAGGCCGAGGGGGCCCGCGCGATGGCGGCGAAGCGCCCCGAGGCCGCCGTCGAGGCCCTTGACGTGATCGCGGACACGGGGCGCAAGTCGATCGGGGAAGTGCGCCGGATCGTGGCCCTGATGCGCGGCGACGCGGACTCCCCCGCCTTCGGGCCGTCGCCGTCGCTCACCCAGATCCCCGAACTGATCGCCGGCGCGGGCCACCGGATCACGTTGGAGGTCGACGGCGAGGTCCCGCTGGTGCCCGAATCGTTGGGCGTGACCGCGTTCCGGGTCCTGCAGGAGGCCGTCACCAATTTCCTCAAGCACGCCGGCCCCACCGCGACCGCGGAGGTGCGCGTGGGGTTCACCCCGGAGGCCATCGAGATCCAGGTCCGCGACGACGGGCTGGGCGCGCTGTCGACCTCCGACGGACACGGCTCAGGGATCCCCGGGATGCGGGAGCGGGTGCTGGCGATGGGCGGCGAGTTCACGGCCGGGCCGTGGGCGGGCGGCGGGTACGAGGTGCGGGCGCGGCTTCCGATGCCGAGCCAGCTGGGCAAGAGTTGGCTGAGAGGGGCCTGACGTGATCACAGTGCTGTTGGCGGACGATCAGTCGTTGGTGCGCAGTGGCTTCCGGATGCTGATCGACTCGGCCGACGACATGGAGACCGTGGGCGAGGTGGACAACGGCCGCGACGCCGTGGCCGCGGTCCGGACCAAGCGCATCGACGTGGTGCTCATGGACATCCGGATGCCCGTCATGGACGGCATCGAGGCCACCCGGCAGATCAGCGCCCTGGGCCTGGACACCAAGGTGCTGGTGCTGACCACCTTCGACCTGGACGAGTACGTGTTCGCGGCCATCCGGGGCGGCGCGAGCGGGTTTCTGCTCAAGGACGCCCTCCCCGAGGAGCTGCTGGGCGCCATCCGCGCGGTGGCCAGCGGCGACGCCGTCGTGGCGCCGTCGGCGACCCGCCGGCTGCTCACCCAGTTCGCGCCGCTCCTCCCCAAGGCTGGCCTGGCCCCGGACAGCCGCCTCGACGCGCTCACGGACCGCGAGCGGGAGGTCCTCGAGCAGGTGGCGCACGGGGCGAACAACACAGAGATCTCGCAGCGCCTGTACATGGCCGAAGGCACGGTCAAGACCCACGTCGGGCGGCTGCTGAGCAAGCTGGGCGCCCGCGACCGGGTTGGCCTGGTCCTCATCGCCCACGAGTGCGGCCTGCTCGACACCTGACCCGGGTGGAGGGGGCTCAGGAGCGCAGGAGATCCTCGGTACCGCGCTCCAGCGCCTCACGGCCCAGCCGTCGGCTCACGTCCACCAGCACCACGACGCAGGCCGCATAGACGACCGCGATTCCCAGGAAGGCGGGGGTCGAGAGCCCGCCCGGGGGGAGGACCGCCACGGCCACCAGCCCGGCCAGCACGAAGGCGCCGTTGAAGCCCACGTCGTAGAACGTGAAGGCCCGGCCCTTGTACTCCTCGTCGACGTGCGCCTGCACAATGGTGTCGACGCAGATCTTGAACGACTGCACGGTCAGGCCGATGAAGAAGCTCGCCACCAGCAGCGGCAGCATGGACGTGGTGAGGGCGGCGCCAGCCGAGACGACGGCGGCCGCGGTGAGCAGCGCCGTGGCGGCCCGTCGAAGCCCGAGCAGGCGAACCAGGGTGGGGACCACGGGCGCCGCGAGGATGAACCCGGCGCCCGTGGCCAGCCCCCACACGGTGAGGTCCGCGAGCGCATCCCCGGGCCTGTCGACTGGGTTCCACACGTGCCTCGCGGCGAGGATCACCGCGGCACTCCACACCCCGAACAACAGGCGCGTCACCGCCATCAGCGCCAGCGCCAGCACCGCGGCGGGACGGGTCCGGAGGTGTCGCCCCGCCTCGGCGAGGCCCGCGAGGACCCGCCGCAGGCTCGTCCGCTCCCCCGCGACATCCGGCCCCAGCGCCCCGCGCGCGAACCCGCGACACACCAGGACCGAGCCCACGAACATGGCCGCCGCAAGCCCGAACACGACGGCGTCCGCCTGGTGCGCCTGCATCACCCCGCCGAGCGCCGTGCGCGTCACGAAGCCCAGGACGGCGCCGATGACCACGCCGAGCGGCCCCACCGTCGGCAGGATCGACGACGCGGTCAGGTACTCATCGGCGTCGACGGTGTGCTGCAGCCCCGCCGACAGCCCCGCCAGCATGAACCTGTTGATGCTCATCGCCAGCAGCAGGGCGCCGTAGAGGACCACCGCCCATCCCCCCGTCGTCGCGCCCGAGGCGATGACCAGGCCGATGAGGGCCGCGAGACCGGCTCGGGCGACGTCGGAGTAGAGGGCGACGTTGCGGCGCGGCCAGCGGTCCAGGAGAGGGGAGACGAACGGCCCGATCACCGTGAACGGCAGCAGGGTGATCGCCAGCACCCCGGCGATCGCGGCCGCATTCGGCTGCGACTGTGGCGAGAACAGGATGTAGGAGGCCATCCCCACCTGCAGGGTGCCGTCGGCCGCCTGACTGAGCGTGCGCAGCGCCAGGAGACGGCGGAACGACGCGTGGCGCCAGAGCCGCCGGAGGGCGGCGATCACCTGCATGTGTGACGGCTAGCGCCTGGTGGCGTCCGCGTGCATCCGGTGGGCCTTCTCCACCGCGCGCAGGGCCCCGGTCTCCTCCATCTGCTCCATGAGCTTGTCCTGGTCGAACTGCGTGAGCGCCGACTCGGCGTCCAGCATGCGCTGGTAGTTGGCCTCGCGCTCCGCCTCGTCGCCGTGGTACTCGGTGTGGACGTAGCCGTAGGCGAGGCGGTCGATCTGGCGGACGGCGGTCTGCATCTTGCCGGTGGGGCTGAAGATCGACGCCAGCACCGTGACGACCAGGATGCCGAGGATGACGGTCAGCGACAGCCCGATCTCGATCTCGTAGACCGGCACCGGCTCGCCGTCGTTGATGAACGGCAGGTTGTTCTCGTGCAGCGCGTGCAGGATCAGCTTGACGCCGATGAAACCGAGGATGAGGGACAGGCCGTACTTGAGGTAGATGAGCCGGTCCAGGAGGCCGTCGATGAGGAAGTACAGCTGGCGAAGCCCCATCAGGGAGAACGCGGTGGCCGTGAACACGATGAACACGTTCTGGGTGAGGCCGTAGATGGCGGGGATGGAGTCCAGCGCGAACAGGATGTCCGTGCCGCCGATGGCGATCATCACCAGCAGCATCGGGGTGAGCACGCGGCGCCCGTTCTCGATGGTGAAGAGCTTGTCGCCGTCGTAGTGGTCCGTGGTGCGCAGGTACTTCTTGGCCAGGCGGATGATGAAGTTGTTGGCACCCTCCTCCTCGCCGTCCTTCTCCGGCGCCAGCAACTTGCCCGCCGTGAAGATGAGGATGAGCCCGAACAGGTAGAACGTCCAGGAGAACGCCTCGATCATGGCCTTGCCCGCGAAGATGAACCCGGTGCGGGCGATCAGCGCGAACACGATGCCGAACAGCAGCACCTTCTGCTGGTCCTGCCTCGGGACGGCGAAGCTGGACATGATGATGAGGAACACGAAGAGGTTGTCGACGCTGAGCGCCTTCTCCGTGATGTAGCCGCCGAAGTACTCCGCGCCCATCTGGGCGCCGCCGAAGACCCAGACCAGCACGCCGAAGAGCAGCGCCAGCCCCACGTAGATGGCGGACCAGATGGCCGCCTCCCGGAGCGTCGGGATGTGCGCCTTGCGGACGTGGAAGAAGAAGTCGAAGGCCAGCAGGCCGAGAATGACGAGGATGGTGATGGCCCACACCCAGAGGGGTACGTTCAACGGAATTCTTCTCCTGTGTTGAGGCGACTGGCTCGGGAAGACCCGGGTAGAAGGTCTGCGAGACGCCATTTCCAGGGTACCGGGGCACGGGCCGACCACCAATCCGCGACGAGGCACGCCTGGATGGCGAGCCTCCGCCGTTTCCCGACGGCGGGGTCACCGAAGGTGTCGGAAGGCCCCGGTAGCCTTGTCACGAACAGGAGGTCCCCCATGAGACGACGTCTGCTGGCCGCCGCGATGACGCTGGCACTGCTCCTGGCAGGGTGCGCCCCCGGGCCGGACCCTGATCCCAACCCCAGTGGTTCGCAGGCGGGGCGCCCGGATCTGCCCCCCATCGACGAGGCCCTCACCGCCGTCGTGGATGCGCTCAACGCGCAGGACGTCTCCGGCCTCCCGATGGTGGGCGTGGCCACGGAGGCGCAGACAGACTTCGAGGCCATCTTTGCGGGAATGGACGAGATCTACCCCACCGTCAGCGCCGGGCCCGTGGCCTACGAGGCCAACGACGACGTGGCCGTCGCCACCCTCACCATGAGCTTCCAGCTGGGTAAGGAGGGGTGGACCTACCCGTCGGAGGCGAGGCTGCGCTATTCCGGGGACAAGTGGCGGTTGAGTTGGGCGCCCTCGATCATCCACCCGGAGCTCACCGAGGCCACCCGGCTGCGGCACACGCTCACGGAGGGCCGCCGCGCGCCCATCAACGACAACGCCGGCGTGGCGATCGTCGAGGAGGGGGCCATGTTCGAGGTGGGCCTGGACAAGTCCTCCGTGGAGGCAGCCGAGTGGCCGACGGCCTCGTCGGACCTGGCCGCCATCCTGGAGGTGGACGCCGCGGCGTTCACGAAGAAGGTCCTGGCCAACGGCCCCAGGGCGTTCGTGGTCGCGGCCACCATGGTCCAGGCTGAGATTCCGCCCACCATCAGCCAGGTGCCGGGCGCCTACGTCCGCGAGATCTCGGCCATCGTCGGCCCCGGCGGCTCCTTCGCGGCACCCATCCTGGGCTCGGTCGGCACCCCCACCAAGGAGATGATCGACGAGTCCGGCGGCACGCTGACCATCCAGGACCGGGTCGGGCTGAGCGGCCTGCAGGCCCGCTACGACGAGCAGCTGCGCGGCGTGCCCTCCGTGCGGGTGGACCTGGTGCCCCGCCAGGACGCTGCGGCGGAGGAGTCGGCGTCGCCAGCCCCGGAAAAGGCGCTGTTCCAGCAGGATCAGAGCGTGGGCTCCGGCATCGACCTCAGCCTGGATCGGGATCTGCAGACGAAGGCCGAGGAGGTGTTGAGCACGCAGACCGGCATGGCGGCGCTGGTGGTGCTGGACGTGGCCGACGGCGGCGTCCTCGCCGCGGCGCAGTCCCCGGCGGGCGGCACCTACCCGCACGTGACGTACGGCAACTACGCGCCCGGCTCCACCTTCAAGGCGGTCTCCGCCCTGGCCATGCTGAGGTCCGGGCTCACGCCGTCGTCGACGGTGAATTGCCCTGCCTCACTCACGGTGGGCACCTACACGTTCGGCAACTATTCGGGTTACCCGTCCGGTTCGCTGGGCCGGATCCCGCTCAGCACAGCCTTCGCGCAGTCGTGCAACACGGCCTTCGCGGGCGCGTCGGAGTCCATCACGGGTGAGCAGCTGCACGCGGCGGCGGGGTCGCTCGGGGTGGGCACCGATTACGACGTGGGCTTCACGTCCAACTTCGGCACGGTCCAGCCGGCCAACTCCATCGACCTCGCGGCCTCGATGATCGGGCAGGGTCAGGTGACCATGTCACCGCTGGGGATGGCCACTGTCGCGGCGTCTGTCGCGGCCGGGCGGACGGTACTGCCCTGGTTGGTCAAGGGCGAGGAGGCCACCCCGACGGCGGCGCCGCTGACCGCGGCAGAGGCGGAGTCCCTCCAGTCACTCATGGAGACGACGGTGACCTCGGGCACGGGCCGCTCGCTGCAGGGCGTCATGACGGGCGCGAAGACGGGCACCGCGCAGTGGGGTACGGCGGGGGCGCTCCAGACCAGCGCGTGGATGATCGCCTACAACGACAGGTATGCGGTGGCGTCGTTTGTCGAGGTGGGGGATTCGGGTGGCACCACGGCCGCTCCACTGATCATCTCGTTGTTCCGCTGAGCGTCACCCCTCGTTCACCTGGTGTTCTCCGTCGGCCTTTAGCGTCGCGGCATGACTTCTTCAGCATCGTTGCGCCGCGCCGTGCGCCTCTCGCTCGCCGCCGTCGTGGCCGGGGCCTGCGTCCTGGTCCCCTCCGTCGCCCCCGCCGCCCCGCCGTCGGGGATCACCCTCGACGTGCTCGGCACCTACGCCTCCGGCGGAAAGTGGGACGAGTCGGCCGCCGAAATCGTGGCGTTCGACAAGCTGACCGCACGCCTGTTCGTGGTCAACGCCGAAGCGGGCACCGTCGACGGGCTTGATGCCTCTGATCCGTCGAATCCGGTGAAGGTTGGGGAGCTGGAGACGCCGGGGGCGAACAGTGTCGCGGTGAGCCACGGGCTGGTGGCTGTCGCGGAGGCCGCTGAGGAGAAGCATCTGCCGGGCTCGGTGATCTTCTTCGACGCCCGCACGCTAGCGCAGACCGGCGAGGTCGCGGCCGGCGCGCTGCCCGACATGGTGACCTTCACGCCCAACGGCAAGACCGTGCTGGTGGCCAACGAGGGCGAGCCCGAGGGCTACGAGGACGGTCAGGTGGACCCGGAGGGCTCCGTCACCGTCATCGACGTGACCCGAGGCGCAGCCCGGGCCACTGCTCGCACGGCGGACTTCTCCGCCTTCACCAAGGAGGCCCTCGTCGCCGAGGGCGTGCCGATTTCCGGGCCGGGCGCCACCGCCGCGCAGGACCTGGAGCCGGAGTACATCGCCGTCGACAAGTCGGGTCACACCGCCTACGTCACGCTGCAGGAGAACAACGCGATGGCGATCGTGGACATCCGGACCGCCACTGTGACGGACATCGTCCCGCTGGGGCTCAAGGACCACTCCGTGGCCGGTTCTGGGCTCGACGCGTCGGACGAGGACGACGCCATCAACATCGCGCAGTGGCCGGTCAAGGGCCTCTACATGCCCGACGCCATTGCTGCGTACACCGCGCAGGGCAAGACCTTCACCATCACGGCCAACGAGGGCGACGCTCGCGAGTACGACGGCTGGGTGGACGAGGCTCGGATCAAGGAGCTGGACCTCGCATCTGCTTTCGAGAACGCGGACTCCCTACAGGAGGACGAGAACCTCGGGCGCCTCGCCGTGGTCACGGATTCGCCCAATGTCGACGGCGTCTACTCCGAGCTGTGGAGCTACGGCGCCCGCTCGATCACCAGCCGCGACGCCTCCGGCGCCCTGGTGTGGGATTCGGGCGATGCCCTGGAGCAGATGATGGCCGATTTCGACCCGGGCACCTTCAACGGGGACGTGGACGACGACGGGGTCCTGGGCCTCGACAACCGCTCGGACGCCAAGGGTCCCGAGCCGGAGGGCGTCACCACTGGGCGGATCGGTGGCCACACGTATGCGTTCGTCGGTCTGGAGCGGGCGAGCGCGATCGTGGTGTTCGACGTCACCAACCCGACCGCCCCCGTCGCTCAGGGCGTGTACCGCAACGCGGGTGACTTCGGCCCCGAGGGCCTGTTGTTCATCCCGGCCTCGGACAGCCCGACGCACTCCCCGCTGCTGGTCGTCGGCAACGAGGTGAGCGGCACGACCACGGTCTGGCAGATCTCCTGATTCGCAGCGCGCCCGGCCCCTCCCCCGCGGGTTGAGCCGGGCGCGCGCGAAGCGCCGCGACCGCGTCGAAACCACCGTGCGCCCGCTGCGGAGTCACGCACCAGCGTCGGGCGGGTGGTCCAGGCGCTTGAGTCCGACTACGCACCCGATGATCCCGGCCAGGAACAGGGCCTTCAGCCAGGTGATGCCCTCCGCACCGATGGCAACCGAGTACGCGACCGTCAGCACCGTTCCGACGCTGGTCCACACCGCGTACGCCGTCCCCGTCGGGATGTGGCGCATGGCGAAGGCCAGCCCGACGACCGAGGCAACCGTGGCCACCAGGAACACGACGACGGGAACCGGGCGGCTGAAGCCCTCACTGGCCGACAGGGCGTTGGCCCAGACAGCCTCGAGGACGGCGCTGGCCAGAAGCATGGGCCAGGCCCATCGCGCCGTCATGCCAGCACCTTCAGTCCGACGACGCACGTGACGATGCCCACCAACAGCAGGATCTTGGCCAGGCTCACCGGCTCGACGCGGGTGAACATCGCCCACGCAACCGTGAGCGAGGCGCCGGTGGCGGTCCACACGGCGTAGGCGGTGCCGGTGGGCAGCGTGTTGAGCGCGAACCCGAGGCCGACGAGGCTGAGGACGGCCGTGACCGCGAAGATCAGGGTGGGGGTGGGGCGGCGCAGGCCGTCGGAGCGGCCGAGTGCGGTTGCCCAGACTGCCTCGAGGACGCCGGAGGCCAGCAGAATGACCCAATCCATGGACGAATCCTTTCAAGGAATGGCCAGTCTTGTCGTCACCGGGTACTGATCCATCGTCCGGGGCGGGTCGCCGCGGCCCACGCTAGCACCCGGCGCGGAGACGGTCCCCCAGTGCGGCCCCCGCGCTGCGCTCGGTCTCGACGCCTGCGCTCGGTCTCGACGCCTGCCCTAGTTCTCGACGCCTGCCCTAGTTCTCGACGCCAGGGACGGGCGCCTGCGCTAGCTCTGGTCGCCCGCGCTCCAGCGCCGGCGGCTGAACCGAAGGCAGGCGCAAGACGGGCGCCTGCGATAGAGGACAGGCGTCCGCCGGGAAGACAGGCGTCAGCCCGGAAGACAGGCGGCGGAACCGGAAGACAGGCGGCGGAACCGAAAGACAGGCGGCGGAACCGAAAGCAGGCCACAGGGACCGTCGCTGTGGTCCCGCCCCCGCGGTTGACCTGTCGACTAGGCTGAGAATAGTTGATCTCTCAATCTTTGCGAGGAACCCATGGACATCGACCGGCTCGAATTCGGCATCGACACGTTCGGCGACGTCACCGCCGGCCCCGACGGCGCCCTCCTCCCCCACGATCAGGTGATCCGCAACCTCATCGACGAGGCCGTCCTGGCCGACGAGGTGGGCCTCGACGTCATTGGCATCGGCGAGCACCACCGCGACGACTTCGCCGTCTCAGCCCCCGACATGGTGCTGGCGGGCATCGCCACCCGCACGACCCACCTGAAGCTGGCCACCGCCGTCACCGTCCTCTCCTCTGACGACCCCGTCCGCGTCTTCGAGCGCTTCGCCACCCTCGACGCCCTGAGCGGCGGCCGCGCCGAACTCATCGCCGGTCGCGGCTCGTTCATCGAATCCTTCCCGCTGTTCGGCTACGACCTCGCCGACTACGAGGCCCTCTTCGAGGAGAAGCTCGCCATGCTCGCTCAGCTCATCCATGGCGGGCGGCAGACCTGGTCGGGTCAGCTCACGCAGAGCCTCGACGACGTGGAACTGTTCCCGCGCCTCGCCACCGCACCGCTCACCACCTGGGTGGCCGTCGGCGGCAGCCCGCAGTCCGTGCTGCGTGCGGCCAACTACGGCCTGCCGCTCATGCTGGCCATCATCGGCGGCTCCGTGGACCGGTTCGCGCCGTTCGCCGACCTGCACCGCCGCGCCCTCGACGAGTTGGGCAAGGAGCCGCAGCCTGTGGGCTGGCACTCCTACGGACACCTCGCCGCCACCGACGATCAGGCCCGCGAGCGCATGTTCAAGCCCTGGCTGGAGCAGACCTCGAAGATCGGGCGCGAGCGCGGGTGGGGCCGGATGACCCGCGCCCACTTCGACGACGAGGCGGAGCACGGCGCCATGGCCGTCGGCTCACCCGAGACGGTGGCGGCCAAGGTCGCCCACGGCTTCCGTACGCTCGGCGCGCAGCGGTTCCAGCTCAAGGTGTCCACCGGGCGCCTGTCCCACGAGGCCATCATGGACACCATCGGCCTGTACGGCACCGAGCTGGTGCCACTGGTGAAGGACATGCTCGCCGGAAGCTGACGGAGCCCGCTGGTAGCGTCGGCGCCATGACCAACCGCGTGAGCACCCCGCTGGACATGGTCGCCGACGCCTACGTCGACACCATCGTCACCCTCAGCCCCATCACCGCCACCGGAATCGGCGCGCCCGGCCACGATCACCAGCTCGACGACTTCTCCCCCGCCGGCCTGGCCGCGCGGGCCGAGGCCACCCGGGCGGCGCTGCGCCTCGCGGAGGCCACGGAGGCCGTCGACGACGTGGACGCCGTGACCGCCGCCGCGATGCGCGAACGCCTCGGGCTGGACCTCGAGCTGTTCGAGGCCGGGGAGGACTACGCCCAGCTCAACAACATCGCCTCCCCGCTCCAGCACATCCGTGACGTCTTCGACCTCATGCCCACCGCCACCACCGACGACTGGGAGATCATCGCCGCGCGCATGGGCGCGGTTCCCGCAGCCGTCGACGGGTACATCGAGTCGCTGCGCCTCGCCGTCGACCAGGGCCCCGCGCCGGCGCTCCGGCAGATGGAGATGGGCATCAGACAGGCCGACGAGCTCGCCGGGGACGGCTCCTTCTGGACCTCCCTGGCGGCCTCTCCGGACGCGTCCGGGCCGCTCGCCGACGCGCTGAGCCACAACGCGGACCAGGCCCGCGGCGCCTACTCCCGGCTCGCGGAGAGCCTGCGCGAGCTCGCCCCCCGCGCGCCGCGGGCCGACGCCGTCGGCCGGGAACGCTACGGGCGGCTGTCGCGGCAGTTCCTGGGCGCCACCATCGACCTGGACGAGACCTACGAGTGGGGTCGCGAGGAGCTGGCCCGCATCGTCGCGGAGCAGGACGAGGTGGCGCATCAGCTCTACGGTGACGGCACCACCGCCGACGAGGCCATGCGTCTCCTCGACGAGGACGTCACCAGACAGCTCCACGGCACCGACGCCCTCCAGCGCTGGATGCAGCAGACGTCCGACGCGGCCGTCGAGGCCCTGGCCGGAACGCACTTCGACATCGCGGACCCGATCCGCAGGCTGGAGTGCTGCATCGCCCCCACGCAGCACGGCGGCATCTACTACACCGGCCCCACGGACGACTTCTCGCGGCCGGGGCGGATGTGGTGGTCGGTTCCCCCGGGCGTCGAGAGCTTCGGCACCTGGCGCGAGAAGACGACGGTGTACCACGAGGGCGTGCCGGGGCATCACCTTCAGATCGCGCAGGCCGTCTACCGCGCCGGCGAGCTCAACAGGTGGCGCAGGATGATCTGCTGGGTGTCCGGCCACGGCGAGGGCTGGGCCCTGTACGCGGAGCGGCTGATGGAACAGCTCGGCTTCCTCGACGACCCGGGAGACCGGATGGGGATGCTCGACGCCCAGCGGATGCGGGCCGCCCGCGTTGTCCTCGACATCGGCGTCCACCTCGGCAAGCCGGCCCCCGAGGAGTGGGGCGGCGGCACCTGGGACGCGGACAAGGCGTGGCCGTTCCTCAAGGCCAACGTGAACATGGCCGAGGAGTTCGTGCGCTTCGAGTTGGAGCGGTACCTGGGCTGGGCAGGGCAGGCCCCGGCGTACAAGGTGGGGCAGCGGCTGTGGGAGCAGGCCCGCGACGAGGCGGCGGCGCGTGACGGGGCGTCGTTCGACCTGCGAAAGTTCCATAGCCGGGCTCTGGACCTCGGGTCCGTCGGCCTGGACGTGCTGCGGGAGGCGCTGAAAGCTCAGCGCTGACCCGCGGCGCCCGTGAGGAACTCGCGCCACCCGTCGGCCGAGGCCAGGGGGACGCTGATGCCCAGCTCCCGCTGGACGGCGCGGACCGCGGACCTGGTCTGCTCGTCGTAGCGGCCCGACGCCTCGACGTCGCGGCCGAACAGATGCCGCAGCACGCCCTGCACCAGCTCCACCTGGGTCCGCGACCCCTCCCGGAACGACGCGGCCTCGTAGCCGTTGATCCCGTTGTCGATGTGGATGTGGTTGTGGTGCTGCGCGTTGTAGCGGTAGGTCAGCGTGTAGGTGAAGCGGGACGCGACGGAGGCGGCGAGCCGCCAGTAGCCGGGCAGCTCGGCGGGGTCCTCGCCCCAGAGGTCGTAGCGGCAGGACACGCGGCCGCCGTCGTGCACCAGCTCGGCGAAGTCGAACGCGCGGCCGGCGGCGTGCCAGGACTCGCACCTGTCGACGAAGGCGCCATACGTGGATACCTCCCGGAGGGGCCCGAGGCCGCTGACCGAGACCCACTCCGCGGCCCATTCCTCAAGGCGCTCGATGAACCGGGGGTCGGCGCGGAATGCCTGGGGGGTGCGGGTGATCTCGTAGCTCAGCGGTGCGCCGCCGAGCGTGGAGAAAGAGGACAGGGAGTCGGGTGTGCGGCACCCGCCGAGGCCGCCGACGTCGGGGATGGGCAGCGACCCCGGCCCCGAGCAGGCCGCCGCGGGGAGCGCGGCGGCTCCGAGGAGGAGGGCACGGCGTCGCATGCCTTCGATGGTATGCGCGCCTGGGTCCGGGTCGGCGTGGTTGGGGGTCACCCGTCGAACGGAGCCCGCGCTACCGGCGGGGCCGCCGTTCAGAGAGCGGACGAGGGCACGTGGAGGGTCGACGCCCAGGCACGCACCGCGCCCAGATCCAGGTTGTCCTGCATCGGCTTCTGCATCGTGCGCAGGAACCATCTCCGCCACCAGCTCACATGCTCGGGAACGAAGCGCCCGGCGAACGACTCACTGGCCTCCGCACCCAGCCGCTCGGCCATCGACGCGTTGTAGGCCAGCGACTCGACCCGCTTGGCCGGATCCGCCGCGTTGAGGCACGCGTTGAACACCGCGACACTCACCTCCCGCAGCGCGCCCTCCTCCGCCGCGACCCACGCCGTCGCCTCCTGATACCAGCTGCCCGCGTTGATCCCGCTGCCGAGCACCACCAGCGCCGCGCCGTCGACGGCGGGGCGGGACTTCAGGTCCGCGACGAGGACCTGATGCCCGGTGGATCGGAGGACCGAGCCGACGGCCTCGGCGATGTCGCGTGCGGTGCCCCCGCGGGTCGCGTACGCAACCAGAACCTTGCCCATGGCGCACACGCTAGCCAACGGGGTCCGCCCCGTAGCTCCCGGGGTGGACTAATAAGTCCAAATGTCCGGTGCTAATTGCGGCTTCGGCACTCAGTCGAAGATCGGGTCCGTCGTGCGGGTGCGCTTCAGCTCGAAGAAGCCGGGGTAAGCGGTGACCTTCACGAATCCGTCGAACAGGTTGCCTGCTTCCTCTCCCTTCGGCGCGGGGGAGATCACGGGACCGAACAGGCTCATCCCGTTGACGCGGAGCACCGGGGTGCCCACCTCGTCGCCCACCGGGTCCATGCCCTCGTGGTGCGAGCGGCGGAGGTCGTCGTCAATGTCGCCCGTCTGGGCGATGTCGAGGATGTCGGCATCTGCCCCGACGGCGGCGAGCGCGGCCGCGACCGTCTCCGGCCCCTGCTTCTCACCGCCGGGGTGGAAGCGGGTGCCGAGTTCGGTGTAGAACTCGCGCAGCATGTCCGAGCCGTGGCGCTGCTCGACTAGGAGCGCGGCGCGGGCCGGCATCCAGGCGCGGTCCATGTGCCGCCGATACGCCGGGGGGAGGTCGCGGCGGTGATTGAGGACGGCCAGGCTCATCACGTGGAAGATGACCTTCACGTCCCGGACCTTCTCCACCTCGAGCATCCAACGCGAGGTCATCCAGGCCCAGGGGCAGATGGGATCGAACCAGAAGTCAACGTCAGTGGTCATGGGGCCATCTCACCACAGTCCGGCTTGGTCGCCGGTTGAGATCGCTGAGGGGGATGACAGCGCCGCGTCGAGGGACGCGGGCGATCAGGGATCGCCGCGCGGGGGCGCTGCGGCAGGACTACAGTCGGATGCAGGAGCGGACTCCGATGTCCGCGGGCTCGAGGAGGTAGTCATGGCCGTCATCACCGTGTCGCGTCAGCTCGGCAGCCAGGGAGGCCGGATCGCGCAGGAACTGGCCCATCAGTTGGGCTACGACTTCGTGGATAAATCGACCATCAACAAGGTCATCCGTCAATACGGCGTCACCCGGCTCGATGCGATCTACGACCACAAGCCCAAGGTCTGGGAGCTGTTCAAAGAGGACAGCGCCACGACCATCCAGATGATGAACGAGACCATCGCGGCCTTCGCGGCCCGCGGCAACGTGGTGATCCTGGGCCGGGGCGGATTCCGGGTGCTCCAGGGCATGGCGGACGTGGTGAACGTGCTCGTCAAGGCGCCGGACTCGGTGCGCGCGGGCCGGGTCGCCAAGCGCACGAGCATCGAGCCCGACGAGGCGGCCCGCCTGATCAAGGCCGACGACGAGATCCGCGCCCGGTTCGTCCGGCTGTTCTACAACGTCGACTGGTCTGACGAGTCCAACTTCGACCTCGTCATCGACAGCGACTCCATGTCCGAGCGGGCCGCCATCGCTCAGATCGCGGCGGCAGCAGCCGCCCTCCCGGCCCTCACCGGAGGAGAACGCGCTGCCGCCACCATTCAGGTGGACCCGGTTCTGGCGACGACCGCGGAGGCGGCGTTGTCGCGCAGACCGTCCGGGTCCGATCAGGCTGCCCCCGAGTCCTGAGGCTGATGGTCGCCGCCCAGGCTCCGCTGGGCGAACGCACCCATCGTCAGGCGGCGGCCCGGACGGCGGCCTCGTCGGCCAACTCGTCCTTGTGCCTGGACCGCGACACCCACTTGTCGACGATGGCCGCCAGGGCGCCGTCGCCGGTGACGTTCGTGGCGGTGCCGAAGGAGTCGATGGCGATGTAGGCCGCGATCATGAGGCCCACCTGCGCCTCGGTGAACCCGAGCATCGTCGAGAGCAGGCCCGCCGCGGTCATGATCGCGCCGCCGGGCACCCCTGGCGCCGCCACCATCATGACGCCCAACATCATCACGAACCCGATCATCACGCCCACGTTGATCTCGATCCCTGCGAGCATCATCACTGCCAGCGCAAAGCAGGTGATCTTGATGGTGGATCCCGCGAGATGGATGGTGGCGTTGAGCGGGATGGCGAAGGCCGCCACCGGCTGCGACACGCCCATCTTGATCGCCTGGCGCAGCGTGACGGGGATGGTGGCGGCCGAGGACGAGGTGCCGAGCGCCGTGGCGTAGGCCGGCAGCATGGTGACCAGCATCTTCAGCGGATTCCGCCCGGTGATGATCCCCGCGACGGTGTACAGCGCCAGCAGCATCACCCAGGTCAGGATGAACACGAACACCACCACACCCAGGAAGGTGGCGATGACCGTGTACACCTGGCCGCCCTGCGTCATGTTGAGGAAGATGCCGAAGATGTAGAACGGCAGCAGGGGGATGAGGATCTTCTGGATGACCATGTTGATCACCTCGCGGAACTCCTCGAACCCGCGCTGCAGCGCGCCGCCCTCGATCATCGTCAGCGCGACGCCCACGATGAACGCCAACACCAGCGCCGACATGACGCCGAACAGGGGCGGAATCTCCAGCGCGAAGTAGGGGGCGAGCAGCGCCTCGTCGGGGTTGGTGAGCGACGGCGCCCCGCCTTCGGGCAGCACCCGCGGGAGGACGAGCAGCGATGCGCCCAAACCGATGAGGCCGGCGCTCAGCGTCGACGCGTAGGCCAGGGCGGCTGTCACCGCCAGCCACCGGCCCGCGCCGCGACCCAGCTGGGCGATGGCCGGGGCGATGAGTCCGAGGATGATCAGGGGGATGGCGAAGCCGAGGAACTGACCGAAGACGCCGTTGAAGGTGACGAAGACGCGCGTCAGCCAGTCGGGAAAGAAGTTCCCGAACAACACGCCAAGCGTGATGGCGACGACGATCCGGGGCAGAAGACCGAACGTGAACTTCTTCTTCTGGGCGACGGCTGCAGTGCTCATGCGCGCAAACCTAACCCAGCATCCCTCCACGGGCTACCCGAGGCCCCGCTAACGCAGGAGCCCGCGCGCCACATTCAGGGCCATCGGCAGGTATCCGCCCCCGAACAGGACCACGTGAACCAGCAGCATGTGCAGTTGGTGCAGGGGAATCCGCTGGCGCATGCCCTCCGCCGGCGGGCTGACCTCGCGGTAGCCGTCAAGGATGTCGGAGATCTGCCCGTTCCCGAACAACGCCAACTCCGCCAGGTCCGTCTCTGCGTGTCCTCCGTTGGCACAGGGGTCGATGAGCGTCCCCACCCCGTCGGCCGTCCACACCACGTTGCCGGCCCACAGGTCGCCATGGATGCGCGCCACCTCCCCACAGAGCGCGGGTTGCGGCGAGTCGAACCGCCCCGTCGCCACGGCGTCGCACGCCCGGTGAAGCAGCCGGTTGTCCTCGGCTTCAAGTCCGGCGGCCATCGCGACGTAGGGCCTGAGCCGCCCCTCGGCGTAGTACTCGCCGAACGACCGCCAGGTGGGCACTGCGGTGGCAGGCGTCGGCAGGTTCGCCGTCGCCAGATCCGCCGGGTCCAGACCCGGTGGCGCCTCACCCCACCACCTGGCGCCGGCGGCGTGGGTCAACGCCAGCCGACGGCCGAACTCGGCGGCGTGGGCGCGCGTCGGCGCCTCTTCGTCCAGCAGCACCGTCTCCAGCCAGGTCTCCCCCGAGCCGGCGAGTTCGGCGACCGCGGCGCCCCCTCCTGGGGTCGCCTCGGACAGCCAGCGCAGGCTGGCCACCTCGGTGGCGATCGCCCGCCGGGTGCCCGCCTTCCGGAACGTCTTCATCCGAGGCGTGCAACCCAGGCGGCGAGCACGTCCTCGAGCCTTCCGTGGAGGCGCAGGGTGGCGAGGTCGTCGCCGCGGGTGGCGCCGTCGTTGACGATGACGACGTCGTGGCCCTGCTGGGCGGCCCGGCGCACGAACCGGAGACCGCTCATTACCGACAGGCTGGACCCGAGGACGAGCAGCGCGGCGGCCTCGTCCAGCAGCGCCATCGCCTCGCCGACGACGGCCCGGTCTGCGTTCTCCCCGAAGAAGACCACGTCGGGTTTCAGCATGCCGCCGCAGCGCGCGCAGTCCTGATAGTCGAAGTCCTCTGTTCGATCCACCTCGGCGTCCCCGTCGGGGGCGGTGCGGCTGTCGACGGCGAGCGCGTCGAGGCGCTCGGCGAAGCGCGGGTTGAGCGCGAGGAGTTGCTCCTGCATGCCGTCCCGGTCAATCAGGGTGCGGCAGGCGAGGCAGACCACCCGTTCGAGTGCGCCGTGCAGGTCCAGCACCGGCCGCGACCCCGCCGCCTGGTGCAGCCCGTCGACGTTCTGCGTGACCACGCCGGTGAGCGGAGTCAGCTCACCCAGGTCCGCCAGCGCGTGGTGCGCCGCGTTGGGGCGCGCCTGGGCGAACCACCGCCAGCCCACCGTGCTGCGCGCCCAGTAGCGTCGACGGCTGAGGTCAGAGCCCACGAACTCCTGGTAGGTCATCGGCGAGCGGGGCACCGCGTCGCGGCCGCGGTAGTCGGGCAGGCCGGAGGCTGTCGACATGCCGGCGCCAGTGAGGACCATGGCGGGGCGCCCCCGGAAGAGGTCAACGGCGGCCGCGAGGTCGTCGTCGTGGGAGCGCAGCCCGAAACCGCCCGTGCCGGGCCCCCACGAGGGTGTCGACGGCAGCGCGACGGCGTCCGCGGCGGTGCGAAACCAGCCGCCGACGTCCGGAATCGGGGCACTGTTCATCGGTCTCCTTCCCGGCCAAGCCTAGGCCTCTCCAGAGTGGCGCCTGGGGGTCGGTCTAGCATCCCCGAACCCCCAGTGAGCAGGCACTCACTCGCGGGCGGGGCTGCGGGCACCCTGCGGGTGCCGCCCACCACCGTAGAATCGCCGACGAAACCTGGTGAGAGGGGAACCCATGGCCGGCGGCCTTGCAGCACTACTCGACGACGTGGCGGCCATCGCCCGTGCGGCGGCGGCCTCCGTCGACGACATCGCGGCCGCGGC
Source organism: Tessaracoccus sp. MC1627 (assembly GCF_014164725.1). NCBI lineage: Bacteria > Bacillati > Actinomycetota > Actinomycetes > Propionibacteriales > Propionibacteriaceae > Tessaracoccus > Tessaracoccus sp. MC1627. The sequence continues at coordinate 393,511 of NZ_JACJGA010000001.1, read as the reverse complement.
CGGCAAGGCGTCCACCAAGGCGGTGGGCGTGGTGGTCGACGATGCGGCGGTCACCCCCCGCTATGTCGACGGCTTCACCCCGGACCGCGAACTGCCGGTGATCTGGAAGATCGCCAAGGGATCGATCCGCAACAAGCTGTTGTTCATCCTGCCCGCAATCCTGCTGCTGAGCCAGTTCCTGCCGTGGGCACTGACCCCGCTACTCATGGTGGGCGGCCTCTACCTCTCCTACGAGGGCGCCGAGAAGATCTGGGAGGCGGTCAGCGGCCACTCCAAGGTGAAGGAGGCACCGGTCGCGATCAAGGGCGAGAACCACGAGGACAAGATGGTGGGTGGCGCCATCCGGACCGACTTCATCCTATCCGCGGAGATCATGGTCATCTCCCTCAACGAGATCGCCGGCGAGGGCTTCTGGATGCGGGCGATCACGCTCGTGGTGGTGGCCTTCGGCATCACCGCGTTGGTCTACGGCGTCGTGGCGCTGATCGTGAAGATGGACGACGTCGGCCTCAGGCTGGCCGCCAACCCGCCCACCAGCCGGCTGGGCGAGGGCTTGGTCAAGGCGATGCCGATCGTCATGAAGGTGCTGTCCACTGTGGGGATCGCGGCGATGCTGTGGGTGGGTGGACACATCCTTCTGGTCGGCATCAACGACCTGGGCTGGCCCGTCATCTACGACTTCGTGCACCACTGGGAGGTGTTGGCGGCCGAGGCGGCGGGCGGCTTCGTCGGCTGGTTGGTCAACACGCTGGCGTCGGCGGTGCTCGGCCTCGTGGCCGGCGGGATCGTCGTGGTGATCATGCACCTGATCCCGCGGAAGAAGAAGGTCGCGGCGCACTGACCCGCGCCTCCTGCAGCCTGCTCTCCGGGCAGCGTGGTCTGGTACAGGATGCCCGGGTGCGCGACGGCAGGGCGGGCCTGGGTCGGGTCAGCCCAGGCGGGACGCCAGCTGGGTGATCCCCGGGTTGGGCATCACTGCGCAAGCCCGCCCTGCCGTCCCGCATCCTCGCTGTCGGGCTCAGGCGCTCCGCGGCAGCGGGCCACGCGCGGCGGCTGGCTCAACCGTTTTTTTGGGGGGGCTCTACCCACGACGTAGCCCAACCAGCGTTCGGCGTGGCGGGTCAGCGGTTGGGGCGACCTCCTCCACCCATCCCGCCGCCGGTCGAGGTGCCGGCGGTCGCGACCACCGACTGCCCGTCCACCGCGACCGTGTATTCCTGGCCGCTGCTGACGGCCTCGCCGGAGTAGACCACGTTGGAGAAGTCCTTCTCAGCCGCGAATTCGGCCACCACCTCGGACCCAGACAGGATCTGGATGGTGGAGTCGGCCGAGCCGGTCACCGTCGCCTGCACCCAGCCCTGCGTCGACTCCACGTCCGGCGTCCCAGCCATCCCGGAGGAACCGACGGCGAGCAGCGTGCCGCCGCTGATCGTGAACGTGCCGTTGACGTCCAGCGCGCCGTTGCCGTCGTTCAGCGGCCCGTGGACGATAACGGTGCCGCCGGTGATCTCGGCATCTCCGTTGGAGTCGAACCCGTCGCCACCCGCGTCGATGGTGAGCGTCCCGCCGGTGACCAGGGCCAACCCGTCGATGGCCCCCATTCCTCCTCCCATTCCTCCTCCGCCCGGGGCGCCGCCCAGCTGGCCCTCGGTGTCGGTGGACGTGGAGGTGGCCGCGGCGGACACGTTGAGTCCATCGTCCTCGGCGGTCACGTCGACGGTGCCGCCGGTGATCGCGATGTACTGCGCCTCGATGCCCTCGTAGGAGCGCGTGAGCGTGACCTCCCCGTCGCCGATGACGAGGCTGAGTTCGGCGTGGATGCCGTCGTCGCCCGCCTCCACCGTGACGGTGCCCCCGGAGATGATCACGTCCGTGGCGGCGTCGAAGCCGTCGGACCCGGAGGTGAGCGCCAGGGTGCCGCCCGAGATGTCGATGAAGCCGGATTCCGCCTCGGTGTCATTCGTGGACTTCAGCGCGTCACCACCCGCCTCGACCGTGATGGCGCCGCCCGTGATGGCGAGGTGGTCCTTGCCGCGGATGCCGTCGTCGGCCGCGGTGACCTGGATGATGCCGCCGACGATGGCCAGGCCGTCGGCAGTGGCGATCCCGTCGAGGCTCCGCCCGGTGACCGTGAGGGAGCCGTCGCCGCCGATGGTCAGGTCCGCCTTGGAATAGAGGGCCGCGGTGGGCGCCTCGTCGGAGGTGCCGGCGTAGCTGGCCGCGTCGGTGAGCGTGCTGCTCGTGCCGTCGGCGAGCACCACCACCGCCTCGCCGGCATCGGCGATGGTGATCGCCGGCCCCGTGTCCGAGGTGATCTCGGCGTCGGAGAGGACGAGCTTCACCTCGTCGTCGGAGGCCGAGTTGACCACCACCTGGCCGTCGAGCGAGCCGGTGAGCACGTAGGTGCCGCCGGCGGTGATGGTGACGGTGTTGCCGTCGATGGTGACGCCCTCGCCGTCGACGGTCGCGGTGCTGCCGCTCAGCGTGATGGTGGTGGCCGACGATGCGTCCCACGTCACGTCGGCGGCGTCCGGCGTGGCGTTGGCGGCCCGGGTGGCGTCCACAGTGAGGGCCGCGCCGTCGACGGTGGTCGCGGTGGTGGCGGAGGTCGTCCCGGCGGCGGCCGTGCTCCCGACGCCGGTGGCGCCGCAGCCCACGAGCAGGGCGCCGACGGCGAGGGAGGACAGGGAGGCGAGGAGTCGCTTGGGGGTCATGGTCATATCTCCTGTGGTGCTTGGTGGGTGTCGGGTTGGGTCGGGTGACGGGGGGTGTGACTGGTTGTCAGGTTGCGTTTCTTAGGCTTCGAGGCTCGTCGCTGCGCTCCTCACACCTCAGCCAGCAGAAGGGTGAGCGACCACTTCCCGGGTCACTCGGCGGCGGCCCCACTCCGCTGGCTGAGGTGCCGCGCAGCGGCCTCGAAGCCTACGAAACGTAGGCTGACAAGGTCACGTGTATTGGGCTTCGAGGGTCGTCGCTGCGCTCCTCACACCTCAGCCGGCGGTGGAGGGTGGTCAGGCGGCGGCGAGTTCGGTGTGGGTCATGAGGCGGTGCCAACGATTGTGGGGGAGCTCGGGGCGGAGCGTCGCCAGCCCCGTGGCGTACTTCGAGATGGACACGGGCCGGTGCCCGCGACCCCACAGCACCCGGTCCGCCACCGAGGGACTGGAGCTGGACTTCGTCTCGACGATCACCAGGCCGTCGGCCGTCCGCTCGTGGCCGGTCTGCCTGTCGAACCACGACAGGTGCGTGTCGAGCGTGGCGCGGGCGGCGCCGTCGGGCATCAGGAATGTGGACCGGGTGTAGGTGACGTCCAGGACCGGCGTGAGGTCCTCGTCGAGCCGGATCCGGTCCTCGCCGAGGGCCCCGGCGACGAAGTCGCGGGCGCCACCGTCGAGGTGCGGGATCGGCTCCTCCCACGCCACCCGGTGCTTGACCGTGCACCCGGCGCGGCGGGTCTTGACCTCCAGGTACTGGTCCCCGCTGTCCACGTAGCGGCGGGTGCGCACCTTGTAGCGGCGACCGCGACGATGGGCCGTGCCGAGGAAGCAGGTCAGTTCGGCGGTGTCGAAGTAGGTGGAGTGGTAGCCGAATCGACGGCGGCCGTCGATGTCCAGGACGCGGGCGTCGCGGGGCAGGCCGAGGACGAACGCGTCGGCCTCGGCGGAGGTGAGCACGTACTTGCGGTCCACCCGGGTGAGCAGCGCGGCCGTCCGGTTGAGCTCGTCGAGGGAGACCGGCTCGCGGGCGGCGAGACCGCGGAGCGGGAGTGTCGCGGCGGTCATCGTGCGTCCGTGAGGACGACGCGGCGGGTGAGGGCCGGCGTGGCGTCGCGGTAGCGGACGTCGACGGTGGTGGTGTCGTTGACCAGGTCCAGCCGCTGGACGCTGAGGTGCTTGACAGTGCCGCCCAGGCGATCCTGCAGGTAGCCGATCAGCGTGGCCTCGTCGGTGATGGCGCGGTCCACCACCACCACCTCCCGCTTGTAGCCGCGCAGCAGCATCCCGTGGTCGGCGACGAACATGCCCCCGAGAACCACGGCCATCAGGCTGAGCGCCATCACGGGCTCGGCGCCGAGGCCGCTGAGCAGACCCAGCGCCAGGGCGCTGAAGTAGTAGGCGATCTCGTGCTGGGCCAGCTCGTCGGAGCGGAGCCGGATGATGGACAGGACGCCGAAGAGCCCGAGCCCCAGGCCGGCGCCCACCGCGGTGGAGAGCAGGACGGAGCTGACCGCCATGATGCCGATGTTGACGCCGAGGTAGGCCACGACGAGGTCGCGGCGGCCGTGGCGGGGGAAGTACAGGCCGAGCGTCAGGATCAGGATGCCGACGATGTTGGCCAGGTACAGGATGGCGGTGGTGGTCACAGGGGTACTCCTCGGAGGTGGTTTCGGTGATGTACCTATTCCGCCAGCCGAGTCTGTGGGGTTACTGTGGGCGCCCTGCGCCGCCGCTATGAGTCCGTTCGGCGCCCAATGAGCATGCTGAACAATCATGCCTCGGCTGCGGCGCACCCGATCGGGCGATCTGGCACCCCTCCATCAGGATATGGACGTCAGAGCGGGAGGCCCCGGGATCGGAACAGGTTCGAGGGATCGTAGAGGCTCTTGACCGATGCCAACCGTTCGAAGTTCTCCCCGTGTGCCCGCCGGACCGCCGACGGGTCGGTCAGGTCATCGAAGTTGAGATAGGAGCCCACGCTCGAGAACGGCTGCAGGGTTTTCGCCGCGTCGCGCGCCCAGGCGATGTTGGCTCGGTCGTCGGCGGGGTCGTCCCAGTTGGATTCCAGCCCGATCATGTACGGCGAGGTCCGGTTGGCGATCGGCGTGCCGTCGGCGGGAACCACCGCGATGGCGCCGCCGTTGATCCAGATGTCCAGTGACGTCAGGGGCGAGGGCCGCCGGGCAGCCAGGTCGAGGATGGCCTCGGAGGCGTCCGGGCTGAGATCCACCAGGTGCGACGAGCGCCAGTAGTAGCGCCGGCCGCGCGGATAGTCCTCGTCGAAGAACTTCTGCGCCTCCACCCAGGGCACGACGCCGCTCATGTCGGTGAGGACGGTGCCGAGGTCGCGCAGCGGCGCGCAGACGCGCTCCCCATCGTCGACGTCCCCGATGTAGGGGCCGGCGATCCCGACGAACGGCTGTCCCCACAGCTCGCGGGGGAACGGTTCCGCCTCCGGGAAACTCCAACACACGGCGATGGAGCCGAACTCGTCCGGTGCGGACCCCACGAACTCGCGCAGGTTGGCCAGCACCTTCTTCCCCTCGCTCAGCGGGTAGGTCAGGAACGGCAGGTACACGTCAGGGCCGACGGGGTGCGCCTCGTACTCGAGGGCCGTCACCACGCCGAGGTCCCACCCGCCGCCGCAGAGGGCCCAGTACAACTCCGAGTGCTCCTCGATGGACGCGTGGACCAGGCGACCGTCGGCCGTCACGACGTCGGCGCCGGTCACGTTGTCGCAGCTCAGGCCGTGCTTGCGGCGCATCCAGCCGTAGCCGCCACCCAACGTCAGCCCCGCGACCCCCGTCTCGGACACCACACCCAGCGGCACCGCCAGCCCGTGCTTCTGGGTGGCCGCGTCGACGTCGCCGATCTGCGCCCCGCCCTCGGCGCGCACCAACCGCTGGACGGGGTCCACCCTCACGGCCCGCATCCGCCCCAGATCGATCACCAGGCCACCGTCGATGACTGAGGAGCCGGCCACGTGGTGGCCTCCGCTGCGCACGGAGATCCCCAGGTCCTGAGACCTGGCGAACCTGACCGCCTCGACTACGTCGTCCGTCCCTTGGCAGCTCACGATGGCCGCGGGCCTCTTGTCGATGGTGCCGTTCCACACGCGGCGTGCGGTGTCGTACTGGTCGTCCGCGGCTGAGAGCACCGAGCCGTGGACGCCGGCAGCGAGCTGAAGGAGAGCGTCCCTGTCCATCTCCGGAGTGTGCCTGCTCGCCCGCCGAAATCCGACGCTGACGAGGGCGATCACTGGCGGCGCGCGCCTCACCAGCGACGACGCTGCGGCGTTCGGCTCGCCGCACCCCTTTATGGGCGGTCCCGGCCGGTCTCGGCCCCTTGGAGTCTGGCCGCGATGACGGCGGCCTCAGTGCGCGAGCCGACGCCGAGCTTGCGCAGGATGGCGGACACGTGGACGCTGGCAGTCTTGTCGCTGATGAACAGGTGCTTCCCGATCTCGCGGTTGGTGAGGCCCTCAGCCACCAGGTGGAGGACCTGCCGCTCGCGGTCCGTGAGATGCGCAGGGGCTTGGGTGGAGTGGGGCACCGCCGCCAACAGATGCGCCCGGCTTCTCAGCTCGGTGACCTTCCGCAGGGTCAGCAGGTCATGGATCCGCCCCGACAGGTGCGCCGCCTGGTCCAGCGTCTCCTCGGCCGCAAGCCGGTCTCCCGACATGATCTGTACCTCACCGAGCCGGAAGAGGGCATCCGAGTGGTACTGGATCGGGACCCGTCCCCGCTCCGCGGCGGCCACGGCCTCGTGCCAGGCGCCGACGTCGGTGCCCGCGCCGTCGGCGCCCCCCAGCCGGGCCTCCACGAGGGCGCGCCAGTCGGCCACCACCTCCCACAGGGCGAGGCTGTCGAGGGTGGAGCGGAGCCGCTGCTCGGCGGCGGCGAAGGGATAACCCTCGCCGGAAAGGATGCCGTCGGCATGGGAGCTCCGCAGAGCGGCCACCACCTCCGCGCCGAGCACCGTGAGCCTCAGGGCAGCGCGGCTCGCCACCGACTGATGGCCGTCCCACAGGCGCTCGACCTGCTCCCACGCGGCCGGCAGATCGTCGACGGCGAGCGCAACCGCACCGACCGCCCGCGCAACCGTCAGCCTTCCGGTTGCGCTCCGGCGGGCGCCGTCGATCGCCTGGGCGTGCTGCCGCATCAGGTCCCGGGCCTGGCCGGCCCGGTCCCGGAGGCGCAGGATGTCCATCTGGGCCAACCTGCAGTAGCCGCCGGCGAAGGTCCACGGCCCCAACCCGATCAGTTCCTGCCCCATCCGCTCGGCGGCGGGCAGGTCCCCCAGATCGAGGTGGACGTTCATCACGTGCAGCGAGATGGCGCTCCCCCAGCTGCGCTGCCGCCACGTCTCGCGCGCCAACGTCAACGCGGCAAGGCCTTCCTCGAGCGCTTCACGATGCCGTCCGACGAGGCGCAGCAGGTCCAGCCGCAGGCCGGAGGCGCGCAGGAAGGCATCCGGGTCCGCGTTCATGGCCTGTACCTCGGCCAGGCCCTCGAGGGCGCCGTCGACATCGCCGGAGTATCCGCGGATCGAGGAGATCGAGGTGAGTGCGCGTGCGAACTCGGCCCGAGCCTTCCCCTTGACGCGGTCTGATGCGTCACCCTCCATCAGCACTCTCGCACCCTCCAGCGCCTCCTGGAGCCTGCCCCATCCGACCTCCGGGTCGCCGTAGAAGGCCTGGGCGATCCCGAGCCCACAGGTCACCCGGACGCGCGCCAACCGGTCCAGGTCGTCGCCGTCCGGCGGCAGCTCCGCGTACGCGGCCTCGGCCAGCTCGCAGATCCCGGGCTGCCCCAGGCCTTGGGCGAAGATCGTCTGCTCATGCAGGAGCAGCGCGCGACTGCGGTGATCGTCGGCCGCGCACCGCGCCAGCTCACGCTGCAGGAGCGCCAGCGACCGCGGGTCTGCCGTCTCCATGAACAGGGCCGCAACGTCCAGAACGAAGTCGGTGCGGGTGCAACCCGCGACCGTCGGCGCGTCGGGCACCGCGGACCACAGCTCCAGCGCCTGCTCGCCGAACGAGGCTGCGCTCACCAGCGCCCCCGTCGCCCTGGCCTCGCGGGTGGCCCGGAGCAGGGCCTGGAAGGCGCGCGGCCAGTTGCGGACCTTGGTCCAGTGGTGGGCGATCTGGGCGGCGCTCCCGGCCCCGCCGGCCCTCTCCAACTCCTCCGCGTACCGGGCGTGGAAGCGTGCGCTCTCCCCCGGCAACAGTTCGCCCTCGATCGCCTCCTGGCTGAGCGCGTGGCGGAAGGCGTAGCTGGTGTCCCGCGCGGAGAGGATGTGCGCCTCGACCGCCTCTCGCAGCGCGGCCTCCAGCTCAGACGGGTCGCCATCATGGACTGCCTCGACGAGGTCGTGCGGCACGGACACCCCGCCTGCCGCCAGCATCCGCAACACGGCCTGGGTGGGCGGGCCGACCCCGTGGTAGCGGGCGAGCACCACATCGCGCAGGGACTCCGGGAGGGCGTGTCCGTCGAGGGCGACGAGCTCCTCCACCAGGAACGGCACGCCGTCGCTCCTGCGCGACAGGGCGGAAACATCGACGCTGTGGTCCGGGCCGCGGAGGTGGGCCACCTGCGCCTCAATTTCCTCCAGGGAGAGCCGACGAAGGTCGATGCGGAACACATGCCGCATCCGCTGCAGCTCGACCAGGAACGGCCGCAGGGGATCGGTCCTGCCCACCTCGTCGGTCCGGTAGCTGAGGGCGAGCATGAGGCGGCCGCCCCGGAATCGCCCCATCACGGCGCGCAGCAGGTCGAGGGTCGCGGCGTCGGCCCACTGCAGGTCCTCAAGCACCACCAGGACCGGGGTGATCCTGGACAGGCCGACGAGGAGGTCGCGGACGGCCTCGTGGAGCTGCTCGCGGTCTGCGCGCTCTGTTTCGCCGCCGTCCAATTCCGGGACGAGGGCGGCCAGTGTGGCGAGACGGACGGGCCCCGCCACCGCGCTGACAGTGTCGGCACCGAAGGCCGCGACCAGGTCCCGCAGCGCCTCGCGCACGGGCTCGAACGGGGTGGCGAACCGGCCCATGCCCACGCAGTGCCCCACCGCAACGGCAGTGTCGGACCCCAGGCCGGCGGCGAAATCACGCAGCAGCCTGGTCTTCCCGATGCCTGCCTCACCGGCGATGATCACGCCCCTCGGCACGTTGTCCAGTGAGGCGCGGAACAGGTCTCGCAGATGAGCCAGCTCCCAGTCCCTGCCGACGATGACAGGGCTGACCGTGGCGTCAGTCATGCCTCATGGTGACACACCAACCGACCCCCACCAAGGGTCACTCAATCGGGGCCGCGGAAGGCTCCTCAGGCACCCAGTGGCGCATGGCGCCTGGGGATGTGGAATCCCTTGAGCAGATCGGACAGGCCCTCCCAGAGGGACCAGTGATGGTTCGGGTCGCTGGGCGTCAGTCCGCGACGTTCGGCGACGATCCGACGGCGTTCCGCATCGAAGGCGACGTCCGCGGCGCGGTCCCGGTAGACCGACGACGCGAGGTTGATCTCGAGCTGTGACATGGCTGCCTTTCCTCTGGCTCTCCCCCCATGGGGCCATGGGTCAACACTCCGCTCTAAGGGGGGTGGCCGGCATCAGGCAGGTGCCTTAGTTCTGCGCGCGTGGGCTTGGGGCGGCGCAGACGTCGAGGCCTGAGGGGGATCCAGATCGGCGGGAGACTGGCGGCGTGACCAATGTTTGTATAAGCTTTGTTCAATGTTAGTCACTGAGGAAGGGCGAGCCATGCTCCGCAACGATCGAATCCGGCAAGTCGTCATCACCGCGAGCGCGGTCTTCATGATCATCGGCACCCTCTTCGGCATCGGAGTGATCGGCACCCGCGTCGAGGAGAGCGCCGGCGGCAGCCTGTCCGCCACCGCGACCCTCGTCGCCCCCGCGGTCAGCGCGTTCTCGATCTGGTCGGTCATCTACGCCGGACTCATCGCCTACGTAGTGTGGCAGTGGCTGCCGGCCAACACGACCACCGCCCGCGCCCGCTCCATCGGATGGCTGGCCGCGGCGTCGATGGTGCTCAACGCCTCCTGGCTCCTGGTCACGCAGGTGGGCTGGCTGTGGGCGAGTGTCGCGGTGATCGTCGCCCTCGCGCTGGTGCTCGGCGAGCTGGTCCGACGGCTGACCGCGCTCCCCGCCGACGCCGACCGCCCCGCCACGACGTGGGCCGAGCGCTTCATCGTCGACGGCACCTTCGGGCTGTACCTCGGCTGGGTGTCGGTGGCCACCGTCGCCAACATCACCGCGACCCTCGTGGATTCCGGCGTCAACCCAGCGGCTCCCGTCTCGGAGTACCTGGCTGTCGCGGTGCTGGCGGTGGCCGCCGCGCTGGGCGTCATTCTTGCGAAGGCGTTCGGCGGCCGGTTCGGCGTGGCCGCCGCCATGGCCTGGGGCCTGGGCTGGATCGCTGTGGGACGCCTCACCGACGCGCCGGCGTCCACGCTCACCGGGGTGGCGGCTGCGGTCGCGGCGGCTGTGATTGTCGCGGCGGCGGTGGCCGTCCGGCTGCGCACCTCGTCGTCGGTCGAGTCCCGGGCGGCGCACGCGACCGCCTGACCCGACCCGCGGGCTGAGGAGCGAGGAGCGCAGCGACGAGCCCCCACCGCGGGCTGAGGTGCGAGGAGCGCAGCGACGAGCCCCCACCGCGGGCTGAGGTGCGAGGAGCGCAGCGACGAGCCTCGAAGCCTAAGAAACGCACGTTGTCAGCTCACGTTTCATAGGCTTCGAGGCCGCTTCGCGGCACCTCAGCCAGCAGGGAAAGCAACACGCAGCACCTCCCGCTGGCTGAGGAGCGAGGAGCGCAGCGACGAGCCTCGAAGCCTAAGAAACGTACCTAGTCAGCTCACGTTTCAAAGGCTTCGAGGCCGCCACGCGGCACCTCAGCCAGCGGGGAAAGCGCCACGCGGCACCTCAGCCAGCGGGAGTGGCGACCGGGGGTAGGTCCTTCACCGCGGGACCCTCGAGCAAGGCCCCGTCGGCCGCGAACCTGGAGCCGTGCAGCGGACAGTCCCATGACCTCTCCGCATCGTTCCACCGCACCACCCCACCCAGGTGGGTGCACACGCCAGACACCCGGCAGGTCACACCGCCGACCGTCGACACCGCCTCAGGGAGGCCCCGCGAACCCCGGCCGACGACGCCCTCCCCCTCCGAGGGGGGCCCGTCGGGGAGGGCACGCAGCTCAGCCTGAACCCAGTCCTGCGCGATGGTCGCGGCCACCTTGAGGTTGGGCGCGACGGCGCTGACCACTGCCTTGGGCTTGGGTCGCCGCGACAGTAGCGTCTCCGCCCACGCCATGGATCCGTCGAGGATCTGCGCGCTGAGGCTGAGCGCCGCCGCGACCCCGTTGGTCATGCCCCACTTGTTGTAGCCCGTGGCGACGAAGATCTTCCCGCCACCTCGGGGCATGGGCCCGACGAACGGCACGCGGTCCACGGCCTGGTAGTCCTGCGCGGACCAGGCGTGCAGGGGTTCTGCGCCGGGGAAGTTCTCCTGCGCCCACCGTCGGAGATCCGCGACGGCCTCCGCCTCGGAGTCGGTGCGGCCCACGACGTGCCCGTTGCCGCCCACCATGAGCAGCTCGCCGTCGTCGACGGGGACCGTGCGGAGTGATCTCGACGGACTGTCCGCGCTCAGATACATGCCCTGCGGGATGGCGCCAGGCACGCGGTAGGTGGTGGCGTAGGAACGCATCGGGGCGAGCTTGGCGAAGTAGCCGCCGCGGTCCAGGATGGGGCTGCCGGTGGCGAGGATGAGTCGGTCGGCGGTGAGGGTGCCGCGCGTGGTGGTGACGGTGACGATGCGGCCCGGGTCCGCGTCGGTGACCCGGGCGTCCTCGACGAGCACGCCCCCGTGCGCGGCGAGCTCGGCCAGGAGGACGTCGAGGACCAGCAGCGGGTGGATCTGCACCTGGTCCGCCAGAGAGATGGCTCCGGCCACCTTGAACGGCAGCTCGGTGTCGACGGTCCACTCGGCCTCGAGGCCCGACGCGCGGCAGGCGTCGAGTTCGGCGCGCAGGCCCATCACGGCGTCGTCGCCCGCCACGTAGGTGTAGGCGGTCCTGCGCTGGTACGCCACGCCGCGATCCTCGAGCAGCCGCACCAGCCACGCCTGCCCCTCCCTGTTGCCCTCGACGTAGGCGCGGAGCACGTCGTCGGACTGGTGGGACCGGAGGTCGGAGAGGACGGTGCCCTGAAGCAGCGACACCTTCGCGGTGGTGTTTCCGGTGGCGACGGCGCCCACTGATCGCGCCTCGATGACGACGACGCGCTGGCCGGACCTGGCCAGCAGCGCCGCGACGGTGAGGCCCGTGATCCCGGCACCGGCGATGACGGTGTCCAGGTGTGCGCCCTCCGGGAACGGGCCCGACGGCGCGCTCAGGGTGGGGTGGGTGACGAACCAGACTGACTTCATGGACTCCATGCCCCATCATCGCCCCGGCCGGGTCGTGGCCCCGGCCGGTTGGCGAAATCAGGTCCGGATTCCGCCCCTTCCCCGCGCCTCCGTCCGGCCGTTAGGGTGAGCCATGAGCGAGCGTGCCCCCGTCGAGCGGGTCGATGCAGTGGTAGTGGGATCAGGCTTCGGGGGGTCCGTGACGGCCTTTCGGCTCGCCGAAGCGGGACACGCGACGGTCCTTTTGGAGCGCGGCCGCCCATATCCACCAGGAAGTTTCGCGCGGAATCCGCACGAGATGAGCCGTGCCTTCTGGGAGCCGAAGGACGAGCTGTTCGGCCTGTTCGACATCAAGTCCTTCCGCAAGCTGGAGGCGGTGGTCTCCAGCGGCCTGGGCGGCGGTTCCCTGATCTACGCCAACGTGCTGCTGCGCAAGGACGAGAAGTGGTTCGTGGCCGACTCACCGCTCCCCGGCGGCGGCTAGGAACACTGGCCGATCAGCCGCGCGGACCTGGAGCCGCACTACGACGCGGTGGAGGCGATGCTGACCCCCGTCCCGTCGCCCTACCCGGACCTGCCGAAGACGAGGGCTTTGCGCGAGGCAGCGGAGTCGTTGGGGCTGGACGTGATCCACCCTCCCCTGGCCATCTCCTTCTCGGCCACCCCGCACGGGGCGCCCGCGATGAAGCAGATCATCGCGCCCCCGGAGTACGGGAACCTGCACGACACCACCCGCCTCACCTGTCGACTCTGCGGCGAGTGCGACATCGGCTGCAACGAGGGCGCCAAGAACACCCTGGACCACACCTACCTCTCGGCCGCGGTCCACCACGGGGCCGACATCCGCCCCCACTGCGAGGTCTCGGGCATCGTCCCGCTGAGCGGCGGCGGCTACTCCGTGAGCTACACCGAGTACGGCGACCCGCTTGAGGACAACGGCCACCGCACGCGCACCACCCGCACCCTCCACTGCGACCCGACTGTTCCTGGCCGCAGGTGCGCTAGGCACCACCACCCTCCTGCTGCGCAACCGGGTGAACCTGCCCGGCCTGAGCCGGGCGTTGGGGTCGCGGTTCTCCGGCAACGGCGATCTCCTCACCTTCGCGATGGGCGCCCGGGTGGAGACCGAGTCCGGGAACCCTCGGCTCATCGACGGCAGCCACGGCCCCGTCATCACCACGTCGATCCGCGTCCCCGACGCCCTCGACGGAGACCCGCAGCACCACCGCGGGTACTACGTGCAGGAGGCCGGGTTCCCCGAGTTCGCCAATTGGCTGATCGAGACCGCCCAGGTGACGTCGTCGCTCCAGCGCGCGGCGAAGGTGGCGCGCGAGATCCTGCTGCACCGCCTTCGGGGGCAGAACGAATCGACCATCTCGGCGGAGGTCGCTGGGCTGGTGGGTCAGGGACGCCTGGGCTCGAGCTCGCTGCCGATGCTGGGGATGGGCCGGGATGTCGCGGACGGACGCGTGGTCCTGAGGGACGGCCAGATCGACGTCGACTGGTGCAGCGCCACGTCGATGCGCTACTTCACCGCCATGCGCGAGACCATGCGGGCGATGTCGGACAAGCTGAACGCCGACTTCCACGACAACCCGCTGTGGTGGACGAAACGCGTCGTGACGGTGCACCCGCTCGGGGGCGCGCCGATGGGCCGCTCTCCCCATGACGGGCTGGTCGACGCGCACGGCGAGGTGTTCGGCCACCCAGGCCTCTTCGTCGTCGACGGCGCCGCGATGCCCGGCCCCGTGGGTCCGAATCCGGCGCTCACCATCGCCGCGAACGCGGACCGGATCGTGGAGCGGGTGCTGGAATCGGCCCCTGCCGGGCGTCGGGCCGACGAGAACGACGACGACCTGCCGGGATCCGCGCCGGCCGCTCCCCTCGACGGCGACACCGTCGAGTTCACCGAGCAGATGAAAGGCTTCCTGGCGCTCGGCGAGACGGATCCCGTCGTCGGCTGGAAGCGGGCGCGGCTGGTGAATCAGCGGTTCATGTTCGAGCTGACCATCACCGTCCCCGACGTGGGACGGTTCCTCGCCGACGACCTGCACCCCGGGACCGCGTCGGGGTACGTGCGCTGCGAGGAGTTGGGCGGGAAGCTTCCTGTGGAGCGGGGCTTCTTCAATCTGTTCGTCGCCACGGAGTTCGCCGCCACGCGGGAGATGCGCTACCGGCTGTGGTTCCGTGACCTCGCCGGTGCGCCGGTGACGATGTACGGCTTCAAGACCGTGCGCAACGACCCGGGGTTAGACATCTGGAAGGACACCTCCACCCTGTACATCACGCTGCTCAAGGGGCATGTGCCGCCCGGCGGCGACGGGCCGGTCCTCGGCGCCGGGCTCCTCCGCATCCTGCCGCGCGACTTCGCCCGCCAGCTCACCACGTTCCGCGCGGACGGCCGGACCCCGCTGCGCTCGTTGGGCAGGTTCGGCACCCACTTCGCGCGCACCTTGACCGATACCTACGGGCCCGTTCGCAAGGAGGACCGATGAGCACCCCGGTACAGATCCGGCCCACCACCCGCGCCGACCATCGGGTCACCCACCACGTGATCGCCGCGCGCGACGGGCACCCGATCACCCTGCTGCGGATCCGCGGCAGGCATGAGCCGACGAGGGAGCCGGTGATCCTGGTGCACGGCGCGGGGGTCCGCGGGGAGATCTTCCGGCCACCGGTGCCGCGGACGTTCGTCGACGCGCTGATCGACGACGGGTGGGACGTGTGGCTGCTCAACTGGCGGGCGTCGATCGACCTCGACCCGGTTGCGTGGACCCTCGACGACGCCGCCGCGTGGGACCATCCGGCCGCCGTCGACTACGTGGCCGAGGCGACCGGGTCACCGACAATGAAGGCGGTCATCCACTGCCAGGGCTCCACCTCGTTCGCCATGGCCGCCGCGGCGGGGCTGCTGCCTCAGGTCACCACGATCGTCTCGAACGCCGTCTCGTTCCACCCCGTGATCCCGCCGGTGTCGGTGTTCAAGATCCGTCGGCTTCGGCCGCTCCTCCAGCCGCTCAGCCCGTACCTGAACCCGGCGTGGGGCGACGAGCCGGACTCGCTGTTCGCGCGCGCCACCAGGGCGGCGGTGAACCTGACGCACCGCGAGTGCGACAACTCCGTGTGCCGGCAGGTGAGCTTCACCTACGGCGCGGGCAGGCCTGCGCTGTGGTCCCATGCCAACCTGGATGCGGACACGCACGAGTGGATCCGCGGCGAGTTCGGGAAGGTGCCGATGAGCTTCTTTGCGCAGATGGACGCCTCGGTCCGCGCGGGGCACCTGGTGTCGGTGTCGCGGAGGGAAGGGCTCCCGGACGACTACGGAGTGAGCGCGCCCCAGACCGCCGCCCGGTGGGTGCTCTACGCCGGGCGCAACAACCGCTGCTTCCTGCCCGAGAGCCAGGAGCGCACTCATCGGTGGCTGGAGGGGGTGGAGCCGGGGCGGCATGCGCTGCGCGTGGTGCCCGGGTACGGTCACCTGGACATTTTTCTGGGCCACGACGCGGCGCGGGACGTGTTCCCGGGGATGCTGGCCGAGTTGGCCCGCTGACCATCGTCGGCCGTTCCTGGCGCCTATCCGTTGGCTGAGCGCCCAGCGCCGCAGTCCCTACCGGCGGCTGAGGCGACAACCGCGGAACGACGCCCCTACCGCTGGCTGAGGCGCGAGGAGCGAAGCGACGAGCCTCGAAGCCTAAGAAACGATCCTTGTCAGCTCCTGTTTCCTGGGCTTCGAGGCCGCTGCGCGGCACCTCAGCCAGCGGTTCCGGAGCTCAGCCGGCGAGCAACCTGACCAGCACCCTCCGGTAGCCGGCTCGGAGCACCCGCGCCGCCGTCGGCTGGAGGAGTTCCGGCAGCCACGGGAGATGGACACTCTGCTCCCATCGGACCGCGCTTCCGCCGGCCGACGGCCTGGCGGTGACCTGCACGACACCGCGGATGACGCGACCCCGCTTCACGATGGTCGCCGCCGCGTCGGGCGCGAAGGTGAGTGCCTCGATGCGCATGTGGTCATCGAAGCCGAACCGGCCCACGCCGGTGCGGCCGACGAACCGCGACCCCACCGTCAACTCGTCCGCCGAAACCGCCAGGGTCACCCTGGTCAGCGGGATGAGGCGGTCATGGGCGCGGAGGTCGAGGAGGCGGCGCAGGGCCTGGTCGGACGGGCATGCGGCCGGGAGTTCGACGGTGAAGTGGGCCCGGATCATCGCCCAATCCTAGGCGGCCCCGGGCCGGGCGAGGTCCGGTCTGCAACTTGCTATCCATAGAGCGGTTTCTGCGTATATACACACAAGCCGCTCTCTGGATAGCAAGTTGCAGACAGCTTCGGGCCAGCGCCCAGGGGTATCGTGAGGAGATGAGGTTTGCTTGATGTTCTGCCGTGTATCTGCCGTTGTCGGCGCCGTTTGCATCGCGCTCGGCGTCTCAGGCTGCGCCCCCGCGCTGCCCTCACCCTCGCCGACGACGAGCCGGTCGGCGACGTCGACGGCCGCACCCACCCCGGATGCCACCCAGTCGGCAAACCCCGCATCTTCACCGTCGCTGCTCGACTTCACCACGCAGACCGTTCTCCTCCCCGAATTCCACGAGCTCGCGCCGCCCTGGGAGGAGCTGTTCACGCTCCCCTACGGCGACGGCGAGGACCGGCTCGGCACCTCCCCCGGCGGCGAGGGCCTCGAATGGGGCCCCAGCTACGGCACGCAGCTGCCCGACGGCACCTGGTGGTTCCTCGACACCGCCAACTTCCGCCTGGCCCACTTCGACGAGGGCGGCTCGTACCTCGGCGACGCCCCCCTCCCCGAGGAGCACCTCGCCCAGGGAGAGTTTCTTCAATGGCAGTCCCCGCAGGCGCTGGCCGACGGCACCGTCGTGCTGCAGAGCACCACCCCCGACCGCCCCGGGATGCTGAGGCTGGCCCCGGACGGCACGTTCTCCCGGGTGGAGCTGGACCGGTTCCCGGGGCTCAAAGGCACCGACGGCACCAGCCTCTTCGGCTTCGACGAGGATGGCCGCCCCGTCGTGGTGGACCCGGCAGATGGCTTGCTCGCGCAGGTGGATTCCTTCGTCGGGCAAGGTGGGCTGAGCTATTTCGTCGAGGCGGAGCCAGGGAGCGTCTCGGTCCAGCTCGGCGACCTGGCGCTGCCCATCCCGCTTGAGGCGGCGGACCACCCCGACGCCCTGGTGTATCCCTCGATCGAGGCGGCCACGGGCACCGACGGAGTTCTCACGCTCCTGGTGAGCGGGATCGCGGAGGTGGAGACCGGCGTGGCGGTTGACGCCTCAGCCGTGCTGCGCATCGACGCGGCGGGGGCGGGCACCGTCGAGCCCGTTCCCATGCTCACCAGCGAGGCCGACCCGGGCGACGGCGCCCGCCTGGGCATCCGGCTCGGGGATGATCGCCCGTGGCTGATGGCTGTCGACGCGGACGCCCTCCGGGTCTACCGCCGTGGGTGAGGAGTGGGCCGCGGGTCTGGCCGCAGAGCTCGACGCCGAGCTTCGCGCGCGGGCGGTCCCCGAGCGCGCCGCGGGCGAGAAGGCCTACCTCAAAAGCGAGTTGACGCACTACGGGGCATCGATGCCGGCGATGCGCGCCGCTGTCCGCGCGGCCATGGCGGGGGTCACGCTGGGCCACGACGAGTTGGTCGCGCTCGTCGAGGCGCTGTGGGCCGAGCCGGTGCATGAGCGTCGCGCGGCCTCCGTCGACCTTCTGGAGACACGCCGCGGGCTCCTGGGGGTGGCGGATGCCGACCTGCTCGAGCGGCTGCTGCGGGAGTCGCGGACCTGGGCGCTGGTGGACTCGTTAGCCGGCTCCGTCGTCGGCCCGGTCTCCGACGGCGACCCGTTATGGGGTCCCGTCCTGGACGGATGGGCCTCCGACGACGACTTCTGGATCAGGCGTTCGGCGCTGCTGGCCCACCTGATCCCGCTGCGCACCGGGGGCGGGGACTGGGCGCGCTTCGCCCGCTACGCCGACGCCATGCTGGAGGAGAAGGAGTTCTTCATCCGCAAGGCGATCGGGTGGATCCTCCGCGACACCGCCCGACGGCGGCCGGAGTATGTCTTCGACTGGCTGCTGCCGCGCGCGGGCAGAGCGTCGGGAGTGACGATCCGAGAGGCGGTCAAGTACCTCGCGCCGGAGCAGCGGGAAGCCGTTCTGGCCGCCCGCTGATCCGAACGTTCAGGCTGGTGGTGGCGGGGGCGGAGTCGGTGGTGGCGGGGGCGGGGCCTCGTCGGTGGGCCAGCCGTCGTCCCACGCGGGCGGCAACGGCATCAGCCGTGGACCGTCCTGCTCGTACGGGCCCTGGTCCAGGCGGAACGGCGGGTACTCGTCGGTCATGAGGAGGGAGTAGGCCGTGACACGCAGCTGCCATCGGTTGAACCCCATGACCACGCGGTAGACCTGCTGCGGGTAGGCGCCGGAGACCAGCACGATGATGAGCGCGATCAGGACCAGGATCGGCACGAGGCCCGGCCAGTTGGTGTCCGTGGTGACCTGCCCGGCCTCGTCGTTGTGGGGGCGGGTGAAGCCGAAGAGGATGGCCAGGATGATGTAGTGCGGGATGGCCAGCAGCCACCACTTCACCAGGACCAACCCGCGGGAGAGCCGCTCGGGGTAGCGAACGTCCAGCCGCGCAGGATAGTCGGGCACGTCGGCGAGCGTGAACGGCGGATATCGGTCCGTGGCGCCGACGCTGTAGAGGTAATACGCCAGGCGCCAGCCCCAGCGCATGACGCCGACGAGGTAGTCGAACGCCCCGCGCGGGTACCGGCCGGTGATGAGGATCGCGAGCAGCGCCCAGAACCAGGCGAACACCGCCCCGATCGCGAGGAAGGCGAGCGCGATGTAGTGAGGGAAGGCCAGGAGCCACTTCACCAGCCAGAGCGCTCGCGACACCTCGGGTCGCTCAGCGCCTTCGACGGTGACAGGGGAATCGGGACCGCGGAACGTATCCATGTCCATGGCCGAATCGTCCCAGATGTGGGCGTCCGGCGGCGGAACGGTGATGAGACGCGCAGCAGCACGGGTCCCCTCGGCAGTGCCACCCATCAGCTGGCTGAGGGGGCGAGGAGCGAAGCGACGAACCCACCCCCGCAGGCTGAGGAGCGAGGAGCGCAGCGACGATCCCACCCCCGCAGGCTGAGGAGCGAGGAGCGAAGCGACGATCCCACCCCCGCGGGCTGAGGAGCGAGGAGCGCAGCGACGAGCCTCGAAGCCTAAGAAAAGTGACGCTCTCAGCTCGCCTTTCTTAGGCTTCGAGGCCGCTGCGCGGCACCTCAGCCAGCGGGTGGGCGCCGCTGCGCGGCACCTCAGCCAGCGGGTGGGCGTGGGATCCGACGCCGGACGTCGGCCACCGTGGATGGGCCCGGCTCCCACGCCGCGACCCACGGCAGGTCGTCGGCGATGTGCAGGACCCCGTCCTCCAGCCCCGCGTGGTGCCCGTCGAGCACACGGCGGGCCAGGTGACGGTCGCTGCGGTCCGAGTTGTGCCACAGCGCGCCGAACAGGGCATCCACCCGAATCCTGGCCTGCTCGCAGAACGCCCCGGCCAGCTCCACGCCCTCGGTGTTGCTGTCCCGCTCGGCGGTGGCGCGCACGCAGGAGGCCGACATGGCAAACAGCTCGGCGCCGATGTCGACGATCCGGCCAAGGTAGGCCTGACGATGCTCCAACCTGCCCTGCCAGCGCGCCATCCCGGCGAAGATCGCCCGGGCCAGGCGCCTGGCTGCCCGCTCCACGTAGCGCAGATGCTCGGCCAGCGCGCCGTGCTCCCGGTACGCGCCGGGCACGGTGCCGGCACCGACGGCGAGCATCGGCAGCCACCTGGCGTAGAAGCCCGACGCCCGCGCCACAGCCTCCGCCCGCGCACGTGTCGTCGCCTCGGGATCGATGATCTCGCCGGCCACCTCGAGGTGGACGTCAACGGCCTCGCGGGCGATGAGGAGGTGCATGATCTCGGTGGAGCCCTCGAAGATCCGGTTGATCCGCATGTCGCGCAGGAGCTGCTCGACTTCGGCCGGGCGCTCGCCCCGGGCGGCCAGCGACTCTGCCGTTTCGTATCCTCGCCCGCCGCGGATCTGGACCAGGTCGTCGACGATCCGCCACCCCATCTCGGAGGCGTAGAGCTTGACCAGGGCTGCCTCGATGCGGATGTCGTTGGCGTCGTCGTCGGCCAGCATGCCGGCCAGGTCCAGCATCGACTCCATGCCGTAGGTGGTGGCCGCGATGAACGCGATCCGGGTGGCGATGGCCTAATGGTCGCCCACGCGCCGCCCCCATTGGACCCGCTCCCCGGCCCAGCCGCGCGCGACGTGCAGCGACCACTTCGCCGCGCCGACGCACATCGCGGGCAGCGACAACCTGCCGGTGTTGAGGGTGGCCAGCGCGATCTTGAGGCCCTTGCCGGTGGCGCCCAGCACGTTGGCGGCAGGCACGCGCACCTGATGGAACCGGATGAGCGCGTTCTCGATCCCGCGGAGGCCGACGAACGCGTTGCGGCGCTCGACGGTGATGCCGGGCGAGTCCGCCTCGACGATGAACGCCGTGATGCCGCCCTTACTCCCGGGGGTGGCCGGGACGCGAGCCAGCACGACGAACAGGCTGGCGATGGTGCCGTTGGTGGCCCACAGCTTGAGCCCGTCGAGGACGTAGAAGTCGCCGTCGGGAGTGGCCGTGGTGGCAAGGCGGGCGGGATCCGATCCGACGTCGGGCTCGGTCAGCAGGAACGCGGAGACCTCACCGGCGGCCACCCTCGGAAGATACTGGTCCTTCTGGGCGGTGGTGCCGAACATCTTGACCGGCTGCGGCACGCCGATGGACTGGTGGGCCGAGAGTGTCGCGGAGACCGCGGGGTTGGCCGACCCGATCAGCGTGAGCGCCTTGTTGAAGTAGTACTGGCTGAGGCCCTGGCCGCCGTACGACTCGGGGACCTTCATCCCGAAGGCCCCGATGTCGGCGAGCTCCGCGAAGGTCTCGTCGGGGATGCTGGCCTCGCGTTCGATGCGGGCGCCGTCGATCCGGCGGCACACCTCCTCGACCCGCGTGAGGTAGCTCTCACCCTTGGCCTTGGCCGCCGGGCTGGGCGTAGGCCAGGGCTCGATGAGATCGAGCCGCAGTCTGCCGAGGAAGAGCTCCTTGCCGAAGCTGGGCTTCGTCCACTCGGTCTGTCGTGCCGCCTCCGCAACCGTGCGGGCCTCGCGGGCGCTGGGACCTTGGGTGGGCGTGGATGTGGGGTGAGTCGCGGTGCTCATGATGCCCTCCAGGAACGCATTCCACGATACTCCTGGGCGGTCGCTCCTGCGGCGGGCACTGCTACCCCCAGCGAGATGGCCTCCTCCGCGGCACCTCAGCCAACGGGATGGGCGGGGAGTGGCTCCGGGGGTGCGTCGAAGAAGCGGGTGTCGCGGGCGAAGGCGCGGAAGAACGCGAAGATGAAGCCCATCCGCTCCTCGTAGCACTCCCAGGTGGTGGCCGAGCTGCCGGCCACGTCGACCGTCAGCGCATGCTCGAAGCGTTCGGCCAAATCACACAGGTCGGCGTGCGCGAGGTGGTCGAGCACCTCCGGGTAGCGGAGCCCGCCCAGGTAGGACGGCGGGGGTACGTCGCGGCACACATCGATCGGCCCGTCAGGGGTGTAGACGTCGACGAAGCGGGTCACGATCCGCCCGAAGAGCCCGCCCAGCGGCATGGCCTCGTCGATCAGCGAGTCAGCGATCCACTGCTCGTGCGCGGCCACCCGCACGTTGCCCAGCAGCATCAGCTCCGCGACGGCCCGGTCCGCCTCGTCGTCGAGCTCCTCCTTCACCGCCAGAGCCCGCAGCTCAAGGGCCGACTGGTATGCGGTCAGCGCCGCAGCCAGATCTGGGGCCTCGCCGAAGAGCGGATCCGCGACGGCGACCTCGAGCGCCAGGCGGGTGGGCCCACCCGCCCGCGCCACCTCGTCGAGCCAGCGGACGAAGCGGGGCGCGACGTCGGCGATGATCGTCCGGTTGCCCTCAGCGACCGCGGCCGAGGTGCCGGGGTCGAGGCCGAACGGCAGCGCGTCGCGACGGATCACCCGGCCGGCGGACGCGCTCGCCCAGGCGCCGAACGCGAGCCAGTTGACGTCAGAGCGGCCGACGAGTTCGGCGACTGAGTGGGCGAGGTCGCGGTAGCAGGCGGTGATGGCCACGTTGCGCGTCACCGGATCTGTGAGTGCGACCACCTCGGCGACCGCCAGCTGCGACGGATAAGGCATGGTTCATGCTAGGCGGGAGGGCGTGGCCGCCGCCAGCGCACCTCAACATGCCGCTCGCGCGCCAGCTTCTCGATCAGGTAGCTGACCTCCTGGTTGGCGTACCGGTCGTGGGAGTCGCGGACGTCCGAGCGGCCGCCAAACAGCGCGTCTGCCTCGTCGAACAGCAGCACCTGGCCGGCGCGCTCCGCCGCGTCGAACACCTCGGCCAGATTCTTCTCCGTCTCGCCGATGTAGCGCGAGACCACGCGCGACAGGTCGACGGTACGCACAGTCTGCGCGTCGATGCGCCTGCGTCCCACGAGACCGAACGGCTGGGTATCGCCGTCCGCGGGCTCTCCTGGCGCCTGGGTCTGCAGCGTGAGGCGGTGGACGTCGAACTCGGCGGGCCTCACCGTCGCGATGAACACCTCGAGGATCAGCCGTCCCGCCTCCACATCCGCCTGGGTCATGGTCTGGCCCAGTCCGCACCGTGCCCCGTAGGCATGCTCCGGCTTGGTGCCCTGCAGCGCGCCCTGGCGCCAGAGGTCGAAGAGGAAGTTCTCCACCGTCGTCCGCACCTGCACCCAGAGGGGCACGTCGTTGGGCTCGAACACCACGAAACCCAACCCCGCGGCGATGGAGGCAAGGACGTGGTCGGTGAGCCGGCGGACCGACAGGTACCGCTTGGGTGGCTCGATGCTCTGGGCGCCGGCAAGGGTGCGCGCCCCCCACACCAGGCGGCCCCGGCCGGGGAACTCACGGAGGGCATTGACGCCCTCCTGGGTCAGCAGCTCGCCCGCCTCCTCGCCGAGCGCCTCGGTGAACCCATCGATGCCGTGCAGCGCGATGTTGGCGGGGGCCTTCCACACCCCGCGCTCGGCGTCGGATCGGGAGATCGCGCCCGCGACGGCTCCCGAGGGCGGGACCTGCACCCCGCCGACGACGAGCCATGGGTGATAGGCGGCTGCTCGCTCACGGTATGGTCCCGTCTGCTGCACCGTCGCCCTGGCAACGGCGTCGAAAGGGCCTGCGGGGAGGTCGAGCAGCAGCACGGAGCGGTGGGCCGCGCAGAAGGTGAGCGCGGCGGTCACGTGCTGGTGATGGGCGGCCGTGAGCCCGGGGATCGCGAGGACGGTCACGCCGGAATCTTCGAGGGCGTTGAGGCCCGAGGCGCCGTCGACGGGCACGAGTTGCTCCGGGGCGGGCCCTGCCGCCCGGACGACGATCGCGCTGGTGCCCCCGTTGGCGAAGAACAGGTCGACGGCGTGGCCCAGTGGCTGGTCCGCGCCGAGACTGGGGCCGAAGGTCGCGTGATACTCGCCCGGGCTGGTGACCGTGACCGGCGTCTCCACCGGCCCCTGGCTGCAGGCGCCGACGAACCCCGTCACCGAAGTGGGCAGCGGCTGAATGGCTGTGCCGGAGGGGATTTCCTCGATGTAGGGCATCTGTCCACTGTGGCTGACGGATCAGCGCCTGGCAAGACCATCCGACCGCTCACTGAGGGCCTGCCCCTCTCGCCGGATTGCTTCGCCACTCGCCAATAGGTCCACCGCCCCGCGCGACCGCGTCCAGCATGGTGCCGTGACGAGACGCCCGTGCGGCTCACGTTCCTCCAGGACTGGCTCCGAGTCCCCTGCGGGCTTGACATGCGTTCTGGAGGAACAACAGCCGCGCAGCCGTCACGCGACCAACGCCGCGAACCCATCCATCGGCGCAACTGCCACGACAAGGGCGATGTGTGGATCACCGCGACAGTGGGTACGTCACAGACATGAGTGACCACGACGACACCCCTCGCGCCGTCCCGTCGCGCTACGCCGACGACGCAGATAGGTCCGAGCGCGACGAGACGCCAGGGGAACGCCTCGACAGGCAGTGGAACGAACTGCTCCAGGAGCTCCGGGTCACCCAGACGGGCCTCCAACTCCTCTCGGGCTTCCTGTTGACGCTGCCGTTCCAGAACCGCTTCGCCGACCTGTCGCCCACCCTGCTGACGGTGTTCCTGGTGGCGGTCGCGACGGCGACGCTGGCCACGGCGCTCGTCGTCGGTCCGGTCGTGCTGCATCGGCACCTGTTCCAGGAGCATCGCAAGGACACCATCGTCGCCGCCGGACATGTCATGGCGAAGATCGGCCTCGGGCTGCTCGCGGCGACCATCGTGGCGGTGTCGTGGCTGACGTTCGGCTTCGTCCTCGGCCCCGAGTGGGGCCTGGTGGGCGCGGGTGCCGCCGTCGTGGTGTTCCTCGGCCTGTGGATCATCCTCCCATTCAGCCTGAGGTCTCGCCGGGACGCATGACGGCAGTCCGCTGAGGGCTCACCCCCCGGGGGAGGGCGACGGTGACGCGGAGCCGATGCTTCCCCTCGCGAGTGCCACTGCGCCGGGGCCTTGGGCCACGCGGGTGAGGGCGGCGATCTGCGAGGCCGAGAGCCCGGCGGAAGTCAAGGTTGCGGCGGTGGGCAGGCCGGCCACGGCGTCGAGGTCGAGGGTCCCGGTGGCGACGGCGTCCACCGTGACGCCGGCCGCGGTGACGTCGGTCCCAGCCACCCAGGCTGAGGTGTCGCGGTCGATGCGCCCGGCGGCCGCGACGGCGGCACCGGCCAGCGATGCGTTGTTGCGGGCGAGCACTGCGAGCTCACCCAGGGTCTGCACCGAGCCGCCGTTGTTGCCGGCGCGGGCCGAGCTGGAGGCGGCCATGAGGGCAGCGTCCACCTCTCCGCCGGATCCATCAGTGGTGGCCGACAGCACCCGGGCATCGGAGGAGACCGACAGCGTGACGGCGCCGTCGGCGAGGAGGCGCGAGTCCCTGACGAGAACCGCGGCTGACGACGACGCCACCAAGGCACCGAGAGCCCTGGCGTGTGCCTCGAGCATGATGGCGCCGCCGGCGAGCGTCGCGTCCGTGACCAGGACGGAGGCAGTGGCGCCGGATTCGCGTTCGTCGGATGCGCTCAGGGTGATCATCCCGGAGCCGGTGTTCAGGACGGTACCCGGGGTCACGGTGATCTGCCGGGCGCGGATGGTCAGCGCCGCACCGGAGTCGGTCAGGCGAATCTCGCCCGTGATCAGGACTGTGCCGCCGGCGGCGTTGACGACGATGGTGACGAGCCCGGCGGTCGGGACCGCGTGCACGACGCCGTCCTCGGCGATGAAGACCAGGTGGCCGGTCTCGGCGTCGACGCCCAGCGTTCCGCCGGTGCCGTCGAAGGTGGCTGTGTTGCCGTCGACCGCCCAGGATGCTGCGGGATCAGGGGCGGCGAGGAAGGCGGGCGGATCGTCGGAGGCCGGAGCATCGGAGCTCAGGCCCAGGGGCTCGCCGGACTCAGCGCCGTCGGCCGCCGTGTCGGCGCCAGGCTCGGGGGCGGGGTCAGGTGCAGGCTCAGGTTCGGGGGCGGGCTCCGGCGCTGGGGCGGGCTCCGGCTCAGGCAGGAACGACGAGCTCACGCCGTGGCTTTCGCCCGGCTCAAGCGTGTCGTCCATCAGAGCGGAGCTGTGACCCAGCCCGATCGCGTGGCCCACCTCGTGGCGGACCACTGTGATCAGGCTCATCCGCGACCATCCCCAGCCCGCGGCGTCGCCGTCGATGGTGATCGAGCTGCCGGACGCAGATCCCAGCCCCGTCCCGGACAGGTCGCCCACCGACGCAGAGACGCCGGAGGTGTCCGCGCCTGCGGACTCCCACTCCGACTTGGCCTGCGACAGGGCCGCCGCAAGGTCTCCGAGCTCAGGGAATCGGTGACCGGATCGTCGTCCACGGCTAAAAGAGCGGCTACTTGTTGCCTGGCGCCACATATCCGACGCGGCTCAGGTACTACACTTCGTCGTAGTTATGCCCATTTTGGCGTCTCCCGCGGCGCCCGCCCCCCGGGCACGGCATCGGCTTCTCGGCAACCTCGTCTACAGTTGCTCCACCCACCCGCCCGTTCCTGGAGGAGCTCGCATGCCTGATGCCGTCACGCGCCTGCGCGTGGCCCTCGTCGGCGGCGGTCGGCTCGGGACCGCGCTGACCACCTCGCTCCGGGAATCCGGATGGGACGTCCAGGGGCCGCTCGGGCGCGGCGCCGACCCCCGCACAGCCGGCATCGTGCTGCTGTGCGTCCCCGACGGCCAGATCGCCGACGCGGCCGCCGGCCTGACGCCTCGGGCGGACCTCCTTGTCGGGCACTGCTCCGGGGCCACGCCGCTCGACGTCCTCGGCCCCCACGAAGCCCTCGGCCTGCACCCGCTGATGGCCGTCCCGGCCTCCGGTGCCACCGTGTTCGCCGGCGCGACGGCGGCCGTCGCGGGGACCACCAGGCGTGCGCTCGAAGCCGCCACTGCGCTGGCCACGTCGCTCGGTATGACTCCTGTGGAGATCGCCGACGACGCACGCCCCGCCTACCACGCCGCGGCCTCGGTGGCCTCCAACTTCCTCCTCACCCTCGAGGACCTGGCCGAGCGGCTCGCGGCCTCGGCGGGGGTGCCGCGCGAGCGGCTGGTGCCGATGGTCCGCGCCACCGTCGACAACTGGGCCAGGGAGGGAGCGGCACCCGTGCTGACCGGGCCCGTGGCACGCGGCGACCATGGCACCGTCGCCCGTCAGCGCGCCGCCGTCGAGCAGCTGAGCCCGGCGGACCTGGACCTGTTCGACGCCATGGTCGCGGCCACCGGACGGCTCGCCGAAAGGGGACGCTGATGAGGATCGTGCGGACTGTCGCGGCGCTGCGCGAGGCGCTTACCGACGCCGGGCGGGTGGGGTTCGTGCCCACCATGGGCGCACTCCACGAGGGGCACCTGACGCTGATTTCGGCCGCCCGGGACGAGTGCGACACGGTGGTGACCTCCGTCTTCGTCAACCCCACCCAGTTCAACGACCAGACCGATCTGGCCGCCTACCCGCGCGACGAGGCCCGCGACGCCCACCTGGCCGACACCGCCGGCACGGACCTGCTCTTCGTCCCCGCCGTCGAGGAGATGTACCCGCAGGGCTACGCCACCACCGTGAGCGTCCGCGGGGTCAGCGAGCCACTCGAGGGCGCGCACCGCGGTGCTGCGCACTTCGACGGCGTGGCCACCGTGGTGGCGAAGCTGCTCATCGCCGTCGCCCCGGACGTGGCCTACTTCGGGCAGAAGGACGCCCAGCAGGTGGCCGTGGTCCGGCGCCTGGTGACGGACCTGGGGCTGCCGGTCCAGATCGCGGTCTGCGCCACGGTGCGCGAGCCCGACGGCCTGGCGATGTCCAGCCGCAACGTCCGGCTCGGCCCGGACGACAGACCCCGGGCGCTGGCGCTGAAGGCAGGGCTCGAGGCGGCTTCGGCCGCACTGGCCGGCGGCGCCGACCCGCGCGCCGCCGAGCGCGACGCGGTGGAGGAAATGCTCAGCCGCGGCGTCGAGCCGGAGTACCTCGCCGTCGTGGATCCCGATACCTTCGCCCCCGCCCAGGACCTCACCCGTCCCACCCTCGCCGTCGTCGCCGCCCGCGTGGGCGCTGTCCGGCTCATCGACAACCTGCCCATCCCGCCCGTGACCCCCAGCCAGGAGGCCCGCTGATGCACCGCACCATGTTGAAGTCCAAGATCCACCGCGCCACCGTGACCGACGCGGACCTGCACTACGTCGGCTCGATCACCGTGGACCCGGACCTGCTTGAGGCCGCCGACATCCTCGAGCACGAGCAGGTTGCCGTGGTGAACGTGGACAACGGCGCCCGCTTCGAGACCTACACGATCGCGGGCCAGCGCGGCTCCGGCCAGATGAAGGTCAACGGCGCCGCCGCCCGCCTCGTCCACCGCGGCGACACCATCATCGTCATCTCCTACGCCCAGTACGACCGCGCCGAGCTGGCCACCTACGAGCCCGTCGTCGTGCACGTCGAGGCGGGGAGCAACGCCATCATCGACATCGACGCCGAGGTCGCCACCCTGCTCACCGGACGCTGAGGCGCCGCCGTGTCAGCCCGGCCCCGCCACGGAGGCGCCCCCGCCGCCGGATCCCGCGTCACGACGTCGGACCTGGCGGACATGAAGCGCGCCGGCGAGGCGATCGTCATGGTCACGGCCTACGACTACCCGGGCGCGCTCGCGGCGGAGGAGGCCGGCGTCGACGTGGTCCTGGTGGGTGACTCGGCAGCCATGACGGTGCTCGGCTACCCCAGCACCACCGAGGTGACCGTCGACGAGATGCTGATGCTGACCGCGGCCGTGCGGCGCGGCCTGGGCGCGCCCATGCTGGTGGGAGATCTGCCCTACGGCTCGTACGAGCACAGCGACGAGCAAGCCGTGGCGACGGCGCGCCGCTTCGTCGACGAGGCTGGCTGCGACGCGGTGAAGCTGGAGGGCGGCGGGGAGGCGTCGGTGTCGCGGGTCCGCGCGATTGTCGCGGCGGGGATTCCGGTCATGGGTCACGTCGGGTTGACCCCGCAGACCGCGGCGGAGCTGGGCGGATTCAAGGCCCAGGGCCGGACCGCGGACGGTGCTCGACGGGTGGCCGCGGAGGCCCTCGCACTGCAGGACGCGGGCTGCTTCTCGATCGTGTTCGAGGCCATCCCGGCCGCGGTGGCGGAGGCGATCATGCCGTCGATGGATGCCGTCGTGATCGGCATCGGTGCGGGCCCCTCCACCGACGGGCAGGTGATGGTGTTCCACGACCTGCTGGGCATGTCGTCGGGTGGGTCGGCGCGGTTCGTCAAGCGCTACGCGGACCTGCACGGCCGGGTGGTCGACGGCATTCGCGGGTTCGCGGCCGAGGTCCGCGACGGCTCCTACCCGGCACCCGAGCACTGTTACGGCATCAACGCCGAGGAGTTGGCGGCCTTCCGCGGGAAGTCCGCCGCACACTCCGCCTCTCCCGCTGGTTGAGCCTGCCCCCCCAGCCGCTGGCTGAGGTGCCGCGCAGCGACCTGGGCCCCAACCGCTGGCTGAGGTGCCGCGCAGCGGCCTCGACCCCCAACCGCTGGCTGAGGTGCCGCGTGGAGCCTGACCCCCAACCGTTGGCTGAGGTGCCGCGTGGAGCCTGACCCCCAACCGTTGGCTGAGGTGCCGCGTGGAGCCTGACCCCCAACCGTTGGCTGAGGTGCCGCGTGGAGCCTGGACCCCAACCGTTGGCTGAGGTGCCGCGTGGAGCCTGGACCCCCAACCGTTGGCTGAGGTGCCGCGTAGCGGCCTCGAAGCCTATGAAACGAGAGCTGACAACGGACGTTTCTCAGGCTTCGAGGCTCGTCGCTTCGCTCCTCGCGCCTAGCCAGCAGGAATCGGCCGTTGTCCGCCGTCATCTCAGTGTCACTTCTGATGCCGTAGGCGACACCAGAAGTGACGGTCAGCGCTCAGAACGCTGCGATCTCCAGCTTCTTCATCCCCATCATCGCCTGGAAGGCGCCGGGACGCTCCATGAGTTCAATCATGTTCGACGGCGTCACCTGCCAGTTCACCCCGAAACGGTCCGCGCACCACCCACAGGCCTCGGCCTCGGGCACCTCGCTGAGCGCCGCCCAGTAGCGGTCGATCTCAGCCTGGTCCTCGCAGCGGATTTCCAGCGAGACGCCGGGAGTGAACGTGAAGGCGTGCTCAACCTCCGAATCCATCAGGGAGAACCACTGGCCGAGCAGCCGGACGACCGAGAACTCGACCTGCCCCGGGGAGGTCGCATCCGGCATCTCCTCCGGCACTCGGACAGCCACCTGCGAGTCTGGGAATACTGAGGTGTAGCGCTCCAGCGCCTCGCCTCCCCTGCCCTTGGCCGCGCCCGCGAACAGGAGGCAGGGCACGATGAAGGGCCTCGGCTCATCGTCGGGATCCGACAGGACGAGCTGCCAGGACACGCCGAACTTGTCCTGCACCCACCCGAATCTGCGGCTGTGAGGGTACTCGCCCAGCGGCATCAACACCTCCCCGCCGTCGGCGAGCGCGTCCCAGATCCGGTCCAACTCCTCGCGGGCGTGGTCGTCGCGCGAAGGGTCGAAGTAGAGGAAGAAGGACACCGACGGGTTCGCCCTGAACTCCGGACCGGCGTTGATCGCCCCGAAGGCGTACCCGCCCACCTCGAACTCGACGTAGAGCACGTCGCCGGCGAAGTCGCGCTGGAAGTCGGCCAGCCCTTCGGTCGGGTAGTGCTGGGTGACGGTCACGCGGGCGTCGGGCAGTACCGAACAGTAAAATGCTGCGGCGCTCGCCGCGGAGTGGTCGAACCAGAGGTTCGGGACTATCTTCTGCATCGCAACTCCCCTGTCATGAAGGACGGCCGACTCACGCCGACGACTCGGCTCGGTTGAAGGCTCGCGACACTACGCCGACTCGTCGAGCAGATCCATAAGTGTTCGCCACGAACCAAATGCGACGCCGCCAGGGGCGCGGCTTTTCACAGGCCCATTGACCCGGTGACAGGCTCGTGTTGGCATGAGCGGACTCAAACCTAGGGGGAACCATGGGAACCACCACACACCGCTTCCTGCTCTCGATCGGCGCCAGTGTCGGCGTCCTGGCCCTTGCCTCGGCAAGCCTCCCGGCCTCGGCGGTCGACCCCATCGCCTGCGGCGACGTCATCACCACCTCCACCACCCTCACCCAGGACCTGGTCTGTAGCAGCGGGAACGGACTGGAGATCGGCGCCAACGGGGTCGTTCTTGATCTGGCCGGCTTCACGCTCAGCGGCAGTCCCACGACAGGCGTCGGAGTCAACCTCGCCTACCGCGACAACGTCGTCGTCGCCAACGGCACCATCGAGGGGTTCAACGTCGGGGTGGAAATCCAGCAGTCCACTCGAGTCAGCATCAGCAAGGTCAACATCGCCACCAGGGACCGAGGAATCAACATCGGCGGGGGCGGCGGTCACCTCATCGAGAAGAATGTCATCGCCGATGTGGGGCGCGACGGAGTCCGCGTGGGCGGCGAGTCGACGGGCACCGTCGTCACGAAGAACACCGTCACCGGGGCGGTCTGGGGCATCAGCGTCACTGACAACGCCGTCGGCACCGTGGTGGAGAAGAACATCGCCACCGGCAATGAGAACATGGGCGTTGGAGCCTTCGGGGCGCCGAGCGGGACCCGGTTCCTGAAGAACGTCGTCAGCACCACCCGGGACCACGGGATCATCATCGGCGCGGGTGCCGCGAACTCCTACCTGGAGAAGAACGAGGTCTACACCAGCGGCCAGGTGGGCATCAAGGTGGAGGACTCCCGCACGACGCTCATCAAGAACATCGTGGTCAACAACGGAGGTCTGGGCATCCAGGCCCCCACCGGCGTCACCGGGTCAGGAAACCTGGCGGCCGGCAACAACGGCGGTGTGGATCCGCAGTGCACCGGCGTGGTGTGCCTGCCGTACATCTGATCCCGACGACGAAACGCAGGCAGCCACCAGATCGAAGGCCCCGGCTCCGGCCGGGGCCTTTCGGTGGGAGCCTCTTCTATAGGCATCCGTGACCACGCCGGATGGGCGACGAGAGGATCGGCAATGCGCGAGACGCACCTGCGTCAGGGACGACAGACGGTCAAGCTCGGCTTGATCAAGGTGATCCACGACCTCTTCCCGGAGGAGCGCCTGAAGACGTCCTACTCGATCCTCGAGGGCGTCTTCTGCAACCTCGTCGGCTCGGCGCTGTCCACCCGCGAGG
The DNA here is from genome assembly GCF_014164725.1 of Tessaracoccus sp. MC1627. Lineage (NCBI taxonomy): Bacteria > Bacillati > Actinomycetota > Actinomycetes > Propionibacteriales > Propionibacteriaceae > Tessaracoccus > Tessaracoccus sp. MC1627. The sequence continues at coordinate 361,588 of NZ_JACJGA010000001.1, read as the reverse complement.
TGCGCCAGATCGACGCCCGGCTGAAGGAATGGGCCGCCGATCCGGCGAGCATCATCACTCTTCTCGGCCGCGAGGGCGGCTACCACGTCTACCAGGTCGGAGACCACGTGGCGCGCGTCGTCTACCCCGCGCTGCAGCAGCCCAGCCAGGTGGAGCCCTTCGAGGTGATCCCCTTCGCGCACGGCTTCATCGTCGACTTCGGAGACATCGACAAGGGCGACGGCGCCCCCCTCATCCCTCCGACCCTGCTGTCGGCTGCCTACGCGGAGAGCCAGGAGTGGCTCGACCGGGTCGACGTGGAGGTGGTGGCCGACGTCAACGCCCTGATCAGCTCGGGTCGTACCAGGAAGCTCGTCAGCATTGCGGAGGCTCTCCACGAGAAGCGACTCTCCGACATCGCCGACGTGATCCTCAGCCAGCGCCGGGCGCTGCGGGTCCTGGCGATCTCGGGGCCCTCGTCGTCCGGGAAGACCACGACGACGCAGCGCCTAGCGACGCAGCTCGAGGTCAACGGGCTCAAGCCCGTTGCGCTGTCCTTGGACAACTACTTCGTCAACCGCGAGCTGACACCTGTCGACGAGGACGGCCAGTACGACTTCGAGAGCCCCGACGCGCTGGACCTGCCGCTCCTCACCCACCACCTCGCGGAGTTGGTGGACGGGCGGCCGATCGGCGCCCCCACCTTCGACTTCGTCACCGGCAGCAGGCTGCCCGGCACCACACCGATCCAGGTGGGACCATCCGAGATCCTGCTGATCGAGGGCCTCCACGCCCTCAATCCCCGGCTGGTGGAGGGAGTCAAGCGCAACGCGGTGTTCAAGGTGTACGTGAGTGCGCTGGGCGGGCTGAACATCGACCTGATGAACCGGGTCCCGACGACGGAGGTCCGGCTCCTGCGCCGAATCGTGCGGGATCACAGGACCCGCGGAATCTCGCCGGAGTTGACGATGGACCGGTGGGACAGCGTCCGGCGCGGCGAGTACGCACACGTGTTCCTGTTCCAGGAGGATGCCGACGTGATGTTCAACTCGTCCATGATGTACGAGCTCAACGCGCTCCACCCGCACGCGGAGGCCGCCTTGGCGACCATCCCGGACGCGAGCCCGCACGTCGACGCCCGGGACCGCCTGCTGAACCTGCTGACCTTCTTCGAACCCATCGGGACGGACCGGGTCCCGTCGAACTCGATCCTGCGCGAGTTCATCGGCGGCAGCATCTACGACGCCGCCACCTGAACCCTTCCCGCCGGCTGAGCGAAAGCGGTCGCTATCTGGGTGGGTAGACCAACCCAGATAGCGACCGGTACATCAGCGGATGCCCTGGAAGGCGAACCTGAACACCAACTCGCCCTCAGGAAGCCGGTACTCCGGGTGGGTCATCGCGCCCCAACTGTCGTCGCCGCCCACACCGCGACGCATGAGCGCCGGGCGCAGCACAGTCTTCTGGATCGGGGGCAGGTCCACCGGGTGGGCCGCGTTCTCGATCTCGAACGGCGTCCAGGGCAGCGCCGAGAACTCCATCGGCTCGTCGACGGCGTCGAACCGCAACCCCGCCCCGCGACCGTCAGTCACCGTCGCCCACCGCACCCCGGTGTGGCTCCCCGACTCCTGCGGCCTGATGTAGGGGGTGAGCTGCTCGGACACATCCGCCGACCACACGCCAAGGCGTGCCCCTGCGCGACGATCCACGTAGCTCTCCTCCGGACCCTCGCCGTACCAGCTGAGCCGGTTGAGCTCGGGATCAGTGACCAGCATGAGGCCGAACTCCGGCATGTCGGTCAGCCCATCCCCCGGGCGGGCCGTGAGCGTGACCTCCACGCGACCCCCACCGTCGACCCGATAGACCACATCGCACTCCCCCGCCGGACTGCTGGGCAGCTCGTAGGTGTAGCGGATCTCGACGGCGTCGCCCACCACCGTGGCGGTGGGCCCCGCCTCGCTGGCCTCGGCGTAGCGGCTTGCCAGCGCCCATTGCCCGTCCCGGAACGGCATGTTCCAGCCGCGCTCGTTGGAGGTGGGGGCGTGCCAGAAGTTGGGCTTGGGGATGCCGCGCACCAGTTCGCGGCCGCCGTCGGAGCTGAGCCCGTACCGGTACGAGACGAGCCCCCCGTACAGCTTCGAGAACAGGGCTGTGAAGTGCCGGCCGCGGACGCCGAAGTTGTGGATCCCGTCGATCAGGGTCGGTGCAGCCGGCGGCGCGACCGGGGCAGACTCGCCCGCGACCGTGAACACCGCCTGCTCCCACGACACCTCATGCCCGGCCGGAGCCCAGGACGATGCCTGGGGAAGCCGGAACGACACCTCGACGGTGTACTCGCCGGCCGCGTCGGGCAGGTCGATCGGCAGCGGGTAGCTGCGGGTCTCCCCGGGCTCCACCGATGTCTCGACGGTGGCCTCCGCCAGCACGCGACCCTCGCGCCCCAGCGTCACCACGCACTCGTAGTTCGACGTGGGCGTGAACAGCAGCCGGTTCTCCACCTCGATCGAGTCGCCCGAGATCTGGATGGCGAGACCCTGGTAGAGCTTCTTGACCTCCTGCAGCTTCGGCGACGGTGAGTGGTCCGCGAAGACGATGCCGTTGCCGCTGAACTCGGCGTCGTGCGGAGCCTCGCCGCAGTCCCCGCCGTAGCCGAAGTACTTCTTCCCGAGCCGGTCGGTGAGCGCGATGGCCTGATCCGAGAAGTCCCAGATGAACCCGCCCTGGTATAGCGGCTCGCGGTAGGCGAGGTCGATGTACTTGTCCACAGCGCCGAACGAGTTGCCCATCGTGTGCGCGTACTCGCACAGGATGTAGGGCTTGCTCCGGTTGGTGGCCAGGAATTCCTCGATGGCCGCCGCGGGGGTGTACATGGTGCTGACCACGTCGGTGGTCTCCGGGTAGCGCGGATCCCAGTGGACGCCCTCATAATGCACCGGGCGGGTGTCGAGCGCGCGGAAGTGGTCCGCCACGTCGCGCAGGTTGGTGCCGCCGAAGGACTCGTTGCCGCAGGACCACATGATGATCGAGGCGTGGTTCTTGTCCCGCTCCAGCACGTTGGTGGCCCGGTCGAGGAGGATGTCGCGCCACTCGGGCAGGTCACCGGGGACCGCACCCTCCAGCGGCACGCGCCCGCGCGCCACCGCGTCCCACATGCCGTGCGACTCGAGGTTCATCTCGTCGATGACGTAGAAGCCGTACTCGTCGGTGAGTTCGTAGAGGAACGAGTTGTTGGGGTAGTGGCTGGTGCGCACCGCGTTGATGTTGTGAGCCTTCATCAGGCGCAGATCCGCCTCGGTCTGCTCCCGCGACATCACCCGCCCCTCGAGCCCGAACTCGTGCCGGTTCACGCCGTTGAACACCACACGGCGGCCGTTGATCTTCATCACGCCGTCCTCGATGCCGAAGCGGCGGATGCCCACGCGCTGCGGGATCACCTCGACGACGGCTCCTGCCGCGTCAAGCACCTCGACCGTCAGGTCGTAGAGCTGCGGATCCTCCGCGCTCCACAGGCGGGGCTGGTCGACGGCGACCGTCAGCACCCCGTCCTCGCCCATGGTCAGGGCGCCCACCTCACCCAGGCGGGCCCGCACGGACCCCTCCCCTGCCAGCGACACGGCCAGCCGAACCTCAGCCGACGCCAGGTCCTCGGCCACCGGTGTGGTGATCCGGAGGTCCTCGGCGTGCACCCGGGGGCGGCGGTACAGCATCACGTCCCGGAAGAGGCCGGAGAACCGGTAGAAGTCCTGATCCTCGATCCAGGCCGCGCCGCTCCACTTGTACACCTGCGCCGCGAGCTTGTTCTCGCCGTCGACGAGGGCCTCGGTGAGGTCGAACTCCGACGGGGTGAACGCGTCACCGCCGTAGCCGATGTAGGTACCGTTGAGCCACACCGCGACCGTCGACTCCGCGCCCTTGAACGACACGCTCAGCCGCTCACCGTCGGCCAGGGGATGGTCGAGCGTGAAGTGGGTGACGTAGCTGCCCACCGGATTGAACTTCTGCGGGATCTCGCCCGGCCAGATGTCCTCGAGCCCGTCCCAAGGGTGCTGGACGTTGGCGTACTGCGGCCGGTCGTAGCCCTGCAGCTGGATGTGGCCGGGGACGCGGATGTCGTCCCAGGCGTCCACGTCGTAGTCAGCGGCCTCGAAGCCCGACGGTGCGAGCGTGAGGTTCTTGGCGTAGTGGAACTTCCACACCCCGTTGAGGCACTGCTCGAAACTGCTCGAGCCCAGAGACGCCTCGGCTGGGCCCGCGAACCAGCGATGGTCCGAATGCGCGGGAAGCCGGTTCTCGGCGAAGTAGGTGGGGTCTGAGATTCTGCTTGGATCGAATGTCACTTGATAGCTCCTGTGATGCCCTCGGCGAAGGCTCGCTGCAGCACGAGGAAGACAACCATCGTGGGCAGTGACGCCAACAGCACGGCGAGCATCAGCACTCCGTAGTCGGTCACGTAGCCGGCGCGCAGGTTCGAGATGAGCATCGGCATGGTCTGGAAGTTGTTGTTGATGAGGATCACCTTGGGCCACAGGAAGTTGTTCCATGCGGTCATGAAGGTGATGACGGCCGCGGCCGCCAGGGTGGACTTCATCGTGGGGAGGAAGATGCGGAAGAAGATGCTGATCTCGCTCAGCCCGTCGATCCTGGCCGCCTCGATGATCTCGTGCGGGAAGGACCGGGAGGCCTGGCGGAAGAACAGCACCAGGAACGGGGTGGCGATCGCGGGGAGGATCACCGCTCCCACCGAGTTGATCATCCCGAAGTCGGCGAACATCTGGAACAGCGGGATCATCGTGGCGGCGAAGGGGATCATCATGGCCAACAGCAGGAACCCCATCAGGCGGTCCTTGCCCTTGGAGTGGAACACCTCGAAGCCGTAGCCCGCGATGGAGCACACGAGCAGCGCCAGCACCGTGGTGCCGACGGCGTTGATGGTGGAATACCACATGGCCGAGGCCACGTCCTGCTGGGAGACCAGCGAGACGAAGTTGTCGATCAGGGCCGTGCCGGGGATCATCCGCGAGCTGAGGACGTCCTGGCTGGTGTTGGTGGCCGAGACCACCATGAAATACAGCGGAAAGACCGAAACGATCGCTGAGACGGCGAGGAAGGCGTACGAGGGCACGCGGCGCCACTGGGTCCTAGTCACGCTTGTCACCGATCCTCATCTGAATGAACGCCAGGACCGCCACCATGATCAGGATCACGTAGGACAGTGCGGCGCCGTAGCCGAAGTTGGGGTTCCTCTGGAAGGAAACCTCGTACAGGTAGTGGGACATGGTCATCGACGTGTAGGCCGGGCCACCCTGCGTCAGGTTCCAGGACTCGTCGAACAGCTGGATGGTGCCGTTGGTCGAGAGGATCGCGGTGAGCAGGATCATCGGCTTGAGCTGGGGGACGGTCACGTACCAGAAGGTCTTGAGAGAGCTGGCGCCATCGATCTTGGCGGCCTCCAGCGACGAGTAGTCGATGTTCTGCAGCGCGGCGAGGTAGAACACCATGTTGTAGCCGGTCCACCGCCACAGCAGGCCGAGGATGATCACAAAGCGGGCCGTGTCCGTCTCGCCCAGCCAGTTGACGGGCGAATCGATGAAGTTGAGCCCCATGAGCATGTCGTTGACGAGGCCGTCGTTGGCGAACATGGTGCGGAAAACCAGCGAGTATGACACCAGCGAGACCGCGCAGGGAAGGAAGATCGCCGTGCGCCACAGGCCCTTGTACCGCAAGGTCTTGTCGTTGAGCAGGTTGGCGAGCACGAGCGCGACGATCAGCATGATCGGTACCTGGATGATCAGGTAGATGAACGTGTTCTGGACGGTCAGCTTGAAGATCTCGTCGCTGAACAGGCGCTGGTAGTTGTACCAGAGGGGATCGGCGAAGCTCAGCCTGGTTCCCCGCCCTGTCTGCATTGACAGGATGAAGGCCTGGGCCATGGGCCAGAAGTTCATCCAGAGGATGAGGACCGCGGCCGGGATGAGGAAGATCCAGCCGGTGAGGTTGCGCTGCGCCTCGATGCCGAAGCGACGGCGCTTCGCGGGCGGGGAGTTCGCGTCGTCGGGTCCGGCGGTCTTGAGGACGGCCACCCGGGAGCGTTCAGTCATATGTATCAGTCCACCTTTCGCGCGGGTGGGGGCCGGTTCCAGCCGGCCCCCACCTCATTGGCTAGCGAGGAATCACTCCATTGCGAATTCGACGGCCTGCTGGGCCTCCTCGAGAGCGGTGGTCATGTCGCCACCGGCGACGATCTTGGTGAGCGCGGCGCTGACGGAGTCGCGGCCCTCGTAGTAGTAGGCGCCGGTGTTGTTGCTCGGCACCTGAGCTGCGAAGTCCAGCACCTGGGTGAAGATCGGCTCTCCACCGAAGAACTCCTGCGGCTCGGAGTACACGTCGCTGTCTGCGGCAGGCAGCCAGTTGGCCAGCGCGCCCGAGGCGGGGAGGATCGTGTCGTAGAACTCGTTGGAGCCGGCGAAGGTGGTGTTCAGGAAGTCCGCGGCGAGGTCCTTGTCCGCGTTGGCGCTGATGGCCCAGGAGGAGCCACCGTTGGCGGAGTAGTTGGTGGCGCCGTCGATGCCGTCGAACTTGGGCAGGTTGGTGATGCCCCAGAGCCCGCTCTGGTCAGGAGCGGACTGGATGGAGCCAAGGATCCACACGCCGTTGATGGTGCCGGCCACGTTGGAGTTCACAAAGGTGCCGATGTACTCGTCCCACGAGTTGACCTCGACGAAGACGCCCGAGTCCACGAGTTCCTTGTAGGTCTCGATCGATGCGATCAGCGCCTCGTTGTCCACGATGGTGGGGTTGCCCTCGTCGTCGAACAGGCTGCCGCCGGCGGACTGCAGCATCATCATGAGGAGGTCGGACGCACCCGCCAGGCCGGAGAGTAGCGGCTGGCCGGTCTTGGCCAGCACGTCCTTGCCCTTGGTGATGAACTCGTCCCACGTGATGTCGGTGAAGTCCGCGATCGTGTAGCCGGCCTCCTCGAGCACATCGGTGCGCAGCGCGGTGATGGCCGTGCCGTTGTCGAAGGGAAGACCGTAGTTGACGCCGTCGACGGTGGAGTAGGCCACGACACCCTCGGGGAACTCGCTGAAGTCCACGTCGGTGTCGGAGTAGTCGTTGAAGAGGTCCGGGTAGTTGATGACGTTCTTCTGGAACGCGTTGTTCTGCATCAGGAAGATGTCCGGCAGCTCGCCGGTCTCCTGCGACTGCGCCAGCGTGGTGAGCTTGGTCTGCAGGTCATCCCAGGGGGTCTCAATGACCTCGACCTCCACGTCGGGGTTGTCCCGCTGGTAGATCTTGGTGGCCTCTTCGAGTGCGTAGATGTTGAACGCCGGGTCCCAGGCCCACACGGTGAGCTTGCCGTCGCCGGTGTCCCCGTCGGAACCGTTGCTCCCGCTTGAACCGTTGTCTCCACCGCAGGCGGTGAGGGCCAGTGGCACCACGACGGCCATGGCCGCGAGCTTCTTCCACGAATTCATGAAAACTTCCTTGTCTGTTGTGGCGTGCACCGAGGCACGGGTCGGTGCGTCCCGGAAGGCATCCTCGCCTACGTCGGTGACCAATGTTTACGTAAACGTAGCACGTCCCCATGGGGCCGACATAGGGGGGTAGATAACGGTCTGATAACACTTGTTCACCCGCTTCGCCGGCTGCTTTCGCCCCAATGGTGACGTCAACATCTGAACCGGGCTACACTCCCGGCCATGGGGACCGTCTCGGGTCGAGGACGACGCAAGACCGGCCCGTCGATCGAAGACGTGGCCCGGCTGGCCGGCGTCTCCGCACAAACCGTGTCGCGCGTGTCGACGGGCGCGGATCCCGTGCGCCCGGAGACCAAAGCGAAGGTGATGGCCGCCATCGCTCAGCTCGGCTACTCCCCCAACCGGGCCGCCCGGGCGCTGCGCAACGGCTCCTTCGGCACCATCGGCCTCCTGGCCCACCGCTACGAGCGCACCGGCGAGGTGCTCACCACCGGCGCCGTGGTGAAGGCGGCCGACGAGGAGGGCTACACCGTCACGCTCCTCAGCATCGACGACGAGACGGCCGTCGCCGAGGACTGGGAGAGCGCGGCGCACCGCATCTCCAACCAGGCCATCGACGGCCTGGTCATCATCCGCGCAGAGGAAGCCACCCCAGAGACCCTGACTCTGCCCGCCGGAATGCCGGTGGCCGTGTCGGATTCGCGGCTTGTGGGCCACTACCCGGCGGTGATGGCGGACCAGGTGCAGGGGGCCCGCGACGCCACCCGCCACCTGTTGGGTCTCGGGCACCGGATGGTCCACCACCTGTCCGGACCGGCCGAATCGGAGCCGGCCTTGATGCGACGCGGAGCCTGGGAGCGTGCGCTCGAGGCGGCGGGCAGCCACGCGCCCCCGGTGTGGCAGGGGGATTGGACGCCTGCGTCCGGCTACGCGGTGGGGAGGAGGATCGCGCAGGACCCGGACGTGACCGCGGTGTTCGTCGCCAACGACGAAATGGCGTTCGGGTTGATCCGCGCCCTCCACGAGGCGGGGCGGCGGGTGCCTGAGGACGTCTCGGTGGTGGGGTTCGACGCGATCGCGCTGAGCGAGTTCGCGTATCCGCCGCTGACGACGGTGCGGCAGAACTTCGATCAGATCGGCCACGCGCTGGTGAAGTTGGTGCTGTCACAGATCAGGTCGACGGGTGCGATGACGCGCCACGACCGCGTCGTCGTCCCGACCGAGCTGATCGTCCGGGCCACCACCGCCCCGCCGCCCGCGCGCTGACGGAGGACGCGCACGCGGTAGGTTCGTGCACGACGAAGGGGAACCCAGATGAGCAAAGAGACACCGAGGGAAGCACGGTTGGCCGTGCTGATCGACGCCGACAACGCGCGCGCCACCCACATCGACCAGCTACTCGTCGAAGTGGCGAAGTACGGCCGCGCCTCCGTCCGGCGCGCCTACGGCGACTGGACGTCGACGCAGCTCACCTCGTGGAAGACCGAGCTGCTCCAGCACTCGATCCAACCCATCCAGCAGTTCAGCTACACCACCGGCAAGAACGCCACGGACAGTTCGCTCATCATCGACGCCATGGACCTCCTCCACGCCGGCAACCTCGACGGCTTCTGTCTGGTCTCCAGCGACAGCGACTTCACCCGCCTGGCCGCCCGGATCCGTGAGGACGGCAGGTTGGTCTACGGCTTCGGTGAACGCAAGACGCCCAAGCCCTTCGTGGCCGCGTGCGACACGTTCATCTACGTCGAGAACCTGACGACGGCGGCGCCGTCGGTCAACAAGGCTGCGACGGTGACCACCCAGAAGCTCACCACCGACGCTTTCCTGGACAAGCTCCTGGCGGAGGCCGTCAACGCGGCCGCGGGCGACGACAACTGGGCCAACCTCGGCGTGGTGGGCAGCAACCTGTCGCGGTTGGCGTCGGACTTCGACTCCCGCACCTGGGGCTTCGCCAAGCTCAAGGACCTGTTCGCGGCGCACCCCGGGTACGTCATCCAGTCCAAGCCGAACGAGGTGCTGGTCCAGCCCAAGTGACCGCTCCAGAGGCTCGACGGCGGGCTCAGCCCGGCGGGCCCCACGGATTGCGTGGTGGCTCGTTGGGTGGCGGCTCGTGGGCGGGCGGCGACTCCGGCTGCGGCGAGTCCATGTAGGACGTGTCGGCATAGTCGCGCACATCGCGCTGTGGCGGCTGGGCGGCTGACCCACCCGTCGGCGGAGGGGGCGCATAGCCGCCTGCCGGATCAGCTGGGGGTGGATACGCGGGAGCAGCCGGATAGCCCCCGGGCGGTGGCGGGTAGCCCCCGGGCGGTGGCGGGTAGCCCCCGGGCGGTGGCGGATAGCCCGGACCGGGCTGCGCCGGGCCAGACCACGGCGCGGGCCCAGGCGGAGGCGGCGCGCCGGCAGTCGTGCGCTTCCACAGAAGAAGCCCCACGACGATCCCGGCCGCCACCAGGAGCCCTGCCCCCAGCCACGGCAGCAGCGTGAGGAGCGCATTCGCCTCCTTCGCCGTCGCCCTCAGCCCTTCGGCGGACATCAGGTCCGTGGCGTTTGTCCACGTGACGGTGGTGCCGTCCACCGTGCTCGATCCGCTGTGCGAGATCACCTCACCCGGAAACGTCACCGCGACCCTGAAGTCCGTGAACATCGCAGCCGCCATCGTCGAGTCTGCGCCCGATTCCCCACTCAGCTCACTCCCAGCCATGACGAAGGTGTATTCGCCGTCCTGGTGGACGATGGTGAGCGTGTCGGACGAGCCGGCCATGGCATCGAGCGGTGCGTTGCTGGCCTCCTGCACGCAGCCGATGAAGCCCCCCTCGTTGTAGGGCGTGACCGTGACGCCGGGCTCCGCCTCACAGGACCCGTCCAGCGAGTCCGCGTACTCGTCCTGGATGGCGAGCAGCATGGTCATGTTCACGGTGTCCCGCGCGGTGATCTCGATGTCGGCGTCCAGCTTCACGCAACCGGTGACAACGAGGAGCAATGGCAGAAGAACAAGCGCCCGGGCGGGCCCCCCAAGTGGTCTCATGCACTGACCGTAGCCGTGACGTCGGTCCATTTCTCGGCCATAGGGGGTTATCCACAACCTCGCTCCCCTTGCGTGAGGTTGTTCACAGTTCGTCCCACCAGCGGAGCACCCTGATGGCGTGGAAGGTCAGCCACGGTGACGGCTCACCCTTCGGGACGTCGATGTCGAACCACACCTGGCCCTTGTAGCGCCCTCCCTGCGGCCAACGGCCGTCATCAAGCCGTGCCGCCCGGACCAGCTCGATCGCCTCGGCGGCCCTGGGGTCCGGAGGCACGCCGTCGAACTCCGATGCCTCCCGCAGGTGGTCCAGCACGTTGAGGGCGCTGTAGAACCACCGGAACGGGTAGGCAAAGTAGCCCACCCACTCACCCACCACATCGCCGGTGCTCAGCCTGTACATCAGCCGGCGTTCCAGCAGGTACTCCTGCGCCCGATGGCGTGCGGCCTTGAGCCCGTCGTGGCCGCCGACCGCCCGCTCGTACGAGAGGATCCCCCGCAGCGAGTTCAGGGTGGAGTGGAAGGAGGACCGCGTCGACCCCTCCACCCACTCGCAGTTCCAGCCCCCGTCGGCCTGCTGGTGGGCCGGGAACCAGTCGGCGATCCCGCTCACGTCGGCCCCTAGCCAGGCGCCGTTGGCCAGGGTGAACGCGTTGATGCAGCAGTCCACCTCGCCGCCCCAGTAGGGCAGGTCGTCGTACTCCCAGCGGCTGTTGGCCGCGAGCTTCTCGGCGGTCCCGGCCAGCGCCGAGGCGTCCAGACCCCACTCCCGCAGCGTGTTCAGGGTCCAGGTGGTGGCGGTGTAAGGCTGGCCCTCGTCGTCGTCGGGGTGGTTGAGCGCTCGCGGGTCCGCCCGGGTGGGGAAGTACGCCCCGCCCGCCCACTGCCCGTCGTCGTCCTGGAGTGCGAGGAGGCGCGCGCCCATCCCGCTGGTGGCGATCTGGGCGCGCGTGGCCTGCCAGACGGCGTCGGGTTCGCCGAGAAGGTCGCGTTGGACCTGCCAGCGCAGTGCCGGGTCCGTGTCGAGCAGCCAATCGATGAGTTCGGGGTCCTCAGGCATGCGATGAGCCTAGGCGCCTCTCGCGTGCACGACACGCCGTCGCGAAGGAACCTCGACGACAACTGCGGCATCGCGGGCGCACTCGCACGGCGTGTCGTGCACCCGGGAGCGACGGGGGAAGCTCACGCCAGGTGGAACTGCTCGAGGAGGAGGAACCCGCCGAGCGCCATCATGATCACGCCGCTGGCCCTGCTGACCGCCAGCGCGACGGCGGGGCGGCTACGCAGCATCACCTTGGCTGAGGCGGCCACCGCGAAGTAGACGACGGCTGTGTTGAGGAGGTGGACCCCGCCGAGCGCGAGCAGCTGCGCCCACATCGGCAGCGCGGCGTCCTCTCGGGCGAACTGTGGCAGCAGGGCGAGGAACAGCAGCACGACCTTCGGATTGAGGCCGCTCACGGCGAACCCGGCGACGGCGTTGCGCAGGGCGCCGGCGTCGCCGTCTGCATCGCCCGCACGGATCGTCGACGGCGCCACCCATGTCCGGTAGCCCAGCCACAGCAGGTAGGCCGCCCCGACGCCGGTGAGCAGCGCCAGCGCGAGCGGGAGCCGGGCCACCAGCGCCCCCACTCCCGCGGCGACGATGAGCGTCGCGAGGAGATGCCCCGCCAGCATCCCCACGACGGCGGGCGCCACGCTGCGGTGCCTCAGGCCCGCGGCGATGGCGTAGGCCCAGTCCGCCCCCGGCGTCAGCACGAACAGCATCGACACGCCCGCGAACGCCACCGCCGCACTCAGATCCATCTTGTTGCCTCTCCGTCGCCTCGACGCTACTCACGCGAGCGTCCGAAATATTTGCCACTTCTTCGTCGAACCGGCTGGACGGTGGAAGACTTCACGCCATGGACGCTATCGACAGGAAGATTCTTGCTGAGCTCGTCGAGGACGGCCGCCTTTCGCTGACCGAGCTGGCGGATCGGGTGCAGCTCAGCCTGTCGCCCTGTCATCGACGGGTGCGCAAGCTCGAGAGCGACGGCGTCATCGCCGGCTATCACGCCTCCCTGGACCCGAAGGCCCTGGGCCTCGAGTTCGAGGCGCTCCTGTTCATCACGATGCGCAGCGCGGATCACGAGACGATCGACGCCTTCGAGCGCAGCGTCCACGCCATCCCCGCCGTCGTCCAGGCGCAGCGGCTCTTCGGCGACCCCGATTACCTGCTCCGCATCCTCTGCGCCGATCTGCCGGAGTATCAGCGCCTCTGGGACGAGGGACTCTCCACCCTGCCTGGGGTGCAGAAGCTGGTCTCGACCCTGGTGATGAAGACGGTGGTGGACAACCGTCCCCCACCCCTCGGCAGGCGGTGACGGGGCACCCGGTCCAGGCCCGAACACGCGTCGGACGGTCCCAGCTCCCCCGCGCTCGGGCGTGCAGGAAGAATGGGGCCATGCAGATCTTCACCCAGACCGTCGGCCACGACGCCCCCCTCACCTGCTACGTCCAGGAGCCGAGCGCCGAGCTCGCCAACGCAGCCGTCCGCCCCGCCGTCCTCGTCCTCCCCGGCGGCGGCTACTTCATCACCTCGGACCGCGAGGCAGAGCCCATCGCGCTCGCGTACCTCGCTGAGGGCTTCAACGCCTTCGTGCTGCGCTACGCCGTCGGGCCCGAGTCGCCGTTCGAGATGTCGTTCGACGACGCGAAGGCCGCGCTGGCCTGGATCCGCGACAACTCCGCCGAGCTGCACATCGACCCCGCGAAGGTCGCCGTCGTCGGGTTCTCCGCCGGCGGGCACCTGGCCGCGAGCCTCGCCACCGCCGCCGAGGACAAGCCCGACGCGCTGGTGGCCTGCTACCCAGTGACGCTGGAGGAGTTCGGCCCGCCCGTGGGCAAGGAGATCGTCGACGTGCCCAGCCACGTCTCCGCCGACACCCCGCCCACCTTCCTGTTCAGCACCTCAGACGACACCGTCGTGCCCATCCGCAACTCGATCGCCTTCCTCGCTGCGCTGGCCGAGCATGCCGTGCCGTTCGAGTCGCACATCTATCTCCTGGGTCCGCACGGGATCAGCCTCGCCAAGCCGCTGACCGCTAGCGGACAAGGGCCGATGGTGGAGTCGTCGGTCGCGGGGTGGCTGCCGGATTCCGTGCGCTTCCTCCGCACCGTCTTCGGGGACTTCGCCGTGGAGGGCGAGCCCGAGACCTACCAGACCTTGCTCAACCGCCGTCGCGTGAGCCTGGACATGCCGCTCGGACGCCTCGTCGCCGACGAGCGCGCAGCCGACTCGCTCCGCCGGCACGCCCCGGCCCTGGCCGCCGCGATGGAGACCGACCCCTTCGTCGGGTCGGCGTCGATCCGCCAGGCGCTCGGGCATCAGCCGGGCGCGGTCTCGCCCGAAGCCCTGGCGGCGTTGGAGCGCGAGCTCGCCGAGCTCGGCTGACCGCGGTGGACATCTCTCGGGTTGATCCGGAGCTCCGCGCCCGGCTCGGCCGGATGCCCGCCATGCATCTGGAGAACCGTGTGGTCCTGGCCGCGGCAGGGCGAGTGTCGCGGGTGATCCCGGGCAAGCGGGTGGACGGAGTAAGCCGACGGATTGTTCGCCTGGGCGACGGCGCACGACTCCGGGTCTACACACCCGCGACCCCGTCGGGCGCCGGGCTGCTGTGGATCCACGGCGGCGGGCTGGTGCTGGGCGCCGCAGCCATGGACGACCGCTTCTGCGGCGACACTGCCCAGCAACTGGGGGTCGTGATCGTCTCGGTCGACTACCGCCTCGCCCCGCGACACCCCTTCCCCGCGGCCCTCGACGACGCGCATCGCGGCTGGGAGTGGCTGACGTTCCACGCCGGGCAGTTGGGCATCTCGACGGCCCGGTTGGCCGTCGGTGGACAGAGCGCCGGCGGCGGGCTGGCGGCCAGCCTGGTCCAGCGCCTGCACGACGAGGGCGCGGGTGTCGCGGCGCAGTGGCTGTTCTGCCCCATGCTCGACGACCGCACCGCGCGGGATCGCACGCGCGACGCCGAGGACCACTTCGTCTGGAACAACCGCTCCAACCTGGTGGGGTGGCGTTCCTATCTGGGCGCAGCCTTCGCGACCGACGACGTGCCGCGCTACGCAGTCGCCGCCCGGCGCGAGGACCTCTCCGGGCTGCCGCCCGCGTGGCTCTACGCCTCCGACATCGAACTGTTCCACGACGAGGTCGTCCGGTACGCGGAACGGCTCAGGGCGGCCGGGGTGGACACCACGCTGGACGTCATCTCGGGCGCGCCCCACGGGGTTGAGGCATGGGCCCCGGGCAGCGAGTTGGCCCGAGGCGTGGTCGGCCGGGCCCGGCAGTGGCTGGGCGACACCCTGGCGTAGCCAAGAGCCGTCGAGCCCCTGCCCCTTGCGCTGGGCCCGTGTCGGCGCGTACCTTATCGATGAACGTTGTTATCGAGAATCGTTAAGGAGCGGAGATGTTCGCAGGGGCAGCAGGCTTGGTAGTGGTGGCGGCGGCCCTGGTGGTCGCCCTCGTGGCCCTCATCGCGCGCGGCCGGGTGGGCGGAGGCGCGACGGCGCTACGGGTGGTGCGAGGAGGAGCTGCCGTCTATGCGGTGATCGTCCTGGTGTTGACCGTGGTCGCGGTGGTGGGCCAGGTCACGCTGGAGACGATCGAGGTGGCGCTCCCCGTCCAGACGTTCTGGCCCGTTCTCCCCGAGGGCGTCGAGATGACCCCGGGCGGCGACGCCCGCATCGTCGGCGGTGGCTTCACCGAGACGCTGTCCTCGGTGTCAGGCCTCGGCATGGGCGCCCGGGCGC
Organism: Tessaracoccus sp. MC1627; assembly: GCF_014164725.1. NCBI lineage: Bacteria > Bacillati > Actinomycetota > Actinomycetes > Propionibacteriales > Propionibacteriaceae > Tessaracoccus > Tessaracoccus sp. MC1627. Next base: position 346,318 of record NZ_JACJGA010000001.1, on the reverse strand, counting down.
TCCTCGCCGCGGGAACCCTGGTGCAGGGCCTCACCCAGCTGGCCGTCACCGCGGCGGTCTTCCTCATCGCCCACCGCCTCCTGGCCGGGGAGCCGTTCCGGCCCGTCGTGCGCAAGGCCGTGCTTCTGGCGGCCGCCGCGCTCATCGGGGGCGGCATCCTGTGGCAGGTGTGCACCGGCATCGGGGAGTCTATGGCCGCCAACGAGGTTCTCGGGGCCGTGGGGTGGAGCTGGGACGAGTCGCTGGGGATCGACGATCCCACCGTGCTCATGCCCGAACCGCGCCTCGGGATCACCATCCAGTTCTGGCCGATCTTCACCGGGTTCGCCCTCGCCGCCGTCGCGGCCGCGTTCCGCTACGGGGAGGCTCTCGAGCGCGACACCGCCGGGCTCGTCTGATGGTCCCGGCCGAGCCTGAGGAGGACACGGGCATCCACTGCCGCCTGGACGAACTGCTCGCGGATCGTGGGATGACCCTGACCCGGCTGAGCGAGCTGGTGGGGGTGAGCATGGTCAACCTCAGCATCCTGAAGAATGACCGTGCCCGGGCGGTCCGCTTCTCCACCCTGCGTGCCATCTGCCGCGTGCTGGACTGTGACGTGGGTGAGCTGCTGGTGCTCGACGGGCCGCGACGCTGACCTGGTTCCGGCGCATACTGAACACGAGGGCCCCAGCGTCGGGGCCGAGGAGGATGTGATGACCGAGTTCAGCATCAGCACCATCGATGCGCAGCAGGCGGCGGCGGTCCGGCGGAACGTGCCCGTGGCCGAGCTCACGACGGCGTTCGACACCGGCTTCTCGCAGGTGATGCGCGCAGTCACCGAGCAGGGCGCCACCGTCACCGGGCCGCCCTTCGGCTACTACCACTCGATGCCGGGGGAGACCGTCGACGTGTCGATCGGGTTCCCGGTGTCGACAACAGTCGCGGCCGGCGACGTACAGCCGTTCGAACTGCCCGGCGGGCAGGCGATCGTCGGCACCCACCAGGGTCCGTACGAGCAGCTGGAGAGCACTTACGGCGAGCTGATGACCTGGGTGAAGCTGGAGGGCATGGCGCTGGCCGAGGGGATGTGGGAGCAGTACCTCAGCGACCCAGCGGCCGAGCCCGACCCCGCGACGTGGCGGACGCTGATCGTCTGGCCGCTGGCCTGACGGCCCCGGGGTCAGGATCGCGGCAGGGGTCGCCCGCGGGCGGTAGACGGGGTGGGGGTAACATTCCGGCATGCATCCAGAGCCGCCGCGGAGCAGGGTCTACGTCCCCAGCAGCCAGCGGGTGGACGACGTCGAGCGTTGCCGGGCGCTGCTCGCGGAGGTCGGGGCGGCGCTGTGGATCACGGGCGGGGACGGCGTCCCTTCCGCGACACTGCTGCCCACCGTCTGGGGGCAGGGGCGCCTGATCGCCCACGCGTCGGCCAGCAACCCGCAGTTCGATCTCCCCGACGGCGCGGTCACGCCCTGCCGGGTAGTCATCGAAGGTGCCCACTCGTACGTGAGCCCGCGCTGGTACCCGAGCATCCAGCCGTCCGAGCACGGCGGGGATGCCCGCGGCCGGGCGGCGGGCCGCGCCGTCGGGACGTGGGACTACGAGCAGGTGCAGCTCGCGGGCTGGCTGCGTGTTCACCGCGACCCCGACCGCCTGCGCGCCGAGGTGATGGCCCAGGCCACGGCGCTGGACGCCGACCGCCTGAAGGATGTGCCGCACGCGGCAGATGCCCACCGGGGCCCCTGGTCCCGCGCCGAGGCGCCGATGGATTACACGACGGCCATGCTGAAGGGGATCGTGGGGGTGGAACTCGAGATCACCGAGGTGGTGGGCCGCTTCAAGCTTTCGCGCAACCGCACCGACGCGGACCGTGCAGGCGTCGTCGAGGGGCTCAGGGAGCGCGGCCGGGAGCGCGATCTCCGCGTGGCGGACGCCGTCGAGTCGGTGGCCCCGCTGCCCCGCGGCGGGGCCTGAGACGACCCCTCCCGGAGTGTGGCAGAGCGGACGGTCTAGCCTCCCCAGATCACCACTCACGAAACCCCTTCCCTCCGGCACCTGCGACATCGGCGCCGAACGCCCGTCCATCCCCTGAATTGGAGGGCCCTGGCGATCTGGCTGGCCGTCGCGCACGGGCGATGCGTGACGTCAAGCAAGATCTCGAACCCTGGCCGCAACACCGCCTACCGGCTGCTCGACGCGGCCCGGCGTCCTGACTGTCCTCGCGCAGCCCCCCGCCGGCTGAGGTGCGAGGAGCGAAGGCCACCGGGCCATTTCCCGCGGGCTGAGGTGCGAGGAGCGCAGCGACGAGCCTCGAAGCCTAAGAAACGCTCCTTGTCAGCTCACGTTCTCGAGGCTTCGAGGCCGCTACGCGGCACCTCAGCCAGCGGTGGGGGCAATACGCGGTGTTACCGGCCGCGACCCCATGACGAAGCGCAGCACCCGCCCAGCGACCGCCTGGATCTCGGCCCGGCGTACGCCGTCGGTCTTCGCCAGCGAGCGCAGCAGCGAGCGGTCCTTCCCCTTCCGTAACCAGTCGACGGTGGAGCCCGGCATCAGCACGTCGACCCCCGCCCGCACCCGGTAGGCGGAGTCCCACACGTCAGGGAAGTGGGGGTCGCGGGAGTGCTGCATCCACCAGTCGGTCATCACCATGCCCTCATAGCCCCACTGCTCCCGCAGGATCGTTGTGACGAGCTCGTAGTTGTAGTGCGCCCACACTCCGTTGATCTTGTTGTAGGAGGTCATGATGGTCTGCGGCCGTGCCTCCTTGACGCAGATCTCGAAGCCCTTGAGGTAGATCTCGCGCAAGGCCCGCTCGGAGACCCGGGAGTCGTGCCTGCTGCGGTTGGTCTCCTGGTTGTTTGCGGCGAAGTGCTTCGAACACGCCGCAACCCCCTGCGACTGGACACCCGCCACAACTGCTGCCCCCATCCGGCCGGTGACCAGCGGGTCCTCGGAGAAGTACTCGAAGTTGCGTCCGCACAGCGGATCACGGTGAATGTTCATGCCCGGGCTGAGCAGCACGTCGGAGCCCTTGCGGACCATCTCGCGGCCGTGCTCGGCGGCAAGCTCGCGCACCAGCGCCGGGTCCCAGGTGGAGGCCAGCGCGGTCCCGCACGGCAGCAGCGATGCGTAGGCGCTCAGCCGAATGCCCGACGGTCCGTCGGTGCAGGTGACCGGCGGCACCCCCTTGGCGCGGAGTGTCTCGAGGATCCCGCCGAACACGCCGGCGTTGCCGGCGGCGCCGAGCGGGCTGTTCATGCGCCCGTGCCCGCGGGTGAGCGCCTCGAGCTCCTCGTCGCTGAGCTGCGCGACGAACTCCTCCATCGACTTCCGCCCCGCCGCGACATCACCCAGCGCGATACCCCGGTCACCTGTCACCGGCACCTCCGCTGGGAGGTGCTCCGCAATGCGGGTCCGCAGGTCGACGGTGCGCACCGGCACGTCCTCCCATCCCGGCCGGGTGACGCCGCCGGCACGGAACACGGTCATCCGACGGAACGCGGCCCCCGGATCGACGGCGCACGCCTCGGCCAACTGCTCCACGACCCGCAGCTCACGCACCGTGAACTCCCCCACCTCGACGGCGGACCGCACGTCCGCGCCCAGGAAGAAGCGGTAGGCCCCTGGCTCGAGGACCCACGCCGAGCGGTGCCCGGTGGCACCGCCGTCGTCGTAGGACGCCAGGGCGTCCACCGGGACGGTCAGCTGCACCCGCTCCGACTCCCCGGGCGCCAGCTCGCGCGTCTTCGCATACGCCACGAGCGCCCGCGCGGGCTTTCCCAGCGCGCCGTCGGGCGCCTGCACGTAGAGCTGCACCACCTCACGCCCCGCCCGCGACCCTGTGTTGGTGATCTCGACGGCGACCCGCACCTCGTCGTCGGCCGCGAGCTCGGCATCTGAGAACCCGAACGCGGCATAGGACAGCCCGAAGCCGAACGGGAACTGCACGGCGTCGCGGGCGAAGGTCTCGAAGTAGCGGTAGCCGACGAACACGTCCTCGGCGTAGTTGTTGAACTCCTTGTCGCCGAAGTTGCCCGCCGTCGGGTAGTCCTCGTAACGGCGGGCGATGGTATCGGTCAGGCGACCCGAGGGCGACACCGCCCCTGTGAGCACGTCTGCCACCGCCCGCGACCCCTCCATTCCGCCCTGCCACGCGAGGATCAGGCCCGCAAGGCGATCCCCGTACTCCTCCACCCACCGCAGGTCCATCACGTTGCCAGTGTTGACGACGGCCACCACCCGCTCGAACCGTGCGACGACGGCGTCCAGCATGGAGCGCTCGGCGTCGGTGAGGTAGTAGGAGCCCTTCTCCAGGACGTTTTCGCGGTCCTCACCGGCGGCGCGTCCGATCACCACGACGGCCACCTCCGCCGTGTTCGCCACCCGCGACACCAGCCCGGGATCCAGCGGCATCTCCTCGAAGTGTCGCGGCCAGTTGCCCCAGTACCCCTCGTCGGGCGGGTTGGCGGCGGACCAGGCCTCGTAGGCGGCGGCCAGCTCGCCGCTCACCGCGACACCCGCCTCCCGCAGCGCCTCCAGCAGGGACACGCTGTAGGGCGGCTTCACGTCGCCGCCGGAGCCGTAGCCGACGGCGAACCAGTCGCACTGCACGCGCCCGAACACCGCGACCTCCGCGCCCGCCGACAGCGGCAGCACCCCGCGCTCGTTCCGCAGCAGCACCACGCCCTCTGCGGCCGATCGACGGCACAGCTCGACGAGCGGGTCTGAGACGGTGCGGTCGGTGTCGACGATGTCGGCCGATTGTTGCGACAGGCTGTTGACGACGGTGTGCATCGCCTTGCGGTAGAGGCGCCAGAGTTCCTGCGGCATATGGGGCTCCTGGGAGGGCTGTGCAGAGTGTGGGTTCTCAGACGATAGACCGATCCTGAGCCACCACTGTGTAGAGACCCCATCTTAAGCGAATCGCTTCGACGGTGCCAGGCCCCTGGAGCGCCGCGAGGCGGGCATCCGATTAGGCCTCCCCCTGCCGGGGCCCGGACCCTGGCGCCTGCCTTAGCTCGCACGGCCCGCGCTACAGCGCGGGCCACCGAACCGAGGGCAGGCGGCTCGCGACGGGACGCAGGCGTCGGGAAGGAACGCAGGCGTCGGAAAGGGACGCAGGCGTCGGGAAGGAACGCAGGCGTCGGAAACGCCAGCGACCCACCCGGGCCGTCAGGCCGGGTGGGTCGCGGAGGGTGCGCCCGCGCGCGGGAAGGGCAACGGGTCAGAGGCCGAGCAGCTTCGCCTTAGCCGCGGTGAACTCCTCAACCGACAGCAGACCCTTCTCGTGCAGCGCCGCCAGCCGCTCGAGCTGGGCCAGCGGGTCGGCAGGGGCCTCAGCCGCCGCGACGGGGGCCGGGGCCGCCGGAGCCGGTGCGACGGCGGCCTGCTGCGCCGCGACCGCGCGAGCCGCCGCGTCGTTGATCGCGGCCTCCTGCGCCTGGGCCCGGGCGAAGGCGAGCTCCTGTTCCTGGGATGCGGCGGCCTGCTGCTTGGCGGCCACGCTGCCGGAGACCTTGGTGGCGGTGCCCGCGATGACGGCCGTGCGGGCCGCGGTGCCGAGGAGCCCGGGGCGCCTGTTGCGTCGAATCATGTCTTCCTCCTTGCTGTGTGCAGACGGTCACTCGGCGGCGCCGAGTCCCGATGGTGCGGACTGGGTCAGCTTCCGATGCGGCCCGCAATGAGCCCGGTGACGACCACGGAAGTGATGGTGACTGTCGAGAAGCCGGCGATGATCATCTTGGGAAGGATCGCGCCCTCGATGGCCGCGACCTCCTCCGGGCTCTCGCCCGCGCCCTTGGCCGCTTCCTGCGACAGGATCATGGTTCCCGGGAAGCCGTACAGCGAGGTGAGGCCGATGGCGATCGACATCGGGATGGTGTACCCGAGCAGCTTCCCCGTGATCCCGGCGAACAGCGCGATGCCGATCACTCCGAACAGGAAGGCGAGAAGCAGCGGAACCGCCAGCGCAGCGACATCGGCCGGCTCCACGGTGGCGAGCGGGCCGAACACCAGGATCATGATCGACAGCATCATGAGGCCGTAGGCGTCGATGCCGTTGAGGATGCCGGGCTTGAAGATTCCGAACGCGCGCAGCGCGATGCCGAAGATCAGCGCCACCACGAACGTGTTGAGGATGCCGCTGGTGAGGTTGTTGATGAGGATCGACACCAGCACCACGGCGCCCACCACGAGCAGCGTGCCTGGCGTGGTGCTGAGGAACGCGGGCATCTTCGACGGTGCGGCCTCGGCCGTCGAGGTGGCCGCAGCCGGGGCCTCCAGCCGTCCGGCGCGGTACTCGCCCTTCAGCCGGGTGGCCTCCTGGCGCAGGATGATCGACGTGAGCGGGAATCCGATCAGCCCCTGCAGGGCGGCGATCAGCACCGGGAAGATCGCCACCGAGGTGAGGCCGACGCCCAACGCCGCCTCCTGAATGATCAGGACCGAGATGGTGCCGCCGCTGAGCGATCCGATGCCGGCCACCACGTAGTCCATCGCCTGCGACACACCATCATAAGCACCCTGGCGCCGGCCACCGCCGAAGACGAAGCCGGCGATCCACAGCAGGACGCCGATGCCGACGACCGTGGAGATGCCCACCACCAGCGTCTTCCACTGGCGCTTGAACTCGTCGATGCTGATCAACGTCCCCAGGTGGACGATGATGAACCCCACGACGACGCCACCCAGGCCCAGCAGCGAGGAGCTGGCCAGCAGGTCGTCGGGGAAGATGTCGGTGAGGAAGCCGATGAAGAAGATGATCGAGGCCACGAACAGCGACGACAGCAGCGACTGGGTCTTCTTCGCCACCCAGTCGCTGACCGTCCACACCGCCATGACGATGGCGAAGGCGAGAACCGCGTTCATATGAGTGTCTTCCTCCCGTTGGGCACAACCGAACACCGCAACACTTGCCCCATCGGCACCCCCCGGCATCCCCCGCAGCGGGTGAGTCCGGGGCTGCCCTGGCCGCCGTCGCGGTCACGGCGGCGAGTGCCACCCTGGGGGCGGACCCGGCCGCGACACGAGCCGGACGCGCCGGACAACCGTCGGGTCAGAATCCCCAGATGAGCGGGACCAGGAAGATGCCCACCAGCCCATAGGCGATCAGCAGGGGGAGGCCCAGCTTCCAGTAGTCGCCGAACCGGTAGCCCGCGGCCTCCATGACCATGAGGTTGGCTGGGGTGGCGACGGGGGTCAGCAGAGCGCCGGCCGCGAACACCGCCACGGAGATGAGCACCGGCACCGCGGACACGTCCAGCTGGGCCGCGGCCGAAATGCCGACCGGGATGACGATCAGCGCGGTGGCCGTGTTGCTGATCAACTGCCCGAGCACCGCGGTGATGACGAACAGGCCGGCGAGCAGCGCGTAGGGGCCGGCGTCGCCGATGAGCGCCACGAGCCGCTCGGCCAGCGTCTGGGCCGCGCCGCTGCTCACCATGGCGGCCGACAGCGACATCATCCCGCCCACGAGGATCACGGTGGTCCAGGAGATCCCGCGGTATCCCTCCTCGACCGTCAGGACGCGAAGCAGGATCATCGCCAGGGCCGCGGCGATGCCCACCACGGAGGCCGGAACGAGCCCCGTCGTCAGGAGGATCACCATGGCCGCGAGGACGCCGATGGCGCGCTTGGCTCCGAGGCCGAGGGGCACGGCCTGCCGACGGACGGCGTCGGGGTCGTCAACGGCCATGATGTCGGGGTCCTTGGCGGCGTTGTCGAGCGCCTCCCACGACCCCTGGAGCAGCAGCGTGTCCCCTGCCGACAGGGTCAGTTCCTCGTGCACGTCCTGGCCCCGGTGGTGCATCGCGGCGACCACCAGCTCGCCGCTCTCGGTCACCATCCCCCGGTGGACCACGTCTCCGATGAACTGCGAGCGGGGCGGGATGATGAACTCGGCCGCGCCGCTGCCGCGCTCCATGAGCGTGGCGTGCGAGCCCGCAACCGAGTAGTGCGCGGCCAGGGTGTCTCCGTGGGCACCGAAGTCGCGCAATGCCCGGGCGGGGGTGCGCCTCGGAATCAGTTTCGAGCCGAAGCCGATGACCATGAGGATGGTGATGAGCACCAGCGGGACGCCGACGGCGGCGATGGTGAACAGGCCCATCCGCTGGCCGGTGACCTCCTCGACGTAGTCCGCCACGAGGACCGTCACCGGCGACCCGGTGAGCATGAGCAGGGACCCCGCGTGCGCGGCGAAGGCCGTGGGCAGCAGCATCTCCGACGGCGACCGCTTCGCCCGGATGGCGATCACCACCACCACGGGGGTCAGCGCCGCCACCGCCCCGTTGGGGCTGATCAGCGCCGTCAGAACCGCGACCACCAGCATCACGGTGACCATCAGCCGGGTGGGGCTGTCCCCGCCGTGCTTCATCGCGAAGTTGCCCACCCAGGCCGTGACCCCGGTCTTGTCCAGCGCCTCGCTCACCACGAACAGGGCCGCGATGAACAGGACCGTGGGATCGCCGAATCCGGCCGTGGCCTCCCCCAGCTCGAGGACGCCCGTGGCCCACAGGGTCAGCGGGACCAGCAACGCCACGACGGCGACGGGGAGGCGATCCAGGACGAAGAGGACGACGGTGGCCCCCAGGACGACGAGTGTGATGACGCTGTCGGTCACTGGGGGCTCCTAGGACTTCGCTGATCGCTGCTGGTCCCGGCGGGGATGAGCCGGGCGGGATGAGGTGGCCAGGGGGGATCAGGCCTCCGAGCCGGAGAGCTCCTCGGCCAGGGCGGACTCGTCGGCGTCGGACAGCGAGGTCTTCAGGACGGTGCCGCCGAACTCGCCCATGGCGGCCGAGAACTTGTCCTCGGTGATCTTGGTGGCCATCACCACGAGGGCGGCCTTGCCGGGCTCGAGGAGGCCGTCGACGCGGTCACGCAGGCTGCGGTTCACGCCCGCCTTGCTCGCCACGCCGGCGAGGGCGCCCCACGCGCCGCCGACCAGCATGCCCAGCCCGGGGACGAGGAACAGCAGGCCGATGATCATGCCCCACAACGCTCCGCCCGTGGCGGAGACCCCGACGATGGATCCGGGGGTGTCGATGTGCTTCTTGCCGTCCTCGTCGACGCGCACGACGGCGAGCCCCGAGAGGTTCAGGACGAAGTCCCGCTGAAGTTCGATGACCTTGGACTGGGCGCGCTCGGCGGTGGCGTGATCGTCGTAGCCGATGATGATGAGTTCGGACATGGTGGCTCCTTGAACCTTGACCGCGCGGGCGCGCGGAACGTCAGGGCCCACCCTCCCCCCGGCCCCTCACCCGGGCATCACCCTTCACGGGTAATCCGCGCGGGGCCGCGGCGCGGGAGGATGGGGTGTGCCCAGGCGACCGCCGGGCCGGAGAGGACGCACGATGAGCGACGCCCAGCAAACCGGCAGCAGTCTCCTCCGCTCGCCCCGCACCTGGGTGGGCGTGGCCATCGCGGTCCTGGCGATCGCGTTCATCGTCCAGAACCGTCAGATCGTCGGCATCGAGCTGCTGGCCTTCACGTTCCAGGCTCCCCTCTGGATCACGTTGAGCGGTGTCTTCCTCGCAGGGTTCGCAACATGCTGGCTGATCAGCCGTCGTCGGCGGTAGGCGGCCGGGCGGCGCCCCTGGAGATCCGCATCCACGCGGACGGCGAGGTGGGCGCGGACCTCACCGCGGAGCTGGGCGGACTGGTGGCGACACCTCTGGCGGACGGCACGCTCCTGCGGGGCACGGTGGTGGACGCGGCCGAGCTGTGGGGGGTTCTGCACCGCCTCCACCGGGCGGGGCTGCGGCTGCGCTCGCTGGAGAGGCCCTGCGCCGGCCCGGCGCCGGACCATGCGGGCCCGGACAGCGAGCCGCCCGGCGAACCGTTGCTGGCCCGCGTCGAGGTGGACGGCCACGCCGCGGGCGTCGTGTCGGTGATCCTCGGCGCCGCGGACGTCTACCAGAATCCGCCGTCGACCACCTTGGTCTTCCGGCTCGGCACCGAGGACGCTCTCTTCGAGGTCCTGGACACCCTCGAAGACCTGGCGCTCACCCTGCGGGGGATCCACGTCGACGGCTGAGTTCTGGTCCGTTGTGCTACGTGGCGTCGTTTAGGATGACCGCAAAGTCGCCACCTGACAGGAGCGAGGCCAGCGTGAGTGCAGGTCAAGAGATCCGTCCCTTCAACGAGACGCGTTTCGGCGTCCCGGTCCCCTCGGACCGGTTCGTCCGCCGCCCCCGCATCACGGCCCTTCTCAACTCACACGTCTCCCGCCCCGTCACGCTCGTCACGGGCCCGGCCGGCACGGGAAAGACCCTCGCCGTGGCCGACTGGACGATGACTGGCCACCCCCGCGGCGTGGTGGCCTGGCTGTCGCTCGACCGGGGCGACGCCGGCCTCGCCCGGTTCTGGGCCTCCGTAACGGCGGCGCTGGCCGTGGCCGCCCCCGCGGCCCTGAGCGGACTGGAGATCCCCGACGCGCCGGACCAGAGCTTCCTGGAGTCGCTGGCCGGCAACGCGGGCGGCCTCGTCCTGGTGCTCGACGACGTGCAGGAGCTCGACGGCGGCACGGCCCTGGACTGGCTGGACCGGGTACTGCGCTGGCCGCCCGCCGGGATCCGGTTCGTGCTGGTGGCTCGCCACGATCCCCCGGTGTCGCTGCATCGCCTGCGTCTGGAGGGCAAGGTGGGCGAGCTGCGCCTGGCCGATCTGGCCTTCACCCTTGCCGAGTCCGAGGAGCTGATGGCAGGGTCCGGGGTGACGCTGACCCCCGCCGCGCTGGGACGGCTCATGGAGACCACGGCCGGGTGGGCCGCAGCGCTCCGGATGGCAGCCCTGACCCTGCAGGTCGCCGAGGATCCAGCCCAGGCCATCGAGCGCTTCGGGGGGGTCACGTTCCTGGTCTCCGAGTATCTGTGGGATGAGGTGCTCCGGCTGCTACCGACTGCCTACAGCGAGTTCCTCCTCAAGACCTCCATCACCGGCCGGCTGTGCGCGCCGCTGGCCGTGGCGCTCACCGACGAACCGCGCGCCGACGAGATGCTGCGGACGCTGGCCAGGGAGCAGCTTCTCGCCCACGAAGTGGAGGGCACCGGCTGGTACCGGACCCACTCGCTGCTCACCGAGGTGCTGCGGGCACGGCTGATGTCCACCAGCCCCGAGCTGGCGCAGGAGCTGCATCGCCGCGCCGCGCGCTGGTTCGAGGACAACGGCGCGTGGACCAAGGCGCTGGCCCACGCCACGGCATCCGGGGACTGGGACTTCGCGGGCCGGATGGCGATGCGCTCCGGCGCGGTGGCCCTGTTCACCACGGACCGGCAGCCCTACGTCGAGGCCGTGTCTCGGGTCCCGGCGGCGGTGACGACGGACCACCCCGAGCTGGCCGTCGCGCACGCTGTGGCAGCCTACTGTCGCGGGGACCGCGGCGCCGTCGAGGCGCTTCTGGCCAGGGCGGACCTCACGACGCTGCCCGAGCGCCGCAGGGACCTGGCCACCATCACGATCGAATCTCTGAGGGCCGCTCAGGCCCACCGCGACGGCGACGCCCTGGTCATGCGGGAGGCCTCCACCCGAGCCGACGAGCTGCTCTCGGGGATCAGCGCGGCGGACGCCCCCGGCTGGGCGGCCTACGGCGGCGTCTCCCACGCGCTGCGCGGCGTGGCGGAGCTGTGGGCCGGACGCCCGGATCTGGCCGCCGGACTGCTGGCGCAGGCGGTCGAAAACTACCCGGCGGGCCCGTTCAATGCCTACGGGGCCGTCTACTACGGCGGGATCCTCGCGCTGGCCCAGGCAGGCGGTGGCCGGCTGTCGCTGGCGCGCCGCACCGCTGAGGCAGCGCTGGAGGTGGCCCGCACGCACGGCCGGTCGCGCTCCTACGAAAGCCAGTGGGCCTGGCTCGCCCTCGCCGTCACCCTGCTCTACGCGGGGGACGCAAAGGGCTCGGCCGCGGCTCGGAGCCAGTGCGCCGAGGCCGGCGGGGAGGCCATCAACCCCTTCGTCGCGGTGACCCTGCAGATCATCGCGGCGCGTCAGTGCCTGGGCACCGGGGATCTCCCCGGGGCGCGGCGTGGGGCCGCCGCCGCCCGGGCCGCCGTGACGAGACGTCCCGGAATGCTTTCGCCCACCGCCCTGCTCACGTCGCTGCGCGTCGATCTCGCGCTCGCCGAGGGGGACCCCGAGGCGGCCCGCGCAGCCCTGGCCGAGTACGACGCCCCACCCATCGGCCGTGGCGATGCCCCCGCCCCCCGGCCCGACGCCGTCTCCAATTGCCGCGCCCGGTTCCTCCTGGCAACCGGGAAGCCGGAGCGGGTGCGGGCCGCCGTCGCCCACCTGCTCGACATCGAGGGCGCCGAGGCGGTGCAGGCGTGGTTGTCCGTCGCGGCGGCCGAGGACCGGCTGCGGCACGACTCGCTCGCCATCGAGGCGATGGGCCGGGCGCTGGACCTCGCCGAGAGCGAGGGCGCCGAGCTGTTCCTCCTGCGCCAGTCGCGCCAACTGGCCTCCGCGCTGCGCCGCCATCGCGACGTGGTGGGCACTCACCGGGCGCTGGTGGATCGCGCCCTGGTGATCGCCGAGGGCTCAGCTCCCCCGCCCGGGCCAAGGGCCCTCGTGCCACTCACCGAACGCGAGCGGGCGGTGCTGTCCTACCTGCCGACGATGGGGTCCAACGCCGAGATCGCCGCGGCACTCAGCGTGTCGGAGAACACGGTCAAGCAGCACCTCAAGTCCATCTACCGGAAGCTGACGGTCAGCAGCCGCCGGGAGGCCGTGCGGGTGGCACGCGACGCCGGGCTGCTCGACGGGCTGACGCGCCCCACGTCTCCCTGACCGGCCGCGGGGCCGGGGCTCATCTGATCTCCAGGCTCCCGTGGCGGGGCCGGGCGGGGGCGGGGGCGGGTGCGGGCTCGGCCCGCGACTGCAGCAGATCCAGCCCCAGCCCCCTGGCGAGGTGGCGCGCCACCAGTTGGCCCTTGACGCTGTTGCCCGCCTCGTCGAGCGGCGGCGCGAACGTGGCGAGGCCGCCCTTGCCGGGGGAGATGGTGACGATCCCGCCCCCGATGCCGCTCTTGCCGGGCAGGCCCACCTCGTAGAGCCAATCCCCTGAGGTCTCGTAGAGCCCCGCCGTGAGCATCACCGCCAGCACGGGGTGGCAGAGGTCCTCGTCGAGCACCCGGACCCCCGTGACGGGGTTGACCCCGCCGTCGGCCAGCGTGGCGCCCATGGTGGCGAGGTCTCTCGCGGTGACCCGCAGGCAGCTCTGGCGGGTGTAGAGGTCGAGCGCCAGGTCCGGGTCCGCGCCCAACACCCCCCGGCTGTGCAGCAGGTTGGCCGCCGCCCGGTTGACGTGGTTCGTGGCCGATGCCGAGGCGTAGGTTTCCTGGTCCACCTCCAGCCGCCGGCCGGCGAACGCCGACAGCCCTTCAACGATGGCGTCCCACTTCTCCTCGCCGTCGCCCGGGACGAAGCTGGTGGCGACGATGGCCCCGGGGTTGACCATCGGGTTGGTCCGGCCGTCCGGTGAGCGTTCGACGGCGGCCGCGGAGTTGAACGGCAGGCCGGTGGCGTTGGCGCCGACGCGGCGGCGGGCCTCAGCCGCGCCCAGCGCGCGGCACACGAGCGCGAAGACGAAGGGCTTGGCCACGCTCATGACGGTGAACGGGTGATCCGCGTCACCGGCGGCGAAGACCGCCCCGTTGACCCCCACGACGCACACCCCGAAGAGGGCGGGGTCCGCGGCGGCGAGCGCCGGATACACCTGGGAGGGCCGACCCTCGACGGTGTCGCGGTAACTCCGGTGGGCCTCGGCCACCAGGGCCGAGACGGTGGACGCACCCGGGAGGCTTCCCGTCGAGACATGGGAGGGAATGAGGGACGCCTCCCGGGCGCGGGTCATGGGACGCTCGGCGGGTAGCCCGGCCCGAGCGGGATGCCCAGCGCGAACCACGCGATGAACATGACGGTCCAGACCACCAGCAGGATCACGGAGTACGGCAGCATCAGCGCCACCACCGTGCCGATGCCGGCCTTCTTCGAGTAGCGCTGCGCGATGGTGACGATGAAGGGCAGGTAGACCATCAGCGGGGTGAGCGCGTTCACGGGCGAATCGGCCACCCGGTAGGCGGCGAGCAGGGTCTGAGGGGCCACTCCGAGGCGCATGAACAGTGGCACGAAGATGGGCGCGAAGATGGCCCACTTGGGCAGCGACCCGGGCATGATGAAGTCCAGCAGCACGATCACCAGCACGAACCCGATGAGCAGCGGGATTGCGCCGATGTTGGCCTGCTCCAGCAGCTCCGCCAGCGAGCCGGCGATGACGCGCGGCAGGTTGGTCCAGTTGAAGTAGGCGATGAACTGGCTGATCATCAGCAGCATCAGCACCATGCCACCGAGGCCCGCGAACGTCTTGGTGATGGCCTTGATCACGTCCGTGCTGCCCTTGATGGTGCCTGCGCCCGCCCCGTAGGCCACGCCGGAGACGAGGAAGGCCAGCATGATGATGAACAGCAGGCTATCCATGAACGGCGTGTTGCCGATGATGTTTCCGGTCTCGGGGTCCCGCAGGGGGGCGCCGGGCAGGAACGTGGCCAGGGACACGATGGCCATCACGATCAGGAATCCGATGAGGGCGAACCGGCTGCCGCGCTTGTCCGCGTCCGCCGGGATGTCGCCCGCGTCGGAGTGGACGACTGCCCCAGGCTCGGGCGTCCAGGGCCCCAGCCTCGGCTCGACGATCTTCTCGGTGATGACCGCGGCCACCATGGCCATGACAAGGGACGACGCCACCATGAAGTAACAATTGGCCACGATGGTGATGGGCTCGCCGCCTGCCAGCGCAAGTGACTCGTTGGCGATCTCGGTGATCATCGCATCGGTGGGGGTCAACGAGATGTTGACCATGAAGATGGCCGCGACACCCGCGAACCCCGAGGCCAAGCCCGCCAGGGGATGTCGACCGACGCTGGCGAACGCCGCCGCCGCCAACGGGATGAGGATGAGGTACCCGGCGTCCGAGGCCACCGACGACACCACGCCCACCAGGATGAGGATGAACGTCAGCGCCCACTTCGGGGCGGCGCCCACCAGCTTGCGGATCAGTGACCCCAGGAGCCCTGACTCCTCCGCGACGCCTGCGCCCATCATGGCGATGAACGTGACCGCGACGACGCCGAACCCGGCGAAGTTGCTCACGAAGGAGGAGAAGATGAACCGGATGCCCTCCACCGAGAGCAGGCTCTTGATGGGAATCGTCTCCTCGACGATGGTCCAGTCCTCGTCATAGGGGGGCGTGCCGGGCGCGAGCCCAGGCTGGGTGGTGTCCTCGTAGTAGTCGTACTCCGGGGCGCCCTCGGCGATGGGCACGGCCACCTGCTCGGTGACGCTGACGCCCGCGAGGCTCAACCCCCACGACAACACGATGACGAGCAGGATCAGGTACCCGAACATGAGCACCGGGTGCGGCACCTTGTTGCCGATGCGTTCCACCGCACCGAGGAGCCCCCCGGGTGCCGCCTCCACGTCTTCCACTGGCTTCGCGGTCATGGCGCCCCCCATTCCTTCCGTCAGGCCTTGAAGTTCAGGGCCAGGTCGATCAGCAGGCGCGTGCCGAAGCCCGTGGTGCCCTTGTTGCGCCACTTGCTGGCGGTCCAGGACTGCGCGGTGCCGGCGATGTCGATGTGCACCCACGGCTTACCCGCGACGAACTCCTGCAGGAACAGGGCCGCCGTGATGGTGCCCGCGTTCGCGCCGCCCATGTTGCGCAGGTCGGCGAGCGTCGAGTCCAGCTCGGGCCGGTAGCGGTTGGCCAGCGGCAGCTCCCACACCGGCTCGTCGACCCGCTCGGCGGAGGCCTTCACCTGGTTCATCAGAGCTTCGTTGTTGCCCAGCACGGCCGCGATGTCGGTGCCGAGGGTGCGCAGCGCCGCGCCGGTGAGGGTGGCGATGTCGACGATGGCGTCCACCGGCTCCTCGGTGGCGAGCACCAGGGCATCGCCCATGACCATGCGGCCCTCGGCGTCGGTGTTGATCACCTCGACCGTCTTGCCGCCGCGCATGACCACGATGTCGCCCAGCCGCAGTGCGGAGCCCGACGGCATGTTGTCGGTGCACATCAGGTAGCCGGTCACCTGAGCCGGGCAGCCGAGGTCCTTCAGCACCGTCATGGCGGCGAGGATGGCACCGGCGCCGGCCATGTCGTTCTTCATCACGGCGTGCACCTCGTCCCCGGGCTTGAGGGCCAGGCCACCCGCGTCGTACATGATGCCCTTGCCGACGAGTGCCAGCTTGCCGGTGGGCTCACCCTTGGGGCGGTAGACGAGCTTGATCATGGCCGGCGGCTCGACGCTGCCGAGGTTGATCCCCAGCAGGCCGCCGCAGCCGAGCTCGACGAGTTCCTCCTCGCCGAAGACCTGCACCTCGAGGCCGGCGTCGGGGCCCATCTCGAGGGCGATCTCTCCGAGCTTGGTGGCGGTCAGCATGCCGCCGGGGGTGCCGGCGAGGTCGCGGGCCAGCTTGGTGGCCTTGACCAGCAGCAAACCGCGGACGACGGCGGCCTCGGCCTCCGCGACCGCCCCCTCGTCGCAGACCAGCGCCAACGCGCTGAGCTTCGCGTCCGGGCCGTCCTCACCGATGCGATAGACGTAGCGCGCCAGGGCGGCGCCCTCGATGGCCGCCACCACCGTGTCCGACACGCTCGTGGAGGTCTGCGGAAGAACGACGGCGAGCCGGTCCTGGCCGGGGACGGCGCGGGCGAAGTGGGACACCACGTCTCGCAGAACGGTGGCGTCCGCGGTGCTGCGGTCGCCGCCGCCGACCAACACGGTGAGCGGGCCGTCGGGGCCGACGAGGACCAGGGTCTTGCCGACGGCGGCGTCGAAGCCCAGCGAGGCGGCGCGCTCGGCCGAGATGCCGCTGGCCGCCGGGGGCTGCTCGCCGGAGAAGACGATGTGAGCGGCCGCGTCGATGCCGTCGGGCAACTCGCCGACGGTGACCGCCAGCTCACGGGTGGGGAGGGAGAACGGGGGGTACGGGGCTGCGTGGGTCATGGAGTGTCCTTGCGTCTGGCGATGGTGTGGTGTGGGTGCGCCGTCAGGCGCGGGTCAACTGGACGGCGATGGCGTCGTCGGCGGTGCGCATCTCGAGCATGTCGCCCTCGATGCTGTAGGTGGCGGCACTCTCCAGGGCGGCCACGATGGCAGCCTCCTGATCCATGAGGCCCTCGGGCGTCATGCAGGCCATCTGGGTGGTGGCGATGGTGCCGAACGAGATCTCGCCGTCGCCTGCGGTGTACGAGCCGAGGAGGCGGTTGCAGCCGCCCGTGCCGGACAGCGTGCCGTCGTCGGCGAAGGTGAGGTTGGCCTCCTTGCCCTCGAGCGGGCTGACCGCGGCAGAGCCGTCGTTGTAGGAGGTGAGGTTCCATGTGGTGCCGGCAAGCTCCTGCGACTGCGCTGAGAAGGTGCCGAGCGCCGTGCCGCCCTCGTCGTTGAGGGTGAGGGTCTCCCCGTCGACGGCGAAGCCGCGGGCATCGGTGAGGGCCGTGAAGAAGGAGCTCTCGAGGGCCATCACGTCGTCCGCGCAGGCCATCATGGTGGAGGGGAGCGCGTCCCCGACGGTGAGGGTGCCTCCGTCGATCTCGTAGGTGCCCGAGAATCGGTTGCAGCCGCCCGAGCCGAAGAGGGCGCCGTCGTCCGCGAAGTGGACCGTGACCGGGGAACCGTCCATGGGGGCCTCGCCGGCGAGATCCTCCAGCAGCCAGGTGACGCCCACGAGGTCCCCCGACGAGGGTGGGGCGGCAGGGGTCGCGGATGCGCACGAGGCGAGCAGCAGCGACATCGCCACCACCGCCGTCGTCCAGAGTGCCTTCGCCATTGATGTTCTCCTTCGTGGTCGGCCCAGCCATCGTTTCCCCCGATCCGGCTCTGGGCATCACCCGAACTGGGTAGTCCGCGCGGAGTCGGGGAGCCACGGACGGACCTGTCTCCGTCTCCTTCCGCCCGTAGCGGGCGATCTGACGTGCCTCAAGCAGCCCGTCCCGATCCGGGCACGACACGCCGTCTCGGTGGCACGCCGGTGTCGCATGCGACGCCGAACCCCGCCTCAGACGGCGTTTCGTGCACACCCCGACGGCGGGACACAGACCTCGCACCCACCAACGCAGCCCGACCTCCGCCCCAAGCCCACCCACCCGGTCCATTCCGGGCACGACACGCCGTCTCGGTGGCACGCCGGTGTCGCATGCGACGCCGAACCGCGCCTCAGACGGCGTTTCGTGCACACCCCGACGGCGGCTGCGGCGCCGGTGAGTCGCGCGTAGGCTAGGCCGTATCTGGAAGGACGGGCGATGAAGGCCGTTGTTGTCTACGAATCACTGTGGGGAAACACCGCCGCTGTGGCGCGAGCCGTGGCGGAGGGGATCGGGGAGGGCGCCGTCGCACTGCCCACCAAGGATGCCGGGGCCGACGAGCTGACGGGGGCGGATCTGATCGTGGCCGGCGGGCCGGTGTTCGCGTTCCATCTCTCCTCGGAGCGGTCGAGGCACGACATCGCCGAGCACCCGGAGCCCGGCGCCCCGGACCCAGACCTGACCGGCCCGTCGATCCGGGAGTGGCTGGACGCGCTGCCCGCCGGCTCCGCGGCGTTCGCCTCCTTCGACACCGAGGTCCGAGGCCCGTTCGGCAAGGGCGCGCCGACGATCGCCAAGGAACTCGAGGCGAAGGGATACCGGCGCGTCGCCAAGCCGGAGGGGTTCATCGTGCAGGGCAAGTACGGCCCGCTGAAGGACGGCGAACTCGACCGTGCGCGACGGTGGGGCGCGTCCCTGCGCGCAGCCCTGTCCCCCACCGTTTAAGGCACTGCTCCCCAGGCGGCCCTGTTTCCACGCTGTTCGGTCAGGAGGGGCAGACTGGCCTCCATGAATGCCCTCGACATCCTCCTCGACGCCGCCTCGCGCCCTTTGGACGCCCTTGAGGCACTCGCCCCACGCCTCACCGACGAGGTCCTCAACGCCCACCCCGCCGGCCACCCCAACTCCGTGGCCTGGTTGCTCTGGCACACCGGGCGCGAGATCGACGTCCAGCTGGCCCACCTCACCGGCCTCGACGAACTCTGGACCCGCGACGGCTTCCGGGAGCGCTTCGCCCTGGATGCCGTGGGCGACGGCGTCGGATACGGGCACACCGCAGAGAAGGCGCGCGCCGTCGTCGTGGTGGATCCGCAGCTGCTGGTCGAGTACGCGACGGCCACGATCGACGCTCTGAGTGACTACCTCCGCACCCTGGACGAGCCCGCCCTCGACGCCGTCGTCGACCACCGCTGGAACCCCCCTGTGACCCGCGGGGTGCGGTTGGTGAGCATCATCGACGACGCGGCCCAGCACATCGCGCAGGCCGCCTACGTCTGCGGCATGCCCCGCCCCACCGTCGGCTGAGCGGGTCGCCTTCTCGCTCGGCGCGAGGGCGGTGACGAGCAACAGCTAAATGTCACGCTGAGTATCGAGTACGACACTCAGCGTGACATTTAGCACCGGGGCCCAACTCGTGGGTCCGGCGCGCATGGTCAAACCGGTGCCTGGTGTTGTCCGTCGCTGCCCGGGTGTTGTCCGTCTTTCCTCCGAGGCTTGTGCACGACGACCCCGCTGGCAGCCTCAGGCAGGTGCACCCCAGACAATCCCTCACCCCCGGTCTCGAAGCCCTCCTCCGTGCCCAGTCGGGCGTGATCACCACGCACCAGCTGATCGGCGGCGGCCTGACGGCCCCCGTGATCCGGCGGATGTCCACGGAGTGGGAGCAGCCGTCGCCGGGGATCCTCGTGACCACTCCACCGACGTGGCTGACCGCGGCCTGGGCAGGCCTCCTGCGCGGCGACCGACGGCGGCACTCGGCGCCCAAGCGGCCGCGTACCTGCACAAGGTGGTCCGCGACGAGCCCTCGACCCTCGCGGTCTGGGCCCCCTCCCGGAGACGTGACTTCGCCGTCGGTCCGTGGGCGGTGGAATTCCGACGGGGGTGCCCCAAGTCCCTGGGCACCCCGCCGCGCACCACCGTCGAGCGATCGCTCATCGACCTGGCCGGGCGAGCGACGGAGGACGAGGCTGTCGCGGCGACGGCCCGGGCCCTCGCCCAGGGAAAGACCCTGCCGGAGCGGGTCCTCTCAGAGCTGCGATCCCGGGAGCGAACTCGCCACTCCGCGGTCCTGATGGAGCTGTGCACCCAGGCAGGCAAGGGAATCGAGAGCGCCCTGGAGTGGCGGTTCAGCCAGGAGGTCCTTGCGCGACACCGACTCCCGCCTGGCAAGCGGCAGGTGGTGGATGGGTCGACGCGGATGGACCTGCGGTACGACGCAGTGCGGCTCGTGATCGAACTCGACGGCGCGCGCGATCACACCGACTGGTCGAAGGACATGCTCCGCGACAACAAGCGGCTCCTCGACGACGGCGCACTCACCCTCCGCTACGGCTGGAATGCGGTGGTCGGACGGACCTGCGCCGTGGCTGCGCAGGTGGCGACGGCGCTGCGGTCGCGGGGACGCGACGGGATTGTCGGTCACTGCACACGATGTCCGAAGGACCCGGGCCTCACGACGGCGGCTCCTGCGCCCTGAAGGTCACGCTGAGTATCGAGTACGGCACTCAGCGTGACATTCAGCCGATCGCCTGCCCCCGGGTCCGCGGACGCGGGATGTGTCAGGTCTGCGGGACGGGGCGGCCAGGGAAGAGCTCGCGGAACTGGCGCTCGAACTGGCGCCTACCGACGAGGCGGTACATGAACCTGATCGGCATCGGCAGCTCGTCGAACATCTGCCGCGACTCCCCAGGCGAGGCGGCCAGCATCATGCCCAACTGGACAAGGAGCCGCGACTTCGGGATGGCATCCATCGAGTGGTCGCCGAGGTGCTTCCACTCCTCGGCCGTGATCACCTTCTCGGCCACGGGCACCACCTCGACGACCTCGCGGCGCAGGTGGACCTTGAGCACCTCCAGAAGCTCCTCGTACGCGGTGGCGAGTTCGTCACCCAACTTCGGATCAGCGCTCGCCCGCCAGGCGGTGAGCAGCGGCGCCGCCTTCGCGAGAAGCCGCGACACCTCCGCATGGTGCGCCCTCATCTGCCCCACGTGCAGCGCACACCCCGGAGCACGCTTCTCCAGCCGGTCCCACAGGAGCTCGTCCTCGGACTCGTGATGCGTGTGCAGGGTGGCGTCGATCTCGGCGATGTAGTGGCCCACGAACTCAGAGCGTCGCGAGTCCCACGCGGGGGTGGAGCGGATCAGCGCCGGCGCGTCCGTGTACCCGTACAGGAACGCGTTGTGCACCACGCGCATGTCGGTGGTCCCAGTGCAGAGCTGTGGCCCGTCGGGAATCGGCGGGGCCGTCTCGCCCGGGGCTGCGCTGTAGAAGTCGGTCATGGTTCCCCCTTCGTCCCTGGGGCGACGGCGCCCTCGGGCCATTGTGCGAACAACGGCGCGGGCGGGCAACGGCTGCTCCGATCGCGGCCCCCGCACGCGCGACGGTTGATCGGGCGGAGGGTGCGCCGGGCTACAAAAGAGCCTGTTCGTCAGTCCTCGACCTGGGTCCGTGGATGTCGCGGAGTCGGGTCCCGAACTGGGAGGCGGACGACCACCGAAACCGTTTCCGCCGATTCGGGTGGAAGGGCTCAAGCCTTCTGGTCGTAAGCGTCTCTGGCTGCTTCAACCTCCGCGATGTGCGTCTCGGCCCACAGGCCCAGAGCGGCGAGGGGGTCCCGCAGGGTTTGCCCGAGAGTGGTGAGCTCGTATTCGACTCGCGGGGGCATCTGATCGTAGGCGGTTCTGGAGACGATCCCGTCGCGCTCAAGGTCTCGCAGCGTGTCGGCCAGGACCTTCCCGCTGATTCCGTCCACGGCCCGCCGAATCTCCCCGAAACGCAGGCGACCGTCGCTGAGGGCGATCACGGTCATCGCGGTCCATTTGTTCGCGATGCGCGCCAACGAGGTGCGCGACGGGCACGTTGCGACCATCACATTCCACTGAGGCGGCTGGTCCATCGTCATCCACTCCTGACGGTTACGTTGAGGTAACAGGTTACCAATCGTTACCTTGATCTCACGCACCCCCGAGACAAGGATCATCCGATGAACAACAATGCTCCAGCCGCCGTCGCCGCCGCCTACTTCGAGGCACTGGGAAGAGGTGACGTGCCCACGGCGATGGGCCTGATGAGCCCGCAGGTGGTGTGGCACCAGCCGGGGGCGAACCAGTTCTCAGGCGACCACACCGGCATCGACGGTGTGGGGTCCCTGCTGGGCGGGATGATGGACGTGAGCGCCGGCAGTTTCCAGCTTGTCGTGACCGGGCCCGCGATGGCGAACGGCGAACTTGTTGCGGTTCCGGTCCGCTTCAGCGGGACACGCGCCGACGCGTCGATGGACATGGCCGGGGTGGACCTCCTGACCATCCGGGACGGACAGATCATCGCTGTGCATCTGTTCTCCGAAGACGGTGCCAACGAGGACGCGTTCTGGGGGCGCCGCTGAGCTTCACCCCGCTGCGATTGACCGATATCCGCGACCACGCGATCCAAGCACCGGTCGTCGCAGCGGTGGGCGCCGTCCGGGTTCAGCCGATCTCGTGCACCGCACCTGGAACCAGGTCCGGTACTCCACCGGCGTGCGGTAGAGGGCCGCGGGGTCGAACGTGAGCTCGTCTCCGTCGGAGAGGGCGAACTGGTGGGACGACCACCGCTGCAGGCCGTCGCGAATCGAGTCGTCGTCGTTGGCCGACGCCTGCGCTCCGTCCCGACGCCTGCGCTCCGTCCCGACGCCTGCCCTCCGTCCCGACGCCTGTACTACAGTGCTGGCGCCCCGGAGGCGCCTGTGTCGCGTTCAGCCGCCCGCGCTGTAGCTCAGGCGGCCAGAGCTAACGCAGGCGCCTCCCGCGCAGCGGGCACCGGCCGCGCTCCATCGCGCCCCGGGTCGGACACCCGTCGCGGCCCGGTGTTCCCGCGAGGGGCGCTGGCCCACGGCGGTACCATCGAGGCGGAGACCGCACTTCCAGACCACCCAGGGGGCCGACATGACGGAGCACGCCGGCTTCGTCGTCGCGGACCGCTACGAGCTGACCGACGAGGTGCCCAAGCGGGGCGGCATGGCCCACGTGTACACCGGCGCGGACCGCCAGCAGGGCGACATGGTCGCGGTGAAGTTCCCCACCGGCGCCATGAGCGTCGACGGCGCCTTCAGGGCGAGGCTCCACAGGGAGCGGGCGCTCCTCTCGCGCATCGAACATCCCAACGTGGTGCGGGTCCGCGACGCCGGAACGGGCCCCGCGCCGTGGGCCGGGCCCCACGAGGACCACCCCTATATCGTCATGGACCACGTCCGGGGCGAGACGCTCCAGGAGAAGCTGAAGGTCACCCGACGATTCACCGCGGAGGCCGTGGTGGACATCACCCTCCAGGTGCTGGCCGGCCTTCAGGCGATGCACTCGGACCCGCAGGTGATCCTCCACCGCGACATCAAACCCAGCAACGTGATGATCGACGGCGACGGCCGCGTGACCATCATCGACCTCGGCATCGCCAAGTCCTCCTCCGATGCGCCCGTCACCCTCACCGGCCTGCAGCCCGGCAGCCCGCAGTACGCCTCGCCGGAGCAGCTGCTCGGCCAGCCCCTGGACCCCCGCTCGGACATCTATTCGGTGGGCAGCCTGATGTACAAGATGCTCACCGGCTCGCTGCCGTTCGGCGCGCTGGAGGCGTCCACCGGGGCGCGCCCCGCCGTCGTCCCACCGAGCCTGCGGGCGGACGATCCCGGCCTGGAGCTCCTCGACGGCGTGGTGTTGAAGGCGCTGCAGCCCCAGCGCGAGGACCGCTTCGCCACCGCCGACGACATGGCGGCGGCGATCTCGACGGCGAGGGCCGCGCAGGAGGAGATCACGATCGTCGACGGCGGCGCCACCACCCCCGCGGTGCGCGGCGACACCCGGATCGACGCGGCGCGCGTGGAAGCCGCCCGCGCCCCCGCCGGCATTCCTGCGGCCCACCTCGCCGTGGCGGAGCAGTCCAAGCGGGCCCTCCGTTCCAGCGTCCACCGGCCCCAGGCAGCCTACGACGAGGTGGTCAGGGCGGCGGTGACGACAACGGTGAAGGAGCGGGTCACGCGCGCGCTCCTCATCGGGGTGGCCATCGGGGTGGGCGCCGCGATCCTGCTGGCGATGATGGGAGTTCTGGCGGTGCTGGGGAAGTGATAGAGCGGCTGACCGCATTCGTCATGGGACTGGTCACCCCCTTCGAACTCACCCGCGATGAGCTCGGCGCGCTCACCGGGCGGACGGGTCGGCGCTCGGACCCGGTGACGGTGCGCCTGTCGACCTACCTCGACGACGTGGACCGGCAGCTGCAGCGGATCTCGACGATGGTGACCGTCGTCAGCGCGGTCGCCACCTTCCTGGTCCTGCTGCTCGTCTTCTGGCTGTGGGGGTCGGTGAGCTGATGGGGCGCGCATGTCTGCTGTGCAGCGCCGAGGAGGGCGACTGGCTGGTGCTGGAGGTCAGCAGCAGGCCCGACGGCGGCTCGTACCGGCTGCGCCACCGCGACATCGTGCTCGGCACGATGCTTCCCCGCGACCCCGTCACCGACAGGTGGGAGGTCTGCCGCTACGGCCACATGCGCCGGGTCACGGCGGCCCAGGCGCCGCCCCCCAACATCGTCATGCGCCTCATCAGGGCCATCATCGGGACCACCACCCGCGACCAGCCGAGCCCCGACGCCACCGATGACCCCACCGTCGTGCAGATCCTGGGGTCCACCGGCGGGGGCAAGCCCCAGCTCGTGCGCGGGCTGTGGCAGGAGGTGCTGCCGCCGTCGCACCTGGGGGCACCCGAGATCGCGCCCGGGCAGGAGCGTCAGGTGCGGCGCGTGCTGACCCCGGAGATGGGGCAGCGGTTCACCACCGGGAGCATCGAGCCGACGGCCGACTACCGCGAGACCGCACGGCAACGGCTCACCGCGTACCTGGGCGCGGTGAGCGACGATGTCGCGGCCGCGGACAAGCTGGAGCACGTACTGCGGCAGGCGCTGCTGCTGGAGAATCCGGATCCCGCCAGCATCGAGTACCGGGCCCGCATCTGGGGCAGCACGAGGGCCCCGTACCTGTTCCGCAGCACGAATGGCGGGCGGCAGGTCACCACCGCTCTGGTGGATCTCCCCGGCGAGATCATCGACAGGTTGACCGATCTTGGCGACGGCGGGGTGAAGTTGGGCCGCAGCGAGAGGGCCCAGCTCAACTACTCGCACCACTTCCTCGGCGTCCTCGACTCGCTGTCGCTCTCGTCGGTGTATCACCAGCTCAGCGAAGCCGAGCGGTTGGCGTCCTCGCGGGTCCGGGGCGGCCAGCCCGGGCACGTGTTCATGTCCACCCGCCAGCAGGCCCACGAGTTGCTGCACTCGGTGCTGTTGATGAGCGACGGCGAGCTCACGGCCATGGGCCACGCGAAGCTGTCCATCGCGGTGTCGAAGTGTGACGCGATCCACAGTGCTCTCGCCCGGCAGCCCGTAGCCCCCGGTGAACCGGATGCCCTGAGGCGCTGGGCGTGGGCCTTCCGTCGGCCCGAGTCGGCCAGGGAATTCCAGGGGGCGGCCGCGGATGCGGTCCTGGCGGCGGTGAACCACTACGACCCGGAGTTCATGACGGCGTCCGCGCGCCAACTGCTGGGTGGAGTGCTCAAGGAGAGCGACCGGTACGAGCGCGCCAGGGTGGCCAACGAGGTGGCGCTGGCCGTCCTGGGCCACTTCGGGGATCCGTCGAACTTCTGGGGACTGGTGGCCACGGACGCCTTCGCGCCGCTGCGCGTCGGCGGGCTGGAGGTGGCCGTCGAGACCTCCGAGCGGTACTGGTTCGCCGGCGCCGACGGGTCCGTCCTCCAGGCCCGCGACGTCGTCACCGCCGTCCTCGCCTCTGCCCTGCTCGGCGCCGACTTCGGCAGAAACCTGGTCTCGACGCTCAACGGCACCGCGGCGATCCGCTTCGTCCTGACCTGCACGCGTGAGTTCGTCACGCCGGACGGCCGGGTCCGCCAGGTCGGAGACCCTGATGCGGTGATCCCGTCGAACGCCGGCCTACTGCATCTGATGACGGTGCTGTTCCAGGAGCCCGGATGACGACCCAGGCCTGGCTCGTCTCCACCCGCTCGGACCGCGGGGGCGGCTTCCGCCCGGACCCGGAGCGCAGCTCGCCATCCCTCCCGCCCCAGGTCGCCGCCGAGTTCGCCGCGCTCGAACCGCTGTACCCGCAGCTCGCCGTCGCCGGCTCCCCTGACGCGCAGGGCATCGCCGTGAGCACCTACCGCTACTCGCCGCGGGTGGGCTCGTGGATCGTCGTCGTCCAGGGGTCGGGGGGCCACTACGGGCCCGCCGGCACCGTCCAGCTCGCCGCCCTGTCCGACGGCGGCACCCTGATGGACTGCCTGCCCGGATCGCTGCCGGTGGTGCGGCGCGACGGTTGGCTCCTGCCCGGCCCGACGGTCCGCCCGCGCACCACCCTGAAGGCGCCGGGCCAGGAGGTGGAACGGGCCCTGGCAGGCATGCTGGCGCTGGACCCGTCGCGCCGGGTGCTTCTGCTGCCGGGGAGCCAGGGGCAGGTGGATCAGCTGCTGGGGTGGCTGTGCCGGATCCTGCCCGAGGGCGTGGCGCAGGGATACACCTGGTCCACCTCGCTGGCCGCCTCGCGCATCGAGGCCGGCGAGACCGTGATCTCGGGCGAGTGGCCGGAGGCCCTGCGGGAGCGGCACCGCGACATTTTCCGCGGCTTCTCGGCGCGCGCACCTCACGACGACGGGGCCCGGCCGGACGTGGAGCCACTCCCCACAGGGTTGGCCTGGGCGCTCGGCGAGGCGGCGGAGCGGCGGTATCCCGGCCGGAGGTCGCGGGCGGGGAGCTGGGCCGAGTGGCTGGAGGAGCTCGAAGGGCAGCGGCCGCTGTCGTTGAGTGAGGCGCTGCAGCTGCTCCATGGGCCCATCGTCGGACCTCAGGCACGACGGTGGGCCGACGGAGACCTGTCCAGGCGGCTGCTGTCGGGTGACGTGGATCAGCTCGAGCGGCTGCTGAGCCACCCGTCGACGGTGGTGTCGCGGGGGGCGGTCGACTCACTGGAGCTGCCCGGAGTCTGGGGCCAGCTGGTGCGGATCGAGCGGAGGCGGGCCAGGAAGGGTCAGGCCCCGATGCTGCCGCCTGGCTTGCTGGAGACCGACGCGCTGCTGTTGCTCGCCGAGGATGTCACCACAGGCTGGGACGTGGAGGGGCTCCGGGAGGCGCGGCCATGGCTGGACGGCCTCGGGCTCACGGCCGAGTCCGCGCCCGGCCTGGTGGTGCTGACCGCGGCCGAGCAGGCGAAGGCGCTGCAACGCGACACCCGACGCATCCGCAGGCTTCTCAGCAACCGGCATGCCGGGCAGTTGGGGGTGGAGTACCTCGCGGAGATGGTCGAGCACGATCCTGACCTACTGGCGCCGATGGCCGTCGAGATGGCGCGCCCGGGTTCTGGTGCCGAGGATGATCTAGCCTCCCTGCTGGCGAGGTTCCCGCAGGTCGTCGTGGGCAGCCGGGCGGCCCCGGCGTTTCTGCGGGACTGCTCCCGGCACCTGACTCCTGCCATGAAGCCGGAGGACGCTCGGGGAATGCGGTGGGGGATCGCCGAGGCGATGGCGACGGCCAACGCCGGGCACCGAACGGGACGGGCCGTGGTCGACGACGCCACCGACGCAGCCATCCTCCGCTTCTCTGTGGGTGACCCGCGCGGTGGTGACGACGCGGAGGCGGCCGACCGCCTCGGCCGGGGGCTCGTGTGGCTCGTGCTGGGCGTGGTCGCGGTCATGGCCGTGATCCTGGTCCTGGTGCTGATCGTGACGCTGGTTTTCTAGGCCCTGGCCCTTGCCCGGCAGGCGAAGCGACGACCCGCCCTTCCACTGCCCCACGCTGGTGCAGCGTGATGGTGAGGAGTCACCCGGCTGCGGCGATGTCCGTCTGCGCGAAGTCCCCGCCCTTGAACAACAGCGGCCACCCCGACACCTTCGCCGCCGCATACGCGTAGCAGTCACCGAGGTTCAGCCCGGCGGGGTGACGCCCCTTGCCGAACCGGCGCCAGGCCTCGGCGGCGACGATGGCCTGCTCCTCGTCGAACGGCAGGACCGCGCATTCGAGATCCGCGAGCAGTGCCTGCAGGTCATCCGCCGCCTCCGGCCCGCCCTTCGCCTCCGCGACGATGGCCGCTTCGACGAGGGACGCCGCGGACACCGCCAGGTCTCTGGCGTCGGCCATCAGCGCGAGGACCTGCTCCGCGTCCGGCTCACCGAGGATGATCGCCATCAGGGCAGAGGTGTCGACGATCATTGCGGCAGGCCATTCTCGTCGTAGCCGAGGATCTCCTCGACTGGACGGGAATCGAGTAGTCGGCGAGCGCGCGCCCGCTGGATGTAGCGGCCGAGGTGGGGTCGGCGCCCGTGCCGCCGCCGCTCCCGCTCCAAGCGTTCGAGCCGTTCCTCCATCGCCACGCGCACGGCGACGGTGATGCTCTCACCCGTCTCCGCCGCCAGCCGCCTGGCGAGGTCGTCTGTGAGCTGATCCTTGATGTTGAGTGCCATGTTTCCATCATATGAGGAAGAAATCGACCACGCCAGGAAGACGTGGGCTAGATCACCACCCGGACCGCCGGATAGTGGCACGCCACCAGGTGGCCGGGCTCGACCTCGGCCTGGGCCGGCGCCTCGGCGGCGCACCGCTCGGTGGCGATCGGGCAGCGCGTGCGGAACACGCAGCCCGACGGCGGGTTCTGCGGGCTGGGCAGGTCGCCCGTGAGCAGGATCCGGTCCCGACCTCGCCGCGGCTCCGGAACCGGAACGGCGGAGAGAAGCGCCTGCGTGTACGGGTGCATCGGCCGCTCGTAGAGGGTGTCGCGATCCGCCACCTCCATCATCTTCCCCAGGTACATCACCAGCACCCGGTCGGAGATGTGGCGCACCACGGACAGGTCGTGGGCGATGAAGAGGTAGGCCAGGTTGCGCTCCGCCTGCAGGTCCTCCAGAAGGTTGATCACCTGCGCCTGGATGGACACGTCCAGCGCCGAGACCGGCTCGTCGCACACGATCAGCTTGGGCTTGAGCGCGATCGCCCGGGCCACGCCGATGCGCTGGCGCTGGCCACCGGAGAACTCGTGCGGGTAGCGGTTGTAGTGCTCGGGGTTCAGCCCCACGCGCTCCATCAGCTGTTGGACCGTGCGCTTCACCCCGCCGGGCGGCTTGATGCCCTGGATCTGGAACGGCGCCGCGACAATCGCGCCGATCGGGTGCCGAGGGTTGAGCGAGCCGTACGGGTCCTGGAAGACCATCTGCACCTCGCGACGCAGCCGACGCAGTTCCTCGCCCTTGACCCTGGTGACGTCGCGGCCCTCGAATTCGATGGTCCCCGCCGTCGGCTCGAGCAGCCGGAGGATGGTGCGCCCCGCCGTCGACTTGCCGCAGCCGGACTCCCCCACCACGCCGAGCGTCTCGCCGGAGTCCAGGGTGAGGCTGAGCCCGTCGACTGCCTTGACGGGGGCGCCGGGCGTGCGGATGAGCTTCTGGGTGTGGGTGGGGAAGTGCTTCTTCAGATCGGTGACGTTCAACAGGCTCATCGGACTCTCCTACAGCCTCGGGACGATCTGCTCGGCGAACAGCTCCGCGCGCCTCGCCACGGGGATGTGGCACCGCGAATCGTGCTTGGGGTAGGACTCGAGCAGCTCGGGTACCACCTCGTGGCACGCCACACCCGCGTACTCGCGGAAGGTGCAGCGCGGATGGAAGGCGCAGCCGGGCGGGATGTTGATCAGCGACGGCGGGTTGCCGTCGATCGGCATCAGGCGCTCGGCCTTGAGCCGGTCCAGGCGGGGCATGGAGGTGAGCAGGCCCCACGTGTAGGGGTGGTCGGGTTGGTGGAAGGCGTCGTCGACCTCCGCGTACTCCACGCCCTTGCCGCCGTACATCACCATGACGTCGTCGGCGATCTCGGCCACCACGCCCAGGTCGTGGGTGATCATGATGATGGCCGAGCCGAACTCCTGCTGGAGGCCGCGCATGAGGTCCAGGATCTGGGCCTGGACCGTGACGTCGAGGGCGGTGGTGGGCTCGTCGGCGATAAGCAGCTCGGGGTTGTTGATCAGCGCCATGGCGATCATGGCCCGCTGCCGCATGCCGCCGGAGAATTCGTGGGGGTGCTGGTCCACGCGCTTGTCGGGGTTCGGGATGCCGACGCGGGCGAGCATCTCGATGACGGTGGTGCGGGCGGCCTTCTTCGAGACGTTCTCGTGCACCTGGATGGCTTCGGTGAGCTGCTGTCCGACGGTGTAGTAGGGGTGCATCGCCGAGAGCGGGTCCTGGAAGATCATGGCGAGCTTGCGTCCGCGGAGGCGGCGGAGCTCCTCGTCGGAGATCGTGAGCAGGTCCTGCCCGTCGAGCAGGATTTCGCCGCTGACCTGGGCACGTGAGCCGCGGTGGAGACCCATGATCGCCAGCGACGTCACGGACTTGCCGGAGCCCGATTCGCCGACGATGCCCAGCGTGGTGCCCTTGTGGAGGGTGAAGGTGAGGCCGTCGACGGCCTTGACCACGCCGTCGTCCGTGGGGAAGCTGACCCTGAGATCGGTGACTCGAAGGAACGGTTCGCTCATCAGCCCACCTTCACTCTCGGGTCGATGAATCCGTAGGCGATGTCGACCACCATATTCGCGATGACGATGAAGGAGGCGACGATCATCACCATCGCCACGATGGTGGGCAGGTCCATGTTGGTGACGGAGCGGACAGCGAGGAAGCCGAGTCCGTGCATGGAGAAGACGCTCTCGGTGATGATGGCGCCGCCGAGGAGGCCGCCGAGGTCCAGGCCGGCCGCCGTGACGATGGGCGTGGTGGCGGCGCGGAGGCCGTGCCTGAACACGACCCGGCGCCTGGTCACGCCCTTGGCGTGCGCGGTGCGGATGTAGTCCTCGCTGAGCGTCTCGATCATGTAGGCGCGGGTCAGCCGGACGTAGCTGGCGGCGAAGAAGAACGCCAACGTGATCCACGGCAGGATCAGATTGTGCGCCCAGGCGAGGGGGTTCTCGAAGAACGGCACGTAGTTGGGGATGGGCACCCAGCCCCACTTGATGGCGGGGAAGGTCAGCAGGATCAGACCGACGAAGAAGGTGGGCAGCGAGAACCCGACGAGGGCGGCGCCGACGATGGTGCGGTCGGGCCATCGGCCCTTGTTGAGCGCGGCGAGGATGCCGCCGCCGACGCCGATGAACATCCAGAGCGAGAAGGCCCCGACGGCGATGGACAGTGAGACCGGCCAGGCCTCGCCGACCATCTCGTTGATGGTGCGGTGCTGGCTGGGCGAGTACCCCAGGCACGGGGCGCCACAGTGGACGACCTGTTCCGGGTTGGACTCGCGGAGCTCCGCGTTGTCTGGGAAGTCGCGGCCGACGAACAGGCCGGCGACGAACTTGCCGTACTGGACGGTGACCGGCTGGTCGTAGCCGAGGGCCTTGCGGTTGCCCTCGAGGATGGTGGGGGTGCAGTTCTTACCGCAGGTGTACTGGGCTGGGTCGATCGGTGAGGCGTAGAACAGGACGAAGGTGGTCGCGGTGATCACGAAGAGCATCGCCACGACGGCGATCAGCCGCCTGAGGATGTAGTAGATCACGCCAGCTCCTTCGATCGGTGGGGGTGCGCCCGTGGACGCACCCCCACCTCTTGCTCTATGTCAGTTCTTGACCGAGATGGTCGCCACGTCGTAGTAGCCCGTGAAGGTGCCATTGACGTAGGCGCCCTGCACGTTGCTACCGCGGACGAACACGAACTGGTCCACGATCAGCGGGATGACCGCGAAGTGCTCGGTCACGGCGGCCGCGTCGAGCTGGCCCCAGGCCGCCTCGCGCTCGGCCTGATCGGCGATCTGGTAGGCCTCGTCGATTCCGGCGTTGAACTCGTCGTTGTTGAAGTAGCCGTAGTCCTGGCCGGGGCCGCCGGCGCTGATCTGCGTGCTGCCGTCGAGCAGCTGCGGGATCACCGTGGAGGCCGACGGGTAGTCGGCGCCCCAACCGGCCCAGTACGCGTCGTACTTGGGGGCCGAGTCCGGGGACTGCAGGGTGCCGTAGTACTGCTCGGCCGGGATGCCGATCAGGTTGGTCTCGAAGCCGGCCGCGTCCCAGCCGGTCTTGAGGCCGGAGAAGACCTTGTCCATGGTGTCGTTCTTCCGGTACGCCACGTTGATGGCCACCGGCAGGGTCAGGCCTGACTCCTCGAGGGCCGCCTTGGCGGCCTCCGGGTCACCGGTCTCGCCTGCGAGCAGCGGGGTGTCCGGGAACGCCTCGAGGGCGGGATTGATCAGCGAGTTGATCGGCTTGGCCACCTGCTCGCCGCCGACGGCGGTGACGTAGGCGGAGCGGTCGGTGGCCAGGGCCAGGGCCTCGCGGGCCTTGTCGTTGCTCATCACATCGGACTTGTAGTTCGGCACCAGGTACCGGGTGTAGGGCGAGGCGACGATGTCGGTGCGGCCCTCGGCGCCGGTGGACACGTTGGCCAGCGCCGTGACCGGTGCCTGGTCGAAGGTGATGGCGTTCTGGTCGTCACCCTGGTTGGCGATCAGGCGCTCGTAGACGGTCTCCTGGGTGAGGGACTCGTCCCACACGATGGAGTCGGGGTAGGCCTTGCGGACCTCGTCGGTGGCCGGGTCCCACTCGTCGTTGCGGACGAAGGTGCCGCCGCTGTTGGGGGACCAGGTGCCGTCCAGCTTGTAGGGGCCGTTGGAGAAGATCTGGAAGTTGGACTTGTCGCCCTGATCCTTGTCCTCGCGGAAGGCGCCGAAGGCGGTCATGGTGACCGTGGAGTTGAAGTCCATCACGGGCTGGCTCAGCTTGAACGTGATGGTGTTGCCGTCACAGCTGACCGCCTGGTCGTAGAGCTCCTGGCCGGTGCCGGTGTAGGGGCCGACGTACTGGGAGGAGCCGTCGTCGTTCTTCGGGATGTCGAGGAACTGGATGGCGTAGTTGGGGCCGCCGGTGATCACGTCGACGGCGAAGGTGCGGGAGATGCCGTACTTGTAGTCCTCGCAGGTGACGTCCTGGCCGTCCTCCCACTTGATGCCGTCCTTGAGGGTGAACGTCCAGGTCTTGCCGTCCTCGCTCACCGTGCCGGTGTCGGTGGCGGCATCGGCGACGAGCGTGGCCTGCTCGGTGTTCGAGGTCACCGGCGACCAGGTGGTCAGGGTGCGGCTGAACGTTCGGTTGCCGAACTCGATGGCGACGCCCACATACGTGCGCTGCGGATCCCAGTGCTCGGTCGCGGTGCCGATGAGCAGGTTGAGGGTCCCTCCGGCGGTGGGGGTGTCGGTGGCGGCGGACTCGGAGGCCGCCGTCGATCCGCTGCTGGTTGCCGAGGGTGTGGACCCGCAGGACGTGATCAGGCCCAAGGCCATCAGTGCCGCGACGCTCGCGGCGATCTTGCTACGCCTCATTGGCGCTCTCCTTCATAGGTGGATGTGGTGGAAGTTCTGGGTGTGGCCGTCACTGGCGGTCCGCCTTGGGATCCAGCGCGTCGCGCAGGCCGTCGCCGAGGAGGTTGAACGAGAGCACCACCAGGAAGAGGGTGACGCCGGGGAAGATGAAGTACGCCGGATCCGAGGTGGCGTAGTGCACCGAATCGTTGAGGATCGAGCCGAACGACGGGGTGGGCGCCTGGATGCCGACCCCGAGGAAGCCCAGTGCCGCCTCGGTGGCGATGTTCTGGGGCATGATCAGCGTGGTGTAGACCAGGATCGGCGCCCACAGGTGGGGAAGCAGTTCGGTGAAGTAGATCCGGACGCGCCCGGCTCCCAGCGACCGTGCGGCCTCGACGAATTCGCGTTCCTTCAGTGACAGCACCTGCCCGCGGATGATCCGGGCGAAGTAGGGCCAGCCGAAGAAGCCCATCACCGCGATCATGAACAGCATCGACGCCGGGGTCCGGTCTGTGCCGAGTGAGCGCTGGATGACGTCGATCGCGATGGTGGACAGGGCGATCAGCATCAGCGTCTGCGGGAAGCTGAGCACGAAGTCGATCACGCGGGAGAACAGCCAGTCCACGCGCCCGCCGGCGGTGCCGGAGACAATTCCGATGACGGTGCCCAGAACCACGGAGACCGCGACCGCGCTGGTGGCCACGACGAGGGAGACGGTGAGGCCGGCGAGCACGCGGGAGAGGAGGTCGCGGCCGGTGCCCGGCTCCACGCCCATCGGGTGGTCCCAGGACACTCCCCCGAGCGGTCCGAGGGGTAGAGAGCCGAGGCCGCCCACCAGGTCCGTGTTGGAGGAGTACGGATCGAGCCAGCCGAGCTGGGTCATCAGCGGTGCGGTGACGGCGAGGAGAATGAAGAAGACGGTGGAGCAGAGGGCCGCGATGGTGACTTTGTCGCGGGCGAGGCGCGAGCGCGTGATCTGCCACGGCGTGCGGCCCGCGATCGCGACGGCGCCGTCACGCGCTTCGACGGCGGTGATCTCTGCCATCCGGATCCCTGCTTCCACCCGTGACGCGGCCCCGAGTACTACGGGCCGTCCGACACATTAGTGGACGTGATGTTTCGTGTGGGGACGCGGAGGTAACGATTTGATTGCGCGGTCACCCAATGTCGCGGGGAGGCGGGTCGGGCCCACGCGAAGAGGCGGATCTGGTGGCGACTCCGCTCGCTGGCGCGGTCGTGGTCAGGTTTCGCCAGGGCTCCCGGAACAACCTGACTCCAAGTCCTGTGAGTGACCTGGATGCGTCAAGTTGCATTGAACGCAACGCTCTGAGAATTCTCCGGTCCAGGACGGCACATGTTGCACGTTACGCAACCTATCCATGAGTGCCGGTTGTGCAGTCTCTGCGCGATGTCTAGCCTCGAGTCATCGGAACAACGGGCCCGGAGGGAGGGGTGGACGTGAGTCAGCAGGGCGTCGAACGCAGCAGTCTTGAGCGTGGCCTCCGCGTCATCCGCCTTCTCATCGAGTTGGAGAGTGACCCCGCCCTGCAACACCGTGGCCTCTCCGTTCAGCAGGTCTCCTACGAGCTGGGGGTCCACAAGAGCACTGCCTCGCGCATCCTGCAGACGCTCGCCAAGGAGGGGTTCGCCGTCGCGCCCGCACGTTCCCGCCGGGGCTACCGGCTCGGGCCGGCGCTTCGCTCACGGTTCGGCCTCACCAGCGCCCAGCGGCGTTTTCGCCAGCTTGCCTCGCCGTTCCTGCAGGAACTCGTCGGCCTGACCGGGGAATGCGCACACGGGGCGGTGGCCGCGGATGGAGAGGCCCTTGTCGTGGACGCCATCGAGACGGCCCAGTCGCTGCGTGTCGTGCTGGAGAAGGGCCGGCTGCTGCCCCTCCACTCCACGTCGGTCGGCAAGTGCCTGCTCGCCTGGGAACTGGCCCCGCTGCCCAACGAGCTGCCTGCCCGCACCGGCCACACCATCACCGATCCGGGCCTGCTACGCGATCACCTGGCGACGGTCCGCTCTCTCGGCTACGCCGTCGACAGCGAGGAGAACCACACCGGGGGGTGCGGGATCTCGGCGCCGGTGTTCGAAGGCAGGGACGGACCGCCGGTGGGTTGCATCGGGATAGGCGGCCCCGTCCAGCGCATCAACCCATCGACCATCGAAGATCTGGCCAGGCAAGTCACCCTCGTGGCGGACCAACTCACCGAGGCGATCGTCGACACGCCCGCCTGATCGCCCCCACACGCACCCCGGTTGCCGCCGGGACGCAAGCCCACCCACAACCCGGCCTGGCCCCGCCATGCCCGCACAACGAAGGAACATCATGAACGCCTCCCCATTCGCCGCCGTCAACGCCCAGGCCGCCGCTGCCGTCATCGCAGTCTTCCTGGTCTTTGCCCTGCTGTTCGGCAACCCCGACGCCGCGCCCGGACCCGACCAGGGCACCGTGGAGGTCTCGCAGCAGGAGAGCGTCGGGTAACGCGTGCCTCGCCGCGACACCGTCAGCCGGCGGGCTGGGCCTCGTCGCGCACGACGACGGACAGGATCTCCCACTGGCGGATGAGGAACGACTCCTCGTCGAGCTTCTTGCGCCGCAGCCAGCCGGTCACCTCGCTGTTGCACTTGCTGGTGTTGCAGCTGCGGCAGGCGGGCACCACGTTGTTGACGGTGTAGCGGCCGCCCCGGGAAATCGGTAGCACGCAGTCCTTCTGCAGCGGCACGCCGACGGCGCCGCAGTAGGCGCACCCGCCCCACGCGTCGCACAGGGCGGACCACTGCTCGACGGTGAGGTCCTGGACCTTACCGCTCAGCCGGCGCTTCCGCCGTCGCGCCGACCGCACCCTCATCGTCGTCGCTCGCCCCGCCATGCCCGCAGGCTACGCCCGACCCGACCGCCCCCACCCTGCACGACACGCCGTCGAACTCCGGGCTCGACCCCCTCACGGGCATCGAGACACGGTTGACCCCGCCATTCGTGCCGCCCGACGGCGCTCAGCCGCGGTAGACGGGCCACACCGCGCCCGCCCAGAAGCACGCGATCACGGCCAGCGCCGTCGCCCCCAGCACCGCGACATCCAACGGCGTCACCCGCAGGTACGCCAACCGCAGCCGCCGGCCACGGGGGTCGGCCTGCGCGTAGGTGAACCCCCGCGTCTCCAGCGCCTCGACGGTGGTGCGCACGTTCTGCGCCGTGTTGAGGAAGATCGGGTAGAAGCTGAGGATCGCCATCCGGCCCCAGTGATACACGTTGCGCCATCCCAGCAGCCCGGCCCTCGCCGGCGCGGCCATCCGCAGCCGGTAGCCGTCGAAGACCGTGGTGAACTCCTCCACCATGATCGGCAGCATCCGGTAGCCGTAGCTGACCCCGAACGTGACCAGGTGCGGGGCACGGAACGCGAGCAGCGCGTCGGAGAGCTTCTCCGGATCCAGCGACACGAACGCCGCCATCGACGCCATCGACACCGCCCCGAGCTTGAGGTTGAGCACCGCCAGCGCGATGAGTGTCTCGACGTTGCCGCCGAACAGCAGCGACGCCACCACCAGGTAGATGATCTCGAAGCCCAGCCCGATGACGAACAGCCCCAGGACGAGCGGCCCCACGCGGGCGAGGATCACGCTGACCACGCCGAGCAGGAACAACCCGGCCAGCACCGTCACGTTGTGCGTGAACCAGGGGACGAACGCCAGGACGAGGTACCAGACGATCACCACCCGCGGATCCATCCGCGTGAACAGGCCGCCGCGGGTGGCGTAGGCGGTCCGGATCAGCTCCAGCTTGATCCACTCGACGGACAGGACGTCGCGCTGCTTGCGGGCCATGGGTGGTGCTCCTAGACGAGTTCGGGGATGCGGAGGGCGGCGACGAGCTCGTCCACGCTGAGCGGCAGCGGGTCCATGCCCAGCTCGGCGCCCAGCGCGACGACCTGCGGGGGCACCAACCTGGCGCGCCGCATCAGCTCGGGGCGGGTGAACAGGGTGCGGGGGTCCACGTCTGCGGCCACCCTCCCGGCCTCCAGGACGATCACCCGGTTGGCCCACTCGGCCACGAGATGCATGTCGTGGGTGGCCACGACGGTGCACTCGATCACCTGGCCCAGGTCGGCCAGCATGCCCGTGACGTCCTCCCGGCTCGACACGTCCAGCGACGAGGTGGGTTCGTCGAGCAGGAGCATCTTCGGGCGCATCGCGAGCCCGATGGCGAGCGTGGCCCGGCGCTGCTGCCCGCCCGAGAGCCCGCGCCCGTCCCGGTCCGCGAACTCGTCCAGCCGCACCCGCCTGAGCACGTCGTCTACGAGGCCCTCCCACCCCGCGACGGCGCGACCCGACGGAAACAGCGCGACGTCGGCGCGGATCGAGTCCTTGAGGAACATCTGCTGCGGGTGCTGATAGAGGTAGGCGGCGATCTCCGCCAGCCTGCCGGGGGTCCGGGTGCGGGTGTTGACGCCGTCGATCTCCACCTCGCCCGAGCGGGGGACCGACAGGCCGGCGAGGTGCTTGAGCAGAGTGGTCTTGCCGGACCCGTTGCCGCCGACGAGCGCCACGCGGTCGCCGGCGAACAGCTCCAGATCGAGCCCGGTGAGGACCGGCTGGATGTCTCCGGCAACGTCCCTGGTGCAGGGCAGCACCAACCTCGTCGGCGTGCTCCTAGCCGCCCTCGGCAACGCCTATCACACCGACGTGGTGATCGGCGTCGAGGACGCGGCCGCCGAGCAGGGGATGGGCGTGCTGATCAGCCACGGTCGCGGGGACTCGGAGCGGATGGCGGCGCAGCTGGGACGGCTCGTGCAGCTGGGGGTCGAGGGGGTGGTGATCGTCTCCGCACACACCCCGCCCGGGGCGCTGGCCGAGGCGGCTCGGGTGATGCCGGCGGTGGTCGTCGGCCGTCCCGCGATGCTGCCGGAGTCCGTAAGCGGGATCAGCAACGACGACGAGCTCGGGGGCCGGCTCGCCGTCACGCACCTCGCCGACGGTGGACGCTCGCGGGTGGGGTTCCTGCAGATGTCGGGGTCGCCGTCGGCGGTGGCACGGCGCGACGCCTACCTGCGCGTCGTCGCCGAGCGGGGCCTGCCGGCGACGGTGCTCTCCCCGGAGGGGTTGGACGCCGAGACTCTGCGGGGGGTGGACGCGGTGTTCGCGTCGAACGACCGCGGAGCCGTACAGGTGTTGGCGGTGGCCCACGACGCGGGGGTCTCGGTGCCGACGGAGCTGGCCGTGGTGGGCTACGACGACACGGACCTCGCGCGTCTCGTGAGACCGCAGCTGAGCTCCATCGCCCAGCGGAGGCTCGAGATGGGCCGACGGGCGCTGGAGATCCTGCAGGGCCGGGAGGTGGTGCGCGAGACGCATGCGCCGCACCTGGTGGTGAGGGCGTCGTCGGCCCCCGCCTGACCCGCGCGGTCTCGAGTTCCCCGCTCGCACGCGCGACGCCTGCGCTACGTCCCCACACCTGCGCTACGTCCCCACACCTGCGTTACGTCCCCACACCTGCGTTGCGTCCCCACGCCTGCGACCTCGCCAGCCTTACTGCGCGACACCTGTCCTGGAGCGCAGGCGAGCCGCGATAAGGCAGGCGCGTCCCCACGCCTGCGTTGCGTCCCCACGCCTGCGTTGCGTCCCCACGCCTGCGACCTCGCCAGCCTTTCTGCGTGGCACCTGTCCTGGAGCGCAGGCGAGCCGCGATGAGGCAGGCGCGTTCCGCCGTCAGGCAAAGCCGTGCCGGTCGTCGGGGTAGGTCACCCGAGACAGCTCGTCGACCACCGGCACGGCGCCCCACTGGCCGAGCTGGTGTCGACGCGGGGCCGCCTCGCCCATCAGGTGCCACACGGTCCAGCCCCTGGCGGTCAACGTGTTCGAGATCAGCAGCCGGTGGCACCTCCACGGCATGGGTTCCCCGCACATCACCGCAGTCCGGGTGTCGCGGGCCAGTGCCGACAACCGGGCGATTCCCGCCTCGTATCCCTCGGTCAGCGTGTAGTCCGCGTAGTTCCTGAAGCTCGTGTTCTTCCATCCCGCGTTGACCGCCGGGTCCACCCCCTGCTTGCGACGACGCCCGCCCAGCTCGGCGAGGTGGAGGTAACCGATGCCGGCCTCCGGCAGCCACTGGGCCATCGCGTCGCTGCCGAACTGCGGAGTCCGGCGGGAACCGGGGTGGGCGCGCACGTCGACCAAGAGCCCGATCCCGTGTTCCTGCAGGGGCTGCAGGAACTCCTCCACCGGGCAGGTCCAGTGGCCGATGGTCCAGATCTCCATGCCTCGCACGCTACGCCGTTGCACTCCCACCGAGACACGTAGCCGTGCCGCGACGCCCCACTTCGCCGGCGATTCGTGCACCATCGGCGACGTGTCTGGTCTGTCCGCCATGATCAGGTGGGACACGTGGACGGGGGAAACATGGCACTCGAACTACCGGGGGCAACGCCGCAGGTGGTCAGCGACGGGCTGGACGTGCACAGGCTGGTGGCTTACCTCCGCTCGGAGGCGCGCACCCGGCCCGTCGTCGTGCTGACGGTGGCGCATGGCAGGCAGAACCCGTACGTGAATCCCGGAGACTTCCTCGCCGACGGGCGCGCCGACGTCGTCACGCTCACCCATGACCGCGTGACCTATGCGTTCTCCGACGTGGTGGGCAAGGAGGCGTCGGTGTACGGAGGCGCATGCCGGGTGTACCCGCCGGGGACCGACTGGGAGACCGACCCACATTCGATCCCGCTGTTCCTTGCACGCGGTACGCGCGAGATCAAGGATCTCAGGGGCCTCCTGCGCGATGCCCTCCGGAGCGCCCTGGCACCGCCGCCCACTCCGGCCGCTCCGCCCACTCCCCCGACGGCGCCGCGGAGCCACGGGATCCCGGGTACCCAGTCGCTGCCCCCGACGGTGCGCACCCGGGACGAGGCCGC
Organism: Tessaracoccus sp. MC1627; assembly: GCF_014164725.1. Lineage (NCBI taxonomy): Bacteria > Bacillati > Actinomycetota > Actinomycetes > Propionibacteriales > Propionibacteriaceae > Tessaracoccus > Tessaracoccus sp. MC1627. The sequence goes on along the minus strand of NZ_JACJGA010000001.1, from coordinate 306,007 downwards.
CGCCCTCGGGGTGTTCCTCCGCAGCTCCACCAGGCAGCGGCCGGTGGTAGTGGTCTCGCGGGCAACGGGCACCGTCGAGGCTTACGCCGACGTCGAGTCCCTCCGCTCGACTCTCCGCGGGATAGCCGACGTGGCGGAGATCGAGACGCCCGAGGCAAGCTGGGCGTTCAGCGAGGCTGTTCCGCCGATGTGCCAGGTCTACGGCGGCGCCTCGCGCGTCTACCCGATCGGTCACGGCTGGGAGACGGATCCGTACGAGTCCCCGCTGCGGTTCGCCTACGGGAGGACGGACCGCGTCAGGATCACGCGCGAGCTCGTCTCGGACGCCATGAGCATGTCGTCGGCCGGCGGGTTCGTCGCCGACGCCGCCGTCGAGCGGGCCGCCGTGCAGGTGAGCGGGACGGTCTCCGGGGTGGCGGGAGGTCGTGCGCTGGTGAACGTGGGCGGAGGGCTGCCGTGCGTGATCTGGCCGGAGCTGGTGGAGCCCGGTGTCGCGGCCGAGCGGCTCTTCCGCAGGGGGATGCCCGTGCGCGGGGAGCTCGACCCGGAGAGCCGGCGCCTGGACGTCCGCGGGATGCGACGCCGCGCCGAGGACGCCGTCGCCTCCTACGAGCCTGGCGATACGGTGCTGGCAAGGGTCGCGGCGGTGGATGCCGAGGGATGCACAGTCGAGCTCTACCCCGGCTTCACCCGCACCATTGCGGCCGACCTTCTAACTGAGGACGGCAAGGATCTCCGGCTGCTGCTCTCAGAGGGCGACGTGGTGCCGGTGTGGTTCGGAGAGCGCGACCAGGGTTCGGGCGAGTGGTTGCTCTCGATGCTCGACGCGGCTGCGCCAGAGGAGGCCGCGACTGCCCCGAGCATCCTCGACGGCGGGCCGCCGTGGCTCGTCGCCGAGCAGATCAGCGAGCAGCCGGCGGCCCAGGAGACAGAGGCCCTGGAGGCCGAGGCCCCGTCCGCCGTGGATGCGGAGGCGCCCCCCGCGGTGGGCGCGCCCGAGGCGACTCCCGACGTCGTGGAAGGGCTGCTGCGGGATCAGCTGCAGCTCGTGGAGGAGCTGCGACGGACCCGGGCGGATCTGGCCAGGGAGCAGGATGAGGCCAGGGAGCTGCGCAGGCAGCTGCGCGAGGAGGTGCGGAGGAAGAAGTCGCGCGCGCGGCCGTCGGTTCCGGACGAGGTGCTGTTCGCGACGGAGGATGGGCAGCTGGACTTCGAGATCCGGCAGCACTGGGCCTACACCGTCCCCGTCGGGGAGAAGGAACGCTACCCACTGGCAGCGTGGCGCTACGGGCCCGGGTTCTTCGACACGTTGGGCGCGGTGCACGGGGTGTCGCGGACGAAGGTGGTGGAGGTGCTGGTGCAGGTGCTCACCGGGCGCGACGCGGAGCTTGCCTCGCGCGAGCTGCACCAGCTGCGCAGCGGGAAGGGCGGCGACGACGCACCCGTCACGCGCAACGGTGGGGAGACGTGCTGGCGGGTGTCGCTGCAGAGCAACACGCCCAGCGCCCGTCGCCTGCACTACTGGAAGTGCGCCGACGGGACGGTCGAGTTCTCCAGCGTGCGTCTGCACGACGACGTCCGGCCGTAGCCTCCCTCAGGCGACGGACGCCCATCGACCTCGACGGCGCCCCCGCCATCACGCCAGTGGCGGATCTGGTGGCGCCGACGCGACCAGACCTTCCATTCAGCGCACGACACCCCGGATGAACTTGAAAGTTCAATGATCGGCTATCCTGGGGACGTCATTCTGCGCCACCATGAGGAGAAGCACCATGTCCATCGTCATCACCGCCGCCACCGGCCAGCTCGGAGGCCTCGTCGTGCAGAACCTGCTCGAGCGCGGGGTCAAGGCCGACGACATCGTCGCCACCGGGCGAGCCCTGGATCGGCTTGAGGCGCTCCGAACCCAGGGCGTCCGCACCGCAGTCCTCGACTACAACAACCCTGCCGACGGCGTCATCACCGAGGGCGACACCGTGCTGCTGATCTCCGGCAGCGAGGTGGGCCAGCGGATCGCCCAGCACGGCAACGTGGTCGCGGCTGCGAAGGCCGCTGGGGCTGCCCGGATCATGTACACGAGCGTGGTCGGCGCCGACACCACCAGCCTTCTCGTCGCCCCCGAGCATGCGGCCACCGAGGACGCCATCAAGGACAGCGGCCTCACCTACACCTTCCTGCGCAACGGCTGGTACCACGACAACTACCAGCCCGCCTTCGATCAGGCCCGCCAGACCGGCGTCGTCGTCTCCAGCGCGAAGGACGGGCGGGTTTCGAGCGCCGCGCGCGCCGACTACGCCGAGGCCGCTGCCGTCGCACTCATCGGCGACGGACATGACAACGCCGTCTACGAGCTCGGCGGCGACACCGCCTGGACTATGCGGGACCTCGCTGACACTTTCGCCGATGTCCTCGGCCGGCCGGTCTCCCTCCGGGAGGTCTCCACCGACGAGCACGTGAGTGTGCTGCGTGACGCCGGGCTCGATGACGGCACGATCGGGTTCATCACCACGCTGGACAGCAACACCGCCGACAACACCCTCCTGGTCACGAGCGGGGACCTGTCGCGGCTCATCGGGCGGCCCACGACGCCGATCGCCGACGCGGTCCGTTCCTGGGCGCGGGCGACGAGCTGAGCCAGCCGTGGCGCAGGCGCAGGCGTGGCGACCTGGGGACACTGAGCCCCCTCCCCAACCGCGGCAGCGGGACGCCAGTGCAGCCCTCCACGGCCGTAGCGGCAGTGCCGTCGGAGCACTGCCACATACTGAATAGATGTTGCAGTAGATCGAGTCTGCGAGGGCTCCGTCGGCGTCGCTCGGGCGATCCTGACCGTGCTCGGGCTCCCACCCGCGCATGACACTGGGAGCTGGCCGACCCACCACCGCCTGACGATCTGGCACGACACGCCGTCGGACCGCCGCGTCGCACACCGTGGCGACCTCGACCGCCGGCGCAACCGGACATTCGTGCACCGGATGCCCCCGGACTGCTCCGCCCTGTTGCCTGGCTATCCACACTTTGTCTGGACTGACGCGCGAGACCGACTCGCGGAACCGGACTGGGGTCTATAGCATTTGTTATACTCGAGTCATGTCCAGCACTCTGGCGGAGGCAGCGCGCCACGCGGACCAGCTCATCGCCCAGGGCCGCGGCGAGTTGGTTCGCGCCGTGCGGCAGGCCTCGGCAGCCGGTAAGACCCAAGCGCAGATCGCGGCCGAGATCGGGCGAAGCCAGCCTGAGGTGTCCCGCCTGCTCCGCTTCCACGGCACGTCGCCGTTGAGTCGGAGGCTGCGCAAGAACGCAGGCGAAGTCAAGCGCCTGGTGGCCGCTGCTGGTGGCCGCGACGTCCGCGTCTTCGGATCCGTCGCCACCGGAGATGATCACGAGGGGTCCGACATCGATCTGCTGTTCACCATGGATCGTCCCCTCAGCTTGATGCAGCTTGCCGCCCTCGAGCGGGACGTGAGCCAAGTGCTCGGCTGCACGGTGGATCTGGTGCCCGACACCGTGCTGCGCCCCGATCTTCGGGATCGGATCCTCGCTGAGGCGGTGGCGCTGTGAGCAGAGGCACTTCTGAGACCCTGAGAGACGCTCTGGCCCACTTCGAGATCATGCAGAGCCATGCTGCAGAGGAGCTCGATGATCAGCTGGTCATCGACGCCGTCTGCATGCGCCTCTCTGCAGGGATCGAGGCCCTCGCCGCGCTCAATCCGGCGATACGCCAGACACTGTTCGGAGATGCATGGTCGCTCATGTGGGGCATGCGGAACCGGATCGCGCATGGATACCTGTTGGTGGACCCGACCATCATCCGCGCGACGCTGACGCACGACGTTCCGTCGATCATGCACCGGATCCGTCGAGCCCTCAATACCGCCGCCATCGATGGCCAACGCACTGAGGATCAGGCGTCCGAGCATGCCGTTTCGCGGTCCAACGTCAACGCGATCACCGGAGTATCCGACGAAGACGACCTGGTCTGATGTACGCCGATCAGCAGCCGGATCCACAGCGGCGGCGCGAGGAGTTGGAGCGTCAAATCGCCCTCCTCCGCGTTGAGAACCAGCGGTTGAGGAACCTCCTCAATGTCACCGATGGCGTGGAGCCACCGGCGCAGCAACCGACATTCGCGCATTCCGATCCAGGCCTGGTGACCAACTCGTCACAGCCTGAGGCCAAACTGGCGTTGTTCGCCCGGCTGTTCGCCGCACGTCGCGACGTCTACGCGCGGTACTGGGAGAACCCAAGGAAGGGTACGAAGGGCTGGTCGCCAGTGGTGCGCGACGCGTTTGGCAAGGGCTCGTTGTGGGACCGACGCCCCCTTCCACTGACCGTCGAAGCCCTTGCAGCACACCTTCGGTCCGACGACGACTTGTTCATCGGGCTCTATCCCCTGCTGCCGGATGCGACCTGCTGGTGGCTCGCAGCTGACTTCGACGGTCCGCAGGCGATGCTGGACGCGCACGCCTACACGAAAGCCGCCAGCTCACTGGGCGTTCCCTGTGCGCTGGAGATCTCTCAATCCGGCAGGGGCGCGCACGTCTGGACCTTCTTCACCTCTCCGACGCCGGCAGCTGACGCGCGGGCGATGGGTACGGCCTGCATCCACAGAGCGATGGCGCTGCGCGGATCCATGCCGCTGGCCAGCTACGACCGCCTGTTCCCGAACCAGGACACCGTGCCTACAGGCTCGTCAGGGGTCGGAAACCTCATCGCCGCGCCCCTGAATGGCAACCGCCGGGCTGCTCGCGGCACAACCCTCTTCGTCGACATGGTTTCGTGGGAGCCCTGGCCCGACCAGTGGGAGTACCTCTCGCACCTCGACAGGATGACTCCACGCCAGGTGGCAGCGGCCGGCCGCAAGGAACGCGTCGTCGTCGGGGATGATGTGATACGTCTGGACACTTCGCCAGCCACCGCGATCCACCCCAGCGTCCCTGCACTGGTACAGGCGAAACTTGGGGCGGCACTCACGATCCGTGATGGGGACTTGACGCCCGAGCTCTCGGCGGCGCTGCGGCACAGTGCCACGATTCACAACCCTGCCTTCTACGAGGCGCAGCGCGCCCGCCGTTCCACCTGGAACATTCCCCGGTTCATCCAGGGCTTCGACGTAGCCGTCAACGGCGACCTGATCCTCCCTCGGGGGCTTCGCCACCAGGCAGCGGACCTGATCTCGCAGGCCGCGAGCACTCTGGTCAGCGACGATCAGCGCTGCCAGGGCACAGAGCTCGAAGTATCATTCCTCGGCGGCCTCGATGACCGACAGGCGGCAGCGGTGGACTCGATACTGGCTTACGAGGACGGAATCCTGCATGCACCCACCGGCTCGGGAAAGACCGTGATGGCTTGTGCCATCATCGCCGAACGAGCGGTCACCACACTCGTGCTGATCAACAAGACGGCGCTCGCTTCCCAGTGGCGGGAACAGATCGGCGTCCTCCTCGGGATCAAGGCCGGTCAGTTGGGGGGAGGCCGCGTCAAGACACGAGGACAGGTCGACATCATGCTTCTGCAGACGCTGGCCCGACACGGCCCCGACGAGATTCGCGAGCTCACCGCACCCTATGGCCAGGTCATCGTCGACGAGTGCCACCACCTTGCTGCCGGGTCGTTCGAGAAGGTGGTCTCCCAGATTGAGTCCGCCTGGTGGCTGGGGCTCACCGCGACGCCTGAACGCAAGGACGGCCTGGAGCAGGTCACCACCTGGCAGCTCGGTCCAATCCGGCACACGATTCGCGACACCCTTCCCCGCGAGGCGACCCTCGTCACCCCCTACGACGGTCCCCATCGCGTGTTGCACGTCCACCAGACTTCGTACAGCAGCCCCTCGGGCCTCGACATGAGCGTGCCGGGGGCGATCGGCCAGTTGGGCGGGCTGCTGGCGGAAGACCCCGAACGCAACCGCCAAATTGCCGCCGACATCAGCGCTGCACTTACCGACGGCCGCAAGTGCCTGGTTCTGTCGCGCCGTCGCGACCACCTGACTGAGTTGGCCGCGCTGCTACCGGACACAGAAGCGCTGATCATGCGAGGCGGCACCGGGGCCAAGGCCCTGGCGGCGATCAGGGCCAGGATCGCCGACACGTCGACCGGAGACCCACTCCTCGTCATGACGACAGTCCCGTACGGGGGTGAAGGATTCGACGCACCCATCATCGACACCGTATTCCTCGCGGGACCGATTTCCTTTCCCGGCCTTGTCATCCAAGCCGTCGGGCGGGCGCTGCGTCGGCACGAAGGAAAGAAGGAGGTGGTGGTTCACGACTACGTGGACCCTGAGGTCCCCGTCCTCAGAGCGCAGTACGCCAGGCGCCGGTCGGCGTACCAGCAGATGGGCTTCACCGAGTGTGGCCAGCGGTGAGGGGGGCGGGTGGCGAGCTTAGCGACCAGCCTCACGGGGGAAGCGTCGCAGGAGCCTGACAGCGGCTTGCCCGACTCCGCCTCCGCCCGCAGCGGGCGAGCGCCCACCGCTGATGATCGGGCACGACACGCCGCCGGGCTGCCAGGCCGTGCACCGTGGCGACGTCGACCGCCGTCGCGACAGGAGATTCGTGCACAGGATGCCCCCGTCTGCGTCGCCCTGTTTACCCTCTTTATCCATCTTTATCTGACTTCGATAAAGGCGGGCTGTACACCCGGCCGACGAGCCGTTGTTGGTGTCGGCCCGCCGTCACCCGGCCCAGTACCACGTGTAGGAACGGTGCAGCCAGTCATCCACCCACCGTCGGTCCGGCTCGGCCGGCAGTGCCGTCGAATCCCGGAGGACAGCCAGTCGTGCCGCAGCCTCGTCGATGCGGTCGATCACCTCCCCCAGCCCAACCTCGCCGCGACGGACCTGGCGCAGGTAGTCGCCATCGGCAGCGGGCACCGGGAGCGTGATCCGACCGGTGGTCAACAGCTCCACGCCCTGAACACCCAAGCGGAGGGCGTGCATGGCGTACTTCGTGTCGTACCCATGCACCGCGACCAGCTCGGGCCGGTTGGTGTGCGCCCCAACCTCGCCGGTCATAGCGGCGCGCTGCGACTGCAGGTATCCGAGGAACCGCGCCGCGGCCAGCTTCGACACGAAACGGTGCGCGTTGTCGACCAGCTCCGCCCCCACGCGGTTGCGGAAGACCACCTCCTCGTCGGGGACGAACAGGGCGAGCAGCACGGTGGGATTGCCGGCCAGCGCCAGCCGGGACCACTTTCGTGCCGCGTAGATCACCACGTCCAGGTCGCCTGCGCCGGAACGGTTGGCCAACCCGCCGGGCTGGTCCCAGACGGTGTGCCGCTGGTACTGCTCGAAGTCCACCTCGCCGGCGCCGTCGATGCCGCTCGGGACCCGGGCAATACCGGTGACGAATCGCGCGGGCTCCAGGCAGATGCCCATTTCGTCGCGGTCGTCCTGGCCGCTGATCGAGGCGCCGTGCACCCCCGAACCCACCTGAACGCGCAGGATCATGCCGGCCTCCGCGATCGCCCGCGCCTCTTCAGACGCATGCGGGTGGCTGAATCCGGGTGGCAGGGACCGGTCTCCAAGGATCTCGACGGCGGGCTTCATGCCCCAGAACCTACGGCACAGCGCTGCTTGCAGGCTGTATGGAGCCGACCACCCAGCCGGCACCGGTGCGCACTGCACGGCCAGCCGTTGCCGGAGCCGACTCAGCGATACACGTCTCGACGATGGTCGATGCGCAGCACCACCACTTCATCGACCTGATCATTGATGCGGTACAGGACCCGGTAGGTGCCTCGCCGGGCGGACCAGATGCCCTCCAACTCGCGCCGGAGCATCTTTCCCACACGCCGCGGGTTCTCCACCAGCGGTCCGGTCATGAACTCGATCACCGCCGCGGCGACAGCCTGGGGCAGTTCTGATTGGATGGCACGGACGGCGGGCGGGGTGAGGACCAGTTCGTAGCTCACCTCACGGCTCACAGGCGAAGGCTCCGGATCGCGTCAGCCCCCCGCACGACATCGCCCCTGGCATACGCGGCATCGGCCTCCCGGATGTCGGCCAGCGCGTCAGGATTCGACAGAACGTCGAGGGTCTCCTCCAGTTCGGCCAGGTCCGCCGGGCTGATCAGCACCGCGACAGGTCGGCCATTGCGCGTGACAGTGACCCGTTCGTGATGGTGCTCGACGCGGTCCACGACCTCGCTGAAGTGGTCGCGGACCTCACGCAAGGATTCGACTGTCATGACCACAATTGTGGCGCCTAATCGTCGGGAGTCAAGGACGGCGTCGGCTTCACTCCCGCACACGCCGGATAATCACTCCCGCACACGACCTATTGTCACTCCTGCACACCGGGCCCCCGTCCGATGCCTTGTGAGCGCACCGAGCGGCTAAGCTCGCCAGGTCCCGACGAGAGCGAAGTCGTTTCCTGTGTCTGATTCACCCCACTACGTCGACAAGGCCGTCCGCCTCTTCACGTTCCTCGCGAAGGCCCAACAACTCCGGCAGGCCCCCGTCAGCGACATCGACGCCTACCGCCGCGACGGCGCCGTGCACTGGCTCGGCGACCTCCCCGTCGCGGAGGCCGTCCGCTGGGGCACCGACACCGGACAGGCGTGGGACGAGGGCCCGCTCCTCAGCATCGACAGGCTCATCCCCGCCGACCCACCCCGCATCCCCACCGCGCTCACCGGGTGGATCACCGGCGACGCCCTCGACGCCACGCAGCGCCCCCAGCTCGCGGAATGGTGCCCGGCGCCCGACGGGTCTCCGCAGCGCGCCGAGGACCACCCCGACGTGGCCCGCGCGTTCGAGGAGTGGGCGGCCACCTGGGATCGCTGGGCCGAGGTGACCCTCCGCGAGCGGCCCGTCCGCGACGCCTACGCCGAGCTGTTCAAGCTCTACGTCCAGACCACCCAGAAGAGCGAGGAGCTCGAGCTCCTGCTCGGCGTCGGGCTCCTCGCCTGGGCGCCCGAGGGGCATGAGCGGATGCGGCGTCACCTGTTCACCGTGCCGGTGATCCCCAAGCTGGAGGAGTCGAACGGCCGCCTGGACTTCTTCCTCGACGAGGGGTCGGTGGGCGTGCACGTCGAGCTGGACATGCTCGATCCCAGCCTGATCCCGGATCAGTCGCTGGTCGGGCAGCTCGAGACCCGCGGCCACGATTTCACCGGCAACCCGCTCGACGCGCACGACATCGAGCCGCTGGGCCGCACCGTCGCGCTGCAGCTGCACGCCGAGGGCCGCTGGGACGACACCGCGACACTGCCCGCCGCGCACCCCTATCCGACGGTGGCTTGGGCCCCCGCGCTGGTGCTGCGCCCACGCAACCGCACCGGTTTGGTGCAGGCGTTCCAGGAGATCGCCGCCCAGATCGAAGCCGCCGGCGAGGTGCCGGCCGGTCTCCTTCCGCTGATCGACCCCGACCGCCTCCCCCCGGTCACCGAGGTGTCCACGCCCGGCGCCATCCTCACCTTCGACGACGAGATCGTCGCGCCGCTGCCGCTCAACGACGTGCAGCGGCGCATCCTCGAGCGCGTCGACCGCCACGCCCAGACCCTGGTGCAGGGACCTCCCGGCACCGGCAAGACACACACGGCCGCCGCCCTCCTGACGCACCTGCTGGCCCAGGGCCAGCGGGTGCTCGTCACGGCTCACACCGACCGCGCCCTCCGCGAGGTCCGCACCAAGCTGCCCGCGCAGATCAAGCCGCTGGCCGTGTCGGTGATCGGGGCCAGCCGCGACGACCTGGCCGACCTCCGCACCGCCGTCGACCACATCTCCCGCCGGGCCGGCGATCACGACGAGCACGCCTCGGCCCTCAGCATCCAGCAGCTGGCCGAGCAGGCGGCCCAGCTGGACAAGCGACGGCGTGCGCTCAGCCGCGACCTCGTCGACGCCCGGTCCCACGAGGTGACCGAGCTCCGCCACGGCGGCTACTCCGGCACACTCGCCGCCATCGCGCAGCGGTACCAGGCGGAGGCCGGGCAGCACGAGTGGATCGCCGAGCTCGTCGCCTTCACCCCCGACTCCGCCTCCCCGCTGTCCGACGCAGTGGCCCTCGAGTGGCTGCGGCTCCTCCGCGACACCTCGCTCGGCGAGGACGCCGTCGAGAGCAGCCGTCGCCGGATCCCGAGCGGCTCTGTCCTCAGCGCGGAGGCCTTCGCCGCCCACGTGCGCTCGGAATCAGAGGCCACAACCGCGGCGGCACCCCTCGCCGACGGCCCCACGCACGAGAGCATGGCCGCACTGAGCGCCCTCCCCGTCGAGCAGCGGGTCGCCCTCAGGGGTCGCCTCACCGAGTTCGTCAACACGGCGGCGGACCTCACGCGGCTCCCGCTCCAGTGGGTCGACGACGCCCTCGCCGCCGTGCGCGGCGGCACCGGCGACATCTGGCGGGCCCGCGCCTCCGAGCTGGCCAACGGCGTGGGGCGGGTCGACGCGGTCCTCGAGCAGCTGCCGGCCGGGGTCCGCGTCGAGCTCCCCGGCGACATGGACCGCATGCACGCCATGGCCACCGCCCTGGAGCGCCACCTCGGGAACGGCGGCGCGCTGAAGACCCGCGCCGACGGGACGGTCAAGATCGGCGCCTTCACCCCAGGGGTGGTCAAGGAGTGCCGGGAACTGCTGGAGCAGGCCCGGGTGGACGGCCTGCCCCCGACGACGGCCCGGGCCCTCAGGGTGCTGATGGCCCACCGCGACGCGTCGGGGCTGCTGAACGAGCTGGACCGCGCGTGGCCGGCGTCGGTGGACATCCCGGAGGAGGACACCCCGCGCGAGCGCGTGGAGTGGCACCGGATCCAGCTGAGCTACCTGGTCCGCGTGGTGGAGCTCGGTGACCGCATCCGCGCCGAAGACGACTTCCTCCGCGCGCGCGGCATCGTGCCGCCTGCGTGGGGCGACGGCGCCGCCGTCGAGCGCCTCGCCCGCTCCATCGACGCGATCGACGCCGCCGACGCGGTGGCGGCCGCCCGCGAGCCGCTGAACTGCCTGGGCGACGAGGTCTCCGCCGTCGCGGGCTGGTCCGACGCCGCCGAGCCGGTCCAGCGGCTGAGCATCGCCGTCGACGCCCGGGACCACGAGGGCTACGCCCGCGCCCTGGCCCGGCTGGTGCGGCTCGAGCAGGTATCCGAGGCGACAACCCGCCGCGACACCCTCACCCACCAGGTCCGCGCCACCGCCCCCGCCCTCGCGGAAGCCGTCCTGATAAGCCCCGACGACGACGTTTGGGACTCCCGGCTCGCCCATGTCGAGGCGGCCTTCGGGTGGGGCGCCGTCGGCGCGTGGGTGCTGGCGCAGGACCAGGTGGACGCCAACAGCATCCAGGCGCAGATCTCGGTGGCGGACCACCAGTTGCGCTCGGTGGCGGAGAACATCGCCGCCCAGCGCGCGTGGGGCCACGCCGTCGGCAGCGAGCGCCTGACACCCGGCCGCCGGGCCGACCTGCGCAGCTACTCCCAGCAGGTCAGCCGCCTCGGCAAGGGCACCGGCAAGTACGCCGCCCAGCAGCGGGCCGAGATCCGGCGCGCCATGGAGCGCTGCCGCCCGGCCGTCCCGGTGTGGATCATGCCGCTGTACCGGGTGGCCGAGCAGTTCCGCATGCAGGAGAACATGTTCGACGTCGTGGTGGTCGACGAGGCGTCGCAGGCCGGCCTGGAAGCCACGTTCCTCCAGTACCTGGCCCCGAAGATCGTCGTCATCGGCGACGACAGGCAGGTCTCCCCCGCCGCCGTCGGCGTGGACCAGCAGCAGCTGAGAGACCTCGCCGCGCAGTACCTGCACGACGACCGGTACAAGGACACCTGGCAGGACCCGCAGCGCTCGCTGTTCGACGAGGCGGCCATGCGCTACGGCGGCCAACTGACCCTCGTGGAGCACCGGCGCTGCGTGCCCGAGATCATCGGCTTCTCCAACCGCATCGCCTACGAGCCCAACGGCATCCGACTCATCCCCGTGCGGCAGTTCGGCTCCGACCGGCTGGCGCCCTTCGTCGTGACCCATGTGCCCGACGGCGTCGAGGAGGGCACCACGGGCAAGGTCAACCGCGCCGAGGCCCGGGCCCTCGTCGACGACCTCAAGGCATGCCTCGACGACCCGGCCTTCGAGAACGCGTCCCTGGCCGTCATCTCGCTGGTGGGTGATCGGCAGGCCAAGTACATCGAGTCGCTGCTGCTGGCCGAGATCCCCGCCGAGGAGTGGGCCCGACGGAGTCTCCGGGTGGGCACGGCGCCGGACTTCCAGGGCTCGGAGCGCGACGTGGTGTTCCTGTCCATGGTGTCGGCCACCGAGCCGGGGCGTCGGCTGGGCGCGCTGACCCGCGAGATGTATGTGCAGCGGTTCAATGTCGCGGTGAGCCGGGCGAAGGACCAGGTGCGGCTCTTCCATTCCATCTCGCTGAACGAGCTGCCCAACAGCGAGGACCTGCGCTTCCAGCTGCTCGACTACGCCTACGGCGTGGCGGGCCGCTCCGCAGCGGGATCCGAGGCCGCCTCGTCGGTGGCGCCGGAGGACGAGCGGGTGGAGCCGTTCGATTCGCTCTTCGAGCAGCGGATCCACAACCGGATCGTGGACCGCGGCTACACGGTGGTGCCCCAGCTGGAGGCGTTGGGGTACCGGCTGGACCTGGTGGTGGTCGGGGGCCGGGCGCGGCTGGCGGTGGAGTGCGACGGCGACACGTGGCACGGGCCCGAGGCCTACGAGCGCGACCTCGCCCGGCAGCGGGAGCTGGAGCGGTGCGGCTGGCGGTTCTTCCGCGTCCGGGAGTCCAGCTTCTACGTCGATCCCACGGCCGCGCTCGCCCCGCTGTGGGATCAGCTCGCCATGATGGGCATCCACCCCTCCGGCTGGGTTGACGACGGCGTGGAAATCGAGGGCGCGGACTCGGCGCAGGAGTTCGAGCTGGAGGTCCTTCGGGAGGAAGGCGTCGAGGAGTTCGTTGACCACCCCGTCGAGGCAGCGGACCCCGACGACGGGGTGGTGGACGACGCTGACGCGGACGTGGATGAGGAGATCGTCGGGGAGGTCGATGTCGAGGCGGACGTGGACCCTCCCGCCGAGACCGAGGAGGCTCCCCGCCGTGACTCCGAGGAGTCGGTGGACACCACCCTGTATCCCGACCTCGCGGCCAACCTGCACCTGGCCCTCGATCGCGCACGGCGTGGCGCCACATCCGCTGCCCCTGCGCCTGCCCCGGCGAGACGTTCGGCATTGGGTGTCGAGTGGGATCCGTTGGCTCAGCTGGGCGGCTCCGTTGACTCGATCTTCCGTCGGCCGGCCGGGCTGGACCCGTACACGGCGTTCGACGGGTCCACGAGGCCGGTGGGCGAGGGCACCGCCGCGGACATCCTCGACGGGCTGTTGCGGATTGTTGCCGTGGAGGGCCCGGTGCGGGGCAACCGGCTCCGCACCGCGTACGTGCGGGCGGCCGGAGGGTCGCGGGTCGGGAAGGCGATCGCCCAGGTCCTGAACTCCGCGATCTACCGAGCCGAGAAGCGCGGCCTCTTGGTGGGAGACAACCCGTTGGGCACCTCCGGGGTCCACTCCCGCACCTATCGCGCGCCCGAGCAGCAGGAGTTCCGGCTCCGCGAACTGGGGCCGCGGACGCTCGACGAGGTGCCGCCGCGCGAGCTGCTGGAGGTGATGCGACGGATCAGTGACGACAACCCGTCCGCCGACGACGAGCAGCTCCTCCGCGAGACCCTGCGCCTCTACGACCGCGTCTCCCTCACCCAGGCCGCTCGCACCGTGCTCGTCCCAGTGCTCAACCTGCTGCGTGGTCCCCGGATCTGACCCTTGGCGGCGATGGTCTGCGGCACCACCGTGATCCGGTCGCTCTGAGGATTGCTCTACCCACCACCGGAGCGACGGTCACAGGGGGCGGCCCGCGTGGAGGTGGCCCAGCGCGATGACGTTGACGCCATCGGGCCGGGTGAAGCTCTCGGCCCCCGCGGTCAGCACGTTCAGGGTGGCCAGGTCCCGCGCGCGCTGCTCGGACACCTTGGCGCTCAGCTGCTTCAGGCTGGCCGCGGCGTCGTCGATACTGCTTGCCCCCCCGAGCTTGACCTCGAATGCGCTCCATCTGCCATCTCCGAGTTCGACGACGGCATCCACCTCGAGCCCCGAGCTGTCGCGGTAGTGGTAGACCGCGCCGCCCAGCATCTGGGCGTAGATCCGGAGATCACGGACAGCGAGCGACTCGAAGAGCAGCCCGAACGCCTCAAGGTCACCGAGAAGGGCGCCCGGCCCGGCGCGCAGAGCGGCGGTTGCCAGCGATGGGTCGACGAAGTGCCACTTGGGTTGCACTCGCAACCGGACCTTCGAGCGCAGGTGCGGCGCCCAAGCCGGCTGCTCCTCGACGACGAACACCCGGGTCAGCGCGTCGATGTACCTGCGCACAGTCTGCGCGGACACCTCGGCGTTGGCGGTCCCGGGGGCGGGGATCTCCGCCTCCCCGCTCAGTTTGGTGGCCGACACCTCGGTGGCGGTGTTCCGGGCCAGAGCCCTCAGCAGGGCGCCCACCCGAATGGGGTCGGCGCTCAGCCCGGCAAACCGCAGATCCGCGCGCGCCACGTCGTCCAGATAGCCGGCGAGATACTCGGTGGGGGATCGGCTCGGCTCGATCACCAGCGCGGGCCAGCCGCCCCGCACGATCAGCGCGGCGTACTCTTCGACGCTTGGACCCCCCAGACCGGCGATCCCAGTCGCGTGATCGGCGTCGGCATGGGTGAACAGGTCGTGGAAGCTCACCGCCCGGATGCTGTCGCCGCTCTCGTCGAGCGACATCGGTCGCAGGGTGACCCGCTGGAAGCGCCCAGCACCGCTGTGCCGGGTGAGGTCGTCGGCGGGCGTTGCCGAGCCGGTCAGGATGAACTGTCCGGCGAGTCCACGTTGGTCCACCTCGTGGCGGACTGCGTTCCACAGCGCCGGTGCCAGCTGCCACTCATCGACCAGGCGAGGAGTTGGGCCAGTCAGCACCGTACCCGGCGAGACTTCCGCCAGCCTCGCTGCGTTCGGCGAGGAGTCCAGACGCACCGAGCTTGCCGACAACTGGAGGCCGGTGGTCGTCTTGCCCACGGCGCGGGGACCCTGGAGGATCACGGCACCGAAGGTGCCTAGCGCTCGACGAACCAGGCTGTCAGCCAAGCGTTCTCGGTACTTCATGAGGCAACGGTATCAGTCCTGCACACGTTGAAGTATCACTCTTGCATTCGTTCGGCCATCATTCCTGCACATATCTCGCTATCACTCCTGCACTCCATGGTCACGGTTCTGCCCCCTGGGAGTCAGAACGCCCCAAGCAGGCAACAAGAAGCAACGCCACCGTCTGTGACCCCCGTCCGCATAGGCTCGAAGAGACCCCACTCCCCAGGAGGACTTCCATGACCGACCGCCTCAAGGCCCTCAGCGACGCCGGCGTCTCCATCTGGCTCGACGACCTCTCCCGCGACCGCCTCACCTCCGGCAACCTCGCCGAACTGATCGAGACCAAGTCCGTGGTGGGCGTGACCACCAACCCGACGATCTTCGCCTCCGCCCTCAGCGACGGCGACTCCTACGCCGAGCAGCTCCAGGGCCTCACCGACGTCGACGAGGCCATCCAGCTCGCCACCACCACCGACGTCCGCGACGCAGCTGACCTCCTCAAGCCCATCTACGACCGCACCGGCGGCTTCGACGGCCGCGTCTCGATCGAGGTCTCACCCGAGCTCGCGCACGACACCGACGCCACCGTCGCGGAGGCCCAGAAGCTGTACGACACCGTCGGCCGGGAGAACCTCCTGGTGAAGATCCCCGCCACCAAGGCCGGCATCCCGGCAATCGCTGAGGTCATCGGCCGCGGCATCTCGGTCAACGTCACCCTCATCTTCAACGAGGCCCGCTACCGCGAGGTGATGGACGCCTACCTCACCGGGTTGGAGACCGCCGACGCCGCCAGCCGCGACCTCGGCACCATCCACTCCGTCGCGTCGTTCTTCATCTCGCGCGTGGACGCCGAGATCGACGCCCGCCTCACCAAGCTGGGCCGGGAGGACCTCAAGGGCAAGGCCGCCATTGCCAACGCGCAGGTGGCGCTGGGCGCGTTCGACGAGGTGTTCGGCTCGGAGCGCTTCGCCGCGCTCAAGGCCAAGGGCGCCAACCCGCAGCGCCCGCTCTGGGCGTCGACCGGCACCAAGGACCCCTCCTACCCCGACACGCTCTACGTCTCCGAGCTGGTGGCGAGCAACATCGTCAACACCATGCCCGAGAAGACGCTCAACGCGTTCGCCGACCACGGCGAGGTCGGCAGCCCCATGGAGGGCACCGCGGACCAGGGTCGCGCGGTGCTGAAGGAGATCACGGACGCGGGCGTCGACCTCGACGACGCGTTCCAAGTCCTCGAGGACGAGGGCGTGGAGAAGTTCATCGTCAGCTGGAAGGAACTCCAGGAGACGGTGAGGCGCGCCCTCGCCTGACGAGTCCCCCGGGGAGCGATCGTCGCGCGTCAGGGATCAGCCTTCGCCTCGCCCCTGGCGCGCCCGCCTCGAAGCGTCGGCGTAATCAGCCTGCTCAGCCTCGTACAGGCCAGCTCCGACGGCGTCCTGGGTGAGCTCATCGAGGGCGAGTCGGCGCCGAGACCGCTTGCGCTCCTGGTAGTCGAGCACGTCGCGCAACCGGACTCGACGGTGCCTCCCTGCGCCCGGCGACTCGTGCGGAATCTCGTCGGATTCCAGGAGCTTGACCAGCGTGGGACGGCTGATGCCGAGGAAGTCGGCCGCCTGCTGCGTGGTGAGGAGTTGATCGATCGGGGCGACGGTGATCGCTTTGCCTTCGCGCATGGCGTGTACGACGTCAACCAGGACCCGATAGGCCTCGAGCGGCAGCGCGACGGTCTGGCCGTCGGGGCCCAGAAGGGCGGCGGGTTCGGTGACCTTATCCAGAAATCGTGAGAGGTCGAGCATGGGCTCGAGGTCTTGTGGAGGCAGAACGGTCGTGCCGCGCGTCGTTGACTCGGTCATGACCCCAGCTTAGCCTAATTCGCAATATTCGAAATCCGTCTGGATCAGAGAGGCGACGACTTGCGCCACGCGCACGCAGCTGACGTCGAGCACTGCATCAAGCTGCCACAATGTTACAGTAAGCCATGACATCGGCCGTCGTCGACGCTGCGCTCGCACTTGCCCCGGACCTGCTTGAGAGCGCCCTCTCCAGGGCGCCGGAGGACCAGTGGTTCGAGCGCAAGTCCGCCCGGGTCTCGCCGCGCGACCTGGCGGTTCCGCTCGTCGCCATGGCGAATGCCGACGGGGGCGTCATCGTGGTCGGCATGCACGACGGCGTCCTCGAGGATGTCCCGCCGCAGCGTCGTAACGCAATCAGGCAGGCGGCCATGGACTTCACGCAGCCTCCCGTGCGCATGCACGTGGAGGAGTTGAGCGTGGGCGGAGACGACCCCCGGACCGTGATGGTGCTCCGCGTGGAGCCCGGGGAGACGGTGCACCACACCCACAAGGGCGATTGCTACCTCCGCATCGGGGACGAGTCTCGCAAGCTCACGGCTGCGCAGGAGCGGGAGCTGGTCTACGACCGCGGAGCTGCACAATACGAGGCGTCACCGACCACGCTCGGCGTCGATGACCTCGACCCCGCCCAGCTCTCCAGCTACGCCACGCTCATCGGCGTTGACTCCCCGCAGCGAGCGCTCGCCGCCCGCGACCTCATCGATCGACGGGGCCGCGTCACGGTTGCTGCGGCGCTGCTCTTCGACGAGCGACCGCAACGCGAACTCCCCAACGCACTCGTGCGCGTGCTCAGGTACGGCGCCGACGAGAGAGGGGTCGGCGACGCGATGACGCTCGAGGCAGGAGGAGACAGGCGGATCGAAGGCTCCATCCCCCAGCAGATCCGGGCAGCGGCGGAGACCATCGAACCGCTGATGCCCAAGTGGCAGCAGCTCGGCCCCGCCGGTCTGTTCGAGGCCACCTCGCGAATCCCCCGCGACGCCTGGCTCGAGGGTCTGGTCAACGCCGTCGTGCACCGGTCATACAGCACGATGGGGGATCACGTCCGGTTCGAGATCTTCCCCAACCGGGTGGAGATCACCTCCCCCGGACGATTCCCCGGGCTCGCCAACCCGTCGCGCCCGCTGGAGGTGACGCGGTACGCACGCAACCCGCGCATCGCCCGAGTGTGCGCCGACCTTGGGATCACCCGGGAGCTCGGCGAGGGGATCCGGCGCCTCTTCAGCGAGATGCGACGGCGCGGGCTCGCCGACCCCATCTACGAGCAGACGTCCTCATCTGTGAAGCTCACGTTGCTTGCCGTCGACGCCCTCCCCGCGGAAGTCACCGCGCGTCTCACGTCCAGTGCTCGGGCGATCCTGACCGTGCTCCGGCTCCACCACCGGCCCATGGGCACCGGGGAGCTGGCCGACCTGGCCGGCGTCACCCGGATGACAGCCACGCGGGCGCTGGCGGCGCTGGAGGAGGAGGGCATCGTCACGTGGCGCGGAAACTCCAAGCGCGACCCACGGGCCACCTGGGCACTGGGCCAGCTGTAACACCTACTGCAACATTGGTGTTGCAGTAGGTGTGACAGCTGCTCGCCTCTTGGTTCACCAGGCTTGCGCGAGGACCTCCCCGAGGAGGTCGTCGGGGTCGACGGCCAGCCCTGCGCGGCTGAACCAAGCGGCCATGTTGGTGCAGTCCCGGTGGAGGAAGTCGAACGCGTACGGGTTCGACGCCAGGTCCACCAGCTGCGGCACGTCGATGATCACCATTCGCGGCTCGTCGTCGTCGATCCCGGAGACCAGCGTGTTGTAGGGGCTGAGGTCGCCGTGGACGAGGCCGAGACGCGCCATGGTCTGCATGGCGTCTCGTAGCTGCTGGAAGAGCTCCTCCAGCTGCGCCGTCGACGGGCGGGTCTGGTGGAGGCGCGGGGCCGCGGCGTCGCCGTCGGAGATGAACTCCATGAGGATCTCCGTGCCGTCGATCTGCACGGGGTACGGCACGGGGACGCCGGCCGCGTGGAGGGTGACGAGCGCGTTCCATTCGGCGCGCGCCCAGAGGCCCGCCTCGACGGTGCGGCCGTAGGACGACTTCCGCGCGACGGCACGGGTGTCGCGGCTGTTGCGGATGCGGCGGCCCTCGGTGTAGCCGGTGTCGCGGTGGAAGAGCCGACGGTCGGTGGACCGGTAGCGCTTGGCGGCCATGACGACGGAGCGCGACGGGTCGTCGGGCACGGCGCGCTCGAGCAGGGAGACGTCGGCCTCCTTGCCGGACTTGAGGAGGCCGAGGTCGGTGTCGACGGCCGCCGCGGCGGTCACTAGCCAGTCCGGCCAGGGCTCGGGTCCGCGGCAGAGCCGCTCGATCGAGTCCCAGGTGGACCAACGTTGATTGTCGGCGAGGGTGTCAAGGTAGGCGGTGTTGGGGGCGTCGCTCCAACTGAACGACGACAGAAGGTTTGGCAAGGGTGGTTCTCCTGAGGAGGAGGCACCCGGCGGGCAATGTCAGGCGGCGGGGGCCTCAAGTGAGTGGGGGGTTGAGAAGGCATGCACAACAGCTTCGGGTGACATCTCTCTCCTCCCTTCACGAGGCTTCCTGGCGCGATCCGCGCACTCCGCTCAGGGTAACAAGGCAATCGCCTGAGGGCTAGAGCGAGCGGACGCACACCCGCGGGAATAGCATGGAAGTAGCCCACTCCACGCCACCCGCTCCCGGCATGGTCGTCCCTCGGCTTCGGCCTGGTCTCGCTCGTCGCGCTGGCCTGGCCGCTCCTGTTGAGCCGCACCGCGCCGTCGGGTGAGGAGGGCGAGGTGACGGAATCCAACTCGCAGCTGCTGCCCATGACGTCGATCGCCTTCTCGCTGGTGGCGCTCGCGCTGGGCGTGTACGCCCTGAAGCGCGGGGACCGGCACTGGTCGGTGTGGGTGGGGCTGGTCACGGGCGGCGTGACGGTCGCGTTCTGGCTGTGCTTCCTGATCGCCCACATCGTCTCCCCGGCCTGAGCCGCCCCAGCTGCTCGCAGTAGGTTGACCGGCTAACTAGTCAGGCGTACGATCTAGGTATGGAATCTGACATCGCATGGCCGAGCGAGTGGCTGCGCGGGGTCCTAGGTGTGTGCGTGTTGCGGATCCTCGCCGACGGACCCACTTACGGCTACGAGGTCGCCGCTCGGCTCGCCGCCGCCGGCCTCGGCACGGTCAAGGGCGGAACGCTGTACCCGCTGCTCGGCCGCTTCGAGGATGCTGGCTGGGTCGAGATCGAATGGCGTCCCGGCGAGGGCGGCCCCGGGCGCAAGTACTACGCCCTTACGCCCAGCGGCCGAGCCGCGGCTGCTGATGAAGCCGCCCGCTGGGCCCACTTCACCGACACCACCCGACTCCTCACCGACTCACTCGTCGACCCCAGGAAGGCCTGACATGACCGAGATCACCACCCCGCACATCGACAAGCGCTGGCGCGACGACTTCATCATCGCCATGCGGATGCAGGACGCGACGGGCGAGCAGATCGGCGATGCCCTGGCCACCGTCGACGCGCACTGCGCTGAATCCGGCGAATCCGCCGAGTGGGCGTTCGGTGACCCCACCGACTACGCCACAACGCTGGTTCCCGAGCCCGCCTCAGGATCCCGGCTCGGTTCGTCGTTCGTCGTGGGTGCGTTCATGGGACTGCTCGGGCTTCTGGTGGTTCCCCGCGCCGTCGACGACTGGGCGGCCGGCACGCAGTTCGCCGTCACGCTCGGCGACATGGTGGCGCTCGCCGTCGTCCTCGGACTGACCAGCATCGTCATGGCCCTCCCCCGGCACGTACTCCCGTGGCTGGCCAGGGCCAGGTACTCACTCGTGGGGCTGCTGGGCGCCGCCCTCATGGCGCTTCTCGTGCTCGCGATGCTCTTCCTCACCGACGTCGTGGCGGAGCTGGACTGGCGCCTCGCGCTCGCTGTTGGGATCGGCCTGCTGGTGGCCAGCGTGATCTCCACGTGGCGCGACCTCTCAACGCCGGACCCAGTGGCCGACCCGCGCTCCCCCGACTCCCCGCCCCGCCGGACCCAGTGGCTGGCAGCGTTGATGTTCCCGATCCTGACGCTCCTGGTCCTCGGGATCGACGCCCTGTTCCGGTTGGTCTTCTGACCCGCTGTTCCCCTGGGCGGGGCCGAGGAGTTCCGCGGGCAGGACGGAAGAGGTCACGAGACACCCAGCGACTAAGTCCCTGCGTCGGACTCCCTACACCGTGGATCGTGCAGTGGACACCGGAGCCAAGCATGATCGGTGACCGATTCGCCTTCTCGAGGATCCTCAGGACGCTTGGCTGTTTGCAGGACACTGCCGCCAGCCATGCTCCGCCCCCGCTCCAACGCAAGCGCTGACATGCTCAAACGGGTTGTCATTGGAGGCACACTCATGGAGGTCGTCGACAAGAAGAGCGCGCTTTCGGTCCTGGGCCAGCCAGGAATGCCAACTGTCCCACTGCTTCTTGTCGAGCCATTCAAGACGAGCCGCCTCGAACTCGTCCTCACAGAGCTGGAGGTACCGGTGTCGCGCATGTCTGTGCTCTTCGGTGCCCTTTGGGAGGCGCAGGAGGTCGTCGTCGACGCTCCAATACCGCTGGATGTACAGGTTCCCCAGCTCTAGCTGTTGCTGGCGATTCCCCTGACGCAGTTCGATCAGCCCCCACACAACACCAACAACAGCCACTACTAGCGTCCCGAGCCCGAGCCAATCAGAGATCTGCACGAGCGAATGCTAGAGCGTTTCCTGGTCAGCGACGTCTCGGCCTGGATCGGTAGGGCTACGGCCAGCAGGGGAGAACCATGAGCTGGGTCTGATCCAGCGGCGGCAGGCCGTCATCGAGGCCGCGCAGCCGCTGGTAGAGGTCACGCATCGCGCCACGGTCTGGGAGATACTCGCTCCCGGCAGCCTTCTCGAGCACTGTGACAGTTCCGACCAGCCAGATGGCGCCCACCTTACGGCCGGCGCGGCGAAGCCGATCCAGGCGACGCGCTTCGCTGCCAGCCAACTTCCGACCCCCGCCGTCGTCGATCAGAACGTACACATCATTGCCGCCTTCGGCCATCACCACCGCATGGGCGATGACCATCACCTCACCCAGGTCTTCGCTTCGACGGATTCGCCGCTCAACGGGCATCCCAGAGATGCGGTTCACGGCGGTGGCCAGCTCATCTGTGACGTCGTCGGAGAGCACCTCCATGTAGCGCGGCTCCAGCTTCCTCCACACCTGGCCCCCAGCTTTGAACCGGCTTTCGGTGCGCGACTTCCGCAGCACCTCGTCACGCACCGCCTCTGGGGCGCTCAAGGGACCGAGAGTTGCGATGAGGAGCCGTTCCTTGTTGAGAGAGAAGAAGTTGATGCCAGGGCTAGCGTCAATGATCGGCCGCGTCACTACACCGAGTCCGCATCGTCCAAGCCGCTGAGGTCCACCTCGACGTCCGGCAGGTCCGAGCTGGCGATCCCCGCCGGGTCATGTTCGACGGGAGCGATCCCGGCCTCGGCGAGTTCTCGAACCACCGACCCGACGGGCAGACCGCGCAGTGCAGCGATCTGCCTGGCTGTCACGACCCCTTCTGCATAGCCATTGATCGCCCGGGCAACCAGCCGCTGAGGCGCCCGCACGCGATCCGAGTCGTCCTGCAGGGAGGCGTAGTAGTCGCCCCACCCGAAGCGGGTTGCGAGGGCTGGGGTGTAGAGGTTCATCCACGCCTCGCACATCTCGGCGGTGATGTAACCCGCCTGCCGTAGGGCAATTGCCGCGATGGCTGGCGACACCAGAAACCGCTGAACCACATCAGAGAGGTCAGCCTCAGTGGTGACTTTCCGGTCGCCTAAGAACTCCGCGATGGCTTCGGTTGGGATGAGGAGGTGACGGGCGAAGGCGTCCGCGCGCTTCTCTCCGAACGGACGGCCACCCGGGGGAACGTCCCAGTCCTGGAAAGTCAGGTGCCCAAGCTCGTGCGCCAGAGTAGAGCGTTGCCGCATCGGGTTTCGGGTTCGGGCGACGCCGATGAACACCCGGTCTCTGGCGGGGTCGCGCATGGTCAGGCCGTGTTCGTCGGGTCCGGCGTCAAGGACGGCAACATCGAGTTCGGTGGTCTGCTCGATCAGGGCAACAAGGTCGCCCAGAGGCTGGATTCCGAGACGGTGCGCACGACGGAACTCCCCGGCCGCCTCAGCTGCCTGATGTTCGATGTCGGAGGCCATCACTGCGCCGCAATGGCCTGGTCGTCGAGGTAGGCGTCGAGTTCCATGAAGTGCAGGAGCCGCTGCCGCATCGAATCCATGTCTGCGCCGTTGGTGGCGCGGGCCGCGCACTGCACGCGGTCAGCCACCGCCGATCTGGTGAGTTGGGCGACGGTGCAGCCGGTGGCGTCGGCGACCAGCAGGATCTCGGTCATCTTCGGCTGGCGAGCGCCAGTGAGGATGCGGTTCAGGGTGGGCTGCGAGATGCCGGTCTCGTCCGCCAGCGCGCGCTGGGACAGTCCGGCGGCGGCAAGAGCGCCTCGGATCGTCGCCGTCATGTCCTCCATTACCAGCTCCTGAATCATTTCTTGGAAATTGATTCAATCCTAGCTCAAGGCCGGTTCCCAGACCAGCTCCAGGCTCTCCGACTCTCGCCGGGCGCAACCGAGGCTGACCTGCGCCAGACAGCCACTGGGTGGGGCTACCTACCGCTTGAACCACTCGCGCAGCTCAGCCGCCTGCTCAGGCGTGAGGTGCCGGCGGTCGTAGGGGACTGACTGCCAGCCCTGGTCCCGCAGCCATGCCTGGACGGTCTTGACGCTGGCACCGAGTTCGACTGCCAACTGCTCGGGTGTGACTGTGTGATGCGGCTCGGCCATGCCGCGAGACTACTCAGCCCGAAGCCCGCAGGAGGACCAGCTGGCCGGGCTAGGGTGAGAGGAGGTCGACTGCTACGGGGGGACGCGGTGAGCGTAAGCACCATTCTGGATCACATCGATGACGGCAGCGCCGCATTGCTCGAGACGGCTCTCCAGATGGCCAGCGTCAAGACCACAAACACCGTCAGGTTCGCCTGGTGGGGTGCCGAAGAGTCCGGCCTGCTCGGCTCCGAGCACTACGTGGCCGGCCTCACGCCTGCTGAGGCCGCCCGCATCGCCCTCTACCTCAACTTCGACATGGTGGCCTCCCCCAACTACATCTTCGGCGTCTACGACGGAGACAACTCCAGCGGCACCGCACCCGTCTCCATCCCCGCGGGCTCGGACAAGATCGAGGACGTCTTCGAGCGCTACTACGCCGGCCGGGGCGAGCCCTACCAGGACTCGACGTTCTCGGGCGGCTCCGACTACGGGCCCTTCATCGCGGTCGGCATCCCGGCCGGCGGACTGTTCACCGGCGCAGAGGGCCTCAAGACGGCCCAGGAGGTCGCGACCTACGGCGGCACCGCGGGCATCGCGTACGACCCCTGCTACCACCAAGCCTGCGACACGATAGACAACGTCAGCCACCATGCCCTCGACGTGAACTCGGACGCCGTCGCCACGGCCGTGCTCACCTTCGCCATCGACACCACACTGGTCAACGGCGTTGCCGGTAAGCCCGGGAACCGCCTCGGCCAGCTCCGCCCGTACAACCCCACCACGGTCGACCCCATGGCCGATCGCTACAGCAGCTGACCCACCGCACACAGGGCCGGCTGCCCCAGGTGGGGGCTCTCGCCCCAGACAGCCAGCCCTGCACGACGCCTACCCGCGGACGGGATCCAGAACCGGACCCACCTCCGGCGCGCGCTGATCCACCCGTCGTGTGGGCAGCCCGATGAACGCGATACCGAAGCACACCAGCGCCTCCACATACGCGGGATGCGCCCACGGGCTGCCCGACACTGCGATCAGGATCGTCAGCAGCAGGGCGGGAAGAATGGCGACGAGCGTCCACGCCGGCAGCCTCATGTCCGGCCGACGGAGCAACGAGAACCCCAGCGCGATGCTTCCCACGAACATCAGCAGGAACGAGACGGTGGCCACTGCCCCGTAGAGGCCGTCGCCGTCGAGCATCTCGCCGGTCGCCGCCGACACCGCCGTGTTGGCCAGCATGCCGGCCGCCAGGGTGAGGAAGACGACGATCAACGCCAGGCGGATGACCCTCCGGAGCCGGCTGCCGTCGTCGACCCGTCGCCGGTGTGCGTGCAGCACCCCGGCGAACGCGAGGTAGGCCAGCCCGTGCACCAACCCGGAGGCCAGGTACAGGGGGTTGACGCCGAATTCGTCGCTGGCAGCGCTGTAGTTCCCGGTCAGCGCGAAGGTGGCCGCGTCGTTGATCGCGATGGCCGAGAGGCCGGCTGCGCCGGCAAGCGCCGCGAACGTCAAGAACTTGGACATGAGACCCTCCTAGGTCCTCGAGGGCTTCGGTCGAGCCCGTTGAAGCCAGGCTGCCGAAGCCGACGCACCGTCGCGTCACCCCCACCGACGAGATCTCCCGCCGTATGGACGACCCGATCTCGTCCATACGGACGACGTCCGTCGGCGCGTCCTGGTGGCAGGCTGGGGGGATGCGGTCCTGGGGTGCGTCGCACGTCGTCCTGGTCGTCGTCGCCTTCGGGCTGGCGACGGCCGCGGCGTGGCGCGAGGGCTGGCCGTTGACCGATCTGGTCTTCGTCGGAGTCCTGCTGTCCTTCCTGGTGCTCCTCTTCCAGGGCGTCTGGCGTTCGGCCCAACGCGCGCGATTGGCCCGCCGACGGCAGCGGGAGGTCGTGGCGGTGGCACCCGACGATGCAGCGCGGCGTGCCGTCGAGGATGAGCGGGCGCGGCTGTCGGCAGAGATCGACCGCTCTGTACGGAGATCCCTCATTGCCGTGCGCGGGCTCGTGGCGGAGGCCACCGCGGCCGCTGATCCGCGCGTCGCCCTCACCGAGATGCAGCGGGAGAGCCGACAGGCGATGGCCGAGCTCCGACGCCAGCTCGGCCTCCTCGGCGCCGAGTCACCTCCCACGCGCCTCCCGGAGTCCCCATCGCACCCCGACGCCGGAGCTGTGGATTCAGCGGGTTCAAGAGGCCACACACCCATCACGGCACTCTCGACGCCCCACGCCTCAGGCGACGCCCTCAGCCGCGGTGACGCCGTCCTCACCGCCGCGGTGGTCGCTCTGGCTGCGGTCGAGGTGCTCTTCACGCCTGGGCAGTCCGGCTCGGTGCTGACGAGCGTGGCGATGGCTCTGACCGTCCTCGCCCGCCGGATTGCCCCCGTGCCGTCCGCGCTCGCCTGCGCGACGATCCTCCTGCTCGGGGCAGTCGTCGACGCACCGGTGGGAGACGGGGTCTTCTATGCGATCGTCGTCGGGATGCTGCTGTGGAGGCTCCTCGAGCCAGTCCCGACCGCAGCGTCGCTGGCCTCGGCCGGGGTGCTCTACGTCAGCGCCGTCGGCACCCGGTACCTCCACGAGCCCGACAACGCACCGATCAACATCGTCCTGTTGGGTGTCGTCGCGACGGCGGCACTCATCGTCGGCAGGGCACGGCGGAGCCGGGCGACTGCGGAGGAGCGCTCGCTCGCCCACGAGGCTGAGCTGGCCGAGGCGCGGGGCGCAGCCGCCGCGACGACGAGGCGTGAGGTCGCCCGCGAGCTGCATGACGTCGTCTCGCACGCCGTCAGCCTCGTCGCGGTCCAGGCGGGGGCGGCCGAGCTCGCCTGGCCGCACGATGGAAAGGCCACGCGGGACGGGCTTCGGGCGATCGCGGACACCGTAAGCACAGCGCTCGCGGAACTGGACGCCCGTCCTGGCGAGGGCACCGGACCGGGATGGCAGGACGTGGTGCGCACCGTCGATCGTCTGCGAGCCGCCGGCCTCCGCGTCGAGCTCCACCTCGCGGTATCGCCACCCGATCAGGTGATGCCCACCGTGCACCGGATCGTCCAGGAGTCACTCACCAACGTGCTCAAGCACGCCCCGGCGGCCACCGCGCGCGTCGTCGTCAGCAACGACGGGCAGCGGACGCGGGTCGAGGTGACCGACGACGGACCGGGCCGAACTGGCGCCGTCGGCGGCTATGGATTGGCGGGGCTCCAGGACCGGGTGGGCCTGATAGGCGGGACGCTGAGCGTCGGTGAGGCCGATGGCGGCGGATTCGCCGTGCGGGCAGTGCTGCCGAACCTCGTCGCGGAGGTGCGGGCGCCATGACAGTGCGGGTGCTCATCGTCGACGACCACGCGATGATGCGCGCGGGGCTGGCAGGTGTGCTCGGCTCCGATCCGGAGATCGCCGTCGTCGGAGAGGCAGGCGACGGCGACGAGGCCCTCACCCAGGCGCGGCGGTTGACGCCCGACGTGGTCCTCATGGACATCGAGATGCCAGGCGTCGACGGGGTGACGGCGATCGGACGGCTGGCCCAAGCAGTCCCGTCCGCGCGGTGTCTGGTGCTCACGACGTTCGACGTGGACGATTACGTGCTCGGCGCCCTCAGAGCTGGCGCGGCGGGATTCCTCATCAAGACCACCCCGCCGCGCGACCTCATCAGGGCAGTGAAGGACTGCGCCGCTGGTGGATCCGCGCTCGGGCCGAGCATCGTCAGGAGGCTGGTGGCCACCTACGTCGGGGCGGTGAAGCGGCCGGTGCCTGAACTGGAGCGGTTGACCGAGCGGGAGCGCGACGTGCTCGTCGTGATGGCGAAGGGCCTGTCCAACGCCGAGATCGGACTGGAGCTGTACCTGACCGAGAACACGGTGCGCACGCACGTGGCGCACATCCTGGCGAAGCTCGGGGTGCGCGACCGCGTGCAGGCGGTGATCCTGGCGCACCGGGCCGGGCTTGGCTAGGTGCGCTGAAGTCTCGATGACGGAGGGCTCCTAGCGTCTGGAAGAACTGCATGCAGTTCATCAATGACTGTGCACCCGCTGGCGAGCAGTGGCGGGCTCGGATCTCGACGTCGGCGTGGTGGACAAATGATTAGGATCAAGGTGACTGAAACCTAGAGAGGTGCGACGTGGCACGCGACGGGCGATTCGAACGACCATTGGCCCCCGCGCAACCACCGCCTCGTCCTGTGCCGACCTCAGGATTGTCACGTCGGCTTCGAGCAGTCCGCGCACCTCGTCCAGCAGGTCAAGCAGGGGTGTCGTCCAAGAACCAGAGTCGACACCGATGAATCCCTGCACACTCGCTGGCAGAACCCGCCGGAGCGACTCGGTCAACTCCGGGGGCACCGGCGTCAGGAATGAGGGGACCGACCGCACCGGGGCCTCAGAGCTCCCATCGCCGACGAAGAAGTCGCCGGCCGTCCGCGCGATCGTCCGGTAGTTCTCGAAGTACCAGCGGAAGAATGCGGCCAGCGCAACCGAGTGGGCGTGCCGTCGATCGATCCGAAGGTTCTCCAGGGGCACGTACGGCGCGCGCGTGCGTCCAGTCATCATGGCTTCGGGGGAGGCGAATTGTGTGAGGTCGTGCGAGCGTCGCTGCGCGTAAGTGACCACGAGCGCCGCCGCACCCACTCGACGTCCGGCGCGCCCGGCGCGCTGGACGTAATTCGCCGTGGTGGGGGGCATGTTTCGCAGCATGACAGTTTGAAGCTCACCGACGTCAACGCCAAGCTCGAACGTGGTTGAGCATGAGAGGGCGTTGATGCTTCCGCGGATGAACTCTTGCTGAATCCGCGCCGCCTCGGTATTGCGCCACTGCGCAGTATGTTCGCTGGCGGACAGGGGAATCGGGTGCATCGACCGGTAGAGCGTTCGATAGTGGTCGTTGTCAGACTCAGCCGACGGCGGGACGAATGGCCGAAGCGTGCCCGTGCAGCCCATGGCTGGGCAGACACCGGCCACTGACACCGGTGCGAGTCTCTGACAGGTTGAGCACACAAACACAGGTGACTGCTGGCTCACCAGCTCGAAGCGGAGCATCTGATGGTTCAGCTGGCTCACTGCGCCGAGACCCCTGGGCGTACTGGATTCGAGCCAGTCCATCTCTCCATTCGAGAGGAAGCGCCAGACGCCTTCCAGGACGCGGCGCGAATCCTCGGCGCTCCCGAAGGCGGCAAGGACTCTGGATGTGTAGTCGATGCGTCGGTTGCTGCCGCGCCCAGGAAGCCACGACAGGACCTTCCGCTTGGGTTCCGGCCCACTGAGCCGCGCGTAGATGGGCCCGAGGCGCGGCGCGAAGATCTCGTCATTCGGGGGGACGTCCTGAGGCATTGTGACCGCGCCCTGCGACCGTAGAGTCCGGACCAGTTCAGCGACGAAGTCCCACGCCTGATCTGCGCTCATGCCCAATGACACGAGAGGGGCGGGAGGCTGCCAGTGAGGATCACGCCTCAGACTGATGCGAAGTAGGCCAACCCCCTCAAGGGACTGGCGATCATCCACGCTGGCTACCTCGGCCATCACCCAGGGAGCGATCTCTCGTTCCTGTTGGGCGGACGACATGCCCGGAGTGAAGTACTGAACTCGTTCAGCGCTGCGCCGTACGTGGAAGCGCGTGTCCGCGATGTTCACGGGCTCATCGCCAGCACCGGCCGCTTCCAGCCCTTGGTGGATCAGGCGCCTGCGCTGGAGGCGCCGATAGGAATCTTCCAGGTACGGCGCGAAATAGGCGGCGGCCTGGCGGCTGTCACTGAACATGAGAAGCTTCCGACCCTCACCCGGACGGCCCGCATCCTTTGGGTCGTCACTGGCCGGAATGCTCTGATACAGGGACGTGGCGATGACAGCGCTCGCAGCGTCTGCGCCCGTCTCGAACGCCCGTACCGTGCCCGCTCCTCGCGCGCCACAGACGAGGCATCCCAGGAGTTCCTGACCCCTCTGCTTCAGCCTGCGCACGCGGCGCAGGGCTGCGGCAGTGCACTCAGGGTCCGAGCAGGTGCGCGAGCTGCCCGAGTTCAGCGTCCCGCACCGGGTGCACAGCCTGGCCTCGTCGCCGTCCACCCCACCGCCGTCGTCGGCGAGAGCCTCCTCATCCTCGTCCACCATGTCTGCGCCGTCGTCCAGAACGAGCCAGGACGTGGGGGCATCGGGCTTCCGGTGCTTGAGAACCTGCCGGCCGTCAACAGCCTCGACGACCCCGAGAAGATGCACAGCGCCACAGCGTTTGCAGGCGCCGAGTTCGAACACCGGCGATTCACACTCGCGACACTCCTCGTGGCGGGCGAGGTGCACGTGCGGACCGCGCGGCGACAGGCAGCTGAAGGCCCCTTCGGTGGCGCGGAGGAAGAGATGGTAGCGCGCCGAAAGGGCTGGAGATCCGTCCGCTCCCTGCAGGCTGCTGGCCACAGCAACCATGGACACCAGCCCAGAATCCCGCTGAGGCTCATTGGCAAAGATCCGGGTCGGCAAGCTGGAGAACGTCTGCGGTGCCTCCGCCAAGAGACTCCTGAGCTTGGCCAGGCCTGCCTCGTGTGAGAGGGCAGTTCGACCGTCCTCGGCCTCGAACCCATTCTGGCGGGCCGCTTCGAGGACGGCCTGCTCGACGTTGTCAGCCTCCATGAGACGCTGCCAAGCACCAGCTGAGAGCGGCCCCCAGCAAGGCCCGGCGGGCGCCGCGACACGCTCACTGGTGATGATGTCCTGTCGCGAGGTATCAGTGGGCATCCATTCGAAGGAGGAGCCGAACAGCTTGGTGGCGAAGTCGGCGACCATCATGCGGTCTGCGTCGGCACCGACGGTTGCGGATGTCGCGATGCACTGGATTTCTCGATCGGGGGCAACGCGGTCACGGAGCCTTCGCACGAGCATCGCGATCTCCGCGCCCTGCGTCCCGTCATAGACGTGCGCTTCATCGATAACGAGGAAGCGCCAGGTCGACTGCGCGTCTCCTGGGAACAGCCCCATGTCCTGCGGCCTGAGCAGCAGATACTCCAACATTGCGTAGTTCGTCAGGAGAAGATGAGGCGGCGTCGCACGCATCGCCTCACGGCTCAGGAGCTCGTTTGGGAGGAGCGGCTCGCCCGGGTTCAGCTCCTGGAAGCGGTCCAGCGCCTTCTTCGGGTCGGTCTCAGTGTCGCCCGTGTAGCGCCCGAACGTGATCTGTGGGAAGCCTGCGAGCAGGGCGCGCAGTCGCTTCATCTGGTCGTTGGCCAGCGCATTCATCGGATAGAGGAGGAGTGCTCGCACACCCTCTCTCAGCGAGCCGTTCTCCAGCTCGCGGATGAGGCTGTCGAAGATCGGCAACAGGAATGATTCGGTCTTGCCAGAGCCGGTGCCCGTCGCGACAACCACATTGCGGCCCTGCCTCGCCTTGCGGATTGATGCTTCCTGGTGGCGATACAGGGCGCGGTCCAGTGGCAGCGCGTCGCTGCCCAAGCCTCGGAACTTGCTGGACAGGACTCCCTCGTCGATCAGCTCGTTGAGCGTGGCTCCAGACGCGTACGGAGGCGTGGCTTCCAGGAACGGACCCTTATCTAGGAGCGGAGATTCGTCAATCGCCCGGAGCAGAGCGGATGAGATCTCGGGGTCTCGTGCCGCGAGGAGGGACTTCAGGTAGCGGCGGTACGAGCTGGTGATTCCGGCCGAAGACTCGACGGGATTGAGACGGTCGGTCATGACCCCTCCTTCGCATAGTCAGCAGGGCCGGCCGCCTGTAGCAACTCGGCCACGATGAGATCGATGGTGACCAGATCCGGAGCGAAACGGGAGAGCTCGACCCAGAGCCCCTGCAGCTTCTGGATGAGGGTCACGCACTCCGCATCACCACGAACGCCGCGCCGAGCCACCCACGCGAGGGCCATCGACAGCGCTGGCAATACCCTCCACCCCGTCTGCCTATCGGGACGTCGATCAGCGATGGCCCGCAGACCGGCATCGTCCCCACGACGACGAAGGTGCGTCTCGACTGCAGTGAGGACGTGGGCCGCATTCGTCTCTACCTTCTGGTTCATGCGTCCCACCTGATCGAGCAGATCCAGCGCTGCACGCACCCGAGTATCGCCATCCAACAGACCCTTGGGCACGAGGGCAGCCTGTCTGCGGAAGTCGGATCGTTCCGTGGAATCAAGCCTTTGGTACGCCTCAGCCCCGGCGTCGTATCTCCCTGCGCGAGGGCTTGGGTCGACACCCGAGAGAACGCTGTGGATGGCGTCACCGAAGACGGCTTCCGCCTGAGCGAGATCCTCCGAGTGGCTTCCAGCCTGCTCGATCAATCTGCCGCTGCCCAGGAGTACAGCAGGGAGTCCGGACGCACTTCCCCAGGCCAGCCGTGCGCGAAAGGCCAGTTTCGAAGCCTCCCAGACGAGCCCCGATCTGATCAGCACCTCGGGCAGTCGAGGAGCGTCGATCTGGCTCTCCTCGAGTGCCATGAGGGATGCCGCCGGATCCTCGCGGAGTACGGCCTGGCAGGAACGGGCCACGGCGGGAGCGAGCTCCGTCGGCAACCCCAGCGACCTCCATCGAGTCACGATCGCCCATACCCACGACAGCTGCGCGGTGTCCTCAGGGAATTCTGCCTCTCCGGCGAGACATTGTGAAAGCTGCATTTCACTCGCGTCGTCTGTGGAGAGGAACCCTGGAGCGTCAACAAGACGGCAGCCGAACGAGATGGGCCAGGCCGGAATGGGCACGGGCGCCCAGGGATCGACGATGCGCAGAGCAACCAACAGCGGGCCCGCGTCTCTCAGCTCTAGGGGCAGTGGTGCCCGACCATCCTTCACCTCGAGAGGGGTTGCCCCTTTCCACGGCGCACGCTGGGGGTACACCAGCGCGGTCAGTCCTTCGACGTGCACGCCATCGACCAGCTGGAGCGCTCCCTCCTCAAGCAGGATGTCTGAACAGAGTCTCCTCGGGTTGACCTGGGCCACGATCATCTCCGCGCCGTGGTCAAGGGCGATCTCGATCCGCGGGTGGGCAGCGAGAGTGTCTGACAGCTGTCCGAGATTGAACCGGTAGACGTCCCCTCGCGTACCACCGGTCGGTTCCAGCTCCTGCACGCAGTGCCGACTGACGAGTGCATGCAGACGAGGATGGCCAGACTCGCCCAAGTCAACGATCAGGAATCCATCGGCCTCTCGGAGCTCTTCAGTGCAGAGCTGAAGGGGGCGGGTGGTTGGCGGGGTTGACGCGGTGGCCGACTGGTACGACATGGTCATGTGAGGCGGCCGGACGGTCGCCCGGAGCAGCGAGGACCCCGCTCGAAGTTCTATCTGCTTCTGTACTTCATCCTCTGCCAGCACGATCGTGGAGGTGTTTGTCTCCATGCCTTCAGGCAGCTTGAGACGGACCGACGAGGGGACAAGGCCGACGCGGTTGATCCGGCGCCACTCCGGGTTCGAGTCCAGAGTGACACTCTCAGCGAGATTGAGATCTCGGACTACCCCGCGCCCCCATGGGCCGCGGACTCGGACCCGATACCTCCCGAGAAGCGGGCGGTGGACTCCCGCCCAGACCTCACCCGGTGCGCCTGACTGAAGCGGACGGTTCTCGACCAGCACCGATCCATCAGCAGAGGTGATCGACAAGGTCCACGCGGCGGCCCCGCCGCCGCCGTCGGGCAGCTCCACACACGGAACGTCACCGAACACGGCGGCGTCGCCCGATGTGAGTCCGCGGATGGGTTCCCCCGTGATGATGCGAGCCGCCGCAACCTTGCGGACTGTATGCGCGCGCTCAGCACCACCCGCCCTCATCGCTTCGGCACGGCTGAGATCGAGCAGACGCAGAGTCCATCCCACCCAACCAGGCGGGACCGCCCCTTCAGACATCAACTCCGCGTGACCAGTGACGTCGAGTGAATCCGGATTCCCGGGGTGGAGCAGCCAGACAGGGGCGCCGGGGAGCGGGAGCCCAGGTGGCAGGAATCTGCCATCCTCCGAGAAGGCCAAGAGCGGATCCTTGTCGTCGACGACAGCCACACTCATGGCCAGGTCCGGCCGGCTCCGCAGCGACGCCGACACTGATCGGACGGGTGAGGGGATCGGCACTTCGGTGGGCGGCGCCGGCTCACCCGGCCACACGGCGCTGCTCCGCACGCGCAGTGCGTCTACACCCACCGTGACTGTCCAGTCTGCCTGGCCCTCGGCGACCGCTGGGAGCCTCAACAGCGGGCCACGCCCGAATGGGTCCAAGACCAGCTGAGCGCGAAGCTCCTGATCTGGGGCCCCACCCCGTGTGGGCGTCCTGCGATCCAGCTCCCCACGCCGACGCAATTCGAGGACAGCATCTCGGTAGCGCTGCGGCAATGGAACGTCGTCGCCGGTCCCACCTCCAGCGACGACGTCAAGCAGCTCGAACACACGGTCGGTCACGTCCACTGCGTAGTCGCCGCCGAAGCGGAGAAACCGCTCCACTGGCTTGTCCGTGTTGTAGAGCCTGCCCTCTGCAGCCCTCGCGGACGCCCATGAGACGAAGTCCTCGGGGGTGAGACCGGCTTCTCGGGTACGTCGCTCTGTGACCAATCTCAAGTAGTCGCCGAGACAGTACGTCGGCATTCCGGCATGCATCAGAATCGGACCGACAAAACGTAACCCGGGGTCATCGATGTCGTCGAACTGGGGCATGCCGAGCGTCTCCAAGTTGTCGAGGAACGCACTCCCCCATTCCTGACTGAACAATTGTCCCGGCCGGATCTGCATCGCCTCAGTGAGCTTCGGCCAGAAGGTGCCGTGCTCGTAGTGGTCGACGGCGATGCGAACTGTTCCCATGATTTGGATGGCCGGAAAAGCCCTGATCCACCGCACTCTGGCCGAGGCTGAGTGGTGCCAGTACAGGATGCCCATCGCGCTCAGAGCCCTCTTGGCCTCCTCCGAATCTGCAAGCCTCTCAGCTACCAGCGAGGCAGACCGCAATTCAGTGGCCCACTCGTCTTCAAGACCGTACATTGACCATTCGGACGTCGTCGTCGACATGTCCACACCGTACCTTCTAGGCCTGACAGAACATCCGTCGCCTGGGCTCTCCGAGCAGCGCTGCAGTACCTCCACTTGACCCACGGACACGCCCTCGACGTCCTGGACGATGAGCGCCACCCGCCTCGCCAGCTACGCCACGTCATACTCTCCGCGCTGCCACTTGCCGCGCGACTTGCCGGACAGACGATCCGTCAAGCCCGCTTCCGCCACCGCATTGATCCACGATCCCAGCCGCTTCTGGGCGATGCTCGCGTGTGGATCGTCGGCGTCTCTCGCGTCCTCGTACGCCATGACAGTGACGGGACCGTCGATGCGCTCCGCCACCTTTCGGATCGCCTCAACAGCCTGGTCCCGGGAGACGGTGTTGCGCGGCGCATCGCCCGCGACGATCTCCAGGATCGATTCCGCCCACTCCCATGACCCATCCCGGTCCACCGCGTACCGCATCAACGCCCGGACCTGCTCCTTGATCGTCGCCCAGGAGCCCAGGCGCACGCGAACAGACGCCCCGCTCGCCATCTGTCTTTCGGCGGCATACGCCTCGTAGGACTGGAACGAGTAGGAGGTGAGGTCATCACGAAGGAACTGGAGCACTGACGCCCACATCTCCTCGTCAGAGATGACCGGACGAAGACCGCCGCGATCCCGCACGTGCTGTGAGAGACCCGCGGCGATGAGCCCATTGTTCCAGCCGCCGAAGCGGTTCTGCACCGTCTGCTTACCTGGGAGCCCACGCTCCTGAGCCCACGACGTGTACTCGTCGCC
This sequence comes from Tessaracoccus sp. MC1627, assembly GCF_014164725.1. NCBI lineage: Bacteria > Bacillati > Actinomycetota > Actinomycetes > Propionibacteriales > Propionibacteriaceae > Tessaracoccus > Tessaracoccus sp. MC1627. The sequence goes on along the minus strand of NZ_JACJGA010000001.1, from coordinate 270,529 downwards.
GCCATGCGACGTGGCTGACGCCGCCCACTCGCGCAGTGCCTCCAACAGCTCGTCGTCGGGCAGCCCCGCGCTCCAGCTGTTCTGGCTGACTTCATGCACGGCGACCCTATGCCCCAACGCGGCTCGGACGGTGTCCACGTCGGACTCTGCCCACTCCGCGAGCTCTTCCAGCGTCAGTTCTGGATGACTCAGCGACACACCGAAGATGTGACGGGCCACCCTGCGCTCGTAGCGATCCCACTGCTGACTCGCCTGGCGCCGCAACTCAGACGTCACGAGCCCCTGCTTCACGGCAATCTGACGAACCCTCTCTCGGCTGACCCCGTAGAGGTCTCCGACAGCCTGGAGCGTCAGTCCAGCGCGCAGGCCGGACACCATGAGGGCGTCCCTGTTGCTCATCCGGAACTCGGCGCTCTGACCCAGGAACCAGTCAAGCCACTCGTCTCCGTCTCGATCACGCCCAGGCTGCAGCCGAGGATCCGCGGAGCACCTACCTCCGCCGAGAACACCAGGCAGGACGCCCCCTCAACGTGAACCTGATCGTCGAGGCAGCCCTATTCGGCGACCCGGTTGCGGTGGAGATGCTCACCCGCTCCGCCATGGCCGTGGGCGAAGCACTCGCAGGGATGGTCAACATCTTCAACCCGTCGATGATCGTCCTCGGCGGGAGCGTCGGCCGTTCGCTCGACATGTACCTGGCAACCATCAGGCGCGCCGTTCTCGACAGGTCCCTGCCGCTGGCCACACGCTCCCTCCAGATCGTCACGTCCCCGCTCGGTGACCGAGCGGGCCTGATCGGGCTGGCCTTCACCGTGATCGACGAACTGCTGTCCCCGGAGGCACTATCCATGTGGCTCGAGCGCGGCACCCCGACCGGGCTGACGCAACTGACGGCGTGAGACAGACCCCGCCGTGGAGCAACGATGCCACCTCTCGGATTCTCCTCGCCTCAGCTACATCAAGGAGGTGCTCACCCACTTCAAGGGCAGGATCGTCTCCTGGGACGTCGTGAACGAGGCCTTCGCCGACGGCCTCGACACCTTCAATGGTGCCCTCTGGCGCGCCACAGCGGTCGTCAATGCGGATCGCGGCCAGGCTGCGGTCAACGACGCAAGCCAGGAGCTCGTCGAGGCTACGGCCGGGCTCGAACTGAAGTAGTCCCCCCACCCGAAAGTGCCCGCGGTTAGCGCCGCGGGCACTTTCTGCTTGCACACCCAGACGGGCAGCCAGGGCGCCTCACATGAGGACCGGACCAGACCTTCCCGCCGGCAGCTCCACCGTCATATTCTCGCTGCCGACGGTCAACGCGGCAGCGGCCGCGGCCTGGGGGTCTGCCTCCTCGAGATCGACGAACAGGCGCCGCACGCCACTCTTGTCGACCACCCCCCGCACCCAGACGCCCTCACCGGGCGTCACGTCCTCCATGGCGACCGGGCGCGACCCGTAGAGGACCTCCTTCGGTCCCGTCCGCATCCATCCGGCGAGGTCCACCAGAGCCCGGCGCTGCAACTCCGGCAGCGTGCCGTCTGCCTTGGGGCCGACGTTGAGCAGGAAGTGACCTCCCCTCGACACGATGTCGGTCAGCATCCGGGCGATCTGATACCCGGTCAGGTAGTGGCTCTCGTCTTCGAGCTGGTTGTATGCGAACGAGTAGCCGATGCCGCGGCAGTTCTCCCACGCCTTGTCACCCTCGTTGGTTAGCAGATGCGAATATTCGCTGGTGAGGTAGTCGGAGTGCGTGTCGCCGTAGCGATCATTGACCACCCCGGTCGGGACATGCGCGTAGAAGTAGTTGAACAGTGTGCCCAACCCGTCGGGGCCGAAGTTCTTGGCATCGTCGGGCCATTGAATGTCGTTCCAGAGGACCTCGGGCTGGTAGCGGTCGATCAGGTCCCGACACTGGCGGGCACAGTAGGCGCCGTACTCGGCATCCTTCGGCCGGCCGGTGTCATTAACCGACTCGTCGGTGGTGTGCGGCGGCATGGGTCGGACGTGCCAGTCCAGTCCGCCCGAGTAGTACACGCCGAAGTGCATGCCGGCCTCTCGGACCGCCTCGGCGATGGGGGCGATCAAATCCCGCTTGGGACCGCGCGCCACAGTGTTGCGCCCTTCGGTGTCCGGGGCGTTCCACAAGGTGATGCCGTCGTGATGCTTGGTGGTGGGGATCACATACCCGGCGCCCGCGTCGCGGAAGAGGGCGGCCCAGTCTGTGGGATCGAACCTCTCCGCCTTCCAGAGATCGAGGAGTCCGTCGTAGGGCATGTCGCCGTAGACCTCCCGATGGTGCTCCTGGGCGGGTGAGCCCTCGATCCGGATGGTGTTGTAGTACCACTCGGAGTAGGGGTTGTGCTTGAACCAGGTCTCCCACTCGATGGTGCCAAGGGCGCCGATGGGCTCGCCCCAGGCGGAGACGGAGTACGCCCCCCAGTGGATGAAGATCCCGAAGGGAGTGTCCGCGTACCACTGCGGCAGCTCGCGCTCGGACAGCTCTTCGAAGGATCTGGCTTCAGTCATGTTTGACTCCTATTCAGCGACACAGCGTCGCATTGGTATTCCACGATGCCGGGCGGGCCGGCAGATGACTCTTCCCAACTACTAGCGCCCGCCGAAGCCTCCAATGTTGATGCCCTTGGCGATCTGTCGTTGGAGGAAGACGACGATCGACAGGCTCGCGACCACCGCGATCGACGTGGCTGCCATCAGCGGTCCCCAGTCGGTCCCGCGCTCGCCAGAGAACATGCTGAGACCGAGCTGTAGCGGGGCCTTGGCAGGATCCGTGATGATGATGAGCGGCCACAGGAAAGCATTCCAGTAGTCGATGAAGGTGAAGGCGGCGACGATGGAGATCGGCCCGCGGAGCAGGGGAACAATCACGTGACGCAGCAGCTGCCACTGGTTGGCGCCGTCGATACGCGCGGCCTCCTCGTAGTCCGGGGGAAGGGACAGCAGGAACTGCCGGAGCAGGAATGTCCCGAAGGCTCCGAACGCGAAGGGAAGGATGATCGCCGGATAGCTGTTGACCAGGCCGGTGCTGTTGGCTCCGATGAAGAGGGGGATGACCAGGACTTCGATCGGCAGCATCAGGGTGGCGATGAACACGGCGAACAACGCTGCCCGGCCGGGAAATTCGAGCCTCGAGAACGCGTAGGCGCTGAGCACGGAGACGGTCACTGCGATGAGCGCCCCCATGCCCGCGATGAAGAACGTGTTGGCCAGGATCCGCGCGAACGGGATGGCCGAGAACACCTCGACGTAGTTGCTCCAACGCACCTCAGACCCAATCAGGTTGCTGCCTCCCAGAAGAACCTCGTTGCTGGGCTTCAGCGAGGAGAAGAACATCCAGATGAACGGCACGACGAAGATGAAGCCCACCACAGAGAGGGCGATCTTGCTGACGAGTTGCCCGTAGTTGAACGGCTTGCGGCGATCACGCATCGTAGCTCACCCATCTCTTCTGTCCGACGAACTGGAGGGCGGTGACCAGCATCACGATGACGAACAACACCCAGGCCATCGACGAGGCCAGGCCGAGCCGGTCGTAGGAGAATCCGGTCCGGTAGAGGCTCAGAACCAGGGTGTTGGTCGCGTTACCGGGTCCGCCGAGGGTAAGCACGTACGGCTGGGCGAAGACCTTGAACCCTCCGATGACCGTCATCACACTGCAGAAGAACAGCGACGGCGACAACATGGGGAAGGTCACTCTCCAGAACCTGTTCCATGCGTTCGTTCCGTCAATACGAGCTGCTTCCATGACGGATGGATTGATGTTCGTCAGGCCCGCGATGAGGATCACGATGTTGTATCCAATCCCCTGCCACAGCGACATGAGGATGAGCGACGTCATCGCCCAGGCGCCGTCTCCCAGCCATGACGGACCCTGGATCCCGAACCAGCTGAGGAACGTGTTGAGCAACCCACGGTCCTGCAGCATGAGGCGCCAGATCAGGGCATTGGCTACCATGGGCGTGACCACCGGCACGAAGAAGAGGATCTGGAAGAACGGCGCCCACGTCGGCAGCGAACGCAGCCACACCGCGATCGCGGTGCAGATGATGAGGTTGGCGATCGTGTAGCCGATGGCGAAGATCGCCGTGTTGCGCAGGACGGTGAAGAACACGGGGTCCGCGCCGGAAAGGATCTGGACGTAGTTCTCCAACCCCACGAACTCTCGCGCGCCGTAGAGGGGCCACTGGTAGAGGCTGATGACAAGCGAAGCAATCAGCGGAACGACGATGAACGAGATGAAGCCAGCCATTCCCGGGGCCAGGTGGAAGAAGGCCAGCAGGCGTTGGCTCATGCCCGGCTTGCTGGCCTTCTTCACATCATCTCGCTTCGGCTCGGAGAGCCCCGACACCTGAAGCGTGCTGGTCATGAGATCAGCCGATGCCCTGATCGATCGAGGTCAGGATCTCCTCTGCGGTCCGCACGCCGCGAACCCCTTCAGGCGAATACTGGGAGAACTGCGTCACGAACTGGTTCCACGACGAGGTGGTCTCCAGGGGCAGAGCGTTCTCGAGCAGTGCCTCGACGACGGCCACGTCCTCGGCCGGCTTGCCCTCGGACCAGGCGCTCATGGCCTCCGGCACCGACGGGACCGTACCGCGGTTCTTGCCCACGTAGCCCACCACGTCCGGCGTCGTCATCTTCATGATGTTCTCGAACGCGGCCTCCTTGTCCGGGCAAGACTCCGCGATTCCGAAGCCCGATCCCTGGATCATGCCGATGGGCTCGCCCGACGTCGACGGCGGGACGGAGATGCCCACCTCGAACTCGGCCCCGTCGACGATGGTGGAGTAGAACCAGGGACCGTCGATGATCATCGCCACGTTGCCCGCGAAGAACTCAGCGCGGCCGCGCTCGTCGTTGTCTCCGGCGCTCGGGGCGGCGGCGACTCCTTCGACGTCCACCAGGTCCATGACCCACTGGAAGTCCTCGACGAACGCGGACTCCGTAAGGGCCAGTTCGCCGTCCTGCACCGGCGCGTTGCCATCAGCGAACGCGATCGGAAGGTAGGGGTACATGGAATCGGGTGCCACGTAAGTGCCGTACTTGCCATCTCCAGTCAACGCCTTGGCGTCCTCGAGGAACTGATCGCGCGAGTACGTCGCACCCGGCAGGTCCAGGCCCTTCTCCTCGAAAAGGGCCTTGTTGTAATAGAGGAGCATGGGCTCGGCATCGTACGGCAGCGCCCGCACGGTGCCGTCCACGGTCATGCCCTGCATCATGGCCTCGTTGTACATGGAGAGGTCGAGACCAGCGTCTTCGGCAAGCTCATCCAGCGGCGCGAGGAGCTGGGACAGCTCCTGTGCCCGCGCGGCCTGCGTGGTCATGATGCAGGGGGCGTCCGATGCGGACATCCGGGTGCGCACAAGAGTCCAGTACTCCTGGAAGCTGGGACCCTCCAGCGAGAGCTCGAACTCGGGGTCGTCGAGCTCCTTGACGCCAGAGATGAAGGTCTCCCACTGTTCCCGATCGGACTCATTGGACACCCAGGTGTACATCTGACTCGCGCGCTCGCTGGCTCCTTCTGAGCCCTCACCCTCTTGGCCGCAGGCCGCGAGGCTGAGGGCTAGAACGCCAGCCAGCAGGCCGGCCGAGATCTTCCTTGACATCAGAACACTCCTTCGTTTCTGTGGGCCAGGCCTGTGATGGCCTCCGTCGTTGGGGCTTCAGGGAGTCTGACCTTGTATGTCATACGCTAACATTTATTGTTAGCGTTGCCAATCGTCAGGACATTCTGTTATCAAACCGTGATCTTTCCGGCCCTGGGGAGTGATGGGGTTTCTGCTTGGGTGGCCGCAGACCGTGTCGTCCGCAGTCTCTGACCTGGCGTCACCGGCGTTGGCCCGAGTCGCTCAGGGCCCCATCATGGATGGACAAGCCGGGGCCGGCGAGGCTTCCATCCCCGCGGCGGACGCATACGCTCTGAGTTGGGCGGGAATTCAGACCTGCTGCGGCGTGCGGTGTGGTTCGCCGTCGAGGCCGGCTGCCCGGGGCGCCGGTGATGCGGTGCGACGGGGCCAGGTCCAGGCGGCGCGCAGGATGAAGGCAAGGAGGAGCACCTCGAGCCCGATGGAGAGGCCGTAGAAGAAGGCCCAGTCCCAGGACTCCCCTACCGCGTTGACCACCGAGTAGGGGATGTAGAGCGACGCAGCCACGAGGTTCGTGGCGCGGTTCACCCGGGCCGGCAACGTCATGGAGAGCATCACCATCAGGGCCGGCATCGCCACGGACGCGAGCATCGCGGTCAACAACGTCGGGCTGATGTCGAACTCGAAGACGACGCCGGCGCGGAGGTTGTCGACGACGCCGGGCTTGTAGAGGTGGAAGTAGTCGACGTAGATGTAGAGGAACATGAAGCTGGTCCATGCGGCGGCGAGCTTGGCCTGCACCGGGACGGGTGTCGCGTCGAGCAGGATCGGGGTGTCCGTTCGGACGGTCATCGGTTTTTCCTTCTGTCGAGTAGGGGCATTTGGTCGGCCGGAGTGGCCTCGGGTCCGGGCGTGCATGCGCACGGGGTTGAGTGGTTCTCGTCGGTGCGGTCGTCAGAGGGTGACGACGACCTTTCCCCGGGTGTGGCCGGCCCCCACGTAGCGGAGGGCGTCGGCTGCCTCGTCGAGGGGGAAGGTGCGGTCGATGAGCGGCGTGACCTGCCCCGTCGCGAGGAGATCGGCCAAGGTGAGCAGGTCCCGCTGCTTCTCCACCGAGATGAGCGGCTTCAGTCGCTGACGGGTGAACCCCGACAGCAGCCGCGCCGTGGCGATCCGGCCGAGCGGGCCGAGCCAGCGGCCACCGCGGCCGCTGTTGGGGATGAGGGTGCCGGTGGGCGTGAGCGCCCGGCGGACATCCGCCAGGGAGCGGGCCTCCACGTTGTCGAGGATGACGTCGTAGCGTTTCCCGGCGCTGGTGAAGTCGGTCTGCGTGTAGTCGACGACATGGTCGGCACCGAGCGAGCGAACCAGGTCCACGTTGCGGGTGCTGCACACACCGGTCACCTCGGCGCCGAACGCCTTGGCGATCTGGACGGCGAAGGAGCCCACGCCGCCCGACGCGCCCGTGATCAGCACCGTCTGGCCGGGCCGGACGTTCGCGATGTCGCGCAGTGCCTGCAACGCCGTCAGGGCCGACGTGGGCACCGCTGCCGCCTCCACGAGCGACAGGCCGGCGGGGACGGGAACGAGGTGGTCCGCCGGCACGCAGGCGTACTCCGCGAGTGTTCCGGCCGTGCTCCACCCGAACACCTCGTCGCCGGGGCGGACGGCGGTCACATCCTGGCCGACCGCTGCCACCACGCCTGCAAGGTCCCGGCCAGGGATGCCGTGCCGCGGCCGGCGGAGCCCGAACGCCAGGCGAAGCACGTACGGCTCGCCTGTCATGACGAAGTAGTCGCCGACGTGCACCGCCGCCGCGCCCACCCGGACGAGCACATCGCCCGGACCGGGCTGCGGCCGCGCGACCTCGGACACCTCGAGCACCGACGGCGGGCCGTAGCGGTGCTGCACGGCCGCCCGCATCGTCGCCGCCCCGGCTTCGCTCGACTCCGACGCGGCGTGGGTTCCCCCGTCCTGTCGCTGTCTTGTGTCCACTGGACCTCCTCAGGCTGGAGCCGCGACCTTCGCTGGCTCGTACAGCGTACGACGTACGCCGTACTGTGAACTATCCTCGTACGATGTACTACTGTCAAGCCTTTCGGGAGAGCGAGGGATCAATGCCTGAGAGGAATCGAGGCGAAGGCAGGTTCGACAAGGTGCTGAGCAAGCAGCGGGTGGTGGCTGAGGCGGTCCGGCTCGCCGACGACGAGGGGGTCCACGGGCTGAGCATGCGCCGGCTGGCCGACGCCCTCGGCGCGGGCGCGATGTCGCTCTACCACTACGTGGCGAACAAGGAGGAGTTGCTGGACGCCATGATCGACGTGGTGTTCGAGGAGATCGAACTCCCACCCGAGGACACCGACTGGCAGACCGCGATGCGACGGCGGTCCATCTCCGCCCGAGAGGTCCTCGCACGCCACCGGTGGGCGATCGGCCTGATGGAGTCGCGGACATCGCCGGGGCCTGCGCACCTCCGCCACCGCGAAGCGGTCACCGCCTGCATGCGGCGGGCGGGCTTCACGGTCGTGATGGCGACCCACGCGAACTGGTTGCTCGACAGCTATGTCTATGGCTACGCCCTACAGTCAGCCAGCCTGCCGTTCGACACCGTCGATGAGCTCGCCGACATGGCCGAGGACGTCTATCTGCCCCAACTCCCTGTCGACGAGTTCCCCTACCTCAACGAGTCGGCGGCGGTGCTCGTCGCCTCCGGCTACGACCCGGCAGACGAGTTCTCCTTCGGCCTCGACCTCGTCCTGGCGGCCCTCGAACCCCTGAGAGCCTCCGCATAGCGACGCCGACGAGGCGTCGCGCAGCCCACCCTTGCCGGTTACTCGCAGGCGAGTCCGTCACTGTCGCCGTCGCCGTGGTGGCCAGTGCCGTATTCGAACCAGTTGTAGATGTCCACCTCAGCCGGGTCGTCCACGCTGAACGGTCCCTTCGGATGGCCGACGGTGTTCTTCTTCAGCTTGCTGCACGACCCGTACTGCTCCCACCACGGTTCGCCGGTCGGCACGGGCGCCGCGAGCGGCGCGATACTCTCCTGCGCCGCCCCGCCGCAGGAGGTCGTGATGATCGAGCCGTCCGCCCCGGCCGTGGCGATCTGCGCGGCGTGGTAGTCGTCTTGGCGGGGGTGCGCCGGGTAGCCGTCCGTCGAGTCGTACCGGGCGATCGCGTTGCCGGCCTCAACCTGCATCTGACCCAGGTCGACTCCACTCTCGGTGATGACGTAGCGGAGGAGGCGCCCGTACGAGTCGCGGTCGTTCTGCCCATCCGGCAGGTCGAGCGTCACCGCATCGCCCACGGACACGAGACTTCCGATCGCCATCGACGCCTCGTCGTGGCCGCACTCACCCCGTTCAGGGGTGTCAATGCCGATCAGACGGACGGTGCCCTGGCTTGTCTCGACGGTGTCCCCGTCGACGACGGCTGAGAACGTCACCGAAATCTGCGTGAGTTCGCTGATGACGGGCTCGCTGGCCTTCGGAACTGCTGACTGCGACGGCGCCGGCGAGATGCGCTCCGAGCCAGCTGCGGCCGACGGGGGGCGGGCCGAAGGGCTCAATCCCTCGGCGCCAGCCTGCTCCCCAGCCGGTGAGTCAGGTGTGCAGGCGCCCGCACCCAACGCCAACAACGCCACCACGATCGCCAAGCACGGCTTGCGCGCGCTTCTCATCTTCTCCACCCCCCGTTGAGAGATCGCCGCCACGGGCAACCGCTGGGCCGGCCCTCCTGTGCACTCGACAGTAGATCACGCAGCATGTGTGCACCCGTAGGTGCAGAGAATGCGGCCTGCAGCGCTCGGGTACCCGACGTCCCCCCGCCTCGCAGTCTGGCCGCAAGAGCGGGCAGGCTCACAGTCGCCAGTGGGCCTCGATCGGGAGTGCGAACAGATTGTCGTGCAGCCGGCGCCCAGTGGCGTCCATCGTCAGCCACTTATCCTCGAAAGCCCTTGACGCCAACGACACCTTCTCGTAGGGTCTGTGTTTGTTTGGTACTGAACGAAAACTAATTACCAAGACGGCTACGCCAAGGACCTCATCTCCAAGCCAGGCGCCACCTACTGGGTGGGCAAAATCGACAAGCGCATGGAGCTGGAGGCCATCCAGGCGCAGCGCTTCGCCGAGTACTTCGCGGTCTACAAGAAGTACTCGCAGGATCTGGACCGCGTCACCTTCTGGGGACTCACCGACGCGGTGAACTGGCGGCGCAACCACAACCCGCAGCTGTTCAACGGCGACTTCTCCCAGAAGCTTTCCGCGCCTGCGGTCGCCGATCCTGAAGAGTGGCTGGGCGTGAGGAAGCCGATCACCGACACCTCGAGGCTGCTCCAGGCAATCGACGAGGCAGAGGCGGTCGACCTCCGCGGCAAGCACTACACCGGCAAGACCCTCGGCGCGTTCAAGGGCGCCCTCGTTCAGGCCAAGGCGGTCGTCCGGGTGGAGCGGAGTCAGGCCGCGGTGAACAAGGCTAGCGCTGAGCTCGTCGAGGCAACGGCCGGGCTCGAACTGAAGTAGACCCACTACCCTCGAGACCCTCAAGCGCCCGCGGTGATCACCGCGGGCGCTTCTGGTTGGGCCACGTGAGGCGGACCATGGGGGAATCACCGCACATTTCTCGCTGTGGAGCAGACTGCGTGCATATGCACAGGGGAAGCTCCACAGCGAGATGTGCCGGTCACTTCCGTTCGCCTTGGCCAGCCATGTCCCCCGGCGTGCGCTGGTCTGTGGGTCCGCCGGTCCCTGTCTGACCTCGTCGATAGACTCCGACGAGTCAGATCAGTTGAGCCCGGGCGCCACCACAGGCCGGTGCCACCGACTCACCCGACGCAGACGTCGCGGATCAGCTCATGAACTGGCCGGCACCCGGACCCGCCGGGCGCACCGGACACGAAGACGGGGGACACCATGGCAGGGTTCGCGAAGAAGCTGGTCATTCCGATACTGGCGATAGTGGTCGCGGTGGTGCTGGCCGTCGGGGCCTTCGCGGCGGGCCAGCTCACGCCCAAGCTGTTCGCGCTGGGCAGCGAGTCCGAATCGACGGACACCCGCGTCATCCAGTCCATCACCCGCGAGGAGCAGGTGGTGCTCCTCAGCCTGGGCATCCAGGGGATCTCCGAGAAGACCGAGCGGATGACCTTCCTGGGCGTGGACGTGCCGGGGAGCAACAGGGCGTCGTTCGTGCAGTACTCCTTCAACGCCAAGCTGGGCATCGACGGCCGCGACGTCCGGATCGACCCCATCGGCGAGAAGAAGTACCGGATCTCAATCCCTGAGTACATCTTCATCGGCCACAGCAACGAGGACTTCAAGCTGGTGGCGGAGAACAACGGCGCGCTCAGCTTCATCACGCCGGAGAACGACCCGGTGGAGATGATCAACAACATCCTCAGCGAGGACACGCAGGCGGAGTACATCGCCAACAACGAGGAGATCCTGCGCGAGCAGGCGGTCATGTTCTACTCCGGCATCATCACCGGCATCGACCCGGAGATCAGCATCACCTACGACTTCCGCCAGTGATCGCGGCCCCCTCAGAGGGTACGCGGAGTGGGCGGGACGGTCCCGAAGAGATCTTTCCTTGCATGGACCGCGTGTGCATTAAAGGTTAGTCAGCTATCCTTTAATGGATAGCCACTCTATGAAAGGAAACCGCGATGGCCGGGTCGGAGGAGGCGCGCTGGGAGTCCAGCGTCGGCTCCGGGGTCCCCAAGTCCGCACAGCGGTCCGGCGCCTACCGACGGTACGTGCCGGACCTGCTCGATGGAGTGGGCCTGGCCATCTCCGGCGAGCTTTCCCGAACCGTCGCCGTCGTCGAACGGAGCATCCGCGGACTCAACGGACCCGGCGTCGAGGGGCTCGCCGGGATCGCGAGATTCCTCCTGCGGTCAGAGGCGATCGCCAGCTCCCGGATTGAGGGCATCGCCCCCTCCGCGCAGCAGGTGGCCCTCGCGGAACTGGGTCAATCGGAGACGGTCCGGGGCATCAGTGAGCAGGCCACACTGGTCGCCAACAACATGACCGTGGTCCGCGCGGCCACCACCACCCTCGCGGACGCGGACACCCTCAGCGTTGACGACATCGTCGAACTCCAGCGCTCACTCCTACCCGATGAACCGCGTCACCACGGCCTACGCACTGTCCAGAACTGGATTGGCACGTCGAGTTGGACCCCGATCGGAGCGCTCTTCGTTCCCCCGGCGCCCGAGCGCGTGCCGACATTGATGGCGGACCTCGTGGACTACCTCAACGGCGCCGCGCACTCCCCCCTCATCCAGGCCGGGGTGATCCACGCCCAGTTCGAGACGATCCATCCCTTCACCGACGGGAACGGCCGTGTCGGTCGGGCGCTGATCCACACCGTCCTCGCGCGCCGCGGGCTCACAAGCCAGGCGCTGCTGCCCATCAGCCTCGCCCTTGCCACGCTCAGCGACCACTACATCGACGGCCTGACGAGCTTCCGCCACGACGCCCCCGCGGGCAGCGCGGAAGCCAGTGCCGCAGCCAACGAATGGCTGCGGACGTTCGTCGGCGCCGCCTCCGTCGCAGTGGAACAGTCCGAGGTGCTGGTGGGCAGGATCGACGAGCTGCGTCAGTCGTGGACCGATCGGCTGACGGCCCATCGCATCGCCATTGGCCTGCGCTCAGCTCCGCGCGCGGACTCCGCCGTCGCCCGTTTGCTGGCCTCGCTGCCGGAGGCACCGGTCATCACCGCGACGACGCTTGCCCGCACCCTCGGCGTCTCCTACCCGGCGGCCAACTCGGCTCTGGACGAGCTGACGCAGGCAGGAATCCTCACCGCGAGGTCGATCGAACGCGGCGCCCAGGCATACATCGCCTGGGAGATCCTGGATCTGGTCACGATCTCCGAGCGTGGGCTGGCCAGCACCCAGTTCGACACCCGCATCTCACCGCCGAGCAGAGGGGTCCCCGCACTGCCACACGGGTGACGTCAGCCGATGGCCGGGAGGATGTCGCGCAACCGGGCGAAGGTGAGCCCGCCGTCGAGCAGGCGCGGCAGCGCCTCGGCCATGCCGTCGGCCGTGCCGGAGCCAGGCCGGTTGAAGTGACCGATGCAGATCGAACCCGCCCCGGCGGCGCCCATCGACTGCCTCACCTGCGCGGGGGTGAAGGTGGCGCCGGCGTCAGCGTTGACGTCGAAGTTGACCACCCGCTGGCCCAGCTCGGCGACGATCTCCACCGCCACGTCGTCGACGTGGGCCGTCCCCGAACGGAACCACAACGGACGAGCGCCCGTCAGCTCAGCCAGCCGGGCGTGCCCGCCCATCACCTCGTCGAACACATCCCCCACCGACGCCGTCCCGGGAATCCCGTAGGCCTCCGCCCCGCTCACCGACAGCGGCTTGTGCGCGGTGCCGTGGTTGGCGAGCTCGAACAGCGGATCGTCGGCCAGCTCGCGCGCAATGCCCGGGTTCGCGTCGATCCACCGCAGGTTGAGAAACAGCGTGGCGGGCACCGCCAGCCGTCGGAGCACCTCGATCAGCGCCTCGTCGTAGCCCGAGCCGTTACGCCCACCGCAGGCATCGAGCGTGACGACGGCGGGCTGAGCCTCACTGCGCAGCACCACTCCGTCGACCTCCAACCCCCACTGGGTGGGGGTGCGGCCGTCGAAGCGGGCGACGATGTCGTCGCGGGTGGGCAGCCGCGCTGGCCCCGCCGGCGAGGGGCTAGGCGATGAGGACTCAGGGCTGGGCGACGCGGTCGTTCGTGTCGATGACGGGGAACCCGACGGCGGGACGGACTCCACCGCCCGCGGCGACTCCGACAGCGACGGCGCCGCAGCGCAGCCGGCCAGTCCCGCCAGGCCGAGCCCCAGTACCCCTCGTCGCGCAATCCGCATGCGAGATTGTGTCACGGCGGCACGCTGCCCCCAACCGCGGAAGTCGGGCTGCCGGGGCCACCGATGCGCGACCCGCGGGCTAGCGTGTCCCCCATGACCCCACGGCTGGTTCCCTCCGACCCGCGGTTCACCACCGAGTCCGAGCGCGTCGTCTGGGAGCGTCTCCGCGACACTCTCAGCCCCTCAGACACCCTCATCGCCAACCTCCGCCTCACCGACGTCCACAAGGACCATGAGGCGGACCTCGTGGTGGCCTTGCCCGGCGTGGGCGTGGTCGTCGTGGAGGTCAAGGGCTCCGGCATCGCCTGCACCGACGGCGCCTGGACCATGACCCACGACGGCGTGAGCCGCCCCGTCGAACCCGTCGGGCAGGCCCGCGACACCAAGTACGCCATCCGCGACTACGTGGAGTCCGACCGCCGCTGGGCAGACAGCTCCCACCCGAAGGCCCGCTTCCTGCACGCCGTCGTCACCCCCTTCACCGAACTCCCCGCGGACCTCCACCTCCCCGACTGCCCACGCTGGATGCTCCACGACCGCCGCGACCTTCCCCGCCTCGCCGAGCGCCTCGCCCACGTCCCGGCCGGTTTCGAGACCCACCGTCGACCCCCCTCCGAGGACGACTGCGCCACCATCGTCGACATCCTCACCGCCCGCGGCACCAGCGCCGTCGCCTCCGTGATCGACGACGCGGACGAGCGCCAGGCCCGCGCCGACCGCCTCACCGAGGACCAGGCCCTCGTGCTGCGCGTGACCCGACTGCTCCGGCGGGTGGAGATCCGCGGCGGCGCCGGCAGCGGGAAGACCGTCCTGGCTCTCACACAGGCGCGGCAGCTCACCGCCGGGCGCAACGGCCACCAGGAGAGGGTGGCGCTGGCGTGCTACTCGCTGGGCCTGGCCAGCCACTTCAGCCGCGAGGTGGCCACCTGGCCGTACAAGCAGCGGCCGGCGTTCGTCGGCACCTTCGAGGCGTTGGCCAACCAGTGGGGCATCGCCTCCGGCGACCGCGACGACCCCGACTTCTGGGAGCACCGCCTCCCCCTGCTCATGGCCGAGAAAGCGGCCGAGCTGCCGCCCAAGGCGCGCTTCGACTCGTTCGTCGTCGACGAGGCCCAGGACTTCGCCGAATCGTGGTGGAAGCCGCTGGTGACGGCGCTGCGCGACGAGGAGGACGGCGGCCTGTTCCTCTACTCCGACGAGAACCAGCGCCTCTTCCAACGCTTCGGCCGCCCGCCGGTGCCGCTCGTGCCGCTGGTGCTGGACCACAACCTGCGCAACACCCGCCAGATCGCGGAGGTGTTCAAGCCGCTCGCCCCGCTGCGCATGCGCCTCCAGGGAGGCGAGGGCCCAGAGGTGGTGCACGTCCAGGCAAGCCCCGACGAGGCCCTGGGTGTCGCGGACGACCAGATGGACCTCCTCTTCGACGAGGGCTGGGCGCCCGGGCACATCGCTCTGCTGACCACCGGCCGACGGCACCCCGAGCAGGTGTCGCGGCAGGACGAGGACCCGCAGCAGAAGGCGTACTGGGACTCGTTCTGGGACGAGGACCTTCCCTTCTACGGACACGTGCTGGGGTTCAAGGGGCTGGAGCGTCGCGCCGTGGTGCTGTGCATCAACGAGGACGGCACCAGGGAGCGGTTCAGGGAGCGGCTGTACGTGGGGTTGTCGCGGGCCACCGACCGCCTGATCGTGGTCGGCGATCTGGACGCGATCGCGCACGCGGGCGACGACGTGGTGCGCGCCCTCCGCGGCTAGCGGTGAAGGGGACTTCGACACCTCGTCAGGGGCCTCGCTGGCTGTGATGTGCGCCTCGTTGGGAGCAGGCCGCTCCGGACCCCATTTTCGGTGTCGGATCCCGGAGGGTAGACCGACCCCGAGACACCACCCTAAAAGGGGCCTCCTCCCCCGGAGGAGTCCTGAGACCCCCGCCTAGGGCTCACATCCGCCGCACTGACCACCCGAGTCGTTCCTGCCCTCCCGCCCTCACTCCAGGCTGGCCCGATGCGCTGTCGCTCGGCAGCGCGAGTGTGCTGCGGGTTGACTTGGGGGACCAGATGTCAGTTGCTCGTAGGTTCGTCGCTCGTGTGTTGGCTGTCGTGGTGGCCAGCACCGCCATGACGGTGGGGTTGGTCGTCGATCCGCCGCTCGCCACCGCGGCCGGTCACCACCGGACGCTCAACGACACACGGGCGTTCGGCTCCGCTCCGGTCACTCCAGAGCACGCGATCGACTACTTCGGTCTGGTCGCAGACCTCGACTCACCCAACGGCAGCCTTGTTGGACAGGGCGCCTCCCCGTTCGGTGAGGTCCGGTTCCTGGTGGACGGCTGCTGGACGGCCTGGCAGTCGCTCGATCTGGACGGCGCCCAGGCGGAGGGCCAGTTCACCGGGTCCCTGATCGCGGTCGATCACGCCACCGCCTACCAGGTTCGCAACCTCCCCAAGGGCGCCCACAACTGGCGCGCGGCGGCCATCAACACCACCGACGGCCCGGTCGAAGCCGCCCCCGCTCAGGCGGCGAGCGAGGCACATGCCGTCACCGCCTGTCGCTCGCGGGCAGACTGGGGCGCCGACGAGTCGATCACCGGGTGGGAGCAGGGCGATGTCCGCGAGTTCTTTCCGGCGCAGGTCGTGACGGTCCACCACACCGCGACCTCGAACACCTCGACGCAGGACTATTCGGCGACTATGCGGGCAATCCTCACCTACCACGTGAAATCCAACGGATGGTCCGACATCGGCTACCAGTACCTCGTCGACCGGAACGGCATCGTCTACGAGGGACGAAGCGCCGGAAGCACCGTTTCCTGCCTGGACGGTGGCGGCGACGGCTCCGACTTCGCACACCAGGCGGGCACCGGCAACATCGTGACCGGCGCCCACGTCGGGACCTACAACAGCGGCAACATCGGGGTGGCGCTCATGGGCTGCTTCAATGCGTCGGGAGGATGCACCGGCGACACGACGGTGCCCGCCGGCAGTGTCGGCGGGCTGGAGTCGCTGCTGGCCGATCTTGCCGATCGGCACTCGCTGTCCCCCCTGGGCTCCGTCGAGTACGTCAACCCGGTCACCGGCCGCACCGCCCCCATGCCCACGATCGCGACGCATCAGGACTGGCCGTCGACGGCCACGGCCTGCCCCGGCGACAACCTCTACCCCCAGCTCCCGACGATCCGTGAGAACGTTGCCCTGTTGGTTGCACCCCCGGCGACGACGGTTCCCGCAGCTCCATCGGACCTCACCGCCACGGCGAGCTCGAAGAGCCAGATCCAGCTGACCTGGGTGGACAACGCCAGCAATGAAGACGGCTATCTCATCGAGCGCTGCAAGGGCGCTACCTGCACGAACTTCGCGCAGATCGCCTCTGTCGGCACGGTCACGTCATTCACCGACACCCGGCTGGCGGGCAGGACGACCTACCAGTATCGGGTTCATGCCTCCAACGCGGCCGGAGTGTCGCAGTACTCCAGCATCGCCTCCACCACCACTCCGAGGAAGTGACCCGCCGGACCGGTCACACCGCCACGCCGTGATCGCCCCATCTGACGATCACCAGGTAGGGCGCAGGGGGAACCCGTTCGAGCCGTCGTCGGCAGTCCTGACCGCCAGCACCTGGTGCAGCTGCACGTTGTTGCGCTCGAAGTTGAGCCGCGACCCCGCCAAGTACAGCCCCCAGGTCCGCGCCGTCGGCTCGCCCGCCGCCGCCACGCAGAGATCCCAGTTCTCAACCAGGTTCCGGCTCCACGCGGTGAGGGTCCGGGCGTAGTGGTGGCGGAAGTTCTCCTCGTGCATCACCTCCAGGCCCGCGTCCTGCGCGTCCTTGATGATGGTGCCGGAGCCGCTCATCTCCCCGTCGGGGAAGACGTAGCGATCCAGGAACGGGCCCATGTCGGCATGCCGGTTGTGCCCGACGGTGATGCAGTGGTTGAGCAGCCGGCCCTCGTCGCGGAGACGGTCGCGCAGGAAGGCGAAGTAGGCCGGATAGTTGCGCACCCCGATGTGCTCGGTCAGCCCGATCGAGCTCACCGCGTCGAAGCCGTCCTCGACGACGTCGCGGTAGTCCGAGTGGCGGACCTCGGCGAGGCCACCGAGCCCGTCGCGATCGATGGCCTGGGCGGCCCAGGACGCCTGCTCCCGCGACAAGGTCACGCCCAGTGCCTTGACGCCGTAGTGCGTGGCCGCGTGGCGGACCATCCCGCCCCAGCCGCACCCCACGTCGAGCAGCCGCATCCCTGCCCGGAGGCCGAGCTTGCGGCAGATCAGGTCGTGCTTCTCGGCCTGGGCCTCCTCGAGGGTGGCGTCGTCGGTGGGGTACACCGCGCAGGTGTAGGTCATCGACGGGCCGAGGATGTACTCGTAGAAGGCGTTGGAGACGTCGTAGTGGTGCGAGATCGCGGCGGCGTCGCGCGTCCTCGAATGGCGCAGGCCCCTGACGGCGCGGCGCCACGCCGGCGGGTTCTCCACCGACGGTGGGGGCGGCGGCCTGAGGGAGGCCAGCCCAAGCCCGCGCACCAGAGTGAGCACCTCGGCAGCGCTGGGGATCCGGAACTGCAGATGGTCCTGCATCACCTTGAGCAGCTCGTAGGGGTTGCCCGGGTGGACGCCCCTCAGCACCAGGTCACCGGTCAGGTACGCCCTCACCATGCCCAGCTCGCCGGGAGACGTCAGCAGGTAGGCCAAGCCGCGTTGGTTGCGCAGCTCCAGCTCGATCGCCGCGTCAGGGGACCCGGCTGAGCTGCCGTCGTGGGCCGTGAAGCGCACCGGCATGCCGTCGCGTACCAACGAAGCGATCGCGTCCGCGATCGGCTTCCTGGGAGTCTGAGTGGGGGTCATCGTCTCCGCACCGCCTTGTCGTAGAGGCTGGTCAGCCGGTTGTCGGGGTCGTAGCGGGCCTTCACGGCCGTGAGGTTGGGGCCGCCGTAGAGGCGGTCGAAGGTGTCCGCGTCGTAGAAGGCCTCGGAGTACAGCGACTTGTGGCCACCCAGGGCGTGCACCTCATGCTCGATCGCCCGGTTGCGCGGGCGCTGGCCGGCGTCGGGGCCGACGCGCACCCCGCCCCAGAAGCCGACGTTGACGTAGGTGGTGTGGCGCTCCAGCGGATAGGTCTGCCAGGGGCGCGCGCTCCCGGCAGCCCCGCCGGCCTCCGACGCAGAGGCCCTCAGCCGCAGTGGACAGAGCCACACCGGACGCATGCCGACGGCGCCGTCGAACCAGGCGAGGAACTCGGCAAGCCGATCCACGGGCACCTCGACGTCCTGGATCACCCGCTCCATCCGCGGGCGGCGGGCCAGGGCGTCGAGCCGGTCGGCGAGGTGGAGCCTTTGGTCGAGCCCGACCAGCCGGTGGTAGACGTCCGAGCGGCGCCACCGGCGGGGCCACAGCCGGCGGACCAACGGCCGCTGCAGGCCGAAGGCGGCCGAGCACCAAAACCAGTCGGTGTCCCAGCGCCACAGGTAGTCGTACATGCTCAGCTGGTCCGTCGCCCGGGCGCGGAGGGACAGGTAGTAGGCGTCCTGCCCGGTGTAGTCGCTGAGGGGCCCCGCTGGCCGGTCGGTCCAGGTGGCGAGCGTCAGGTAGTACTCCCCCGGCTCGAACGCCACGCCGTCGATGGCGTCCACCCGGGTGCCGTCGTGGGCGCCAGTGGCGACGATGTCCTCGACGGTGGCCGCCAGCTCCGCCGCGACGCTGAAGCGGACGTGGCGGAGGGCGACATAGCCCGGCACCTCCTCCAGTTCAATGAGCAGGCGGGTGGCGTAGCCGAGCGAGCCGTACGAGTTCGGGAACGCGTCGAAGAGATCCTCGCCGGGACGGGTGGTGACCACCTCGCCGGCGCCGGTGAAGATGTCCATCTCGAGCACCGACTCGTGCGGCAGCCCGCTACGGAAGCTGGTGGATTCGATCCCGAGCCCACTGACCGCGCCTCCGAGGGTGATCGTGCGCAGCTGCGGGACGACGAGCGGGATGAGCCCATGCGCCAGGGTCGCGTCGACCAGATCCTCGTAGGTGCACATTCCCTGGACCTCTGCCGTGCGCGCAACTGGGTCGACACCCAGCACCCCCGTCAATCCGGAGACGTCGAGCCCCCGCGAGGTGGTGGCGGCCCGGGGCCGGAAGAGGTTCGAGGTGGACTTGGCAAGGCGCACCGGGGCTCCGGCGGGGATCGCCTCGTGCGACGATCGGAGCCGCCGCATGGCCTGCTCGTGCTCTGCCCGGGCGCGTGACGCTGTCACAGGGCCCAACCTAACCCCGATCGGTCCCCAGCTGGTCGCCCACGCTGAAGTGGCGGACCTTCCTCGAGCGGCTCAGTCCTCAGTGCTCTCGGCTGCCTGCCGCAAGGCGCAGGCCACGACTTCGCCGAGGTCCAAGCCGTAGGACGGCCCCCCGCGGGCGCGGTAGGCATCCACCCGGGAAGAACCGCGCTCAAGGAGCCGGGCACCACCGACGTTGTTTCCGCGGGCGGTGTGGGTCAGGCCGACGCAGATCTGGGCGAGTCCCTGCCAGAGATCACGCTCCTCGTCCGGGCCGGCCTTCCAGCGGGCCTCGAGAACCTCGTGTGCAGCGAACGGCCGACCCTCCGCGACCAGGCTCCTGGCCAGCTCCACCGACTCCAACGGAGGCAAGGGCTCCTCGGACACCGGCTCAACACCCGCGGCCCCATAGGGCAGGGGCCGGCCGAGCGCGTCACGCGGGCGGGCCTGGCGGGGCCGACCGGCGGCATCGCGGTCGCGGATCATCTCAGGATCCCCCCGGAGCATCCCGCGTCCGACCCACTTCTCATGGGGACCATGCTACGAGGAGGTCACAGCCTCCCCGGGCTCTGGCTGTGGCTCTGGCTCCATCAGGAAATCCCACGTGAGTCCGTGGGCGAGCACCACCAGAAGGACCAGCAGCACGCCCCCGACGATCAGCGGGGTGAACCCGGCGGCTCGCGCCAGTTCGGGCGCCACGCCGAGCACGAGGATGGCCAGGTAGAGCACGATGGCAACCCACCGGAACCGCCGAAACGTGCCGACGACGGCGGCCGAACGCTCACGGCGGAGCAGCCCGACGGTGGACCACAGGCCCACCAGCGCGCAGCTGCCGAAGCTGATGCGCCACAGCAGCGGGGTGTCGGGGCTGATCTGCGCGAGGGTGGCCATCAGTCCGGGGAGCAGGAACGAGATGTAGGTGCCGGCGGCGAGGCGGCGACGGTCGGCGTCGGCCCTCCAGGCAGGGCGGCTCTGGACGACGACCCACCACAGGCCCACCAGGGTGAACGAGGTGCCGGCCAACAACGAGTAGAACGCTGACAGGTCCATGGGCGCGCCCTCCGGGTAGCAGTTGGTCCCAGTGTGAGCCAACAGGTCGCCTGAGGATGCGGCAAGCGTCGGATCCGCGCGGGGGGATGGCGCACCAGCCGGTCAGGCGAAGTCCGCGGCGAGCACCCTCGCCTCGTCGCGCTCGACGGCCTCCACCACACGCTCCGCGACGACGGCGGGGTCCAGCCCGCGCGGCATGGCCGGCGCCTGCCCGGCGAGCGGGCGGGTGGCCAGCCCCGTCTCGGTGTGGGGCGGCTGGGCGTCGCACACCAGTACCCCGGACCGTCGGACCTCCCGGCCCAATGCCGCGAGCCCCGCGGCGACGGCCGCCTTCGACGCGGAGTAGGCGGCCATGCCCGCCACTGGCTGCGACGCCACCACCCCGCTGAGGTGCACCAGGAACCCGCGGGTCTCGACGAGTGCCGGGATCACGCGACGGGCCAGCCACAGCGGCCCGATCGCGTTGGTGAGGAACAGCTCCTCGATCACCTCGTCGTCGGTGTCAGCCAGCGGACCGAACGTGACGACTCCCGCGGCGATCACCACACCGTCGAGGCGGCCGTGGCGGTCGCGGGCGTAGGCGACGAGGGCGTCACCCGAGCCGGCGTCCTGCAGATCCACGCGCACGTCGACGTCGCCGCGGCGGCCCGCCCGGACGACGGTGGCGCCACGCGAGGCGAGCACCCGGGCGATCTCCCGGCCGAGGACGCCCGTGGAGCCGACGACCGTGACGACGCTGCCGTTCAGGGATCGGGCCATGAGCACTCCTTGTGGGTCGCGACGAGGTATGCCCGATTGAACCACGACCCCGCCCGCCGCGGACCCTGCGCGGCGGGGTGTGCGTTTGAGCAAATGGCAAGGGTCGCGGGCACCTCCCCGCGGGAGCTGAGCGCGCACCACTTCGCGACCCGTGCCATTTGCTCAACTCCCGTCCCCGTCCCGGGGGGCAGGGGGCGACGGGGTCGGGCCGCGGGCGCTCAGAGTGTAAGGATCCTGGACGGTCTGTCGTCCGGAATCCGACACCCACCGGGCCCTCACCCCATGACGCGTGAACCCTCGCCGTTCGACCCCTTCCCAGCCGGGCCGAACCGGGCAATAATCGCGGCAACAAGGGGGTACGCCATGTGGCATCGACGACCCACCGAGCCGGCGGTCCTGGCCGAGGCCAAGGACCGGCTCACGGAGGAAACCGCGCACGCCTGGCGGCAGAAGAGGTCCCGCGGACCCGAGCCGGACCCGCTCCTCCACGACCCGGAGATCCTGAATTCGTTGCTCGGCATGACGAACGGCACCTGCGCCTACTGCGAGCGCGGCCTGGAGATGCAAGGCTCCGACGCCGCCGTCGTCACGCATCACCGCCCCACCTGGGGGGCCGTCGGCACCGACGGCGACGTCTCACTCCAGGCCTACTGGTGGCTCAGCTACGAGTGGGACAACCTCTACCCAGCCTGCGCCGACTGCGTCCGCTCCCGCGGCACCCGCTTCCCGGTGGCGGGCGAGCGGGCGACCTCCCTCGACACCCTCGGACAAGAGCAGCCCCTGCTCCTGGACCCCCTCCTCGACGACCCCGACGAGCACCTCCGCTACCAGCCGGACGGCACAGTCACCGCGCTGACGGACCGCGGCCGCGCCACCATCGACAATCTGGCCCTCAACCGTGACTTCCTGGTCAAGGCCCGGCTCGCCGCCCGCCACTCCGAGCCGGGCAACGCCTTCCCCACCCTCCACCGCCAGTTCGGCGGCTATGCCCAGTCCGCACCCCTGGAGGCCGCCGCTCCCCCGCCGCCCCCACCGCGACCCTCAGGCCCCGACCTCCCGCCCATGTCCGGCGCCGAGCCGGGAGCCCCCGCCTACGACCTCACCTCGAACATGGTGGGCGCCCAGCGCGGCAACTACTTCCAGGCCACCCAGTGGATCGAGCGCGTGGTCATCCGCAACTTCCGCCCCATCCGCGAGCTTGAGATCGACCTCGCGAAATCCACCAGCGAGCGCGGCCCCTGGACGGTCCTCCTCGGCGAGAACGGCTGCGGCAAGAGCTCAGTCCTGCACGCCATCGCGCTCACCATGATGGGCGGCGAGCAGCGCCGGGCGCTCGGCATCGACGCCCGTAAGTTCCTCCGCGACGGCGCCCGCAAGGGCCTCGTCGAGGTCTACCTTTCCGGGCGGCAGGAACCTCTCCGGCTCGAGTGGGCCAAGGGCGAGCACGAGTTCACCGGCCCGGAGCCGGTGGCCGCGCTGATGCTCGGCTACGGCGCCACCCGCCTGCTGCCACGCACCCCGTCGCCGCAGGACGACAACAGGGTGGTGCGCGTCGACAATCTCTTCGACCCCGTCGCCCCCCTCACCGACCCCACCTCCTGGCTGCTCTCCCTCGACGACGACACCTTCGACGACGTGGCCCGCGGCATCCACGAGATGCTCGCTCTGGACCAGGACGCCGAGCTCCTCCGCGACGACGACCAGGTGCTCCTCAAGCAGGGCCGCACCCGCTCCGACATCGTCACGCTGAGCGACGGCTACCAGTCGATGGTGGTGATGGCCTGCGACATCCTGCGCTCCACCATGCGGCTGTGGACGCAGTCGGCGCTGGCGGAGGGGATCGTGCTGATCGACGAGATCGGCGCCCACCTGCACCCGCGCTGGCGGTTGCGGATCGTCACCGCCATGCGCAACCTGATGCCGCGCATCCAGTTCATCGTCACCACCCACGACCCGCTGTGCCTGCGCGGGATCGTCGACGGCGAGGTGGTCGTGATGCGCCGCAACAGCGAGGGCGACGTCGTGTCGCTGTCGGACCTGCCTCCGGTGACCGGGATGCGGATCGACCAGTTGCTCACCTCCGAACACTTCGGCCTGGGCTCCACCGACGACCCGGAGGTCACCGAGCTGTGGGAGAACTACTACCGCCTCATGGGGCTCAAGAAGCCCAGCAAGGAGCAGACCGACCGCCTGGAGCGGGTCCGCGCCCGCCTCGACGAGCTGGAGCAGTTCGGCACCACCGAGCGCGAGCGGCTACTGCTCACCTCGGCCGCCGACTACATCGCGCAGCGCCGCGAGACCGGCGACGCCGTCGCCCCCAGCAGCAAGGAGATGACCGCCAAGCTGTCCGAGCTGTGGGGCAAGTACCTGCCGGGGAGCTCGTGATGCGACGGGTGCCGCGGCCCAAGGAACCGCCCAGCCTGGCGGGCGAGAAGACGCTGAAGGAGCGTCAGGCGGCCCTGGACTTCTATGCCGCGTGGGACGGCGCGGCCAAGTACGACGGCTACAAGGCCTACAAGAACCCCGACATCCGCACCGCGCTGGAGGAGGCGTTCGGCGGCAAGTGCGCCTACTGCGAGACCTTCTACGCCGCCACCCAGCCCGTTGCCATCGAGCATTACCGCCCTAAGGGCGAGGTGACCATCGACGGGAAGCGCGTGCCGCCGGGCTACTACTGGCTGGCCAGCGAATGGACCAACCTCCTGCCGTCGTGCACCGACTGCAACAGCCCCCGCAGGCAGGACCTCCCCAACGAGGAGGAGGCTAAGACCGCGGGCAAGGCCAACGCGTTCCCGCTCGCCCCCGGATCGCCCCGCGGCACCTCCCCGGGCGGGGAGAAGGGCGAGAAGAGACTCCTGCTGCACCCCTACCTCGACTTCCCGGAGAAGCACCTCGAGTTCGTGTGGGGCACCGGCACCGTCGACGACGGATGGGTGAAGCCCAAGCGCGGCAGCGCCAAGGGGGCCACCACCATCACGGTCTGCGCCCTCCAGCGTCGGGGCCTCCGCGCCGCGCGGCGGGACCGCCTGCTGGACCTCATCGCCCACCTGGAGTCGGTCGTCGAGGCGCAGAACAACGTCGTCCGGCACCCGGACGACCCGGACCTGCTGACCCAACTGGAGCGACGGCTGGGCGAGGTCAGCCGCTTCGTCGCCGACCACGCCCCCTACAGCGCCATGTGCCGCCAGGTGGTGGCGAGATACCACGCGAAACTCTTCGGACCCCAGGAGTGACCATGACCACAGCAGCATCCACCAGCCCCTACGCCTCGCCGTCGCTGCACTGCGACATCGTCATGAAGGGCGGCATCACCAGCGGCGTGATCTATCCCCGCGCGGTCTCGGAGCTGGCGAAGACCTACACGCTGAGCTCCGTCGGGGGCGCCTCCGCCGGGGCCATCGCGGCGGCTGCCGCTGCGGCAGCCGAGCTGGGCCGTCACTCCGGCGGATTCGAGGGGCTCGACGAGATGCCCGACGAGCTGGCCGCCCTCGCACCGGACGGCCAGTCGAAGCTGGCGTCGTTCTTCCAGCCGACGAGGACCGCGGCCCCGCTGTTCCGCCTGATGTTCTCGGTGGCCGGGAAGGAGAGCGGGAAGATCGGCGCCCTAGTGGGCGGCCTGCTGCGCAGCTTCTGGAAGGAGGCGCTCGCGGGGGCGCTGGTCGGGCTTGTCCTGATCGTGGTGAGCGCGCTCGGCGAGGGGATCGCGTCCGTGGCGGGCGTCGTCGGGGGTCTGCTGCTGCTGGTGCTCGGGGCGGCTGTCGGGGTCCTGATGGGCGCGCTGCGAACGTTCGGCCGCGTCGTCGAGGACGGCTTCGGCATGTGCACCGGCATGGAGGGCTACGGCGCCGGCGGCGCCAAGCCGCTCACCCCCTGGCTCTACGAGAAGATCCAGACGCTGGCCGGGCGGGCCCCCGGGGCCCCGCCCCTGACGTTCGGCGACCTCCGCAGCGCCGGCGTGACGCTGCGGGTGATGACCACCAACCTCACCCGCCACCAGCCGATGGCGATGCCGTGGAGCACCCGAGAGTTCTACTTCGACCCCGACGAGATGCGCGGCCTCTTCCCCGCCGACGTCGTCGACTGGATGGTGGCCCACCCGCCGGCCGGCGACGGCGGGGATCCCATTCAGACGCGCAGCGACCAGGGGCGCACTCTGCATCCCTGGCCCGCGGCCGACGACCTTCCGGTGATCGTCCCCACGCGGATGTCGCTCAGCTTCCCGGTCCTCATCTCCGCGGTCCGGCTCTACGCCGTGGACTACACCCGGCCCGAGAACCAAGGACCCGACGGCGCCGTCGGTCAGGCAGCGGCCACCGATGGGCCGACCTTCTCCAGCGTGTGGTTCACCGACGGCGGGCTCTGCGCCAACCTACCGGTGCACTTCTTCGACTCCCCGCTGCCCAAGCACCCCACGTTCGCGTTCAACCTCGGGCCGTTCCCGCCCGGGCGGGCGAAGTCCCAGGACCAGTCCGAGAACAGCTACCTGCCCACCACCAACCAGGCGGGCCTCCAGCGCCCGTGGTTCCCCCTGCCGACGAAGGGGCTCGGCGCCTGGGCGTCGTTCGGGCTGCTCATGGTGCACACCGCCCGCGAGTGGGTCGACGGCGCCCAGATGGTGATGCCCGGGTACCGCGACCGGATCGTCACCGTGCATCACGACCACGCCGAGGGTGGCATGAACCTGTCCATGCCACCCGAGGTGGTCACCGAGCTCGCCGAACGGGGGAGGTTGGGAGCAGTCAAGCTGGTCAACGCTTTCGCCGGGCCTCAGCCGGGGACCGTGCCCACACGGGGCTGGAACAACCACCGCTGGCTGCGGTTCCGCACCGCGACCTCCGGGCTCGCCGGATGGCTGCAGGGTTTCCGCTCCAGTTACCTGGACACCACCTCCGGCGGCACCCCCTACTCGGACCTGGCCGGGCCCGGCGCGGACGCGCCCCTGCCGTCGTACCAGCTCACCAGTCCGAAGCGCGAGTTGCTGAACGAGCGGACGGGTGAGCTGATGAACCTCACCGACAGCTGGGGCGGGGCCCCGGTGCCGCCGGCTCCCCAGCCGGCTCCGCGGCTGCGCCTGGTGCCCGACGACGGCACCGCCGCCGGCCTCGATCTCCAGGACTGACCGGCGCCCGCCCTGCCCACGGTTGATGTTCCTCCAGATCGGGTCTCGAGGCCCCTGGGCTCCCGGGCATCGTTCTGGAGGAACAGGAGCCGCGGAGCCCTTCCGCCACATGGAACGATAGGACCGTGACCGCCACCTCCTACGACGTCGTTGTGGTCGGGCTCGGGCCCGCCGGGCGCTCACTCGCGTCGCGGTGCGCGGCCCGCGGGATGCGCGTCCTCGCAGTCGATCCCCGCCCCGGAGCGGTCTGGGGCCCCACCTACGGCATCTGGGGCGACGAGCTGGGCGCGCTGCCCGAATCAGTGGTCCGCTCCCGCGTCCCCCACCCCGAGCTGCGAGCCCACGGCGCCTACCCACTCCCCCGCGACTATCTCGTCCTCGACAACACCGCCCTCCAGGCCGCCTTCCCTCTCGACGGGGTGGAGCTGCGCCGCGGGCGGCTGACCGACGACGGGGTCGCGGGCCTCAGAGCCGAGGCCCGCGTCGTCGTCGACGCGCGCGGCGCGAGGCCCGAGGGGATCATTCCCAGGGACCCCTCGCCGGCTCAGACGGCGTTCGGGATCGTGCTGCCTACCGAAGCCGCTGCGCCGGCGCTGCAGGGGGCGGCGGCGCTGCTGATGGACTGGCGCACCGACTGGTCCGAGGATCCCCTCCCTCACGGCACCCCCACCTTCCTCTACGCCATCCCCCTCGGGGGCGGCGAGGTGCTGCTCGAGGAGACCTGCCTCGCCGCCGCACCCGGCCTGCCCATCCCAGTGCTCCGGGCAAGGCTCCGGACGCGGTTGGTGTCGCGGGGGGTGGCGGAGTCCGCCGTCGATCATCCGCTGAGCAGGGAGGTGGTGCGCATCCCCATGCGCGGACGGGGCTGGCCCGCGGCCCCTGGGACGACGGCGGTCGGCACCGCCGGGCGCGGCGGGAACCTGGTGACCGGGTATTCGGTGGCCCATTCGCTGCTGAGAGCCGATGCACTGGCCCGCGACCTGGCGGGCGGGCGACCCATGACGCCGGACCCCCACACGCCCGCGGACGTATTCCGCGAGATGGGCCTGCGTGCCCTGCTCCGCCTGGATGTGGCCGGGACACTTGCGCTGTTCGACGCCTTCGGGCGTCTCCCGGGCCAGGCCCAGCGCGACTTCATGTCGCGGGACTCCACCGCCCCCGGGCTTGCCGCCGCCATGTGGGGGATGTTCGCCCGGATGCCGATGTCGGGTCGGCGGCAGCTGATAGCCGCGACGCTCGGACCCGGGCGACGACGCTGATTCGGGCCGCCCCGCGGGTGGAATGCAGCAACTCCAGACCCCGATCCCCTAGCCAGTCGGCCATCAGCCGCGGGAATCCCCGTCAACCCCTATGGGGTTTGCGGGGTCACCCCCGATGCCCGGCTCCGCCGCCGGATGAAGAATTACCTCAACACGCCAGATCGGCGGCCAGAGAAAGGCAAGGGTCATGTCCCACCAGAACAACACACCCGGCTATGTCGACGTCGACGAGTCCTACAACGACAACTCCACCAACGTCGACATCGACGCCGACCTTGATGTCGACGCCTCCGACAACTCCACCAGCGACTCCTCGGTGACCGACAACTCCACCAGCGACTCCTCGACGACCGACAACTCGGACAACTCGGACAACTCGGACAACTCCGACAACTCCGACAACTCCGACAACTCAGTTGACAACTCCGTCGACGCCGACGAGTCCTTCAACACCGAGACCGAGACCGAGATCGAGGACTCCTACAACACCGAGCACGAGACCGAGCACTCCTACAACGACAACTCGGAGAAGGCGGTGGACTCGTTCAACATCACGAGCTCGTTCAACCACCAGACCCTCAATGACCACTCCACCACGGTGGGCGTGCGCCAGTACCAGACCAACGTCGGCGACCTGAACCTCGGCGGCCTCGGCGGCAAGGGTGGCTTCGGGCACGGCGGCGGCGCGGACCTCGAGCTGGACAACCGCTCGCTGAACCTTGACCAGTCGGTCAACCAGGTCATCAACACCGGTCACGGCGGTGACGTGAGCCAGGACTTCAGCCAGACGGCCAACGTGGCCTTCGGGGACAACTCGATGGCGGCCGGCGATGACATCGACGTCGACAACTCCTCCGTGAACATGGAGTTCGGCGACATCTGGACGGGCAACACGTGGACCACCACCACCATCTCCGACTCGTTCCAGGACAACTCGGTGGACAACGACTACGACTGGGAGCTGGAGATCGAAGACTCCTTCAACGACCAGTCCACCAACGTCGACCTTGATGTCGAGATCGAGGACTCGTTCACCAGCGAGGTCACCGAACTCAACTCGTTCGAGTGGGAGAACGAGGGCAACATCTTCAGCCCCGCCGCTGCCACCACCGGCGGCGAGGTCGAGTTCGAGCTCTGATCCTCGACACGCCTTCTCACGCCGGTTGCCCGGCCACCGTCACGGTGGCCGGGTAACTGGCGTCTGAACCGTGATGGCCTACGATGAAGAAACCAATGACCGATCGCGGGAAGGAACCCGAATGAGTGATCAGGCTCGGGGCGAAGTTGAGGGTGCACTGGTGCTCCCCAACCAGAAGTCGCTGATCGGGCTGGTGGAGACGATGGGCGCGATGGCTGCCAACGGCGGCCGCACCGATCTTTCCGAGCGTCTCGTGCAGACCCACGCCCGCCTCCGCGACCCCGAGGTGCGCGTGGTCATCGTGGGCGAGTTCAAGCAGGGCAAGAGCAAACTGATCAACGCCCTTGTCAACGCTCCTGTCTGCCCAATCGACGACGACGTGGCCACCAGCGTCCCCACTGCCGTGGGCTACGGGGAAGCGCCCGCCGCAACCATCCTGACTCGCTCGGAGACCCACGGCGGCAAGTCGGAGATCCAGCGGCAACCGATCCGCTTCGAGGAGCTGGCGCAGTACGTCTCGGAGCTCGGCAATCCCGGCAACGAACGCCACCTCGTCTCTGCCGAGGTGGTGCTGCCGCGGGAGATCCTGAGGGGCGGTCTGCGCCTCGTGGACTCCCCCGGGATCGGCAGCCTGGACTCCTCCTCCGCACTGACGACGCTGTCCGCGCTGTCCTCGGCCCACGCGGTGCTGATGGTCTCGGACGCGTCACAGGAGTACACCGAGCCCGAGGTGCAGCTCCTGAAGCACGCGATGCGCATCTCGCCCAACGTGGCGGCGGTGCTGGCGAAGACGGACCTGTATCCGGATTGGCGCACCATCGAAGGCATCGACAAGGGACATCTGGAAGGCATCGGCGAGCTCCCCCTCTTCGCTGTCTCGAGCGACCTGCGGCTGCTCGCCGCCTCGGAGCAGGACCGGGAACTCAACAACGAATCCGGCTTCCCGGACCTGGTTTCCCACCTGCGCCTCGACGTGCTGCGGCGCGCGGAGGTCATCAACACCCGCAGCGCGGTGCACGACCTGGTATTCGTGGTGGACCAGATGACGATGGCCGCCCGCACCGAGCTCACTGCGCTCCTCAATCCGGAGGACACCCCGCAGCTGATCCTTCAGCTGGAGGAGGCGAAGGCGCGCGCGGACGAGTTCCGCGGCCGGTCGTCGCGCTGGCAGGTGGCCCTCGGCGACGGCGTGGCGGACCTCATTTCTGACATGGAGCACGATCTGCGCGACCGCCTCCGCCGGGTGCAACGCGAGGCGGAGGACGCAATCGATCAGGGGGATCCCGGGCCGATCTGGGAGCAGATCGCCGAGTGGATCGACCAGCGCGTCGCCGCCGCGGTGTCCGAAACCTTCGTCTGGACAGACGAGCGGGGCAAGGCCCTCACCGAGGAGATTGCGGATCTGTTCATCCAGGACGAGACTTCGCTGCCGGTCATCGCCGTCGGCGCCACCGACGGCGTGCTCGATGCGGTGGACGAGATCCCGGACTATCACACCGGCCAGCTCGGGGCCGTGGAGAAGATCTACATCGGGGTGCGCGGCTCGTACGGTGGCGTGCTCATGGTGGGTCTTGCCACCGGCCTGATCGGAATGACACTGATCAATCCGTTGTCGCTGCTCGCCGGCGTCCTGGTCGGCCGAAGGGCCTACCGCGAGGACATGAACTCCCGCCTCCTTCGCCGCCGGTTCGAGGCAAAGGGCATCGTTCGACGGTACATCGACGAGGTGACGTTCCAGGTGAGCAAGCAGCTGAAGGACCGGCTGCGGATCGTCCAGCGCACCGCGCGCGACCACTTCGGTGCCATCGCGGATCAGCTTCACCGCTCGCTCACGGAGGCCGTGATGTCCGCCAAGCAGTCGGCCGGCATCTACTCGGAGAAGCGCGACAAGCGGGTGCTCGAGCTTCAGAACCACCTGCGCCAGCTCGACAAGGTGCGCGCACAGCTTCCGGAGCTGCCGCAGGCGCGAGTCAAAGAGGTGCTCGGCCGGTGAGCGCAGGTGCCAACGAGGATTCCGTCGCACTCCTCGCGGCGGCACGTCGACTCTACGAGGGCGACCCGGCTGCAGTCGAGACCATCGACGGGTTGAGCACGCGACTGGCCGAGCCACTCCGGATGGCGGTGGCGGGTATCGTCAAGGCCGGCAAGTCCACGCTGCTCAACGCCATCTTGGGCGAGCAGATCGCGCCCACCGATGCTGGCGAGTGCACCCGGGTAGTCACCTGGTACCGGTACTCGGACACCCCGTCGATCACCCTCCATCCGCGCTCCGGCGAGCCCCGCAGGCTGCCGATAGCCCGCGCCCACGGCAAGCTGGTCCTGGACCTGGGGGAACTTCGCCCGGACGAGGTGGAGCGCATCGATGTGGGCTGGCCGTCACGGGTGCTGCGCTCACTGATCCTCATCGACACCCCAGGGATCGAGTCCCTGTCCCGCGACGTCTCGGCACGGTCCGCGGCCTTCCTCACGCCGGACAATGCGCCATCGTCGGCGGACGCGATCGTCTACCTGCTACGCCACCTCCACCCGTCGGATCTCAAGTTCCTCGAGGCCTTCCGGGACACTGCTGCCGGCGCCTCGAAGACCGTCAACGCCGTGTCCGTGCTGTCGCGGGCCGACGAGATCGGCTCGGGGCGGATCGATTCCCTCCTCTCGGCCCGCAAGGTAGCCCGCCGCTACGAACAGCACGGCGATCTGGCCTCGCTGGCCCTGGGGGTGCTGCCCGTCGCTGGTCTGGTTGCCGAGGGTGCTCGCACTCTGCGGGAGGACGAGTTCGCCGCTTTCCGGGCGTTGGCCGATCTTGAGCGTGGGGAGCGGGAGAAGCTCCTGGTGTCGGCGGACCGGTTTGTGCGCCCTGAACAGGTCGCCTCCCCCAACGAGGCGGTCAGACGCCGCCTCCTTTCCCGCTTCGGGATCTTCGGGGTGCGGCTGGCCATCTCCATGATCCGGGCGGGGGCATCCAACTCCGCCGAGCTCACCGAACGGCTCGTGGAATACAGCGGACTCAATGAGCTCGGCAGCTTCATCAGCCTGCACTTCGGCGCCCGCGCCGAGGCGTTGAAGGTGCGAGCCGTCCTCGACGGCCTGGCCCAACTCCTGCGCGAGAACCCGCGCGACGGCGCCTCACCCATCCTCGGCGGGATCGAGCGAATCCAGGCCACCGCACACGGGCTGCGCGAGCTGTCTCTGTTGTCCGAGGCCCGGGTCTCGGGCCTTCCTCTGTCCGCGGACGAGGCGGCTGAGGCGGGGCGCATCGTGGGAGCCAACGGCACCACCACGCCGGCGCGGCTCGGAGTGCCCGAGGACACTGAGGCGCCGGCCCTGTCCGAACGGCTCAAGCAGGAGCTCGACCGGTGGCGGGCCAGGACGCAGTCCCCCCTCACCGACCGGGCAGGCGTGGAAGTATGTCGGGTGGTGATCCGGAGCCTGGAGGCGGTGGCCTCAGACCTCGCTTCCCGGGGAGGCGATGACGCCCTTGCGGACGTCGTGCTTGCGGGCAGTCCAGCGCAGGGCCCCGGGGAAGGTACTCACCAGGATGGCGAGCAGCACTAGCCCGCCCTGCACGGCGAACATCTGGCGAAGGATTTCTCCGTGCTCCCCCTCGGCGACGAGCTCGTTGGCCACCAGGTACAGCGCTGCCTGGCCGAGCACGGTGAAGAACATCCACCATCTGGCCCCGTCCTTGCGGTTCATGAAGGACACCAGCAGCGTGATCTGGATGAGGAGCAGCGCGACCAGGCCCCAGAAGGCCGACCAGTAGATGATGTCCGCCGCCGTAGCGTAGGTGCTGTCCTGGCGGGAGCCGTCGACTCCGCGGACTGCCTCGATGATCAGCGGAAGCTGGTCTTCTCGCACCACGAAGTAGTAGACCACCGCGACGGAGCCGGCCACGAGACCCAACACCCACAACAGCTGGGTCACCCGGATCGAGAAGGGTGGAGGTTGCTTGACGATCACGGGGGCCGCGTTGGGGTTGTCCAAGGCTGGGCGCTCGGGGCGTTTGCGCCCCGAATCAGCCGTTGGCCCGCCCGTTCCGGTGGGGAAGGGGCGGGCCGTGGGGCGTTCGTCGGTCATGCGACTCAATTCTAGAGCCCGACTCAGATGTCGTCGAAGTCCGGATCGGCGTACTCGTCCTCGTCAGACGACGAGTAGTCCTCAGTGGGCTGCTCCTCGTACTGCTCCTCCATGACGGCGGCCGCCATAGGCTCAGGCTCGGGGGCCGCCATCACCGCAGGAGCAGGAGCCTCGACCGATGCGGTCGTGATCTCGGTCTCGATGACGGTGGTCTCCGTGTTCTGGAAGGAGTCGTCGACCTCGGTGTCCACCTCGACGTTGACGGGTGCCTCGTTGAACGAGTTCTCGGCCGACTGGTTGAGGGTCACGTCAGCGGTCAGCGACTCATCGTTGAACGACTCATCGATCTCGACGTTGGTCTCGGTGTTGCCGATGGAGACATCACCGACGGTGGTGTCGGTCTCCGAGGAATCAACCGTGGCGTCATTGCCGGCTGCCATCGATGCGTCGCCCACTGCCAGGACGGTCTCCTGATCGAAGACCTGAAGTACATCCCCCTCCGCCCAGATGCTCTGGTTGACGGACTGGTCCACGATGGTGGAGCGGTTGTCGACGTGGAAGTTGTTGGCCACCCGCGTGATCTCCTCCACCACTGTGGGCGGGCGCGGATTGACGATGACGACGGGGGGCTGGGGGGGATGCGGCCGGGGCGTGACGTCAGGGTGGTCCACGATGACGGGGACCACCGATCTGACATCCTCTCCGCAGATGTCGCCGAGACCACTCCTTTCCAGGGTCTCTTCGGGTGCTGCGGCAAATTCCGCAGCTGCGTTCGGGTCTCGCAGCAGACTGAGGATGAACTCAATCAGCGCGTCAGCGATGGTCACCAAAGGGGTTGTCATGGCTGTCTCCTCAAGGGTCGGGTGGCGCTGGCTTTCAAACTACGGGGTGGGATGGCGGGAAGGCATCGGGGCTTTCCCCCACTCCCGGAGTAGGTCATTAGGGGGTGCGTGGTCATCGGTGCTCCGATCCGACCTGGTGCCGCGACGGGTCGATCACGACGCGCAGTTTGGCAATCAGATCTGAGCGGCTGGTGACCGAGAGACGTCGCTTGATGTGCGAGACATGGTGCTCGACGGTGCGTGGCGAAATGAAGATGGTCTGTCCGATCTCGGCATAGGTCTTGCCCTGCATGACCAGGAGTGCCACGTCCAGCTCGCGGTCGCTGAGCAGCGATCCTTCGGCGGCGCTCGGCGCATCCTTGGGGGTCTGGGAGGCCGGCTCGGACCGCCGAGCCTCCTCTGCCGTCGGGTGAAGCTGGCGGGCCACGGTGAGCAGCCGGGCTGAGACCCGGCGGTCCGTGGCGCGCCCGGCACCGTGTGCCGCGAGGCGGGCCCCGTCCCAGGCCAGCCCGATGGTGGAGAGCGCCTTGGCCGCCTCCTCCACGCTGTCGGGCTCCACGTTGCCGGACAGCACGGACACCCAGATCCCACCGGCATGGGCCATCACTTCTGCCACCTTCAGGCTCGTGGACGCAACCACCAGCGCCTTCGCGTGCGGCCCGAGCAGCTCGGGCTTGTCCAGCAGGATGCCCTGCTGGACTCCCGCCCACCTGAGGTGCAGCGACCACAGCGGCGGCGATCCGAGACGCTCGAGCAGCGCCAGGCCCTGCGCGAAATGAGCCGACAAAGTGGTGGCGTCCCCCACGCGCGCCGCGGCGGACACCAGAGCGCTCAACGGGAGCAGCGTGTAGAGGTCCACGTCGATGTGGCGGATGCCCTCGTGGGCCTGCGCCCAGGCGGCCTCGAGGGCAGCGAGGTCCTGGTAGCGCCTCGCGAGGGTCACCAGGATGGTCTGCCGGATCAACTCATCCCTGGCCGAGACCGGGGTGGGCAGCGCCGTCGCCTCCTCGAGCGAGGCCCGTGCCTCTGACGGACGCTCACCCTGGAGCGCCACGAAGGCCTGCCAGAGGAGCAACCGCCGCCGGGCCCAGCGGCCTCCTTGGCCGCCGGCGACCGCCGCGTCGATGACATGCTGGGCAGTGGACAGTTCGCCCGCCCCGAGCGCCACTGACGCCGCAATCACGGCCGGCAACTCCGGGAGCGGATCGGTGGCGTGCGACGAGGTGTACAGCTCGGAGGCCCGCACCAGGCGGGTGACGGTGAACGACGGCGGGGTGGGCAGGAGCGAAGCGCGCAGCCCTTCGTCGAGAAGCTGGAGTGCGATGTCCAGCGTGCACGGAGCGGAACGGCGGGGTTCCGGCTGGCCGGGCTCGGCCGTCGTCTCCGGAGCGGGCCTCAGCTGCTCCGCGAAACCGGCGCCGACGTGGGCGATGGCTGCCCTCACCAGCGCCGACGGGCTGTCCGGAGGAAGGGCGGAGTAGACGCTGCTGCCGGTGGCCATCAGTCCCCTGGCCGCCCACACCGCGGCCGCGACATCCGCGCCCCCAGCCGGGACCGGGTCCTCCGCCAGCAGAGCGTCCAGGAGCGAGGAGGCCTGGTCCAGTGCGCCCGCGTGCCAGGCGGCAAGTGCCCGACGCAGCACCAGGTCCGGACCCGGCACGCCGTCGGCGTCAGGGCCGGCGGCACCCAGAGCCAGGACCCGATACGCAGGGAGGGCGCCCCGCACGGCCGAGCGCACCACCGGGACCGGGCTGCCGTTGCGCAGCAGCAGGCCCTCGGCGTACGCCTCGGCGATGCGATCATCTGCCGAGACGTCGTCGCTGAAGAAACCGTCACCTGCGCCGCCTACACAACTCAACTCGACCCACCGTCGAAGCGGCTCCTCCGCGGTGTCCAGGCGGTGCAGGATGCGTGCCTCCAGGCCCCGGACCAGGTCCTGATGCTGCGGGTCTCTGCACGGTGCGGACGACTCATGAATGGCGAGCGCCTTCGATACCAGCCACCCTACGCCTCCTGTGAGGGTGAGGAGGTGGTCCAGGCACGCCTGCTCGACGGACTGCCCGCGGTGTCCCAGGTAGGCGGTCACATCGGCCAGCGTCACCAGACCGAGCACGACAGGTGGCGCGCTGCGCTCCAGATGCCGGGCGATGTCGGTGGCGAGGCTGGAGTGTCGCCATGGCCTGCTGGCCACCACGATGGAAGCGTCCCGGGTGGCGCACCTGGCCAGGAGCAACTGGGTGCGCTCATCGTCGACGAGGTGGAGGTCGTCGACGAGCAGCACGTCGGTGGGCGGGAGTGTGGAGATGTCTGTGGTGGTGTCGAGCTGGGTGCTGGGCACCCCTCGGAGCGTGAGGAGATCCTGGAGTTGGCTGAGCAGGGTGGACTTGCCGGAGCCGGCGGGCCCCACCACGAAGGCACGTACCGGCCCCGACGGGCTGGCCAGGGCTGCGGTCTCACGCCAGGCATGCTGGGCGCCCGTGAAGTGCGTCAGCACACCGATGGGCTCGCCCGGACCCCCCGTCTGGATCACAGCGCTGTGACTGGGTCAGGCGAGGCCGAGAGTGTCGTCGTCGTCGCCGACGCAGACGCGGGAGTGGGGTCTGCCGTGAGCGGGACGGGATCCGGTGCCGGCGTGGTGGGATCCGGGGCCGGCGTGGTGGGATCCGGGGCCGGTGTGGTGGGATCCGGGGCCGGTGTGGTGGGATCCGGGGCCGGTGTGGTGGGATCCGGTGCTTGCGTTGTGGGCGCGGGAGCCTGGGTGGTGGGCGCGGGAGCCTGGGTGGTGGGAGCAGGTGCCTGGGTGGTGGGAGCAGGCGCCTGAGTGGTGGGGGTGGTCGTCGTCCTCGGCGGGGTCGGCATGGCGGGCGTGGTCCGCTGAATGGTGGGTGCGCCCGGCGACGCCGTCGCAGTGACGGTGGTGCGCGTCTCGGTGGTGATGAGCTTCTCCACCGTCTCGGTCTCGCGCTGGATGAGCGGGTTCTGCTGGGCCGCCGGCTGCTGTTGCTGCTGCTGCTGCTGATTGCCTGCGTCAGGTGCAGGGGTCTGCCCCGCCACTGTGGCCGTGGACGTCTCGGGGGCGCCGGAACTTCCGCTGGGGCCCAGCGTTGCCGGGGCCTGGAAGGCCGCGGCCCTCGGGGAGGATCCCTCGTCGCCGGACGTGAGCTCACTGAGGAGGGTGCCGCCGATCATGACGATGCCGGTGACCGCCACGGCCGCCAGCGCCAGGCCGGACCACCATCTGACCCTCGGGACGGCCTCTGGAGTGGTGGCCTCGTGGATGGCCACAACGGCCGAGTCCTCCTCGTCGTCTGCGATGAGGGCCACTTCGCCGTCGCTTCGGACGGCGAGCGCGGTGGACGGGTGGGCCAAGGCGACATGGCTGAACAGCGACCCCCTGGCGGCGCCCATCGCGGTGGAGGACTTCGGGTCCTGGTCCACGACGATGGGACGGTCGAACAGCTCGGAGAGCCGCTGCGCCACCCGGGGGATGCGTGAGGATCCACCCACCAGCACGATCGCGTCCACGTCTGCGATGTCGACGCCCGCGCCCTCGACGGCGTCGTCCAGCGCGCCGACGGTGCGGTCGATGTGCCCGTCGATCATGGCCTCGAACTCGGAGCGGGTCAGGCGGATCTTCGTGGAGACCTGGGGCAGCAGCACGGGGATGGTGACCTCAGTGTCGAACGAGAGGGCCTCCTTCGCGTCCACGCACTCGCGCCTCAACTGGATCAGCGCATCGCGGGTGTCGGGGCTGCTCAGGTCCATTCCCTCGGCGCCGGCGCCGCGGAGGACGTGGCGGAACACGAGGTCGTCGAAGTCCGCACCTCCCACGTTGTCCAGGCCGGGAAGCTGGCCCACGAGCGAGAGCGAGCCGTCCCTCCCCTTCCGGGTGACGGCGGTGTGGAAGGTGGTGCCGCCAAGGTCGTAGACCACGACGGACCTGCCCGGCTCCAGTGGGTGCGTGGCCTCGTAATTGCGGGCCGCCGCCTCCGCCTCGGACATCAGAGCCACATCCGGCAGCCCTACGTCAGTGAGGGCCGAGCGGATCAGTCCGGTGCGGTGGGGGCCCCAGGAAGACGGGTAGGTGACGGTCACGCCGGCGGGGTCCGCGCCCTCGGACTCGGTGGCGGCGGAGACGACGGAGGCCACGGTCTGGGCCAGTAGATGGGGGGCATCTACGCTGTGACCGCCCACCGACAGGGGCACGTCGTCTCCGACGTTGCGGGTGAACTCGCGCACGAGGTGTTCGGGCTCGGCGAGGCCGCGGCGTTCGGCGGTGTCGCCGAAGAGGAGGCCACCATGTGAAGTGACGAACACCACGGCTGGTGCGTTGTCGTTGCGGTGCCCCAGGGGCACATGAGAGACAACCACGCTGCCGTCATGGGTTGGCCGCGCCGTTGCGGCGGAGACGCGGGCTGTGCCCACGTCAATCCCCAGATAGTACGACTCAGCCATGAGCGTGGTCCCCCCCGGGTAATGAAACGCGAACTCCAATGTTGGGGTGCCGGCCAAGGCAGGAACCCAACTCCGAGATTACCAGAGGGGGAGGTCA
This sequence comes from Tessaracoccus sp. MC1627, assembly GCF_014164725.1. Classification (NCBI taxonomy): domain Bacteria; kingdom Bacillati; phylum Actinomycetota; class Actinomycetes; order Propionibacteriales; family Propionibacteriaceae; genus Tessaracoccus; species Tessaracoccus sp. MC1627. Next base: position 232,038 of record NZ_JACJGA010000001.1, on the reverse strand, counting down.
CCTTGAAGATCAACTTTCGTTCAGAGAAGCGCGCGGCTCCCTCAGACCCGCCCTCCGGCGCCGCGCCACCGCGGTCACAACTGGGCTTTGGCTAGGGTGTTCACTACAAGGGTCTCTCTGCCAGCAGGATTGTGGCCGCTCACAGCGCGGCTTCAGGTCCCTCCCCAGGGCTTGCCCTTTGTTGCATGGGGCAACGGCTCTGACCCCGCGACCCCGGCGTTCATGCCTGGACATCGCGACCGTCTCGCCGAAGTGCCGACGCGCCCAGTTCGGGGCGCTGGCCCCCCGATCCGCGACGCTGGTCGACAATGTGGACATGAACATCGAAGAGTGGTGGCCCAAGCTGCGGCGCGAGTCGCGCGAATACCTGATCGCCAACAACGGCGACGTGGTGCCAGCCGCCCTCGTGGCCGAGATCACGCGGGCTGGCGGCGACAAGGACTCCGACGCGTGGCGGGCCGGTGACAGCGGCGCGGACGGGTTCTATCTGACGGACGAGGCGATCGATTGGATCGACGAGGTCGCCAACGGGGAGACCCCGCCGCCGCGTCGCCGCTGACCCCCCGGAACCGGTCGAGGTCACCGACGGCCGGGCCTGCCGCCACTCCCCCTCGCGCGTCCAGCTCTACCCGCGACCCCGGCCTTCCGCGGCTGCGCAGCTGTGCCGGCTGGTTTCTGCTCGTCACCGCGCTCCTTGGCGGTGCGCGAGCTGTTCGGCGTTCGGCCGCGGACGACGCCGATGAACTCGTCGATCCACCCGTTGTCGTTGTCGGTCCGCCAGGCCAGGGCCACCGTCGTGGGTGCGGCATCGACGAGGGGCCGGTAGACCAGATCACGGCGGCTGTGTGACCGGGCGATCGACATCGGCAGGTGCAACACGGCCGCCGAGTAGGTGGCCAGCTCGACGCTGGCGGGCTCAGCGTCGGCGATCACCCGCACGTCGACCAGATCCGTCGCCGTCACCTCGTCGAGCAGCGACAGCTCGTGGTCCTTCGACATCCACACCACCGGCAGCTCGTCGTACAGCGGGATGACGTGCAGGCCTTCGCCGTCGATCGGTTGCCTGACGAAACACATGTCGACGGTGTCGCCCAGCAGTGCGCGTCGCTGGTCCGCCTCGGCCACCTCGACCACGCTGAGCGGTGTCCGCGGGAACCGCTCTTCCCAGATCCGGCGCCACTTGGTGACGGTGACCCCCGCCACGTTGCCCACGCGCAGTGCTGCGGGGCCGGGGTCGCGGGGAGTGGTCACGGGCGCAGGGTACCCCACCCGGATAGGCTGCGGGCATGAGCCAAACCATGAAGCCGGCCACCGCGGCCGCCAAGCTCGGCATCTACCTGCCGGCCGCGCCTGAGGAGTTCCAGAACACTCCGATCACCCGGGACGACCTGGACGCCCTCCGCGAGGACCCGCCGGCCTGGCTCGTCGAGCTCCGCCGCAACGGACCGTTCCCGCGCGACGTGGTGGCCCAGAAGCTGGGCATCTCACGCGCCGGCCTGGCCCGCGCCGGCGTCAGTGATGCGATGACCTCGGACGAGATCGGGGAACTGATCGCCGATCCGCCCGGCTGGCTGGTCGAGGAACGGGAGACACACAAGAAGGTGCTGAAGGCCCAGGCCGGCGAGCCTCAGCCCGCACCAGCCAGGAAGCCGCGATCGACTGCACCGAAACAGCGGGGCCGCTGGCGCTGACACCGGGTCGCGGCGCGGCCCGCTCCGGTGCGGGGCGACAGGATCTGCCCTGGAGCCGTCAGCTCTCCAGGTCGCGCATCATCGTGTCAAAGGCCGTCTCGTCGACGATCGGAACGCCGTATGCACGCGCCTTCGAGGCCTTGCCGCTCAACGAGTCAGGATCCCCTGCTACAAGCACCTTCGTCGACTTGGCCAGTCCTGCGGGATGCAAACCTGCCTGTCGGACGCGCGCCTCCCAGACGGATCGGTCCGCTGACATCTCACCAGTGAACGTCACCCGGTCGCCTGGCTGCAGCGTCAGCCCAGTGATCACCAGTCCCGCGGTCCCACCCTCCTCCGCCGCACTCTCGAGGGCTCCTTCGACGTCATGGGGGGCCAGCCCAAGGCACGACGCGGCACGATCCAGGTCAGCGCGCTCTTGCGGTGTCACGACACCGTCCTGCAGCGCCACTACGGCCATCGCGTGCAGGTACTCCGCGTGCAGCGCCAGGACTTGCGGCCTTGTGAGCGAGGCTGCCCCAGCGATCTCGACCAGCTGATCCTGCTCGTGGAGCGACAGGTACCCGTCGAGCATCGCCATTTCAAGAACCGCCAGGTATGAGTCCACCTGAGCGTCTGCCGACCGTGGCATGCGGGCGACTATCCGCTCCAGCCAGCCATCGGGACGCGCGGGGGCGTTGTCGGTCCGTGATCTGAAGGGCACACCGGTTGTGCCGGAACCGTGGCTGGGCCACCTGAACTGCCTGGCAGCAGCGATGGTCTCCTCCCACAGTGGCTGATGATGGCAACAGTCCAGGTACCTGGACAGGAGCTGTGCTGTGGCAAACGCGTCACCGAGGGCGCTATGTGCACCGTCAAGGTCCACCCCTGCGCAGGCGCAACAGTCCCGTAGCCGACGGCTGGACTCGCGGTAGAAGGCGGAGGACCACGCCATCGTGCAGACGGCGGGGACGGCGAGGTCCTCTACCTCGTAGCCGGCACGGCGCAGTTCGGCAGAGAGAAACCTGGTGTCGAAGCCAGCATTGTGAGCCGCAAGGATGCGCCCATCCAGGGCATCGAGCAGGGACGGTGCCACGTCGTCGAACGTGGGTGCGCCGACCACGTCGCGAGCCGTGATCCCGTGGATGCTCGAGGCGCCAACATCTCGCTGCGGGTTCACAAGGGTGCTCCAGGCGTCGTAGACCTCGCCCTCATGACTGACCTTCACGACACCGATCTCCACAATCCGGTCACCGTGTCTTGGGCTGAGCCCCGTGGTCTCGAAATCGATGACTGTGTACCCGGCCATTGGTCCCCCTCTTCCGACGGTCGACTCAACGTATCGGCAGGGTCGGACAGCGTCGCACTCGGGGTGGGTTGATCGCAGGTGACGATCTGGCGGCCCTCCGGGTGTCCTATGGCAGTGTCGCGAACGCTGTGACCACCGAACGTGCGGCCGGGACTGCGTTGTCACGGCATCATCCAGCGCCTGCCGCAGGCCATCGCGGCGATGACCGCTGCCGCTCACTCGGCCGAAGGCGAGGAGGGTCCTTCGGCATCGGAACCGGCCGGCGGGGCTGAGGGCGGCACCGGGGGCGCGGCAGGCGCGCGGCGGCGGCGCACCCACGCACGGATGGGGAAGAACAGGATCAGCGCGGGGAGCCAGAGCGGGGACGTCGCGATGAGCACGGTCAACGCCACCGTCACCACCTGTGCCGCTCCCCGAATGCCGCTGGTGATGGCCTCGACGAAGCCCCATGACTCACCGTCGGGCCGCACCACGGCGCTGGGCTCAGTCAGCTCCACCGAGACGGTCGCCATCGCGGCCTGCCGCTCGAGGTAGGTGACCTGGGCGTCGAGGGACTCGATCTCCCCGCGCACCCGTCCCAGCTCGGTTTCGATGGCCAGCATCTCCTCAACCTTCACGGCCGCCTCGAAGAACTCGCGCAGGCGCACCTCCTGGGCGCGCATGTTCTCGAGGCGGGCGGACAGGTCGACGTGTTCCTGGGTCACGTCGTCGGTGGCCTCGGACTGATACTTCACCACTCCGAGTTCGGCGACGGCGGCGACGAAGTCCTCGTAGGAGTCGGTGGGCACGCGCACGGTGATCCAGCCCCGCAGCGCTGCCCCGTCGCCGACGAGGGTGCCCCTTTCGTCGTAGTGGTACAGCCAGTCGTCGCCGGTGGCCACCTGCATGTTCGAGACGGTGCCCTCGTGGGTGCGGGCCAGGTCGCGGACCTCGGTGATGGCGTCCGCGGTGCTGTCCACCTCGAGACGCAGCGTCTTTGACCGGATGACGAGACGGTCGCCGTCGCCAGAGGTGTCCTCCTCGCCGTCCTTCTGAGGGAGTGCCCCGCTGTCGCCGCCGACGGCGGGTGCGGGTTCGACGCCGGGCATCTCCTCCGAGCTGGACCCGGATCCGGAACAGCCGGCGATCAACACTGCCATGAGGATCGCGGCGAACGCCGCCAGACCTCTCCTCAACCACACCTTCAGCATCATCGTGCCTCCTTGCAGGACGTGAGCCTGACGAGGGGCCGGATGCCGTCGTTCTGCGGTGGACACCGGCCTCGCCGTCGCTGCATCGAGCCTACACCGGGGCATATCACCGCCCCGCCCGAGGAACTGAGGACCTGAGGGGCGAGCTCGGCCCTCTAAATGTCATGCTCAGAGTCGAGTACGACCCTCAGCATGACATTTAGTGGTGTGGGGACGGTCTCGACGGGTCGAGAACCCGGACCTGCCAGCGAGGGTGGGGGACGTCAGGGCGGCACTGCCCAGCGGTGCCCAACCCGACGATCACCCAACCGGCATCCCGCCCAAGCAGACCCAGCCCCAACGCCGCCCTGCCGGCCCACACCCGGACAGACAGCGCCACAGGAGGACCGAGTGCGGGGAGACGGGGGCGATGCCCGGGCGGTACACCTAGCAACCCGACCACAGACCCCGGCCGCGACGACCTCCAGAGCATGGACAACGGCCGCCCGGGCATCGACTCACGCCTCACCGCACCCGACCACAAGAACTGCGTGAAGGTGGTAGTCACGACCCTTCGAGATGGCACCCGCGCCTTCGGCGGCGCGCCTCCTCAGGGAGCGAAAGACGGCCACGCCGCTCCTCGGGCGGCCCTCCTCAGGGAGCGATGGGCGGCTAGGCGGACGGGAGGGTGTCCTCGACGTCCGTGCTGATGGACTCCAGAACCACATGCGGATGCAGGCGCCGGAACGTCGACACCTGCCACTTCCCCGTCAACAGGGCGAGCGACGCCCCATCCTGGCGACGCTCCACGCCCTCCACTCCGGTCACCGAGTTGATGTCTCGGAGGTCGTCCGCCTTGGCGCGAAGCGCAAGCGTGTAGGGGAGCTGATCGAAGCGCACCGGCGCGTTGAACTCGTGCTCCATCCGGTGGCTGGCCACCTCGAACTGCATCGGTCCCACCGCGGCCAGGATCGGCGTCTGCCGCGACCTCGACTCCGAGTCCAGCACCTGCACCACGCCCTCCTGGTCCAGCTGCTCGATCCCCTTCTGGAACTGCTTGTGCTTCGACGGGTCGGCGGCGCGCACCACCCGGAAATGCTCGGGCGCGAACGACGGGATGGGCGGGTACTCGACGGGGTCCTCGCCGTACAGGGTGTCCCCGGCCCGCAGGGTGCCGGCGTTGACGAGGCCGATGATGTCGCCCGGGAACGCCTCCTCCACCGTCTCCCGGTCCCGCCCGAAGACGCTGCTGACGTATTTCGTGGTGAAGGACCTGCCCGTCGCGGCGTGCGTGATCACGTCGCCGCGGTAGAACACCCCCGAGCACACCCGCGCGAACGCGAGCCTGTCGCGGTGGGCGCGGTCCATGCCGGCCTGCACCTTGAACACCTGGGCGCTGAACGACGCCTCGACAGCGCGCGGCTGGCCCTCCACGTCGCGCCTGGCGGTGGGCGACGGCGCCATGTCGGCCACCACGTCGAGCAGGTGCCCGACGCCGAAGTTGGACACGGCGGCCGTGAACAACACGGGGGTGGTGGCCTGCGCCAGGAACAGCTCCTGGTCGTGGACGTAGCCGTCGGCGGCGAGCAGGTCCAGCTCCTCGCGGGCCGCGTCGAAGTCCGCCCGGTCACGCTCCCCCACCTCGTCGGCGGTGAAGCGCTCCTCGATGGCCTTGGTGCTGCCGCCGGGGGTGCGGGTGAAACGGACGAACTCGTCGCTCCACTGCTCGATGACCCCGTGGAAGTCCCCCGCGACACCCACCGGCCAGGTCCACGGCGTGGGCACCATGCCGGTGCGCTTCTCGATCTCATCGAGGAGCGCGAGCGCCTCGTGGCCGGGGCGGTCCCACTTGTTGATGACGGTGATGATCGGGATGCGGCGCGAGCGGCACACCTCGAACAGTTTCATGGTCTGGGTCTCCATGCCCTTCGCGGCGTCGAGCAGCATGATCGCGCTGTCGACGGCGGTGAGGACGCGGTAGGTGTCCTCGGAGAAGTCGGCGTGGCCGGGGGTGTCGACGAGGTTGATGATGCAGTCGCGGTAGGGGAACTGCAGCGCCGACGAGCTGATCGAGATGCCGCGGTCCTTCTCCATGTCCATCCAGTCGGACACCGTGCCCTGGCGGCCCGCCTTGCCGTGCACGGCGCCCGCCTGCCCGATCGCTCGGGCGTGCAGCAGAAGCGCCTCCGTGAGCGTGGACTTACCCGCGTCGGGGTGGCTGATCACCGCGATGGTGCGACGGCGGGCGGCCTGGGCGCCCACCTCACCGGGGCTCACCACGGCGCACCGGCACGGTTCACGCGAGTTGCAGGGCAGGAGGAGCGTCGCGGGAGGTGGCGGGGCGACGGGTGCGGAGATCCAGACATCTCCGCCGAGGATACCTGAGCGTGCTGCGAGGCGCCCTGTCGCGTGGCGTCCGAGTACCATCCAAAGGGACGCCTCCGAGAGGGGTGCACGACAATCATGAATAGCCGCGACGACGACACCGCCCGGGGGAACGACGCCGCGAGCCTGGGGCTGGCCCACGACGGCGCCCTCACCACAACGCGCCGGGGCAGCCCGATCGACCTGCCCGGCCGGTTCCCGGACCTCCTGCAGACGCTGCGTGCCTCGCGGACCGCGCAGAGCAGGAGGGGTAGGGCGGCGGCCCCGTCGTCGGGCGCCGAGTGGTTCCTGGACAATTACTACCTCGTCGAACAGGCGCTGGGCCAGGTGCGCCAGGATCTTCCCTCCCACTTCTATCGCGAGCTGCCGTGGCTGGTCGGTCGGCCGGACCAGCAGGCCCACCCGAGGAGCCTGGTCCTGGCAGACGCCATCCTGACCGCCGACGAACTCCAACTGGATCCCGAGCAACTCTTCGCCTTCGTCGACGCCTATCAGCGCCATACCGTGCTGACGCAGGGCGAGGTGTGGGTGCTGCCGTCCATGCTCCGCGCGGTGCTCCTCGAGGCGGTCACCGGTGCGGCCGCGCGGCTGGCGGGCCTGACGCCGCCGTCGCCCTATCGTCCCGCCCCCACCCGCAGGGATGCGAGGGCGCAGGACGACGACGACATCATCGCCACCGCCGTGGTGAGCCTGCGCACCCTGGACCGGTGGGACTGGAAGCCCGCGGCCGAGCGGCTGAGCGTCCTCCACGGGATCCTGGCCGACGGCGACCCCTCGGGGCACTACCCGGCGATGGAATACGACAGCCGCAACCGCTACCGCACCGCCGTCGAGCAGGTGACCCGCACCTCACAGCGGACCGAGATCGAGGTGGCGCAGGCCGCCGTCGGGCTGGCAGAGCAGGCCGACGACGCCCAGGAACGGCACGTGGGCTACTACCTCATCGGCGAGGGGGCGCGGGCGTTGGAGGCCGCCGTCGGCAGCCGGCCGCCGCTGGGCCAGCGCATGCGGCGGGCGTTCCTCGATCGCCCCACCGCCACCTACCTGCTCCCCATCCTGCTGATCGCCACCACCGTCGTCGTGGCCGCCGGCCTCTACGCCGGCAGCCGCGACCCCTGGGCCGCGCTCCCCGCCACCGTCCTGGCGATCGTGCCGGCCCTCACCGCCGCGGTCCACCTCGTCAACTGGGCCCTCTCGCGCACCCTCCACCCGCGGGTCCTCCCCAAGTTGGACTTCAGCGACGGCATCGCGCAGGAGCACCGGACCCTGGTGGTGGTGCCGGGCATGGTGGCGAGCCCGGAGGATGTCGACGCGATGCTGGACAACATCCGCGCCCACTACCTGCGCAACCCGGACCCGCAGCTGGTCTTCGCGGCCGCCACCGACTTCCCGGACGCCCAGGCCGCCGCCGCACCGGGCGACGACGAGGTCCTCGCCCATGCCGAGGCCGCACTGGCCGCGCTGAACGCCGCAACGTCCGGCGCCCCGTTCCTGTTCCTGCACAGGCGGCGGCTGTGGAACGAGGCGCAGGGCACCTGGATGGGCTGGGAGCGCAAGCGCGGGAAGCTGCAGGAGCTCAACCGCCTGCTGCGCGGCGCCACGGACACGTCCTTCCAGCTGCTGGCCGGGGACACCGAACGCCTCACGGGCGTGCGCTACGTCATCACCCTCGACGCCGACACCGTGCTCCCGCCGGACGCCGCCGCGCGTCTCGTCGGCACTCTGGCGCATCCGCTCAACCGGGCGCGCTTCGACGATCGGGGCAGGGTGGTGGCCGGCTACACGGTGCTGCAGCCGCGCTCCGAGACCGATCCGGTCAGCGCCACCCTCTCCCCCTTCACCCGCGCGCTCGCCGGGGACTCCACCGTCGACCTGTACAACATCGCCGTCTCGGATCTCTACCAGGACCTGTTCGGCGAGGGCAGCTACATGGGCAAGGGCATCTACGACGTGGACGCCTTCGAGCGCAGCCTCGACGGCATGGTGCCGGAGAACTCGCTGCTCAGCCACGACCTGTTCGAGGGTTCGCTGGGCCGGGCGGGGTTCGTCAGCGACATCACCGTCTACGAGGACTACCCGCCCAACTACCTGGTGGCCTCGCTGCGGCTGAGCCGATGGATCAGAGGCGACTGGCAGCTGCTGCGCTGGCTCGGGCCGCGCGTGCCCACGGAGCACGGGCGCCAGCCCAACACCCTGCCGCTGCTCGCGCGCTGGAAGCTGGCGGACAACCTCCGCCGCAGCCTGGTCCCCGCCTCGATCGTCGCGCTGCTCGCCGCGGCCTGGCTGTGGCTGCCCGGTTCCCCGTGGGCTTGGACACTGCTCGCCCTGGCCAGCCCCGTGACGGGCCTCCTGGCCGGCGCGCTGGGCACCCTGTCCGGCGCCGTCGCCGCCCTCTTCACCCGCGACCGGGGGAGGAGGTGGCAGACGGGACTGGCCCCGTTGCAGCGTCAGCTCGCCCGGGCCGGCTTCCTGCTGGTGGGGCTGGCCGGCGACGCGATGATCAGCGCGGACGCCATCGTGCGCACCCTGTGGCGGATGTACGTGTCGCGGCGCAATCTGCTGGAGTGGACCACGGCCGCCGGGGCGGTGCGACGGGTGGGCAGGACGGTCCCGCTGGCCACGGCAGTGCGGGCGGCGGTCCCCGCGACAGTACTGACGCTGGCACTCGGGGTCGCGGTGGCGCTGATCCGGCCGTCGGCGCTGCCCGCGGCCGCGCCCTTCCTCGCCGCCTGGCTCGCCGCGCCCTTCATCCTCCAGCTCACCAGCCGCCCCGACCGGCGGGTCAAGGTTTCCCTCACGACGGCGGAGGACCGCCGCCTGCGGACGCTCGCCCGCCGAACCTGGCTCTTCTACGAACAGTTCGTCGGACCCGAGGACAACTGGCTCCCTCCGGACAACTACCAGGAGGAGCCGCTCGGCGTCGTCGCGCACCGCACCTCCCCCACCAACGTGGGCCTCTACTTCGTCGCCGCCCTGGCCGCGCACGACCGCGGCTACCTCGGCACGCAGAGCTTCGTCTCCGGCCTCGAATCGGCCTTCGACTCCCTGGACCGCATCGACCACTACCGCGGCCACCCCGTGAACTGGGTCGACACCCGCACGCTGCGCCCGCTGCCGCCCAGCTACGTCTCGACGGTGGACAGCGGCAACCTCGCGGCCTGCCTCATCGTGTTGGCGCAGGGCTGCGACGAGCTGCCCTTCGGTCCCGTCTGGCCCATCGCGGCCTGGGAGGGACTGCGCGACGCGATCATGCTGGTGGCCGACGAGGCCAGCGCGCTCGGCTCGGGCCAGCCGGCCCTCGTCGACTACCTGACGGAGCTGGATCGACGGGTGGCCACGGTGGAGGCCGACCCCACGAGCTGGCTCGACGCCCTGCCCGCCCTCCTCGCCGACGTGCGGGCCAACGTCTCCCTGCTCCTGGCGGACCTGGTGGAGCACGGCCGCAAGCTGGACCCCATCGCCGTCGCGGCCATGCGCCTGCACGCAGGGCTGATCCATCGGCACCTGGAGGCGCTGGAGCGTGAGGCGGGGCTGGCCCTGCCCTGGCTGTCGTCGCGTCCGGATCCGGCCTGGTCCGACGCGCTCGGCGCCGGCACCGCCGCCGAGGCCTGGCAACGGGTCCTCGACGCCCTCCCGGTGGAGCTGACCTGGGCGGAGCTCCCCCGCGCCAGTCGTGAGGCGGCGGCCGGTGCACGCGATCTCGTCGCCGCCCTCGCGGACGCACCCGCAGCGGCACGCGCGTGGGCCCGTGCACTGACGGCGTCGCTGGAGGTCGCTGCCTCGGCGGCAGACCGGACCCTCCAATCCCTGAGATCCCTGGCCGGCCGGGCGCGCGCCATGGTGACCGAGATGGACTTCGGCTTCCTGTACGACCGTGGCCGCGGCGTGTTCCACATCGGCTTCAGCATCGACACGGGCCGCCTCGACGACAGCTACTACGACCTCCTCGCCTCCGAATCCCGGATCGCCAGCCTCGTGGCCATCGCCAAGCGCGACGTGCCACAGGACCACTGGCTGCACCTCGGCCGCCCGATGACCCGCACCCTGGACGGCGACCACGCGCTCGCCTCCTGGAGCGGGACCATGTTCGAGTTCCTCATGCCCACCCTGCTGGTCCCCACGCCACGCGACAGCCTGCTCGGCCACACCTGCGCCGCGATCGTGGCCCACCACATCGCCTACGGACGGCGCCGAGGGGTGCCGTGGGGCATCTCCGAGTCCGGCTTCTACGCCTTCGACGCGGCCTCCGGCTACCAGTACCGCGCCTTCGGGGTCCCCGGGGCGGGCCTGACCCGCGGGCTGGCCGACGACCTGGTGGTCGCCCCCTACGCAAGCGTCCTGGGGCTGCCCTACGACCCGGCGGCCGTCCTGGCCAACCTCGACAGGCTCGAGGAACTGGGCGCGATGGGCAGCTACGGGATGTACGAGGCGGTGGACTTCACGCCGTCGCGGATCCCACTCGGGCGCGAGTTCGGCATCGTCCGGTCCCACATGGCTCACCACCAGGGGATGATCATGCTCGCCCTCGCCGCCCACCTCGACGGGCCACGCATGGTGCATCGCTTCCAGAAGGAACCGTCGACGGCGGCGATCAGCCTCCTGCTCGCCGAGCAGGTGCCTGGGGGTGCCGGCGCCCGCCTGCCCGCCACGGGCCCGGTCGACGAGGACGTGGTGCCCGACGGCGACGCCGGGGATGCCGTGGAGGCCATCGCCCCCACCGTCCCCTGGACCGTCGGGCCGCCACAAGGACGCTCGGTGGGCCTGCACTGCCTGTCGAACGGCAGCTACTCGGTCCTCCTCACCGACAGCGGGGCCGGGCACAGCAGCCACCGCGACATCGCGATCACCAGATGGCGCGCCGACGAGGCGCTCGACGACTCCGGGTCGTGGCTCTACCTGCAGGACCTGACCCACGGGAACCTGTGGTCCGCAACGGCCAGCCCGTGCGGCCCCGCGCCCCAGGAGACCCTGTTCGGCCCCTCCAAGGCGGAGTTCCGCCAGCGGCACGCCGGCATCTACAGCCACCTCGAGGTCACGGTGGCTGCGCGCGACGACGTCGAGATCCGGATGCTCGACCTGCGCAACGAGTCGCCCACGGCGCGCCGGCTCGGCGTGTCCAGCTACGCGGAGATCGCCCTCGCGCCGGCCGGCGACGACCTCCGCCACCCCGCCTTCAGCCGCCTCTTCGTCGAGGCCGAGCCCATCCCGGGCCTGCCGGGCCTGCTGCTCCGACGGAGGCCGCGGGCCGCCGACGAGCCGGAGCGCTTCGTGTTCGCCTTCGTGGTCCGCGGGCCGGAGCCCGACGGCGGCGAATGGGGTCCCACCCGCCTGACCAGCGACCGGGCGCAGTTCCTGGGCCGCCACCGGACGCCCGCCCGCCCCGCCGCCCTGGATCCCCGTGCCGGCTGGTGGGGCGCCGAGCGGGAGTTCGCGGAAGCACCGCTGGATCCTGCACTGGCCCTCGGCCAGGAGGTGACGCTGCAGCAGAACGGACGCGTCCGGCTGGCGGTGGTCACCGGCTTCGCCCCCAGCCGCGAACAGGCGCAGCTGCTCATCGACCGCTACCGGGTGTGGTCGCACCTGGAGCACGCCTCCACCTTCGCCGCCGCGCACGCCGTGCGCGAACTGCAGGACCTCGGGTTCGCCGGCCACGACCTGGCCACCACCCAGCGGCTCCTGGGCCTGCTGCTGTTCCCCTCCCCCGACGTGCGGGTGCCCGCGCCCGACGGCGTGGTGCCGGGAGAGGCGCTCGGCGCACTGTGGGGGCTCGGCGTCTCCGGTGACGTGCCGATCCTCTACGTCGGGATCGCCGACGAGGATGACTTCCCCCTGCTGGACCAGGTGCTCCGGGCGCACCGCTACTGGCGCCGTCGGGGCATCGAGGTGGACGTCGTGGTGGTCGACGAGGAGCCGACGGGGTACTCGGCGGGGGTGCGCGACGCAGCCCTCGGGGTGATCACCAGGAACGACGCCGACCGATGGCTGGGCCGTCGCGGCGGGGTCTTCCTGCTCAACAGCACGCACGTGGGCGGCCACGCGCTCGGGTGGCTCCGGCACGCCGCGCGCGTCGTGCTCGACCCGGGGCAGGGCGACCTGACCCTGCGGCTGTCGCGGCTGATGGGCCCCGCCCCCGCCGCACTCCCCCCGTTCGATCCCCGGCCCGGCGACCAGACGAGCAGCATGTTCTCGGCCGCCGCCGGTCCCGCGGTGGCCCGGCCGACCGGGCTGCAGTTCGACAACGGGCTGGGCGGGTTCGACGCCGGCGCACGGGAGTACCAGATCTTCCTGCCCCCAGGCACCCACACCCCCGCCCCGTGGTCCAACGTGATCGCCACCCCCCAGGTCGGCTGCCTCGCCACGGAGGCCGGGCTCGGGGCGGCGTGGGCGGTCAACAGCGGGGAGAACCGGCTGGCGGCCTGGCGGAACGACCCTCTGGCGGACCTGCCCGCCCAGACGGTCTACGTGCGCGACGAGGAGACGGGCGCCTTCTGGTCCACCACCCCGCAGCCCTGCGGAGGCGAACGGCCCACCCTGGTGCGCCACGGCGTCGGGTACACCACCTACGAGTACTCCAGCCACGCCCTGCTGCTCACCACCACCGTCTTCGCGAGCGAGGATCCCGCGGCGGTGGTGGTTCGGGTCAAGGTCTCCAACCTCACCTCCCGCCCACGCCGGGTGACGCTCACCTACTTCGCCGACCTCGTTCTCGGCGGCACCCGCGACACCACCCGCCACCAGGTGACCACCCGGTTCGACGAGGCCTCCAGCGTCATCCTCGCCCGCAACCCGTTCCACACCGACCTCTCGGGTCGCGTCGCCTGGGTGGCCAGCACCCACCCGCTGCACGCCTGGACGGCGGACCGCGGCGAGTTCATCGGCCGCGCGGGCAGCCTCGCGCGCCCAGCGGGGCTGTCCCGGATCGGATTGTCCCGCCGCGCCGGCGTCGGCGTGGACCCGTGCGCCGTCCTGCAGGTCCACGTCGACCTCCCGGCGGCCGGCGAGGATGAGGTGGCGTTCCTACTCGGCCAGTCCGACGGCGTCGACGAGGCGGCCGCCTCCGTCGCCCAGCTGCGGCAACCGGGCGCGATCGGGGACGCGATGGGCCGCGTCGGGGCGCTGTGGGACGAGGCGACCGGCGGGGTGAGTGTGGAGACGCCGGATCCCGCGATGGACCTGCTCCTCAACACGTGGCTGCCGTATCAGACCCTGACCGCGCGGCTGTGGGGCCGCACGGGGTTCTACCAGTCCAGCGGCGCCTACGGCTTCCGCGACCAGCTGCAGGACGTGCTCGCCGTTCAATGGTCGCGGCCGGACCTCGCCCGCGAGCACCTGCTGCGCGCCGCCGCACATCAGTTCGAGGAGGGAGACGTCCTGCACTGGTGGCACCCGCCGACGGGTCGCGGGGTGCGGACGCGCATCTCCGACGACCTGCTGTGGCTTCCCTACGTGACGGCGCGCTACATCCGGGCCACCGGCGACGTCGCCGTCCTGGACGAGCGCGTCCCCTTCCTGCACGGCGAGCCCCTCGCGCCCGAGGAGGCCGAGCGCTACGACACGTTCCACGCGTCGCCGCGCGACACCGACCTGCTCGACCACTGCCGCAGGGCGGTGCGGAGGGGCATCACCGCCGGCGCCCACGGCCTACCGCTGATGGGTACCGGAGACTGGAACGACGGCATGAACCGCGTCGGCGCCGAGGGCAGGGGGGAGAGCGTGTGGCTCGGCTGGTTCGGTGGCGCGGTGCTGCGGGACTTCGCCGAGTTGTGCGAGCTGGCCGGGCTTGCCGACGAGGCGGCCACCCAACGCACGAGGGCGGACGAGCTGTTCGCCGCCGTCGAGGAGCATGCCTGGGACGGCCGCTGGTACCTGCGTGCCTTCTACGACGACGGCCATCCGCTGGGCTCCGCGACCCAACCCGAGGCCCGGATCGACTCCATCGCCCAGAGCTGGGCGTTGCTGTCCGGAGCCCCGCGGAGCGACCGCACGGCCACCGCGCTGGCGTCGGCCGTGGAAGAGCTGGTCCGCTGGGACGAGCGGCTCTCACTGCTGCTGGACCCTCCGTTCGAGCACACCGCCGACGACCCCGGCTACATCAAGGGCTACCTGCCCGGGATCCGGGAGAACGGCGGCCAGTACACGCACGCGGCGGCCTGGCTGGCCTGGGCGGCGGCGGAGGCGGGCGACGGCGACACCGCGCACCGCCTGTTCGACCTGCTCAACCCCGTCCGGCGCTCCGCCGACCCCGAGGGGGTCGCCCGCTACCTGGTGGAGCCCTACGTCCTCGCCGCCGACGTGTACGGCCGGCCCCCGCACGTGGGCCGGGGCGGTTGGACCTGGTACACCGGCTCCAGCGGGTGGCTCTACCGGGTCGGGGTCGAGGCCATCCTGGGGCTGACCTGGGAGGGCGACACCCTGCGCGTCGACCCCCGGCTGCCGCTGCACTGGGACGGCTACCGCGCCACAGTGCGCCGCGGCGGGCGCCGCATCGAGGTGACGGTGAGCCGCGACGGCGACCAGTGGCGGGTGGACCAGAACCTCACGAACCCGCAGGCGTAGCATGACCAGGGACGGCACGACAGGGGGACGCATGTTCGAACGTGTTCTTGCTCCGCTGGACGGCTCGGTTCTCGCCTCCGGTGTCCTCACGCACGTCGCAAGGATCGCGCCCCCCGGCTCGGAGACGATGCTCCTGCGGGTCCTGGAAGGCAACGCCGAGGCCCCGCTGAACGATCCCCTCGAGTGGCGGATGCGCCGCGACGTGGCCGATGTCTACCTGGGCCATATCGCGCGGCGGGTGCTGGAGGAGATGGGGCTCCAGAGCATCACGCGCGTCGAGGAGGGCTCCGCGGCGGATCGGATCCTGGAGGTCGCGCGCGAGTGGGACTGTTCCCTGATCGCGCTGGACAGCCACGGCGCCGGCGGCCTGAACGCCTGGAACCTCAACTCCGTCGCCTTCAAGGTGGCGCAGCGCTCCGGGGCGTCGCTGCTGCTGGTGCGCGGCTACCACGTCGGCCAGGACGCGGCGCAGGACGCCCCGCTGGTGCCCGAGACCTACCACAGGATCCTGGTGCCGATGGACGGGTCGCTCCGGGCCGAGCACGTGCTCGGCGCGGCGGACGCGATCGCGGCCGGCATCGGCGCCACGCTGGTGCTCGCCCACGTCGTGCAGCCGCCCCGCTACATCCACCGTCGGCGCGGCAGCAGGATCGAGGCCACCGTGGACCGCGCCATCGACCAGTTCGTCGTCGAGGCGCAGACCTATCTCGACGAGCTCGCCGCCGGATTGCAGGCCGACACCGAAGTGCGGGTGCTCCGCGACCAGGACCCGGCGGCGGCGCTGCACCAGCTCGCATCCGCGGAGGGGGTGGACCTCGTCCTGGTGAGCGCGCACGGCCACTCCGGGCAGCGCTACTGGCCGTTGGGCAGCCTGGCCACCAGCTTCCTGCTGTACGGCACCACCACCTTGCTGGTGCTGCAGGACGTGCCCTGGGAGGACCTCCTGCCGAGCCAGGCGGAGGTCTCCGCCAACCGCCCGCTCGCCCCCGGCCAGCGCGCCACCGGCAGCCTGCCTGGGGAGACCGGCACCATGCTGGTCGACTGACCGCTCCAGAGGCGGTTATTCCCCGGTTCAGCAGTCAGCGAAAGCCGTGGGCAACGCACGCTCAGGGGCCGTCTCACGCGGGCGCGACGCGTTGACTCAGGTGGTGGGCGCACCTAGTTTCGGCATCACCCGCTCACCAGGAGAACCCCCATGGCCCACCGCAGCACCCGGCTGTCGCGGCGGACGGCTGCCGCCGTCGGCCTGCTGACGGCATGCGGGCTGCTGGCCGGCTGCGCCTCCACCGACTACGGCGACGACACCGTCACCATCGGCTACTTCGCCAACGTCACCCACGCGCCCGCGCTCATCGCCGACGGCGAGGGCCTCTTCGACGCCCGGCTGGCGGAGGCCGGGGCCACCGCATCCACGCAGTCGTTCAGGGCGGGACCCGAGGCGCTCCAGGCGGTGCTCGCCGGATCCGTCGACGTGGCCTACATGGGCCCCAACCCCACCGTCACGGCCTACCTGCAGTCGCGCGGCGAGGCCGTGCGGGTCATCGCCGGCTCCACCTCCGGCGGTGCCTCGCTGGTGGTCCGTGCGGGCATCGAGTCCCCCGAGGACCTCCGCGGCAAGCGTCTGGCCACCCCGCAACTCGGAAACACGCAGGACATCGCCCTCAGGCACTGGCTCGGCACCCAGGGCCTCACGGCCACCGACGACGGCGGGGGCGACGTGAGCGTGCTCCCCCAGCCCAACTCCGCAGCTGTGCAGGCCTTCACCGCGGGTGGGATCGACGGCGGCTGGCTGCCCGAGCCCTTCGCCACCCGGCTCGTCGAGGCCGGCGGCGTGGTGCTCGTCGACGAGCGGGACCTCTGGCCCGACGGGCTCTTCGCCTCCACCACCGTGATCGCCAACCCGCGGTTCGTCGAGGAGCGCCCGGACCTGCTGCGCGCGTTCCTGGACGCCCACCTCGATGCCCTCGCACTGATCGACGAGGACCCGGTCGCCGCCCGCGACGCCGCCGCCGCCCAGATCACGGCCCTGACCGGGCAGGTGATGGACCCCGGGACTCTCCGCGCCTCCTGGGAGACGCTCGAGTTCACCGTCGAGCCGCTCGCCGACACCCTCCGGGCCGCCGCCGCCCACGCCGACGCCGTGGGCCTGCTGCCGGACAAGCCCAACGACGACTTCGCCCGCCTGTGGGACCTGGCCGTGCTGAACGAGGCGCTGGACGCCCGCGGCCTGGCCGAGGTGGCCTCGTGAGCGCGGCGACAGCACCCGCGGCGCCCGCCGGCGGCCTCCGGCTCAGGGGCGTGACCAAATCGTTCGGGCAGGGCGAGCAGCGGGTCACCGCCCTCGGCGGCCTGGACCTCGACGTGGAACCAGGCGAGTTCGTCGCCCTCGTCGGCGGCTCAGGTTGCGGCAAGTCGACGATGCTCACGCTGGCCGCGGGGCTCGAGACCCCCACGTCGGGCACCATCGACGCCGGCGGCAAGGTGGCCCTGATGTTCCAGGAGTCCACGCTGCTGCCGTGGCTCACCGCTGCCGGCAACGTCGAGCTCGCGCTCCAGCTGCGCGGCGTTGACAAGGGCGAACGCGCCGCCCTCGCCCGTCAGCTGCTGGGCAAGGTCCGGCTGGGTCGCCACCTGGACAAGCGCCCGCACGAGATGAGCGGCGGAATGAGGCAGCGCGTGGCGCTGGCGCGGGTGCTGGCGCAGGACGCCGCCGTCGTGCTGATGGACGAGCCCCTCGGTGCGCTCGACGCCATGACCCGCGACCAGATGCACGACCTCATCGAGGACGTGTGGCTCGACGCCGGCTTCAGCGTGGTGTTCGTCACGCACAACGTGCGCGAAGCGGTCCGGCTGTCGGACCGCACCATCCTGATGGGGTCGCGGCCGGGGCGGATCATCCACGAACAGCGCATCCAGCTCCCCCGGCCCCGGGCCATGGAGTCCGCGGCGTGCGTCGCGTTGGCCGCGGACCTCACCCAACGACTCCGCGAGGAGGTGGCACGCCATGACGAGGCCGACTACTTCGAGATCTGACTCCCCTGCCACGGACCCGCTCGAGCCCATCGACGACGCCGCGGCCGACGCCACCGTCGAACGGAAGGCGCTGCCCCGCTGGCGGCGCGCCCTCCCCATCCTGCTGGCCACCCTGTTCTTCCTCGCGGTGTGGCAGGTGGTGGTGTGGGCCGGCTGGAAGCCCGACTACCTCCTTCCCGGGCCCCTCGTCGTCCTCGGGGAGCTCGCGCGGCTCTCCGCCGACCCGGAGTTCTGGCAGGCGCTCGGCCGCACCCTCACCCGCGCGGTGCTGGGCTTCGCGCTGGCGCTGGCCATCGGCACCGCCATCGGGCTGGCGACGGCGAGGTCGCGGCTGCTGCGCTCTGCCATCGGGTCGCTGGTCACCGGCCTGCAGACGATGCCATCGGTGGTGTGGTTCCCGCTGGCGATCCTGCTGCTGGGCCTCGGCGAGCAGGCCATCATGTTCGTCGTCGTGCTGGGCGCGGCACCCAGCATCGCCAACGGCGTCCTCACCGGCGTGGACCAGGTGCCGCCCGCCTACCACAAGCTCGGCGACGTGCTCGGCGCGCACGGCTGGACGCTGTACCGGCACATCATCATCCCGGCGGCGCTGCCGTCGTATGTCGCGGGGCTCAGCCAGGGCTGGGCGTTCGCGTGGCGCTCCCTCATGGCTGGCGAGCTGCTGGTGGTCATCCCGGGCTCGCTCGCCCTGGGCAACCGGCTGTCGTCGGCGCAGGAGTTCGGAGACGCGACCGGGCTGATGGCGTACATGATCGTCATCCTGATCGTCGGGATGCTCGCGGACACGGCCTTCACAGCAATGTCGCGGCGGATCCGACGGCGCCGCGGCCTCGCCACCCCGTCGGAATCGCGCCCCTGAACGCACCCCGCGGTCAGTGGCAGCGGCGCTGCCCCCAGGCGGTGGTTGGGCCTCGACCCGCGGTACCCGGGGGGGTATATGCTGGAGATTCCGAACGAAGGAGCCTTCACATGATCGAGTTCTTGTCCTCAACCGCAGGCCGCATCACCCGCGCTGCCATCGGTGTCGTGCTGCTGGTCGCGGGGTTCATCGTCGGCGGGGTGTGGGCGTGGGTGCTCGGCATCCTGGGCGCGGTGTTCGTGACTGTGGGCGTGGCGGACGTGTGCCTGCTCTCACCGCTGTTCGGCAAGCCCTTCAAGGGCGCCGACGTCCGCGCCTCCCTGCGATAATCCCCTCCCGCGGGCGCCCGATCGATCCCTGAGGAGGCCGACGTCGCGAAGCGACCGTCGGCCGTCTCGAAGGGTCGTATCCCCCACCTTCCAGCAGTCGATGCAACATGTCGCGACACAACCCTTCGAGACGATCCCCGGCGCTCCGCGCGGCGATCTCCTCAGGGAGCGGTGGGAACGATCACCGGCGCTCCGCGCGGCGATCTCCTCAGGGATCGGCAGGGGACGGGCCCTGCCGCTCAGCGACTCGCGGGGACCTTGATGACGGGGCAGACGAAGTACTTCACGACGCCATCATCGACGGCGTCACCGGTCGCCAACGCCTCAGTCACCTCCGCCGTGGTGTCGATCACCCCGTCGTGATCGAGGTCGGAGGACGCGAGCGCCGCCGCGTACCCGTTGGGGAAGCTGAGGGCGTGGACCATCCAACGTCCCCCGTTGTAGCCGGGGTCGCCGGGGGCCGCCGTCGCCACGCTCGGCTGCGCCGAGTCGAAGCTGTAGATGGTGTCCCAGGCGTGGGCCGGGGCGCCGGTCCCCGAGAGGTCGGTCGGGGTGCCGACGGTTCGGTACATCACGCCGTCGACATAGAAGGCCGGGCCGGTCACCCCGGCGTGGGCGGTGAGCGGGACGGCGACGGTGGCGCCGGCGACGAGGGCGGCTGCGGCGAGGCGGGTGAAGGTGAACATGTCTGAACCTCTTTCGGGTAGTCCCCGGCCTTGTTGCCGGTGCCTCGAAGTCAACTCCTGAGCCCCGCGGGACTCCATGACGCAGCGCTTACCTGGTTCTTACGGGGATGTAACGCCCTGGTTGGCGCTGCCGGCGGCAGGTCCGGGCCGACCTACGATGGCGACATGACGGACGTGCTCGTCGTCGAGGACGACCCCACGGTGGCCGAGGTGCTCGGCCTCTACCTGGGGCGGGCCGGACTGCGCGTCAGGCACACGACGTCTGGCGAGGAGGCCCTGGCCATGGCCGCCGAGACGCCGCCCGCGCTCGCGATCCTCGACCTCATGCTGCCGGGGATGGACGGCCTGGAGCTGTGCCGACGGCTCCGGCTCGCCCGCGCGGACCTGCCGATCATCATGCTCACCGCCCGCGGCGACGAGGAGGAGCGCATCCTCGGCCTTCAGGTCGGTGCGGACGATTACGTCAGCAAGCCCTTCAGCCCCCGTGAACTCGTGCTGCGTGCGCAATCGCTGATGCGCCGCGCCGCGCCCGGATCCGTACCGAGGCCTTCGGCCCCCGACACGCTCGCGGACGGCGACGTCGTCGTGGATCGGTCTGCCCACCGCGCCCTGTGCGGAGGACGCGCCTTGTCCCTGACGTCGCGCGAGTTCGAACTGCTGGCCTGGTTCCTGGCGCATCCTGGGCGTGCGGCCGGCCGGGAGGAACTCATGCGCGAGGTCTGGGACTGGGAGTTCGGCGATGCTTCGACGGTGACCGTCCACGTCCGCAGGCTTCGGGAGAAGATCGAGGCAGATCCCGGGAACCCCGTCCGGCTGGTCACGGTGTTCGGGGTCGGCTACCGCTGGGAGCCGGGCATGGGCGGGGATGAGCCTCGATGAACCCCGTCCTGATCTCCGCCCTCGTCGCCGCAGCCGTGGGGGTGCTCGGCACCGCCGTCGTGATGCTGATCGCGCGCCGATCGATCCGGCTGGCCGCGGTGGCTGCCCCGATCGTGGTGGTGGTCTCGCTGGCGGCCGGCGTGGCCGCGAGCGTGCAGACGATGGCCATCAGCGACTCGGCCGCGGCGACCATCCAGCTCGTCCTGGCGGGCGCGGCGCCGATGGCCCTCGTCGTCGGCCTGGTGCTGTCGCGGCAGCTCGGCTCCCGGGACCGGTCCATCACCCTGCGCGAGGCGGCGCTCGAGCGCGACCGTCAGGTCGAGTTGAGGCGGCGGGAGCTGGTGTCGTGGATGTCCCCCGACCTTCGGACGCCGCTCGCCGGGATGACCGCGATCACTGAGGCCCTGCAGGACGGGGTGGCCCCTGATCCCGCGGCGTACCTCGCGCGGCTGCACGGCGAGGCGATGCGTCTGGACGCCATGGTCGATGACCTGATCGCCCTGTCCCGGCTGCAGAGCCCGGTCGGCTGGCTGCACCGGGAGGAGATTTCCCTCCGCGATCTGGTCTCCGGGGTGCTGGAGCAGGCCAGGCCGGTCGCCGACCGGTCCGGGGTCAGGTTGACCGGGGAGGCCGAGCAGTCCGCGCCCGTGAGCGCCGACGCGAGGGAGGTGTCGCGGGCCGTGTCCAACCTCGTCGCGAACGGGATCCGGCACACCCCGTCGGGAGGCGAGGTGGCCGTGGCCGTGCGAGAAGCCGACGGGTGGGCGTCGGTCCAGGTGGCCGACGGGTGCGGTGGCATCCCCGTCGACCACCTGCCGCACCTGTTCGAGCCGGGGTGGAGAGGCAGCGAGGACCGCGGCCCCGGGGACGGTGCGGGCGCCGGTCTCGGCCTCGCGATCGCGCGGGGCGTCGCCGAGGCCCACGGCGGGACGGCGACCGCGAGAAACGCCGGGCCTGGCTGCGTCTTCGAGTTGCGGCTCCCGTCCGCCTGAATCAGACCCCGAGCTCCAGGGCGGCCCAGGCGTCGGTGAGGACCTTGGCGGCCACCTCTAGGCCCTCGATCCGGCCCAGCTCGGTGTCCTCGTGCTCGATGTTCAGGCACATGTCGGGGTCCACCTCGTACAGCGCGCGGATGAACTCGGTCCAGTAGGCGGTGTCGTGACCCTTGCCCAGGGCGACGAAGTCCCAGGAGGAGTCCTTCGGCCACTCGTTGGCCCACTCGTCGCCGCCGAGGTTGACGCGTGCCTCGTCCGCACCCATGCGGCGGAAGCCGTTGTCGAGGACCCCGTTGAGCCGCGCGTTCGGGTTGATCCGCACGTCCTTGGCCGCGGCATGGAAGATCAGCGGTCCCAGCTCCCGGACGACGGCGATCGGATCGGCCTGCTGCCAGAACAGGTGCGACGCGTCCATCTCGACGCCGATGTGGGTAGCTCCGGTCAGCTCGATCAGCTTCTTGACGTCGCGGGCGTTGAAAACAAGGTTCTGGGGGTGCAGTTCGAGGGCCACCTTCACCCCGTGGTCCTTGGCGAACTGGTCCATCTCGGTCCAGAAGGGCGCGGCGATCTCCCACTGGTAGTCGAGGACGTCGAGTGCGGCGGAGTTCCAGGCGTTGACGATCCAGTTGGGGTACTTGGTGCCGGGCTCGCCGCCGGGAAGGCCGGACATGGTGACGACGCGGGTCTGGCCGAGCGCCGCGGCCGCACGGATCGAGAGGCGGATGTCCTGGGCGTGCTTCTCGGCGATCTCCGCGTTCGGATGCAGCGGGTTCCCGTTGCAGTTGAGGCCCGCGATCTCGACGCCGGTGCCCTCGAACTTCTTCAGGTACTCCGTGGCCGCCGCGGGGCTGGTGGCGATCTCGTCGATGTTGGGGATGTGGACCGGGGGCAGGAAGCCGCCGGAGTTGATCTCGATGCCGGTGAGGCCGAGACCTCCGATCACCGCGAGCGCATCCTCGAGGGGGCGGTCGTGCAGGACCGCGTTGTAGACACCGAGCTTCACAGGGTCACCGTCTTTCCGTTGTTGGCAGCCGACTCAGCGACGGCGGCGAGAATTTCCATGTTGTGGACGCCTTCGTCGAACGAGGCGTTGCGGGGGAGGGAATCGGCCTCGGGGATGCCGGCGACCTCTTCCAGGAAGGCGCGGGCCTGGAACGCGAAGCCCTCGTTCTGGCCGAAGCCGACACCGGCCACGTCGATGGCCATGCCACCGGCGACGTAGGGATGGTCGGCGCCGAGGTTGACGGTCCGATAGCCGTTGGTGCCCGGCTGGTCGTCGTGGCGGTAGAGCCGCACCTGCGACGGGGTGTCCTGGTGGAAGCTCGCCGCGCCGTTCTCGCAGAAGACCTCGAAGTTCAGGCCGTTGGGGTAGCCGGCGGCGACGCGCGAGGCTTCCAGGCTCGCCGTCGTGTCGCCGAACTTCGCCGTGAACGTGGCGTAGTCGTCGTTCTCCACCGGCTCGGTCTCGCTCGAGACCTCGACCTGGCCGTGCCCGACGACGGTGCCCAGCGGGAGCGGACGCTCCGTGATGGCGGTGGTGAAGGCTGCGCCGGAGACGGCGGTCATGCCGCCGCAGAGGAACTCCGACAGATAAGTGAGGTGGCTGCCGACGTCGGCGAGCGCGCCCGACCCCATGGGGCCCTTGTAGCGCCAGCTCATCT
The DNA here is from genome assembly GCF_014164725.1 of Tessaracoccus sp. MC1627. Taxonomy (NCBI): domain Bacteria; kingdom Bacillati; phylum Actinomycetota; class Actinomycetes; order Propionibacteriales; family Propionibacteriaceae; genus Tessaracoccus; species Tessaracoccus sp. MC1627. Next base: position 208,507 of record NZ_JACJGA010000001.1, on the reverse strand, counting down.
GCCCCTTCGGGTTGCACGCGTAGTCACACCAGTACCGCGCCGAGAGGTGCAGCACCTTGCCCAGCGTCCCGTCCTGGATCCAGTTCCGGATAGCGGCGATGCCGGGCTGCCGGACGTACGTGAGCCCGATGCGGGCGATCGACGACGCCTCGCGGGCCAGCCGCGCCATCTCGCGGGCGGACTCGAGCGTGTCGGCCAGCGGCTTCTCGCACAGGACGTGCTTGCCGGCCTCGAGCAGGCCCTTGACCACCTCGAGGTGCAGGCTGTTGGCGATGACGACGCTGACGACGTGGATGTCGGGGTCGGCGGCGATGGCGCGCCAGTCGGTGTCGCAACGTTCGTAGCCGTAGCGGCGGGCGGTGGCCTCGCCGACCTCGGCGTTGACGTCACAGATGGAGACGTAGCGCAGGTCGGGCAGCGTGGGCCGATACAGGGTGGGCGCGACACGGTAGGCGGCGGCGTGCGACTTCCCCGCCATGCCGGCTCCGATGACGGCGATGCCGATGGTCATTCATCCTCCTCGATATGTGCTTGGAGCGGTCCAAGTAGCTTTACAATAGATCGACAGCACTTGTCCTGTCAATGGCTGCGTTACCCTCGGTCATCGTGGAAGGAGGTGCGCCATGTCACCTCGTCGACGGCCCTCCCGGCCAACCATCTACGACGTCGCCCGCGAGGCTGGCGTGTCCAAGTCGCTGGTGTCGCTCGTGCTCAACGATTCGCCCCTGGTGGCCGACGCCAAGCGGCAGGCCGTCCACGAGGCCATCGCCACGCTGGGATACCGGCGCAGCCATGCCGCCTCCGCGCTCGCGGCGGACCGCACCCGCACCGTGGGCCTGGTCATCGACGACTTCCAGAACCCCTCGTTCGTCGAGCTGCTGCGCGGCCTGCGCACTCTCCTCGGGCCGCAGGGGTTCCATGTCGCCATCCGGGAGCACTACCGCGACGGCGACGAGCTGATCAATGCCGTCGACGGGTTCCTCGACAGCCAGGTGGACGCGCTGGTGATCGCCGCCGAGCCCGGACGCGACCTTCCGGCGCTCGGCGTACCGACCGTGCTCGAGGGCACCCGCCTGCACGGCATCGACGGCGCCGACACCGTTGAGAGCGACCAGCGCCACGGCGTCCACCAACTCATGGAGCACCTGCGCTCGGGAGGGCACCGCCGGATCGGACACGTCACGGGGGCTGGCGGCGCCGCCGGCGCGCGCCTGGCGGCCTACCTGGAGGCTATGGCGGCGGAGGATGAGGATCCGCTCTATGCCGGCGGATCAAACGAGACGAACGAGGACGGAGGGTACGCGGGGGCGGTGGAGCTGCTGCGCCGGCACCCTGAGGTGACGGCCGTCTTCGCCGCCAACGACACCATGGCCCTCGGCGCGCGCGCCGCGTTGAGGGAGGCGGGGCGCGAGGTGCCTCGCGACGTCGCGCTCATCGGCTACGACAACTCGCACCTCGCACGCAGCCGCTTCCTCGACCTGACTACGGTGGACAGCCACGGACACGACGCCGGCATCGCGTGCGGGGAGGCGATCCTCAGGCGACTCGCGGAGCCTGACCTGCCCCCCGCGGCGGTGGTGGTCCCGAGCACCCTCGTGGTGCGTTCCTCGTCGGTCACGGTCCCCCGTTCCTGAAACCTCAGGTGGGCCTTGACCCCGGAAATCCCAGTGGCACTTCTGGTATCGACTACGCGACCAGATCCGCCGCCTTTGACTGGCAAGACTCGCGTCGGCAACGTGGAGCGCTCCGTGCCGGATGCGACGGCCGGACGCCGCTCCGGAATCGACGCGCCCGAACCCGTCCTGCGGTGGAGGGCAGGTAGGACGACGACGCCCCGGCCAGCCAGCGGTGAGCTGGCGGGCCGGGGCGGTGGTTGATCGGTGTGGGTCAGTCCTTCTGGGACTTCGGGATCTTCACTGTGCCACGGTTGGTGTCACTGGACGTCTCGCCGCCGAGGGTCAGCGTGATAGCGGTCCCGGTGGGTGCCGTGCTCGTGCCGAGAGCCGTGGCCACGGCGGGCTTGTAGCCGGACAGGTAGCCAGTGGCCGTGGGGTGATACGACAGATAGGTCGGGAACAGCGACGCGTTGTAGATCCACGCGGAGGAGTCGCACACGCCATGGCCCAGGAAGTCTGGAAGCACATCGGCGTAACCGATCCCGGCATCGTCAGCAGCTTTGGAGATCACTCCGGCGAGGGTGGCCGCCCCGGAGTTGAGCGCGTCGCGCTCGCGGACCGACACTGTGGTGATCCAACTGCAGTCGGCTTTGGTGGCGCTGAGCAGCCGGGGATAGGCGGTTGCCACGACGGTCGCGTCGGGGGCGGCCTCCCTGATCTGGGTGAACAGCAGCACCAGCCGCGACGGAAGCGCGTTCGCCGCGTCGACGGCGTCGTCGACGGCAGTGATGCAGGCGGATTCGTTGGTCCCGATGCAGGTGGTGAGCACCGATGCGAACCCGACGTCGTTGCCGCCCACCGTGATCGACACGTAGTCAGCCACCGCCAGGTAGTCAGTCTCTAGCTGCTCCGCCGTCACATCGTCGATGTCCGCCCCTGAGCATGCCTGGAGATCAAGGGCGTAGCCCTTCTCCTGCGCAATCAACCCCGGGTAGCCCTTGAGCGTGCGGTAGCAGTCCGTGCCGTCCTGGATGTAGCTCCCTCCGCCGACGCCGGCCGCGTAGCTGTCCCCGAGGGCGACGTAGACGGGCTGGGCCGGCGGCGGGGACGTCGGAGACGGCTCGTTGGTCGGCGATGGGCTCGGCGCCGGGCGCTTGGCCGCGGCGTCGACGCCGCCCGCGACGATGGTGAGTGAGACGACCAGCGTCGCCAGCGTGGCCACAACGCCACGGATCCCCCTGCGGTTCATGGCGTCAAGCTGTACCCGCCACCATGTCGCGGCAATGGGCAGTTTCGCAGCGCGCTTCGCCCCTCGTCTTCCGCTGCGCCTCCGCCGCCTCTCCCTCTGCGTCTTCCGCTGCGTCTTCCGCTGCCGCTGGGTGGCCCCAGGCGTGCACGACACGCCGTCGCGGTGCCACCTCGGTGTCCGTGGTCACGTCGAGGGCTGGGACAGGCGGCGTGTCGTGCACGGGGAGGTGGGCGTCAGAAGACGACCCGGGCCGCCTCGAGGGACGGACGGAGGTCGACGGCGACGCCGTCGAACAGGCTGTCCTCCGCCGTCCGTCCGGAGAGGTGCCGCATGAACTCCACCGCGGGCACCTCGACGGCGGGCCCCTCCCCCTCCCCCAGGTCCCACGCTCCCCCTTCGGGGCCGGTGAGGCGCAGGTGGACGGCAGGGCCGGTCCACGAGAGTCCGAGGTCGCGGATGACCTGCTCCACCACCTCCGCGTCCGTGGGGTCCGACACCGGCTCCCGCCCCACCGCTCGTCCGATGTCGTGGCGGTGCAGCCAGGTGTCGCGGGTGAGGATGGTGTCGACGAACCATCCGATCGTGGTGTACGACGGCAGTGCCGCGTCATTCGTCAGCCGACGGCGCATCCAGCCGGGGGTGTCGCGGCCCGACATCGTCCGCCGTCGAAGCAGCTCCAGCAGCTCAGCCGTGGAGAGGGAGCGGTGCCTGTCGATGCCCACCTCGTTGGCGGCGTCCAGGGAGCTGCGACCGCGGTAGCGGAACCGCCCGATCTGAGCGTCGACGATGAACAGCAGCGGGTTGCCCGGGAACCGTGCCGCTGAGGCGACGTGGCCCACCATGTCGCGCACCGTCCAGGCGGGGCACTCGGTGACGGTGTCCCACTGCTCCGGGGTGAGGCCGCGCACCTCGTCGATCAGGCGAAGGTGCTGGGCGCGGCCCACGCGGAGACCGTCGCCGGGGCCGGGGAGCGGGATGTCGATGGCACGCATGGTCTGATCCTTCGTCGAGGGGTGGCCGGAGGCGGTGGTGCTAGTGGTGGCTCGCATGGGAGGTCCTTTCGGGGAGATGGGCGGTGATCAGCGCCCGCACGAGCGCTGGGAAGTGCCGGGAGGCGGTGCCGTCCTCGTAGGCGACGCCGGGCTCGTTGGACAGCTGGCGGACGATCACCCCCGTGGCGGCGTTGGCCAGGTTCTGGGACAGCTCGTCGAGGTCGACGGTGGGGTTGAGCAGGCCGAGGTCGCGGAAGCCGCGCAGGTCGTCGCCGAGCATCGTGAACAGGGCCACCGACGGCGCATACGCCTCGGGGCTCGGCTCCCAGGCGGGGACGGGGCGGGTCATCAAGAGATGGCTGAGCTCGGCGTTCTCCAGGGCCCAGCGGACGAAGGTCCCCTCCAACTCGATGGCGCGGCTGACCGGGTCGGTCTCGGTGGTCGCGGGCCCGAGCCTGTCGCGGTGGCTGGCGACGGTGTCGTGGCACGCCTGCCATCCCCGGCGGAAGAGCTCGTCGTAGAGGGCGTTTTTGGAGTCGAAGTAGGTGTAGAGCGACGGGGTGCGCACGCCGAGTCGTCGGGCCACTTCCCCCAGCGACAGCCCCCCGACCCCATGTTCGCCCATCAGCCGGACGGCGATCGCGACGATCTCGTCGCGGGTCTCGCCGTGCCGCCGTTGCCGACGCTCCGTGCTCGTATCCATGAATCCTCCTTATGCCAAAAGGTATCCCTAATAGGATTAGGACACAAGAGGGCTCATTCTTCCGGACGCTGCGGCGCTCTGGGAGTAGCGTCAACCCCACACAGAGACGTGGGTGCACCGTGTCCGACCTTGTCGCCGTTCTGGCCTTCGTGGCCTGTGCCGCCGCGATCTTCTTCGCCGGCGGACGGCTGTCGCGCTACGGCGAGCGCATCGCCCAGCTGAGCGGCTGGGGCAGCGCGTGGGTGGGCCTGATCCTCATGGCATCGGTCACGTCCCTGCCCGAGCTCGTCGTCGGCGTCAGCTCGTCGGCCCTGGTCGGGTCGGCCGACCTGGCCGTAGGCGACGTTCTCGGCAGCTGCGCCATCAACCTCCTCATCCTGGCCAGCCTGGACGCCTTCGTGCCGGCCCGCCGGAGGCTCTTCGCCCTCGCCTCCCCGTCGCATGTCATGGCGGCCGCTCTCGGGATCGTGCTCCTCGCCACCGTCGGCGTCGGACTGCTGGTCGACGACTCGCTGCCGCTCACACCCTGGATCGGGCTCTCATCGCTGGTGTTCCTCTTCCTGTACCTGGGTTCGGTGCGGCTCATCTTCCGCAACGGGCGAGGCCTCCCCCCGGACCCCAGCGTTCAGCCACCGCTCGACGAGAACCTCTCCCCCGGCGACGCCGTCACGGCAGGGCTCGGACTACGTCAGGTCGCCGCCCGCTACTCACTCCATGCCGGGATCGTCGTCGTGGCGGCCATCCTGCTGCCGCCCGCGGCCGAGGCGATCGCCCGGATGTCAGGATTGGAGGAGTCCTTCGTCGGAACCATCTTCGTGGCCGTGTCGACGTCGCTGCCTGAGCTGGCCGTGTCCCTGGCCGCGATTCGGATTGGCGCCATCGACCTGGCGGTGGGCAACATCCTGGGCTCGAACCTGTTCAACATCCTCATCCTGGCGATCGACGACGTGGCCTACACCGACGGGCTCCTGCTCGCCGATGCTTCGCCGAGCCACCTCTTCACCGTGTTGACCACCATCGCCATGTCGGCGATCGCAATCATCGGGCTGACGTATCCGTCGGCCCGAGGCAAGCGGTTCCTACTGGCGGGTGACGCGGCGCTCATGCTGGTCGTCTACGCCGGTAATGCCGCGATGCTGCTGACCCTCTCACCGCACTAGTCCCGTTTCGTCGACCGCCGCGGGAGTAGTGTCGACGGTTGGGAGAGAGCATCATGGCCACACCATCGACATCACCACAGACCGGCGCCTGGGGCGCAGCTCGGTTCGTCGTCTACGTGACCGTAAGCCACGTCGTCACCTATCTACTGGCCGGGCTGGTGGCATCGCGGGTCTTCGATTACGAGGCGATCTTCGAGACTCCCGTCATCCGCGACTACTACCTCCCCTACGCCTCGCCCGACGTGTCGCTCGCGTGGGGGCTGCAGGTGGTGCGGGGCGCACTGTTCGGGTTGGTGCTGCTGCCGTTCCGCCGGTTCCTGGCCGCGACCAGATGGGGATGGCTGTGGGTGTGGCTGCTCTTCGTGGTGATCGGCATCCTCGGCACCCCGGCGGCGGCGCCGGGTTCGTTTGAGGGCGTGATCTACACGCAGATCCCGCTGTGGTTCCACGCCGTCGGGATGCCGGAGATGCTGCTACAGACGCTGGCCTTCAGCTTCCTCGTACACCGCACCCTGCGCGCTGCCGAACATCCGCTCCCCGGCTGGGCGACGACACTGCTCCGTGCGGCGTCGGTGGCGTCCATCTCGTTCCTCGGGTACACCGCCGTGTCGCTGGCGTTCGCGTTCTCGGCGGGAGTCGGCTTGTCGTCCGGGTCCGACCTGCGGGTCCTCGGCCAGTTCATCGCTCCGCTGGTGCTGACCATCGCGGCCGTGCTCGTCACCGTGGACCGGTGGTGGCTGCCGAAGCACGCGGCGTTGTACGTCGCGTCGGCCGGCGCACTGGCGCTCTACCAGTGGCTCGTCCTCGGCTCCGCCGGGTGGACCTACGTGCTGCTGGCCCCCATCCTGCCGGTCCTGATCGCGGCGGCGATGACCCGCCCGAGGGCCCCTTCAGCCCCCGGCGCGCCGACCCTCCTCAGCGGTGGCCAGCCAGGCTAGGCGAGCATGCGGGTGCCGCCGGGGGTGACTTCGTAGCGGTAACCCAGTGGGCTCAGCCAGTAGAGCTGACAGGGCCTGGGTTGCTGAACGCGCCAGTACCAGGCGGTCTTCGCGCGATGGATCCCGCGCCCCAGGGGGGCCATGTTGCCGATCCGTGTCTGCCCCGGTCTACCGGGGGAGAACGACTCGGTGTGGTCAACGTCGAGACCCTTGCTGCGCCGGGTGGAGTAGGGGAAGAGTTCGCGATCCAGAGCGATCAGGATGGCCTTCTTCAGCCGCACCGACGGCACGTACTGGTCTTCGGCGGCTATCTCGGGGAGGTCGATCACCGGCTGCACCGACACCTCCACGCCGGGCAGCAGTTCGGCCAGCAGCGCGGTGGTGATGTGCCCAGCTCCGTCGATCCGCGCGGCACCGCTGAGCTGCCCGACGGCGTCGGCGTGGAGGTGAACGGCGAGTTCGAGCTTGGGGCGAAGCGCCGCCAGCGGGACGGTGATGGTGCCGCACAACGCCCCCAGGCAGTGCGGATCATGGCGCTGCCCCTGGGATTCAACGGGATGGCCGGGCTCAACGGCGGCGCCGTCCTCTGAGGTCGAGTCGTCGATGAGGGCGGGCTGCGCGGCCCGCTGCAGCAGAGCCAACGCGTAGGCCGGGTTCGCCAACACCCCCAGCGCCTTGGCCCGCAGCGTCGACTTCGTGGCATCCGGGTGCTCGACGGCCAACACGTCTGCGACGCGGTCCACCGCGGCGTCCAGGTAGCGGGCATCCAACACATCCAGGCGGCCGGTCAGGTTCATCACCCCGTCGAACAACCCCCACACATGCACCCCGCGGGCCGCGCGAGCTGCCTCCTCACGCTCGGCCGCCCGTGCCTGGTCGGCCTCCAGGATCAGTTTCCTCAGCAGATTGAACGCGGCGGTCCAGCCCAGCGCCTCCTGGCGGCCAACCCACCGATCGGTCACCGAATCAGCGGCCTCCGGGCCCAGGTCCAGGCACATCTCGGCGGCCTTGCAGGCCCGGGCCGGCTCGATCTCCAACTGCCGCATCGCCTCGAACATGCCCGGATGGCGATGCTTCAGGTTCAGCGCATCCGCGAGCTTGGACGCCGCCACGATCGGGGTGCAGCGCAACAGACCCGCCACCTCGAGGGCCACGAACTCCGACACCCGCGGAGTCCCGGACCCGCCGAGCACGACCTTCCGCTCGGCCAGGACCTCCACCACATCCTCGTAATCCACCTCGTAGGCCTCGGCCAGGTCACACAGCAACATGACGGTGCCCGCCTCGGCGAACCGGCGCAGCTCATCAGTGGAGCGCAACTGCTCCGCGATCTGCCGCACCGACTCCCTCATGACCCCGACACTATGACCCCCCTCTGACATTTTTTGCGTCACCGGTTCGAATCACGGAGATCCGTGGAAAAGAATCTTGGCCCTGGCCAGGGTCGCTGAAGTGACGCACAATCGAACCTCACACCGCTCTCCCTAGGGGCAGACATGCAGGTTGATCCACACACCCTCGACGACGCCGTCGCCAAGAATGCGTTCACCGGCGTCGTGACCATCGACGTCGGCGAGGCACGCGTCCTCGAGCGCTGCGAGGGGTTCATGCATCGCGCCTTCGGCGTGCCGATGACCGCCTCGGCGCGGATCGCGATCGCCAGCGGCAGCAAGACGTTTACCGCGCTGGCGGTGATGCGTCTCGTCGAGGACGGCGCACTCCGGCTCGACCAGCCGGTCCGCGAACTGCTCGGCGACGACCTTCCGCTCATCGACGACGCCGTCACGGTTGAGCACCTCCTCACCCACACGTCGGGGATCGGTGACTACCTGGACGAGGACGGGGACTGGGAGGTCGACGAGTTCATCCTCACCCTCCCCGTCCACACGCTCACCACGTCCGAGGCGTTCCTGCCGATGCTCGAGGGCCACCCCGCGAAGTTCGCTCCCGGGGAGCGGTTCGCCTACTGCAACGGCGGGTACATGGTGCTCGCGATCCTGCTGGAGCGGGTCACGGGAGAGGTGTATCACGACGTGGTGCGCCGTCTGGTCTTCGAGCCGGCCGGCCTGGCGGCAACCGGGTTCCTCCCCCTCAACGACCTGCCTGCCGACGCAGCCCTCGGCTACCTCGCGGACGACGGAGACCTCGTCAACACCCTGCACCTGCCCATCCTCGGCAACGGCGACGGCGGCGCATTCACCACCGCCGACGATCTGCACCGCTTCTGGCTGGCGCTTCTGGAGGGCCGCATCGTCTCGCGCGGGACCGTCGAGGAGATGACCCGCCCGCGCCACGACGTGCAGGACGAGGGCATGCGCTACGGCATGGGGTTCTGGCTGCATCGGACAGGTCCGGCGCTCGTCCTTGAGGGCTACGACGCCGGGGCGTCGTTCCGCTCAACCCACATTCCCGCCACCCGGACGACGGTGACCGTGCTGGGCAACAGCTCCGAGGGGGCGTGGCCGGTGATCGGCACACTGGCCACCGCGATCGACGCCGAACTCGCCTGACGAGGGCCGCCGGACCAGGGGCACAGACACGAAACCCCCCGCCCAATCCGGGCGGGGGGTTTCGAGCACTTCGTGCTCAGTCGGTTGCGGGACCCGTCAGGCGAGGGCCTTCGCCTTCAGCTGGTCGTATTCGGCGGGGCTGATCGCACCGCTGTCGAGCAGCGACTTGGCCCGGGTGATCTGCGCGGACGGGTCTGCCTCGGCGGCCACCGAGCGGATGTAGTTGTCCGTGGCTTCACGGGCCTCGGCGGCGCCGGCCAGCTGCCGCTCCGCCATCCCGCGGCCGCGTGCGATCACGTAGACCAGTGCCGTCAGCGGAGGTGCGATGAACAGCGCCACCACCCACAGTGCACGCGTCCAACCCTTGAGTCCGCGGTCGCGGAAGATGTCCACAATCACCTGGAAGAGCACCATCAGGTAACTGATGAAGATGAAGCCCCACACCATCAGCCAGAAGAAATCCCAGAAGTTCACGTCGTCCTCATCATCAATGTCGCGCCGTGCACACGCACGGCTCGGAGAGCCGGCGCAGATGCACCAGCCGAGCAGATCATGCGCTGCGCCGAAGCTCCAGGCATCACCCACAGAGGGTGATCCCGCTGACGACGAAGGGGCTACGTTGAGCTCATGACCCCACGGGATATCAGCTCTGCGGAGACGAGCCGGCTGCGCACCCTCAACCTGACCGCCGCCGCGCTGCACCTCGTCCAGGCGATCGCGGTGGTGCTCCTGGCCACCGATTTCGCCCTCCCGATCACCGCGTCCTACCTGTCAGGCCCGCCAGGGACCCCGCCCGGTCCCGCGACAGTCCAGATGGACCTCCCCACCGGCCTGGCCGTCGCAGGCTTCCTGGCCCTCTCGTTCCTCGCGCACCTCATCGTCGCCACGGTCTGGTTCCCCGGTTACATCAAGGACCTGTCGCTGCGGATCAACCGGGCGCGCTGGGTGGAGTACTCCCTCTCCTCGACGCTCATGATCGTGGTCATCTCCCAGTTGGTGGGCATCACCGACGTCGGCGCTCTCATCGGCATCGCCGGGGCGAACGTCTCCATGATCCTGTTCGGCTGGCTGCAGGAGAAGTACGAGCAGCCCGGGGGCGGCGGCTGGCTGCCGTTCATCTTCGGCTGCATCGCCGGCCTCGTCCCGTGGCTGGCCATCCTGTACTACACGATCGCCCCCGGCTCCGACGCTGAGCCTCCCGGCTTCGTCTACGCCATCGTCGTGTCCCTGTTCCTGTTCTTCAACGTCTTCGGCCTCAACCAGTGGCTGCAGTACCGGGCGAAGGGCAGGTGGGCCGACTACCTCGTCGGGGAGCGCAGCTACATCATCCTCAGCCTGGTCGCGAAGTCGCTGCTGGCCTGGCAGGTGTTCGGCGGAACCCTCGCCGGCTAAGCGGTCCTCCCCTTTGGTTCAGCAGGGTAAATCGGAAATGCTTGTCAGCTCCGGTTGCAACCCGAGACCGAGCGCAAGGGTGGGGGCAGGCAGGGCGGCGCCGCGTCGCGGTGCCCAACCCGACGATCACCCAACTGGCATCCCGCTCCAGCAGACCCAACCCCAACGCCGCCCTGCCGACCCGCACCCGGACAAGACCACGCCACAGGAGGACCGAGTGTGGGGAGACGGGAGACGATGCCCGGGCGGCCTCAACAACCTGACCACAGGAGGACCAGCAGCCACCAACAGACCCTGGACAAGGGCCGCCCGGGAATCGCCTCACGGCTCACCGCACCCGAGAACGAGATCCGCATGAAGGTGGGGACCGATCGGACGCGCCCCGTCGCCTCAGTGCTCGGCCTTCGCCGCGGCCCGGCGCACGGCGTCAGCGTCGTCGGTGGTGCCGTTGAAGAAGGCGTTGAGCGCCACCGCCGAGAAGGTGGCCAGCAGGATCCCCGATTCGATGAGGGGGTGGATCTCGGACGGCATCCACTGGCTGAAGTCGGGCGCGACCAGGGGAATCATGCCGATGCCCAGCGAGATCGCCACCACGAGCAGGCTGTTGCGGTTGGCGGCGAAGTCCACGCCCGACAGGATGCGGATGCCGGTGGCGGCCACCATGCCGAACATGGCGATGCCGGCGCCGCCGAGGACGGAGATGGGCAGTGCCTCGATCAGGGCGCCCATCTTGGGCACCAGTCCGAGCACGATCAGGATCCCGCCGCCCGCCACGCACACGAAGCGGCTCCGGACGCCGGTGACGCCCACCAGCCCCACGTTCTGGCTGAACGAGGTGTAGGGGAACGTGTTGAAGATGCCGCCGATGAGGGTGCCCAGGCCGTCGGTGCGCAGCCCTGCTGAGAGCATCGGCCGGGTCACGGGCTTTCCGGTCAGATCCCCCAGGGCGAGGAACATGCCGGTGGACTCGATGAGGACAACCACCATCACCAGCGACATCGTCACCACCATGACGGGGTCGAACAGGGGCATCCCGAAGTGGAAGGGCGTGATGAGCGCGAACCAGTCCGCCTCGACAACCCTGGTGAACGAGACCTTTCCGGCGGCGGCGGCGATCGCACTTCCGATGACGATGCCGAGCAGGACCGAGATGTTGGCGAGGAATCCCTTGCCGAAGCGCGCAACCACCACGATCGCGACGAGCACGGCCGCCGAGATGGCCAGGTCTCCCAGCGAGGCGTAGAGGGGGTTGGGGAGGCTGGGTGCGACGGTCAGCCCGGGCGGGACCGGCGGGACGGAGCTGCCTGGGGCCGAGGACAGGTCACCCACGGTGCTCAGCCAGTCCGCGTGGGATGGGTCCACGACGGTGGGCGCGGTGGGGCCGACCGGGTTGCCGAAGACCCAGTTGATGCCGATGCGCATGAGCGAGACGCCGATGACCAGGATGATGGTGCCCGTCACCACCGGCGGGAAGAATCGCAGCAGCCGGCTGACCAGCGGCGCGATGAGCATCGCGATGACACCGGCGGCCATGATCGAGCCGAACAGCTTCCGGGCCCCGTCGGCGCCCGGGTTGGCGGCCGCGATGGCGACCATGGGCCCCACGGCGGCGAAGGTGACGCCCATCATGACGGGCAGCCGGATGCCGAACCACTGGGTGGCGCCGAACGCCTGAAGGATGGTCACGACGCCGCACGCGAACAGGTCCGCGGAGATGAGGAAGGCCACCTCGGAGGGGGACAGTTGCAGCGCGCGGCCCACGATGAGCGGGACGGCGATCGCGCCGGCGTACATGACGAGTACGTGCTGCAGGCCCAGCGCGAACAGTTTCGGGGCCGGGGGCACCTCGTCGACGGGGTGGACTGCGGTGGTGCTGGTCATCGGAGACCTCCTCGGTCGGGGGCTTCTGTGTTGCCGGCCAGCACCGTCCGCGCCCGCAGCGCGCCGGGCCGGGCGGTGAGGTCGCTGGCCAGACCCGTCAGGCGGGCGGCGGCGGACGGGTCGAGCGACAGCAGCCGGGCGGCCGCCGCGCGCAGCTCGTCCGGGGTGGCGGCATTGGGATCGAGGACCTCACCGAATCCGGCGTCCTCCAGCGCGGCCGCACCGGCGAACTGGTCCGTGGACAGGGGAAGCAGCAGCAGCGGGACGCCCGCGGTGAGGGCCTCGGTGACGCTGTTGTTGCCGCCGTGCGAGACAGCCAGCGCCGAGCGGCCGAGCAGGGTCACCTGCGGCAGCACCTCGCGGACCAGCCAGGACGCCGGGATCGGGCCCAGCGCGTCCCGTGAGGTCGACCCGTTCGCGAGGGCGACCCGCACGTCGAGGCCGCGCAACGCCTCCGCGACACGCGCCAGCACATCGGAGCGCACGGACAGGAAGCTGCCGAGGCTGACGTAGACAATCGGGGCGTCACCAGAGGCCAACCAGGCGTCGACCTCGGCATCCGGCTCCTCGGTGCGGACGGCCGAGCCCAGGAACGCGTGTGGCCCCAGCAGTGCGGTGCGCCCGGGCGCGTGCAGCTCGCCTGGGTAGTTGAGCAGGAGCACGTCGCCCGTCTCGGCGAAGGCGTCGTCGCTGGCGACCGCGCCTGGGTCGAGGATGGCAAGCGCCTCGTTCCACTGGGCGGTGAACTGGTCGCGGACCCGCTCGCAGAGCCGGCGCAGGTCGGCCAGCGCGGCCGGATCGGGGTGGAGCGCCCGCGGCCAGGCGGGCGGATAGCCGTACACCTCGTCGCCGACGGTCAGCGCCGTCGGGTGGCCGAGGACGACGTCGCCGTGCCGGACACCGGCGCTCGCCAGCGCCAGCCGCGCACTGAAGGCGAGGTGGTCCACGATCACCTGGTCTGGGCGCACCCGGTCGACGACCCGCTGCACCTCGCGGGCGACGGTGAGCGGATCCCACAGCAGGTCGTCACCTCGGGCCTCCGCCTGGAACGCGAGCGTCTCGACGGCGCCGCGTCGGGTGGCGTCGAAGAAGCCGCGGAGGGCGTCGCCCTCTCCGCGCGGCTGGTCCTCGGCCCGGATCACGCCCGGGTTGGAGCCCCGGCCGAGCTGCAGATTCTCGCGCTCGAACCCGAACCGGCGCACGATGGCGTCGGTCGCGGGCCCGGTGGCGACGACGACACGCTCGCCGGCGTCCTGCCAGGCAGTCGCCAACGTGGCGAGCGGGTACAGGTGCGAGGCGTAGTCAGGACTGATGACGAGCAGTGTCATGAGTGACCTCCTGGTAGATCGCCGCGAGCGCGGATGCCATCGTCTGGATGCTGAACTTGTTGCTGACCAAGGCCCGGGCCTTCTCGGCGCTGTCGGCAGCGCCCGGCGCGGAGGCGAGATCGAGGGCGGAGGCCAGCGCCGCTCCGAGGGCGACGGGCGATCCGGTGTCGGCGAGCAGGCCGGTGACGCCGTGCTCCACGTAGGTGGCGGGGCCGCCCTCGCGCGGAGCCACGACGATGAGGCCAGAGGCCATCGCCTCAAGGATGGCGATGCCGAACTCCTCCTTGAGGCTCGCCGACACGTAGACGCCGGCGGGCCCGGCGTGCCCGGGGCGGCCCAGCCTCACCGCCGCGAGCCACGCCGCGACAACGCCGTTGGGCCGGTGCCCGGCGAGCAGGAGGCCGCGCGCCGGGCCATCGGGCCGGGGGACCGCGGCGTCGATCTGGCTCAGCTGCTCGGTCTCGTCGTCGGAGGGGGTCTGCAGGTCCCCGCCCACGATCAGCAGGTTGCAGCGGCGCGTGAGGGTCGGGTCGGACGCCCAGGCCTCGACCAGGGTCGCCATTCCCTTGACGCGGTGCAGCCGCCCGACGGTGATCGCCAGCGGGAGGCCGCGACGCTCGGGCGGAAGGCCGGAGAGCAGAGTGTCCAGGTTCGCGAGGGCGGTCGCGGTGTCCTCCGGGACCGGGGTGCCGTTCAACGCGTCCGACACCTCGCGGGCGGCCCGTTCCAGGGGTGCCAGGTCGATGCCCTCGGGCACGACGCTGACCCGGTGCGCGTCGTCGGGGTCAAGGTGCAGAAGGTCGCGGAGATCCCGGGCCAGGTCCGGGCGCGGGAACACGACGAGGTGCGCGGCCTGGGCGGCGAGGTCGCGGAGGAGCCGGAAGCGGAACACGAGGTGTTCGGCGTTGTCGGCGGCCCCGAAGGTGTCGCGGGCGAGGGTGCCGGCGGCGTCGCGGGCGGCGATCAGGGCGTGGGGGTCGGGCGCGAGGGTGAGCACGGTCGGGATACCCAGCTCGCGCGCCACCTCGGCGGCGGCCCAGGACCCGACGTCGGCCATCCGCAGGTGCAGGACGTCGACGCGTCCGGCCGATCGCAGGATCCGCCTCACTCCTCGGCGGGCCCTGAGGCGCAGCGGCCAGGCGTCGGGGGCCTGCCGGACGGGCCCGGGCAGGGGAACCGACAGGTAGTGGTGGCCGGGGCCGGCCAGGTCGTCGGGGAGGCGCATCCGGCCGGGATTCCCCCGCGACAGGGTGAGAACCCGCTCGACGGTCCCTCCGGCGAGCAGGGCGTCGCCGAGGTGGACGAGCAGCGTGGCGATGCCGCCGGTGTCGCCCTGACCGGCGTGGCTGAGGGTGCCGTCGATGTCGGCGTGGAGGTACAGCTGGGCGACGGTGAGGCCGGTTCCCGCTGCGGGGGGAGCCGGCTCGTCGTCTGGGTCGTCGTCGGAATCGTCAGGGGTCAGGCCCCACGTCTCGAGGGTGGCCTCGGCGAGGGTGCCGGTGAAACCGCCGGCGGCGGCGATGACCTCAAGCGCCGGCACGGCGTCGGGTATCCGCGGCGCAGAGGACAGTGCCCAGGCGGCGTGCTCACGCAGGTGGGCCGACGGGGAGGTCAGGAGCGGCACCAGCAGGCCGGAGGCCGTGGCCGCCCCCGCTGCGGCGGCAGCGTGCACCGCGGCGATGGCGGTGAGGTCGTCGCCGGAGGCCTCGATGGCGTCATTGAGCGGCTCGGCGGCCGCCGACCCGTCGCGGCGGGCGGCCGCGGTGAGGGCATCCATCAGGTCCAGCCCTGCGAGCAGCGTGGGAGCGCGACGGACTGCGTCAAGGATTTCCTGGGTGCTGCCCGCGTCCGGACTCATGAGCCCACGCTAGCCGCTGCGCTGGTGTGGCGGTGAACGCCACTTCATTGGTGGGCCTAACTGGACTTGAACCAGTGACCTCTGCCTTATCAGGGCAGCGCTCTAACCGTCTGAGCTATAGGCCCGTTCACCGACGCGTAAGTCTAGCGCACCGCTCGCCGGGGCAGCAAACAGACCCCGTCTCAGCCCATGGCGCGGGCCCTCGCCTTCCGGCTCGCCTCGACCAGCCGCCAGATCAGCGGGGTGAAGATCAGCTGCATGGCCAGGTGCATCTTGCCGCCGGGCACGACGATGCTGTTAGCCCGCGACATGAACGAGCCGTCGATCATGGACAGCAGGTAGGGAAAGTCGATGCCGCGCGGGTCCGCGAATCGGATCACCACCATCGACTCGTCCAGCGTGGGGATCCACCCGGCGATGAACGGGTTCGACGTGTCCACCACGGGCACCCGCTGGAAGTTGATGTGGGTGTTGGAGAACTGCGGGCAGATGTAGTGCACGTAGTCGGGCATCCGGCGCAGGATGGTGTCGGTGACCGCCTCCGTCGAGTAGCCGCGCGTGTTCCGGTCGCGGTGCAGCTTCTGGATCCATTCCAGGTTGATGATCGGGACCACCCCGATCCGCAGGTCGACGTGCCGGGCGACGTCGACGCTGTCCGTGCGCACCGCGCCGTGCAGGCCCTCGTAGTAGAGGAGGTCGGTGCCGCCGGGGAGGTCCTCCCAGGGGGTGAAGGTGCCTGGCGGACGCCCGTAGATCCGGGCCTCCTCGTCGTCGTGGACGTACTGGCGCACCCGTCCGGTGCCGGTCCGGCCGTACTCCGCGAACAACTGCTCGAGCTCGTCGAAGAGGTTCGCCTCCGGCCCGAAGTGGCTGGGCGCGATCTCGCCGGTCTCGAGGGCGTCGGCGTAGACCGCCTTCATCTCCTCCCTGTCGTAGCGGTGGAAGGAGTCGCCGTGGATCACCGACGACGTGATGGACTCCCGCGCGAATATCTGCGCGAACGTGTCGGTGACGGTGGTGGTGCCCGCCCCCGAGGAGCCGGTGATGGCGACGACTGGATGCAGATCGGACATGGCTGTCTCCGTCTTCCTAGGGCTCGATGAACAAGGTGCGGCTGTGGAACAACGGATACGACGAGCCTTCGTCGAGTCCCTGCTCGTGTTCCTGGTAATACCGCTCGACGCGCGCCACCTCGTCGGCGGCCCCGAAGTAGATGGGCAGACGCTGGGTGAGGGAGGTCGGGACCACGTCGAGGACCCGCTGGGCGCCGGTGGAGGCCGCGCCGCCCGCCTGCTCGGCCAGGAGCGCCAGCGGGGCCGCGTTGTGCATCAGCGGCACCCCCCAGAGGGCGCCGCGGCGGCCGGTGTCGGGCGCCATGAACATCCCGCCGTGGACGAGGATTCGGAAAGCCCCGATCACGGCGGATGCGTTCCAGCGCATCTTGAAGTCACGCCCGCGCGGACCCTCCGCGCCGCGGAGGCACTCGTCGACGTACCGCTTCGTGTGTGCCGGCCAGTGCATGGCCTCGGACGGATTGATGGCGAAGCTGTCCGACCGGCTCGGGATGGTCATCGCCTGATCGGTGAGCACGAAGTTGCCGACGTCGCGGTCCAGGGTGAAGCCGTCCACCCCCCGCCCCGTAGTGAGCACCAGCAGAGTGCTGGGTCCGTACAACCCGAGCCCGGCACACACCTGCCTGGAGCCGGGCTGCAGGAAGTCGGCCTCGGTGCAGGGCGCATCGACCTCTGCGCGCTCCAGGATGGAGAACGCCAGCCCCGCCGTCTGGTTCTCGCACAGGTTGACCGACCCGTGCAGCGCCTCGAAGACCAGCAGGTACCGGGCGCGTGGCGAGCGGGAGATCGGGTGGATGCTCGGGTCACCGGCCACCGACACGGCCGCCAACTGCTCGATCCCGGCGGCCTGGTCGAGCAGGATCCGGGTGGCGAGCCGGCGCAGTCCCCGATGGAGCTGGGCGTGATCCCCCTGGCCGTCCTGAGCGACGGCGCCCAGCGACAACTGGCCGCGGCTCACCATGGCCGCGGTGAGCTTCACCGACACCGCGACAGCGCTCAGGATGTGGGCGTAGTCGTGGGCCGGGGAATCGTCGCGCTCGTCGTGGAGGTCCAGGAGGTACTGGGTCAAGGTCCGCGGCGCCATGACCGTCCCCCTCAGTCGGTGTCGACGGAGGGGGAGGCTTCATCGGCGACGCCCAAGGCCTGGCGCCATCCGGGGTAGAGGAGGTCCGCGTCGGCCGGGAACGACTCGAAGGCCCGCGCGAACTCACGATGCTCGACGGCCCACTCGACGGGGTCGGCCCCGGCCGCCCAGCACTCGTGCGCCTGCCGGAGCGACCTTCCGCCGGCCGCGGCGCCGTCGAGGTGGCCGTACGCGCCGCCTCCTGCGGTGTTGATGATGTTGGCGTGGCCGAGGTTGGCGAAGAAGCCCGGCAGCCGCAGCGCGTTCATGCCCCCGGAGACGATCGGCGTGGTGGGGCGCATCCCGTGCCACTCCTGGAAGTACGCGGGGCCCTGGTACTCGTCGCGCTCGCAGATGTAGGCGATGGCGCGATCGTCGCGGGCGCCCTCCATCTTCCCGTACCCCATGGTGCCCACGTGGATGCCCGAGGCCCCCTGCAGCCGCGACATCTTGGCCAGCACGTAGGCGGTGTATCCGCGCTTGGAGCTGGGAGAGGTGACCGCCCCGTGGCCGGCACGGTGGTAGTGGAGGTACTGGCGGGAGAAGTAGCGGCGGGCGGTCGTCACGGCGCCCGGGCCGCCGACGTAGCCGTCGACCAGGAACGCCACCTTGTCGGCGTCCGGCCCGAAGGCCTCGAGGATGAACTCGCCGCGCGCGATCATCTCGGCGTGGTCGTCGGCGGTGATGTTGGCGCTGAACAGCTTCGCCTCGCCGGTCTCGTCCATCGCCCGCTTCATGGCGTCGTAGACCAGCGGGATGGTCTTCCGCATGGGCGAGAACACCTGGTTGCCCTGCGGCTCGTCGTTCTTGATGAAGTCGCCGCCCAGCCAGAACTCGTAGGCGGCCTGCGCGAAGGGCTCGGGGCGGAGGCCCAGCTTCGGCTTGATGATGGTGCCGGCGATGTAGCCGCCGTCGATCACTGGCCGGCCCAGGATCCGCCACAACTCGGCGATGCCCATAGCGGGCCCGTCGAACAGGTTGATCGCCGCGCGCGGCACGTAGAAGTCGTACATCTTGGCGTACTCGATGTCGCCCATGCCCTGGTTGTTGCCGATGGTCAGGGTGAGGAACGAGACCATCATCATCCGGCCGTCGATGATGTTGCGGTCGAAGAGGTCCAGCGGGTAGGCGATCCGCATCTCCTCGGTGGCCTCGTCCACGTGGTAGACCAGAGCGTCGAAGCTCTTGGTGAAGTCGTCGGTGGTGGACACCTCGACGTTGGTGCCCGTCGAGGACTCCGCGGCGAAGTGCGCGGCGGCCTCCAGATAGGAGCCGGACCTCGGCCTCATGGTGTAGGCGCACAGGATGTGTTGTCCCCCGGCGATGAGGTCTTCCTCACGGAGGCTGAGATCGGCGTAACGGGCAGTCTGGTCCACGATGACTCCTCGAAGGAACGGGTCGAGCTTCGGTGCTTCCGCCTGCGGTGAACCTCAGGCTAAGCCACTACATCGCGTAGTACGTCGGCGGCGGTGCGTTGGTGCGGGTCGGCCGCGGTCGCCTGCACGGATGCGCAGGAACCTCCTTCGGTGTCGGGGCCGTGACCGACGGGAGAGCCGTGCTCGTCAGCCTCTGGTCACAGGAAGGGTGTTCTGGGACGATGACCTGAACGGGAGGAGACTCCGGTGTCGCCGCCAGCCCAAGGTCCGCAGTGGGACGCCCTAGCAGGCGCACTCCTGGCGTGCCTCGCCGCCGTGGTGTTCATCGGCTTTCGGCTGGTGATCCCCGCGGAGTGCGCGTGGCTCTCCCCGCAGGCGGACGCGTTCAGCGCTGAGGGGGTTCTCCCTCAGGTGCACCTGGGCTGCCCGATTCCCGACGGAAGCCTCATCAGCACTGTGCAGGTTGTCGACGGGCGTGCTGACGTCACGGTCGAGCCGGGGTCGCGAAGCGTGCCGCTCGAGCTCGTGGCCCAGGCGGGTTCGCTCGCGCTCCAGGCCTGGCGCGCGGGCGGGACGCTGCTGTTCGTGACCGCCCTCTTTGCCCTGTCCGGGTTCGCGATCAGCCGCCGTCCGAGCGACCCCGCGGCCGGGGCCAACCTGGTCTTCGCCGCCGCCCTCCTCGGCAGCACCGTCGTGACCGTGGCGGGTCTGCCGCCGTCGTGGGCCTTCACCGGGATGCTGCGATGGCTTTTTGTGCTCAACGTCGGGTTCTTCTACACCCTCGCGTGGAGCGGGATGCTGGCCTGGGCGCTCCAGTTCCCCACGCCGCTGGCCCCGTGGATGCGGGGGGTGCGAGCGAGGGTGCTGATCACCTGGGGTCCACCCCTGCTGTGGGCAGCCCTCGCTGCCGTCAGCGGAGCCGGAACCGCGTTCCCTGGCTGGATGGCCCGCGCCATACCCCTGCAGACCGTCTTCACCGTCGTAGGGCTGTCAGCCTCCATGGGGGTTCTGGTGCTGCGGATGGTCCTCACCCGCCGCCCCGGCGGCGACCCGGTGCATCGGCAGCAGCTGCTCTGGCTTGGCGGGTCCGGGATCGTGGCGGGACTGCTGGCGTTGGCGTTCTGGATCGCCCCATCGCTGCTCATCGGGCGGTCGCTGCTGCCCGACGAGCTGATCGGTCTGCCTGGTCTGTTCTATGTCGCTGGCATGAGCGTCGCGATGCTGCGCTACCGGCTCTTCGACCTGGACGTCGTGCTCGGCCGGACCCTCGTCTACGCGGCGCTCACGGTTGTCGCGGTGAGCGTGTACCTCCTGACCGTGGCGGTCCTGACCGCCCTGATCGCCGACCAGCCCACCGGTGTCGCCGTGGCCGGCGCGGTCGCCGTGGCGATCCTGGTCAATCCGGTGCGGGTCCGGCTGGAGAGCTGGGTCAGCAGGGGCCTCTACGGCGATCGGGACGATCCCTACGTGGCGCTGGCACGGCTCGCAGGTCTGCTCAGCGCACGGGAGGTCTCGTGGCCCGAGGTCGCCGCCGACCTCCGCCGGGCGTTGCGTGTTCCATACGTGTCGGTGCGGACGGAGCAGAACCGGCTCGCCGAGGCCGGCATTCAGCCGGAAGACGAGGCCCGGCTACGTGTCACGCCCCTGGTGCATGCGGACGTCACGCTGGGCAGCCTCTTGGTGGCCACCCGCGGTCGTGGGGGCGGCTTCGCCCCGGCCGAACGTCGCCTGCTCCAGGACCTCGGCAACCAGGTCGCCTCCGCCCTCCACGAGGAGGAGCTCGACGAGGAGGTCCGCGCCTCCTGGCAGCGGCTGATCCTGGCCCGAGAGGACGAGCGGCGGATGCTGAGACGAACCCTGCACGACGATGTGGGCCCGACCATCGCGGCCATCCCCCTACGCACCGAGACGGTCCGCCGGCTGATGGTGCCGCAGGCGACCGAGGAGGTGGCGGCACTCCTGGACCGGATCGAGCACGACGCCACCCGTGCCGCGGACGCGGTGCGGCATCTCGCCTACGACCTCCGACCTCCCGCACTCGACGACCTGGGCCTGGCCTCGGCGCTGGAGGAGCTGGCCGTCGGCCTGGCGCCCCTGGTGGTGCACCTCGACACGGGTGGCATCGGCTCCACCGGCACGCCGCTTCCTCCCGCCGTCGAGGTCGCGACCTACCGGATCGTGTCCTCCGCGTTGGCCAACGCGGCCCGCCACGCCCAGGCGGAGGCGTGCTGGGTGACCCTCCGCCGCGTCGACGGAACGCTCGAGATCGAGGTGGCCGACGACGGCGTCGGCCCGCCCGCCGACCTCCACGCCGGGGTGGGGCTCACCGCGATGCGCGAGCGGGCCGCAGAGCTCGGCGGAACCTGCACGATCCAGTCCCGGCTCGCCGGCGGCACCGTTCTGCGCGCCGTGCTACCGATGGAGGGGCCATGAGCATCACCGGTGTCCGCGTTCTCGTTGTGGACGACCATCCCCTCTACCGCGAGGGCCTGGTGGGCCTGCTCGGCACGACGGACGACCTGGCGGTGGTCGGGCAGGCCGCCGATGGCCTCGAGGCGGTCAGGCTCGCGGCCGAGCTCTCGCCGGACATCGTGGTGATGGACGTCACCATGCCAGGGCTCGACGGGATCGAGGCGACGCGGCGGATCGTCGCGGCCGACCCCGACGTGCGGGTGCTGATGCTGAGCATGCTCGACGACTCCAGCGTCGCCGACGCGGTCGCGGCGGGTGCGCGCGGCTACGTGGTGAAGTCGGCCACGCCGGACGCGACGCTGGCCGCGATCCGGTCGGTGGCCCAAGGCGACATCATCTTCTCCTCCGCCCTGGCGGCGCGGCTCACTGCGATGGTGGCGGGCGGCAGCGGCGGCCGGGCGCCTTTCGTCGAACTGACGACGAGGGAGCGGGAGGCGCTGGAACTGGTGGCCAAGGGCTGGGACAACCCCCGCATCGCCCGGCACCTCGGGATCGCGGACAAGACGGTCCGCAACCTGGTCTCGCTCATCCTGGTCAAGCTGCAGGTGGCCGACCGCGCCTCCGCGATCGAGAAGGCGCGCCGGGCGGGCCTGGGCTGAGCCCCTACTCGGGTTGGTTCCCGTGGTCGCCGCCCACGACGAAGGGGCTGTGGTAGCCCTCGTAGGCGAGGTGCGTCATCAGCCCCTCCCGCGCGTGCGGGAGGTTGTGGCAGTGGTCCATCCAGATGCCAGGGTTGTCTGCAACCATCGCCACCTCATAGGTCTCGCCCGGCTCGACGTTCAGCGAGTCGACGAGCCAGGGCGACCCGGTGGCCCGGACGCCGTCGCGCGAGACCACCAGCAGGTGGTGGCCGTGCAGGTGCATCGGGTGCACCTCGCCGCTCTCGTTCGACACCAGGAACCGGACACGCTCCCCGGTGCGCACCATGAACATCGGCACGTCCGGGTAGAGGCCGCCGTTGATCGTCCACCACGACCCCGGTCGGCCGTCGAGGAGCCCGAACCGGCGGCCGATCCGGTACTCGAACGTGCGATCCGGCTGCCCCAGGTCGTGGAAGGTCCGTCCCGGTGAGCCGTAGCTGAGCAGGTCCACCAGCGCCCGGGGCGCCGGGGAGTGTGGCGCCCCCGTGCCGCCGACGGAGACCGAGGCCCCGGCGAACTCCACCCGGGCACCGCCCGTCGGCACCACGACCTCCAGGTCCGCCCGCCCGCCGGCGGTGACCAGCAGCGCCTCCCCCGTCACCGGACCCGGACGGTTCACCGTGCGGCCGTCGACCGCGACCACCCGGTAGGAGGCCCCGGACACCCAGACGGGCATCGGACCGGCGTCGGTGTTGATCACCCGCACCCTGGCGGTGTCACCGGGGCGTGCGGGGTGCGCGAACCCGCCCGGCGTCCCGTTGACGGTGCGGGTCCCGGCGTACGCGTGCACGAGCGCGATGGCGTCCACCACGCCCGGATCCGGCGCTGCGGGGTCCACCACGAGCGCCCCCAGCAATCCGCCGCTGACCTGCGGATGGGAGACCTGGTGCGAGTGGTACCAGTAGGTCCCCTCCTGGGCGACGAAGCGGTAGACGAACCCCTCCCCCGGCGCGATCGCGTCCTGGGTCACCCCGGCGACGCCGTCCATCGCGTTGGGCAGGTCGACGCCGTGCCAATGGAGCGTCATGCCGTCTGCCACGTTCTGGTTGGTGACCTGGACCTCGACCAGCTCCCCGGCGCGGGCCCGGATGGTGGGCCCGGGGGTCGTTCCGTTCAGGGTGAAGCCGTCGAAGGGCGGGACCCCTGGCAGCGTGACCCGCTCGGCCCTCGCCACGAGGTCCACCCGGACGTCCGGCGCGCGATCGGGGTCGGGCACGAGGGTGCCGATGTCCACCCCGCCCTGGGCGTGGCCGTGGGAGGTCGCCCCGGCAGGCTGAGGGCCGCCGCCGTAGTCCGGGTACCCCATCGAGGTCATGGAGTAGGTGCCCGGGAGCAGGCTGGCCGCCCACACCCAGGCGGAGCATCCGAGCGCCAGCACCAGGACCCCGGCGCCGACGACCCGCCGCGACACCCACGACGCCCTGGTGCTCACGTCACACCGCCACCGATCCCCGGGCGTTCGTCGGCGTCACGTCAGATGCCGCGACCGGCCTCCGCGCGTTGCGCAGGGCGGACACTGCCGCAAGGAGCAGCAGGAGGGCGTTGAGGCCGTGGAAGATCGCCAGCACCGCCATGCCGTGGGCGGCGTACCCGAGGGTCATCTGGAGCGCGACGAGCCCGAGCACGATCGCGGCCCACATGAGGGCGCGCGGGACCCGGGTGAAGAATGACACCACCAGCAGAGCCAGGGCGACGGCGGGGATGACGATGCCGCCGTTCAGGCCGTGGATCAGGATGCCGAGGACCTCCGGGAACGGCAGCGGGCCTCCCGTGTCCTCCATCATCGACTTGTCCACGACCGCGCCGCCCATGATGTAGGCGCCGAGGCCGGCGGAGGCCCAGGCGTGGGAGGCGGCCTGCACGCCCACCAGGGCGGCGACGGTGCCCGCGAGAACGCGGTAGACGGTGATCATCGGTTTCTCCTTCCGTTGCGCGGACGCCTCATGCGTCCGGCTGGTCATGGGTCGAGGTGTCGGCTTCGGCGGCGGGCCGCAGGTGGCGGCCGAGGAGGACGAACCAAAGTGGCCAGGCGAGCCAGAGCGCGCCGCCGAGCGCGATTCCGGGGTAGAGCAGCGCCTTTGCGGCCGCCGAGCCCCAGGGGAACAGGAAGGAGGCGCCGGTCAACGCGAACCCGGCGGCCAGCCCGTAGCCCACGCCCCCGCCCGTCCTCCAGATGGACCGGGGCATCCGGGGATCCCGCGACCACGCCGTGTTCAGCCAGGCCATCCATGCGGCCTGCAGCGTGATGGCCACCATGGAGATCGCCGTCGACGGCTCGAAGGGCAGGACCTGGGCCACCAGGAGAACACCGGAGGCCGCCGCGACCAGGCAGGTGCCGGCGATCAGCCGGACGAAGCCCCGTTCTCGCGCCGTGCGGGCGGCGCCACGGCTGATCCGCGGCACCAGGCTGGCCAGGAGCACGTTCGCCGCCGCGCTCAGGAGGTCGTTGATCGGTCCCCAGGGCGCGGCGCTGCCACCCCGGGCGAGCGAGACGAACATGACGATGAGGAAGGCGCCCGAGGCAAGCATCACCACGCCGAGCGCCACGAGCCTGGCCGAGTCTCTCTGGTCGGGCTCCGGCGCGACGAACACGACGGCGACCCTCGGCTCGGTACCGAGCCGGTCCTGCCCCGTGGCAGGTGTTGAGGTGCTGGACATCTGCTGCTCCTCCTCGGGGTGCGTTCAGAAGTCCAGTCTTCGGCGCGGTTGTCCCGGGCGTCACGGGACAACCGTCCCGACGCTCCGGGATTCCTGACGGCTGCGATGTCCCTGAGAGGTCCGCGCGGCTCCTCCGACGCTCCGGTGGCGCGCCGTCCGCCCTTGTCGCGGATCGCTTGCCGGTCCCGAGTCGCTGAGGCGCCGCGTCGTCCCGTACCGTGCGTTCCGCACCCAGTGGATTGCCAGGAGGAACCCCGTGACCCGTCCCACACGAAGGCTCGTCCTCGTCGTGCGCGCCGACCCCGTCATCTGCGGCCACTCCGGCGAGGCGCGCAACCTGGCGGAGGCGGCTCTGGACCAGGGCTTCGACGACGTGCGCATCATCACCTGGCCCCTCGACCGGCTGATCGAGTCCGAGCTGCCGCTCAAGCCACTCGACTCGATCTCCCCCTACCGGGAGGGCATCACGGTCGAACGGCCCGAGCCGGTCGGCAACTACAAGATCCTCGACGGCCGGTACCTCGCAGGCCTGACCGGCCGGCTCTTCGAGCTCTTCACCGACGGCGTCCCCACCGTCTGCATGTCGCTGTACCTCACCCCCCACGCGGTGGCGGTCGACGACGCACTCCGCGCGGCGCATCGCTCGGGGCTCCCGGTCAGGGTGGTCACGATCGCCGAGGCCGTCGGGTCGGACATCACCAACGTGGTCCGCAACTGCATCGAGTCCGGTCGCTACGGCGCGGCCGCCCACCTGCTCACGACCTATCTCGCCAACGACCTCTGCGTGGCGGTCTCGGAGTACACCCGCGACCTCATCGTCAGCGAGGCAGCCCTCCTGGACGCCGATCACGGCACAGACTTCGCCGAGCAGTGTCGCCGCAAGGTCCAGATCTCGTACCCGGCCATCCACGCGGCCCAGTTCACCGACCTGGACCCGCAGGACACCCACGACGCCCTCGAGGCCCGCGGACTGTCGCGCCGGGGCTACGTCCTGTTCCTCTCGCGCCTCAGCCTGGCCAAGGGCGTCGACGACCTTATCGAGGGCTTCGCGCGCAGCGCCGCCGCCGAACGGGTCCGGTTGGTCGTCGCAGGCAACGGCCCCGAGGCACCCAGGCTCAGGGAGCTCGCCGCCGAGTCACCCGTCGCCGACCGCGTCGTGTTCCTCGACGACGTCAGCGACGAGGAGAAGCCGCACCTCATGGCCGGCTGCGCGGCGTTCGTGCTCCCGAGCAAGCCCGTCCCGGAGTTCGTCGAGACGTTCGGGATCGCCTTGGCGGAGAGCATGCTCGCCGGGGGTGGACCCGTCATCACCACCACCACGGGTGGGATCGGCGAGGCGGTGGGCGACTGCGCCCTCTTCATCGGCGTGGAGGATCCCGACGGCATCGCGGCGGCCCTCGACCACGCGGTCCTGGTGATGACCGACGCCGAGCGCGCCGACCTGGCCGACCGTGCCCTCCGGCACGCGCTGCAGTTCGACCGCACCGCCGTCTACGAGCGGCTGATCGCCCGCATCCCCGCCCCCTGACCATCACGAGCCAGGGGTGGGAGCGGGATCAGTCCTCGGCGAGCGTGATCTCCAGGCCGCCCATCACCGTGGCGGCAAGGTTGTACAGGAACGCGAACAGCGTGGCCACGGCCGTGATGATCACGACGTCGACCGCCGCCACCACCGTCGCGAACCCCAGCACGCGCGAGGCGCTGAGGAAGTCCCCAATGTTGAACGCCGTGTCCTGATCCCCGATGAGGGTGTTGATGAACGTGTTGGCGGACTCCAGGGCCCCGGACCCTGCGAGCACCGACCACAGCATGAACGCGGCCACCACCATCATCACGCCGAAGGCGATCGAGAACAGGAACGTGGTCTTCATCACGGACCACGGGTCGATCCGCGACAGCCTCAGCCGCGCCTTCCGGGTCCGACGGCTCGGGTGCGCGGTCCGCGCCTCGGCCTCAGCGGGAAGAGTGCTCGCCACGGGTACGAAGGTGGCGGCGCGCGACGGGGTGGTCACCGCGCCAGGGGACCCACCGGGTACACCAGGCCCCTCGCCCGGGGCCGCCGCGGGCTTGGGCGTCACCGCGACCTTCGCCTTCGCCGCCCACTCCTGGGCGACACGGGCCGCACGCCCGGCCACTGCCGGAATGGTGCGGGTCTGGTCTGCAGCCTCCGCCTGCGGGGCGGCCGAGGCCGGCTCCGAAGGGGCATTCACGGGGGCGGGCGAGAACGACGGCCCGGACGACGGGGACGCCGGCGTGCCCGACGACGGGGCGCTGGACGCATGCGTCGGCCCGTCACCGTTGATCACCGGCACCGCCGGACTGACGGGCGCCGGGGCGTCCGACGGCGCTCGGTGCGGAGAGAAGTCGAGGCCGGAGGCCCCGGAGGCGGATGGCCAGCGCGGCGAGTTCTCACTCATCGGCGCCCTCCTCGCTGTTCGGCTCCTGCTCCGCCTGGCTGGCGGTGCTGACATCTACCGTACTCTCTGCAGCGTCCTCGGCACCCTCGTCCAACTCCGCGTCCTGGTCTGCCGGGGCGTCCTCCAGCTCAACCTCGGACTCGGGGTAGAGCGCGATGGCCCCCACCGAGTCGTCGCCCTTGACGCCGACGAACTTCACACCCATGGTGTCTCTGCCCTTGACAGGGACATCGGCCACCGCCGAGCGGGTCACCTGGCCGGAGACCTTGATCGCCAGCACCTCGTCGGCCTCGCCCACGATGAGGCCGCCCACGAGCGAGCCGCGATCCTCGTTGAGACGCATCGCCTTGATGCCCAGCCCGCCGCGACCCTGCTGCCGGTACGAGTCCACCGGGGTGCGCTTCGCGAACCCGCCGTCGGTCACCGTGAACACGAACTGGCCCTCAAGGTCGTCATCTGCCCGGAGCACCGCCATGGACAGCAGCTCGTCGCCGGAGCGGAACTTCATGCCCGTCACGCCGGAGGTGGCCCGGCCCATCGGCCGCAGCTGCGAATCGTCGGCCTGGAAGCGGATCGCCTGACCCTTGCGCGAGATCAGCAGCACGTCGTCGCTGGCGCTCACCAGGGAGGCGCCGATCAGCTCGTCGGTCTCCTCGCGGAAGTTGATGGCGATCACGCCGGCCTGCCGCGGCGAGTCGTAGGTCTTGAGATCGGTCTTCTTCACCAGCCCGTGCTTGGTGGCCAGCAGCAGGTACTCGGCGTCCTCGTAGCCGCGGATGGCCAGCACCTGCGCGATCTTCTCCTCCGGCAGGAAGCTCAGCAGGCCGGCCACGTGCCCGCCCTTCGCGTCTCGGCCCGCCTCTGGCAGCTGCCACGCCTTGGCGCGGTAGACGCGCCCGAAGTTGGTGAAGAACAGCAGCCACTGGTGGTTGGTGGTCATGAAGAGGTGCTGCACCTCGTCGTCGGCCCGGAGGGTGGCGCCGCGCACGCCCTTGCCGCCGCGCTTCTGCACCCGGTACTGGTCCGCGCGGGTGCGCTTGGCGTAGCCGCCGTGGGTGATGGTGACCACCACGTCCTCGTCGGGGATGAAGTCCTCGTCGGAGAAGTCACCGTCCGCCGCGACGATCCGGGTGCGGCGATCGTCGCCGTACTTGTCGACGATCTCCTGCAGCTCGGTGGCGATGATGGCGCGCTGGCGCTCCTCGTTGGCGAGGATGTCCTTGAGGTCCTGGATCTTGGCCTCCAGCACCAGCAGGTGGTCGATGATCTTCTGCCGCTCGAGCGCGGCCAGACGGCGCAGCTGCATGTCCAGGATGGCGGTGGCCTGCAGCTGGTCGATGTCCAGCAGGTCCATCAGGCCCTCGCGGGCCTCCTCGGTGTTCGGGGAGCGACGGATGAGCGCGATCACCTCGTCGAGGGCGTCGAGTGCCTTGACCAGGCCGCGGTAGATGTGGGCCTGCTTCTCGGCGTCGTCGAGCTGGTACTGCGTACGGCGACGGATGACCTCGAGCTGGTGCTTGATCCACAGCGAGATGAACTGGTCCAGGCGCAGGGTGCGGGGCACCTCGTCGACGATGGCCAGCATGTTGCAGCCGAACGTGTCCTGCAGCGACGTGTGCTTGTACAGGTTGTTCATCACGACGCGCGGCTGGGCGTCGCGCTTGAGCACGATGACGAGGCGCTGGCCGGTGCGGGCGGAGGTGTCGTCGCGGATGTCCGCGATGCCGGTGAGCTTGCCGGCGTTGACCAGGTCCGCGATCCGCTGGGCGAGCGCGTCGGGGTTGCACATGTAGGGCAGCTCGTTGATGACGAGCAGCTGGCGACCCTTCGGGTCCTCCTCCATGTTGATCACCGCGCGCATGGTGACCGACCCGCGACCGGTGCGGTACGCCTCTTCGATCCCGCTGCGGCCGACGATGAGGGCGCCGCCCGGGAAGTCGGGGCCCTGAATGCGGTGCATGGCCGCGTCGAGGAGTTCCTCGCGGGTGGCCTGCGGGTGCGACAGCGCCCACTGCACGGCGTCGTTGACCTCGCGCAGGTTGTGGCTGGGGATGTTGGTGGCCATGCCGACGGCGATGCCGGTGGACCCGTTGACCAGCAGGTTCGGGAACCGGGCCGGCAGGACCACCGGCTCCTGCTCACGGTTGTCGTAGTTGGGGCGGAAATCGACGGTGTTCTGCTCGATCTCGCGCACCATCTCGGCCGCGGGGTTGGCCAGCTTGCACTCGGTGTACCGCATGGCCGCGGCCTTGTCATTGCCCTGGGAGCCGAAGTTGCCCTGCCCTGTGACCAGCGGCAGGCGCATCGCCCACGGCTGCGCGAGGCGCACGAGGGTGTCGTAGATGGCCGTGTCACCGTGGGGGTGATACAGGCCCATGACCTCGCCGACCACGCGGGAACACTTGTTCCAGCCGCGGTCCGGGCGGTAGCCGCCGTCCCACATCGCGTACAGGACGCGCCGGTGGACCGGCTTCAGCCCGTCGCGCACATCCGGCAGGGCGCGCCCGACGATGACGCTCATCGCGTAGTCCAGGTAGGAGCGCTGGATCTCCACCTGCAGGTCGATGGGGTCCACCCGACCGAATGCCGGGGGGGTCAGGGTGCCGTCGTCAGCCATCAGTTCTCAAACCTTCCGAAAATCCACAAACTCTGGGGGGGTGGCGCTGCTCAGATATCGAGGAAGCGCACGTCGCGCGCGTTGCGCTGGATGAACGTGCGGCGCTGCTCGACGTCCTCGCCCATCAGGATCGAGAACATCTGATCCGCCATGGCCGCGTCCTCGATGGTGACCTGCAGCAGGATCCGCTTCTCCGGATCCATCGTGGTGTCCCACAGATCATCTGCGTTCATCTCACCCAGGCCCTTGTAGCGCTGGATGGGGTTGACCTGGGGCAGCTTCTTGCCCTCGGCCAGACCCTTCTCCCGCAGTCCGTCGCGCTCGGTGTCGCCGTAGGCCAGTTCGTGCGCGGCGTTGGTCCACCGCAGCCTGAACAGCGGCGGCTGGGCCAGGTACACGTGGCCGGCCTCGATGAGGGGCCGCATGAACCGGAACAGCAGCGTGAGCAGCAGGGTGCGGATGTGGGCGCCGTCGACGTCCGCGTCCGCCATCAGGACGAGCTTGTGGTAGCGCAGCTTGTCCAGGTTGAAGTCCTCCTGCATGCCGGCGCCGAGGGCGTTGATGATCGCCTCGACCTCCTTGTTGGCGAGGATCCGGTCGATGCGGGCCTTCTCCACGTTGAGGATCTTGCCGCGGATGGGGAGGATGGCCTGGGTGCGGGGGTCGCGGCCGCCTCGGGCCGAACCGCCGGCCGAGTCGCCCTCGACGATGAACAGCTCGCACTCGCTGGGGTCCGTGGACTGGCAGTCCACCAGCTTGCCCGGCAGACCCGAGCCGCCGAGCAGCCCCTTGCGGGAGCGGGCCATGTCACGCGCCTTGCGGGCGGCGATGCGGGCCGCGGCCGCGGACTGCGACTTGCGGACGATGTCCTTGCCCTCGGCCGGGTTGCGCTCGAACCAGTCACCCAGGCGGTCGTTGAGGACGCGCTGCACGAAGGACTTGGCCTCGGTGTTGCCCAGCTTGGTTTTGGTCTGACCCTCGAACTGCGGCTCGGACACCTTGATCGAGACGATGGCGGTGAGGCCCTCGCGGATGTCGTCGCCGGCCACGCGGTCCTCGCGCTTCTTGATCAACCCCCAGGATTCGCCCCAGCGGTTGACTGTGTTGGTCAGCGCCGCACGGAAGCCCTCCTCGTGGGTGCCGCCCTCGTGCGTGTTGATGGTGTTGGCGAACGTGTAGACGCTGCTGGTGTAGGACGTGTTCCACTGCATCGCGATCTCCACACCCATGCCCTGGTCCGGGGCGTGCGCCTCGACGGCGATCACGGTGGGGTGGATGGCGTCTTTACCGGAGGACAGGTACTTGACGTAGTCGGTGAGGCCGTCGGCGTACTGGAATTCGTCGTAAGGGGTGTCGGTCTCCCCCTCGTCGCCGGTGGCCACCTGCCGGTCCGCGCGCAGGTCGATCAGTGAGATGCGCAGGCCCTTGTTGAGGAAGGCCATCTCGCGGAAGCGGGTGGCGAGCGTGTCGTAGTTGTAGCGGGTGGTCTCGAAGATCTCGTTCGAGGCGTAGAACGTGATGGTGGTGCCGGTCTCGGCCGACTCCTCCAGGCGCTCCAACTCGGTCACCGGGACACCGAGATGGAAGGTCTGCTGCCAGCGGTAGCCGTCTCGGGTGACCTCGACGATCAGCTTGTCCGACAGCGCGTTGACGACGGAGGAGCCCACGCCGTGAAGGCCGCCGGAGACCTTGTAGCCGCCCTCGCCGAACTTGCCGCCGGCGTGCAGCACCGTCAGCACCAGCGTGACGGTGGGGATCTTCTCGATCGGGTGCTCCTTGACGGGAATACCGCGGCCGTTGTCCTTGACCCGGACCCCGCCGTCGTCCAGGAGCTCGACGTCGATGGAATCGCAGTAGCCCGCGAGGGCCTCGTCCACAGAGTTGTCCACAATCTCGTAGACAAGGTGGTGCAGCCCGCGCTCGCCGGTGGAGCCGATGTACATGCCCGGGCGCTTGCGGACCGCCTCGAGGCCCTCCAGGACCGAGATCTGATCCGCGTCGTAGAGCCCGGTGACCGTGTTGTCCGCTGAGTCCTGCAAGCCCTCCATGCGCTCACTCAGATTGAAGTCCTCGTCCACCTGCACGTCGTCCGTCACAAAAGCTCCTGTCCACACAAACGGGCGCCGGGCTGGCCGGCGCCGTTGATCGTGCCAATTCTACCGTGTCCGGGCACAAAACCGGACATCGACGGGGGGTCAATGCCGCCTGAAACGGGCCCAGGGCACGATTGGCGCCGATCATGGGGGCAGACGCAAGGTCCCCTATCCATCCGGAGCCGGTAGCGCGGCAAATCGCCGGGAATGGGGCGGGTGGTCGGAGGGTCGATGCATTGGGACGACGGCGGGGCGGTGGAGTAGCCTTCCCGCGACAGAGGGAGTCCCAGCATGGAGTGGACGTGGATCGCGGCGGCAGCGGCTGCCCTCATCATCGGCATCGCCAAAACCAGCTTCGGCGGCCTCGGCTCCCTCGCCGTCGCGCTGCTCGCTCTGGCGCTGCCCACCAAGGAGTCCACCGCCGCCGCACTGCTGCTCCTCATCACCGGCGACATCATCGGCGTGCTGCGCTACCGCCGCTCCGCCGACTGGTCGCTGCTCAAGGCACTCCTGCCCTCGGTCGTGCCCGGAATCCTGCTCGGCGCCCTGTTCATCCAGTTCGTCGACGACCTGGTGCTGCGCCGATCGATCGGCGCCATCCTGCTCGTCTCGGTGCTGCTCCAACTCGTCTTGTCGACCCTGGCCCGACGGCGCGCCCCGGACCCCACCGTCGACGACGGGCCTCCGCATCGGGCGCTGACGATGGGCGCGGGTGTCGCGGCGGGGTTCACGACGATGGCCGCCAACGCCGCTGGACCGGTGATGGCGGTCTACCTCCAGCTGGCGAAGGTGGAGAAGATGCGCTTCCTCGGCACCTCAGCGTGGTTCTACTTCATCGTCAACGTAGCGAAGACGCCCTTGACCGCATCACTCGGATTGTTCACGCCGCAGGTGATGCTCACCGTCGCGTGGGGAATCCCGGTGGTCCTCTTCGGCACGGTGATCGGGGTGGCGCTGATCCACCGCGTGCCACAGAGGACGTTCGACGTGGTGACGCTGCTCACCTCGATCATCGCGGCCGGAGCGCTGCTGATCATCTGACCGGGCGTCACGGCGTAGCTGAGGCGTCCTCGCTGGGCGGGGGCGGTGCATCCGTGGTGGGTTCAGGATCTGCCGGGGGCGGCGGAGGTGGCTCCGGTTCAGGCTCCGGTTCTGGTTCGGGCTCAGGCGCCGGCGGCGGTGGCGGCGGTGACTCCGTCGTGGGGTCCGGCTCTGGAGCCTGGGTGGTGGGCTCGGGAGCTGGGGCCTCGGACGAGGGATCCGGCGCCGTGGACGACGGAGGCGGCGTGCTCTCCGACTCGGTGGCCGAGGGGAGGGGCGAGGTGTCGCTGGGCGATGGTTCGCTTGTGCTGGGGGTGGACGACTCGCTCGCACTCGGAGAATCGCTCGCACTAGGCGAATCGCTGGGGCTGATCGACGGGCTGGGGCTCGCCGACGCCCACGGGCTGAGGCTCGTCGACGGGCTCACGCTCGGGGACGGGCTCGGCTCCCCGGTCAGGCTCGCGATGAGGCTGTCCCACACGCTCTGGGTGGGAACCTCGCTGGCCTCGGCGCTGGGCGACAGGCCCAGGACGAGGCTGGGCGTGGTGGAGGAGCCGTCCACGTCGAGGAAGGCGATGTCCCTCAGGTCCACCCGTGTGGGCTGGCCGTTCAGCCACGGCTCCGGGTCCGTGAACCGGCCGTTGACGATCACCTCGAAATGCAGGTGACAACCGGTGGAGTAGCCGGTGTTGCCCACGCGGCCCACGCCGTCGAGGGCGTCGACCTGCTGCCCCACCCTCACACCGATGGCGGAGAGATGGTTGTAGGTGGTGACCACGCGGTAGCCGGCGAGCATGCCGTGGTCGATCTTGACCTGGACGCCGTTCCCGCCGGCCCAGCCTGCTGAGACAACGCGCCCGGCCGCGGCCGCGCCGACGGGGGTGCCGCACGGGGCTGCGAAGTCCAGGCCGGTGTGCAGCTTCCAGACGCGAAGGATGGGGTGGTAGCGCATCCCGAACACCGACGTCCGGCGCCCGTTGACGGGCATCGAGAGGAGGTCGCCGCCTGCCTTCTCGCCCACGGACCCGATGGCCGTCGCCTCCGGGATGGTCTCCGGCTCTGGCGGTGGCGGAGCCTCGGCGGGCCTGGGTCCATCCAGCGGGACGATCTGCGGAGTAGGGGCGCTGAACGGGTCGAAGCTGCCGGGGGCCTCGTCGAACGACCAGCCTTCGAGGCGGTAGCCCAGCGGACTCGACGGCGAGGCCGTCGACGTGGGATAGGTGACCGGGCCGGGCGCCACCAGCATCACCGGCGGGACCGGGACGGCCTCAATGGCCGTCAGCGGTTCCTGCCCATACGTGACGGCTCCTCCAACCAGGGCCGCCGAGATCGCAGCAGCGACCACCGACGACAGCCCTCGAAGCTTCATCCAGTCCCCCGATACCGGTTGGCTCATACCCGCCCATCGAATCACGCCCAGGGCCGGATGGGAAGGAGTTGGAGCACTGGGTCTGAAAGGGAATTCGCGCCCGGCGTGTCGCGGGTGCCGTCGTCGAGCCTAAGCCGCGGTGAACTCGACGGTCAGGCTCACGGAGATCTCGACATCCTGAGGGTCCAGATCGATCGACGGCGCCGAGTCCATCATCGCCCGCGACGCCTTCCTCGCCGACGCCAACGGCACGATCCCGCCACCCTGGTCCTGCACCGCCACCGCTTCGACGCCTCCCCGGCGCGCCGCCGTCGAGATCCATTCGGCTCGACGGTGGGCATCGTCGAAGGCGTCGGCGAGGGCCCTGGGCTGCACCTCGGCCAGGGTGGAGTCACGGAGGCGCCAGTCCAGCCAGCCCACCTGCACCCCGGGTGTCGCGGCGAGGGTGCCGAGGATGTCACCGAGGGCGGCGAGATCGTCGACGATGAAGGAGCCGCGGACCTCCGCCGTGTGCTGGGGCGCCTGGGGCTGCCCGCGGGTGTTGAGCGGAGTCGAGGTCCACGTGCGGAGGCTGGTGAGCTTGACGTCGCGAACCACCCCTGAGGCGAGGGGCTGCTCGAGTTGTGCCCGGACGCGATCCGTCAGGCCGGCCGTGTCCGCGACGACGGAGTCGCGGTCCGGGCCGGTGAAGCCGACTGTCACGTTGACCGCGACGCACTCCGCCGGGAGCGTGATCCGGCTGGTGCCGGTGACTGTGATGCGCATGCGCTCAGCTTAGGTCTCAGCCGTAGGTGTCGCGGGGGCCGCGACCCTGAACCGAGCGGAGGCCCTTCTTCCAGCTCGGCGGCCTCGGCCCCCGGAACTCGACACGCAACACCGTCTGTTCGCCCAGCGCGCGGTTGAGACGCGCCACGATCTGCGACGCCGCGTACTTCATGGCCGCGGCCCACGCAGTGGAGTCGCAATCCACGATCAGCACCCCGTCGGCGTAGTTGACGGGCGTGGAGTGTTGAGCGTTGGACTCCCCCACCAGTTCGGGCCACCGTCGCAGCACCATCGAGAGGCTGATCCGACGTTGCCAGCCGCGGGCCTGGATGACGGTGTTGAGGACGTCACCGACGCGTTGGGGGTCGCGGTCGTCGGGATGGGCGCCGGAGCGCTGCTGCTCCATGGGGCGCTGTCGGCGGCGCGGGGTCTTCGGCGGCGAGGGTTCCGGAAGGACCACGCCGTAGGCCGCAGACTCGACGGCGGCGCGGGCGATCTCGGAGGCGAGGTCGAGCCCCGTCGGGTCGTGCGCCTCCTCGCTCA
This sequence comes from Tessaracoccus sp. MC1627, assembly GCF_014164725.1. Classification (NCBI taxonomy): domain Bacteria; kingdom Bacillati; phylum Actinomycetota; class Actinomycetes; order Propionibacteriales; family Propionibacteriaceae; genus Tessaracoccus; species Tessaracoccus sp. MC1627. The sequence continues at coordinate 172,692 of NZ_JACJGA010000001.1, read as the reverse complement.
TGCGGCCGACATTACCCGCCCCGCCGTCGGCCGACCCCGCCGTCGGTGCGGGGAGTCGGGAGTCGAGGCACGGGCGGCCGTTGTCCACGGTTGCACGCACCCGCCAGCTGCTCTCGGGCCCAGTGTCGAGGCCGCCCGTGCCTCGGCTCCCGTCTCCCCGCGCGATTCCCGGTGGCGTGGTCGAGTTCGGGCGCGTGCCGTCAGGGCGGCCATGGCGAGAGCCTGCCCGGGCGGGACGCCAGTCTCGTGACCCTCAGGCTGGGCACCCCGACGCAGAGCCGCCCTACCGTCCCCCACCCTCGCGCCCAACTCGCGTGCCGCGACTCCCGCCGCTTGCCTCACCGTCACTTCTGCTGCCGTAGTCGACACCAGAAGTGACACCCAGCCAACCATGCCGTTGGTCGAAGACTCAGGAGGACGCGACGAGACAGCAGGGCGGTGGGGGGGGGGGGGGGGGGGGGGGGGGGTTTTGGCCGGGGGGGCCGCGCTACGCGCCGCCGCGGGCTTATGGGGCGGCCCGGCCCCCACCACCCACCGCCAAACCCGACCACCACAACCACGGTCAGGTACCGACGCGACGGGGACGGCCGTCGGTCGTCAGGGAGCTAGGGCGGTGACCGTCCCGGCGTCCACGCGGAAGCGACGCTCCGCCGGGAAGTCCGGCACATCCGCCCCGACGGCCGCGGTGATCAGGACCTGCTCGGCGTCCGCGATCGCCGCCGCCAACCGCTCCCGCCGCGACACGTCCAGCTCCGCGAACACGTCGTCCAACACCAGCACCGGCTCCACTCCGTCGTCGCGCACCAACGTGAAACCGCCCAACCGCAGCGCCAACGCCAACGACCACGACTCCCCGTGGGACGCGTACCCCTTGGCCGGCAGCGGTCCGATGGCCAACTCGACGTCGTCGCGCTGCGGGCCCACCAGGGTCACCCCCCGCGACACCTCGTCCCTGCGCACCCGCTCCATCGCCTCGAGCAGCCGGCCGCGCAGCGCCGCCCTCACGTCCGCCTCCCCCGCCACGCCGTCGAGGTCCAGCGCGGTCTTGTACGACGCAGAGATCTGATTGTTCAGCGGCGCGATGGTCTCGTAGGCGCGCTGAGCGTGGGGAACCACGTCCGCCAGGGTGTCCAGCCGGGCGTGCAGCAGCTCGGCCCCCAGGGTGGCGAACTGGCCGTTCCAGACCTCCAGGGTGACGGCCTCGTCGCCGCCGCTGGGCACGAACGACCGGCCCGCCATCGCCTTGAGGAGCGCGTTTCGCTGCTTAAGTACCTTGTCGAGGTCCTGCCGCACGCCAGCCATCCGCGGCCAGCGCGTCACGACGAGGGAGTCCAGCCACGCACGCCGATCCGACGGGTCGTCGCGCACGATCGCCAGGTCCAGGGGCGAGAACACGACGGTGCGCAGCGCGCCGATCAGCTCCCGCGGGCGTCCCAACGGCGCCCGGTTCAGGCGCGCTACGTTGGAGCGGCCATTGGCGATCTCCAGCTCCAGCGAGATCACCCGCGGATCCTCGCGGCCAGCCTGCACCTTGGCCCTCACCACCGCAGTCTCCGCGCCGGCCCGGATCAGCGGCGCCGTGGCCGCCACCCGGTGCGAGGACATGGTGGACAGATATTCGATGGCCTCCACCAGGTTGGTCTTGCCCTGACCGTTGGAGCCGACGAACACCGTGACCCCCGACGACAGAGTCAGCGACGCCTCCGTGTAGTTGCGGAAGTCGATCAGTGCGAGTTCGGTGACGAACACCTACCCAATCAGTCCTTCGACGGCGCGACGGCGTGGCCGCCGAACTGGTTGCGCATCGCCGCGACCATCTTCATGGCCGGCGAGTCGTCCTGCCGCGACACGAACCGCGCGAACAGGCTGGCCGCGATCGTCGGCACCGGGACCGCCAGGTCGACGGCGGCGTTGACGGTCCAGCGGCCCTCGCCGGAGTCCTCCGCATAGCCCTCGATGGCCTCGAGGTGCGGGTCCTCCCCCAGCGCGTAGGTCATGAGGTCCAGCAGCCAGGAGCGGATGACGGTGCCCTCGCGCCAGGACTCGAACACCTGCGGCACGTTGGTCACCACGTCCGAGGCCTCGAGCAGCTCCCAGCCCTCCGCGTAGGCCTGCATAAGGCCGTACTCGATGCCGTTGTGCACCATCTTGGCGAAGTGTCCCGCGCCGCTCTCGCCCGCGTGGACGAACCCGAACTCGCCCTCCGGCTTCAGAGCCTGGAACGCGGGCATGGCGATCTCGATGGCCTCCTTCGGCCCGCCGGCCATGAGCGCGTAGCCGTTCTCGAGGCCCCACACGCCACCCGAGGTGCCGACGTCGACGAAGTGGATGCCCTTGTCAGAGAGGTATGCGGCGTGCTTGGCGTCGTGGGTCCACTTGGAGTTGCCGCCGTCGATGACCACGTCTCCCGCAGATAGCAGGGGCTTCAACGTCTCGATGAGGGAATCCACGGCGTGGATGGGGACCATCAGCCACACCACGCGCGGGCCTGCTCCGAGCTGAGCGACGAGGTCGGCCTCGTCCTTGGCGTCGGAAATGTCCGGGTTGTGGTCCAGACCGACGACCTCCACGCCGCCGCGGCGGAGCCGCTCGCGCATGTTGCCGCCCATCTTCCCGAGGCCGATCAGTCCGATGCGCATGTGTGGCTCCTTCGATGCCTGGATGGTGGGGTCAGCCGGGCAGGCGCATCAGCATGATGACGTGCCTGTAGTCCGTCAGTGGGTCGCCGTCGATGTTGGGGAGGCCCATGATCAGGCAGGGCTTCCCCGGGAGCGTGAACGAGAAGTGGGCGAACGGCGCGTCGAGCGCGGTGAGCGCGTCCAGCAGGTAGTGGGGGTTGAAGCCGGCGTCCGTGATGGACTGGGAATCGCCCACCACCTCCACCTCGGCCTCGATGGCCTCCGAGGCCTGCGCCTGGTCACCGGTGGCGGCCTCGAGCGCGATGTGGTCCTCGTTGATGCGCATCCGCAGCGGCGTGTTGCGCTCGGCCACCAGTGACACGCGCTTCACGGCCGCCAGCAGGTCTGCCGTGTTGACCCGGACGCTGACGGTGGGATCCACGTTCATCAGGTGGCGGACCTTGGGGAACGCCTGGCTGAGCAGCCTCGTGGTGGCCTCTCGGGTGCTCCGGGAGCTCTGCCCGACGAAGCCCGCAAGCCCTTCACCCTCAGCCTCGGTGGTGGACAGCGAGATGGTGACCGTCTCGCCAGAGGTCATGGACTTGGCGGTGTCCGCCAGCACCTTGCCCGGCACGAGCACCGCGCCCTCCACCGACGGGGAGGACGGGCGCCAGGTGAGCTCCTTGAGCGCCATCCGGTAACGGTCCGTGGCGAGCAGCGACAGCTCCTCGCCGTTGATCTCCAGCTTCACACCGGTGAACACGTTGAGCAGCTCATCGCGGCCGGCGGCGACGAAGACCTGACCGACGGCCTTCTCAAACGTGGCCGCGTCCACCGTGCCGGTCTGGCTGGGCATGTCCGGGAGCGTGGGGTACTCCTCCACCGGCAGCGTCTGGAGCGTGAATCGGGCCTGGCCGCAGGTGAGCTCGACCTTCGAGTGGTCCGCGACGAGGTCCACCGGCTTGTTGGGCAGCGAGCGCGCGATCTCCGCGAGCAGGCGACCCGAGACAAGGACGGTGCCCTCGTCGTTGACGGTGGCCGGCAGGGTGACCTTGGCCGAGGTCGTCGAGTCGAAGCTGCTGAGCGTCAGCCCGTTGGCGTCGGCCTCCAACAGCATGCCCGCGAGGATCGGTGCGGTGGGGCGCGTGGGGAGGCTGCGTGCCACCCAGGCCACGGCATCCGCCAGCGCCTCGCGCTCAACTCGAATCTTCACAGGGTTCCCCTTCGATCTCGCTACGTGAACAGTCGGTGAGCGCAGCCACGTGGGTGCGCTCGGGACAGACCATCGCCTGCATCATAGCCGGGCCGCTCAGCGCCCATGCCAGCCGCTGACCTACTCGCTGGCGATGGATTCGAGCACGTTGAGCCGCGACGCGCGACGCGCCGGCCCGACCGCCGCCAACACACCGAACAGGGCCGCCACCACGACGAACACCCCCAGCTGGACCCAGGGGACGACCAGAATGTCGATTCCGTCGTCCCGTAGAAGGTTGACCAGGACGGAGCCGAAGACGCCGCCCAGGAGCACGCCGAGCGTGGCGCCCAGCGTGGCCACCATCACCGATTCGAGGGTCACCATGAGCCTCAGCTGCGGACGGGTCATCCCCACCGCGCGCAGCAGCCCCACCTCTCGGGTCCGCTCCATCACGGACAGGCCGAGCGTGTTGACGATGCCGAGCACCGAGATCACGACGGCGAGCGCCAGCAGCGCGTAGAGGATGGAGAAGATCTGCTGGAACTGCCCGACCCGGGCCTCCACGAACTCCGCCACGTCCGCCACCACGACGGTGGGCAACTCGGAGGTGGCCTCGTCGAGGCCCTCACGCACTGCCGTCAGGTCAGCGCCGGGCTCGGTGAACACCACCACCTGCTGTACCAGGCTGCCGTCGCCGAGTTCGGCGAACGTGTCCGGGTCCACGATGATGTCGCCCAGCGGGGGCGGGCCACCGCCGCCGTCGTGCAGGCCGGTGACGAGAAGCTCGACGGTGCCCCCTGCCGGCGTGGGTAGTTCGAGCAGCTGGCCGAGGCTGAGCCCCTGATCCTCGGCGAAGTCCGAGGAGATCACGGCCGGGGCGGTGCCGCCCTCGTCGCTGAGCGAGCCGGCCACGACCTCCAGGCTGCTGGCCCGCTCCAGGCCCTCGTCGGTGGCGCCGGTGAGCTGCACGGGCTCGCCGTCGAGAACAGTGGCGCCGCGGTAGAACTCGAAGACGGCCTCGACGCCGTCGATCTCCCGTGCCTCCTCCGCGACAGTCGCGTCGAACGGCTGATAGGCCACGGGGCTAATGGTGAAGTCACCGCGCTGATCAGAGGTGAGCCGCTCCCGGATGGAGGTGGTGGTGCTGGCGGCCAGGATGGCCACCGTGGCCACCAGCGCCAGGCCGATCATGAGCGTGGCGGCGGTGGCCGCGGTGCGACGGGGCTGCCGGACCGCGTTGAGCCGGGCCAGCTTGCCCACCTCGCCGAAGAGCGCACGGTAGGCCAGACCGAACAGCCAGATCAGTGGCTTGCCCACCAGGACGGCGGCCAGCACCATGCCCACCAGGAGCAGGACCGCGCCGACGCCGGCCCAGATCAGGGGCTGCGGGACGTCCAGCCAGAGTGCGCACGCGATGGCCGCGATGCCGATCTCGATCATCCCGACGCCGATCAGCGGCAGCCCGCCGAGCCGCTCCGGCCCGGACTGCTGCGCCATCGCCATGGCCTCGACGGGGCGGGTCCGGGATGCCTTCCGCGCGGGCAGCGTGGCCGCCACGAGCGTGATGACGATGCCGATGGTGTAGGACGCGGCCACCGCCTGCCACGTGAAGGTGGGCACGGCGGTGCCGAGGTCGATGCCGAAGAGGCGGAACGCGGCGAGGATTCCCCAGGCCAACCCGTAGCCCACCAGCAGGCCGACGGTGGCGCCGATCACGCCGATGACCGCGGCCTCCGTGAGTACCGAGAGCCGCACCTGCCCGCGGGTGGCGCCGATGGCGCGGAGCAGGGCCAGCTCCCGGGAGCGTTGGGCCACGAGGATCGAGAACGTGTTGAGGATCAGCAGGGTCGCCACCAGGAGCGCGATCCCGGCGAAGACCAGGAGGAACGTGTTGATGAATCCGAGGCCCACGTCGAGCTGATCCTGGATGGTTTCAGCCAGCGAATCTCCGGTCTCGGCGACGAAACCTTCGGGGAGGATCTCCTGGACGGCCTCGGCCACCGCGTCGGGGTCGGCCTCCGGTGCGGTCTGCACCCAGGCCGCGTAGAACCCCTCCTTGCCGCCCTGCACCAGGCGCTGGGCCTCGTCGAGGGTGAAGAACAGGTAGCTGGCGCCGGCCGTGGCCCCCGCGCCGTAGGTGCCGAGACCAACGATGGTGTAGCTCTGGATCCCGTCGACGGGCGTGGACACGCTGAGGGTGTCGCCGACGACGAAGCCGCCGCGCGTGGCGGTGGCCGGGTCCACCATCACCTCGTCCGACGCCTCGGGCACGCGGCCCTCGACGAGGCGTGCCCCCACCTGGCCGCCCGCTGCGGGGAGGTCCACCCAGTTCATCGCGATGCCCGGGGCACCGGGGAACATGATCAGGCGGTTGTCCTGGTCCAGGGGGAAGATCTGGCTGCTGGAGACGATGCCGGCGGCCGCCTGGACGCCGTCCACCTCGCCGATGGCCGTCACCTCGTCGCTGGTGAGCAGGATCTGCTGGGCGCCCGCCGTGGGATCGAACCCCTGGATGCCGCTGGACTCGGGTGAGACGTTGACGTCCGCCAGCGCGCCCTTGACGAGCTGGTCGAAGCTGGAGGACAGCAGATTCGTGAACAGCAACGAACCGGCCACGAAGGCCACACCCAACACGATCGACAGCGCGCTGAGCAGGAGCCGGACTTTGCGCGCCCACAGCGACTTCCAGGTGGCGTGCAGCATCTACTGGTCCAGGAGTGCGCGGCGCGCCATGGAACGTTCGACGGTGGACTCGCCACCGTCGTCGACGGGGCCGCTCGTGGGGGCCGCGCCGCCGTCGCGGTAGACGGCCGTGCCCTCCGCACCCTCCCCGGCGGGCTCGTCCTCCACGGTCTCCGGCGCCCGGTGCGTGGGGGTGTGGCGGGGGTAGATGTGCGACATCGCTCCCAGCAGGTCCTCCTGGGTGGCGCCTCGCATCTCATGCACGATGCGACCGTCCGAGAGGAAGACCGCCCGATCCGCGTAGCTGGCGGCATGCGCATCGTGGGTGACCATGACCACCGTCTGGCCGAACTCGTCGACGCTGCGGCGCAGGAATCCGAGCACCTCCGCGGCCGAGGTGGAGTCCAGGTTGCCGGTGGGCTCGTCTCCGAAAACGATGTGCGGGCGATTCATCAAGGCCCTGGCGCAGGCGACGCGCTGCTGCTGACCGCCGGAGAGCTCGGACGGCTTGTGCGTGAGGCGGTCCCCCAGCGCCAGCACGTCGACGATGCGCTCGAACCACTCCTCGTCGACCTTCTTGCCTGCGATCCGCAGCGGGAGGACGATGTTCTCCCGGGCCGTGAGGGTTGGCACCAGGTTGAAGGCCTGGAAGATGAAGCCGATGCGGTCGCGGCGGAGCTCGGTCAGCGGGGTGTCCGCGAGCGTGGAGACGGCCGTCTCGCCGAGGTACACCTCTCCCGACGTGGGGGTGTCCAGCGCGGCCATGAGGTGCATGAGGGTGGACTTCCCGGAGCCGGAGGGGCCCATGATGGCGGTGAACTCGCCGTCTGCGATCTCGAAATCCACGTCGTCCAGGGCGGTCACCACCGCCGATCCGGATCCGTAGATCTTGGTGAGGCCCCTGGCCCGCGCTGCGATGCTCACGCCCACAAAGGTAGCAGCGGCCTCCAGCGCTGCCAGGGGCGAAATTGCGCCCTGAGCGGGGTTCCCCACAGCTGTGACTTTGAGTGGCTTTGAGTAATTACATCCTCGTTGTACTCATAGCCCCTGTGGAGGCGGTGGATAACTGGTGTCGCGGCTTGTCAGCGCAGCATTGCGGCTGTTGAGCGACTGTGGATGAATCGAAACTACACGTGAAGGATTTGTGGGGAGCGGCCGGGCTGGAAAGTTATCCACAGCCAGGACCCGGCCGCTCTCACACGGTTGTCCGCAGGGTCAGCGGCCCATGAGACGGCCGAAGATGCCGCCGCCCGACGAGGGGGTCTGGGTGTTCTGGTGACCGCCGCACCACTGGCCGGCCGGCACGGAACGCTTGACGGCCTCCACGTGGTTGCCGCATCCGGCCCAGGTGGTCTTGCCGCACTGACGGCACTTGACGGGACTGCACATGTTGATCTCCTTTTGGATTGCTGTCTCGGGTCACCCCGGTTCGCCAACCATACCCCCAGGGGTATAGGATTTCCAAACATGAGAGTTGTAGTCATTGGTGGAGTTGCTGGTGGGATGAGTGCGGCGGCGCGTCTGCGTCGCCTCGACGAGTCCGCGGAGATCATCGTGGTGGAGCGGAGCGGCTATGTGTCCTTCGCCAACTGCGGCCTTCCCTATCACGTGGGCGGAGTGATCGAGGACCGTTCGGCGCTGCTGCTGCAGACCCCGGAGTCCCTGTACAACAGGTTCCGGCTGGACGTGCGCGTGGGCACCGAGGCGGTGCAGATCAACCGTCAGGCCAAGGAGGTCGTGGTGCGCGACGTGGCCACGGGCCGCGAGGAGACCCTCACCTACGACAAGCTGGTCCTCTCCCCCGGCGCCAGGCCCCTCATGCCCCCCATCCCCGGCATCGGCCGCGCGCTGCCCTTGCGCAACGTGGAGGACACGGACCGGATGATCGCGGCCGTCGACGGGGCGCGTACGGCGGTCGTCGTGGGCGGCGGCTTCGTCGGGCTCGAGGTGGCCGAGAACCTGCTGCACCGCGGGATGCAGGTCGCCGTCGTCGAGGCGCTCCCCCAGGTGATGGCCCCGCTGGATCCCGAGATGGTCGTCCCTGTGCACGCGGTGATGCGCGACGCCGGCATCGATCTCAGGCTCGGCTCCGGCGTCATCGCCATCGGTGAGAAGGACGTGACGCTGGCCGATGGGTCGGTGCTGCCGGCCGATGTGGTGGTCGCGGCCATCGGGGTGCGCCCGGACACCGAGCTGGCCAAGGCCGCGGGCCTGCGGATCGGTCCCCGTGGCGGCCTGCTGGTCGACGATCGCCAGCTCACCAACGACCCCTCCATCTATGCCGTGGGCGACGCCGTCGAGAAGGTGGACGCGCTCAGCGACGAATCGGTGCTGGTGCCCCTGGCCAACACGGCCAACCTGCAGGGCCGGCGGGTCGGGGACGACATCGCGGGTCGCGGGCGGGCCGCCCGTCCCGTGCGCGGCACGGCCATCGTCGGACTCCTCGGCCTCCAGGTGGCTGCCACCGGGTGGAACGAGAAGCGGCTCCGCGACGCGGGGCGCCACTACCTGGCCATCCACACCCACCCCGCTTCGCACGCCACCTACTACCCCGGCGCCACGACGATGGCTCTGAAGCTGCTCGTGGACCCCGAAACCGGCCAGATTCTGGGCGCCCAGGGTGTCGGCAAGGAGGGCGTGGACAAGCGGATGGACGTGATCGCCACCGCGATGGCAGGCGGTCTCCGGGCCGACGACCTGGCGGAACTCGAGCTTGCCTATGCGCCGCAGTTCGGCTCCGGCAAGGACGCCATCAACATGCTCGGCTTCATCGCCGAGAACCGGCTCAGCGGCTGGGAGGACAGCATCCAGTGGCACGAGGTGGCGGAGGCGCAGAACGCCGGCGCCGTCGTCGTCGATGTGCGGACCCCCGGGGAGTTCGCGGCCGGCGCCATCCCGGGCGCGATCAACATCCCCGTCGACGAGCTGCGGGACCGGCTGGACGAGATCCCCGACGGCGACGCCCCACTGGTCCTCCACTGTGGGGTCGGCATCCGCAGCCACGCGGCGCTGGCGGCGCTGAGGTCCTCCGGCCGGACGCTGCTCAACCTCGACGGCGGCTACACGACGTGGAAGGCGGGCTCGGGGATCACGCTCCACTGACCCCCACCCCCCGCTCTCCCCGTGCACGACACGCCGCCTGAGTGCCTCCCCTAGCCCCGATGGGGCAACGGTGGGCGTCTCGGGCGGCGTGTCGTGCACAAGGAAACGACGAAGGGGCCCTCACCACCGCGGTGGCGAGGGCCCCTTCGTCGTGCTCGGGGCTGTCCTCAGGCGCTCGGCCTCAGGCGAGGCTCAGGAACAGCTTCTCCATCTTGGCCTGGTCCAGCGGGTCCGGATCCGGCTGCTCCATGCACTGGCGCAGGCCGATCGAGATGGTGGAGAAGCCGGCTCGGTCCACGGCCTTGGAGACGGCGGCGAGCTGCGTGACGATCTCGTCGCAGTTGCGGCCGTCCTCGATCATCTTGATGATCCCGCCCAGCTGCCCTTGGGCACGCTTGAGCCGCTTGACCACCGACACCATCTGCTCTGGGTCCAGCTGCATGGGATCAACCTCTTCAATCATGGTCCGAGTATATACCCCCATGGGTATAGGAAGTGATAGCACTCGAACAGCACGGGTTACCCCGCCGAGGTTCCATTGTCACGCGGCGAGCTGATCCACACAACCAGTGGCACGCTGACGCGGCCCCGACGACGGGGTGAGGGCGGCGGGCGAGGCGTTCAGGACTGCTTGATCTGGTTGGTGAGCTCGGTCACCTGGTTGAACAGCACGCGGTCCTTGCCGATCTTCTCGTTGATCTTGCGCACGGCATGCAGGACCGTCGAGTGGTCGCGGCCGCCGAACCGGTGCCCGATCTTCGGCAGCGACATGTCGGTGAGTTCGCGGCAGAGGTACATCGCGATCTGGCGTGCCCCCGCGATGGTCGCCACCCGGCTGCTGCCGGTGAGGTCCTCCAGTGAGATGGAGAAGTACCTGGCGGCCGCGTCCATGATGGTCTGCGCATCGACGGGGGCGGCGTCGTCGGGCATCAGGTCGTTGAGCACCTGCTCGGCGAGCGGGAGCGTGATCTCCTGCTGGTTGAGGCTGGCCAGCGCCGCGACCCTCGTCAGGGCCCCCTCCAACTCGCGGATGTTGGTGGGGATCCGCGAGGCGATGAGCTCCAGCACCTGGGTGCCTGCGGTCAGCCGCTGCTGGGCCACCTTCTTCCGCAGGATGGCGATGCGGGTCTCGAGGTCGGGCGGCTGGATGTCGGTCATGAGGCCCCACTCGAACCGCGACCGCAGCCTGGGCTCCAACGCCTCGAGCAGCTTCGGCGGGCGATCGGAGGTCATCACGATCTGCTTCTGCGCGTTGTGGAGCGTGTTGAAGGTGTGGAAGAACTCCTCCTGGGTCTGGATCTTGGACTCCAGGAACTGGATGTCGTCGACCAGCAGCACGTCGACGTCGCGGTAGGAGCTGCGGAACTCGGCCGTGCGGTTCGAGGAGATGGCGTTGATGAAGTCGTTGGTGAGCTCCTCGGTGGAGACGTACTTCACGCGCAGCTGCTCGTAGTAGTTGGTCACGTAGTGGCCGATGGCGTGCAGCAGGTGGGTCTTGCCGAGCCCGGAGGGGCCGTAGATCATGAGCGGGTTGTACGACTTGCCGGGAGTCTCGGCGACGGCGGCCGCCGCGGCGTGCGCGAAGCGGTTGGACGAGCCGGCGACGAACGACTCGAAGGTGTAGCGCGGGTTGAGCCGGACGTCCTGGGGGCGCGAACGTGGCGCCGCACGCCGTGGCTCCTCGTCCTCATGGACGTCCGGCGCCGTCGAGGTCCACGCGTCGGCCTCCTGCACCATCTGTGGATTGATCATCACCGCGAGGTGGGTGCTCTGACCACAGATGTCGCTCAAGCGCTCCTCGATCTGGGGGCGGAGGCGGGTCTCGAGGCGTTCGCGCGTGGTTTCGTCGCCGACCGCGAGCATCAGCGTGCTTCCGTGCATGTCCAGGGGCTTGGTGCGGCGCAGCCACGCCTTCGTGGGGGCATCGGCGGAGGCGATGACCTCGTTCCACAGGGCTGCCAGGTCCGGCGTCGGTGATTCGCTCACCTCACCCACTTCCCGGCGGTTCGCTCCGCCTTCTCATTCGTCCACAAGGTTGTCCACAAGGGGGATAACTCACCCTAGCGGTACAGCCGACCGGGGCTCACCTGTGGATAAGCTGGAAGGCAGGACAACGAAGTTAGTCCCGTCGGGCCCCACACGCAAGGCGATTTCCGCGACACGCCGGTGCCACGCTGGACTACACGGCTGTCATTTGCTTAGTTGTGCGGCTGCGTGGGCGCGGTTTGGTCCCAGGGCCTGTTGCCACGTATCGTTGACCAGTCGCCATTGAGGCGGTCACTTCCCCCTGCCCACCAGGGCAGTTGTACACCAACGACACTGAGCGAGTATTCCCATGACTAAGCGCACGTTCCAACCGAGCAACCGCCGTCGCAGCCGCACCCATGGCTTCCGCGCCCGCATGCGCACCCGCGCGGGTCGCGCCATCCTGTCGGCCCGTCGTGGCAAGGGCCGGACCGAGCTGTCGGCCTAGGTCCGGACGTCGGTGCTGCCAGGTCCTCGTCGGCTCACGAAGCCCAGTGACTTCGGTGTCACCGTCCGGCACGGCTCCAGGGCAGCCAGCCCGACAGTCGTGGTGCACGTGTTGCGCCCCACCACCCAGAATCCACCCGACGTCAGCCGGGTGGGTTTTGTCGTCTCCAAGAAGGTGGGCAACGCCGTGACCCGCAACCGCGTCAAGCGGCGGCTGCGGCACCTCGTCGTCGGACTGGAGGCCCCGGTCGTGGCAGATGTCGTGGTGCGGGCCCTGCCCGATGCCGCCGTCGCGACGGATCGGCTGGGCGAGGACCTCGCAGACGCCTGGCGGCGCGCGTTCCGGAAGGCGGCGAAGTGCTGAAGTACCCGCTGATCTGGTTCGTCAAGGCCTGGCGCGCGGTCATCTCCCCCTCCTACGGGGACGTGTGCAAGTACCATCCGTCGTGCTCCAGCTACGGGCTGACGGCGCTCGAAACCCATGGCGCCGTCAAGGGCGTCTGGCTCACCGGCCGACGGCTCGTGCGCTGCCATCCTTGGGCGGCGGGCGGCGTCGACTATGTGCCCGGCACGCCGGAAGCGGCGGCCTGGGCAGAAGAGAATTCCAACGAATCACGGGACACCAAGTCCCAACCGAAGACTGAGGTGGCTTAAGTGGTCGATCTACTGGTGACGCTGAACATCTGGGACAGCTTCTACGGGGTGCTGTCGGCGATGATGCAGCCGCTGTACTGGGCGGTGTCCGGCCTCGTGGTGTTCTTCCACTGGCTGTACACGCCGCTGTTCGGCGCCGAATCGGGCTGGAACTGGACTTTGGCCATCATCAGCCTCACGGTGGTGATCCGAACCCTCCTCATTCCGCTGTTCGTGAAGCAGATCAACTCCGCGCGCAGCATGCAGATGCTTCAGCCGAAGATGGCGGAGCTGCAGAAGAAGCATGGCCATGACCGGGAGCGACTCGGCCAGGAGACCATGAAGATGTACAAGGAGGAGGGGGTCAGCCCCACCGCCTCCTGCCTGCCGCTGCTCCTCCAGATGCCCATCTTCCTCGCGCTGTTCCGCGTGCTCGAGGGAGTGTCCTCCGGCAATGTCCGCGGCCACTTCTTCAAGATCAACCCGGACCTGGTGTCGTCGCTGCAGAACGCCGAGATCTTCGGCGCCCGCCTGGCGGACCGCATCTTCCCGATGACCTCGTTCGGCCCCACCCAGGCCGTGGGCATCGTGCTGGTGGTGGCGATGGTCGCGGTGTTCTTCGTCACGCAGCTCCAGTTGATGCGCAAGAACCTGCCCCCGGAGTCCCTCACCGGCCCGATGGCCCAGCAGCAGAAGATGATGCTGTACCTCTTCCCCGTCATCTACGCCGCCTCGTCTGTGGTCATCCCCATCGGCGTGCTCATCTACTGGCTCACCTCGAACCTGTGGACCATGGGCCAGCAGGGTCTCCTCATCCGCAACAATCCCGCGCCCAACACTCCTGCGTTCATCGAATGGGAGGAGCGGATGCTGGCCAAGGGCAAGGATCCGCAGGGCATCATGATCGCCCGCGCGGAGAAGCGCCGCGGCAAGACCGGCAACGGCGCTGCCGGCTCACGCCCCGTGGCGCGCCCGGTTGCCCAGGCCCCGGCGGCGGAGGGTGGCGATGGCGCTGAGGTCACGGAGGGCGCTGAGGTCGCGGAGCAGCCGACGAGGGTGACCCGTCAGCAGGTGACGCGCCAGACCGTCCGCACCTCCGAGGACGGCAAGCCCGTCGTCGTCCGGCAGCAGCCGAAGCAGGCGCCGCGCTCCGCTCGGAAGAAGAAGTGAGCCAGCCCTCCGAGCAGGGCCCCGACACCCAACCACACACCGCCCCCACCGGGCATGAGGAGAGGACACTTTCCGTGTCGAACAATGAAACCGAAGCCGCCCTGTTGGCGGAGGGCGACCTGGTTGCCGACTACTTCGAAGAGCTCCTGGACATCGCCGATCTCGACGGCGACATCGAGAACTCCGTCCAGGACGGTCGCGCGTTCGTCGTGATCGACACCGAATCGGATCGGCTCGTGGGTAAGGACGGCGAGGTCCTGGACGCCCTGCAGGAGCTGGCCCGTCTCGTCGTGATGACGGAGACCGGGCACCGCTCCAGGCTGATGGTTGACGTGGCGGGGTACCGCGCGCGGCGTCGGGCCGAACTGGTTGCCATGGCGAAGGACGCCATTGCCGAGGTGCAGGAGTCTGGTGATCCGGTGCGGATGGCCGCGCTCAATGCCTATGAGCGCAAGATCGTCCACGACGAGGTCGCCACCGCCGGGCTGCTCAGCGAGTCGGAGGGCGAGCCCCCGAACCGCCGGGTTGTGGTCAGCGCGAAGTGACCGACGAGCAGTCCCCGGAGCTGACGGCTCGAGCGGCACTCTTAGAGTTTCATCGCCGAAGCGCTGAAGAGTTAAGCCGATATGTCGATATATTGGCTTCGCGCGGGATCGAATGGGGACTGCTCGGGCCCCGGGAGGGCGACAAGCTGTGGCAGCGCCACATCGCCAACTCGGTGGCCCTCAACGACGCCATCCCGCAGGGAGTGGAGGTTGCGGACGTTGGCAGCGGGGCCGGCCTTCCCGGGATCCCAGTCGCCATCACCCGGCCCGACCTCACGGTCACGCTCATTGAGCCGCTGTTGCGCCGGGCCAACTTCCTGACGCTGGCAGTTGAGGAGCTGGGGCTGGAGGACCGGGTGGAGGTTCTGCGGGCGCGGGCCGAGGACACGAAGCGCCGCTATGACGTCGTCGTCTGTCGCGCCGTTGCGCCGCTGACGAAGCTACTCGGGTGGACCACTCCCCTGTTCGCCGACGGTGGCCAACTGCTGGCCCTCAAGGGAGAGTCGGCCGAGCAGGAGATCCGTGATGCCAGGCCCACCTTGGTGCGAGCGGGACTCAAAGCAGAGGTGCTGGAGTTGAGTGTGGCCCCGGGCGTCGAAGGCGCGAGGGCGATCCGCGTTAGCTGACACCCGCGTCTCCAACTCGAGCTGGGTTCTCAGGGCTGTGAGGCGTGACCCGCTCTCCGGGCGGCCCCTCGTGGGCCTGTCCTGTCATTCGCCCCGGTCGAGCATGGGTCGGGGCCTGCGGCGCTTTTGAGGGCCGCCCGGAGAGCGGGTCACGCCTCACAGCCGGCTCCCAGCGTGGCCTTGCCTGGGTCCGGGAGCCGATCGTCATGGCGGCGCCGGGGTTGGGACTCCCTGAGCGGGATGCCGGCTGAGTGATCCTCGGGTTGGGCATCACGACGCAGAACCGCCACGACGAGCGACTCCTTTCTGCCAGGGGCTGTGTCCCTGGCCGGTGAGAGGGGCGTTGGCGTAGATGTAGCAGGACGGGCAGGCCGGTGCCGCTCCCGATCCCACTGGACTTGCGGCCGCAACGGTCCCGCCGGACGAAGCCGCTTTCCGCTGGTTGAGCCGGGCCTCGTTCCCCCGCTGGTTGAGCCGGCCCTAGCCGCGAAGCGGCGCAGCCCGCGTCGAAACCGACGTCGGTCTTCAGGTAGAACTACCTGCGGGACTCTGCACCGGGTGCCAAGGGTTTCGACGCAGCAGCGGGCGCTTCGCGCCGCGGCTGGCCCAACCAGCGGTAACGGCGAGCCAGAGGTAATGGCGAGCCAGACCCTCGTCCGTGCTGTCGCGACCCCACAGGACTTTAGCGGCAGCGCCTGCGCGCCGGACGAAGCTACACCCCCCGCTGGTTGAGCCGGGCCGAGCCGCGAAGCGGCGCAGCCCGCGTCGAAACCGACGTCGGTCTTCAGGGGGAACCACCTGCGGGACTCTGCACCGGGTCCCCTGGGTTTCGACACAGCAGCGGGCGCTTCGCGCCGCGGCTGGCTCACCGCGGTGGCGGGCAACCGGACCGGGCATAGCAAGGCGCGGCGCGGCCCGCGTTGACTTGTGCCGAGCCGCGCCGAGTCGCACCGCCTCCTTGGGTGAGTACATTGTGTCCGCGAAGAGTCAGGCTGGCGGAGGGGCCCACCCGTGCCCCGCTGGTTGAGCGGAGCCCAGCCGCGAAGCGGCGCAGCCCGCGTCGAAACCGACCGGTCTTCAGGGATAACTAGCTGCGGGACTCTGCGGGTGCCGTGGGTTTCGACGCAGCTGCGTTCGCTTCGCGCCGCGGCTGGCTCAACCAACGGTGGCCCGTCGGGCTGTGCGGGACGCGCCGGAATGGCGAAGGAGCGTTTCACGTGAAACGCGGCGCTCACACTTCGCGGTCCGCCACCCGAGTTGGGTAGAGTCATCGCGGACACCAAGGAGGCCCCGGATGGCGTTGTTCTTCCGCAAGCGCAAGGCGCAGCAAGCGAATGATGACGAGCTGTGGAAGCAACACAGCAACGTTTCACGTGAAACGGGGTTGCACCCCAGACGAGCCGCTCGCGACGCCGAGGCCAGCGTCGAATCCGAGTACGGCGATGAGATGGTCGACTTCGACTCCCCCGCCGCGACTCTCCCCCGGCCTGCGAGCCCACGCATCGTAGTGGTCGCCAATCAAAAGGGCGGCGTGGGGAAAACGACCACGACAGTGAACATCGCACATGCAATGGCCTTGGGCGGTCTCAATGTGCTCGTCGTCGACAACGACCCCCAGGGCAACGCCTCCACCGCCCTTGGCATCAAGCACAGCCCCGGTACGAAGGGTACCTACGAGGTTCTCCTCGAAGGCGTCGGCATCATCGAACACGCACAGCCGTCTCCGCACTCGCCGAATCTGCATGTCCTTCCTGCCGCCATCGATCTCGCGGCGGCGGAACTCGAACTTGTGAATCTCCGCGGCCGTGAGCACCGGATGCGTGATGCCATCAAGCAGTACGTGGACGAGTCTGGCGTGGACTACATCTTCTTCGATTGCCCGCCGTCGCTGGGACTGCTCACATTGAACGCCCTCGTGGCTGCCAACGAGATCCTCGTGCCCATCCAGACCGAGTACTACGCACTCGAGGGCGTCACCCAGTTGATGCGCACCATCGCACGGGTCAAGGGCAACCTCAACGACGATCTAGAGCTGAGCACCATCCTCCTCACCATGTATGACGCACGGACGAATCTGTCGCGGGAAGTGGCCGACGAGGTTCGCAAGCACTTCCCGGACCAGACGCTGACCCAGGAGATCCCGCGCTCCGTGCGCATCGCTGAAGCCCCCAGCTACCAGCAGACCGTCCTGAACTACCAGCCCAAATCTCCGGGCGCACTCGCGTATACGGCCGCCGCACGCGAGATGGCTGAGCGCGCCCAGAAGGTGGAGGAATGATGGCTGTACTGAAGAAGAGCGGCCTCGGCCAAGGCCTTGGGGACCTGTTCGCCCGAACCGACGACGACAAGGCCGAACAACTCAGCGACGGCTCCACGTTCGCCGACCTGCCACTCCAGCAGATCTCCCCGAATCCCCATCAGCCGCGCACGGTCTTCGACGAGGACGACCTCAACGAGCTGGCTGACTCGATCGCCGAGTTCGGTGTCCTGCAACCGGTTGTTGTGCGTCGCCGCGGCGATGACGCCTACGAGTTGGTGATGGGGGAGCGACGTCTCCGTGCCAGTCAGCTCGCCGGCCGCGAGACCATCCCCGCCATCATCCGAGGGACCGACGACACCGCCCTCCTGCGCGACGCCCTCCTGGAGAACCTTCACCGGGCCAACCTGAACCCCATCGAGGAGGCGAACGCGTACTCCCAGCTGCTCCGTGACTTTGAGTGCACGAAGGAGGACCTCGCCCAGCGGATCCACCGGTCCCGCCCACAGGTTTCCAACACGTTGCGTCTGCTCAACCTGCCAACGCGGGTGCAGACGAAGGTCGCGGCGGGCGTCCTGTCCGCCGGCCATGCGCGCGCCCTGCTCGGCCTTCCCGACGCGAACGCCCAGGAGGAACTGAGTGAGAGGATCATCGCCGAGGGGCTGTCGGTCCGGTCCACCGAGGAGATCGTCGCGCTGGGGCGGGGGAGTGCCCACCGCTCCAGCGTCGCGCGGACCCCGAGGATCCCCTCCGAGCGGGAGCGGGAACTGGCCACTCACCTGAGTGATCATTTCGACACTCGGGTCAAGGTGAACATCGGACGGAACAAGGGCCGCATCACCATTGAGTTCGCCAGCGGTGACGACCTGGACCGCATCGTCGCAGTGCTGGACGGCAGGACGCTCTAACGCTAAACGCGTCTAGCAATAAAGCAATATAGCGACAAAACCATAGATAGAGTTAACGAGGAACTGACATGACCACCGCGACCCCCGCCGCGACCGTCGCCCCAAGCGACATCCCCGCTATCAGGTCCGCCCTGCTGCGCTACCGCATCATGGCCTATGTCGTCGGCGTGCTCCTCGTCGTGCTGGTGTGCGTGGGCCTCCCCCTGAAGTACATCTGGAGAGACGGCCGGGTGGTGGTGTGGACCGGGATGCCGCACGGCTGGCTGTACATGGTGCTCCTCATCACGGCCTACGACCTCGGTCGCCGGGTGAAGTGGTCCATCAAGTGGTTCCTGGTCATCATGGCCGCGGGGACGGTGCCGTTCCTGTCGTTCGTCGCCGAGCACTTCGCCACAAAGAACGTCCGGGCGACGATCGCGGCCAGCGAGACCGAGTGAGATAGGCATCTGGGCCACGCCGTTTCGCGGGGCCCTACTTCGGTCCCTGATGGTTCCGCGTCGCGAAGCGACCGTGGGAGTCTCGAAGGGTCGAGAACTCGGACCTGACAGCGAGGGTGGGGGACGGCAGGGCGGCACTGCGCAGCGGTGCCCAACCCGAGGATCACCAACTGACATCCCGCTCGAGCTGACCTGACCCCCACGCCGCCCTGCCGGCCCGCACCCGGGACCAGGCAACGCCACAGGAGGACCGAGTGCGGGGAGACGGGAGACGAGGCCCGGGCGGCCTCCACCACTCGGCCACAGTGTGACCAGCGACGGTCAGCAAAGCCATGGATAGCGGCCGCCCGGGCCTCGACTCACGGCTCATCGCACCGACAACGAGATCTGCGTGAAGGTGGTAGTCACGACCCTTCGAGACAGGCCACGCCGCTTCGCGGGCGGCCCTCCTCAGGGAGCGGCCACCGCACCTGATCAGCGGAGGTTAGCCGGATGGGCGCTCGCTGCGTCCTTCCCGAAGCCGCGAGCGACGTAGATTCCGAACGCCACCGCACCAGCCGCGAACACCCACCACTGCAGCGCATACCCGCGATGCGTCGCCGACCCCTCCGCCTCGGGGAGCACCAGCGGCGCCGCGCTCAGCCCCTGCGCCGTCGACGCCTCCGCGGGGAGCGTCACGTAGCCCCCGATCAAGGGCGACGGCCACCCCTGAGCCAGCGCCTGCACCCTCAGCGACCCAATATCCGCCCCCACCGCGACACTCTCAGCCGGCAGGTCTGACGACAGGAACACCCCGGCCACGTCCTGTTCACCGCTCGGTGCGGCGGGGGCCACGGCTCCCTGTTCGACGATCCCGCGCACCACCGCGACGTGCCGGCCGTCGTCCATCTCGAACGCAGTGACCACACGCAGCGGCCACTGCTCTCCGACCAGCACCTCATCGGTGGTGTAGGCCCCGGTGAGGGTGACCTGTCGGCCGTACACGTCGTCGATCTCCCCGCTCTCCGCGACACTCTCAGCCAGCGCAACCGGCTCCAGAGCCGCACGCTCGGCCGACACGTCGCGCGTCGATTCCTCGTAGGAAGCCATCTGCCACAGCCCGAGCGTCAGCATCACGGCAGCGACGACGAGCCCCGCCGTCACCGCGACCGCCTGCTTCGCGCGCACCCTCACGTCTACCGCCACTCAGCCGCGGGCGAGGTCCACCAGTGTGGCGAACACCTCGCCCAATTCCCGGCCGGCGGCCTCGAACGCCAGGGGTGCCAGCGACGTCTCCGTCATGCCTGGCGCGACGTTGCCCTCGAAGAAGACGGGCCTCCCGGACCGCTCGACGATCATGTCCACCCGCGACAGGTGCCTGAGCCCGAGTGCCCGATGGACGGAGACCGCGAGCTCACCGGCCGCCGCGAGCACGTCGTCGTCCAGTTCGGCGGGGGTGACGAAGCGGGTGGCGCCGGCGGTGTAGCGGGATTCGTAGTCGTAGACCCCGGACTGGGGCCTGATCTCGACGGCAGGCATGGCGACGGGGCCGTCACCCTCGTCGAGCACGGTCACGGCGATCTCGGTGCCCGTCAGGAACGACTCGATGACGGCCACCGCACCGTAGGCGTAGGCCGCGACCAGGGCGGCCGGGAGACCCGACGCATCGTCGACCTTCGTCACGCCGAGCGCGGATCCGCTCCTCGACGGCTTGACCATCAGCGGGTAGCCGAGCTGCGCCCCGATGCCCTCCATGAGCGCGGGGGCGCCGAGCTCGCGGAAGATGTCGTGGGGGAGTGCGACCTGCTTCGGGGCGGCCAGCCCCGCGCCGCGCACCACGGAGGTGGCGATGGACTTGTCGAACGTGAGCCTCGACGACGCACCGGCCGGTCCGACGAAGGGAACGTTCAGGACTTCGAACACCTCGCGCAGCGCCCCGTCCTCGCCGAGACCGCCGTGCAGCATCGGGACGACGACGGCGTCCGGAGTGCGGCGCACCAGCGGGATGAGGTCTGCGTTGACGTCGGCCTCGATCACCTCGCGGCCCACGTCGCGCAGGGCCTGGGCGACCCGTCGGCCGGACCGCAGCGACACGTCGCGCTCGTGGCTCAACCCACCGGCAATCACGATGATCGTCATGGATAACTCCTTGTCAGCTGAGGTCTGGGCCGGGCCCGGAAGGGCGGCGCCGGTCAATTGGGGAGGCCTCGATCCCGAAGGTGGTCATCACTTCGAGCTCGCGCCGCACGACGTCGGCGAAGCGCTGCACACCGGTCTTGATCCGGTCCGGCGGCGGGAAGCAGAACGACAACCGCACGTTGCGCGCGCCCTGGCCGTCGGCGTAGAACGCGCTGCCGGGCACGAACGCGACGCGCGCGTTGACCCCGCGGGGCAGCATGGCCTGCGAGTCCAGGCCTTCGGGGAGAGTGACCCACACGAAGAACCCGCCGGCCGGGCGCGTCCAGGTGGCGCCGTCGGGCATCTCCTCGGCAAGGCTGTGGAGCATGGCGTCGCGGCGCTCGCGATACATATTGCGGTAGATCCCCACCTGCCCCTTCCAGTCCTGGGTGGACAGGTAGGTGGAGATGGCGAACTGGCTGAACACAGGCGGGCAGAGCGTGGCCGACTCCTGGGCCAGCACCAACTTCTCGCGGACGGCGTGCGGCGCCAGCACCCATCCGACACGGAACCCGGGGGCGAACGTCTTGGAGAACGAGCCCAGGTAGATCACGTCGGCGTCCACCGAGCGCATCGCGGGCAGCGGCTCGGCGTCCAGGTTGAGCAGCCCGTAGGGGTTGTCCTCGACGACGAGGATGCCCGCCTCCGCGCACACGGACAGGATCTCGAGGCGCCGCTGCCAGGGCTGGGTCTTGCCCGACGGGTTGTTGAAGTTGGGGATGGTGTAGAGGAACTTGATCCGCTTCCCCGCCTTCTTCAGCCGAGCCGCCGTCTCCCGGAGCGCCGCCGGGTCCAGTCCGTCGTCATCTGAGGAAACGTGCACCACCTCGGTCTGGTAGCTGAGGAAGGTGCCTAGCGCGCCCACGTACGACGGCGACTCCGCCAGCACCACGTCGCCTGGATCGCAGAAGATGCGCGTGACGAGGTCCAGGCCCTGTTGTGAGCCGGCGGTGATGACCACGTCGTCGGCGTGCGCGGTGATGCCCTCGAGCGCCATGACGTCGAGGATCTGCTCGCGGAGCACCGGCTCGCCCTGGCCGGAGCCGTACTGCATCACCTGGGTGCCGTTGGTGCTGATCATGTGCGCCATGGACGCCGCGATGTCCGCCAGCGGCAGGTCCTTGATGTTGGGCATGCCGCCGGCGAGCGAGACGATCTCGGGGCGGTTGGCCACGGCGAACAGTGCCCTGACGGCGGAGACCCGCATGCCGTTGGTGCGCTGGGAGTAGCTGTCGACGAACCGGTCCAGCCGGGTGTCGTGCCTCGAGTGCTCGCTCACGTTGTCTTACCTTGCGTTCGGGACGCGGCCGCCGTTGGCGACACGCGTTGAGCCTGCGCCCACCCTATCCGGTCCGGCCAGACTGGCCGCAGGACATCAGGGTGTGACCGCCGTCTCGAACTCAGTCAGCAGCGCCGCCAGGTCCTCCGTGGCGTGCTCGGTGACGGCGAGAAGGAGCAGGCCCGTCTCCTCCGTCACCCGCCCACACGCGGGAAGCGACGTGTCCACCGACAATCCGCACAGCGTCCCGCCGCCTCCCACCGCAGAGGCGTCCTCGACGCCGGCGTCCGCCACGTAGGTGGCCGCATCCTCCTGAGGCCAGGTCATCACGAAGATCACCTTGTTGACGCCGTCGGAGTAGTCCGCCCGGACGATGCGCTGATTCTCAGGTGCCGGGCCATCGCTCGCGGTGACGTCTCCCCGGACGAGATCTCCCACCTGGACCGGCGGGTCCATGATGAGCGTCGGTGACGGAGCGTGGGTGGGAGACTGCGAGCTGCCGGTCGCCCCGCCCAAACCCGCGCCGATGAGCCCGCCAGCCACCACGAGGGCGGCGGCGATGGCCGGCCCCAACAGCCGTTGCCACCAGGGGGCGGGCGGCTGTGTGGTGTCGTCGGAGACGGCCGTCCAGGCGGCGCGGGTGGGGGTTGGGCTGCTGCTCATCAGAGCAACTCGTCGATGGCCTTCTTCAGGGCGCCCTTGGTTTTCCCGCCCGTCAGTGACTTGGCGACGCGCCCGCCCTGGAAGAATTGCAGTGTGGGGAGGCTGAGGACGCCCTGCTCGGCGGCGAGGCCCGGGTTGGTGTTGGTGTCCACTTTCACGAACTTCACGTTGCCGTACTCCTTCGAGAGCTCCTCGACGATGGGTGCGATCTGCCTGCACGGCGCGCACCAGTCCGCCCAGTAGTCCACCACGACGAGCGTGTCTGCCATGAGGACCTCGTCGACGAAGGTCTTCTCCGTCACGTCGGTGACTGCCATGGTGCTGCCTCTCAAGAATGGGATAGGTCAACAGAGTCTATGCGCCCGGCCCCGCGGGACCGGGATCAGTCCTCGAGCGCCTGCAGGTACTTCTCGGCGTCGAGTGCCGCCGCGCAGCCGGTCCCCGCCGCGGTGATGGCCTGCCGGTAGGTGTGGTCCACGAGGTCGCCGCAGGCGAAGACGCCTGCAACGTTGGTGGCGGTGGTGCGTCCGTCCACCAGTACGTAGCCCTCGGCATCGGTGTGCACCTGGTCCTTGACGAGGGCCGAGCGGGGGTCGTGGCCGATGGCGATGAACACGCCCTGGACGTCGAGGTCCCGCAACTCGCCCGTGTGGGTGTCCTTGAGGGTGATGGATTCGACGGACTTCGTGCCGTTGATGGTCTCGACCACCGAGTTCCAGGCGAACTCGATCTTGGGGTCACGCATGGCGCGATCCACCATGATCTTGGAGGCGCGCAGTTCGTCGCGACGGTGGACGATGACCACCTTGGAGCCGAAGCGGCTGAGGAACGTGGCCTCCTCGACGGCGGAGTCACCGCCGCCGATCACGGCGATGGGCTTGTCGCGGAAGAAGGCGCCGTCGCAGGTGGCGCACCAGGACACGCCGCGGCCGGACAGGCGCTCCTCGTCGGGGAGGCCGAGCTTGCGGTAGCCCGATCCCATCGCGAGGATGACGGACTTGGCGTGGTACTCGGTGTCCTCGGAGTCCTTGACGATCTTGATCTCGCCGGTGAGGTCCACTGCGGTGGCGTCGTCGGTGATGAGGATGGCGCCGAAGCGCTCGGCCTGCCTGCGCATCTGGTCCATGAGGTCCGGGCCCATGATGCCCTCGGCGAAGCCGGGGAAGTTCTCCACCTCGGTGGTGTTCATGAGGGCGCCGCCCCCCTCGAACGATCCCTCGAAGATCACCGGCTTGAGGTTGGCGCGGGCGGCGTAGATGGCCGCGGTGTAGCCGGCGGGGCCGGAGCCGATGATGATGACGTCGTGCACGGTGGGCATGCTTCTCCTTCACGGGGGCGGTCAGCCGCCACCATCGTAGTGTGCTCCTGGCGGAGATGAGGCGGCCGCGTCGAGTATACCCCCAGGGGCATACGGTGCCGTTCGGGTGCTGTCAGGAGTAGCCTTCGCAGCATGAGTGAGGAGCTGTCCCGGGACGAGCTGCACGCCGCCCTCGAGGTGCGCCGCGAGATGGGCACAGAAATCGAGCCGGCGCTTGTGGATTCATTGGCGGCGAAGGTGGAGGCCACCGTCCGCCGTCGATACGAGGCCGAGCTCGCCGCCACCAAGGCGCAGTCGGCGGCGGAGCGCCAGGGCCAGGGAGGCCGCCTCGCCCTCGCGATCGTGTCGCTCGTGATGGCGATCCCGCTGACGGCGATCGTCCTGCAGTTCGGAATCGCGGCGCTGCTCATGGTGTGGGTGGGCATCGTGCTGGTCAACGTCGCGATGGCCTTCAAGCCCCCCGGCACCGGCCGCTAGGGTCGTCAGTACTCGAACGCCCGCGCCACCTCGTCCAGGGGAACCTCCTCCAGGGAGGCGTGCCGCCAATGCGGGGCGTTGTCCTTGTCCACCAGGAGCGCCCGCACCCCCTCGACGAAGTCCCCTGAGGGGATCACCGTCTCCGCGAGCCTCAGGTCCTGCGCCAGCACCTCGCTGAGCCTGAGCGAGCGGGCGCGCACGATGGCGCGCGCCGTGACGTGCACCGCGAACGGGCTGCGGGCGCGCAGCTCGCGTCCCGCCGCGCGGGCCTCGTCCGCCGGGTGGTTCTCCAACTCCCCGATGATCTCGAGCACATCCTCGGAGGCGTAGCACTCGTGGATCCAGGCGGCGGACTCGGCGAAGAGGGGAGCCGGGAGGTCGCCGTCGGCCGACTCGTCTGCCAACCCCATCAGGAGCGCGTCACCGCCGGTGAACGTGGCGGAGGTCAGCGCCACGTGCTTGCCGACGGCGCCCGCCCGCGACAGCTCGTACAGCACGCCGGCATCCGGCACGAAGCCGATCTTCGTCTCCGGCATGGCCATCACGGTGTCCGCGTAGACGATCCGACGGTCCACGTGCGCGCCGATGCCCAGCCCGCCGCCCATCGAGACGCCGCGCAGGAAGGACGTGACGGGCTTGGGGTAGTTGGCCAGCATCATGTCCAGCGCATACTCGGTCTCCAGGTACTGCAGGAACGGGCCGCCGTCGCGGACCAGCTGGACCAGTGCCCGCACGTCCGCGCCGGCGCAGAACCCGCGCTCGCCATTGCCCGCGAGCTCCACCGCTGTGACCGCATCGTCGTCGTGCCAGGCGGTGAGCGCGTCATACATCGCGGTGAACATGTCCTCGGTGAGGGCGTTGATCGCGCGCGGCCGGTTGAGGGTGATGCGGGCGATCCCGTCCTGCACCTCGGTGACGATGAATTCAGACATGGGGGCCAGCCTAAGTGAACCCGCGGGGGGCTGTCTGCCGGGAGCGGAGCAGTGTTTCGGCGTCCCGGCTGGCCGTCACACCACGCGGATGCCGGGTTTCATCCTGTTGAGGACGGCGCGGGCGGTCTCGGCGTCGATCACCAGGTCCGTGGCCACCCCGGCGCGGAGCGCGCCCAGCACGGGCGCCGCCTTCGACAACCCGCTCACCACGCAGATCCGGCGGGGCACCGTCTGCAGCTCGGCCGGTGTCATGCCGGTGGCGCGTCTGTTGATCTCAAGGTCGCGGTAGGAACCGTCCTCGCGCAGCATGACGGTGCACACGTCGCCCACCACGTTCTGCTCGCGGAGGTGGCGCAGGTCCGTCTCGCTCAGGTAGTTCGACGAGTACACGTGGCTCTGCAACTCCGAGTGGAGGCCGCCGACGCCGAACAGCGCCACCCGACAGTTGGCGCGCACGGCCAGGATGTGGCGGGTGCTCTGCTCGCGCCACATGGCTTCCTTGGTGGCGGGGTCGTCGAAGAAGGCGGGCAGCGCCAGCAGCTGCTCCTGGCCTCCGAAGGCCTGGGCGAACTTGTGCAGGATGCTGCCCACGTACGGCAGGCCGGTGGTCTGATGGTTGGCGCCGCCGTTGAGCCCGATGACGGTGACTCCGGTGAGGTCCCGGGGGTGCAGGTGGGTGGCGATGGCCGAGACGGTGGTGCCCCACGCGATGCCGACGATGTCGCCGTCCTGCACCGCGTTGCTGAGGAGGCCGGCGGCCATCCGCCCCACCTGGTCCAACCGGAAGATGCTGCTGGCCCCGGGGCGGACGTGGACGAGGTGTGCGGTGACATGGAAGTACTTCTCGAAGAGTTCCGCCATCCGGTTGAGCGGACGGTCGGGATCCACGATGGAAACGCGCACCAGGCCGCGATCCCGGGCCTCCTTGAGAAGCCTCGACACCGTCGATCTGGAGACCCCGAGGTGGTGCGCGATGGCGTCCATCGTCTCGGATTGGACGTAGTACATGCGCGCCACCGTGAGCAGTGAGTCGCTGGTGCGGTTGACCACTCGCCCCTCCTTGGACTCGTCGTACACCGTCGCCGGCAAGTCTAGACCAAGCTGTGCACGAACGTGCATCTTGGTTGCGCGAACCGTGCAGCCGAGGGCGGAGGGCTTACCGCCCCCGCGACACTTCAGGCAGCCGCCACCCCCACCACGCGCCCAGGATGCCCAGGCCCGCCAGGAACAGCAGCGCCCACACCACCCCGGCCAGCGCCAGCAGCGTGCTGATCCCGCCGACGATGAGCAGGATCACGCCCATCGCCGTGTTGGACACCGCCACATAGACGGTCCGCATGTCGCCCTCCGCCATGTCGACGACGTAGGTCTTCCGCCCCACCCGCACCCCCGTGTGGAGGAGGGTGAGCAGGAAATAGCCCGTCACCAGGACGACGGTGCCCCACGTCGACCCGCCGTCGAAGCCCGGCAGCGACACCACCGCAACCAGCACGAGAACCACCACAGACGCCGCGGCACCGGCGAACGACATCAGGGTTCTGCTGGAGCGATCAGCCAGCCGGCCGAAGATGCGGCCGCCGATCAGCGACGCCACCCCGGAGGCGAGCACGAAACCGCCCAGGCCGGTCAGCGTGTCTGTGCCCTCCGTCGCGGACAGGGTCACGACGAACGGCGGGCTCAGGGCGGAGACCAGGAGGAAGCTGCGGGTGGTGACGAAACTGCGGAACTCGCGGTCCGTGCGAAGCAGTTCGAGGACACCGGTGGGGGAGCCGTCGGCCGCGGCTTCGGGCGCGCCGTCGTCGGGCTCGTGGAATCCCGCCTGGACGACGGCGGTGGCCAGCCAGAGCGCCGCGGCCGCGGCCAGCATCCACGCCAACTGGCCTGCGGACAGGTCGTCGCCGGCGAAGATCCGGATGGCAAGACCGAGCGTGATCGCGACGATGCCCGCGGCCGTGGTGCCCAGACCGTTGATCTGCCCCCGCTCGCCCTTCGGGATGGTGCGGCCCTGCACGTCCTTGGACGCGATCGACGTCAGGCAGCGGCCGAGCGAGAACACCGTGAGGGCGGCGATGATGGCGAGCCCAGCCGCCAAGCCGGAGCCGACGGCGCCGGTGAGCGCCATGGCCGCCACGGCCACCGCCTGGATCAAGGAGCCCACCACCAGCACCCACTTCCGGTGCCGGACCCGCATCACCAGGGGCGTCAGGAACGCCTGGGGGAGCATGGAGCCGGATTCGCGGATGGGCACCAGGAGGCCGATCAGCGCGGTGGGCGCGCCGAGTGCATTCAGCAGCCACGGCAGCACCGTCGACGGCTTGACGATCTGATCGCCGGAGGACTGCAGGGCGCTCGCCACCACCTGCCGGAGGCCGTTGCGCGCCACGTGCTCTCCCGCGCCTCCGGGGAGGGCCCGCTCGGCGTCGAGGTCGCGGTGGAGGAGAGCGGAGTAGAGGCGTTCGGACATGCTCACGTTCCGACCCTAGAGGAGCCCCCCGGAGCGAGATGCCCCGGGGCGCGTGCTGCCCTATACTTGCCGTCGATTCGGGGCATTAACTCAATTGGTAGAGTGCCACCTTTGCAAGGTGGAAGTTAGGGGTTCGAGTCCCCTATGCTCCACGGCCGAACTCCCTAGTCAAACGCCATTGACTAGGGAGTTTGTCATGTTGCTACCGGACTCAAGAGGCCTCAAAGGGACAACAGAGGACCTCGAGATGGAACGTTCGTGGAACGCGCTCCATCGGATCTCAGTGGGGTTCTAGGAGTCATGAGACGGTTCGGATCGATCAAACGACTGCCCAGCGGGCGCTACCGTGCGTCCTTCGCCCATCCCCATGACCCGGCGAGGAGGGTGGCGGCACCGATCACCTTCACGCACAAAGGCGACGCGGAGCACTGGCTCAGACTCCAGCAGAGGGCGATTGAGCGAGGAGAGTGGCTCTCACCGGAAGAGGAGGAGGGTCGCCGTCCCCAACAGCGAACCCTTCAGGAGACCTATGACCGGTTCCTGGCCCAGCGCCCGCGGCCGTTGGCCTTGTCCACTCTCACTGCCTATGAGCAGGATTGGCGGTTGCGGATCGTTCCCCACTGGGGGGCCGAGCGTGATGTGAAGACCATCACCCACGACGAGGTGTGGCATTGGCGTCAGGACTCGCTGGCTGCTGAGCGCCGACGCGACCGGTCGACGTTGGCCTTGTTCAGCGAGTTGCTGGCGAAGGCTGCGCATTGGGGATGGGTCGACAAGAACCCAGCTGCCGGGGTGGGCATCCCACGCAAGACGAAGCCGATGGAGCAGCGCCACGTGTTCGACCTGGACGATGTACGACGCTATCTGCAGGCCGCCGAACCTCAGCACGTGGCGATGTTGGCCGCGGTGGCATTGGGCGGGTTGAGATCAGGTGAAGTCCGAGGTCTGCGTCGGATGGACCTCGACCTCGAGGGGCGGCGGATCTCCGTACGCCAGGCGATCGAGCATGGCAAGGACGGCACTGCCTACCGGGTGGGTGTGAAGGTTCCCAAGACGTCGGCCGGCATCCGCTCGCTGCCGATGTCGACGACGTTGGTGACGATTCTGCGGGATCACCTCGAGGCGCACCCAAGGTCGCCTGAGCAGCTCGTGTTCACCGTCGCGAATGGCAAGCCGATGGGGCCGGCCGAGGCAGACCGGCGGCATAACAGGGCGCTGGCCAACATGGGGTTGCGGACCCCGGAGGCGGAGCGGCGCCGATTGTGGCGGAAGGGTCTTCCTGTGCCCAGGGAGGACCACATCACGCTACACGACCTCCGCGCTTCCTACGCCGCGTGGCTTTTCAGCGAGGGGTACACGATCGCGGAAGTCATGCTCTTGCTGGGGTGGAGCGACTCCCGCATGGCGCTTGAGGTCTATAGCCGCGTCTTTCCACGCCGAGTCGAGAGCGTTGGCCCCAAGCAGGACGAAGCCCTCAAGGGCCTCACAGTGGTCGTGGCCTGAGACCCAGCCAAGCGTGGCCCCCGGGTGAAGGACGATCCACTGGACGCCGGAGGGCCGGTTGGGCCGGCCAATGGACACCGTTTCACGCTGGGCGTGTCTCGATGGGGTTCTGAGGTGTATGCGACACGCGGCAGGCCTAAGGGGACAAGGGGCGGAGCGCGACGGAGGCGGACCTCGTCGACGCGGCGCCGACCCGCCAGCGGCCGGTCTTGGACTCCCTGACCTGTTGCGCGTCGAGCTGCCCATATCAACCCCGGCACTCATCTGAGTTGCCTCTCGTAGGAGGTACCTATGTCCCAAGCGTTGAAGCAGGTCGCGAGACGACGAGCAGCCGAGGCGTTCCAGAAACGTCGAGAGGAGCACTTGGCGCGCGAAGCCATAATCAGGGACCTTGTGGTGGAGGCAACCACAGCGTTTCTGGAACGCAAACGCGTCATCAGCCTGGCCGAACGTCGAATTGCGGCTGCGCTGTGTGAACTCGAAGAGCTGGCAGTCGCCACGGCAGAGGCAGCTGCCCTGTGCGGAATCGAACCGCGTGAAGTCGTAAAGCTGAAGAGGAGCCACCGAGAGGAACCACGATGAGGAGCCACAACAGTCCAACACCGACGCGGCAGGTGAGGGCCCGACGCTGGGCCTCACTCAAGGATGCCGCCGAGTACATCAGCGTTCATCCAAAGACCCTGACCCGGCGATTCAGCGACGGCTCTTTGATCCGGTACCGCGTTGGACGACGAGTGATGGTTGACCTAGATGAGCTCGATGATCTCGTGACGGCGAGCGCCGGGGGAATCAAGACGCTGGCTGGGTGAGGCGCGGAAGCCGGAGGCCACGGAGGAGGCCTGGCCCACTCGCCCACATCCAGGCCAGGCTCCATAGGGACGGGGCCCTCGTCGACGGGGAGTGTGCACACCCGGCGACCCACTCGGAAGGTGCCCACCACTCGTAACTTGATCGGAGCGCTCTTCGATATTCCGACTACCGCTCCCCAACC
Source organism: Tessaracoccus sp. MC1627 (assembly GCF_014164725.1). NCBI lineage: Bacteria > Bacillati > Actinomycetota > Actinomycetes > Propionibacteriales > Propionibacteriaceae > Tessaracoccus > Tessaracoccus sp. MC1627. Next base: position 142,263 of record NZ_JACJGA010000001.1, on the reverse strand, counting down.
ATCACACTCATGCTTGAGGAGCCGACGTGTCGATCTGTCGAGGAGAGGATCCAGATGCCGGGCGCTGCGGGGGTCGTCGTCAGCAGCGCGAATCGCGGTCACGCCGAGTTCCCGTGCACCCTTTCCAGACCCGCCCAGGCATCGTGCCTCCACGGCCTCCTGCGCTGCTTAAGCTTCTCCTTGGCCGCGGCCAGCGACTCGGCCTCCTTGATCTGGTCCTCGAGGAATCCATGACTACCTACTTTCGCCCTGCGGGAGGCTTGTTCCTCTCGGCTACGGCACAGCGCGGCTCGTCGTCCGCCCCGCTTGGCGGGACTCCGCCATTGATCGACAGGCAATGTCACAACTTCCCAGACGAAAATGCACAGCACACCGGGCGAAGACTGTCGGACCCGACCCGTAGGGTCAGGCTCATGGACACCGTGGCTCTCCGACATGAGCCGCCATCCCGACCGCGACACCGTCCGGCCGCTAAGGTGGCGCCCATGGATGAGGCGGTCAAGCAGGGCGAATCCCTGCACGAATTGGGCCGCCAAGGGGCGCGGCGGGCAAAGCAGTGGCTCGAATCCACGTCGAGGGTGGATGCCTGCTGGGTCAACCCGGACAAAGGCGCCGCTGACAAGTTGAGCTTTGACTGGCCCCAAGGCGGGGAGTCCTTCTCATTCGACCTTGGCGGCACGCTGAGATACGGCGATTTCCACGGGCAGATGTTCTACGCAGAGGTGAAGAAGTACGCCAATTCAGGGGATCTCCCTGCGCACTATCGCGAATTCTTGGCCAAGTGCTACGTCGCCTACTTGGCCATGCCCAGACTGGCTGACAACTTCATGTGGATCTCTTGGGCCCCGCACGCTGCAACCACGTGGGACAGGCTCACTTCCGCAGACAGGGTCAAGAACGCCGTCATGGCCAACGCCAAGCGGATCTTCGCCGACGGCGAAAACGCCGAGGAACTTGCTGACGACGAGGTGTGTGCGAAGGTCGCCGAGCGTCTGTGGCTTCTGGTGCTGAGCGACAAGCAGGAAGCCCTCGTTCCCGACCCCGTTCACCTCGGGCTCATCCACAGCCACGAGTTGTTGAAGGCGTCGGGGCTATGACGACCCTCGAACAGCACGTTATCGATGCCCTTCACGAGCGTGACCCTCACCAGTCGGAGAAGAGGGTCAAGGAGGCGATCGCTGGAGCACTTGCGGCCTTCGACCCGAGCGCTACTGTGAAGATCACGACTTACTTCAACCACACGTACGCGCCCGACATGATGTTGAGATGGGCCAAGGACGTGGAGCGCCCGGTCTTCCTGCGCTTCACCGACAACCTTCCCGAGCTTGGGCAGGACATCTCGATGCTCGACAAGCTCGACCCGTTGATCTTCGGCCTGACAACACCCGAACTATCCGAGTCGGACGAGGACCATCTCGACGAGACGAGCCGACAGGCCGACGTCCTGCTGACCACTCCAGCGGCGGTCGAGGAACTGATGACCCGTGAGTCCGCCGCGGCCACGGACCGGATGCTGCGTAACTCGCTCGCTCACGCTGGCCGAGGTGCACTTGTCGGATCCACGGATGCCCGTGACCTTGCCGACACGTTCGCCAAGGGGTTCACCGATGCTGCGGGTGGCCAAGTTACAGGGACACGCGAGGCGCTGAACACCATCGAGCACTTCTTCGGAGAAGGGCAGGCGCGCCGGCTCAACCGCGTCGTGCAAGCAGTCTGGGAGGGAGGCGGATCCCGCCTCGACCAGTACCCCGGCGACGCCGAACTGTCCAGTGACGTCGGAAGCCTGCCCCTGCTCTACCTGGTGCAACTCATGGACACCGACGAAGAGGGGTTCTGGCGAGGGGTCGGCCGGAACCTGACCATCGAGCAACTGTTCGAGCTAGCGAAGGCCGACGTTGCCCGCACGAACAATTTCCAGCACCTCGTCAACGCCAACCTTGACGTCCTTCGAGCACGCGCATGCCAGGTTGTCGACATGCGCCTCCTTGACGAAAAGGAGCCGCCGGAACTCAGGTGGGGCGTGGACCTTTCCGTCTCGCAGACGCCACCTGCGCTGACCCTGCGCGGTCCCGGCTTCCATGCCTTCGCTGCTCGTACCGGCAAGCTGATCGAATCGCGTCTGAAGAAGCCGGGTGCAGGGATCCTGGTCGAGGAGTACGTCGAGCGCACCCAGAGTGCCTCCGTTGCTTCCGTCAGCGCCAGCGTCGGTGGCACGCGTCTTGCGATCAGCGATGACAGCGGGACGACGGATTCGGATGTCCTGACTGCGGCTACGAGCAGCATGCCTTCGGCCATGGTCGATAAGGCTACGGTCACCACGCCCACCGGCCGCATCACCGTCGACTTCACTCGCAGTACAGGCATCGGCGTCACCAAGAGCGATACCCTGCTCGCACACGTGCTGCTTACCTCCGTTACCCTCCTTGTGCCGATGGATGACGAGCAGCACGATGCCCTCAACGACTTCCTGGCAGTCGGCTCCGATACGAGTGCAGTCAATGAAGACGAGTACGAGGATCAACCTCCCTTCGACGACCTGGAAGACATTGACGAGGACCTCGACACCTAGGCGGCAGCGCTAGTTAGTTATGCTCGTCCAACGCCCGCCACACCGTCGGAGCTGACGCGACCGGCCCCAGCACCTGCCCCTGGTGGCGCAGCACGTCGATGTCGGAGATCGCCTCACCGCCGTCGGCGAGCAGCACCGCGACATCGGTCAGAACCTGGCCGCGATCATGCACCGAGGGGATGAACGAACGCCGGGCCATCGCCGTCGATAGGGCTCCGGTCAGGCCGGTGTTCTCGGCCAGCATCCTGAGTCCAATGCTGCCGGCGTGGGCGATGACCGCGCCACCATCGCCGGTCACGGACATACGGGTGGACCACGAAGTACGCTTCACCTACGGAGTGCCTTCCGCTTCAGGGGTCTTGAACAGTCGCAAGTCCAAGTATCCCGTAGTCAGAAGGCACTCCGGCCTATCTACCGCACGCGTCGCTCACTCCGCCATGAACGATCGAGGTTAGGTGGACTCGCGGATGACCAGTTCGCATCCGACTGTGTGGTCGGTGGTTTCGGTGGGGGGCCATTGGCCAGCGATCCGGTCCATCAGGAGGGTCACGGCGAGTCGGGCGATCTCGTCGTGGTCTGGGGCGATGGTTGTCAGTCGCGGGATGCTGTAGCGGGATTCGAGGATGTTGTCGAAACCAACGACGGACACGTCAGCGGGGACGCTGCGGGAACGGTCGGCCAGTCCGCGCAGGACGCCCAACGCGAGTGTGTCCGTCATGCCGATCACGGCATCGAACTGCACGGCGCTGTCGCACAGTTCCATGACGCTGCGTCGGCCCCCTTCGAGGTCCCAGTCGCGGGCCACCGCGATCAGCGTGGGGTCGGGGCTGATCCCCGCTGCTGCCAGTGCGCTGTGGTATCCCTCGAGTCTGAGTTCGTAGCCGCCTGGCACGTCGTTCGCGGTGCCCGGTTCGCTGTCTGTTGGGCCGCCAATGATGGCGATGCGTCGGCGACCGGTGGCGATCAGGTGTTCAACGGCTCGCCGGGTGCCTTCTCGGTTGGGAAGTCCGATGTGATCGACGGCGGATCCGCTGAATCGTTCACCCAGCATGACCACCGGGCTGGTGGAGAGGACATCGACCAGGTCACGGGCGGCCAGCCCCACGGAGGCGATGATCAGGCCGTCGTACATCCTCACCCGGGATCTGGCAATGGCGTCGAGTTCGCGCCCTCGGCTCGCGCCAGTCTCTTCGACGACAACCCGGATGTCGCGGGCGGAGGCGACGCGGATGATCCGCGCGGCGAGTTGCGCCGCGTAGGGCCTGTCGATCTCCGGCACGGCTAGGCCGATCGTGCCGGTGCGACCGGCACGAAGGTTGCGGGCCGCGACGTTGACCCGATAGTCGAGTTGGTTAATTGCCTTCAGGACACGGTCGCGCAACTCGTCGTTGACCGATGAGCGTCCGTTGAGGACGTTCGACACGGTCATTGGGGAGACCCCTGCCGCGGCTGCGACATCCTGGATCGTTGTGGCCAACGATTCCTCCTCGATTCGTGAGCATTGAGGCTACCCGTCGAGCAGCCCCAGGTGGAGTGTTGACAACCCGGGGAGGCGCGACTACGGTGCGGTGTATCGATACATGAGTCTACCAGATTCAAGGAATGTATCGATACATGATGCGGACGACGAAGGAGTCGACAATGAAGATTCACAGTGGGGTCGCTGTCGCGGCCGTGGCGCTGGTGGCGGTGTCACTGACGGCATGTGGCGCCGGCAGCCCGGGTAGCGCCAGTGGTGAGGCCAGTGGTGAGACTGAGGGGTCCACGACCCTGACGTTGTTGTCCTGGGATGGTGAAGCGGTGATGCAGCCTGTGATCGACGCGTTCGAGGAGGCGCATCCGGAGATCACACTGGATGTGTCCTATTCGCCGCCGGTGGCCGAGTACATCCAGACCTTGCAGACGCGTGTGCTGTCGGGGACGGCGCCCGATGTTTTCCTGATCGCGGCGGAGAACAAGACGAACCTGATCGATGGTGAGCATGTTCTCGATTTGGCTGGTGAGCCGTTCATGGAGGGTATCCCCGACATGAACCAGAGGACCTACGGCCGTGATGGGGCGGTGTACGGGCTGTCGGTGAGTTCGTGGGGCAGCGGCATCATGTACAACGTCGACATGCTCAAGGAGGTGGGCTGGTCGACGCCGCCTGAGACGTGGGATGAGTTCCTGGAGCTGTGTCAGAGCCTTAAGGAGTCGGGTGTGGAGACGCCGTATCTTGAGGCACTGGACGGGATCCCGACCGCGCTGGTCGCGTTCCTGGGTGCGCGGGACGCGTCGCAGGACTTCCAGATGGATGCCCGGATCTTCGACGGGGAGTCGTCGTTCGTGGAGGAGTGGACCCCGTCGCTCGAGCAGTACAACCGCCTGTTCACCGAGGGGGTGGAGACGTCGAGCGTGACCGGTTTGAAGCCGGATCAGATCATCGACGAGTTCGCGACCGGTCGAGTGGCCATGTTCCCTGCCGGTCCCTGGAATGTGGCCGGTATCCGTGAGAAGGCGCCGGACCTCAACATCGCGATGATGCAGGTGCCGGGCACTGAGGATGGGGAGCCGTACCTCGCCGGTGCAGCCAGCCCCGGGTGGGCGATCAACCCTGAGTCGGACAACATCGACGCGGCGAAGGCCTTCCTGACATTCATGGTGTCGGAGGAGGGGATCTCGACGTATCAGGAGGCGAGCAACGGGATCACGGTCACGCCGAACTTCGAGCCCGCGATCGATGAAGCGTTCGAGCCGCTGGTCCCGATGATCCGCGAGGGGCAGTTCTACCTGCCGCAGATCGCGTGGACGAGAGCCGAGGATGTTCTCAATGTCGAAGCGACCGCGCAGATCCAGCTGATGGCCCTGGGGCAGGCAACTCCCGAGCAGGTGGCTGCCGCCCTTGACGCGAAGCTTTCCGCCAACTGATCACCGAGCCGGGGGCGGCGTACCCATTCCGCCCCCGGCCTCTTGTGGAGGAGAGAGGGACAACCATGTCGTCGTCAGCAACTGAGGCACCCGTGTCCGGCCCGTCGATGATCCCCAGGCCACGCCGACGAGGATCATCGCGGGGTCGATGGAGGGAAGCGACGGCGAACCAGCTGTTCCTGGTGCCGATCACGGCCGTGTTCGTGGTCCTGTTCGTCATCCCGCTGGGGCAGAGCTTCTACTGGAGTCTGACCGACTTCACGGGCTACTCCACCGATGTCACCTTCGTGGGTCTGGCAAACTATCGCCAGATCTTCACCGACCCCTCGATGCTGGCTGGCTTGTCGTTCACGCTGGTGTTCGCGCTCAGCACGACTCTGATGATCAGTGCGTTGGCGATTCCACTGGCCGTGGCGCTGAACAGACGCTTCACCGGCCGCAACCTGGTCCGCTCGGTGTTCTTCTTCCCCTCGGTTCCGAGCCTGGCGCTGCTGGGGTTGGTGTGGGGCTACATCCTGTCCCCATTGGGTGCCGGGGTGCTGAACCAGGTCCTCGCCGCGTTCGGGGCGGGACCCGTCCCGTGGCTGTCGGACTCCACACTGGCCCGGGTGTCGGTGATCTTCGTCGCAGTGTGGAGCTCGGTGGGCTGGCATGCCGTGTTGTACCTGGCCTATCTGCAGTCGATCCCTACCGACTACTACGAGGTAGCGACCATCGACGGCGCCTCAGCGTTCCAGCAGTTCCGCTACATCACGCTTCCTCAGCTCGTCCCGGGCATCATCGTCAGCCAGTTCCTGCTGATTACCGGAGGACTCAAGGTCTTCGACCTGCCGTTCACCCTGACGAAGGGTGGCCCTGGCTACTCCACGTACACGATCACCCAGTCCATCATCACCAGCGGTGTCGGGCAGGCGAGATACGGACTGGCCTCCGCTTTGGCCGTCACCTTCACCGTCGCAGTGGCGGCCGTGTCGATCGCGCAGCTTCTGGTCTCACGCCGCCTCGAAAGGAGCATCCTGTGATCCGTCTCCAGCGGCCCCTCCGCGCGGGCATCATGCTTGCGCTGGCCGGCCTGATCGGCGTGCCTCTTTACTACATCGTCATCAACACCTTCAAGACCCAGGCCGACATGGTGAACTCGCCACTCGGGCTACCGACACAGTGGTACTTCGGGAACTATGCTGAAGCGTTCCAGCGGGTCCCCCTGATGCAAAGCTTGGCCAACAGCATCTTCGTCACCGCGGGCGGAGTCCTCGTGCAGCTGATCGTGGGGGCCATGGCCTCCTACGCGATCGCCATGCGCGCGACCCGCTTCAACCAAATCGTCGGGGTCGTGCTGCTGCTGGGATTCATTGTCCCGACCCAGGCCACCCTGATCCCCCTGTACCGCACGCTCGTCGACTTCGAACTGGTCGACACCCTCACCGGGCTCGTCGTCCTGTACTCGGCAGGCGCGATCTTCTCCTACTTCCTGATCCAGGGCTACATGAAGACCGTCCCGTTCGAGATCATCGAGGCCGCGAAGATCGACGGCGCAGGAACCTGGCAGATCTTCTGGCGGATCATGCTGCCGCTGATCCGACCGATCCTCGTCACCGTCGGCATCTTTCAGACGATGTGGATCTGGAACGACTTCGTCCTACCCAACGTGTTCATCTCCTCGTCGGAGAAACGCACCATCGTCCTGCAGGTGTACAGCGCCGTCGGCGAGTTCACGACCGACTGGCCCGCCTTCATGACCGTCTCTGTCATCGCGCTGATCCCCATGGTCATCTTCTTCCTCATCACCCAACGCCACATCGTCTCCGGCTTGGTCGCTGGAAGCGTGAAGGGCTGACATGTCCACCCCACCCAACCCGCCCCACACCCCAGACGTCGCGGGATACCTCCTCGTGCACTTCGTCGAAGACCCACACGGCCATGGGGAACGGGTGTACTTCTCACTCAGTAACGGACCCGACCCGACCCGCTGGACACGAGCCAACGCCGGGCACCCCGTCCTCGAGTCGAGCCTCGGAACCACCGGCGCCCGCGATCCATTCATCGTCCACGGCGACGGCGAGTACTACATCATCGCCACCGATTTACGCGTCTACGGCGGCGACAACCAGGGATGGGACGAATGGAAGCGCACCGGCAGCCGCAGCATCATCGTGTGGAAGTCGCCCAACCTGATCGACTGGTCAACACCCTGGACCCTCGACATCGCACCACCCGAGGCCGGGATGGCCTGGGCCCCTGAAGCGATCTACGACCAGCACACCGGCCGCTACCTGCTCTTCTGGGCCTCCACCCTGTTCAACACCACGGACCCTCACCACCGAGGCACCACCTACAGCCGGATCCTCGCCGCCTGGACGACTGACTTCACGACCATCACCACACCGGAACCGATGATCGACTACGGCGTCGACATCATCGACACCACCATGTTCCTCCACGACGGCCGCGTCCACCGCATCTCGAAGGAGGACTCAGGCGTGCCCCACTCTCGCCGCCTTTTCCACGAAACTGGCACCGGCTACTTCAGCCACGACTTCGACACCCTCGCGCAACGGATCGCCGACGACACCTACCACCAGGTCGAAGGCCCCCTGGTGTTCTTCGACCACCACGCCGGCCGCTGGGTCCTGCTCGTCGACCAGTTTGACCGCCGGCCTCAGGGATACGTCGCGCTGGTCAGCACCGACCCACAGTCGGGATGGACCTCCGCGGCCCGCGAGTTCGTCATCCCCCCCAACACCAAGCACGGCAGCGTCCTGCCGCTGACCCACCTTCAGTGGGTCAGCATCACGCAACGCTTCGCAGCGCCGAGCACAGCCCCCCAAGGCACACCGCCACCACGCTGAGCCCCTCACGCTCAACCCGCCCGCACCGCACACCATTGGAGAACCATGCCCACGGCCCACGCCGCCGCGCGCGTTGTCATCAACGCCGACCACCCAGAAGCGACCATCAGCCGTCACCTGTACGGCCACTTCGCCGAGCACCTCGGGCGCTGCATCTACGGCGGCTTCTACGTCGGTGAGGACTCACCTATCCCCAACGTTCGGGGCATCCGCTCCGATGTCGTGGCCGCACTCAAAGCGATCTCCATCCCCAACCTCCGCTGGCCCGGCGGCTGCTTCGCAGACGAATACCACTGGAGAGATGGCATCGGCCCCCGCGACCAGCGACCCACCATGATCAACACGAACTGGGGCGACATCGAGGAGAACAACCACTTCGGCACACATGAGTTCTTCGACCTGTGCGAGATGCTCGGCGCCGACGCCTACGTCGCAGGCAACGTCGGCAGCGGCACAGTCCAGGAGATGAGCGACTGGGTCGAATACATCTCCCGCTCAGGCAACGCCCCCCTCGCCCGTCTCCGACGACAGAACGGTCGCGAGGAACCCTGGAAGGTCCCCTTCTGGGGCATCGGGAACGAGCCCTGGGGGTGCGGCGGCGGCATGGATCCGAAACACTACGCGGCCGAAGCCCGACGCTACGCAACCTTCTGCCGCGACCACAGCGGCAACACGCTCTACCGTATCGCCGCTGGCGCCTCAGATGACGACGTCGCCTGGACCCGCGAACTCATGGAGGCGATCAGCTGCTTCGGCTGCCACAAGGAACCCATGGGCATCTACCAAGGGATCTCCTTCCATTACTACACAGCCTCTGGCCTGACCACAGGAGACCGCGGATCCGCGACCCACTTCTCCCTAGCGCAGTACTACAGCACCATCAGCAAGGCACAAGACGTCGACCGGGTCATCCAAACCCACAAGACGGTGATGGACGCCTACGACCCGAACCGGAGACTCGGCCTGATCCTCGATGAATGGGGCACATGGTGGGACGTCGAGCCCGGCACCCACCCCGGATTCCTGTTCCAACAAAACGCACTCCGCGACGCCCTCGTCGCAGCCATCCACTTCGACGCTTTCCACGTCCACGCCGACCGACTCGTGATGGCCAACATCGCCCAAACCCTCAACGTCCTCCAAGCCATGATCCTCACCGACAGCGACAGCGGCGACCTGGTCCTCACCCCGACCTACCACATCTTCGAAATGAACAAGGCCCATCAGGACGCTACCGCACTCCACACCCGGATCCTCGACGGACCTCCACCCCTGAACGTCGACGGCCGACAACTCAACCTCCTGTCCACCTCCGCCAGCACCAAGAACGGCCGCATCCTCATCTCCCTGTCCAACCTCGACGCAGAAACTCCCATCGACGTCACACTCGACATCCGAGGCGCCGGCATCCACCACGCAACGGCAAGACTCCTCAGCGCACCCTCACCCTCCGCCCACAACACCATCGACCAGCCGCACACCGTCTCACCCACACCCCACTGCCTCCTCGACGACGGCCTAACGAAGAAAGTCACACTGCCGCCCCACTCCTTCGCCACCGTCACTGTCCACACCACACCCTGAAACCCGCCCCCATCAGCGGGGTCTTCCTGCCTGCAGGCCCTCGGGCAGGCGGACCCGTTGCCAGTGTGGGAACCAGGCGTGTGATGGCCTGTAGCAGGTTGCCGATGCGTGAATCCTTCCGCGCTCAGCACGCTTCGGCGGGGTTCATAAGGGCATGACCGATTCACAGCATGAAGACGGCTACGCCTGGACCTGGGAACCAGCTGTCGGCGCCCTCACCACCGTCGCCATCCTTGGGGTGGTGGGGCTCCAGGCCGGCCGCAGCCTCGCCCTCGCCGCCGCGGGGGCCGGGTGGCGGTGGCCCCCCTCCACCGCCTTGCTCACGAGCAGCTGGGGCATCCTCACCGGCGACCTCGACGCCGGCCTCACCACCACCCAAGGCACGCCGCCGTCTGGGTCGCGTGGGCGATCGCCGCAGCTCTGTTCATCGCCGGTCTTACTGCCGCCATTGTCCTTGCGTTGCGGGTCACCGCAGGCCGCCGCTTCAGGGGCATGGCCACGCCCTCACAAGCTGAACACCTCCTCGGCCTCAGCCGACTCCGAGCCAACCGGGCCGTGATCCGCCCCGACCTGTACCGGAAGAGCCTGCAATGAGGCGGTTTGAGCCCACCGCTGTGGGGTGGCGGATCGGGACCAGCAAGGTGCCGGTGGGGGTGCCGTTGTGGCAACCGTGGGACCGCACCGCCGGCGTCATTGGCCCCCAAGGATCGGGCAAGACCCTCGACATCCTCACACCGGCATTCCTCCAGGCCCCCGGCGCCGCTCTGGTGACCCTCACCAAGCCCGACGACCTGCTCCTCACCCTCGCCGCACGCCAAGCCCGCGGCCCGGTGGCGGTGTTGGACCCGTTCGGTGCCGCACCTGGGTTGCCGGAGTTGATCTGGGACCCGATCGACGGCTGCGTCGACGCGACCGTGGCGGAGAAGCGAGCCAAAGCGTTCTGCGCCGGCACCCTGGGCAGTGGGGAAGACGGGGCCGACTCCGCCGCCCGGTTCTACGCCGCCGAAGCCGCGAAAGTCATCCAGTGCTACCTCCACGCCGCAGCCTTGGCCGGCTACACGTTGAACGATGTTCTCGAATGGTCCGCCAACCCCCGCACCGCCACCCTCCCTTCAGAGATTCTCCGGTCGCATCCGATGGCGGAACCGAACTGGTCCGGACTCCTCGCCGGCGCGGTCAGCAACACCGACGAGCGCACCGCCGGCAACACCAAATCCACCGTCGACCAGGCACTCGCTCTGTTCGCGACCCGAGACCGCCGCGAACGCTGCGTGCCTGCTGAAGGCCGCCCCGCCGTCGACATCGCCGACCTCATCCGCCGCGGCGGCACCATCTACCTGCTCGGTCGTGAAGACCCATACGTCTCCGCCTCCCCCCCTGATGACAGCCGTCGCCGAACACGTCCTCGACACCGCCCTCCAGCTCGCGAATGAGAGTGGGTTCGGCAGGCTGTGTCCGCCGATGCTGGCCTGCCTCGACGAACTCCCCTCCACCGCACCACTCCCGACACTGGCGACCAGGATGGCCAACGAGCGGGCGCTGGGGATCTCGTTCATCTGGGCCTCCCAGACCTGGGCGCAGCTGACCCGCATCTACGGCGAGCAGCAGGCCCGTGCGATCAAGGACCTGACCAACTCCCTGATCATCTTCGGCGGGTCCAAAGACGCTGGCTTCAACCGGGAGATCAGCGACCTCCTCGGCACCCGTCGCATCACTCGCCGGAATCAGCAGCACGGTCAGCATGGCTCGATCTCCACCCATGGCGAAGACACCCCCGTCATCCGGCCCGAGCAACTCCGCGAACTCCCCACCCGCACCGCGCTGGTGGTGGCGGAGAACGGGAAGCCGATCATCGCGACCCTTCACCGCGCCATCGACGGCAGACCCGGCAAGCGGCTCCTGGCGCAGCAGCGCGCAGCAAGAGGCCTCCTCAGGGTATCGGAGGGTGGGTCTCCCCACCCGATGAACGTGGGGGAGAAGACCGCCCTCGCCCACTCCTACTCACGTCAACTCGGCCTCACCGACTAGAGAGACTGTCGCTATGTCGCATCACCTGAAGCCGTTCCCCGACCTCACGGAACGGATGCTCGCCGCCCTGTACGCCCTCGCCGCGTTCGCACGCGGGGGTGGAGCCGCTGAGGAGATCCTGGCCAGCGGAGAGATCCTGCCCAGGATCTGGGATCTGACCACGATCGCCGACCCCGACCTGAGCTGGGACACGTGGAACTGGCTCGACTCGTTCGTCGTCTGGCTCAACTCCCAACACGCCTGGTACTCCGCCGACCACACCCCAGCCTGCTGGCCCGAACACCCGCCCCTCATCCGCGAGCTCGGAACCTTGGCCTTCCTGCGGTTCCAGGCCGGTGAAGCCACCGGCCCCATGCCGATGGAGGAGTGGCACCGCTACGCCCTGCCCGCCTACCTCGACCGGACCCGTGACCAGCGCCGAGCGTGCGAGGAGAAGCACCAACCCTGGCCCGGACGCGCAGCCCACACCCGCCACGCGCAGGTCGAGGCTGCCGAACGACGACGGAGCGTGTTCATCGCCAGCACGGATGGCGAGTAATTGGTCACCTTCACGGATCTCCAGAGGGGCGTGCCGTGGTGGAGAGTCGACCAAGACGATGCTGAGCCTCGAGAATGCGGCGGAGGGCACCTTGACGACAACGCGGGGGCCGATCTGGCGGGAGTCGGCCGAGTTCGATCACGTCTACGGGCCTTCGTCCCGTGTTTGAACGAGCAGGCGCTCCGCGTCGGCGGCGCTTGTTCCACCGGATGAGGTCCGACCAGAACCCCTGTCCATGGGGGCTACCTGGAAGGTGACGGGGCTGGTGGAGCTTCAGTTGTGGGGTGCCTGCGTGTACGTTTGTCTGGACATGGTTCGTTCGAAGAGGAAGCCGCCGACGATAGTCGATGTGGCGCGCGTTGCCGGCGTGTCGCTGCCGACTGTTTCTCGTGTGCTCACCGGGAGCACGCCCGTTCGTGACGTTACGCGTGATCGGGTGCTGGCGGCTATTGCCGAGCTCGGTTTCCGTCCCAACGGTGCAGCCCGAGCCCTTGTTCAGGGCCAGCAGTCGATCATCGGGGTCATCACTCCCGACACGTCGGCCTATGGGTACTCGAGGATGCTCCTGAGCATCGAGAAGCGCGCTCGGGAGACCGGATATCTGGTGGCGATCACCGTGGTCGACCCGGGCATTCTCATCGATTCAGTTAAGGCCCTGGACGTTCTCCTGGGGCAGCCGATCGCCGGCGTTATCGTCTTGGACTACAGTACGTACGGCTCGCAGCGGTTGCGCGAGAGCCTGATCGGGATCCCTGTCTCCACGGTTATGCATGGTGACGATGAGGAGTTGGACGTCGCGCATGTTCAGGTGGACGATCGTCGAGCGGCGGTGGCGATGACGGAGTATCTACTTGCGCTGGGTCATCGTACGGTTCATCACGTGTCGGTTCCTGGTCGTGGTGGGAGGGCTCACATCCGAGAGGTTGCCTGGCGTCAGGTCCTGACAGAGGCCGGTGCCACGATCCCCGCAACTGTCCCTGCCGCGGATTGGTCCGTCGCTTCCGGACTTGCTGCGGGAGCGCAGCTCGCGTTGGATCCTGATGTCACTGCGGTGTTCTGCGCGAATGACGAGCTTGCCTTCGGGGTGATGCGCAGCCTCCACGACGCAGGCCGACGGGTTCCCGAAGACGTTAGCGTGTGCGGGATCGACGACGTCCCGTTGGCCGAGGCCGTGGTCCCGAGCTTGACTACGTATCGGCTGGAGTTCGACTGGGCAGGCACCGCGGCGTTCGATCTCCTGATCGACCCGTCCGGCGTGCCCGCCATCGCCGGATCCTCGTCCCACCTCATCGTGAGAGAGAGCACCGCGGCTCCTCGCGGCGAAACTCGCGCAGGCTAGCCTCGGTCGCAACCCGTGACCTAAATCCAGTGCGACCAAGCGCAGGATCCCCACGTGCCGAGTGTGGTTCGTCGCCCTGACGGTCATCACCCACGTCTCCAGTAGTCAGGTGAAGCTGCGGCTCACGACGGCGCGGGCAGCCCGGCCGATCGCTCACGAGCCAGGACCGCTCCGGCGAACAGGCCCTTGCATGTTCGTTCGTCAGGACATATGATCATCGTCATCGGGAAATTTGATCAACGTTTTCATTCAGATGTTGATCAACGTTTTCAGGAATCTTGCCAGCAAAGGAGCAGCGTTGAATCTCACCCAGAGCCATCCTCCCCTCGGGGTGGTCGCATCGTCGTCCGTTGTCGTGGATGCGGCAGGTCGCCTCGTGTGGTCGACTGCGACGCTCGCGGCCACGTTCGTCGTCTCCAGCATCGCGCCGGTAGTCCTTGCACGCTTCGGAGCGTTGACTGACGAGTCCTACTCGGAGACGACGCAGCCGATCGTTGAGGTGAACCTGACGGGCGATGGACGGGCGCGGACAACGACGCGGTTCACGCACTCGGGCGTGGGGGCGCGGCTTCGGTATGTGAGCCACGAGGCGGGGGAGGCTGATGGCGGGGCGTGGATCTCGATCGTCCAGTCCGATGCGCTCTCAGGTCTGCGGGTCACGACGACCTTCACAGCGTCTCGTTCTCTGTGTGCTGCACAAGTGGTCACCGCCGTCGTCAACGACGGTGATCATCCCGTCGTGCTGGAGGTCGTCACGTCGCTCGGACTTGGTTGCGTCGTATACGGCGGTGAGTCGACGCGCGATCTGATCGTGTACACGGGAAGTGGCGAGCAGCTGGCGGAGAATCGATGGAGTTCGCGACCCCTCTGGAGTCAGACCTGTCTCGCGGACTTCAACTCCACTCTTCACAGGCAGCCGGGCCGAGGTGCGGTCGAGGCGGTCAGCACGTCGACGTGGTCAACCGCCCGCGACCTGCCCACCGGCGTGCTGGAGAACGCCGCGACGGGACGGTCCCTCGCGTGGCAGATCGAGCACAACGGCGGGTGGCGTTGGGAGATCGACAATGGCCACGAGGACGGCGACTCCGTCTCGGTCCTCCTGATGGGTCCAGAGGACCTTGATCACCAGTGGTCCGAGGAACTGGTGCCGGGCGGCTCGTTCACTTCGGTACCGGTCTCGATCGCTGTTTCCCGTGAGGGCTTCACCGGCGCGGTTGCCGAGCTCACGCGTCACCGACGCTGGCTTCGTCGTGACAGGAGAGCTGACCTTGGTTCGGTTCTCGTGTTCAACGACTACATGAACACCATCGACGGTGATCCCACTACTGCTCGGCTCCTGCCCTTGATCGAGTCCGCCGCTGTCGCGGGCGCAGAGGTGTTCTGCATTGACGCAGGCTGGTATGACGACACCGATCTGGGGGACTGGTGGCCCTCCGTCGGCGACTGGATCCCATCCGAGCGTCGCTTCCCCAACGGCGGTCTCGCCCGGGTGGTGGCCGCGATCCGCGAAGCAGGGATGAGGGTCGGGTTGTGGCTGGAACCCGAGGTCATCGGAGTGAGGAGTTCCCTCGCTCAGGTGCTTCCGGATGCGGCCTTCCTGCAGCGTCATGGCCGTCGCGTCACCGAGGATCGCCGGCACTTCCTCGATCTTCGTCACCCGGCTGCGCGTGCCCACCTCGACGCCACCTTCGACCGTCTGATCGCCGACTTCGGGGTCGACTTCTTCAAGCTCGACTACAACGTGACCCCCGGTCCAGGCACGGACGTCGAGGCGTTCTCGGCGGGCGCCGGCCTCCTCGGGCACAACCGCGCCCACCTGGCATGGTTCGAACAACTCCGCCGCCGATACCCGGAGGTCATCTTCGAGAACTGCAGCTCGGGAGCGATGCGTGCAGACTTCGCAATGCTGCAGGCATTCGATTTCCAGTCGACCTCCGACCAACAGGATTACACGCTGTACCCACCGATCGCGGCCGGCGCCCCATTGCAGATGCTCCCAGAACAGGCCGGCAACTGGGCCTACCCGCAGGAGTGGATGACCGAGGAACAGATCGTATTCACCATGACGACCGGTCTGAGCGGACGCCTCTACGCCTCCGGATTCCTGAACCTCATGGACGACCGCCAACTCGCACTGGTCAGTGACGCGTACGCCGTCTTCAAGGCGACCCGGGACGATATCGCTCAGTCAACGCCTGAATGGCCGAACGGCCTGCCCCAGTGGTACGGCGACTCGATCGCCTTGTCGCTCTCCACCCCGCGGCACACCCTGCTGTACGTCTGGCACCGCGGAGACGCGACCGGTCAGATCCACCTGGAACTCGGAGACGGCGTCAATGCGACCGACCTCCATGAGATCTACCCCCGCACCCTCCAAACCTGGGACGTCGCCGACGGACCACTCAACACCGTCGTCCTCACACCCGGAATCGACGGACCCACAGCCCGCGTCTACACGATCACACGGCGCTGAACCACACCCACGGGCATTCCGGCCCAACAACACCAAGGGAGACAGCAATGAAGCTACGCCACAAGAAGTACCGCACCGCTATCGCCGTTGCTTGCGCAGCCGCGATGGCCGTCACCGCAACGGGTTGCAGCCGCGGCGGAAGCACCAGCAGCAGCGACGGTGAGTCGCTGGAGTTCTTCCTCAACATGGGCGCGGACTCTGCCCAGTACCAAGCACTGAGCAAGATCATCGACGCCTACGAAGGGGAAAGCGGAGTCAGCATCACCGCCACCACCGGTGGTGACACCTACGAGGACCAGATGAAGGTGCGCCTAGCCTCAGGCGACATTCCGGATCTCTTCTCCACCCACGGCTGGTCGCTGCTGCGATACAGCGAGTTCCTCGAGCCGCTGACCGATGAGACCTGGGCCGCAGATGTCAACCCAGCCCTGGACTCCGCGATGCGTGACGCAGACGGCAACATCTTCGCCTTCCCCGGTGAGACGGACGTCGCCGGCATCCTCTACAACAAGGACGTGCTCGACCAGATCGGCGTCGACCCGGCCTCGATCACAAGCTGGGAGGCGTTCGACAGCGCGGCCGAATCACTCGCCGCACAAGGCACTGTCCCCATCTACATCAGCGGCAAGGACCAGGGATCTGCAGGCATCCTCGCAGACTTCCTCGCCGCCGACACCTTCACCGAAGCCGAGCAGACGCAGATGCAGGAGGGGACCTTCGTGGACTCCGCCTACGCTCTGATGCTGGACAAGGTCCACGGCTGGCAGCAGAACGGCTGGTTCAACCCCGACTACTCCTCAGCTTCACGTGACGACATGGCCCGAGCGCTGGCAGATGGCACCACAGGATTCGAGATCGCCCAGAACGCCATCTTGAGCAACGCGTTCACCTACAACCCGGACGCGAACCTCGGGTTCATCCCCCTGCCGCCCACCCTCAGCGACGAGCCCTACCTCGTCGGAGGCGAGGGTGTTGACTCGTTCGGCGTCTCCAAGACCAGCCAGAACAAGGAAGCAGCCCTGAAGTTCCTCGACTACCTTGCTCAGCCCGAGAATGCCGCCGCACTCGCGGAGTCGACCGCTTCAGCACCCGGACTGCTCGGCATCGATGTCGACTACGGCAACCTCACCGATAGCTTCACCGCCTACGTCGTCGACGGGAACGTCCCAGTCAAGCCGTACTTCGACCGCGTGTTTCTGCCCAACGGCATGTGGAACACCATGGTCGTGACCACCGACTCGGTCATCACCGGCCAGGCAACCGTGGACCAGGCCGTCGACCAGGTGCGCACTCAGTTCGAAACCCTCTTCGGAGCGTGAAACACCAGGCTGGGGGGCCTGGATAACCAGGCCTCCCAGCCAATCCCACCGGCACATCTCACTGATTCGCGAGGAGGACTCAAAGATGAGTACCGAATTCACACTGACCACGCCTCGGCCGGAGATCCCGACACTCGAGGCATCCCGCCGCCGGCGGCGGCCGACGGGTTCTGGGATGAATGCCATGTACATCCCCGCCCTGCTGTTGCTCGCAGTCTTCATGCTTTACCCCCTGATCCAAGGCATCGGTCTCGCCTTCACAAACTGGAACGGCTACTCGCCCGACCGAGCGTTCGTCGGTCTCGACAACTTCACCCGACTTCTCGGTGACGCCGCGTTCCAGACCGCGCTGCTGAACACCCTCATCTACGGCTTCGGCTGCACCCTGATCCAACAGGTCCTCGGCCTCGGCCTCGCGCTCCTTCTGGACGGCACCGGGCGGGTGAAGACCGTGGCGCGCTCCATCATCTACCTCCCAGTGCTCGTGGCCCCGGTGGTGATGGGTGTCATGTACTACTTCCTCTTCCAGTACAACCGCGGCGCCCTGAACGACATCCTCGCCGCCCTGGGCCTCGAACGCGTCGCCTGGCTCAGCACGGGAGCAGGAGCGGTGACCATCATCGTCATCATCAACACCCTCCAGTTCGTGGGCATCTCTATGGTGATCTACCTCGCCGGCCTCCAAGGAATTCCCCAGGAACTGTACGAAGCAGCAGCGATCGATGGTGCCCGCGGTGGCCGTCTCTTCACATCCATCACACTGCCGCTGCTTCGACCAGCGATGGTCTCCAGCCTCATCATCAATCTCATCGGAGGGCTCAAACTCTACGACGTCATCCAGGTGATGACCGCCGGCGGACCAGGGTACGCCTCGCAGTCGGTCTCAACGCTGATCAGCCGCACGTACTTCGGCCAGCAAGCCGCGGGCTACGCCTCCGCCATGGGCGTCGTCCTCTTCATCCTCATCGCCATCGTGTCCGTCGTTCTCGTGAACCGGATGGAACGCTCAGGAAAGGACGCCTGATGACTACTATTCAGCAGCGCAGGCCGAGTCTGTTGACCGGGACGAGCCAGTGGATCATCATCCTGATAGCGGTGCTCCTGCAGTCCACTCCCTTCTATCTCACCATCACCACAGCCTTCAAGCCACGGACCGACACGTCCTCCCTCTGGGTCCCACCCTTCGAGGGGGGGACACTGGAGAACTTCAGCACCGCATGGAACACCGGCCACCTCGACTGGGCACTCCAGAACAGCCTTCTCGTCACGTCCGTCGCCACCGTGCTGACCTGCGTCGTCGGTGCGCTCGCCGCCTACCCTCTGGCCCGCCGAAACACCAAGCTCAACCGGGTTGTGTCACTCGGGATCCTCAGCATGTTGATGGTGCCACCGTTGAGCATCCTGGTGCCGCTGTACACGATGCTCGCCCAGCTCGGCATCCTGAACAACTACATCAGCCTGATCCTCGTCCTCACCGCGCTCCAGCTGCCCTTGGCGGTCTTCCTGTTCACGCAGTTCATGCGCGGACTTCCGATCTCTCTCGAGGAAGCCGCATCGGTCGACGGAGCCGGCACCCTGACCATCTTCTTCCGCATCGTCCTGCCCACACTCAAACCCGTGCTAGCAACCGTCGCGATCCTCACATCGACGAACGTCTGGAACGAGTTCGCCATGAGCTCATACATTCTCAATACCGCAGATGTGCGAACACTCGCACCAGCGACGGCCAGCTTCTTCGCCAGCCAAAGCAATGACGTCGGAGCCGCCGCCGCGGCCGCTCTGATCGGCGTGATCCCGATCCTGATCGCCTACCTCTTCCTTCAGAAGTACTTCATCAAGGGCGCCCTCGCCGGAGCCGACAAATGACCTAAGAACACGCGGAGGCTCTGTCCCAGCCAGTGACGCCAAGGTGTCGCCGTGGTGCGCCGTGGTGCGTCGGGATGGAAAGACCGCTGACCCTGTGCCAGTCGGATGGGGTTGGAGTCCCGTACCGCCTGAGGTCGGTCCACCGTCCATTTCCTATTTCTCCCAGATGGTGTCGTCTGGTGTCGACGGCTGTGCGCCCGACCCCTGAAGACCCGCGGCTGAGTGTGGAGGACGCCCGAAAACTGGTCGGTTTCGTCGAAAGTGTTCAGTTTTCAAGCGTCGTCGATACTGAGTTCACATCCGGGGTGCACCATCGCGGCGTGCCTCTCTGTTCAACCGTCGGAGCACCGTTTCGGGATGACTCGACGCTTCCTGATCGATCTGGGCGGTGTTGTGGTTGCGGAGCAGGGTGTGCAGCCGGGCTGCCACCTTCTCCGGTGCGCTACCCGCCATGGCCTCGGCCAGAGCGGTGAGGTCGAGGCCGACGTCGATCAGTTGGGTCAGCTGTGCCTGTGTGGTTTCCCAGGTCTCGGCCTTGGATAGGTGGGGGTTGACGGCTTCGGCCCAGGGGTGCCAGTTGAGGTGCACAGCAGACCCAGGCTTGTGCTGATCCAGGGACGCTGCCACAACGTCTGCTGGGACCCCTGTGAGGCGTCTGGCCAACAGGGTGGCGTCGGCGCCGGCGTGGTGGAGTTCCTGGAGTCGGCCCGCGATTTGTGGCCATTGTGCAGCCCCGGCGACTCCGGTGGTGTCCGCCCACCGTTGCCAGCGTTCCGCTGGGGGCTGGTCGAGCCGACGTCGCATTGCCCGCGTATGTTCCTTGGCTTGGTCGACGGCTGTGATGGGTGTGGTGGTCCAGGCGTTGAGCCGCGCCACCAGACGTTGGGTCTGCTCCTCAGGCACAAGGTGCAACGAGTCGCCCCAGGTGGCGGCGGGTCGGGCGGCGATGATCTCGGCGATCTGACGTCCAGCTTCGATGGGGTCGAGGAAGGTGGCGCGGTCCCGGATCATCACCTCGGCCTGCAGCGCGGTGGAAATTGTGAGGGCGTCGTGGAGAGCGTCGGGTCCGTGCTGCTCGAGGAGCTGGGCTGGGTCACTGCCGGGGGGAAGAAGCAGGCGGTGGGGGTCGTGGCGGTGCTGGGCCAGCTGCCAGAACGCGTTCTCTGCTGCGGTGTGTCCGGCGGTGTCGGAGTCGGTGGCGATCAGCGGCGTCGGCCTGCCGCGGAGGAGGAGAACCTGTTCGGGAGTGAGGGCGGTGCCGAGGGGTGCGACGCCGACGAAGGCGCCTCGGCCGGCGAGGGTGACGGCGATCGCGTCCATCGGTCCTTCGACGATCACCGGCACAGCGTTCCGGGGGAGGAGGTGGTGGCCGTAGAGCACGTCGCGCTTGGCGAACAAGGCGTTGGCGGGGGTGTTGAGGTACTTCGGTCCCTGCTCGTCGCGGGCGTGGGGGTGGCGTCGGCCGACGAACCCGACCACAACGTCGTCGTGGGTGATGGGGAGGATGGCGCGGTCACGGAACCGGTCGATCACGTTGCCCTGCCGGGTCGTGGATGCCACGCCGGCGGCGAGCAGCTCGTCGGTGGTGAACCCCTGCTTGCGGAGGTCGCCGACCAGGGACGTCCAGCCGGCGGGGGCGTGTCCGACCCGGAACCTGGGATCGCCGGCGAGATCCTCCCCGAACCGCTGCGAGAAGTAGGTGTGGCCCCAACTTCCGGCCAGCTGAGTTTCGAAGAACACGGCCGCCGCCTCGGTGACCTCAGCGAGGCGCTGTGGGGTGTGGGGTTCCTCGGCCCAGCGGTCGGCAGCCGTGAACCCCTGCCGCAGCTCGACTTCGGTGAAGTCCGGATCGGTGCGCTCCCTCAACTGGGCCGCGACCGCGAGGTCGGCGGTGCGGGTGGTCCAGTCGATGTCCTCGATGCCGTCGGGTGGCACCTGATCGGGATGCGGCGGCTCCACCTCATCGGGTGGGGTGGCGGTGACCTGGCGGGCTCGCCACAGCATCGCGTGACACGCATCATCGAACCCGGACACATCCGCCACGGGGGCGACCAGCTCCTCGATTGTGAGCCCTAGGTCAGCGCCCCGGGTGATGGTCGCGGCGAGATGTGGCCACCAGGGGCTGGCTTCCAGATCAGCCGCAGCTTCATAGCCGAGTCGGTCGACCAGGGACCCTTCCCAAGCAGGCAGTGTGGGGGCGTCGACGGCGGCGATCCGGCGGCTGAGGCGCCACCACAATGCGGCGGCGGGCTGCAACGCCGGCAGCGGTCCGTCGGCGACGGCTGCGGCGAGATGCTCGGTGATCGGGACGCCTGCGTTGTGGAGGGAGGCGAGGCGATGCGCCAGGACGACCGCGTAGGGGTCGCGGGGGAGGTCGGGGTGGATGTCGCGTAGGAGGTCGGTCCAGATCGCGATGGGATGGGCGGGCCGGAGCCGCTCGGTGAGCTGTTGCTGCCAGTGGTGCGCGGCTGCGCCGAGCTGTACCGGTCCGGTGGGTCGACGGTCGGCGGGTTCGACCTGCCAGGCGGCCCGCCACACCTCGACATCGGCCACAGTCGACGAGGTGAGGGTCTGGCCCGGTAGCCCCCACACCGGCTGGCCGATGGCAGTGGCCGCGGCTCGGACGTCGGCGGCGAAAGCGCGCACCTGATCTTGGCGGGCGGTCAGGTAGGGGCCCCACTGATCGTGGTCGGCGAGGCTTTGGGGGATACCGGTCAGCCAGGGGAGCGGACCTTCTTGATCGGGGTGGGGGAGTCTCCAGGTCAGCACTGCCGCCGGGTCGTGGGCGGTCGATAGTTCCCGCGCATCGACCGCGTCACGCAGCAGCTGCAGCGGTGGGCCCCGTGTCGCCGGTGGCGGAGAGGAGGAGCAGGTGGGCGCGGAGGGTGGGCCAGGCGGGGCTGGACGTGAGTTGGTCCACGACCTCGTCGGCGTGCTGGTCCAGTTCGCGGGCGGTGTCGGCGTGGAGGTGTTCGACGGCGACGCTCACCGCGTCGCTGTAGCGGGCCACCGCGAGGCCGAGGCGCGTGTACGCGTCGACGGCTTGGCGTGTTTCGGTGGTGACGGAGCGGGCGGATCCGTCGCGGGCCAGGACCTGCTCCAGGACGTCGCCGGCGGTGACGGGCTGCAGAGTGGTGGGGTGGATGGGGGAGTTCTCGCCGCCGCCGTCGACGACCTGGATGTAGGCGTGGTTCGCCTGTCGGCCGCGGCTCATCGCCACATACAGCTGCTGCCGGGTTTCGGTGCCGGTGAGGACGGTGTGGGTGGTGTCGGCGGTGATCCCTTGGGCGCCGTGGACGGTCACCGCATAGCCCAACTCCACGTTCTCGGTGACGTAGCTGGAGGGGAGGGTCATCCGCAGTCCGGTGACGAGGTGGTGGGCGTGAATCGCGCCGGACGGGTCGACTCCGGCGACCGTCCAGCGGTCGCCGTTCTTGACCCAGTCGGTGGCGCTGATCGAGAGGCGGCGGTCGTTGAGGCGGGTGACGATCACATCCCCGATAGATGCATGGTTACCGTCCGACAGCACCGCAACGGGACCTTCAACATCGCCGTGGGTGGCGCCTAGGCGGTGGTCGCGGGCCCACTTGTTGAGTTGGGCGACCTGGTCGCGGGTGCCGGCCAGCATCACCGAGTCCAGACCGGCTTCCTTGTCTTTGAGCCAGGCGTTGAGGGCGTCGCGGAGGACGGTTTCGTCCGAGCCGGCGTGGATCCGTTGTTGGTCGAGGTAGAAGCCCAGCGCCTCTGGCCGGCCGTCGCGCAGCGCCAACGAGGCGGCCGCTTCGGCCGGGTCTTCGAACCGCATCACCTCAGTCAGGTGGATGGCCGGGTGGGTGTGGGCGAGGTCGCGAAGCACCCCGCCGGCGCCGACGGCGGCGAGCTGCTGGTCATCGCCGATCAGGCGCACCGATGCGCCCCGTTGGATGGCGAATCCGATCACGGCGGCCAGCGTCGGCGTGTCGGCCATGCCTGCTTCGTCGACGATCAGCAGGGTGTCCGGGCCGATCAGGGTCTCGGCTGCGCGGGGGTGTTGGTGGAGGTCCCAGGCGAGCTTCGCCAGGGTGATGGCGTGGCCGACGTGATCGGCAAGCAATCTGGCGGCGACGGCGGAGGGAGCCAGGCCTACCACCGTGCCACCACCGTCCCGCCACGCTTGCCCGAGGGTTGCCAGGGCGGTGGTTTTCCCGGAGCCGGCGGCGGCGAGGGCGAGCTGCACCCGGCGTCCGCTGGTGGCCATCTGACGCACCAACGAGACCTGGCCCGTGGTCAGGTTGATGCCGTTGGCGGTCGCCGCGAGGAGCGCCAGCGACACGTCCTCTTCGCTCGCTGTCCGGCCGTCGAGGAGGGTTGCTGCGTGGGTGATCTGCTGCTCGGCCTGGATCACAGCGGTGGAGGTGAACCGTCGGCTCCCGACCGTGGTGTACACCGATTCCCCATCCGTGCGGCGCAGCACCTGGGGGTCGCTGATCGGATCGACCCACCCCTCCAACGCGATACAGCGGTCGGTTGCCGCGTCGAGCAGCTGGGCGGTGAGTTGGGCGGCCTGGTCGGGTGTGGTGGCGCGTTCCCTGGCCCGGCGGGAGGCTTCGGCCTGGAGGTGCCACACCGTCCACGATGCCCGCGACAGGCCCATCCGGGTCACCATCTCGTCGGCCGCCGACTCGATCCACTCTGCCGTCGGCTCCGGCCTGGTCACGCGGCCCGCGGCGGTCACGTCGGCGAGCATCCGGTCCACTCCGTCGGCGCCGAGGACCGCCGCGGCTTGCGCGGCCCAGGCGCTGCGCTGCTCTGTCAGGGTGCGGGGTTCGTGCTTCGTCTGACGGGTCTCCAGGGTGGCCTGTTGCGCCAACGCGATCGCTTCGGCCGGTGTCGGCGGGCGGTGGTGATCGTGTTGGAAGTCGACGGCGAGCTCAGCCTGCCGGGCCACGATGGCCGCCCGACGGCTGGACCACGCCTCACGCAACTCGGCGGGGCCCCCGACGATCTCCCGCACCGGGCGCTTGGCTGGATCCCGCACCGCGTCGGCGGCGAACCGCACACCCAGGCGGGCGGCGAGGTGGGCCTCCAGCTGGGTGTTGTAGACCTCCGAGATGCTTACCAGCCCCGCGAACAGGGGGCGGCCGTCGATCGCCAACCAGGCGCCGTCGAGGGTCTGAACCTTGTTCGCGATCGCCACATGGGTGTGAAGATTCGGATCCCCCGCCCGCGAATCGCGATGCGTGAACGCCGCGGCGATCAGTCCGGTGACCTCCACCTGCCGCACCCCACCCGCACCCCTGCGCGAGAACAGGACCCGCTCCTCCAGATAGGCCAGAGCGTCAGCGACGGCCGCGTTATGAGCCTCCTCAATCTGCGCCGCCATCGCCTGCGGCGCGACCGCCCACAACGCCGAGACCGACTTCACCGGCGTGAATGTCACATCGAACCCCGCGCACGCCGTCGTCGCGTTCCGCGACAGGCGGGCCACCTCCGACGACAACTCCAACCCGCTCGGCGGCCGACCCATCCGCGCCGCGAAGCCCTCCGTCGCAACCTCGTTGCGGACCCGCGCGCGGACCTCCAACGGCACCGACTCATCCGCCGCGAGACCGTGCTCGACCGCCCACACCGAGCACCTCGTCGAGACCTCCTGCTGAAACGCGCTGGCCGCCTCATGAACCCGAAACGGTGACCCGAGTCGGGCCGCGGCACGGACCTGCTCGCGCGTCGCGCCGACCGGCAGGGCAGCCAGCCGCGCGGCCATGTCCGGGTGGAACCCTGCCCCGAACAGCGACTGCATCTGTTCCGCCGACACCCCTGACCCTGGCTCCACCTCGAGGGCCTGGAGGCCGGTGCCGACCCACCGGCCGGGCACCTCACCCTTCTCCGTGTAGTACGACGTCAGCGACGCGTGGCCTTTCTCGGTGGAGTCCATGGCGGCGACCTGCCGGGTCAAGTAGTCGTAGCCTGATCCGGCCGTCAGCTTGTGCAGGGACGCCGTCATACCCCCTTGAACCCGCAGCCGCCCCCGCCACAGCGCTGTCGGCGGACCTGCGATATTCAGTGCGGGATTTGTTGGGTCCGTTGGCTGACGTATTGTCCCCAGTCGCGGGCGGCGAGCGCGGCCCAGCGGGCGGCGGCGGTGTGAGAGATCCCGAGGGTCTGAGCGAGGATCATGTGGGGAACCTGACCGGATAGCGCGAACAGTGCCGCGTGCCGGGCGGAGTGGGGTGGGATGCCTCGGGCGACGAGCCTGTGGCGGATGCTCTCGGTGGCCAGTGGTCTCCCGGGGTTGCCTCCGGGGAACAGCCATCCGTTGTCGCGGCTGACGTAGGAGGCTGGCCCTCGTCGCTTCAGGTGGTCGCGGAGCATCTGGGCGAGTGGGTCGGGCATCTCGATCGGCGTGGACTTGAAGGTGACAAGCACTCGGTCCTCGGAGGTGGTGTCGACGTGCTCGGTCCTCATGGCGCAGATCGTGCTGATGTGTTGGGCGAACAGCAGCATCAGCAGGCCGGCGATACGGGTGGGTAGCGGGATCGTCGCGTCGTGCAGGAGAGTGTTCACGTGGGTCCATCGGTCGTTGTCACTCATGGTGACTTGCGGCTCGGTCGTGGCCCGGTGGGCCAGGGTGAGGGACCTGTTCAGACCGGCGTCGTGGGTCCAGATGAGGAACTGGCTGAGCTCGGCGGCGACGGACTTGGGCTGGGTGGCGAGGTGGTCCTCGAGGTCGGCCTGGGTGGCGGTCTCGATGCTTCGGCCGTGTGATTCGAGCCATGTCAGCAGGGTGACGACTCGCCGGAGACGGGAGCGTGCTGATTGGAATGTGCCTTTGGTGAGTCGGCCGACGTCGGCTTGGCGGCGGAGGTGCCGCAGCACTCGCCAGTGGGCGAACTGGTCGAGGATGGGCTTGTGGTGGGCATCCAGCGGGTCTCCCAGGGTGGCGAGCCAGGGGATCATTCGCTCGATGAGGGGCTCGTAGGGTTCCAGGACGTCGACGGCGACCAGCAGGTCTCGTAGGTAGTTGCGGGTGCGGTCCATGGGTAGCTGGTTGAAGGTGTGGTGGCTGATCGGGATCTCGCCGCGGGCCATCTGGCCGAGCAGGCCGGGTCCGATCCGTTGGCGGCGCATCAGCCAGTAGATCGCGGTCTGTGGTCGTGGTCCGTTGATGAGGACCTCGAAGACGGGCTTGAGTTGTTCGTGGACGGCGCCGGTGGTGGGGTCGGTCAGCAACACGGTGAGGCGGTCGTGGAGGACGCAGCGTGCGCATCGTGCGAACGAGTAGGGGTGGTCTTCTCGTCCGCATTGGGTGCAGGCGAACACCGAGTCCTGGCCTACGCAGGCAGCGCAGACGGTCTCGCCGGCGGCGTCGAGGTAGCCCAGCGGTTTGAGGCTCAGGCAGTCAGGGCAGATGCTGGGGTGGTATTGGCGGTAGCGGCGGCAGTTGAAGCAGATACCAACGTGGGGGAGCGCGACGGTGGCGCTCAACAGACCGCACCAACCACACGGCGTTCGTGGGCGTGGGCGGCCGCTCAAGCGCTGGGGCCGATGGGTGACAGTGGTCTCATCCGTCGACGCCCTCGGGGCGGCGGATCGTTGCCCGGACCGGACGCAGGGAACCGATCTTGGGTCCGGCTTCGGTGCCTGTCCGCGCGAGCTGCTGATGCTGCTCGACGATGGGCTCGATCAGGTCGTTGGGGGTGCAGCCCAGAGCATCACACAACGCGACGAGGACCTCGGTGTTCAAGCGTTGTGGTGTCTTGGTCACCAGACGGTAGACGTGCTCACGGGTCAGGTGGATGCCACGTTCTTCGAGGAGTGGCAGCAGCTCGCTGGTCTGGAACATGCCGCGGTCGGCCATCACCTGACGCAGGTTCCACTGCATTGCGATCGTTCTCATCGTGTGCTCCCGTCATCGGCAGGTTGGTAGACGCGGGCCAGGGCGGCCTGCAGCGTCTTGTTCTTGAAGTCGTTGGACACCGAGGTGTAGATCGCCGTCGTCGAACCCCACAGATGCCCGACCTGATCGGTGACGAACCGTTCGGGGTAGCCGAACTCGACCAGGTGTGTCACGTAGGAGTGCCTCAGGCAATGCAGCGTGAGGTGCTCGTCGAGGCCGAGATCGGTGCGGGCCTGGGCGAAGAACGAGTCGACGTGGCGCCCCGAGACCCGGGTCAGTCGTTCGGTCAGCCATAACGCCGGGTTCCCTGGCGCGTCGAACAACGGCCGAGCTTCCTCGACCCACTGCCGCAGACCCGCAACGATCCAGTCGAACTCAGGGACCGCGAGCACGGTCCGGCGCCTCGGCAGGCTACCGGTGGTGGCCTTGCCGAATCGGACATGGACCGAGCCGTAGGTGCCCCAGTCGCGCATGTGCGGGTTGGGGCGAAGGTCGGCGATGTCGAGGCGGACCAGCTCGTTGCGGCGCAGCCCGAACGCGTAGGCGGTCTTGATCATCAACGCGTCGCGCATCGCGATCAGTGCGCCCTTGCGGCCCGACCTGGCGATGGAGTCGACCCGGTCGTCGAGATAGTCGAAGAGCCGTTGCAGCTCCCCGTAGGTCAGGGGGCGGCGCTCGGGTTTGCCCTCGTAGTCGTTCAGGTGCGCGACGGTGTTCCACTCGTTGCAGACCTGGGATGGCAGCATCCCGAAACGGTCCCTGCACTGTTTGGCCCACTCGTAGCGGCCGTCGGTCAGGTAGTCGCAGAACATCCTCAACGTCAGGTGGTAGCCGCGGATCGTGGACAGCGCCAACCGGCCGGTGCCTGAGGTCAACGAGACCGTGAAGTCCTCCACGTCACCGGGTGTCCACTCCCACGGATACGTGCCCGCGAACTCGGTGAACCGGCGGACCAGCGCCTCGCGAACCCGGACCGTTCCCTGGCCGAGCTGGCGGGACTTCTGCTGCCGCGACCAGCCAGTGACCATCGCCTCGAACACAGCAGTCGGCTCATTCAGATGGACGATCCCCGGCGCCAGCATCAGCGTCGCCGAACCCGGAAACTCGCCCATCCGACCCACCAGCCCGTTACATTAAATATCACGTTGTGACATCTAATATAACATCAACGGGTGGGTTCAAGTGCCGGAGCCTGAAACGATGGTGAGCCTTCGAGGCTCCCGGGGGAACGTCGTCGCTAGCAACGCCCCCTGCTGTGACATCTGATCGAATAAAGCTCAGACCATCCGAGAGTGCAGGAGGTGTGTTCGACATTGGCGACGGGGGTACATCACAATCACGCGGGTTCTCGCTGAAGAGCTCCTAGCTCATCCAGCTGAGCGGTGGTGTCCAAGGCTGCAGGTGATGGTCAGCGACTGAGGTGGTCACGAAGGACAGGCTCGCGACTTGGCCACCGCGGTCGTTTCGACGGTCATCTTGACTGATGCTCGTGCAGGCGATCGCCCTGCCAGCCTCAGCATCCTCAAGGACCCACTGCCGGTGCCGCACCCTCCGTCCCCTCGTCGCTTGTGGCGCGGCCAGGCGTCACGGTCGTCGACCAAGTCAGGCCCGTCTCGGAAGATCGATCCCGCTGCGGTGCATCCGTGGCCGGGTTCATAGGGATAGGTCAGGAGCACCCCTCCTGTTGATGGCGTCCTTGAAGGAGCGACCATGTCAGACAGCGTTCGTCAGCTAGTCCGTCTCTTGGTGCGGGATCAGCGACACCGGGGCCACGAAGCTTTGGCCGCGAGAGAGTCGAGAATCATCGTGCAGGTGCTCAGGGCCACGGCTGCGGTCTCCGAAAGGCGGCGGGTTGTCGCAGGCTCAGATCCTCGGGTCGCGCTGGCCGTCCGCGAACGCACTGGGATCGTACTTGTCCAGGTCAGTGACGCCGCCGCTCTGGGCGGTCGGCACGTCCCCGAAGTCCGCCGGCGCCTCAGGCCGCGTGCCCAGGACGCTGGGGCAGTGGGCGTGGGGGAGCAGCTCTCAGGCGACGCCCGTCTCGCGGAGCAGGGGTGAGTGAAGCAATGTCTCGTCTACAGACCAACACGACAACTCATCCGCGCTACGCGACGTTGCCAGAGGCTGTCGAGTACTGCAGGAGCTCGCGCCGATCACTCGAGCGCCGAATCGCCGAAGGCAAGCTCACCCGATACAAGAACGGTTTCCGTGTGCTGGTGGATCTCAACGAGATCGACGCACTGCTCCGAGGCGAGCGACGGTAGGGCTTCAGGCAGTCTCCCTTGAGCGTGTCCGTCCGAGGGCTGTTGGCCACCGACAAGGGGAAGCGCACGGTACCGCGGCGGGCGACGTCACTGTTGAGGCCAGGGCCCCCCAGGACAGCTACCGCTCTGATCGTCATCGGACATTCGAGGGCGGAGCCCTTGCTGTCGTCCGCCGCAGCGGAACAGGTCCGGTGCTCGTGAGGGTCTCGGCAGAAGGCTGCGAACCAACGGAGGCGCAGATCCCGGGACTGACGTGACCGGTGGCCTAGAACGGATCACGCCGGCCGACCAATCACGCTCCTGTCGAAGCTCGAACGATGAGTGTCGTGGGGAGTTCGACCCTGGCGACCTTGTCCTCCGAGTGGCCGCGCAGTTCATGGACGAGCTCGACTGCTCGACCCGCGATCTGTTCCAGAGGTTGTCGGACTGAGGTGAGCGGAGGAGAGGCGGAAGCGGCCCTGGGCTCGTCGTTGAAGCCGACCACGAGGACGTCCTCGGGGATGCGGAGCCCCAGTTGCCCAGCGCCGGTGTAGACGGCCAAGGCCATCTCGTCGTTGCACGCGAAGACCCCCACGCGACCCGAACCCTCCCCAAGGATATGCAGCATCTCACTCGTCACCGGCGAGTCGGACCACTGTCCGTTGATCCTTCGGATCGGGGCATTGGGGTCACGCTGCTGGATGGCAGCCCGGAAGCCTTCCTCCCTTGCCCGACCGAATCGTAGGCGAGGAACACCGGCCACGACGACGAAGCGTTCGGCACCGCATTCAGCCAGGTGGGTCCCGGCGGCGAACCCGCCCAGCCAGTCAGAGGTGCCGACGCTGGCCAGCGCGTCCTCGGTCTCGGCCCTGGGGTCCAGGAGGACCATGGGGATCCCCAGTCCTCGGATCGCCTCGCGCTGGGACCGAGTCGGCACGATGATGCCCACGATGATGCCGGACGGCCGGCGGGACGCCACCCTGACGGGCCAATCGTCAGCCGGATCATCCCGCTCCAGGGTCAGTCCCAGGTCGTAGCCGAGCCCGAAGGCGGCCTCTCTCGCTCCGGTCGTCACGGCTGCAGTCCAAGCGTCGTCGAAGCTGCCGAGCACGAGTTCAATGACCCGGGGGTCGCGGACAGCCGGACGGCCTCCGCGCGTGGAGGGGCGGTGATAGTCCAAGGTGTACGCGACCGAGAGCACCCTCTGGCGGGTCTCGGGCTTGAGATCACCGCGCCCGGTCAGAGCTCGGGATGCCGTTGAGATCGACACCCCGGCGGCTCGGGCCACGCTTGCGAGCGACGGGCGGCCGTCTTGATCTCGTGCCATCCCAGCTCCTTTTGCGCAAAACCTCTAGGTGCATATTACGCCTTGTGGATCAAATATGAAGCCGTCTTGGTTACTTGGGCGTGACCATCGTCACCGGCCGATGATTGACGACCCCGGACGGCGCAGTTACCGTAAATGGAGAACGTTCCCCAACCTCCTTCGCTGGCGAAGATGACGGTTTCGTTCGCTTCCTGGCCACCCAGGCCGGGAGACCCTCATACAAAGGAGTAGTAATGAGAAACCCGTATCGCCGTCGCGCGGCGGGCCTCGCGGCCGGCGCATTGGTCGCGACGCTCGCGCTGGCGGCCTGCTCAGGCACGCCCAACACCGAGCCGAGTGGTTCGGAAGCCGCCTCGTCCGAGGGCTCCGCCCCGGCGGAGGCCAAGGGGGCGCTCACGCTGGCCATGAGCCAGGACATCGAGGGATGGGATCCCCGTGTCCAGCCCGGCTTCCAGAACTGGCCCGCGTCCGCAGTCTGGGACTCCCTCGTCAAGTGTGACTCCACCGCAGAACTCGAGCCGGACATCGCGGAGTCCTGGGAGATGCTGCCCGACAACATGGGCATGACGGCCAAGCTCCGGGAGGGCCTCACCTTCTCCGACGGCTCCACCCTGGACGCCGAGGACATCCAGGCGACCTACGAATACATGGCCGAACCCGAGAGCGCGCGCTCGGCAGACTACGCCGGGCTCACCTACGAGATCATCGACCCCCTCACCATCACCCTGAAGTGGGACAAGCCCCAGGCGCTGGTCAACACCCTCCTGTGCGACATCCACGTCCAGAGCGCCGACTATCTGGCCTCTGGCAACTCCCTCGATGCACCCCTCGGGTCGGGCCCGTACACCCTTGACGCGGCCAAGACGACAACCGGCTCGGTGTACTCCTTCGTCAAGAGGGCTGACCACTGGAATACCGATCACTATCCGTACGAGACCCTTGAGGTCAAGGTCCTCGACAACGAGGCCGCCATGGTCTCGGCCCTCAAGACCGGGCAGGTCGCCGGCGGTCTCGTGACCGACCAGGCGAAGGCCGAAGTCGAGGGATCGGGCCTGGAGGTCAAGAGCTTCCAGGGTCAGACCGTGCGCATCCTCCTCACCGATCATCAGGGTGAGGTGTACCCCGCCATCGGCGACGTCCGGGTTCGTCAGGCGATGAACATGGTGTTCGACAAGCAGGCCATCGCCGACTCCCTCTACCTCGGCAATGCCGAGCCGACTGCTCAGGTGTTCCGCAAGGGCTCGACCGCATTCATCGAAGGTCTCGAGGATCCGTACCCGTACGACATCGAGAAGGCCAAGCAGCTCATGGCTGAGGCCGGCTATGCCGATGGGTTCAAGATCCAGCTGCCGTCCCTGGACAGCAACCTCGCCCACATCATGCCCTACGTGATCCAGCAGCTGGCTGAGATCAACATCGAGGCCGAAGAGGTGGTGCTCTCCGGCGCCAACGCGATCGAGGACCTGCTCTCGGGCAAGTTCCCCGTCATCCTGTTCGAACTCGGCAACCTGGGCGACTCGACCTTCCAGATCTACATCGAGAGCTACCCCGACGGATGGTGGAACGTGTCTCACCAGCCCGACGAGTACGTCGACTCCCGGTACCTGCAGCTCGCCACGGCCGAACCGGACGAGGCCAAGGCCCTGGAGCAGGAGATCAACCAGTACATCATCGACGAGGCGTGGCAGGTCCCGCTCGTGTACAAGGGCACCCACTTCGCCTTCGACCCGGAGAAGGTCTCGATCCCGACCGACTCTGACATCGAAGCTCTCGCGCCCAAGCTGCGCGACTTCCAGTAACCGGCGCTGACGAAAGAGGCCGAGTGATGCTACTCAACCTGCTGAAGAACCTCGTGAGATCTCTCGGGGTGCTACTGGTCACGACCTTCCTGGGTTTCGCCATGATGTTCGGGAACGCGACGGGAATCGCCTCGTCGGTGCTCGGCATCGGGGCAACTCCGGAGAGTGTCCAGGCGAAAGTGGAACAGCTCGGCCTCGACCGTCCGCTGCTCGTCCAATACGGGGACTGGCTGACCTCAGCTGTGACGGGTGACCTCGGTCGCTCGTTCTACAGCGGTCAACCGGTCGCGGACGCCCTCTCGGGGCGTGTACCGGTCACCCTGTCCGTCATCGTGCCGGCACTCGCCCTGACTGCCGTCCTCAGCGTCCTTCTGGGCGTGGGGGCGGCGGTCAAGGGCGGGGCGATCGACCGCTTCGTCCAGTTCTTCTCGATCGCCGGCACGGCGATCCCCAATTTCCTCATCGCGATCGCACTGGTCTTCACCTTCGCGATCCGCTGGCGGATCTTCCCAGCCACCGGCTTCGTGCCGTTCAGCGAGGACCCGGTCGGCTGGGCCGCCTCGATCGCCTTGCCCATGCTGGCCCTCCTGATCGGGGCCGTCGCGGGCGGTGCCCAGCAGTTCCGGACCGCGATGCTGGACACGTTGGGCAACGACTACATCCGCACGCTCAGGGCGCGAGGGATGAAGGAGGGCCCCATCATCTTCCAGCACGCATTGCGCAACGCAGCAGCACCAGGGCTGACAGTGGTCAGTCTCACCACGCTGAGCCTCCTCGGCGGCGCAGTTTTCATCGAGCAGGTGTTCGCTCTCCCAGGTCTGGGGCAGCTTGCCACTGAGGCGTCCAAGATCAGCGACGTCCCGCTGGTGATGGGCACCATGCTCATCAGCGTCCTGATCGTCCTCACCATCAACACCGCGTCGGACCTCCTGATTCAGGCGCTCAACCCGAAGGCGAGAGTGCGATGACGACGGCGATCGATACGCGGGCCGCGGTGCAGACGAAGCGCCCCGGCGTCTGGGGGAAGTTGCTCCGCAACCCCTTCGCCGTCCTGGCCATGGCGTGGTTCGCCGTCGTGCTCATTACGGCAGCCTTCGCTCCGTTCCTGGCCTCGGGGGGCCCGAACGTGACCGACCTCGGCGCAGCCAACGTCCCCCCCTTCACCGAGGGGCACTTCCTCGGCGGCGACGCCGCCGGCCGCGACATCCTCGACCGACTCATCTGGGGCTCGCGTTCCACGGTGATGGCGGTCGCCATCGTGACCGTCGTCTCGATCACGGTGGGCGTCACCGCCGGTCTGATCAGCGGCTTCTACCGTGGCAGGTTCGAGACCGTAGCCAACTTCGTCACCGACGTCATCATGTCGCTCCCGGGCATCGTGTTGATCATCGCGCTGTACGCCCTGACCGGCTCCAACATTCCTGTCGCCATGGGTGTGTTCGGCATCCTGCTGGCCCCCAGCTACTACCGGCTCGTCCGCTCCATCGTCGTCAGCGTGCGCAACGAACTGTATGTCGACGCAGCACGGGTCGTCGGCCTGTCGGACGTGCGCATCGTCGGCCGGCATGTCCTGTGGGCCGTCCGTGCGCCCGTCATCATCCAGAGCGCCTTCACCATGGCGGCCGGCATCGGAATCGAGGCAGGTGTGTCCTTCCTCGGGCTGGGAGACCCGACCAGCTCGTCGTGGGGCATCATGCTTCAGCAGTCCTTCCAATCCATCTACAACAACCCCATCAGCATCCTCTGGCCCAGCCTCGTCATCGCTTTCACGGTTCTGCTCCTCATCCTCTTCGGCAACGCGTTGAGCGACGCGCTGCAGTCCTCCGCGCGCAGCAAGGTCCTGCCCCGCCGCAAGCGGGAGGCCGCTGTGGCCGCCTCCGTCGAGACCCTCCGGATGGAGCACGACGACACCTCTATCGAACAGCGTGAACTCGGCAGCGCGGAGGATGTGATCCTGGCCATCCGGGCTCTTCGGATCGGATACCCGGCACCGGATGGCACCGTCACCGAGGTGGTGCACGGGGCGAACCTGGACATCCGGCGAGGCGAGATCCACGGGCTGGTCGGCGAGTCGGGTTCGGGCAAATCCCAGATGGCCTTCTCGACGCTCGGCATCCTCCCCCGCGAAGCAATCATCCTTGGCGGCAGCGTCCTGCTCGACGGGGTGGACCTTCTCGCGGATCCAAAGCGCCAAGGGGAAGCTCGCGGCACGCGGATCGGGTACGTGCCCCAGGAACCGATGTCGAACCTCGACCCGTCGTTCACCATCGGCCGCCAGCTCACCAAGGGGCTTCGCTCGGCGGTGCCGATGACCAAGGCAGACGCGGAGGAGAAGCTCATCGCGCTGCTGAAGCGGGTGGGTATCCGCGACGCCGAGCGCGTCATGGGGCTGTACCCCCATGAGATCTCCGGCGGAATGGCGCAGCGCGTGCTGATCTGCGGAGCGATCGCCTCTGACCCCGACATCATCGTTGCCGACGAACCCACCACAGCACTGGACGTCACCATCCAGGCGGAAGTCCTCGAGATCCTGCGGGGACTGAGCGAGGAGCGAGGGCTGGCGATGATCCTCGTCACCCACAACCTGGGCGTCGTGGCGGATCTGTGCCACACCGTCAGCGTCATGAAGGAGGGAAGGGTCGTCGAGCATGCCGATGTCGAGGCCATCTTCGAGTCCCCCCGCGAGGAGTACACCCGGACACTGCTCGCCTCATCGCGACGTGTCGAACTGATGGAGATCCAGAAGTGAACGAACCGCTACTGCAAGTCCGTGACCTGGTCGTCCGTTTCCGCGGCAAGCGCGGGGCCATGACCGAGGTCATCCATGGCCTCTCCTTCGACCTCCACGCGGGTGAGACTCTCAGCCTCGTGGGCGAATCGGGCTCCGGAAAGACCACCATCGGCCGGGCCATCCTTGGACTGGCCCCGGTCAGCGCGGGCTCAGTCTCCTTCAGAGGTGAGACGATCAGCAACGTCTCGCGCGCCGAGCGGAGACGGCTGGCATCCGACATTCAGGTCGTCTTCCAGGACCCGTACACCTCTCTCAACCCGTCCATGACGGTCGAGAGCATCCTGGTGGAGCCTCTCCAGGCCGCCGGCGTCGAAGGCGGAAAGCACCGGGTGCGGGAGTTGCTCGACGCCGTCGGGCTCCCCGCCGACGCAGGAAGCCGCTACCCGCGGGAGTTCTCCGGCGGCCAGCGCCAGCGCATCGCGATCGCCCGAGCGCTCGCGCTCTCACCCGCCGTCATCATCTGTGACGAGCCCACCAGTGCCCTCGACGTGACGACGCAGGCGACCGTCCTCGAGCTGTTCCGGGAGCTACAGCAGAACACCGGCGTGGCCTACCTGTTCATCAGCCACGACCTGGGAGTTGTGCATTCCATCAGCGATCGGATCGCGGTTCTCTACCAGGGCGAGATCGTGGAACTCGGCGACGCGCACCAGGTCGCGACGGCCCCGACCCACGAATACACGCGCCGACTGCAGATGGCTGCGCCAGTTGCCGATCCGAAGAAGCAGCGCGAGCGCCGCGCTGAGCGCAATCGACTGCTCCAGCTGTCCATGGATGCGGCCGAGACCAGCCGCGCGTCCTGAACCCGACGCAACCCACCCCTATCCCAGCCACGGCCGCGTGGCGCATCAGCCTCAACGGAGATACTCAGCATGCCCACAATCGCCTTGACCAGTACGCCAGGCACCCCACGGACCCAGCCGTCGGCCCTTGCAGACGGCTGGCTGACGCTCCCGGACCTGACTGCCCGATTCATCGGCTCTGGCAGCGGCGACGTGGCGGTGCCCGTATACAGCCGGACGTTCGTCCTTGACAGCCTGCCCGACTCCGCGGTCCTGCGGTCGACCTTCCTCGGCATCGGTACCGTCAGGATCAACGGGGTTACCGTCGGAGACGAGGTCCTCGAGCCTGGATGGCAGAGCTACCACCACCGGCTGGTGTACCGGTCGCATGAGGTCGGCCCACTCCTGGTGGTGGGCGTGAACCAGATCGAGGCCGAGGTGGCCCCCGGCTGGTACAGCGGGCGGCTCGGGTTCTTCCAGCAGCGGGAGATCTATGGGACCGACCGCGGACTCATGGCGCAGCTCGACGCCCTACGGGCTGGAGAATGGGCACCGGTGGTGTCCACGGACACCACCTGGAGTTGGCATCGCGGCGCAACGACGGCGGCCGAGCTGTACGACGGCGAAACCTACGACGCGCGCATCGCGCACGCCCTGCGCACCGACGGCAGCAAACCGGTCGAGGTCCTGGACTTCGACATGGATCTTCTGGAGCCGCGCATCGGTCCACCGGTGAGGCGGATCGGGACGGTTCGGCCAGCCAGCATCTTCAGGACGCCGTCGGGCAAGGTCATCGTCGATTTTGGGCGCAATCTCGTCGGATGGGTGAGGATCTGCGTCCGTGGTGAATCGGGCGACGAGGTCACCCTCCGTCACGCAGAGGTCCTCGAACACGACGAGCTGGGTGTGCGCCCCCTCAGGACGGCCCAGGCCACGGACCGCTACATCCTCGCCGGCGTCGGTGAGGAGGCGTGGGAACCGTCCTTCACGTGCCACGGATTCCGGTTCGTCCAGGTGGACGGATGGCCGGGCGGCGAGCCGAGCGCGGACAGCATCGAGGCGGTCGTCGTCTACTCCGACATGCCCAGGGCCGGTTGGTTCCGCACCTCCCACGCAGCCGTTCAGCAGCTGCATCACAACGTGGTGGCAAGCACCGAAGGCAACTTCGTGTCCATCCCGACGGACTGCCCCCAGCGCGACGAGCGCCTCGGCTGGACAGGCGACATCGCCGTCTTCGCGCCGACCGCGTCGTTCCTGTTCGACACCGCAGATTTCCTTCGCAGTTGGCTTCGGGACGTGTCCCTGGAACAGCGCGAGGACGGCAGTGTGCCGACCTTCGTCCCGGAGGTCCCGTACCCCGACGAGGCGCCCCAGATCAGCCCGCAGTTCGGCCGGGTCCATGCGGCCGTCTGGGGCGACGCCACCACCATGGTGCCCGCGGCCATGTACGAGGCCACCGGAGACGTCAGGCATCTGCGCGACAACTTCGCGATGATGCGGAAGTGGGTGGACGGCGTCGCCGAGCTGGCGGGACCGAGCCGCATCCGCGACACCGGGTTTCAGTTCGGCGACTGGCTGGATCCCACCGCTCCACCGCATGACCCCGCCGCCGGGGCGACGCAGCAGGCCCTGGTGGCCACCGCCTACTTCGCGCACTCGGCTCGCCTGACCGCCCGCGCCGCCGAGATCATCGGCGACGAGGCCGCGCATAAGCACTACGCCGCGCTGGCGTCGGAGGTCTCGGCGGCGTTCCGCGCTCGATTCGTCACTCCTGCCGGCCGCATGACGAGCCACTCGCAGACGGCCTACGCCGTGGCGATCTGCTTGGAACTGCTCTCGAACGATGACGAGCGCGCCGCGGCGGGCCGCCATTTGGTCGAGCTGGTGCGTGAGGGATCGCACCGGATCGGGACCGGTTTCGTCGGGACCCCTCTGCTTCTCCATGCGCTCACCCAGGTGGGGGCCGTCGATGACGCGTATCGCGTTCTTCTCAACGAGGAGTGCCCGTCGTGGCTCTACGCCGTCGGAATGGGGGCGACGACGATCTGGGAGCGCTGGGACAGCATGCTTCCGGACGGGTCGATCAACCCGGGTGAGATGACCTCCTTCAACCACTACGCCTTCGGTGCGGTCGCGGACTGGCTGCACCGGACGGTGGCAGGAATCCAGCCGGCGGAGCCCGGCTACAGGCGCATCCGGATCGCGCCGCGGCCACGTCGTCCGCTCCGTGACGCGGGCGCCACACACCTCAGCCCGTTCGGCCCGATCTCGGTGGACTGGAGCGTCGAGGCCGCCGGGACACACGTTCGCGCGGTCATCCCAGATGGGACCGTGGCCGAGTTCGATCTCGAGGGCCTCCAGCCGTTCGAACGCGGCCCCGGAATCCACGAGTTCTGGATCTCGAGCGACAGGACCAGCAGCTGACCATCACCCAAGTTCCCGTCGACCGGCGCGCCGCCAGTCGATGAAAGAGCAGTCCAGACAAAGGAGTCAATGCATGTTCCGTAGACACACCGAAGCCAGATCGGCGCCCGGCACATCCTCGCGGTCGGCCGTCGCGCGGGCTGGGGGAGTGGCGGCTCTGGCCGTGGCGCTCACCCTGGCCGTCGGCGCCGTCGTCCCCAGTCCGCATGCCGCAGCTAGCCCGAAGGACTCGGGGTTCGAGATCCCGAGCGCGGCGACGGTGCGGCCATTGGGCGAGATCTCCGAGGGAACCTGCCCCGACACCTTCTTGCCGTACGCCTGCAAGGAGGACTCTCCGTGGTGGCCGTATCCGGGGATCAAGTTCCCCCTCACGGTCCCCGGCATGGGCATCCCGCTGGGCGGCATCGGTGCCGGCAGCTTCATGGTCAACCAGTCCGGAACCTTCGGGCCGTGGTTCTTCGGCGGCTCACAGAACAACTCCTGGGAGACGCGCGCCCTTCCCCAAGCCGCCTTCCACGTGCGTGAACAGATCGGGAACCAGCCCGCGGAGGTCCGGACCCTCGCCACCGACGGAGCCAAGGCCTTGGACCACAACGGCGAACTGATCGACGAGCGATCCTGGGAGGACCCCCTCTCCGGGTGGAACACCCTCGACGCCGGTGACGCCGAGTATGCGGCGCTCTACCCCTTCGGCTGGATGACCTACGAACCGTTCCAGACCGACATCTCCATGCGGTTCTACTCGCCGATCGTCGCCGAGGACGATCGGCGCAGTTCGCTGCCTGTGGCGTACTTCGATGTGCAGATCTCCAACGACACCGATGAGACGGCCAAGGTCTCGACGATGTTCACGATGCCCAACGTGGCAGCCCACGAGGACCGCCAACCGGTCACAGTGCGGGAGGGGCTCTCGAGCCAGTATCGCGTGGACAAGGCCAGGGGCATCCATGCCGTCACCCTGGCATCCGACTCGCCCGAGAACACACCCGATGCCCACAAGTCGGAGTGGACTATCGCTGCGGTCGTCGACAAGAACCAGTCGTTCAGCTACACCACGTCCTGGGATGCGACCGGGGACGGATCCGACGTGTACGCGCCCTTCACCGCGAGCGGTGCGCTCGGCAACGGCGCGCTCGACGACTCCGCGTCCGCCGGTGCCATCTCGGTGTCCGCGACCCTGAAGCCGGGCGAGGTGGCCACCATCCCGTTCGTACTGACGTGGGACTTCCCGCAGGTCGCATTCAACGACAACGAGACAGTCTGGATGCGCCGCTACACCAACTTCTACGGCGCCAAGACCACGGAGAAGAACGACTACATCGCCGGAAGCTACCCCTTCCACCAGAGCTACTCCATCGCCAGGGACGCGTTGACCGATCGGAAGAAGAACCTCGCCGATGTCCAGAAGTGGTGGTCGCCGCTGGTCGACTCGACCTCCCACCCGGATTGGCTCAAGGAGGCCGCGCTGAACCAGCTGGCCAACGTCACTTTCCACACCGCCCTCTGGGAGGGTGGCCTGGTCAGCAACACCGAACCGGTGATCACCGGGGGCGATCGCATCGGCTCGGCCGTGCCGGGAACACACAACTACCTTGGCCTGGACTCCAACTCGGGGGGTCTCTCCACCCTGGGGCAGGGGGGCGAGATCGGCATCTACAGCTACACCGTGTACTCGGATCTGTTCCCTTCCATCGAGCGGGACCGCATGCGCAACAAGGTGGAGGCCATCATGGCCGAGACCACGGAGGGCGATCCGTGGGACTTCGGGATGGCCGAGAATGGAGGTGACAACCCGTTCATCTCCTGGCGTCAGGGGACCGACTCCGGCCCTGGCCTGGCGTGGTTCCTCGACCGCCCGGCCATCAACGTGTTCCGGCTGTACGACTATTCCCAGCGCCACAACGATCCCGGGTTCCTGCGCTTCGCGTATCCGGCCATGGAGAAGACCTTCGCCTTCCTGCAGAAGACGATCCCGGCCGACTACGCCCTCCCTGAGGTGCCTTCTGCCAACAACCCGTCGCCTGATCTCCTCAGCCCGTTCCCCATGTCCAATGCGTACAACGGACTGCCGTCCAATCGATTCGACGCCTACGTCTCCTCCCTGTACATCCTGGCCACCGAGACGATGATCGAGGCAGGGCAGCGCATGGGCGAGGACAAGGCGACCATCGACGCACTGCGGGCGGACCTCACGGCCGCGAAGGCCGACTTCGAGGAACTGTTCTGGCTCGCCGACGGGGGCTATTACCGCTACACGCCAGCAGAGTCCGAAGGTGGAGACGAGGATGCCATGATCGCCACCTTCCTCGCTCAGTTCCTCGCGGAACGCGCGGGGTTGCCCGACGTCGTCGACATGGATCGCTACGCGACGCATCTCGAGACGGTGGCGGGATTCACTGAGGGCCTCACCGATGACGCCGGCCGCCCTGTCGGCGCCAACCTCGTCGCGTCGGCAACCGGCTCGTCCGCCTCGGTCACGGTGCAGGCCAACTACGCCTTCGCGGCCAACCTCGTGTCCGCCGGCCGACGGTTGGGCGACGACTCGCTCGTCGACAGCGGCATGGGCTTTGCCGGTGCCGTGGCTGGACAACTGTGGGGCGTTCCGGAGTGGGGCTACGAGTTCAACACCGCCGGCAGCTATGAGGCCCACGATCCCGGCCAGTTCGGGGCCTACCCGTCGTGGGAGGGCAACCTCTCGGTCTGGCAACTGGTCGACGTCCTCAACCGGGACGCGAACGGATGTCGGCTGCCCAACGGCGAGGAGCACCCCGGCGGTGGCAAGTCCGCCAACGCCTGCAAGGACCCGGCGAGTCCCGTGAAGTGACCCGCTCCTGACCATGAGGGTGGCCGGCCTCGTCCGGAGGCCGGCCACCCCTCGACCCACCAGTACCGAACGCACCGGGCGCTGCACCGCCACAGCGAACCCCCACCACACAGAACAGGACCACACGATGTCAACTCACTACCGCGACTCCACCCTCGCGACCGACGAGCGGGTCGAGCTGCTCCTCAAGGAGATGACCGTCCTCGAGCAGGCCTATCAGCTGACCGCGGTGGCTCCCTGGTTGCTGGCGGCGCCGGAGGGTGGGGACCCGGAGGGCGTCGACCATTGGCTTCACAGGAACCCGGGACACGTATCAAACCTGGTGACCGACAACCTGACTGACAGTGTCGATCTGGTTGTTCGCATCCAGAAGGCCAGCGTCGAGCGGACCCGACTGGGGATTCCGATGCTCATCCACTGCGAGGCCCTGAACGGACTGATGTCCGGTGGCCACATGGTGTTTCCCACGGCCATCGGGCTGGCGGCCACGTGGAGCCCGGACCTGGTCCAGCAGATGAGCGACCTCATCCGCCGTCAGATGCTGCGGTTGGGCCTACGGCAGGCGTTGTCGCCGAACATGGACGTGGCAGTCGATCCGCGCTGGGGGCGCGTCCACGAGACGTACGGGGAAGACCCATACCTGGCCGCCGCCTTCAGCGTTGCCTACACCGCCGGTCTCCAAGGGGTCGATCTGAAGACCGGCGTCATCGCCACCGGCAAGCACTTCGTCGGCTACGGCAAGCCGGAAGGTGGCATCAACCTCGGCGCCACCGAGATCAGCGCCCGCACCCTGCGCGACGTCTACTGCTTCCCATTCGAGGCCGCGATCCAGGAGGCAGGCCTGGCCTCGGTCATGAACTCCTACGCCGACATCGACGGTGTCCCGGTCGCGGCGTCACGAGAGGTCCTCACGGACCTCTTGAGAGGGACACTCGGCTTCAAGGGATTCGTCACTTCCGACTACACGACGCTGGAGCAGTTCATCGACCGTCAGCGAGTGGCCGCCGACCCAGCGGAGGCCGGGCGGCTCGCACTCGCGGCCGGCCTCGACACAGAGAACCCGATGCCGTTCGGGTACGGAGACGTATTGGCCGGTGACGTGGCGCGCGGCGCCGTCGACCGGTCGTTGCTCGAGACCGCCGTCAGGCGCATCCTGCGGGCGAAGTTCGACCTCGGACTCTTCGAGAACCCGTACCCGTCGGAGACGATCGACGTGAAGAGCGCCGCGGACGAGGGCGTCGATCTCTCGAAGGAGCTGGCCCGCCGATCCGTGGTCCTGGTGAAGAACGACGGCACGCTGCCCCTGCCCTCGGGGAGCAAGTCCATCGCCGTCATCGGTCCGCACGCCGAGAACCTGGTGCTCCAGTTCCCGACCTACACGTTCCCCGCGTTCCGGGAGATGATGCACCTGATGTCCCGCGGCGGTTTCGGGGGCGCGGTCGGCGTGGACCCCGGGATGGCCGCGTGGACCGCACGGATTCTGCCCGAGAAGCCGACCGATGAGCTGGTCCGTGAACGCTTCGGTGCGCGATCGCTGGCCGAGGCCGTGGGTGACCATGCCGCGAGTGTGCGCGTCGAGCAGGCTACCTCGCTGCGTGAGGAGTTGGAAGGCGGGATCCAGCGGGCCGTCAAGGCCGCCGAGGAGTCGGACGTTGTGGTGCTGGCGCTCGGCGGGGGAAGCCTCTGGTTCACCGGTGAACGCACCGAGGGCGAGGCATCCGATTCCGCTGACATCAGTTTGCCGGAGGTGCAGACGCGCCTCGCCGAGGCGGTAGCCGAGGTCGGCAAGCCCATGGTGGTGGTCCTAGTGCAGGGGCGCGCATATGTGCTGCCGGAGGTCGTTCG
Source organism: Tessaracoccus sp. MC1627 (assembly GCF_014164725.1). NCBI lineage: Bacteria > Bacillati > Actinomycetota > Actinomycetes > Propionibacteriales > Propionibacteriaceae > Tessaracoccus > Tessaracoccus sp. MC1627. The sequence continues at coordinate 98,880 of NZ_JACJGA010000001.1, read as the reverse complement.
CAATGCCCAGGCGATCGTGGTCTCCTCCTTCGGTGGCCCCTTCGGCCCCCAGGGGGTCGCTGACGCGATCTTCGGAACGCTCAACCCGAGCGGCAAGCTGCCCTACTCCATCCCCCGTCACCAGGGACAGGTCCCCGTCTTCCACTACCAGAAGGCCGGAACCGGTCGACGCATCAGCATGCCCCCGGGCGTTGACTCGCTCTACCTCGACTCGAGCGCCGACCCGCTGTTCCCCTTCGGCCACGGCCTCAGCTACACCACCTTCGAGTTGTCCAACCTGGAGCTCAGCGACGCCATGGGCACTGACGGCTCGGCAACGATCAGCGTGACGCTCACAAACACAGGGGAGCGGACCGGGGTCAGCACGGTGCAGTTGTACCTCCGGGCCAACACGTCCGGGGTCACGCGCCCGGCGCAGCAGTTGGCCGGCTTCGGACGGGCCGAGGTCGCGGCGGGCGAATCCCAGCGCGTCACCTTCAGCTTGGACGCGACGCAACTCGGCTACACGAACATCGGCCGTGTGTTCGCCGTGGAGCCGTGTCGGGTCGACGTCATGGTTGGCCTCGATTCCGACCGTCACGAGTTGACCGGGTCATTCGAACTCGTCGGCGATGTGCGCGTGCTCTCGAGCCACGAACGGACATTCCTCACCCCGGTGTCGGTGGAGACGATCCAGTGAACAAACACAGCGCCGCCACGACGCCCATCCTGCCCGGCTTCCAACCGGATCCGACGATCTGCAGGGTGGGCCGTGACTACTACCTCGCCACGTCCAGCTTCGAGTACTTCCCCGCGGTCCCGATCTTCCACAGTACGGATCTCGTGGCCTGGGAGCAGATCGGGCACATCCTCGACAGGCCCGAACAACTCGGACTGTCCGAGCGCACACCGTCGGGCGGTCTCTACGCGGGGACTCTCCGCCACCATGCTGGGACCTTCTACTACGTGACCAGCAACGCCAGTGCTCATGACGCCGGGCCCTTCATCGTCACGGCTGCGGACCCAGCGGGGCCGTGGAGCGATCCGATCCACATCCCGGAGGCCATTGGTATCGACCCCGATATCTGTTGGGACGAGGACGGGCGATGCCTGCTCACCTGGCACGTGCTGGACTTCGTCAACGGTGGACAGGCGGTACGTCAGGCGCACATCGACCCCGCGACCGGTAGGTTCCACGCTCCTCCAGTAGATGTCTGGCAAGGGAGCGGCCTTCCGGCTGCTGAGAGCCCGCACCTGTACCGGATCGGCGACTGGTGGTACCAGGTGCTGGCCGAGGGCGGAACCGAGCGTGGTCACTGCGTCACGGTTGCCCGGGCCCGCCGCCCCGAGGGACCGTTCGAGGGGTGTCCGGCGAACCCGGTCTTCACGAGGCGCAGCACCTTCGAGACGGTCCTGAATGTCGGCCACGCCGACTTTGTAGAGGCTCCCGGCGGAGGTTGGGCTGCTGTCTACCTGGGCGTCAGATCAGCGGGATCGACGCCCGGCTTCCACGTCCTCGGGCGCGAAACCTTCGTGGCAGGTATCGACTGGGTGGACGGGTGGCCGGAGTTCGACCTCGACCGGTACACGGTTGCGCCGAGCGAGCGCGCCTTCGAGGATCACTTCCTGACCGCCGAACTGGATCTTCGCTGGGTGGTACCCACGGGCGACTTGACCTCGATCGACGTCCTGACGCCCGGTGTCCGGGTGCCAGCGGGCTCGCGGCTGTGCACCCGGGTTCAGGACCTGCGCTGGCGTGCTCAGGCGGCCATCGTCAAGTCAGGCGGATTCGGCCTCCGCATCGACCCCCGACACTCCTACGATCTCAGGCTCGCGGACGGTGTGGTGGTGGCTCAGGCGACCATCGGCGACGTCAGTGCACTGCTAGCCGAGTTCGCTGTCGGTGGACAGGACGTGGTTCTGAGCATCGAGGCCGTGGATCCTGGCACCGCAGCAGTCCCCGTCGGTCACGCCGGACCCGATGACATCGTGCTGTCGGTTGTGGTTGAAGGGGAGACAATCGAACTGGCGCGGCTCGATGGCCGCTACCTGTCCACCGAGGTCGCATCCGGGTTCACCGGTCGGGTCCTCGCGCTGGGGTCGGACCGTGACGCGACCACGGTTCGCAACTTCACCTACAGCCCGACGAGGTGACCTTCGAATGGGGATCGGTGGACCGGTGCTGGAGCGAAGGCAACCGAAGAATGGGAGTAGCCTGTCGAACGACCGGATTGGGGCCACGATGACGAGTGCAGAAGCGACGCAGCAGCGCCGCAGGGTCACCATCGTCGATGTCGCCAAGCATGCGGGGGTATCCACCTCGTCCGCCTCCAAGGTGCTGCGAAACGCATATGGGGCCAGTGCCCCGATGCGTGCCCGCGTGCAGGCTGCGATGGATGAGCTTGGGTATCGGCCGCACGGTCCCGCCCGAGGAATGCGTGGCCGCACCTACACGCTCGGGGTCGTTGTCTCCGACATCGAGAATCCGTTCTTCAGCCTGGTCACCGACGGGTTGGCCAAGGTGGCCCGGCCTCAGGCCTACGAGGTCTTCGTCTCGCCCGCCGGCTACCGACCCGCGGAGCAGAAGGCCGTCATCGAGGCGATGATCGACCACCGGATGGACGGACTTGTCCTGGTGGCCCCCGTGATGACCAACGAGGAGTTGGACCTCCTGGCCAAGGAGATCCCCCTGATCGTCGTGGGTCACCACAGCGAGAGCACGCTCCTCGACTCCGTGGCGAGCGACGACGCTCACGGCTCCAGGCTCGTCGTCGAGCACCTGTTGGGCCTAGGGCACCGCAACATCGCCTTCGTCATGAACGAGGCCGACCGCAGTGACAACACGCGCCTGGAGTGCCATCGGCTCAGAGGCTTCGAGGATGCCATGGCGGATCACGGTCTCACGGACTCGTCCACGGTGATCGACAGCCGGTGGACCCTGGAGGGCGGACGCGAGGCGGCCCGGCAGCTCGACGCGCTCCAAAGCCGGCCGACGGCGGTGCATGCCGGCGCAGACATCGTCGCGTTCGGCATGATGAGCGAGTTGTGGGACCACTCCCGATCGGTCCCTGAGGCGTATTCGATCGTGGGTTTCGACAACTCGCGCACTGCATCCCTCGGGCCCATACGTCTCACTACCGTCGACCAATCCGGACTCCTCATGGGAGAGCGTGTGGGTCATCTGCTTCTTGAGCGTATCGAGGGACGGGCTGAGGCACGTCACGAGGTGCTCGAGCCGCGACTCGTGATCCGCGACTCGACCGGTTACGTCGGCTAGCTCAACTTCGCCGCCGCCTGTTCCGGCGGGCTCACATCGCTCCCTGCTCTCAAAGATCCACGCCGGCCCACAAGCTGTCACGCACACACCGTTCGCCCCACCACACCAATGAGGACCAACCATGACCACCCTTGACGAAGCACGTCCCGAGGATCGCGCCGCCGCGCTGCTGGAGGTGATGAGCCTGGATGAGAAGATGGCCCAGGTCTCGTGCTACTTCCCGGCCGACATCACCGACACCAGCGACTTCGAGGAGAAGTTCCCGCACGGCATCGGCCAGGTCTCGTGTCTTGAGGCGCGCTCGGCCGAGACGCTCGAGGAGGTGGCCGAGTTCCAGCGCCGAGTCCAGTCGGCGGCCATGGCGGGCAGCGATCACGACATTCCCGCGATCTTCCACATGGAAGGCCTCTGCGGGGCATTCCTCCCTGCAGCCACGAGCTTTCCCGCGGGTATCGGACGAGCCTCCAGCTGGAACCCCGACCTTGAGGAGCGTGTGGGGGCCATCGTGGGCCGGCAGGAGCGGGCGGTTGGCATCACTCACACGTTGGCGCCGGTGCTTGACATCTCACGGGATTCGCGGATGGGCCGCCAGGGGGAGACCTACGGGGAGGACCCCACGCTCGCCGCGGAGCTTGGCGTGGCATTCGTGCGCGGCCTCCAGGGCCGCGACAGGGCCGGCCTGCGAACCGAGGCCGTCGCGAAGCACTTCCTCGGCTTCCACCACAGCGAGGGCGGCATCCACGGCGCCCACTGCGACATCCCTGACCGGCTGCTGCTCGAGGTGTACGCCAAGCCGTTCCAGGCCGCCATCAGCACCGCCGGGCTGCGCGGAATCATGCCGTCCTACAACTCGATCGCCGGCGAGCCAGCGTCCTCGTCGCTGCGTATCCTCACACGGCTCCTGCGCGACCAGATGGGCTTCGACGGCGTGACGGTGTCCGACTACGGCGCAATCGGCAACCTGCACCTCTTCCAGGGTGTGGCCGAGTCGTTCGCGCACGCAGGGCTGGCGGCTATGGAGGCAGGTATGGACACCGAACTGCACGTGCCGCAGGGATTCGGACCCGGGCTTCGCGAGTGGTTCGCAACCGGGCGTGCCGACATCGCGATCCTCGATCGCGCCGTCCATCGGGTCCTGACCACGAAGTTCCGCATGGGGCTGTTCGAGCACCCCTTCGCCCTCATGGGCGACGCCCTCCATGCGGAGTTCAGCTCGGACGACGACAAGCGCGCTTCCCTGCAGTCGGCTCGCGAGTCGATCGTGCTCCTCCGCAACGACGGCGTCCTCCCTCTCGCATCCGGGATCAGGAGGCTGGCTGTGATCGGCTGCCACGCGAAGACGGCGCGGTTCTTCTTCGGTGGCTACACACACTTCTCCATGGCTGAGGGCAAGCTGGCTGCGGTCGCCTCCATGGCCGGCCTGGCCGGGGGCGGCGCCGACCGCGCGATCGAGCGCACCGTGCCAGGCACTGGGATCCAGGCCGACGACGACCCTGTGTTCGAGGAGCTGATGCAGAAGCAGCAGCCCCACATCCTCACCCTGCTCGACGAGTTGCGACAGCGCCTCCCCGGCACAGAGGTGAATTGGGCGCAGGGCTATCCGATCGCCGGCGACGACGACTCGGGCTACGAGGAGGCGCTAGCGCTGGCGGAGCAGGCTGACCTGATCCTCATGACGATGGGCGGTAAACACGGCACCTCCTCCATCGCGTCAATGGGCGAGGGTATCGATGCCACCGACATCAACCTCCCGCCCTGCCAGGAGGAGTTGATCCGATTGGTGGCCCTGCTGGGAAAGCCGATCGTCGGTGTTCACCTGGACGGCCGCCCAGTGTCCAGCGACGCTGCCGATGCCCATGCCAATGCCCTGATGGAGGCGTGGAGCCCGGCGGAGCACGGAGCCCAGGCGATCGTCGACGTGCTCCTCGGCGAGGTCAATCCCTCCGGCCGGCTGCCAGTCAGCGTGGCGCGTAGTGCGGGCCAGATCCCGATCTACTACAACCATCCGAACGGATCGGCATGGCACCAGGGCGACAGCATCGGGTTTCCCGACTACGTGGACGCTCCGCACACGCCGCGGTACCGCTTTGGACATGGCCTGTCCTACACGCGGTTCGAGTACTCGGACCTGAGTGTCGCGTCGGCGGAGGGAAACGCGCCCGGAAAGCTGGAGGTCACGGCGCTGGTCCACAACGTGGGCGAGCGGGCCGGGACCGACGTCGTCCAGTTGTATGTGCGGGACCCGTACGCGTCTGTGTCCAGGCCTGTCCAGGAGCTTGCGGGCTTCCGTCGGGTCCACCTGGAACCCGCCGAGTCGGCGAGGGTCCGGTTCACCCTGGCCCTCAGCCAACTGGCCTTCCTCGACCGCGACATGAACTGGCTCAGCGAGGCGGGCGACATAGAGATCCGCATCGGCCGCTCGTCGGAGGACATTCAGCTTCGGGAGGTGGTGAGGATCCCCAGAGACACCCATGTGGAGTGCAGCACCCGCGCCTTCTTCGCTGAGTCACATCACGCCGTCATCGTCGTGTCCACGAACGAGGCAATGGTCGCCCAGCCCGCGGACGACATCGAGACCCATGGGGACGCGCGGTGGCGTGGCCAGGGTGGACTGAGGCCCCTATGACCTTCGCCCAAGTGCTCTGACGACGACGCCGTCACCGATCGTCGAGGCGCGCCCCCGGTCAATGCCCTACCTTCGGCGATGGACTATCAGGCAGATCGCAGTGCTGCTGTCAGGCAAATAGTGGTTCTCATCATGCAGAGCACGGCCTTGCGCGTGCGCGATTGCTCCCCGGGCGGTCATGGATCCGTAGTTTCGCGGCCGGCTTATCGTACTTCTGCGCAGGCCGTCTCTGTCGGCGCCGGCTGGTGGTCGAGGCCCGCCAGCTTCGGAATCGGATCCAGGTAACAATCTGATCTTGCCACTAGTCTTTTGCTACGTCTAGGCTTGTGGCATGGTTGGGTTGTCGGTGGCTGAGGCAGCGGAGCGACTCGGGGTGAGTCGTCAGCGTGTTGTCCAGTTGATCGGCGATGGGCGTCTGCATGCGGAGCGTCTGGGTCGAAGTTGGGCCATCCCCGAAGCGGAGTTGCAGGTCTTTGAGGTGGCGCGTCGGCCGAGTGTGCGGCCGATGTCGGCGCGGATGGCGCGGGCGATGGTGGATTTGATCGGTCAGCATTTCGGTGAGCCGGCTGGTGTGTCGTGGCTGGGGCTGCCGGATCGGGAGCGATCACGGCTGCGGCGCAGGTGGGAGCAGTTGCGGGCAAGTGAGGAGCCAGCGCCGCTGCTGCGGGCCTGGTTGCCGCGCCGCTGTCGTGCGGAGCGGTTCTCCTTTCAAGGGGAGGCCGCCGAGTTGTTCGCGGATTCGCGGCTGAGTCCTGGTGGTGCGGCGCATCCTGCTCTGGGTTTGGTAGGTGGGATTCTGCTTGAGCCGCATGTCTCGGACTGGGATCGGGAGGGCGTGATCTGGGGCCTTCTGCTCGTGGCGGCACCTGATGGGAATGTGTTGTTGCGTTCCGAGCCGACTGTCCGGGTGGATCTGGCGGCGTGTCTTGTCGACGTCGCCGAGGCAGGTGGGGGGAGGAATGATCGGGCGGTTGCTGCATGCCTGGCCGGTGGGGGGCGTCCGTGACTCCGCTGGTGCCACCGTTGAAGATGCCGGAGTGGGTGCCGCCCCATACGGGCTCGGCCGGCTCAGGTGTCGTGTGAGATGCCTTGCCTCAATGCCTGGAGTTGCTCCGCGACGAGCGAGCTTGGGGTGGTTGGGGAGCGGGCGATCTGTGTGGAGAGTTCCGCGATGCCGGTGGGTTGGAGGATCTCGTTGAGGCGGTCGAGAGAGTCCTGTTCCCAGGTGGAGGCGAGTTCCCGGCCGGCGATGTAGGGGCCCATGAGCATGTCGTCGTAGGCCCATGTCATTCCTGCGTCGTGATTCGTCCAGAGGGCCTCTCCGGACGGACCGTGGTAGGTCGCGGTGATCAGGGGGCCCAGGTCTCGGGCGTCCTTCTGCGTGGTGTGGTTCCTGTATGCCCACGCGACGAGTTTGAGTCCGACCATCGAGCTGAGGGTGGGGATCCTGACGGTGGCGGTTCCGATGGGCACCTGTTCGGCGGTGGCGGCGGCCTCTTTCATTCCGGTGACGTCGAGTGTGACCCCCTCGAGTGGTTCGACGATTCCCTGAGGGGCGATCTGCGGTCCGTAGGGGATCACGTCGACCTGGATGCCGTTGATCAGGAAGGCGATGCCGGTGCCGTGGGGTCCATTGAAGGGTTTCAGCTGCGTGCGGTAGTCGGTCATCGACGGGACCAGGATGGCGATGTCGACGTCGAGTGTCTGGGCCACTCGTGGGAGTCCTGCGATGGTGTGTACGCGGTAGTCGCGGGCGAACGAGCCGACGAGGGTGAAGTCGGGGATGACGGCGGAGAGGGTATGAAGCAGTCCCTCCGGGAGTTCGGCGAGTGGTCCGGTCATCGTGCGAATGTCCAGTGGTTGAGGCTGGCCAGTTCGCGGGCTGCGTCGGCTTCGCGCGGGTCTGTGCTGGCCAGGGCGTCGGCGTAGGCGAGGAGGGGCGGGATGTACCTGTTGCCGGTCAGGAAGTCGGCGGACCAGAAGCGTTCACGTAGGGTCACGGGTGCTCCGTTGTCGCGGGTGAGGCGCGCTTGGCGGCGGATGTCGGGCCACGGTGGGACGCCGTAGATCACGGTGCGGTCGGGTCGCAGTGGGGCGCCGAGGTGAGCGAGGGCGAGTCCTCCGCCGATCGTCCCGGCGGCGGCGTCGGTCCAGTTGCGGGTCCACCAGTCGGGCTCGGGTCCGGCGAGCTCGACTTCCTTCAGGCGGGGGGAGAGGTCGCGGACGTAGCCGTCGACCCAGTCCCTGGCCAGCCGATCGCGGTCGACGAGGCTGCGGTGCTTCCGCTCCCCGAACACGTGTCCTCGCCGGCGCAGGTCCGCCAGCGTGTTGGTGACGGTGCCCTTCGATACCCCGGCCAGCCTGGCCAGGTTGTCGTGGCTCAGGGTGAGTGCCTCGGGAGTGATGAGCAGTACGAAGACGACCTTCAGGCCGGCCGGGTTGGTCGAAGCAGGAAGTGCTTTGGTGCCCGACGTCGCCGCGACCCGCGGTTTCTGGCCCTCGATGTGTATGTGGAACCCGGGGAAGTCCAGGTAGGCGTTGCCGCCGGAGTCGACGTAGTTGATGCCCAGGGCGCGGTAATGGGCGCCCAGTCCTCGGGGGATGGAGGGCAGGGCGAGGATCGTGGGTTCGGCGTGGCGCTCCTGCCAGCGGGCAGCTTCAGCTACCCCGAGCGGCTGGGAACGCCATTTGATCTCAACTGGGACTGTCACAGGGCCGGGTTGCGTCGGGATCGTGACGAGCATCGCGTCCTCATCCGGGCCTGTCGGGCGTCGGTCACTCGGCGTGGCGCCCAGTTGCGCCAGGACCTGAACAATCTCATCGGTCAACACATCCACACGGTCAATAGTAGTGACCAAAGAACTGTGCTGACTATCCCTGGTTCGTCGCCTCCGGGCAGACACAACACAATGCCGCCCCAGAGGAGAGGGATTCCATTGGGCTCGGATTGGGCTTTCGGCTGGCCAGACGGCCTTTCGTCCGTTGTCGGAGCCGCTTTGGGCAGGGGTTCGAGTCCCCTATGCTCCACGGCCGAACTCCCTAGTCAAACGCTCTTGACTAGGGAGTTTGTATGTTTCACCTTGGACTCGAGTGTCCTCAGAGGGACACAAGAGAGCTTTCGCATTGCACGTTCGATGCACGCGCTGGGCGCGTCTGGGCCGGGTTCCTGCAGCCATGAGACGTTTTGGACTAGTCCGGAAGCTGCCAAGCCAGCGCTATCAGGCGTCCTTCGTGCATCCCCACGACCGGGGTAGACGTGTGACGGCACCAGTCACCTTCTCGCACAAGAGCGACGCGGAGCATTGGCTCAGGATGCAGGAGCGGGCCATCGAGCGAGGAGAGTGGCTCGCGCCCGAGGAAGTGGAGGCTCGGCGGCCGACGCTGCGAACCCTTCAGGAGACCTACGACCGGTTCCTGGCACAGCGCCCGCGGCCGTTGGCTCTGTCCACGCTTACTGCGTTTGAGCAGGATTGGCGTTTGCGGATCGTTCCCCACTGGGGGGCCGAGCGTGACGTGAAGACCATCACTCACGACGAGGTGTGGCAGTGGCGCCAGGGCCCGCTGGGTGCTGAGCGCCGCCGCGACCGTTCAACGTTGGCCTTGTTCAGCGAGTTGCTGGCTAAGGCTGCGCATTGGGGATGGATCGACAAGAACCCAGCCGCCGGGGTGGGCATCCCGCGCCAGACGAAGGCGTTGGAGCAGCGTCATGTGTTCGACCTGGATGACGTGCGACGCTATCTGCAGGCGGCCGAACCTCAGCACGTGGCGATGTTGGCCACGGTTGCATTGGGCGGGTTGAGATCCGGTGAGGTCCGAGGTCTGCGCCGGATGGACCTCGACCTCGAGGGGCGACGGATTTTCGTGCGCCAGGCGATCGAGCTCGGCAAGGACGGCACTGCCTACCGCCTGGGTGTGAAGGTTCCAAAGACGTCGGCCGGCATCCGCTCGCTGCCGATGTCGACGACCTTTGGTCACGATTCTGCGGGATCACCTCGAGGCGCACCCCCGGTCGCCGGAGCAGCTCGTGTTCACCGTCGCGAATGGCAAGCCAATGGGGCCGGCCGAGGCAGACCGCCGGCACAATAGGGCGCTGGCAAATATGGGGTTGCGGACCCCGGAGGCGGAGCGGCGCCGATTGTGGCGGAAGGGTCTACCGGTGCCGACGGAGGACCACATCACGTTGCACGACCTTCGTGCTTCGTACGCCGCGTGGCTCTTCAGCGAGGGGTACACGATCGCGGAAGTCCTGCTCTTGCTGGGGTGGAGCGACTCGCGGATGGCGCTTGAGGTCTACAGCCGCGTCTTTCCACGACGGGTCGAGAGCGTCGGCCCCAAGCAGGACGAAGCGCTCAAGGGCCTCACGGTCGTCGTGGCATGAGGCCCCCGATCGCCTCTCTACGTGTAAAGGCTCCCTTGACGAGGGCAGGATGTAAAGGTAGTCTTTACACATGGAGATCCGCGGTTCGGCGCGCAAGCACGGGATCACGGATGCAGAGATCGAACATGCTTGGCACCACGCCATAAGGCTCGTCGAGTATGAATACAACGGTCAGGAACGCCTGTTGGTGATCGGGGCTGACCAGCACGGACGCTTGCTGGAACTCGTTGCTGTGCCTGCAGATGAACCGACTCGGATCATCCACGCTGATCGACTACGACCGAAGTTCTACGACTACCTGAGGTGAGGTGAACGCCATGACCATCAAGACACACAATGACTCGACCGGGCTGGACCAGCTAGACGTCCGTACGAACCCAGCCCGCGACGCCGCGCACTTCCGCCGGATTCTCGCTGCCCGGAAGGCGGTGGCGGAGGCCGAACAGGAACTGCGAGAAGCAGTACACGAGGCCCGCGAGGCCGGCGACTCCTGGACCGTTATCGGGGCCGCGCTCGACACCACCCGTCAGGCTGCCTATCAGCGCTTCGGTCGCGACTGAACCGTCGCAGTTCAAATGGCCCCTCTCACGCTGGGTGTCGGCCGTGGGGGTTCATAGGGGTATGAGCGAGAGGATCCTTGATGAGCACCCGTAACACCTCAGCCCCCAGACCGAGAGCGGGCGCGCGGCGGTGGGGGTACGACAAGTTGACGTCCAACAGCTTCTCTGTCGCGGGAACACTCAAGGTCGACGGGAGAAGCCTTGGGGGCCGGGTCATCGTCGGCAGCGACAGATCATCATGTATCGAGCTCGACACGGATCTTCCGTTGATCCAGCCGACCACCCCGAATGGCCTATGCGATCGGAGCCCAGCCGAGCTATTCGACGCCCTGCGTGCCTCACAGAACCACCCCCCGACGGTGACTTCCTTGCGCCTCGTGCCTCGTGAGGCAGCGCGGCTATGCGGTCCTCACTAGGCCCCTGAGAGAAATGCGGGAGCCTCCCAATCGGCGCGGATGGCTTTCACCGCCCGCATCGCCCGACGAACCTCGACCGGTCCGGCGAGGCTCCATGCCTCGATGCTGTTCAGATCTTGGAGCAGCCGGTTGACGTGTCTGGTCTGCGACTTGGAGAAGGTGGGCACGCCGAGGGCGTCGGCGCAGGCGAGCAGGATCAGCCCGTCTTGTGCGTGGCGGATCGGGTTGGGCGACGAGGTGGCGCAGGCCGCGCCCTTGAGCGCCAGCGCTCCGGCCAGCGTGGGGATGCGGATGGCTGAGCCGGAGGGTAGGACGAAGCCCCGGGTGTTCTTCAGCGCTGAATCAGAGGCGGGCACCTGCAGCACGGTCCTCCTCCGGAACCGCACGGCCCTCCTCCGGTCCTGGAGCATCAGGTCGATCCGGTCGGTTTCGCGGTCGAAACGGTAGCTGGGGGCGTTGGGATTGACAGGGTCGTGCGGTTCAAACCCCAGTTCTTGGATTGCTCGCGCCGCCTCCTGGTAGCTGCCGGCGGCCATGACCTCCACGACGATGTCGGCGTCAAGTGTGGGGCGGTTGTTCTCAACGCCGGCCAGGATGGCATGGGCGTGGACCATCAGCCCGCCGACCAGCATCCAGTGAACTGGAGGCAGGACGTTGGCGACCTCGTCGAGCAGGTCGAACGGGTCAGAGGTCACGTGCGCGCTCGATGAGTGCCTGTGCGGCAGCGGACGATTCGCGGCTGTCTCCGAGCAGGTAGGTGTCGAGTAGGACGCGGGCGACTCGCCGGTCGGGTCGCCGCTCGACGACGCCGAGGTCGCCTTCTCCGTCAGCGGCGACGAGGGTGCGGGTTTCGAACTCGTTGAGGTCTTCGACCTCTACGAAGGACATCTTCCGAGGACCGGCGAAGTGGAACCGGATGATGTCGTTGGCTGCGGATGGGCCGATCGGGTCGAGTCCCTTCACCGTCTCGAGGGCGCGGTATCTGGCCCAAGTGCCGCCCAGACCGCCGGCGAGATACGCGAGGTGGTTGGGTGTGGCGGTGCGCAAGACGCGCCGGAGTCGGCTCAGCTCAGACCCGGTGAACGCGGTGGTGGTGCCGGTGCTGAGCAGGTCGAGTGCCGCCTGCGTGGCGCGCTGACTCCAGCGCCGGCCCCGCGAGCGTGACCGTTTCCAGGCGATGACGGCGATGTCGTCGAGGACCGGTTCGCGGCCGAACGCGTGCCGGGCCTGGAGCGTGCCGTCGCGCAGGGCGACGCGGACCTGATGGGTGGTCACCCCCGCCTCGTCGGCAGCGTTTGAGACCGTCACTCGCACGCACATATGGTCCCATTCGGGATGATATGTGTCAACATGCCTGCAATGGAGGGGAGTCCAGCAGCGAAGCTGCGGGGTGTGGCTGGGCAAGCCGACTCAGGGAGAGGTTGGTGGCACGTTCGTAGCACGGCGGCGGGCGGTGTTGGCTAGACTCGTAGTCAGAAGCGTTTAGACAGTGGTTCGAGTCCCCTATGCTCCACTGTGCGTTTCCCTTAGTCAGGCGCGTTTCATATGGCTGATTCGGGCATTGCACTTTCGTGGGTGCGTCACCCCGCGCCAACTTCCGCAAGGTCGGGCACCGTGTGCGCTCGCCCCGGTGCGGAGGGCCTGCCGTGTGGCCCGACTCTGGGGTTGTTCGGCGGATCTGGTGCCGACTACGCCATCAGATCTGCCGCCGGAGCGCTCGTCGCCCGAGACCGGCTCCGCGTGGGTCTGCGCTGATCAAGTCGCCGGCATGAGGGACAGACAAGCGCGTTCGTGCGGAACTGTCGGACCCACCCTGCATGATCGTCAGTATGGGCGACGCCGTCACTCCCGAACTGACCGAGACCGAGAGGGCCGGCTGGAAGGCGCTGGGCTCCTCGTACCGAGCCCTCGCAGAGGCGGCCGCGAAGGGTGACCTCACCGAGAAGGATGTGGGGGCGACGCTGGCCCAGACAGGCCAGATCGAGCTTGACCCGGCGCGGTTCGCACTCCACGTCCCCGAGGACGCGGGCGCTTACGCCGAGGCGTTGGAGGGTCTGTTGCGACGGATCCCGGACGGGTGGGGCCGGTGGATCTCCTGTGACGCAGGCTGGTACCCGCTGATCGTGGACTTGGACGCGGCAATGGCCGCGATCTGGCCGACGTACGTGGTTCAGCAAGTGAAAGAGAAGTTCGGTTCCCTGCGGTTCTACTTCGACGCCGAGGGCCTTCCGCTCGAAGATCCCAGGCATCGGCGACTGGATGCGTTGCTCCGCGACGCGGAGGAACGTTCATTGCGGACCTGCGAGGTGTGCGGGGCCGACGCGGTGCTTTGCAGGCGGCGGGGCTGGCTGAAGACTCTGTGCGCGGGTTGCCGCAGACTGGAGCACAACCGTGGTTACGTGCCGGTTGCGGGCTGACCTTCAGCGTCCGCCGTAGACTGTTGGTGTTGGTTCGAGGGGAGGGTCGCTGTGGAGATCGTTGGTCCTGATCGCCAACGGCTGCGCGACATATGCCAGCGGTATGGGATCGCGTCACTGGAGGTGTTCGGGTCCGTTGCGCGCGGCCAGGCTGACGCCGACAGCGATATCGACCTGTTGTACACACTCGCCCCTGGTGCGCGTCTGGGTTGGGAGATCGAGGACCTGTCGGACGAGTTGGCCGTCGTGTTCGGGCGCAGGGTGGATCTGGTGGCGCGAAGGGCTCTACACCCTGCGTTGCGTGAGCACGTACTGCTGGAGGCGGAGCCGGTCTATGCCGCGGCGTGAACTGCTGCTCCTCGGCGAGATGATCGACGCGGCCGAGCAGGCGACACGACTTGTGGCGGGACTGGAAGTCGAGTCGCTCACGCACGACCGTCAACGACGCGACGCTTTGCTGTGGAACTTCACTGTGCTCGGCGAGGCCGCGTCGCAGCTCCCGGAGTCAGTGAAGCAGGCGCACCCCGAGGTGAGGTGGTCGAGGCCCAGCCAGCTTCGAAATCGGATTGTCCATGGCTACTGGTCGGTCGACCTGGAGGTGTTGATCGCTACCGCCGTCGACGACCTGCCGGGGTTTGTCGCCGAGCTGCGTAAGGTGGCGGCCGAAATCAGCGACGGATGACGGCGTGATCGAGTTCAGACCGTGTTTCGTAGATTTGCGGTCCGGTATTCGTACTTTCGCGAGTCTCGCCTCCGCCTGGCCCAGTAGTGCCGAAGAACCGGTGATGACCAGCCCTGGTTCGGCGGATCTGGTGCCGACTACGCCATCAGATCCGCCCCCGAAGCACGCATCGTCTAGGCCCGGACCTCGATGACCACGCCGGCCCCGATGGGGCACAAGGGCTCGGCAGGCTCAGGCGTCTTGTGAGATGCCTTGCCGCAAGGCTTTGAGTTGCCCAGCGACGAGCGAGCTCGGGGGTGGTCGCCGTCTCGATGCAGGATTGGCAAACCTATTCGTTTCTGCGAAGCTCTCTGTTGTGGGGTTGATGATGGTTTCCGAGGCGGCTGAGCGTCTTGGGGTGTCCACACGGCAGGTGCAGTATCTGGTCGCACAGGGAGAGCTGCGCCAATTGGCGCGAGGGGTCGTGGACGGGACCTCGGTGGAGCGGCTGGTGGCGGTGCGTGGCGGATCACACCAGCGGGCATGGTCTGAGTCCACGGCGTGGGCGGCGGTGTCGCTGCTGTCGGGTGGGCATGGGTCATGGTTGGGGCTGACGCAGCGGTCGCGTCTGAGGTCGCGGCTTCGGGGACTGACTGCGTCCGAGTTCGTGGAGCGTGCGCGAGCTCGTGCCGTCGTAAGGCGGTATCGGGCGCATTCGAGCGCGGGTCAGTACCTTCTCGGCTTGCTCGTATGCGCCACGGATGCCGGGAGGCAGCTTGGGCTGGCCGAGACCACCAGTATCGACGGCTATCTGGCGGTCCGCGAGGTCGAGGACGTGGTCCGTGCTCATGGGTTGATCCGTGACGACGAGGGTCGAGTAACTCTCCGCGCCACGGGGATGGATCTCGATATTGTCGGCGACCTCGCACAGCGCGGTGTTGTGTTGGCCGCCCTTGACTTGGCGGAGTCACTCGATGTGCGGGAGAGGCGGGCCGGCCTCGAGGCCCTGGACAATGCGCTGGGGGCCTTCCGTCGCACGACGTAGCTCGGCCCGTTCATGGCTGCCAGAGCGCGGCTGCGAGAGTCCGTGGAGGCCGGCGTCAGATCCGTCACCGTAGCCGCGTGGGGCCCCCGGATCATGACCAGTCGGCTGCCCGCGACTCCCGTCGCTCCCGCAACGCCGCGCCGAGGAACCGGAATGTCCATTCCTGGGCCAGTTGCCGTGTCGCGGCGAAGATGACCGGCACAATCGGCACCCCCACCGGGCACTCGGCCAGCGCCTAGGCGACCGTTGACGCCTCCGCGTGCCTGAGCTTGACGAGCGCCGAATAGCACCTCCTCGACGACGACCGCGGCCCTCACTGCCGTGTCGCGTCCGGGTCACGTGCTGATCCTGTCCGCAAACGCGGTGCCACTCGCGTTTGACAATTACGATCGCAGTACCGCTAGGCCCATCGGGCCAGGTGACGGCCTCACCACGAGGAGGATCGATGACAGGTGACGATCGCGGGAGCGCCTCGCGCCGGGGTGGCAGTTCACTCAGCGGCGGGGTGATGCTTTTCATCGGCCTTCTTGCCGGGATTGCGCTGGCCGCGGCTGCTGGCGTCTCCCTGCTGGGCATCGGGTGGGCAACCCCGATCAAGGCGCAGTCGGTCATCAGCGCCAGCCCGTCGCCGTCGCCGTCGCCGACGGCGGACAGCTCGAGCACGGAGCCGGGTGAGGTGTCCGACGCGTGCGTGCGGGCGGCGGAGTACAGCCTGGTGGTCGACGAGGCCATCGACGACCTCGCCAGGGGTGTGGAGGCGCAGGACGCGCGCGCACTGCAGGAGACCCTGGACCGTCTTCAAGACGCTCGCGAGACGGCCGACGGGGCGTCCGAGGAGTGCCTTGCCCAGGCCGGGAGGACCCCACAGGCCGAAGAGTCCGCCTCTCCGAAGCCCAGCCTCAGCCCCACCGTCAGCGCCGACCCCAGCGTCAACTCGAGCGCCAACCCCAGCCCCAGCCCCACGTCATGACCGCAGCACCTGGGCCGGTCGAGGTGGAGCCGCGCCGCGGCTTCATGGCGACACTCTGGTACGGCTATGCCCAAGTAGTGGTCGCGCTGCGCTGGGTCATCGTCCTCGGATGGGTGGCGGCGGCCATCGCGGCGACGTTGTTTCTGCCGCCAATGCAGAGCACTGCCAATGACATCGAAGCGCTCGGGGCCGACGACGCCAGTTTCGCGGCGGAGCAGCGGTCGATGGAGCTGTTCGGAATCCCCCTCCTGAGTCGAGCGGCGATCGTGCAGCGCAACCCTGAGGGCCTGCCTCCATTGGTCCAGGCCGAAGCCGTCATGCGTGGCATCGCAGTCAACCAGGGGAAGCACGACACGGAACTCCTCGGCGCAATCCCGGTGCCCAACGCCGAGGGCGCGTTCCCCGGCGCCGGTGAGCAGAACACCACCGTCGTCACCTTCGTCTTCGCGGACCCCGCGTTGGACTTCTTCGAGCAGACCCAGGTTGTCGAGGACTTCGCCGCCGACCAGCTCACGGACGCTTCCGACGGGTATGTGGGCGTCACAGGCTCTATCCCTGCGCGCGCCGCCCAGGGCAAGGTCCTGAACTCCTACGTCCACATCGTCGAGGCGGTGACCGTCCTCGCGGTGCTGACGATCGTGGCGCTCACGTTCGGCTCCTTGGCCGCGCCCGCGCTGACTCTGATCTCGGTGGGGGCGGCCGTGTTCGTCACGCTCGGCGTCTCCGGATGGGCCGCCACCGTCATGGACGTGTCGATCCCGGCCGACCTGAGGCCACTGATCGTCGCACTCCTCCTCGGCATCGTCACCGACTACTGCATCTTCTACCTGTCCGGTCTACGCAGCCGGCTCCGGGAAGGCCACGAACGCCTCGAGGCAGCCCGCCTGGCCACTGCGTCCGTCACGCCGATCGTCACCGTCGCCGGCGTCACGGTCGCGGCGGGAACAGCCTCGCTGCTGGTCGCCGAGTCCCCACTCTTCAGCGGGTTCGGGCCCGCGCTTTCGCTCACCGTCCTCACCGGACTCGTGGTGGCCGTCACCCTCGTGCCCGCCTTGCTGGCCATCCTCGGCCGCGCCGCGTTCTGGCCGCGAACCCTCATCGCCGAACCCGCGACCGTGCGCGCACGTCCTTCCCTCCTCACCCGGGCGGTCGCGCACCGCGGCTCCGCCTTCGTCCTCGTGCTGCTGTGCGTGGCCGGCCTGGGTGCCGCCGCCTACCAGGCGCGCAACCTTGACCTCGGCCTCGGATTCGTCCAATCCCTGCCGGATTCGACGAGCGCGCAGCGAGCAGCCGATGCGGCCAGCCAGGGCTTTGCTCCCGGCATCATCTCTCCGACAGAGATCGTGCTCGAGGGACCGGGAGTGGGGGAGAAGACCGACGAAGTCGCCGAGTTGGGCGAGGCCCTCGAGTCCCAGCCGGGAGTGGCCGGCGTGATCGGCCCCGGCGACCTCCGCGCCGCTGTCGACGTCGGCGCCTTCACCACTGAGTCGGGCGACGCCGTCCGCTTCCTCATGGTCCTCGACAGCACGCCACTCGAGGCGACGGCGATCGACACGCTCAGGCAGGTTGAAGCAGCGCTTCCGCGGCTCGCCGCCGACGCGAACCTCGGCCAGGTCACCACCCACGTCGGCGGTGACACCGCGCTCGCCTCGGGCATCATCGCGGACACCACCAACGACCTCCTCCGCATCGGGCTCGTCGCGCTTGCCGTGAACCTGCTTCTGCTGGTCATCTTCCTGCGTGCGCTGATCGCCCCCCTGTACCTCCTCGCGTCGAGCGTCCTCGCGCTCGGGGCGACGCTGGGTCTGTCGGTGCTGTTCTTCCAGGACTTCCTCGGGCACGACGACCTCACGTTCTACGTCCCGTTCGCGGGCTCGGTGCTCCTGCTGTCCCTCGGGTCCGACTACAACATCTTCGCCGTCGGCCACGTCTGGCAGGAGGCCCGTCACCGGTCGATGAAGGACGCCCTCCTCGTCGCCACCCCGGAGTCGACCCGAGCGATCACCTCCGCAGGCCTGGCGCTGGCCGCCAGCTTCGGGCTCCTCGCACTGGTTCCGCTGGGACCGTTCCGCGAACTGGGCTTCCTGCTGGGGGTCGGTATCCTGATCGACGTATTCATCGTCCGAGCGCTGCTCGTGCCGTCGCTGATCACGCTGGTGGGTCCGCTGAGCAGTTGGCCGTCCGGCATCCTGCAGCGCGAGCGGCGCACCCGCGTCAGGAAAGCACGTGCGAATGGCTGATCAGTACCCAGTCCAGCCGGACGGCAACCACGCCTCCACGTCATCGTCGCGTCGACGCCTGCGTGGGCGAGTGCTCGACTGGGCCATCGGGGCCGTTGCGATGCTCGGCCTTGTGTTCCTCGCGCTGCTGCTGTTCTGGCTGTCGATCACGCGGCCGGTGGGCAGCACCGATGCCCCGACGCCCGCCGCGTCGACAACGGCGCCCATAGCGGAACCCACCCCGCCTCCGGATCTCGCCGAGAACGAGGTCTGGCTCGGTGACGTCTCGCTGGACGCCAGTTCCGTGATCGCCGCGGGAACGCCGCTCAACGACGTCGTCGGCACGGGTACCGACGTCGTGTCGGGGCCGGACGGACTCGTCGCCCGCCACCTCGATCTGACGGCCACGGTCCCCTTCGACGTCGTGGCCGCGCAGGTCGGCCCGGACGCCACCCTGAGCGCCGCCGATGATGGTGAGGTGCGTGTCGACACCCTGGTGGAGGCATTGGGACGGAGCCTCCCCGTCGGCGCCACCGGCACTGTCGAGGTCGTGGGCGGCAAGTTGGTGATGGTGCCGACATCCATCGACATCGGAGGCCCCCAATTCGTCTCGGATCTGCTGGGAGCCGCGCTGCGGGAGTTGATCACGTTCGAGCACAGCATCGAGGGCCTGCCCGACGGGGTCGTCCTGCGAAGCGTGAAGGTGGTCGACGGCGGCTTCCGCGCCAACCTCACCGGAGACAACGTCCGACTCGTCCAGTGAGGTCGGCCACCGATCCTGCGCACCAGTGCGCGCAGCTCTCTTGCCGCGATCCCAGTCCGACGCCAGGCGGCTCAGGGTCCCAGAAGCGCAAGCGGTACGACGGCCACGCCATCAGACCTGCGATATGCCACGTCTCCCGTCGTCACCACCAGTTTGTCGACGAGGCGGTCCCCCAGGTGAGTGTGCAGCCAGTTCAGGTGGCGGACATCGCTATCACCGACACTGGGCGCGAGCTTGACTTCAATTGCCAGCACCCGATGGTCCTCCCCCTCAACAATCAAGTCCACCTCACGAGTTCCATCCTGGGTTCTCAGGTGTCCGACCGAACTCCAAGCCGCCTCCGCGTACACGCGGATACTTTGCGCGGTCAGTGACTCGAACAGGGCCCCGAGCCAAGTGCCGGTGCGCTGATCGACCCGCCTGCCTTCCCCCGCCAACAGCCCGGGCTTACTCACGCCCACCAGTCTGGCGCTCAGTGCTGGATCGACCAAATGATGCTTCGGACTACGCGCCAAGCGTTTGAGCGGATTGAAGGCGGGAAGCCATGCAGGGATGGGATCAAGGATGAACAGCCTGGCCAGCTGCTCGCGATAGGCGTCGACCGTGCTGCGGGCAGGCTTGTCGATATCCCCGGCGGTGGCCGCGTCCAAGATGGTGGTGTAAGCCGCGTCGGTCGCAGTGGCGGCGGCGTAGGCAGTCAGCCATGCCTTGAGAGCCTCGGGGCGTCGCACCGTCACGCCATTCTCAGCCAGCTCTCGCTCAACAATCCGGATGAGGTAACTGTCGAGCTGAACCTGGCGCGCCCGCTCCGGAAGTCCGCGAATCCCGGGAAACCCAGACGCCAGAATCTCATCGACATAATCAGGCAGTCGAAGCGGAGAGGCACCCGCGACCGTCTCCTGGGTTCCCGTCAGCAACGCCCTGAGAGAGACCGTCGACTCGGCCAGCCCTCGTTCGTGAACGGTCAACGGGCGCATGGTCAGACTGACGATCCGACCGGCGCCAGAGTGAATCCGGACTCCGGCGGGAACCGTAGCCGAGCCTGCGAGGAGGAAGCGCCCTCCCGTCGCGTCGGCATCAACGGCGTGCCGGACACGGTCCCAGATCTCGGGCACCAGCTGCCATTCATCGATCAGGAGTGGCGGGGGCAGCTGGGTGATGTAGTCCGGATTTGCCACCACCACGTCCCGCTGCTGCGGTGAGGTCAGAGTGAGCACCGACTCGGCGCGTTGGGTCCCAGTCGCTGTCTTCCCCACACCTTTGGCGCCTTCCACAGAGATGGCGGCGAGGTGGGGGAACAGTTCATCCAGCACCTCATCCAAGATCCGGCGTTCGTAAGCCATGCGTTCAACATACCCCGCAAGGGATCCTTATCAGGCAGATCGCAGTGTTTCTATCAGGCAGATCCTTGTATCCCTACGATGCAGATCACGGGTGAGTTCAACAACGACTCGCCACCGTCCAGCTGCGAGAAGCCATGGCTGAGTGGGGATGCGTCAGACCGGGCTGTCGGCAGGCCGGAGGATCACGCCCTTGTCGGAGCACGTTTGAGCAGGGTTCGAGTCCCATGCGCTCGAGGCGCCAATTCACTGACAGGCGGATCTGGTGCCGACTACGCCACCAGATCTGCCGCACAAGCGTTGGTCCCTACACCCGGAGCTCGGTGACGACGCGAGCCCGACGCTTCCCGCTGGTCCATCTGCCGGGCAGGGGTGAGTTGCCGACGAAGGGTACGGATGTCCGGCCCCCGATAGTGTGGCTGTCATGCCGATTTCTTCTCCAGAAGAGCTTCTCGCCGCCGCGCGCGACCTCCTCATCGCCCACGGGCCCATGGACGAGGACGAGTTGCGGGAGCGTCTTCTCGCGCTTGGCCTCACGCTGGACGACGAGGGGGACTGGTTCGAGGAGTTCCTCGTCGAGACCGATCCGCCGATCATGCCCGTCGCTGACGAACGGTGGGTGTGGCTGCCTGAGCTGCTGGAGGGGCGGATCTTCACCCACCGGCTCAGCGAGGCTGAGGTGGAGCACGACCTGCTCGTCACGCCGGGAGACCTGGCGCCGCTGGAGGTACTGATCGGCGACCCGCCGTACGACCGCTTCACCGACGGCGCGGACGCCACCGTCGTGTATCCGTCTGACCCTGAGCTCCTGGACAGGGCCATCGATGCAGAGGTCGTCTCGGGGGGCGCGATACTGCTCGAACGCGGGCGCCTTGCTGGGCTCGGGCTCGGTGTTGGTGACATCGTCGGAGTGAGGGTCGAGCAGGACGGCCTTGAGCTGCTGGCGGTGGAGGAGGCCTCGGGGACGAGCACCGGCCAGGCGTTGGCCGCCATGGTGGGGGAGTCCCCGGACCGGCCCCATCTGATCGAGAACTCCGTGTGGGCGGTGTGTGCGGCCGACAACGACCTGCTGCGTCGGCCGGAGCTCCCGTTGGGTGAACAGCTCGAATCCTGCGGGGTGGCGCGCCGTGGCTCCCTGATCGCGACCGAGGGTTACGACTTCGACGCCGGGGAGGCCGAAGAGATTCTGCGCCGCATCCAGGAGGAGCATGACCTCGACGAATCGGAGGCGGTCGCCGTCGTGCAGCTGCTGCAGATCGTGGTCGGAATGACCCACGATCTCGACTCGGCCATGGAGACAGAGGAAGAAGCCCGGGAAACGGCAGTCTCGGAGGCTCTGGCCAGGTGGGTCGGTCCCGCGGAGGGGGCCGGAGAGTCCGAGGGCCCCGGGCTCGGAGGCTTCGAGGCCCTGGGGATCGCGGGCGAGGGCGTCGAGGCGGCGGTGTCGCTGCTGCGGGACCCCGCCGTCGCGGTGGCCTTCCTCGACGAGGCTCTGGGCGTATTCGACGGGGAGCCCGTCGTCGTCGCTGCGCTGACGAGTGCGTGGGAGCCCGACGCTCCCCGTCCTGCGCGGGTCGCGTTGAGGTGGATGCGGGGGGTGGCCGTCGAGGAGATGGGGAACGTGCTTGGTGCCGAGGAGCTGTACCAACAGGCCGAGGCGCTCGATCCCTCGTGGCCCCCGGCGCTGCTGTCGCTGGCCGTGTGCGCCAGCGACCGAGGCGACGCGGCCCGTGGCATGTCCCTGCTCCGCCGCGCCGGCGCCGAGGACGACCCGCTCTACGGCTACCTGCAGCAGTTCCTGCCGGGGCAGGGACGGAGCCTGCCGCGGAACGCTCCGTGCTGGTGCGGCTCGGGGAAGAAGTTCAAGCAGTGCCATCTTCGGCAAGCGCAGCTCCCGCTCACCGAGCGCTGGAACTGGCTCTATCAGAAGGCGGTCGGCTACCTCATCGAGAAGGACACGCCGTTCATCCTCGAGCTCGCCGAGGCACGTGCCGAGCACTGGGACGGGACCGACGGGTTCGACCGGGCGCTGGAGGAGGGCCTGATCCTCGACGTCGCCCTGTGGGAGGGAGGCGTCTTCGCTGAGTACCTGAACCGTAGGGGCGCTCTGCTGCCCCCCGACGAGTTGCAACTGGCGCAGGAGTGGCTGCTGACCAGGCGGTCGGTGTACGAGGTGGCCTCGGCGATCCCCGGCAGCTCCATCACGCTTCGCGATGTCCGGACCGGTGAGGTCGAGGAGGTCACGGAGCTGGACTGGAGCCGTCGGGTCGAGGCGGGGGAGTACTACTGCACCCGCGTGGCCTCGACGGTGGCCGGTCTGAGTGTCTTCGGTGGTCTGGACCCTGTCGCAGCGTCGGAGTTGGAACCCGTGATGACACTCCTCGACGATGACGAGCCGGACGCGGCGGAACTCGTCGAGTTCCTGTCGCGTCGCTTCGCCCCGAAGACGGATCCCACCGCCGCGACACTCTGATCCGCCCACCCCACGCGCCGCCTCTAGTTCTTCCCGGCCTGGGTTGGCCTCTCCTTCGCCTTGCCGTCGGATGGGTTGGTGGGCTTCTTCTCCTCGGACTTGCCGCGCGCCGGCTTGTCACCGTCGGCGGCGACGGGGGGTGCGGTGTCCTGGCCGACGGCGGATCGGGTGGAAGCCGGAGCCGGGGTCGGTGTCGGCGAGGTGGTCTCCGACCCGTCGGGCGTCGTCGAGGGCATCGTCGACGGCGATGGCACCGGCGAGGCGCTGGCAGCCGCGGCGGGTGAGCCAGCCACGGAGGTCCGCGGGTCTCCGGCGGGATCCGCGCCCTGAGTCAAGGCCATCGCCGCCAGGAGCGCGCTGGAGACAAGGACGCCAGCCGCCACCCACGGGGCCCTGCCCCGTGCCGGCCGGGACTTCGACACATGAGCATGCCGCGGCTCAGCGGGGGCGGTGCCCGCGCTCGGCAGCAACGCGGCTGAGCGGGTCATCCGAGCCGTGACCTCAGGCGAAGGGGACGCGGGGGTGGTCGGGGCGTCGCGCAGCGACATCTCGATGCTCCTCAGCCGGAGGGCTACCTCGGCGGCCGACGCCGGACGATCGTCGGGATCCTTGGCCAGCAGCTCGCTTATCAAGGCCTCCAGGGCTGCGCTCGCACCGGGGCGTCGCGTGCGGAGAAGTGGCGGATCAACCCGCACATGCTGGTGGAGCGCCCCGATCGGGTGCTCGCTCTCGAACGGGGGCCGCCCCGTCGCGAGAGTCATGAGGACACATCCCAGCGCGTAGAGGTCGCTCCGTTCGTCGGCCGGCGATCCGGCTGCCTGCTCGGGGGAGAGGTAGAGGGCGCTCCCGACGATGGTGTTGGTCGCGGTCAGGGCGGATGCGGCGGCCTGGGACAAGCGGGCCACCCCGAAGTCGACCACCTTCAGCTCCCCCGACGCGCCCAGCATCAGGTTGCCCGGCTTGATGTCGCGATGCACGATCCCCGCGCGGTGGGCGGCCTCCAGGCCGGCCGCCACCTGCGCCCCGAGACCGGCCACCTCCTCGTCCGGAAGGGGTCCTCGGGAGGCGACCAGCTGGGCGAGAGTCGGCCCCGGGAGGAGTTCCATCACGATGTAGGTCCATCTGTGATGGGTGCCGATGTCGAGGACCAACACAGTGTTCGGGTGCTGGAGTGCGGCCATGGCCACCGCCTCACGACGGAAGCGCTCCAGTGCCGAAGGGTCGGATTCCCCCGCGGACAGCAGCTTCACCGCCACCTCGCGGTCGAGGACGGCGTCGTGGGCCTGCCACACCTCGCCCATGCCGCCGGAGGCGATCAGGCGCGAGAGGCGGTAGCGGTCTCCCAGAACCGCGTCAGCGTGCATGCCGTCGGATGTGGCGCTCGGCGCGGTCCATGTCGCGCATCGTCGCGCAGAAGAGACCGTTCAGGTTTCTTTCTGCCATTGCCTCGCCTTCCACTAGATCCTTGATCCCTGGCGTTCTTTACCTACCCACTCCCGGGCGAGACGAAACATCTGTTCTCAGGCTCGCCTGATCCACGGAGGCGCTCCGGCGGTGGATGTGGTGCCGACTACGACACCAGATCCGCCGAATACGGAAGCGCACGGCGGCGGCCGGCCATGGCGACGGCGACGCGGACTGGATCCGATATTCGCGGCCCTCTGTTCCTAGACTGACGCGGTGAACTGGCGCCTCGTGTTCAGCCGCATGCTCCTTCCGACGGCTGTGTTGACCATTCAATTTCCTGGTGCCCGTCAGCGCCAGTGACGCCCCCGTCGGGACGGTCCTCGGGTTCGTGGTGGGCGCCGTGTGCCTTGCTGCCGTCGCCGGAGCCGTGTTCAACGAGGTGCGCCAGGCCGCGAAGCGCCTCAGACCGGTTCACCTCCTGCTCACGTTCGAGCTGGTGCTGGTGATCTTCTCCTTCGGGTACTTCCTGCTCACCGTCCAGCAGCCGGGGCAGTTCAATGGGCTCACCACCCGCCTCGACGCCCTGTACTTCTCGATGACGACGATGTCCACCGTCGGCTATGGCGACATCCACGCCGAGGGCCAACTCGCACGGCTGCTGGTGACGGTGCAGTTGGTGTTCAACCTGGTGTTCGTCGCTTCGCTGGTGAGCCTGTTCCAGGACCAGATTCGACGGGGCGGGGCCCGCGAGTGGCTACGTCCCCGGCCAAGCGGCTCCACGCAGGAGCCGCCGGTGGAGGACGAGGCGCGTCGCCACCCGTGACCCCCGGCGGGCGGTGTCAGGATGATGATCATGAGCATCGCCGACACCACCCACCCGACGATCGCGCGACCCGGCACTGTCCACCTCGTGGGCGGAGGGCGCGACGAGAGCGCCGTCGTCGCGCTCGTTCAACGCTTCGTCGCGGAGGCGTCCGACCTCCAGCACGACGACTTGCCTCGTGCAGCTGAGTGGCGGATCTAGTTTCGACTACGGCACCAGATCCACCTCCTAGGGAGGGGTCACGCCTGGTCGACGCGCACGAGGTTCCCGGACGGGTCGCGGAAGGCGCAGTCCCGGACCCCCCACGGCTGGTCCGCGACCTCGGAGACAATCTCGGCTCCGGCCTCCGTGGCCTTGGCGAAGACGGCGTCGACGTCGGAGGAGCTGAAGTGCGCCGCGTTCATGCCGCCCTTCGCGACGAGGGCCCGGATCACCTCGATGTCCTCCGGCGAGCCGTCCACGTAGTTCGACAGCACGATCCCGACGTCGGGCTGCGTCGGCGAGCCGACGGTGATCCAGCGGAACTCACCTTGGGGCACGTCCATGCGCACCTCGAGGCCGAGCACGTCGCGGTAGAAGGCGAGGGCGGCATCCGGGTCGTTGACGGTGATGAATGAGGTCGAGAGCTTGATGTCCATGCCCGCAACGCTAGACCGGCCGCGGGCTAGGCGCTTCTCCATTCCTGCTCGGTCTGGTGGCGAGCCGGGCCACGCAACTGGGCACCCCGATCAGCGCCGAATGGTCTCCGGCCCGATAGGCGGTGGGTGTCCGCCCCACCAGCTGGGTGAACCGCGCACTGAATGACCCGAGCGACGTACAGCCCACGGCCAGGCACACCTCTGTGACGGTCAGGCCGCCACCGCGCAGCAGCCACTGGGCGCGCTCGATCCGACGGGTCATCAGGTAGGCATGCGGAGTCTCGCCATAAGCGGCCTTGAAGCGGCGCGTGAAATGCGCCGGGGACATGTAGGCCTCCGCGGCGATCGCGGCCACGTCGAGCGGTTCGGCGAAGCGTCGGTCCATCACGTCGCGCGCCCGGCGCAGCAACGCGAGCTCATCGAGGCGTGCGTCACGCGGCATGGTGGCATTCTACGTTTGGCCCGGCGTCGAGGGTGCCGTCTGAGCCGTGGGCGGCATCGTGGAAGGGAAGCGCTGGTCACGGCGCCGGGACCGGCCGAGGCTCGCGACCGCTGGCGCCTCAGAACAGCCCGAGGTCCGCGAAGAGCGTAGCCAGACCGCTATCCCTGGGGCCAGCAGCCACGCGGTCTGCTACCGCCAGGACGCGGGGATGGGCGCCTTCGATGGCGACGCCGACGCCGGCCTCGTCGATCATCTCGAGGTCGTTGAGCCCGTCGCCGACTGCGACGACTGTCGCGGGGTCCACGCCCAGCGACGACACGACCAGGCGCATCCCGACGGCCTTGTGCACGCCCACCAGGTAGAGCTCGCCGGCCGCGGAGCCCAGGTCCGGGATGGAGCTCGGAAGCGCAGCCACCTCGGGACCGATCAGCTCGGCCAACTCCGGGATAAGGGTGGGGGACTCGACGCAGGAGACCTTCCCGAACGAGGCGTCGGAGAGGTCATCGGTCATCCGCAGGTTGTCGAGGAGGTCGAAGGGCCGCGATTGCGCGGGGTCTTCTGAGCGAAGATGAGGCTCCAGGTGACGGGCCACGCGCACGTCGACACCAGGCGGGCCCCACAACCCCTCCGTCGCCTCCAGCAGGAACGCCACGTCGTGCTCGAGGAGAACCTCGACGGTGCGGGCGGCCACGGCTGGCGGGAACCGGACGTCGGCGAGCACCTGTCCGTCCACCTCGACGTAGGCGCCGGCCCCGCCGACGAACCCGTCGAACCCCGCCTCCAGGATCCGGGGCGGCACCATCGACTTCGGCCGACCGGTGCACAGGAACACCAGGTGGCCGGCCGCGCGCGCCCTGCGCACCGCCGTCGCATGAGCTGGGGGAACCTCGCCGTGGTCGGCGTAGGTGCCGTCGATGTCGAGGAACACGGCGCGGCGGCCGGGTGAGCCCGATGTAGGAGCCATGGGGCTGACTGTACCGGCGAAGGCGGAAGGTCGGCTCACCGTCGTGACTTGATCGACCGCGTTGCGGGTCAGCGGCTGAGCCGACGCGGAGCCCGATCCAAGTCCAAACCACCCTCCCGCACGCGGTTCATGCACTCAGGCCGCGTCAGTGCCCCAGGCAGTGGCGCTGCGGATGAGCTCGTCGAGGGCCGGTCCGTGGTGGTCGGGCAGGCTGCACGTGTCCGGGTCCGGCGGCTCCAGATCCCAGTCGGGCGGATCCGGGGGGTCATGGTCCCACTCATGCCGGTCGGGCTCCAGTGGGCATAGTGCTCCCCCGACCAGCGGTGCCAGTTGTTGAAGGCGGTGGCGCTGATGCTGCCGTGGTCGGCGGGCGGGGTCGATGTGCCGCGGTGGGGTGAACCACGGCAGGCCGGTCACTTGGTCGATGTGCACCTGCCACTGGGATTCTGCGGACTGCAGCGGATCGGGTTCGACAAGGCGATGGTGGTGGGGGCAGAGCAGAACGCCGTTGGCCAGGCAGGTGTCCCCGCCGGCCCACCAGGAAATGATGTGATGCGCCTGACACGGCGCCGGTGGGGCGGTGCAGCCGGGGAACACGCACCCTTGATCCCGCTGCACGATCGCCGCGCGCAGGGCGGGGGTGAACAGGCGATGGGTCCGGCCCACGTCCAGCGGCCGGGAGGTGGTGCCCAGCACCATGGGGATCAGGTCCGCGTCGCACGCCAGGCGCCGCGCCTCGCTGGCCGACAGCCCGTCGACCACGCCGCCGCCGAGCAGTGTCACATCGCCGAGGCCGGTGACCAGGGTGTCGTAGTCCAGGGTGATGTGGACGTGGGGGCGGTCCACCCCGTGCGAGGGCAGCGTGCCGTGACCCGCGGCATGCTGAGTCAGGAGCACCAGGGCATCGGCGCGTCGGGCGCCACGGCTCGGCGCCTCCCCGGTGTCCGTGTACTTCGACGCCGGAGGCATCAACGCATCCAGTTGAGCTGACAACAGGGCGGCGTCGGCGACAGGGAGCTGGCCCGTGATCCGCATCGACCCGTGATGATCCGGCGCCAGATGCAGGAACCGGTCCCGATGCGCGGTGCGCTCCTCCCGCGCCAGACGCGTCGCGTCGTCGGCGTCGGCGCGGTCCGGGTCGATCACCTCCGTCAGGCGCGACGCCAGGATCCGCAACTCGCTGGGGCCGAGGGTGTCGACGTGGGCCAGGATCAACTCCTGACACTCCACCAACTCGCCGCGGGTCAGGCGGGAGGGGAGCTTCTTCAACCCGGCCACGATCGCCTCGGCCTGCGGCAGAGAGACCACACCCTGACTCAACGCGGCGGCGATCAACCCGAACCGGTCCCCCAAATCCGTGGCGAGACGCAATGCGGCGGTGGCCTGCGAAGGCGTGGTGCGCACCGACTGCCGCACCCCCTCCACCACCCGGTCCGCCGCGGACAGCCTGGCCTCGTGGAGCAGGTGCAGCCTGAGCCCAGCGAGTTGGGCTTCGAACTCACCGATCGAGTCCACCAGAGCCGCCAGACGCTCCACCGCCACCGCGTCCGAACCGAGCGCGGCGGCGGCGTCCCACAGGGCGGCGAGGTACCGCTGTCCCAGGTCCACCACCGTCTCGCTCATGTGAATCATTCTGGCAACGACCACCGACAAAAACGGGCCCAGAAAGCCCGCCATGCAAGAAATTCTTGAACCAATTTCTGGGCCTTCTCCGCGCAGCTCGACCACGCGCGGAGGCATCGCTCGCAGAGGTCAACAGCCCTTGTCAGAGCGAGGTCGCGTCGGCTTCAGGTTGAGGAGTGGGGCAGGGATCCAAACCGGGCGCAAGGGTCAGCGGGTGACCACCCCGCCCAACCCGTAGGCGCGGTGCACCAGCACGATCGGGTGGACCGTCTCGACGCCGCTCGACTTCTCGATCTGCCACCGGCACGTTTCCGTGTCGCACGCGGCGAGGCCGTCGTTGTTGGCCTGCACCATGTCGAACAACGGCTGGCCGACTGCCTGCGCGATCTCGTACTTCTCCTTCTTCAACCCATACGTGCCGGCGATCCCGCAGCAGGTGACATTGCTGTCGATGACCTCGAGCCCGGGGATGAGCCGCAGCAGATCCGACGCCGGGGTTCCGATGCCCTGGCTCTTCAGCTGGCACGGCGCGTGGTACGGCAGGCGCATGTTGACCGGGTGGAAGTCCGTCGGCAGCTCGCCCGCCTCGTAGAGCTCCATGAGGAACTCGGAGATCTCCCGGATTCGCGTGCCGACGTCCAGCAGTTCGGGGTCGTGGATGCCAAGGATCTGGTGCGCCTCGTGCTTGAGCATGCCGGTGCAGCTGCCCGCGGTGCTGATGATCGTCAGGTCAGTGCCCGGGGTGCGAAGCTGGTCGACGAGCCTCCGGACCGACGCGCTGGCAGCCTCGAACAGGCCGTTGCTCTGCTCGGCCAGGCCGCAGCAGCCCTGCTGGGGCACGATCACTTCGTAGCCCAGGTGCTCCAGCACCTCGATGGCCTTCTTTGCCGCGTCCACTTCGAAGTAGCCGCCGGCGCAGCCGTGGAAGTAGACCAGGGCGCCGCGGGTGGCGGGCTTGGTCCGTGCGGGCCGCTTCTTCAGCCACTTGTGCAGGGATTCGCCTCGGGCGGTGGGCATGGGGGCGTCGCGGTGGACGCCCACCACCTTCTCCATGGCGTAGCGCGCCGCCTTGTTGCCCAGCACGGCGTTCGCGATGGGCGCGATGGGGGTCATGGCCTTGCCCATCAGCACCGTCTGCGTGATCATCTTGTCGCGCACCGGCACGCCCTCTTCGGCCTTCATCACGGCGCGTGCCAGGGAGTTGAGTTCGGCCACGTTGACACCCTGGGGGCAGACGACCGAACAGGTGCCACAGCTGGAGCAGTAGTCGACGGAGTGGTCCACCGACTCGTCGTCGCGGAACCGTTCCGCCTGGGGCCCCACGAACTTGGGGCCCGAGAACAGCGGCGTGACCGCGGAGACCGGGCACGAGGTCTCGCAGATGGTGCACTTGACGCACATGTCCAGGCTCATCCGCTGCAGCTCGTTGTTGAGCCGCTCCCGCAGGGCCTTGGCCCGCTCGTCGCGCTTCTCGCTCATCGTGCACCTCCGGTGATGTGATCGGCGGCCCGGACGGCCGTGGCGACGGCGATCCCGTCGCCTGACTTGTCGCGCCAGCGCTCGGCGCCGGCGATGATGCCGCCCGCGACGAACAGGTTGGGGTGGACGGCGGTGCCGGCGGCGTCGACCGGTCTGCCGGCGTCGTCGGTGCGGACTCCCACTTCGAACAGGGCCTGCGGGCCCCAGTAGACCGAGGGGATCAGCGGGGTCGCGTCCGTTGCCGTCAGCGGGAGCCCGAACACGGGCTCGGTGATCGCGCCGAACGAGTCGACGTCGAGTGCGCCGCTCTCGAAGCCGCCCGGTGCGAACACGAACGAGGCGGCCTTCAGGTGGCGGGGCCCGCCGGCCGCGGCCAGCGTGACCGAGGCCACGCCGTCGCCGCCAGGGGTGAAGCCGACGATGCGGCTGCCCTGCACGAATCGCACGCCCGCGGCGCGCACCATCGCCAGCAGCGCGTCATAGAGCCGCAGGCCCGGCACCGACGGCGGGGGCAGGGGGATCTCGCAGATGTCGCGGCCGAGCTGGTCAGCGACCTGCCGCCACACGTCGCGGCGCTTGATGCCGAGCACGGCGGGCAGCGCGACCACGTCGGCCTTCCCCGCGACAGCCGCGACCGCCGTCGCGAACGCGGCGGCGAAGGACTGATCGTCCATCGCTCGGGCGTAGGTGAGCGGGGTGGGGTCCGCCTCACCCTTCCGCGCGGGGAGGTTGATCCAGGCTGAGTGCGCGCTCAGGGCGCCGCCGTCGGGGGCCTTCGAGCGGGCGAGGTTGCCGGCGATGAGGTCCGCCGGGAAGTCCTTGAGCTGCCGCACGCCGACGACGGCGTAACTCTTACCGCCCACCGCGTCCCCCGCGACCATCGACGGCTGGGCCAGCGCCGTCGGGCGCACGGCGCCGACCGCCGTCGGCAGGTGATAGTTGCGCGCCGGATCGCCCACGAGCAGGTTCGGGCCGAGCTCCTCGGCGAGCCAGGACACGCCCGCGGCCACGGCGTCGGCGCCGATCGAGGCATACGGGTGCTCACTGGAGACGGCCGCCACCGCATCCAGCGGTGCGGTGACCCGCTCCGGTGTGTAGCCGAGGATGTCGACGGTGCCCTGGGACAGCTGGAGCCCGCCGGGCCCCTTCGTGGTCAGGGTGACGGACTTCCCGGCGCGGGCAAGCCGCAGCGCGGCGGTGAGGCCGGCAAGTCCGGCCCCGATGACGACGACGTCGCTCATCGCACGATCTCCTCTTCAGGCTGGGGCAGGTGCTCGACGTCGAGCGTTCCGGCGAAGATCCAGTGGTCCAGGGCGGTCTGGCGCACCTGTTGGCCGTACAGGATGGGCCAGATGCCGATCCACCGGTGTTTGAGGAACAGGCGAAGCAGCCCGGAGGCGGGCTCCGCGTCGATCGCCTTCTCCGAGCAGGCCAGTCCGGCGGCGCGAGCGGCGCAGAACCCGCCCTGACAAGGACCCATGCCGAGACGCAGTTGGCGGCGCAGGTCGTCGAGGGTGGCGTCGGGCTGTTCCTTGAGGAGCCGCACGAACATGGAGCGGTTCATCAGCTCGCACTCGCAGATGATCTGGTCGTCCAGGCGGTCCTTCTCGCGGTCCTCGAGGCGGTGCGTGACGGTGTAGAGCTTGCGGTCCTCGCTGCCGGGGATGACCTCGTCGGCGGTGGTGCAGGGCCGCTCCTCGCCGAGTTGCCGGTTCATGGCGTCGACGATGTGCTCGGCCATCAGCCGGTAGGTGGTGAGCTTCCCGCCGCCGATGGTGAGCATGCCGTTCAGGCCGTCGGTCTGGGAGTGGTCGATGACGGCCATGCCGCGGCTCATGTGGCGGGTGTCCTCCACCGAGACCCGCTTGTCCTTGATCAGCGGCCGCGACCCGGACCAGGCGTGCAGGGCGCGCGCCTTGCGGAAGCCGGGGATCATCGCCTCGCCGGCGTCCAGCATCTGCTGCACCTCGGCACGCGGGATCGGCAGGTGGTCGGGGTCCGTCTCGTGGATGTCCGTGGTGCCGATGATGGAGACGGTGTGCACAGGGACGAGGATGTCGCCGTCGGTGGGGTAGACGCAGCGGTTGATGACGGTGTTCACCAGGCGGTGGTTCATCGCGATCATGATGCCGCGGCCGGGGACGACCGCGACCGGCTCGGCGCCGGCCATCTCCGCGATCTGTCCCGCCCACGGCCCGGCGCAGTTGAGGACGAAGGTGCAGTTGATGCGGACGTCCTCGCCGCCCTTCTCGTCGCGGCAGATCACGGCCGCCACACGGTCGCCGTCGCGCTCGATCTTCGTCACCCGGTGGTACGTGAGCACCTTCGCGCCGTGCGCCTCCGCCGAGCGGGCGGCGCCCCAGACGAGCTGCCAGCCGTCGACGGAGCCGTCGGCCACCTCGATGGCGCGCTGGATGTGGGGGTCGAGGCGGGGCTCGCGGCGGAGCGCCTCCTTGACCGAGATCTCGGTGGCTGGGACGCCCGTGGCTTTGGCCCCGGCCAGGAACTTGTCGGCGTAGGCCGGGTCGTCGCCGGCGAGGGTGACGAAGAAACCGCCGGTGTCCTCGACCGCGCTGGCCTGGATGCGGCGCAGGATCGCGTTCTCCTCGGCGCACTCGGTGGCCGATCCCGGGTCGCTGACGACGTATCGCCCGCCGGAGTGCAGCAGACCGTGGAACCGGCCGGTGGTGCCCTGGCCGAGGTCGACGCGTTCGACGAGCACCGCGCGGTATCCGCGCATCGCGGCGTCGCGGACGACGCCCAGCCCTGTCGAGCCGCCTCCGATGACGACGACGTCGGTGTCGAGACGCTTCATTGTGTCCCCTCCTTGGGCCCCTGCTGTGGTGTCTACCATCTTCCCCCGGGAGGGGCCCCGGCAAGGGGCATTGAGCCGCATTCGTGCAGCGGGAAGGTCGCGGGGCCAACCTATTGTGCACGCATCGATCATCTCCGAGGTGCTGCCCGGCGGTGCGGTTCGGGATGGACGCACCACGGGCCTCCCCACGCACTCAGCTCCGTAACGGTGCCCGACGGCGCGTCTCGGTCCGCCCGCCGGGGGCGCGGGTCTGCAACTTGCTATCCATAGAGCGGTTTGTGTGTATATGCGCAGAAGCCGCTCTATGGATAGCAAGTTGCAGCCTGGTCCTGGCGACGGCGAAGGTGTACGCGTCACAAAGGCGATCCCGGCGACTCAGGAGCGACGGCCGGTGGAGCGCCGCACGATCAACTCCGGCTGGAAGACCGTCTGCCGGGGGATCAGCTCCGGGTCCGCCGCCTCCTCGAGCAGGATCCGCAGCGCCGTCCTGCCGATCATCGCGCTCGGTTGCCGCATCGACGTCAGGGGCACCGCCGCCGCGGCCGCGAAGGTGATGTCGTCGAAGCCCACCAACGCGATCTCCTCCGGCACCCGCATCCGGCCGTCCTCCACCAGCGCCTGGAGGACGCCGAGCGCCACCAGGTCGTTGGCCGCGAAGACCGCGTCCGGCCTGTCCCTCGGCGGCCGCGACAGAATCCGCAGGCCCGCGGCCGCGCCCTCCGCGACACTCATCGCCGCCGTCGGGATCACCTCGATCTCGACGCCACCGGCGTTCTCCGCCGCGACCCTCGCGCCCGCGAGCCGGTCGGTCACCTCGTGCAGCTCGAAGGGGCCACCGACGAACGCGATCCTTCGTCGGCCCCCGGCGATGAGGTGTTCCACCGCCATCCGGCCGCCGGCGATGCTGTCTGCCGAGATGGAACTGAACAGGTTCTGGCCCGAGTAGCGGCCGACGAGCACCGCGGGCATCCCTCGCCTCCGGAGCTTCTCCAGCCGGCTGAACACCTCCCCGAACGGCGCGATGAGCAGGCCGCGCACCTGGTGCTCCTCGAACAGGTCGATGTACATGCGTTCCCGTGCGGGGTCCTCGGCGGTGTCGCCGAAGAGGATCGCGATGCCGTGCTGGGTGGCCTCGTCGCCGGCCCCCCGGACCACGTCGTTGTAGAACGGGTTCTGCCCGTCCATGACGACGAAGCCGACGGTGCCGCTGATGCCCTGCCTGAGTTTCCGGGCTGCCTCGTTGCGGACGTAGCCCAGCTCGTCGATGGCCTGCTGGACGCGCAGGACCGCGTCCGCGGACACCACGTCGGGCCGGTTGAGCACGTTGGAGACGGTGCCGACCGACACCCCGGCGCGCCGCGCCACGTCCCGAATGCTCACGGCTGCCATGCCCCGGTGCCTCCCTCTCTAACGAATCCGCATCATTTGTCTCCGGTGACTTGACCTGGCGGATCGCTGAAACATACTGTAACCATGAAACGACGTTGAATCGATTCAAAGGCGGCCCTCGGCGAGGAGGGCAACACACTCAAAGAGGAGAACCGCTAGTGACGGATACGGTACCCGAACCGGCGACGACGCCGGCTCTAGAGCTGTCGAGGGTAGTGAAATCCTTCGGCGCTGTCGTCGCGCTCCGCTCGGGCAGCCTGAGCCTGGAGAAGGGCTCCATCCACGCCCTCATCGGCGAGAACGGGGCCGGCAAGTCCACGCTCGTCAAGATCGTCGCCGGGCTCTACCGTCGCGACGCTGGGGAGTTCCGCCTCGAAGGGGAGCCGGTGGACTTCCACAGCACCGCCCAGTCCAAGGCAGCGGGCATCGCGGTGATCTACCAGGAGCCGACGCTGTTTCCGGACCTCTCGGTCACCGAGAACATCTTCATGGGGCGCCAGCCCGTCGGTCGCTTCGGACGCATCGACCGCAAGGCCATGCGCGACGAGGCCACGCAGATCTTCGAGCGCCTCGGCGTCCGCATCGATCCCGACCGGCTCACCGAGGGCCTGTCCATCGCGGACCAGCAGATCATCGAGATCGCCAAGGCCATCTCCCTGGACGCCCGCGTGCTGATCATGGACGAGCCGACGGCGGCGCTCAGCGGGGTCGAGGTGGAACGGCTGTTCGCCGTCGCCCGAAGCCTCCGCGACGAGGGCCGCGCGCTCGTGTTCATCTCCCACCGCTTCGACGAGGTGTTCGAGCTCTGCGACACCGTCACGGTCATGCGCGACGGCTCCTACATCGACACCATGCCCATCGCGGACACCTCCGTCGACGAACTGGTGCACCTGATGGTGGGCCGCGACGTCACCGAGATGTTCCCCAAGCTGCCGGCCGACATCGGCGAGGACATCCTCGTCGTCAAGGGACTCACCCAGAAGGGCGTCTTCAACGACATCTCCTTCACCGTGCGCTCCGGCGAGATCGTCGGCCTCGCCGGGCTCGTCGGCGCAGGCCGCAGCGAGGTGGTCCGCGCCATCTTCGGCGTCGACCCCTACCAGTCCGGATCGGTCACCGTCAGCGGCCAGGCGCTGCCCAAGGGCAACCCGAAGGCCGCGATGGCGCAGGGCATCGCGCTCGTGCCGGAGGACCGCCGCAAGCAGGGACAGGTCCTGGACCAGTCCGTCGCCCTCAACCTCACGCTCGCCATCCGGCAGCGGCTGGCGAAGGGCGGCCTCATCTGGGGCGCGCTGGAGAACGCGAGCGCCAAGGTGTGGGCCAGCCGGCTCGAGGTCAAGACGGCGGCTCTGGACGCCGAGGCCGGCACCCTCTCCGGCGGCAACCAGCAGAAGGTCGTCCTGGCAAAGTGGCTGGCCACCACGCCACGGGTGCTGATCGTCGACGAGCCCACCCGCGGCATCGACGTCGGCACCAAGGCCGAGGTGCACCGGCTCATTTCACAACTCGCCCAGGAGGGGCTCGCAATCCTGATGATTTCTTCCGAACTACCAGAAGTGCTCGGCATGGCCGACCGCGTCCTGGTGATGCGCGCTGGTCGCATCACCGGCGAGTTCGACCGTGCCGACGCCACCCCCGAGGCCGTGATGTTCGCCGCGACGGCCGACGAGGAGGTCGCGTGATGACCGCGGCAACCGCAACGCTGCCGAGGCGTTCCGTGCTGGACGTGGCCGGCCACATCCTCAAGGCCCGCGAGACCGGCATCGTCATCGCGCTGATCCTCATCGTGATCGCCGCGACCGCCGTCAACCCGAGCTTCATCTTCTCCTCCGACGGCTTCCGCGACCTCCTGCTCACCCCGTCGCTGCTCATGGTGGTGGCGATCGGCCAGGCCGTGGTGATCATCACCCGCAACGTGGACCTGTCCGTCGGCTCCGTCGTCGGCCTCACCGCCTACATGACCGGCCGCCTGTTCATCGACATCGAAGGCATCCACCCAGGGCTCGTCTTCCTCGCCGGCATCGCGCTCGGCGGGCTCCTCGGCCTGATCAACGGAGCGCTGGTGGCGTTCGCGAAGGTGCCGGCCCTGGTCATCACGCTTGGCACCATGTACATCTACCGCGGCATCAACGTGGCCTGGACCGGCAGTGACCGGATCAACGCCTCAGACATGCCCGCGTCCTTCCGCGATCTCGGCACCCAGATCGTGCTCGGGATCCCGCTGTTGACCATCCTGGCGGTCTTCGTGCTGGTGGTCACCGCCTGGTACCTGCGCAACCTGCGCAGCGGCCGGGAGCTCTACGCCATCGGCTCAGATCCCGACGCCGCCCACCTCTACGGCCTGCGCGTCACCCGGCGGATCCTCTCGGCGTTCATCCTGTCGGGAGCGCTCGCCGGCCTGGCCGGGGTGCTGTTCGCTGCCCGCTACGGCACCGTCAGCTCCAACGCCGGCACCGGCTGGGAGCTCCAGGCCATCGGTGCCGCCGTCATCGGTGGCGTCGCGATGTCCGGCGGCGTCGGCACGGTGTGGGGCGCTGCCTTCGGCGCCTACCTGCTGCTCACCATCAACCGGGCCCTGCCGATCATCGGCATCCAGGACTTCTGGCAGCGCGCAGTGGTGGGCATCCTCATCATCGGCGCCATCATCCTGGACCGCGTCCTCGCCGTCCGTCAGCATCGACGACTCGTCGCGGCGAGGGAAGGAGTGAAGTGATGAGCACCGCCACGGCCCTCACCGACAATCCCGCGAGGGAGTACAAGTCCTACCAGCACCCGCTTTGGCGCCGGATCATCGCCACCCGCGAAACCGCAATCATCGCTCTGCTCGCCATCGTCGTCGTCGTATCGACGCTGACGGTGCCCAACTTCGACAGCCCTCTCACCCTCACCTTCCTCATCCGCGAGATCGCGCCCATCCTGCTGATCGCCCTGCCGATGACGCTCATCATCGTCACCGAGGAGATCGACCTCTCGGTGGCCAGCATCCTCGGCCTGGCGAGCGTCGTCACCGGGCTCGGCGTGCAGGCGGGCTGGCCGCTGCCGGTTGCCGGGCTCGTGGCCATCCTCGTCGGGACGCTCGCGGGCGCCATCAACGGCGGGCTGATCACCTTCGTCGGGCTGCCGTCGCTGGCCGTGACCATCGGCACGCTCGCGCTGTTCCGAGGGATCGCGGTGGGCCTGCTCGGCACGACGGCGATCAGCGAGTTCCCCGACTACTGGACGGACCTCATCCGGGCGAACATCCCCGGCACGTCGATGCCGGTGATCATCATCCCGTTCCTCGTGCTCGCGCTCATCTTCGCGGTGCTGCTGCACTTCACCCCCTTCGGCCGCTCCCTCTACACGATCGGCCTCAACAAGGAGGTGGCCGCCTTCTCCGGCATCGACGTGGTCCGCACCAAGTTCTGGCTGTTCGTCATGAGCGGGGCGGTCTCCGGCTTCGCCGGGGTGTACTTCACACTTCTCTACAACAACGCCCGAGGCGACAACGCCATCGGCATGGAGCTCCTGATCATCGCCTCGGTCCTCCTGGGCGGGGTGTCGATCTTCGGAGGTCGCGGGGCGCTGCACGGCGTGATCGCCGGCGTGTTCCTCATCGGGACGATGTCCAGCGCACTGCGCCTGGCGGGAGTCACGAGCGACATCATCAACGTCATCACCGGCATCGTCCTCATCCTGTCGGTGGTGTCTGCAAGCTTCCTCGGCTGGATCCGGACCAAGCGGGTCGCGGCCATCGGAAGAAAGAAGGGACAGGCGGGCGCCACCGGCGCCGCAGCCTGAAAAGAGACGAAAGACCACCGGTCCAACGACGGGCCAAGAAAGGAAACTGCAATGTTCATCAAGGGACGCAAGACCGGGCGCTTCGGCCTCGGCCTCGTCGCGATTGCCGCATCCGCGGCACTCGCGCTGGCAGGCTGCTCGGACCCGGGCACCGAGGGTTCAGCTGACCCCACCGCAACCAGCGGTGGCGGCGACGCCGGGGGCAGCGTCAGCGTGACGTTCCTGCCCAAGAACCTGGGCAACCCCTACTTCGACACCTCCAACGCCGGCGGCGCTGAGGCAGTCGAAGAGTTCGGCGGCACGTTCGAGGAGGTCGGCCCGACGGAGGCATCGCCCACCGCGCAGGTGCCGTTCATCCAGACCGCGGCCCAGCAGGGCGTCGGCGCGCTCGTCGTGTCCGCCAACGATCCCGAGGCCATCTGTGACGCCCTCAACGAGGCGCGCGACGCCGGCGTGAAGATCGTCACCTTCGACTCCGACACCAACCCGGAGTGCCGCGACCTGTTCATCAACCAGGCCACCGCAGAGGGCATCGCGAAGGTCCAGGTGGATCTGATCACCGAGCAGATCGGCGACGCGGGCCAGATCGCCGTGCTGTCGGCCTCGGCCAACGCGACGAACCAGAACGCGTGGATCGAGATGATGGAGGCCGAGCTCGCGGCCAACCACCCCGACGTCGAGCTCGTCGAGGTCGCCTACGGCGATGACGACGATCAGATGTCCTTCGACAAGACCGCCGCTCTGCTCCAGACCTACCCGGAGCTCAAGGGCATCGTGTCCCCGACCACCGTCGGTATCGCCGCTGCGGCGCGCTACCTGTCGACGTCGGACTACAAGGGCAAGGTCATGCTGACCGGTCTCGGCACCCCGAACCAGATGCGTGAATACGTCGAGGACGGCACCGTCGAAGCGTTCGCGCTGTGGAACCCTGCCGATCTCGGCTACCTGGCCGCCTTCGCCGCTCAGGCTCTCGTCAACGGTGACATCACCGGCGCTGAGGGCGACGAGTTCGAGGCCGGCAAGCTGGGCTCCTACACCGTCGGTGAGGGCGCCTCGGTGCTGCTCGGCGAGCCGTACGTGTTCAACGGCGACAACATCGCGGACTTCGACTTCTGAGTTCCGCACCAACCAGGCAAGGCGCCGTCCGGGGTTGACCCGGGCGGCGCTTCGTCGTGTGTGGTGTCGACGCTATGTAGTTCCCTGAGGAGCGTCGTCCGCGGGGCGTGTGCCGTCCCTGCCGCTCCCTGAGGAGGCGCGCCGCCGAAGGCGCGGGTGCAGTCCCTGCCGCTCCCTGAGGAGGCGCGCCGCCGAAGGCGCGGGTGCCGTCTCGAAGGGTCGTGACTACCACTTTCACGCAGTTCTTGTGGTCGGGTGCGGTGAGCCGTGAGTCGATGCCCGGGCGGCCGTTGTCCACGCTCCGGAGGTCGTCGCGGCCGGGGTCTGTGGTCGGGTTGCTAGGCCGCCCGGGCATCGTCTCCCGTCTCCCCGCACTCGTCTGGCTTGTGGCGTTGTCTGTCCCGGGTGTGGGCCGGCAGGGCGGCGTTGGGGGTGGGTCTGCTTGGGCGGGATGCCAGTTGGGTGATCGTCGGGTTGGGCACCGCTGCGCAGTGCCGCCCTGACGTCCCCCACCCTCGCTGTCAGGTCCGAGTTCTCGACCCTTCGAGACTCCCGCGGTCGCTTCGCGACGCGGGATCCTCAGGGACCGAACTGTCGCTCCCTGAGGAGGGCCGCCCGCGGAGCGGCAGGGACCGAGCTTTCGCTCCCTGAGGAGGGCCGCCCGCGGAGCGGCGCGGCTCGTCTCGAAGGGTCGTGACTACTGCCGTCACGCGGATCTCGTCGTCGTTGCGGGATCTTCAGGGACCGAGCTTCGCTCCCTGAGGAGGGCCGCCCGCGGAGCGGCGTGGGCCGTCTCGAAGGGTCGTGACTGCAACCTGGCGAGCAATCCAGATCCGCTGAGGGCGATGCCCTGCACCCGTGGGCCGATCGTGGCGATGGCCGCATTGTGGACGGACAGCCCCCGACCCATCGCCCAGCCCCCTCTGCTGATCTGACGGAGGTGACCACCAGTCGTGTCGCGGCAGGCGAGTTGTCCACAGAAAGGGGCATGCCGGGGAAGTCCGCGGTGCGAATCCGAATAAGAGTGTGCACGTGGGAGCACGAACCGGCGACGGCCGACGAGTGAGGATGCACACCAGAAGGGACACCCCATGACCGATGACACACACGAAATCGCCGAGCTGCTGGACGAGGCCTGCCATCTGATGATGCATGACGACTCCATCCCCGGCATGTCGCAGCTGGGGGTGGTGGCCTGCTGGACGTTGGCGGCGTCCCTGGCCGTGGGGAGGCCGGTTGCTGCGCTCCGGTTTCCCGCGACGGCCGTCCGCTGCTTCGCCTGGGCCGCCTATCGAGTCTCGAGGTGGGACCCGCGGCGGCTCACGGACGATGAGCTGTTCTTCGCGATGATGGTGCGCGACGTGGACCTGGACATCGCCCGACGCCAGCCATCGAGGGCCGAAGAGCCGTTGGTGATCGGGGCCCCACGCATCGACCTCGCCTGGAACTGACCTGCCACTTCCCGGCGTGCACGACACGCCGTCGCGATGTCCTCCCGAGCCCCTATGTGGGGTTCGGGGCCGGGTCCGACGGCGTTTCGTGCACGGCGGGCAGCGCCAACGCGGCCGCCCGCACCTCAGCCAGCGGCACGCGCGCCCCCACCGCGACACTCAAGGCTCCCGCGAGCACCCCGTCGACGATCGGGGCGCTGAAGTCCCCCTGCTTGAACAGGAACGCCACGTCGAGGAGCTCGTATCGGTGGCCGCCGTCGTCGAGCGGCTCCTGGAAGCGTGAACCCCCGTCCACGAACGCGCACTCGACGGCGGGGAACGTGCGCTGAGCATCCGCCACCCGGTCCCAGGTCCGGACGGAGGCGACGGTGTCCGCGACCGCCTGACCATACGCAGCGGAGTTCGCCCGGACGACGTCGGCCACCGTTCCCGGGATCCCCGACAACGCCTCGACGCCCATCCACCCCTCGGCGACGGCGCGTTCGACGAGCCCGTCCCAGCTCTCGTCGGCGGCCACCGTCACCTGGACCCCGCCGCAGAAGGCGAGGTCGTCGACATCGCAGGCCGAGTCGTCGATGACGAACCCGGCGATGGGCAGGGAGGTCTGCAGAGAACTCATCCCCCCATTGCACGCCGCCGCGACCCTCAACTCAAGGCCCCGCGACACTCGGCTCTGGGCCGGGACGGCATTGCACGGAAAGACGCCCTTGAACAAACCTTCAACATAGGCTTCAATAGTGCCCACGGAGGGGAGTATCCCCCAGGCGCCTCGTCGTCATTACGGTCCGCCATCGGGCCCGGCGAGCCGGTCTTCGGACCGGGAGAGACCTCCGATCGACTGACTCGATCGGAAGGTTCATCATGGACGTCTCACTCTGGGTGTGGGTCGGCGTCATCGCCGTCATCCTCGCCATGCTCGCCGTGGACCTCGTCGCCCACCGCGACGCCCACGTCATCAAAGTCCGCGAGGCCGCGGCCTGGAGCGCCGTCTGGGTGGCGCTCGGCGTCGGCTTCGGGGCGCTGCTCTGGTGGTGGCAGGGGCCCGAGATCGGTCAGCAGTACTTCGCCGGCTACCTCATCGAGAAGTCGCTGGCCGTCGACAACGTGTTCGTCTGGGCCGTCATCTTCAGCTACTTCGCGGTGCCGCCGCAGTTCCAGCACCGCGTCCTTTTCCTCGGCGTGCTCGGCGCGCTGGTCCTCCGCGGCGCGTTCATCGCCGTCGGCGCCGTCCTGATCGAGAACTTCACCTGGATCCTGTACGTCTTCGCCGCCTTCCTCCTCTACACGGGCTGGCGGATGATCCGGCAGCGCGACGAGCACCTTGACCCCGAGCAGTCGGCGGTGCTGCGCCTGTTCCGCCGCTTCGTGCCGATGACCGACGCCTACTACGGCCAGCGCCTCCTGATCCGCAAGGGCGGCGTGCTACTCGCCACGCCCCTGCTGGCGGTGCTGGTGCTGATCGAGGCCACCGACGTGGTGTTCGCCGTCGACTCCATCCCCGCGATCTTCGCCGTCACCAGCGAGCCGTTCATCGTGTTCACGGCCAACGCGTTCGCGATCCTCGG
The DNA here is from genome assembly GCF_014164725.1 of Tessaracoccus sp. MC1627. Taxonomy (NCBI): domain Bacteria; kingdom Bacillati; phylum Actinomycetota; class Actinomycetes; order Propionibacteriales; family Propionibacteriaceae; genus Tessaracoccus; species Tessaracoccus sp. MC1627. The sequence continues at coordinate 56,264 of NZ_JACJGA010000001.1, read as the reverse complement.
CCTCCGCGCCATGTACTTCCTCCTGGCCGACCTCATGCACCGCTTCGTCTACCTCAAGATCGGCCTGGCGCTGGTGCTGATCTGGGTGGGCATCAAGATGGCGCTCAAGATCGACGTGTTCTACATCCCCACCGCGATCTCGCTGGCGGTGATCGCGACGATCCTCACCGTCTCCGTGGTCGCCAGCCTCCGGGCCACCCGCGGCCTTGCCCCCGCGCCCGCCGTCGAGGGCAGCGGGCCGTTCCGGATGGCCACCGACGACGAGTTGGCTGAGCTCGAGGGGGCCCGCACCCGCTAAGGCCTTGAGCCGGACACGACCCTCCGCGGGAGTCGTGTCCGGCTCAGCCGTGTCCCCCGGCCAGGGCGGCGGAGGAGGGGCCTTGCCCAGAGCCTTCAGAATGTGATATCACTTAGATATCGAAATTTTCGCGGAAGGACGCACCATGAGCACCCCCCACATCCCAGATCCCTCAACAGACCTCGAGGGCGACTCGCTCGGCGGCGCACCGTCGGGCCGTCCGGTGGGCCGGGAGGGCGCACGGGTGGACATCGAGGAGCGCAAGGCCTGGTACGTCGACGGCCTGCTCGCCTTCTTCGTGGCCCTCGTCATCGGCGCCCTCGCCACCTGGCAGGGCGTCCTCGCGGGCATCCAGCTGGAGAACAACGACGGCGGCGGCTGGCGGATGTTCCTCTCCATGCTGGCGTTCCTGCTCTCCATGGTGATGTTCTCCTCGCTGACCATCATCAGCCCCGGAGACACCAAGGTCATCCAGTTCTTCGGCCGCTACATCGGCACCATCCGCAAGGCCGGCCTGCTCATGACCGTGCCGTTCACCACCAAGAAGAAGGTCTCGGTCAAGGTCCGCAACTTCGAGACCAACGAGCTGAAGGTCAACGACGCCGACGGCAACCCCGTCAACATCGCCGCCATCGTCGTGTGGCAGGTGGCCGACACCGCCAAGTCCGTGTTCGCCGTCGAGCAGTACGACGAGTTCGTGGCCGTGCAGTCCGAGTCGGCCCTGCGCCACGTGGCCACCACCCACCCCTACGACAATGGCGAGGCCGGCGAGGAGACCCTTCGCGGCTCGACGGAGCTCGTCGCCCGGGAGCTGGCCGACGAGGTGGCCGCACGGATCGCCATCGCTGGCCTCGAGGTGGTGGAGACCCGCATCTCCTCGCTGGCCTACGCGCCGGAGATCGCCCAGGCGATGCTGCAGCGGCAGCAGGCCTCCGCCATCATCGCGGCCCGCGAGAAGATCGTCGAGGGCGCGGTGACCATGGTGCAGAAGGCGCTGGAACGCCTCGAGCGCGACGACGTGGTCACCCTCGACGACGAGCGCAAGGCCGCCATGGTGTCGAACCTGCTGGTGGTCCTCACCAGCGATTCGCGGGTGACCCCCGTCGTCAACACCGGCTCGCTGTACACCTGAGTAGCGGCGCGACGGCAGGGGGCAGGTCATGATGGCCGAACGCAAGGCGGTGCTGCTCAGGCTCGACCCCGCCGTCCACGACGCGCTGGCGCGGTGGGCCGCCGACGACCTGCGCTCGGTCAACGCGCAGATCGAGCTCCTGCTGCGTGACGCGCTCAAGAGGGCGGGTCGGTCTCCGAAGGATGCCGGCCCGCTGCCTCAGCGGGGTCGGCCCCCGAAGGAGTCGTGAGCCTTCGTGGCTCGCGGTCAGCGAGCCGACGGCACCCCGTGCGCGGCGAGCAGGTCTGCCACCGCGTCCGGGGAGGTGAGGACAGCCTGAGTGATCACGGTCCTGTGGCACGTGAGCACCAGCTCCGTGAAGCTCGGCGGCGAGGTCTTCTCGGGCCTGCGGATCTCGAAGGACGTCATTCTCCGGAACGGGACCCGGGTCACGTTGTAGGCGTAGTTGGAGCGGCGGAAGAGCGGCTCGACGGTCCTGTTGCGGTTGATGATCACCAGATCTTCGGATGACGCGAGGATCATCGCCCCAGCCGAGCGGCGCCGGCGGCCCCGCTCGTTGAGGCAGGACTGGCCGGGCTCGTCGACGTGGATCGGCTGGACGCGCTCGGTGGCGCCGGTGTTGAGGGCCAGCAACAGTGAGCCGAAGAAGTGGTACTTGGGCGGCGCAGTCGAGGAGGTCACGACGGGGGCCGCCGGCTGCTTGAGGTCGCCTGGCCCGTGGGACAGGACGTAGCGGTCCACCTCCGCGATCGTCGGGTGCGACACGGCGTTGTACTCGACGTCCAGCGCGCCTCCGTCGGCGAGGAGCAGCGTCCATCTGGCCACCAGGAGGTTGGTGTGGAGGATGGTGGCGACGACGTCGTTGCGCGGCGCCTCGCGGCTGGTGACGTCTGTCGGTCCTGCCCGCAGTACGCGCACCTTGTCGGGGAAGACGGCGATCACCGATTCGTACAGGTCCATCCCGGGGTGAACCTTGGCGCGATCGATGGGGCGCGGCACCTTGAGGAGGTATCGGGCGCCTTCAAGGTCGGGCCACCATCGGCTGAACCGGCGGGGAAGGTCTGCCGGGTCCTTGACCTCGGCGATCCAGGGCCCGAAGGCGTCGTACTCGCGCAGATCGTCGGGATCTGCCGCCGCTCGCCAGGTCGGGATTTTGGCAGCCATCATCGGAGTCTCCCAGGTGCGCGACGGTGGGGTCGTCGTCGGCCCGTCCCGAGGCGCGGTACCCCGACGACTCTACCTTCGCCAGTTCACGCGGGCCACCCCCAGTGGTCAGGCGTCCTGGCTGTAGATGAGCACCGAGTACGGGCCCACCGAGATGTTCGAGTGCGCCCCCATCCCGTCCTCGTCCTCCTCGAACGCCGTGACGTCGAAGGAGTCGTGATCGCCGAAGAGCGAGCTGTAGAGCTTCGCGTCGCTGTTGAACCGCAGCTTCCACAGCCCGCCGTGCGGCATCCCGATCCGGTAGTCGGTGTAGGTGTTGGTGCTGAGGTTGACCACCACCACGACGTCGTCGCCCGCCCCGTGGTCCATCCAGCGCTGGAAGACGATGACGTTGTCCTCCTCGTTGACGTGGTAGACGTTCAGCCCGCGCCCGGTCAGTCCGCGGGTGACGCCGCCCCGGTTGAGGCGCAGGTCGATGAGCGTCTTGTACAGCTTCGTGATCCCCTCGAACCGCTTGATCCGGTCCCAGTCCAAGGGGTCGTCGTCGGAGAACCAGCCGCCCTCCAGCGCCTCCTGGCCCTGGAAGATCATCGGGATGCCGGGGCTGGTCATCACCAGTGCGCCGCCGACGGTGGAGCGCTTCTGCGCGAACCAGCCGTCGGCATTCTCCGGGTCGATCTCGTGCGGGACGCGCGCGGAGCCGTTGGCCACCTCGTCGTGGGATTCGGTGTAGACGACGCGGCGGAACGGGTCGCCGTCGTAGTTGTGGGAGATCGCCTCCGCGATGGAAGACAGCGACCGCTCCTCGTCGGTCATCGCCGTGATGGCGTGCCGCACGGGGTGCACGAATTCGGCGTCCCACTGGGCGTGGAAGCCGGCGCCGTGGTCCTCGGTGCCGACGATGCGGTCGTGGCCGTGGAGGTCCTCGGCGATCGAGATGCGGCCGGGGTACTGGCTGCGCAGGGAGTCGGTGATCCAGCGCATCAGCCCGAACCCCTCCTCCAGTTCGAACCCGCCGCCGTGGACGCTGCGCATATAGGGCGTCATGTCGAGGCGCAGGCCGTCGACGTGGTACTCGCGCAGCCACATCATGGCGTTGTCGTGGATGAAGCGGCGCACCTCCTCGCGGCCGTAGTCAGGCCGGGTGTCACCCCACGGGGTGGAGGAGCGGTCGTCGTTGTAGAAGTAGATGCCGCCCTTGCCGTTCTCGACCCAACCGTCGAACTGCCAGAGATCCAGGTCCGAGGGGCCGAAGTGGTTGTAGACCACGTCGAGGATCACCGCGAAGCCGCGGGAGTGCGCGGTCTTGATCAGGGTCTTGAAGGCGTCCGGGCCGCCGTAGGCGCTCTCGACCGCGAAGATGTGAGCGGGGTTGTAGCCCCAGGACTGGTCCCCGGCGAACTCGGCCACCGGCATGATCTGGAGCGTGTTGACGCCGAGCTCCTGGAGGTAGTCCAGCTGCTCGATGACGTCGTGGAAGCCACCGACGCCGTCGTCGGAGGGGGCGAAGGAGCCCACGTGCATCTCGTAGATGACCATCTGGTGATGCGGCGGGCAGTGGGCTGTCTCGCCTTCCCAGTCGTAGGCGGCGTGGTCGTAGATGACGCCGTTGCCCACGGAGTTGGTCACCTGCATGGCGTAGGGGTCGATCCGGTCGAGCTCCTGCTCACCGTTGGTGAGGTGGAACTTGTACTCCTGCCCTGCCGTGGCGCCCTCGACGAAGCCGTACCAGAAGCCGTTGCCCTCGTCGCCCAGTGGGTCGGCGGTGATGCTCCACTCGTTGAAGTCGCCGGTCACGGCCACGCTGTCGGCGTGGGGTGCCCAGACCCGGAACGCCACACCGCCGTCGGTGATGATCGCGCCCATCCCGGCCAGGGCTTCGCGTTCGGCCATGGAGTCCCCCTCTGTGTTTGTTGTGCGGCGATTCGAGTGTGCCCGATCGGGGGGCTGGCTGCCAGTACCTCCGGGAGTGTGGATTCTGGGACGGTAGACCGTCCCAGAATCCTCACCCTGCGAGGCCACCCTCCCCCCGACCCCGGCCGGGCCCACCAGTCCGGCCCCGGAGGGGCTGAATCTCGGGATTTCGGTGCTCGGGCGGAGGGAGGGGCCCGGTGTGGGCGATCAGCGAGGGCACGTCGGACACCCGGTGCCCGGCGAGGTACCGAGTCACGATCTCGGTGACGTCCACCGCCAGGCCACCCTCCCGGAGCACCTCCACGGCGCCCATCGCGTCCAGCGGCCCGACCTTCCCGGCGGCGGCGTCGTAGAAGTAGCCGGCAACCCGGTAGGTGGCCCCCACATCGAGCGGCTCCTCCGCCCCGCCATGGGCCCGTCGAACGGTCACCTCGGACGTCCGCTCCCCAGCAGACGCGTCGGGGTCGAGCCGGTAGCGCACCCCGGCCGTGGCGTGCAGCCAGCCGCCCTTCCACGCCCACGGGTCCGGGTTGAGGGCGCCGTCGGCCGAATTCTCGAGCAGCCTCCCGATCGCCGCCCCGGGCACGTCGCCCACGCCCACCTGGGCCCCGACGGGCAGGTAGTGGAACAGGTCCTCGAGGCGGATCGGGCCCGGGGCCACGTGGGTGCCGTACCGGAAGCCGCGAAGGTGCCCGATGTCCGCCCCGGCTTCCTCGCGGATCGCCTCGGCGATCAGATCGTGCGATGTGCCTGAGATCACCGCGGGGCGGGGGCCGTCGACGAAATCGCTGCGGTGGAGCGCCACCTCGGTGTGGCCAACCACCTCGTCGATCGGGCGGCTGAGCACGGTGCCGTTGATCGGATTCACGTGCGGCCGGAAGTCCGCGCCGCTGAGGAACGGGCGGCGAACGTCCTCGATGAGCGCCGCGACCTCCGGGTCAGGGTCGATGGACTCGTCGACCACGTGCAGTGTGTAGGACCAGTCGGTGATGCCGCCGTCCCCGACTGTGAGGTCCAGCACTCCCAGGCGGGTGCCGTCCTGCCCCACCTCGGACACCAGGGCCCCGGTGGCGGTCCGGACGATCTGGTGGGTCTCCTCGTGCATGTCGGAGGAGAGCACGACGTCGATGCCGGGGTTGTCCTCGGCGATCAGGATGTTCTTGGCGAGGCCGAACTCGGAGACCAGGACCACGATGTCCACACCTGCCGTCCGAAGGTCCGCGACATGGCCAGGGATCTCGTGGGCGTCGCCGCTGAAGCGGATTCCCTCCCGGTCCGCCGGATCCTGGCCCGAACAGTTCGAGGAAGCGCTCCTTCCCGTACAGGTAGTCCCAGTTGCCGGGGGCGAACACATCCGGGCCGAGGGCATCGACGACGTCGACCAGCGCCTGGCCCCGCGTGAACAGCGCCTCGGCGCTGCCCTGGATGGTGTCGCCTGTGTTGACCAGCAGGGCGTCGGGCCGCTCGGCGCGGAACCGTGCGACGAGGGTGGCCATTCGGGCGAGCCCACCTTCCAGCCGGCCGGTTCCGTCGCTGCGGACGTTCGGGCGGGGAACCAGATGCCCGTGCAGGTCGCCGATGTGGATGAAACGGATCTGTGCCATGGCACCACTGTGCAGCAGAGGGCTCAGGCCATGCCGTAGATCAGGAACAACACTCGCGCCCCCAGCACGGCGACGGCGAGGGCGGCGAGCCGGGCGCGCCAGGTTCGAAGCCGGGCGAGTGAGAGCCACACCAGCACCGCGACACCCACAGCCGCCTGCGCCCACCAGTAGGTCGACGGCGTGGTCTCCGCGATCCGACGCAGACCGTGGGCCGCCTCGCCCAGTGCGACGGCCGGGAACAGGCCCGCCGCCACGCCACGCAGGACCGGATCCCCGTGCCCCCGCAGCAACCAGACCGCCACGCCCATGGCCAGCCCGCTCACCACGCCGGCCACGCACCAGAACACCACCATCCGCATCCCGACGGGGTAGCCGCGGAGCATGGTGGTGGCGTAGTAACCGACCATCGCCAATGGTCCCGCAGCTGCGCCGAGCAGCGCGTGCGTCCACCAGGTGCCTCGACACGCCGCCGCCACCAGGGCTGCGAGTGCGACGACGGGTGTCGCGGAGTTGAACAGGGGGGCCAGTGCGTCGGGAGCGTAGGTCTGCCCGAACGACATGACCACGCCCGCGGTGAGCGAGCCGGCCAACGCGATGGGGAGACACCTGTGCATGGCCGTCATGCTAGGCGGGCACGGGTGTCATCAACACGCTCAACCGGCCCAACCCAGGGCTAATCCAGGGGAGCACTGAGGCAAGCCCAGTGAGAACCCCCACCGCGGTACTGGGACCGACGGGGCTCAGTGCTCGGCGAAGCCCCTCCCCAGGGGGTCGGGCCCGGGTGGGCCGTCGTCGGTGGCCTCCGCTACCCGCTCGTTGACGTCGCCTGCCGCGTACGACGCGTTGAGCAGGCGGTAGGTCCGTGTGAAGAAGGCGGCCCCGGTGACCAGGAGCCCGGCGATGCTGAACAGCACGAACACCAGTGCGATGCCGCGCGCATCACCTTCTCCCAGTAGCCACTTCAGGTCCCGGCGGCCCTCGGGCGACCCGGCGTATGGGATGAGCCAGAACTCGGCCATGGGCCCGATGAGGAATGCGCTCATGGGCGCCGCGGAGGATTCCACAGCGGCGGCAAATCCGAACACCCGGCCCTGCTTCTCGAAGGGAACCACGCGCTGCAGCAGGGTCTGCTCAGCCGCCTCGATGAAGGGGATGATCGTCATGTACAAGAAGATGCCGACGCCGAGGGCCGCCACGGACTCCCGGAGCGTGAAGCCCCCACTCACGATCCACAGTGCCACGCAGGCGAGCAGGAGCGTGCGGAGCGGCTTGGCGCCCAGGCCGAGCTTGGCGATCAGGGATCCCCCGACGATCAGTCCGATGCTTCCCAGCCCGAAGAGCACGCCCCACGCCTCCACCGACATCAGCTCCAGGCCGTACGGGTCCAGCAGGCCCATGAAAACGCCGCCGAGGAGGTTGTTGATGGTGGTGAAGAGGATCAGACCGATGAGCCCCGGCACAGCGACGATGGCCAGCCAGGCCGCCTTGAAGTCCACGGCCTTCGGAGTGCCTTCGGCGTGGACGATGGTGGGCTCGGGGATCCGGATCAGCAGGAGATGGACCAGCGAGGCGACGATCGTGCCCAGGGAGATCATGATCACCCAGCCCATGCCGAGTTGACCGTAGGCCAGCCCCGACAGGACGCCGGTCACCAGCATGGTCAGCCCATTGACCGCCCCGACCAGCCCGTTGGCGTTTGCGCGCCGATCCGATTCGACCAGCATCGTGACGCACGTAGCCAGCGCCAATCCGCGCAACATCACCAACAGCGCGCCCATCAGGCTGATCCCGGTGAAGAGCCAGAACCAGGGGCGCCGCAGGTCGGTGAGGGCCTCCTCAGGGGTGAGGATGAACACCGCCCCGGCCAGGATGAAGAGCACCGCGGTGCCGACGGCGGACCACACCATGACGACATGCTTGCGGTACCGGTCGATGAGGCTGCCGAACGGCACGCCCAGGACCGCCATGCCGAGCATGTAGGCGCCGCCCATGATCGACGTGGCCAGCACCGAGCGCGTCTCGAGGTAGGCCCAGAACGTGATGCCGAACCACAGGAACATCGTGGCCAGCATCGCCGCGGCCGTGTTGCCGAGGACGTGGTTGAACGCCCTCGTGCGGTGAGCCTGATCGGAGAGCACACGGGGACCATAACACCGGCGGACCTGCGGTAGATGTTCCTCGAGGTGGCCCCTCGGCGCCCATCCGGGGCCGAATGCGGGTCTGGAGGAACACCTGCCGCGGAGTTGAGTCGAGGGGCGGGCCCGGGTGGACAAAAGGGGCGCGCAATGAAATCCACGCGGCCGGCTACGCCCCGTACACCGGCTCTTCGGATAGGTCACACCCGGACCCGCCTTCCCACCAGCATAGGCTGAGATCCATGGGCAAGCAGTTCCTTGAGATCACTCCGAAGATCCGCGCCTTCGTCGAGGCTCAGCATCTGTTCTTCGTCGCGACGGCGGCGCGGGACGGACGCGTGAACGTCTCGCCGAAAGGCCTGGACTCCCTGCGCGTGGTGGGCCCCAGCCGCGTGGTCTGGGTCAACGCCGTCGGCAGCGGCAACGAGACGGCCGCGCACCTCCTCGACACGCCGCGGATGACGCTGATGTTCTGCTCCTTCGACGCCAAGCCGCAGATCCTGCGCCTCTACGGCACGGCGCGGGCGCTGCATCACGGCGACGACGGATGGGCCGAGCTGTTGGACCTCTTCCCGGAGTTCGTCGGCGCCCGCAACGTGTTCGACATGAGTGTGGAGATGGCGCAGACCTCCTGCGGTTTTGGGGTGCCGTTGATGGACTTCCGCGCCGACCGCGACACCATGACCGACTGGCTGGTCAAGAAGGGCGACGACGGATTGCGCGAGTACGAGCGCCGCAACAACCTGGTGAGCCTGGACGGACTCCCGACTGGACTCCCCGTCGCCTGATTGGCATCCCCGCTGGCTGAGGTGCCGCGCAGCGGCCTCGAAGCCTATGAAACGCGAGCTGACAACGTCACTTTTCTTAGGCTTCGAGGCTCGTCGCTTCGCTCCTCGCACCTCAGCCAGCAGGGGTGGGCCCTCGCTTCGCTCCTCGCTCCTCAGCCAGCAGGGGTGGGCCCTCGCTTCGCTCCTCGCTCCTCAGCCAGCGGGGGGGGGGGTCAGCCAGCAGGGGTGGGCTCAGCGAGCGGGTGGGCTCAGCCGGGGTTCTCAGTGGCCGGGGATGTCGCGACGGCCGAACCGCCACAACCCGAAAGCCACCAAACCCGCCGCGACAATCAACTGAACCGCCAGCGGCGCCACAGTCAGCTCCTCCGCCGGGAGCGCCGGCGTGTGCTCGAAGGGTGAAATCTGGCGCACCCAGTCAGGGAACTGCAGCATGTCGCCGAACAGCTCGATCAGCGCACCCGCCACCACCGGGATCCACGTGAATACCACCAGGCGTGGCGCCAGCGAGTGCAGCGCCACGGCCAGTCCCAGCACCATGAGCACCGACGGGATGCCGACCGCGGACCCCGCGACACCGTCGCCCACCAGGGAGTAGTCCCCGTCGACCATGCCCGCGAACAACCCCGCGACCGCGCCGGTGATCAGCAGCATCCCGACGCTCGCTGCGGCGACGACGGCGAGGTGCCCGGCGAGCCATCCCCAGGGTCGCACCGCGGTGGCGAGCACCGGCTCGGCGCGACCGCCCACCTCTTCGGCCACCACCTTCTGCCACGCGATGACCGCGTAGATGGCCACGGTGATCCGCATCATCGTCACGGTCAGCGTCAGGTAGCCCTCCACGGCGGCCTCGGAGCCGCCCATCAGCTGCTGGAAGATGTCCGGCAGGTCGTTGAACGCCTCCACCATGGCCGGGGTGAACGAGCCGTACATGGCCCCGGCCAGCGTCAGCGCCACGGCCCACCAGAGGGTCTGCGTCCGCTGGATGCGCCACGCGAGGGTGAGGGGTCCGCGCAGCCAGGCCGCAGCCGTCGCGCGACCCCTGCGGGGTTGCACCAGCCCGGCGCCGAGATCGCGCCTGGCCTCCATCGCGGCCCCGACGGCCACCAGCACCGCTGCGGTCAGCAGGAGCAGGCCGACGGGCCACCACCGGTCGTCGTGGAATGCGCGGGTCTGCTGCGCCCAGGCCAGCGGTGACAGCCAGGAGAGCCAGCTCGCGTACTCGCCGGGCGCGGCCGCCATGTCGCCGATGCCGCGCACCACCCAGGCGGTGGCCAGCACCGCCCCGGCGATCCCGCTGCCCGCCGACGAGAACGCGCTCAGTTGCGAGGTCACCGTCGTCACCCCGGCGAACACCAGTCCGACCCCGGCCGTCCCGACGCCCAGCAGCAGCGACGACGACGCGTCGCTCCCGAAGCCGATCAGGCCGACGGCGATCAACGCCCCGACGAGCAGGTTGGCGATCAGGGCGAGGATGAGCGCGGACGTCAGCGGCGCGAAGCGCCCCACCACGCTGGCGCGGACGATCTCCGCGCGCCCCGTCTGTTCCTCCAGGCGCGTGTGCCGCGACACCAGCAGGATGTTCATCAGCGCCACGAAGATCAGCAGGTACAGCCAGTAGACGCCCGAGAAGATGATCTGGTGGGTGAGGGTGGTCGGGTCCACGTTCTTCAGCCCGAAGCCCGGGCCGGTGAACAGGGTGAGCGACGGGTTGGCCATCAGGATGGCGAGGGGGGCCAGTTCCTCGGGCGTGCCGAAGATGGTCTTGTAGGCCGTCATCATGTACGGCACGAAGGCGGCCAGGGACACCACCCAGATGGTGAGCTTCACCCGGTCGCGGCGGGCGGCGAACCGCAGCAGCGGGCCGGTGGCGGTCAGTGGCTGGCTCATCGGGGGGTCTCTTCCCCGTAGTGGCGCAGCAGCATCTGCTCGAGCGTCGGGGGATGCGCGACGATGGACTGCACGCCGGCCACGGTCAGCTGGGACATGACGGTGCCCAGGTGCTCGCCGTCGACCTCCATGCTGACGCGGTCCCCGTCGACCTGGGCGTGGTGCACGCCGGTCATGTGGGCGAGGCCGTTGACGGGCTGAGCCGTGGTCGCCTGGATGGTGGTGCGGCGCAGGTGGCGCATGGCGTCGAGGGTGCCGGTCTCGACGATGCTGCCCTCGCGGATGATCGACACGCGGTGGGCGAGCGCCTCCACCTGGCCGAGGATGTGGCTGGACAGGAGGACGGTGGCGCCGCGGGCGATGAGGCCCCGGACCTCGTCCTGGAAGATGGCTTCCATGAGCGGATCGAGGCCGGAGGTGGGCTCGTCGAGGATGAACAGGTCGGCTCCGCTGGCCAGCGCCGCCACCAGGGCCACCTTCTGCCGGTTGCCCTTGGAGTAGGTGCGGCCCTTCTTGGTGCGGTCGAGGTCGAAGCGTTCGCAGAGTTCGGCGATACGGGCCGGGTCGGAGTCGCCGCGGAGCCGGGTCAGCACGTCGATGGCTTCGCCGCCGGTGAGTTGGGGCCAGAGCTCGACGTCGCCGGGCACGTAGGCGATGCGCTTGTGGAGCTCGACGGCGTCGCGGACGGGGTGTCCGCCGAGGACGGTCGCGGTGCCGGAATCGGGGCGCAGCAGGCCGAGCAGGATGCGCAACGTGGTGGTTTTGCCGGCCCCGTTGGGGCCGAGGAAGCCGTGCACCTCGCCCTGCTGGACGTCGAGGTTCAGCTTGTTGAGGGCCACGGTGCGGCCGAATGTTTTGGTGAGATCGCGGATCTCGAGGGCGTTGGTCATTGGGTTGCCTTGCAGTGGAAGGAATGGGGGGTGCGGTGGTCAGCCGGCCGACGGTGGGTCGGGGTCGGTGACGCCGTCGGCCGGGACCCTGCCCGCGTCGGCCGCGAAGGCCGAACGGATCTGGCGGAGCAAGGTGTCGTCGGCGAAGAGGCCGTAGGTGAAGAACTCGGTGGAGGCGAGCGAGTAGCGGGGGAGGACGACGGGGTCCAGGAGGTGGGTGCCGCCCAGATGCCGCGACACCTGCGCCTCGAGCACTGTCGCGGCCAGGCTGAAGGTCACCAGGAGCGCGACGGTGGCGTCCAGATCCTCGGGCTCGCGCAGGATTCCGGCGGGGACACCGACGGCGAACATCTCGCGGGTGAGCGCGCACATGGCCTCGAAGAGCCGGTCGGCGCCGTCGCCGCCCTCGCCGATGGATGCGGCGATGTAGCCGAAGAACGGCCGGAACTCGTTCTGCGCGCGGAAGACCGCCTCGGTGGGATTGGCCCCGGAGACCGCGGAGGTCTTGGTCTCGGTGAGGCGCGCCATCATCCACTCGTCGCAGGCGCGGCGGAGCCCGTCCTTGCTGCCGAAGTGGTGGATGACAAGGGCGGGGGAGACGCCGGCTCCCTCGGCGATCTGGCGGACGGTGGTGGACTTGATGCCGTGGGTGCCGAACAGCCGCATCGCCTCGTCGCGGATGCGGGCGTGTGCTTGGAGATCATCGGTTGAACCCATGTTCAGTATTCTGAACGCGCGTTCAGTCGGTGTCAAGCGCGACGTCGGTGAGCCCGCTGGCTGAGCTCGCCGCCTCACTCCTCGCGCTACCGCTGGCTGTGGTGCCGCGCAGGGGCTGTCCCCCGCTGGCTGAGGTGCCGCGCAGCGGCCTCGAAGCCTATGAAACGCGAGCTGACAACGTCACTTTTCTGAGGCTTCGAGGCTCGTCGCTTCGCTCCTCGCTCCTCAGCCAGCGGGGGTGGGCTCGTCGCTTCGCTCCTCGCGTTACCGCTGGCTGAGGTGCCGCGTAGCGGCCTCGAAGCCTGTGAAACGAGAGCTGAAAACGTCACTCCTCGTCGAGGTCACTCTCGATCAGCGAGGCGATCGCGGCGTTGGCGTCCTCGTCATCAGACTCGACGACGACCCGGGCGCCCTTGTCGGCTCCCAACTTCACGATCTCCATCGACGACGACGCGTCGAAGGCCTCGGTCTGCGGGCCGTCGAACCTCAGCGTCATGGGGATCCCGAGCTCGCTGACCGCGTCGGCGATGATCGCGGCCGGACGGGCCCGCAGCCCGACCGAGGATCCGACGGTGGCGGTGGTGTGCGGCATGGCTAACTCCTTCGGTGAGTGGGGGAGACGGTCAGGCAGGCTGACCAGCCGACGGCTTCGTCGGCACCGCTGGAAGCGGAGGCCCCCTGCATCCGAGGATAGGCCTGCCGGCCCTGCCCCGCGCCCGGTCTGCCGGGTTGACCCCGCGCCGCCCGACCGACAGGGCTACTGTGGAAGATGCAGTCACAACGAAGGAGTTGAGATGGCTGACGTTGTCGTTCTCGGGGCTGGTGTGTCGGGGCACACTGCAGCGCTGCATCTGTCCCGGCTACTGCCGGCCGGCAACACCGTCACGGTGGTGTCCCCGAACTCGCAGTGGAACTGGATCCCCAGCAACATCTGGGTGGGGGTCGGGAAGATGACCAAGAAACAGGTGGTGTTCCCTCTTGCGCCCGTCTACCGGAAGAAGGGCATCCGGTTCCTCCAGACGAAGGCCACCGCCATCCGGCCGGAAGGCGACGATACGTCCGCGCGCCCTGCCGTCGACATCGAGTACACCTCCCCTGACAAGGCCGGACAGACCGAGCGGATCCGCTACGACTATCTGGTCAACGCCACCGGACCGCAGCTGAAGTTCGGGGCCACCCCCGGCCTCGGCCCCCACGGCGGGCACACCGTCAGCGTCTGCACGGCGGACCACGCCGTCGAGGCGGCCGCGGCGCTGCGGGCAACCATCGAACGGCTGAAGTCCGGCGAGAGCCTCACGCTGGTGGTGGGCATGGGGCACGGCACCTGCACCTGCGAGGGGGCGGCGTTCGAGTACGTCTTCAATGTGGACCACGAGCTCCGCGAGGCCGGCGTCCGCGACCGCGCCCGCCTGGTGTACCTCACCAACGAAGCGGAGCTGGGTGACTTCGGCGTGGACGGCATGGTGTTCGAGGAGCGCGGCTTCCAGACCACCTCCGAGCTGTGGGCCGGGTCGCTGTTCCGGGAGCGCGACGTGCAGGCCATCCTCGGCGCCCACGTCACCCATGTGGAGCCGGGTGTGGTGCACTACGAGACCCTCGACGGGGCCACCCACACGCTGGAGTTCGATTTTGGGATGCTGCTGCCGCCGTTCGGTGGGGTGCCGTTGCAGGCGTTCAGCCGCGAGGGTGCCGAGATCACGGATCGGCTGTTCGCGCCGTCGGGGTTCATGAAGGTGGACGCCGACTACACGCCCAAGCCGTACGAGGAGTGGCGGGCAGAGGACTGGCCCAAGACCTACCAGGCGGTGGGCTACGACAACATCTGGGCGGTGGGGATCGCGTTCGCGCCGCCGCACCAGATCTCGCGGCCTCGCAAGAGCGCCAACGGGACGGTCATCGCGCCGTCCCCGCCCCGGACGGGGATGCCGTCGGGGGTGATGGGGAAGGTGGCGGCCATGTCCATCGCGGACCGGATCCGGAAGGGTCCGACGGCGGTCAACCACGAGGCGTCGATGGCCGCGATGGGCGCGGCGTGCGTGGCGTCGGTGGGCGAGGGGCTGCGCACCGGTTCGGCTGCGGCCATGACGATGATGCCCGTGGTGCCGGACTACCAGCGCTATCCGACGGGCCGCGACCTCGCCGACACGCGCGGCGAGGTGGGGCTGGCCGGGCACTGGGTGAAGCTGATGCTCCACTTCCTGTTCCTCTACAAGGCCAAGGCGCTGCCCGGGTGGCAGCTGATTCCGGAGTGAGTGCGATGAGTGAGCGAGTGCACGAGCAGCAGTTGCGGGCCCCGGCGGGCTCCACGGTCGCGGACCTGTCCAAGGCGCCGCTGCCCACGGCGTCGACGTTGCGTAAACGGATGAGTCTGCCGCTCCAGCTGACGCGGTTCGTGGTGTTCAACGCGAGGATCATGCGGATGGTCCTGAAGGGGCACAGCCAGGATCACTGAGTGTGAAGAATGTGAACTGAAATCTGTGATTTTTTTAAACTTTTAGGTGTGACGAATGTAAACTGAAAGCGTGAGCAGATATCTTCCTCGCCTCGCTGACGGTGAGTTGGCCGCACAACTCGACGCGATGGGAGCCGTGCTCATCGAGGGAGTGAAGGGCTGCGGGAAGACCGCATCAGCACGTCAGCGTGCTGCCAGTGAGGTGCTCCTGGATACCGATCCGGAGGCAGAGCGCCGCGCGGCCCTCGACCCGCGACTGTTGCTCGATGGCGCCACCCCGAAGCTGCTGGACGAATGGCAACGCGCACCGCGGATCTGGGACGCCGTGCGGCGTGAGGTCGATGCCCGTGGGATTCCGGGCCAGTTCATCCTCACTGGCTCCGCCACCCCGAACAACAACCTGCAGCGCCACACGGGAGCGGGACGGTTCGGTGTGATGCGGATGCGCACCATGACGCTGACGGAGAAGCAGGCGTCGAACCCGGCCGTCTCCCTGGCCGGCCTACTGCGCGGCGATCCGGTGACCCCTGCCAACAGCACACTCGGGGTGCGGGACTACCTCCATCACATTGCGGTGGGCGGGTGGCCGTTCCTAGTGGGCGCCGACGAACGCCGGGCGCGCACCTTCCTCGACGGCTACCTGGACATCATCGTCGAGCATGACATCGACGAGGTGTCCGGGGGGCCACGGAACCCCCGGCTGGTGCGTCGTTTCCTTCACGCCTACGCGCAGATGACGGCCCACCCAGCGACTCTGAGTGCCATCCTCAAACGGATGGAGGATCGAGAGGCCCCATCTCGTCCGGCGTCGCAGCTGTACTACGACGCTCTGACTCGGATGCTCATCGTCGACGAGGTGCCCGCTTGGGATCCTGCGGTGAGATCATCGAAACGCCTCGTCAACACCCCGAAGCGGCTCCTGGCAGACCCGTCGCTCTCGGCGGGCCTGCTGCGGTTGTCCACCGACGGCATGCTCGCGGACCTCTCCACCACCGGATTCCTCTTCGAGAGTCTCGTGGCCCACGACCTGCGGGTGTACTCCGAAGCAGCCGGCGCGTCGGTGTTTCACTACCGGGAGGGTGAGGGTCGGCTGGAGGTGGACTACGTCGTCGAGGATCGAGACGGCGAGTGGCTCGCAGTTGAGGTGAAGATGGGAGATGCTCAGGTGGAGCGGGCCGCGGGCTCATTGCATGCGCTAGCGGCACGAGTGGAGCGGCCTCCACGCGCTCTGGTGGTCATGACAACCGGTTCGCTGGCCTACACCCGGGAAGACGGTGTACATGTGGTCCCCCTGGGAGCGCTGGGGCCCTGAGCGTGTGGCGTAGGCTGACCAGCCGAGAGACGTTGAGTGGACGGGGGAGGCATGAGTCGGCGGGGACTGGTGGACGAGGCCATCCAGGGAATCCTCGACCGCGTCGTCGACGGCGGGTTTCCGGCCGGCAGCGCACTTCCTCCGGAGGCGGACCTCGCGGCACTGCTCGAGGTGAGCCGCCCCACCATGCGCGAGGCGGTCCGGTCGCTGAGCGACCGGGGCGTGCTGCGCGTGGTGCACGGTCGCGGCACCTTCGTCGCTCCCCGGGAGGAGTGGCGTGACCTGCCCACGCTGATCGGAGTGCTGGCCCGCACCACGCCGTCGAGGGATCTGGGGCTGCAGCTCATCCAGGTGCGACGGATGCTCGAGGTGGGCGCGGCGGGGCTCGCCGCTGAGAACCGGAACGACGTCGACCTCACTGCGATGCGGGCGGTGCTCGACGGGTATGACGAGGCCGCGGCCCGAGCAGACGTCGACGAGGTGGTCAGGCTGGACCTCGCGTTCCACGGCCTGGTCCTGAAGGCCTCGGGCAACCCGTTCCTGGCTGCGATCATGCAGCCGTTGGCAGAGGCTCTGTCGGCGTCGCGGCAGACGACGGCGGCGCGCGAGGACGTGAGGGCGCGGGCGCAGGAGCACCACCGTCGAATCCTGGAGGCCATCTCCGGCGGCGACGCGTCGGCTGCGAAGGACGCGATGCGCGCCCACATGAAGCAGACCCACGACGACATCGCGGCGCTGTAGGTCCCGACCCCCCCGCGGTTGAGCCCGGCGTCGGCCGCGGAGCGGCTCGGCCGGTGTTGAAGCCTCATTTGCGGTGGGCAGGGTCTTGCACCCGGACAATCCTTGTGTCATTCTTTCCTAAGACCTCTGAGGTCTGAGCACAAAGGAGTGACATGACAGTGGAACTGTCCGATCTGTTGACCAACCATCCGTCCGTGGTGTCCGTGACCGCGGATGACGTCGTCGAGGCGCGCCACCGCGCGGGCGACCACACCGTCTACGTCGTCCTCGACGACGACCCCACCGGCACGCAGTCGGTGGCCGACCTCCCCGTCCTCACCGCCTGGGAGGTCGACGACTTCCGCTGGGCGTTCGGCACCGGCAAGCCCGCCGTCTACGTGATGACCAACTCGCGCTCGCTGGCCCCCGCCGACGCCGAGCGGGTCAACCGCGAGGTCGTCGCTGCGGCGCTCGAGGCCGCCCGCGACATCCCCGTCGCGTTCGTCTCCCGCTCCGACTCGACGCTGCGCGGCCACTTCCCTCTGGAGCCCCTGACCATCGCCGAGGAGATCCGGACCGCCACCGGCCACGGCGTCGACGGCATCGTCGTGGTCCCCGCGTTCGGCGACGCTGGCCGCATCACCGTCGACGGCATCCACTACGCCGGCTCCCGCGACGCCGGCTTCACACCGGTGGGGGAGACCGAGTTCGCCCGCGACGCCACGTTCGGCTACCGGTCGTCCAGCCTCGCGGAGTGGGTGGAGGAGAAGACCGACGGCGCCACCCGCGCCGCGGACGTCATCCTGATCGATCTCACCACGCTCCGCACCGACCGCGCCCACACCGTCGCGCTGCTGCGCTCCGCCTCGGACGCCCGCGTGATCGTCGTCGACATCGTCGAGGAGGAGGACCTCCGCCAGCTCTCCCTCGCGCTGATCGAGGCCGAGACCGCCGGGTCGCGCTTCATCTACCGCGTCGGCCCGCCATTCACCCGCGCCCGCATCGGCCAGGCCGTCCACCCCCCGGTGACCCTCGACGAGATCCGCGCCTCCCGCGGAGACCGCGAACTCGCCACGGGCGGGCTCATCGTCGTCGGCAGCCACGTGGACCTCACCACCCGCCAGCTCAACCACCTCCGCGAGCACAACCACCCGTTCGAGCTGGAGATCGAGGTGGCGCAGGTCACCGATCCCACCGCCCGCGACCGTCACGTCGCCGACATCGCCCACCAGGCCGCGGGGGCACTGAACCACGGCAACGTCGTCGTCCGCACCTCGCGCACGCTCGTCACCGGGGCCGACGGCCACGAGTCGCTGGGCATCTCCCGCCAGGTCTCGGCCGCGGTCGTCGAGGTGGTCCAGCGAGTGCTGGCCGCCAACCCGCCCAGGTTCGTCGTCGCCAAGGGCGGCATCACATCCTCCGACGTGGCGACGAAGGGCCTCGGCTTCCGCCATGCCAACGTCGTCGGCCCGATGCTTCCCGGCATCGTCTCCCTGTGGTCCGGCCAGGACGGCCCCGCCGCGGGAATCCCCTACGTCGTCTTCGCCGGCAACGTCGGCGCCGCCGACTCTCTCGCCGCCGTCGTCGACACGCTCACCCAAGCCTGAACCACCCCCGAAAGGACCCCTCTTCCATGAACATCGCTGTTCTCGGACTCGGCGCCATGGGCCTGCCCATGGCCACCTGGCTAGCCCAGAGCTTCACCGTCACCGCCTTCGACATCGCCGAGGCGCGCGTGCAGCTCGCCACCGATGCGGGCATCACCTGCAAGCCGTCGGCCCGTGACGCCGCCGACGGCGCCGACATCGTCCTGGTTGCCGTGCGCAACCAGGCCCAGCTCGAGGAGCTGCTCTACGGCGAGGCCGGGATCGTCCCGGCGTTGAGCCGCGGCGCCGCGATCATCCTCACTTCCACCGTCGGTATCCAGGCCGTCGAGGACGTTGCGGCGCGGCTGGCCGACGACGGCATCGGCCTCGCCGATGCCCCCGTCTCCGGCGGCCCCGCCCGTGCGGGCAAGGGCGACCTGCTGGTCACCGTCGGCGCCTACCCGGCCGTGTACGAGCACTGCCGCGCGGTGCTCGAAGTGATGGCCTCCAACCTGGTCTGGGTGGGGGAGGCCCCCGGCAAGGGGCAATGCATGAAGACGGTCAACCAGCTGCTGTGCGGCGTGCACATCGCCGCCGCCGCCGAGGCGATGGCCCTGGCCGGCGAGCTCGGGCTCGACCAGACCAAGGCGCTCGAGGCGCTGATGTCCGGCGCCGCGGCGTCGTTCATGCTGGGCGACCGCGGCCCCCGCGCCATCCAGGCCTACGCGGGCGAGGACGCCGAGGTGAAGAGCCGCCTGGACATCTTCGTCAAGGACATGGGCATCGTCACCTCCGCGGCCAAGTCCGTGGGCATGCCGGTGCCGGTGGCCGCCGCCGCCGAACAGCTCTACCTCCAGGGCCTCGCCAACGGGCAGGCCGCCATGGACGACTCCTCCGTCATCCGCCTCGTCGCGCCGAAGAAGGGCTGAGCCATGGGAGCCGCAAGCCTGCTCGGCATAGCCGTCGGCGCAATCGTCCTGCTGCTGATCCTGGTCATCCAGATCAAGATGTCGGCCTTCGTCGCCCTGCTTCTCGTGGCGTTCGGCACCGCGCTGGCCACCGGGATCGAACTGACCGAGGTCGTCCCCACCATGACCGAGGGCATGGGCAAGACGCTCTCCAGCGTCATGATCGTCGTCGGCCTCGGCGCCATGCTCGGCCGCCTCATCGAGGTCTCAGGCGGCGCCGACGCCCTGGCGGAGAAATTCTCCGCAGTCCTCGGACCCAAGCGCGTCGTCGCAGCGGTCACGGCCGCCGCCTTCGTGCTGGGCATCCCCGTCTTCTTCGACGTCGGCTTCATCATCCTGGCGCCGATCGTGTTCGGCTTCGCCCGGGTGGCCAAGCTCAACCCGCTCGTCCTCGGCCTGCCCGTGGCCGGCGCGATGCTGACCGTCCACGTGGCGCTGCCCCCGCATCCCGGCCCCGTTGCCGCCGCGGGCATCACCGGCGCCGACGTCGGCATGATGCTGCTCATCGGCCTGCCGATCGCCGCCGTCACCGCGATCGTCGGGTTCTACGCCTCGAAGCTGATCAAGGCGCACAAGTACGAGCTGCTGGAGTCGCCGGCCACGAAGGCCGCCGTCATCCACGACGCTGCCGTCGACGGCCCGAAGCGGGTGCTCGGCGCCGGCACCGTCCTGGCCCTCATCCTGCTGCCCATCCTGCAGATCATGGTGGGAACCGTCGGCAACATGACGCTCGCGGAGGGTTCCACCGCCCGCGGGCTGGCGGGCATGATCGGCTCGTCGCCGATCGCGCTGCTGACCGCCGTCGTCGTGGGCTACCTCGTGGTGGGTCACAACCAGGGCTGGTCGCTGGGCAAGCGTGGGTCGGTGCTGGATTCGGCGCTGCCGGATGTCGCGGTGATCGTGTTCGTCACCGGCGCCGGCGGAGTGTTCGCCAACGTGCTCGTCACCTCGGGCATCGGCGCGGCCTTCTCGGAGGCACTGATCGCCATCAACATGCCGATCATCCTGGCCGGCTTCCTCATCTCGCTCGCACTCCGCGCGTCGCAGGGCTCCGCGACGGTGGCGATCCTCACCGCGGCCGGACTGCTGGCCCAGCCCATCTTGGACGCGGGCTACAACCCCACCCAGATGACGCTGGTCACCCTCGCCATCGCGTTCGGCGGCCTGGGGCTCAGCCACATCAACGATTCGGGCTTCTGGATCGTGACGAAGTACCTGGGCCTCAGCGTCAAGGACGGCCTGAAGACGTGGACCGTGCTGTCGACCATCCTGGGCCTGACGGGCTTCCTGCTCACCTGGGGTGTGTTCGCTCTGGTGTCGTAGCGTTCGGGGATCGACGAGGGGGCCGCGCGGGGGTGCGCGGCCCCCTCGTCGCGTTGACGGCCAGGCTTGAGTCTCAGGGCTCGGCGGGTCCCGGAGGGTGCCGCAACGGAGCCACCCAGGGCTCGCCGAAGATGAGCTGGGTCCGGCAGTGAGCCACCTGGGGAATGGCGAGGAGCTTGTCGATGATGAGCGTCTGCAACTCCGCGCTGCTGGCCACGGCGACGTGGACGAGGTAGTCCTCGCTGCCGCTGACGTTGTAGAGCGCGAGCGTCTCGGGCAGGGCAAGGGCCTTCTGCACGAAGTCGTTGGCGGTGTCTCGTGCGTGCGGCCGGATCTGGATGCCGAGGAACGCCTGTTCGCCCTTCCCGAGGAGGCTGGGGAGCACGTGAGCGCGCGTCGCGACGATGGTGCCGTTGCGGCGCATCCTCCGGATCCGCTCCAGGCAGGTGCTCGGGGCCACACCCACCTTGGCGGCGATGTCCTTGTTGGGGATGGTCGCATCCACCTGGAGCAGTTCGAGGATCGCCCAGTCCACCGAATCCAGTTCGGGAGATCGGTGATCTTTCCTCTGGGGTTCGTTCATGAGCGAAGGGTAGCGAATCCACCCATAACGTTGCCCGGGACGGAATCTCGGGTTGGAGGCATGGTGGGAGCTGAGTCGTGGGCGGCGTTCGCCGTCGCGCTGTTGGTGGCGCTGGCCGTGCCCGGCCCGGACCTGGTGCTGGTGGTGCACTCGGCCACCCGTGGCGTGCGGGAAGGCGCTTCGGCGGCCGCCGGCATCGTCACCGGGTTGATGCTGCATGCGCTGCTCGCGGCGGCGGGTGCGACTGCTCTGCTGGTGTCCGCGCCGGGCGCTCTGACCGCCATGCAGGTGCTCGGCGCCGGAGTGCTGCTGTGGATAGGCGCGGGCATGCTGCGCGCCGCGCGCAGTGCGGGGACCGGGGTGGATACCGAAGGCATCACCGCGGGGCGGGCGCGGGGTGGCTACGTGCGCGGGTTGGTCACGAACGCGACCAATCCGAAGGCGCTGCTCTTCTTCGCGGCGATCCTGCCCCAGTTCATCGGGCCCGGCGACGGTGCCGAGATGCGCACCGCCGCGCTGTGCGCAGCAGTCGTGCTCGGGGCCGGGCTGTGGTGGGCGGCGGCGATCGCCCTGGTGAGGCTGTTCGGCGTCCACCGGTCCTCCACCGCTGACCGTCTTGTCACCCTCCTGGGCGGCATCGCGTTGCTGCTCATCGGGGCTGGGCTGCTCGCCACCACGGCGTACGGCCACGTCCACCCGGCTGTCTGACCGAACCGGGCGACACACCCATGGCCCGTCTTAGCCCGATACGGTCGGAAGAAAGACATCTGTGACCCACTTCGACAGAAGGACACCGAGCATGGGCCTGAGTTTCCGACGAGCCGAGACGCCTGACACTGCGGCGGCTCAGGCGGCCTACCGGAAGATCATCGACCACCTCGCCGAGACCGTGGACTACCCCCACTGGCACACCGAGGACCACCCTACGCAGGCGGAGGTCGCCGGGTGGGTTGAAGCCGGCGAGCTGTACCTGGCCGTCGACGACGACACCATCGCCGGTGTTGTGGTGCTCAATCACGACGCAGCCGACGCGTACGAGGAGGCTGGTTGGGCGATCGAGGCGGAGCGGGACGAGGTGCTGATTGTCCACGCTCTCGGCGTCGTGCCTGACCATCTCGGACTGGGCGTGGCCCGGTTCCTCGTGGACGCCTCGATCAGGGTCGCGAGGGAACAGGACTGCCGGACCGTCCGCCTGGACACCTATGTCGAGAACATCCCCGCGCGCAGGCTGTATGAACGGTGCGGCTTCACGGATCTGGGTTGCCACACAGTGCGCTACGACGGAACTGACCTGAACCAGTTCCACCTGTTCGAGTACGTCCTCTAGAACCGACCGGCCGCCTGTCCTGATCACCTTCTCGTTCCCTGAGGAGCGTCGTCCGCGCAGCGGCGCGGCGCGTCTCGAAGGGTCGTGGCGTGAGGTTCAGCACGAACTGCTTGTGGGGTCCGAGACGACCCTTCGAGACCCGCCGCCGATGACGCCAGTGGTCGAGTCCTCGCCCACCGGCTAGTCCTCGATGACGTCGAGCCCCTGCTCCCGGAGCTGGGCGAGGTGGTCCAGCATGCCCTTGAGCACCACTGGGTCGTGACCCTCCCAGTTCTCAAGCTCCGCGACAACGCGCAGTGGGTGCCGGGTCCGGTAGGACCTCGTGGGGTTGCCCGGGAAGCGCTTGTTGGTCACGTTGGGGTCGTCCTCGAACGGGCCCGTGGGCTCGACGACGTAGACGTGACCGCGCTCGGCGCTGCCGGTCAGGGCGGTAGCCAGCTCCGCTCCCCACACTGCCGTCTCCACCAGTGCCGAGAAGTAGATGTTGTTCGACGTCCGCCCCGCGTGGAAGTTTGAGCCGTAGCCTGCAACGAGTTCGGTGCCGGGCTCCAGCGCCGACTTCGTGCCGTGGTAGAACGGCCCCTCGACGTGGGAACAGCTCTCGAAGGTGACGGGCGTGTGGGTGCCGGGGTCCTCGTCTGATGTCATCTCTCTCCTTCGTCATGGATACACACGAGTCTGCCATCGGGGGTGCTCGGGCAGCGCCTTGCGAGGCTCGTCGCAGTGCCGTCGAGTGCGCTCTCGCCCTGCAGAGACCTCGAAGGTAGCGTTGCCGGATGCCCGTCACGCTCCGCCCCTACCGCGACCTCGACGCCGAGCCCACCTGGCAGGTCTTCCACGCTGCGGTGCGCGTAACGGCTCGCGGGGACTACACGCCCGAGCAGCTGGAGGCCTGGTCACCCGACGAGGTGGATCTCGAGGTCTGGGGCCGACGGCGGGCCCAGGCGTGGACTCTGGTCGCGGTGGAGGGGGATCGGGTGGTGGGGTTCAGCGACCTGACCGACGACGGGGTGCTCGACATGCTGTTCGTGCACCCCGACGCCGGGGGCCAGGGTGTGGCGAGGCTGCTGGTGACGGCGGTCCTGGTGGAGGCGCGACGGCGCGGGCTCGCCCGCGTGGTGACCCACGCCAGCCGCACGGCCAGGCCGGCCTTCGAGCGGTTCGGGTTCGTCGTCGAGCGTGAGAACACCGACAACTGGACCCGGGGAGTACGAGTCCCGAACTTCGACATGCACGCGGATCTTCCAGCCGAACCCCGCTGACAAGGCGAGGCGCGCGGTCTTTCGTCGCGGCCAGCTGACATGCTGGGGCCGTGAGCAGCAGCGATGTGCCAGAGGGTTTCTACGACGCGTTGGTCACCCGGGCGCTCCAGCGCCAGATTGAGGTCTCTGGCCTGGACCCCACCCTCGCGGCCATCGAGTCCGCAGAACTCGCAGATGTGCTTGCCCACCATGTGCGCCGAGTGTCACTGGCCGCCTTCGAGGACGTGAGTGAGAAACGTGGCCGTGAGCTCGTCGATGAGGTGATCGCCGGCATGGGATCCGAGGGGGACCTCGTCGCAGGCGAGCCTCGTCGCCTGCTTGCACTCCTGCGCCCCGCCATCCCCGGGCACCCAGCGCGCTACCTCGGCGCTCCGGAAACACCCCTGTCGCAGCCTGCCCTCCTCACCAACTCACGAGGCGAGCCGACGATGGGGAGCGAGATCGCCTCCGAGCTCGGCTCCGCCGACCACGTCGAGCTCCTGTGCGCGTTCATCAAGTGGTACGGCATCCGCACGCTGGAGAAGCAGCTCAGCAGCCTCCGCGAGCGGGGAGTCCCGCTGCGCGTGATCACCTCCACCTACCTGGGCTCGACGGAGCGAGCGGCCCTCGATCGGTTGATCCAAGACTTCGGCGCCGAGGTCCGGATCAGCTACGAGACGTCCCGCACCCGGCTCCACGCGAAGGCCTGGCGATTCCTCCGCAACACGGGATACGACACTGCCTACGTCGGGTCCTCCAACCTCACCAGCACGGCGATGCTGGACGGCGTCGAGTGGAACGTGCGGCTCACGTCGACCTCCACTCCGGACCTGCTGCGCAAATTCAGCGCCACCTTCGACAGCTACTGGAACGATCAGGCCTTCGAGCCCTACACGCCCGACGACGGGGATCGTCTGGACCGCGCCCTCGCGGAGGCTTCGGGGAAGACCCGGGCGACGGGCTCCCTCGCGATTTCGGGGCTCGAGGTGCATCCGTGGCCGCACCAGGAGCGAATCCTGGAGGCCCTCGACGTGGAGCGCCACGTGCATGACCGGCACCGCAACCTCGTCGTCGCGGCCACCGGAACAGGCAAGACCGTGGTGGCGGCGCTGGATTACCGCAACCTCGCTCGGGCAGCGGGTCGGCGGCCCAGCCTCCTGTTTGTGGCGCATCGCCGAGAGATCTTGGAGCAAGCCCTGCGCACCTACCGCGAGGTCCTGGCCGACGGAGGCTTCGGTGAGCTGCTCGTTGCCGGCTATCGGCCCTCGCGGTGGCAGCATGTCTTCGCCTCGGTTCAGTCGTTGAGCGCCGAATCGCTGGCTCAGATGGACTCATCGGCTTTCGAGGTGGTGGTCGTTGACGAGTTTCACCACGCTGAGGCCTCGAGCTACCGCCGCATCCTGGACCACTTCAAGCCGGCCGAACTCCTGGGCCTCACCGCAACCCCGGAGCGTGCCGACGGTGTCGATGTCCGAAGCTTCTTCGGCAACCGTGCCGCCTACGAGCTGAGGCTTTGGGACGCGCTCAGCTCGGACCTCCTCAGCCCGTTCCACTACTTCGGGATCGCCGACACCACGGATCTCAGCCACGTCGACTTCCGGCGGGGACGCTACGACGTGGGGCAGCTGTCTGGGCTCTTCACGGGCAACGACGCCAGATCGCGTGTCGTCCTCAAGGAGTTGTCCCGCAAGGTGGCCAGCCCGGGTGCCATGAGGGCCCTGGGCTTCTGTGTGGACGTGTCGCACGCGCGCTACATGGCCAAGGTGTTCAACGACGCGGGTCTTCCCGCGGTGGCCGTCGACGGAGACACCCCTGAGGCTGAACGCAAGGCAGCCGTCGCTCGGCTCACTGCGAGTGAGCTGGTGGCGATCTTCACCGCGGACCTGTTCAACGAGGGCGTCGACATCCCGGACGTCGACACCCTGCTGTTCCTCCGCCCCACGGAGAGTGCCACGATCTTCCTGCAGCAGTTGGGGCGCGGCCTCAGGCGCACTCCGGACAAGCCGGTGCTGACGGTGCTGGACTTCGTGGGCCATCACCGTAAGGACTTCAACGTCGCCCAGCGCTTCCGCGCCATCGTCGGAGGGTCGCGGAAGTCACTGAGAGAGCAGGTAGAGCGCGGCTTCCCCTACCTGCCGTCGGGCTCGCAGATAGTGCTCGACGACGTCACTCAGGAGCGCGTCCTCGACAACATCAAGGCTCAGATCGCCACACGGTGGAAGCACCTCGTCGCCGAAATGCGGGCCGTCGGCGACGTCGACCTCCGCACCTACCTGGACGAGAGCGGCGTCGAGCTTCCTGACCTGCTGGGCAAGAAGTCGTTCACCGAGCTGCGCCGCGAGGCGGGCCTGCCCACCCCCGCGGGCGGGCACCTGGAGGCCCAGCTCCTGAAACGCGTCAAAGCGCTGGTTCACGTCGACGATGTGGACCGCCACGCGGCCTACACGCGGCTGCTGTCGGACGCCGCCCCCTATTCCCAGAACCTCCAGGACCCAGATCGTCGCTGGGCCCAGATGCTCTTTTTCTCCCTCTGGCCGCACGGCGGAGGATTCGCCAGCGTCGAGGATGGCCTGGCGGCTCTGCGTGATGAGCCAGCTTTCAGGCAGGAGGCGTGCATGGTGCTCGATTGGGCGCTTGACCAGGCCGAACACGTGGCGCGCCCCCTCGTCGGACGGCTCCGTGACACGCCGCTCAGGTCGCATGCGCGGTACTCACGTGAGGAGCTTGCGGCCGCTCTGGGGTACGCCAGCCTCAGCCGATTGCCCGGGAATCTGCGCGAGGGGGTGTTCTACAACCGGGAGGTCGACGTCGACGCGCTGCTGGTCACACTCGTCAAGACCGAGCGCGGCTTCTCGCCAACCACGATGTATCGCGACTACGCCATCAACGCATCGCTGTTCCACTGGGAGTCGCAGTCCCGGACCACCGTCGAATCACCGACGGGGCAGCGCTACGTGACCCAACGCACCAATGGCGCCGAGGTGGCGCTCTTCGTGAGGAACACCTCGACGTGGGAGTTCGGCACTGGCGCGCCGTATCTGCTGCTCGGGGACGTTGATTACGTCGACCACCGAGGCGAGCGACCGATTGCGATCACCTGGAAGTTGCGGCGAGCCATGCCTCCGCAGGTCCTGCAGGAGGCACGCGCGGTCAGCTGACGCATGCACCCACATGGTGAGAATCCGGGGAGATGGACGCCATAGGGCGCCATCTCCCCGGATTCTCACTCTCTCCGCCTGGGTCCTGATCCACCAGACCCAGGGAACCGTCGAGAGGGAGCAACCAACTCAGTCCGTGAGCTCCACGCCCGTCGCGTCGCGGTGCCACTGCTCGCCCGGCTTCGAGATGAGGATCAGGACGCCCTCGATCAGGCCCCAGATGGCCGACACCCAGGACAGGAAGCCCACCGACAGCACGGTGATGAGGAGCTGGATCAGCGCCTTCTTGGTGAAGCCGAGGTAGAAGTTGTGGATGCCCAGCCCGCCGAGCAGGATGCCGAGGATGCCGGCCACGATCTTGGACTTCTGGCTCACGGGGGCGCCGCCGAACTGCTGGCCCTGGTAAGGCGCGCCGGAGTACTGCTGTTGGCCCTGGTATGGGGCGCCGGAGTACTGCTGCTGGCCCTGGTGCTGGCCGGTGGGCTGCCCGTAAGTGGGGGTGCCGGTGGGCTGCCCGTAGACGGGGGCCTCGGGCTGGGCATGGGAGGCCGGGGCCGGGTCCGCCTGGAACGGGGCGGCGTAGGGCTGGGGGTCGGCGGGCTGCTGGTCGGCGGCGGGCTGGTCAAAGGTGGGCTGATCGAAGCTCGGCTGCTCGGCGGGCGTGCCGATCGGCTCCGGGTCAACGTTGCGCTGGGGGTCCTGGGGAGGCTGAGTCATGAGAATTCCTGTTCAGTGATGCGCCGGCTCAGGCCGACGACGCGCTCAAGATAGCGCAACGGGTGGGTCACGCAGGGACCTCTGCTCCGCCGTTCGCGGGAAGCGCAGGACGGACCTTCGGCGGTACCCTCCCCGCCGTCGCCGATGTCCATCACCGCACGAAGTGGGTGGCCTCGTCGCTTGTCAGGGCGTGCTCGAGGGCCTCCCGATGCCACTGCGACAAGGGCGGAAGGTCGTCGAGGGGGAACCATCGTGCTTCCGTGTTCTCGTCGTCGGCGGGGTGGGGCTCGCCGCTCACCCACCGGAAGAGGAACTCGACGGACAGGTACTGGGTCTGATCCCCGTTGTCGTAGGTGATCATCGGCGTCACCCGCAGCGAGACCAACCGCACCGGCTCGCCCACCACCCCCGCCTCCTCGAGCAGCTCCCGGCGGGCGGCCTGCGCGGGCTCCTCGCCCGGATCGACGATCCCCGTGACCGGAGTCCAGGCGCCGTTGTCCGCGCGCCGCACCAGCAGCACCTCGCCGTCGCGCACGACGATGGCGCTGGTGCCGGTCAGCCAGAGCGGGGCGTGGCCCACCTTCTCGCGCAGCTTCAGGATGAAATCAGGGGTGGCCATGGGCACACGCTAGCGGGGTCGGCGCCGGCTCAGCCCTGGAAGTCCTCCGGCTCCACGTCCTCCAGGAATTTGGTGAACGCCTCCACCTCGGCTTCCTCATCCACCTCGTGCTCCCGGTCGTCGGGGATGGCGGCGTCGTCGAGCACCGACTCGTCCGCCCAGATCACCGTCCCCGTGCGGACGGCGAGCCCCAGCGCGTCCGAGGGCCTCGCGTCCAGCACGAGCTGCCCGCCGGGCGTGGACAAGGTGATCTCGGCGTAGAAGGTGCCACCCTCGATGCGGGTGATCGCGACCCTCTCCACCGAGGCATCCAACGCCTCCAGCACATGCCGCATCAGGTCCAGGGTGAGCGGCCGGGGTGCCGGGTCGCCGTTGACGCCCTGAAGGATCGCGGCGGCCTCGAGCCCGCCGATCCAGATCGGCAGCATCCTGCCCTCGCCCGTCTCTTCGCCGACGGGTTTCAGGATCACCACCGGCTGCGACTTCACGTCCAGTGCGAGCCCGACGATGTGGACGGGGATCATGGATGCCACCTCTCAGCGGGGCCAGATGTGTTCGGCCGGATCTTGATGCCTTCTTCCATCGTAGGCCCGGCCGACGCCTCACCAGCGGTCGTGCACGTACCCGCGGATGTACTCGTCGTAGATTCGCTCACACGCCGCCAACTGCTCAGCGGTCAGCGACGGCAGCGACCCCGCCGCCGCGTTCGCCCGGGCCTGCTCCGGCCGGCTCGCCCCCGGGATCACGACGGAGACCCCAGGCTGATCGATGATCCAGCGCAGCGCCAGCTGGGCCGGGCTGACGCCCTCGGGCACGATGGCGGCGAACTCCCGCGCCGCCTCGACGCCGACGTCGTAGGGGACCCCGCTGAACGTCTCGCCCTGGTCGAAGGCCTCGCCCTGACGGTTGTAGGTGCGGTGGTCCTCCACCGCGAACGTCGTCGACGCGGTGAACCGGCCTGTCAGGAGCCCGCTGGCCAGCGGCACCCGCGCGATGATGCCCACCCCCGCCTCGACGGCGGCCGGCAGCACGCGCTCCAACGGCTTGCGGCGGAACACGTTGAGGATGATCTGGATGCTGGCCACCCCGGGACGAGCCATGGCGGTGAGGGCCTCGTCGACCGTCTCCACGGACACGCCGTAGTGCCTGATCCGGCCCTCGGCCACCATCTCGTCGAGCACGTCGTAGACCGAGTCGTCGGAGTACACCGGTGTGGGCGGGCAGTGCAGCTGGATCAGGTCGATGGCCTCGACGCCGAGCAGGCTGCGGGAGCGGTCGGTCCAGGCGCGGAGATTGTCGCGGGTGAACTGGTCCGGGGTGTGCGGGTTGGCGCGGCGGCCCAGCTTGGTGGCCACCGTGAGAGAGTCGTCGGCGCGCTCCCTGAGGAAACGGCCGACGAGCTCCTCGCTGTGCCCGTCGCCGTAGACGTCCGCGGTGTCGAAAAAGGTGACGCCCTCGTCGGCGGCGGTGTGGAGGACCGCCATGGCGGTGTCGTCGCTGACCGAGCCCCAATCGCCGCCGAACTGCCAGCATCCTTGTCCCACGACGCCGATGGTGCGGCCGGTCCTACCCAAAATGGAAGTCTGCATGCCTCCCACCTTGGCACACCACACCTGATCACGTCTGAGGTGCTCCGCCTTCGCCTATCGAGCCCGGGGAGCGAGTCATAGTTATGCATAGTTATGAGGCATTCGAGCCGGTGATCCCAAATGCTCATATCTCTGTATGACCGTGCTGGCAGCGCACCGCCGCCGTCAGCCGGCGGAGGTTGAACCTCCCGCACCCACGAGGTCTCCCGCCGATCCGGCGCCGGCCATGTGGCGGGCCCCCCGGAGGCCGAACACCGCCGCTGGGCCGATCGTCGAGCCGGGGCCGGGATACGTGCGCCCCATCACCGAGGCCGAGTTGTTGCCCGCCGCGTACAGGCCCTCGATCACCGAGCCGTCCTCACGCAGCGCCCGCGCGAACTCGTCGGTCACCACGCCTCCCTTCGTGCCCAGATCGCCGATCACCACGCGATACGCCGTGAACGGACCCTTCTCCAGCGGGCCCAGGTTGGCGTTCGGGATCACCGACGGATCGCCGTAGTAGCGGTCGTAGGCGGACCTCCCGCGGCCGAAGTCGTCATCCACGCCCGCCCGGGCGAAGGCGTTGAACCGGTCGACGGTGGCGCGCAGCGTGGCGGGCTCCATCCGCAGCTTCCGCGCCAGAGCCTCGACGGTGTCCGCCTTCGCCATCAACCCCTCGGCCGCAAGCTTCTTGTTGGTGCGCGGATCCATCGCGTAGGTGCGCATGTAGCGGCGCGCGTGGCGGGCCTCGCCGATGATCCAGTAGGCACCGTCCTTGTCGTGCTCCAACATGTGGTGCCCCAGGTCCACGTAGGACTCCGCCTCGTTGGCGAACCGTTCCCCGCGGCCGTCCACCATGATCGAGTAGGGCAGCGCCCGCTCGCCCACGATGAAGGACGGGTCCCCGCCGTCGGCGCCGATCACGGACGCGCCCCGCCACGCGTCGTCCATCAGCTCCAGCGCCGCGCCCGCCCGCTGGCCGAGCCCGATCGCTGAGCCCAGGTTGCCCGGGTTGCCGGAGCTGTCGCCCTCGATGCCGTGGTACTGCACCCGCATCAGGGCGTTGCGGTCGAATCCGCCGCCCGCGAGCATCACGCCGCGGCGGGCGCCCACCGTCTGGGTGCGGCCGTCGCGGGTGATCCGCACGCCGACCACGCGGTCGCCGTCGAAGATCAGCTCCTCGACGGGGCTGCTCAGCCACAGCTTCGCTCCGCCCTTCTGCACCACGCCCGCGAACATCGCGGTGGCGAGCGCGGCGCCGATCCCCACGCCCCGCCTCCCGGTGCCCAGGAATCCGAGCATCCGGAACACGAGGCTCGCTCCGCGCTTGAATCCGCCCCAGGTGGACCAGGCGCGCTGGATGAGCCACACGTCGTCGGTCATGATCGGCAGCGGCGCCGTGAGGCGGAGCGTCGAATACCAGTCGCCAAGCACCTTCGAGTCCAGTGGCTTCACCTCCACGGCGCGCCCGATCCGCCCACCGGGGAGTTCGGGGTAGTAGTCCGGGTACTCGCCCGCCCGGACGAACTCCACCCCGTAGCGCTCAGCGGTGGTGACCAAGTCGGACACCGAATCGACGAAGGCCTCCTTGCGCTCGCGCGATGTGCACCGTCCGACGTCCCCGATGCACGCCTCCATGTACTCGAGTGCGGACTCGCGGGAGTCGGAGACCCTCTCCCGCTGCATCAAGGGATTGTTGGGCAGCCAGAGGCCGCCTCCCGACATGGCCGTGCTGCCGCCCCACTTCTCGGTGCTCTCCAGCATCACCACGTCCAGCTTCTCGTCGACGGCGCCCAGCGCGGTGGCCATCGCGGCCCCACCCGAGCCCACAACCACCACATCGAAAGTGTGGTCGAAAGTCTGCGTCATCTCTCCTCCTCATACCGGACATCTATGTCCGGTTCTATGCTGTCCAGCATGCCCGCCCATCACCGTCGGATCAATAGGGGACCCGCAGCGGCCGCCGAGAATCGCCGCGCGGTGCTGGCCGCCGCCCGCGAACTCTTCGCCGAACGGGGCTACGACGTGCCGATGCAGGCCATCGCCAAGCGGGCCGGCGTCGGCCAGGGGGTGCTCTACCGGCACTTCCCCAAGCGACTGGACCTGGCGCTGGCGGTGTTCGAGGAGAACTTCGTCCGCCTCGAGACGGCCGGGGCCGACGTGGGCCCCGGCTCCTTCAGCGCCCTGTGGGGAGTGATGGTGGACAGCGTGGTGGAATCCGCAGCCTTCGTCGAGATGGCGGTCGAGGCGCGGCGCGAGATGCCGGACTTCGGCGGCAACGAGCGTGTGGTCGCGGTGTTCGCCCCCCACGTGGAGGCCGCCAGGCAGGCGGGGGAGGTGCGCCCGGACCTCGTCGTCGACGATGTGCTCACGGCCGTGCGGATGGTCTACGGCCTGGTGGTGACCAGCGGCGGCGGGGGCATGCTGAGGCAGCGGATCGCGGCGGTGTCGCGGCGGTGGTTCGGACTCACCGCTGCTTGAGCCGGACCGCGGGGACCCCGATCGAGCAGGTGGAGGCAACAGACGGCTAAGCCGCGCCCAGCGGTTCGTGCAGGCCTACGCTGGCCTCACACGGATGAGAGGCGGCAGACATGCCGGACGTCAAACACAACATCGCCCTGGTGGCCCACGACAACAAGAAGGCCGAGCTGCTCAGCTGGGCCAACTACAACCGGGGCACCCTCAGCCACCACACCCTCTTCGCCACCGGCACCACGGGCACGATGCTGGAGTTCGAGCTCGGGCTGCCCGTGACCCGGCTGCTGTCCGGCCCCGTGGGCGGGGACCAACAGATCGGCGCGATGATCGCCGAAGGCCGCATCGACACGCTCATCTTCTTCTGGGATCCGCTCGAGCCGCAGCCCCACGACCCTGACGTGAAGGCACTGCTGAGGATCGGGGCCGTGTGGAACGTGCCCATGGCGTGCAACGTGGCCACTGCCGACGTCCTGATCTCCTCGCCGCTGATGAGCCAGCCATGGGCGAACCGCCCCGACATCACGCCGCGAGCCTGGGAACCCACCGAGGAGTGATGGCCGGTCCGGCGGCCACCTTGCCGCGGTATGGAAAGCTGGGGCCGTGACACCCCTCGAGCTGACCTTCCCGGACATCAATCCGGTTGCCATCAACATCTTCGGCCTGAAGATCCACTGGTACGCACTCATGTACCTCCTCGCGTTCGCGATGGGGTACGGGCTGATGATCCTGCGCCTCCGGCACGAGCCCTACCGCTCCATCGCCACGCCCAGACCGTGGACCCGGACGAGCATCGAAGACATCCTGCTCGCGGCCATCATCGGCGTCATGGTGGGCGGACGCCTCGGCTACACGCTCTTCTACAACCCGGCCTACTACTTCGCCAACCCCCTGGAGATCCTCCAGATCTGGGACGGCGGGATGAGCTTCCACGGCGGTGCCATCGGCGTGGCGCTCGGCCTGGCCTGGTTCGCCTTCCGCGAGAAGCGCCCCTTCCTCCAGGTGGCGGACTTCCTCGTACCCGCCGCGCCCATCGGCCTGGCGGCCGGCCGGTTCGGCAACTTCATCAACGGCGAGCTGTGGGGCCGCGAGGCCTCGGCAGATCTGCCGTGGGCCATGAGGTTCCCCACCGGGGGCGACGTCCTGCGCCACCCGTCGCAGCTGTACCAGATGCTCCTCGAGGGCGTCCTACTGTTCATCCTGCTCTGGCTCTACGCCCGCAAGGCCCGCTTCCGCGGCCAGATCACCGGCGCATTCATCGCCGGCTACGGACTGTTCCGGTTCATCGCGGAGTTCTGGCGCGAGCCCGACGCGCAGCTCGGCTTCCTCTCGCTCGGGCTCAGCATGGGTCAGTGGTTGTCGCTGCCCATGGTGCTGATCGGCCTCGTCCTCTGGTCTTGGGCCCGGATGCGCGCAGTCAGCGATGTGGAGACCGAGGCTGTGGATAACCCGGCGGATAAGTCCGACGAGTCCGACGGGGCCTGACCCCTTCGCGGTGACCTGCGGTCATTTCGCACCGCGAACCTGTGGACAACTGTGTGGACGGCTGTGTGGACCGACCGGCTCAGAGGTGGTAGTGGCCGGCGCGGGCGGCCAGCCACCCTTCGGGATCCTTGAAGACGGGTCCCATGGCCACCAGCCCCGCCCCCATCGCGGGCCTCAGGGGCGCGTCGGTCAGTGCCGTGACCTCCAGGGGTGTCTTGCGCGCCCACACCACCCGGCCCGCCAGCTGCCGGTGCAGAGGCTCCCGCAGCCAGGGTTCGAGGTGGGCGAAGTGTCCGGTCAGGCGCACGGTGGACACGTCGGAGAGGTTGATCGCAGCCCCGAGCGCGATTCCCAAGGCGCCGGCGGCGCGCCGGATCACAGTCTGGGCCCGTTCGTCGCCGTGGGAGAGGGCATGGATGAGTGCCTCGAGGGAGGGCTGCCTGGCCGCTGACAGCAGAGCGTGCTGGCCCACCACCGTCTCCAGGCAACCGACGGATCCGCACGGACAGGGTGCCCCGCGCGGATCCACGCAGACGTGTCCGATCTCTCCGGCCCAGCCGTGCTCGCCGAGGTGCAGCCTGCCCCTGACGACGATGGCGCCCCCCACCCCGGCGTCACCGCAGAGGATGATGAAGGACCCGCCGTGCGCGTCGCGCAGCAGGGTGACCGCGCCGCAGTCCGCGTCGTTGGCGACACCCAGCGCCACTGGCACGCCGTCGTGCTCGAGAGACCAGTGATCGGCAGGGCGTTCCCCCTCCCAGCCGAGCGGGGTGGAGCGCACGACCACGCCGGCCTTGCGATCCACCAACGCGGGCAGCGCCACGTAGGCCCCGATGAGGCGGCCTGCGGGAGGAAGCTCCTCCAGGACGCTGCGTGAGAGGCGCTCCAACTCCGCCATCGTCCCCGCGACACCCAGGTGCTTGGCGTCCGTGGCCACCTCCCTCGAGGCAGTGACCTTGGAGGTCAGGTCCACGAGGCCCACCGCGAGCCTGCCCAGGCGTACATGCAGGCCCAGCCCGAACGTGGTGCCCGACTTGATGAACAGCGGGACCGCGGGGCGGCCCCGGCCGGCGCTGGCCGCCTCGCCCTCGCTCACCAGATCGCCGGAGATCAGCTCGTCAACCAGCCGCGACACCGTCGATCTCGTCATCCCCAGCTGCTGGGCGATTCCCGCGCGCGACACGTGCCCGCTGTGTTCCACCACGCGCAGAAACACCAACGCGAGGTTCGACGATCGCATCGCCGACTGCGTCATGCCCGAGGTGTGCTCGTACTCCGGCTCTTCCGTCATGCAACTCACTTCCGATCACCGACGCTGGGGGTGCGTCTCCGGTGACGCCGCCAGTGTCCACCCAACAAGGTGTTGAGCGCTAGGGGGCGTCCATAAATGGGCGGTCAGGCAGATCTGCAACGGCGGCCCGATAGTCGTCGCCTAGGCGCTCCAGGTCCGCCCGGCAGCGGCTGATCAGGCAGCGGTCGCCGTCGGCGTCGATGCCTTCCCGCTGCCACTGCTTCCGGGCCAGCGGGAGCAGATGCTCGGGCATTCGCCCAGAAGCGTTGGTCACCCGCCACCACGACACCTCACCGCCCCAACTAGTCATGATGCTGCCGACCCGGCGGGGCGACGTGCCGACAAGAGCCGCGATGTCGCCGTAAGCCACGACCCGCCCCGGCGGCACCTGCTCCACGGCCCGCAGCACGCGCTCCACCACCTCGTCACTCATTCGCGACCCCGAGCAGAGCCGGGAGGACCTCGTCGAGCTGACCGCGGATGACCTGGTCCGCGTCGTCGTCGTAGGCGGTGGCCTCCGCGTTGACGATCACTCCGTAGGCCCCGAGCTCCAACGCCAACGGGAACAGGCCGGCGACGGGGTAGACGCCGAGAGTGGTGCCGACGGCGACGATGGCGTCGCAGTCTTCCGCCGCCGCCACCGCGGCGCCCAGCACGTCGGCGTCGAGGACCTCCTCGAACAGCACGACGGTGGCCCGTGTGATCCCCCCACACGCGGGGCAACGCGGATCCTCCTCGCCGGCCGCCACCCGCTCCAGCATCTCCTCCATCGGACCGGTGCGCCCACACATCTCGCAGCGCCAGGTGCGCGCCGAGCCGTGGATCTCGTGCACCAGATCGGGGTTGCTGCCGGCCAACTGGTGCAGACCGTCGGTGTTCTGCGTGACGATCGCGCGCAACCGCCCCGCCCGCTCCAACTCGACGATGGCCCGGTGTGCGCGAGTGGGCTGCGCGGCCCACATCGCGGGGTGGGCCCGACGGCGCCAGGCCGCCTTGCGCACGTCGTCGTCGCGGAGGTACCAGGAGAGGGTGGAGACCAGCTCCGCGTAGGGGTCGCGCGTCCAGAGGCCCTCCGGCCCACGGAAGTCCGGGATGCCCGCGGCGGTGGACAGCCCGGCCCCGCTGAGGATGAGGATCCGGGTGGCCTCGTCGAGGGTCGAGATCTTCGCCACGGCTCAGCGTCCGGTCACCAGGCGTAGGCCTCCGGCGCGGCGCCGCCGGGGCCGGGGAAGATCTCGTCGAGGCGCTTCAGGGCCGCGTCGTCGAGGGTGATCTCCACCGCGCGGAGGGCCCCTTCGAGCTGCTCCATGGTGCGAGGCCCGATGATCGGTCCGGTGACACCGTTCTGGTGCAGCAACCACGCGAGGGCCACGTCGCCGGGCGCGTGGCCGAGCTCGTCGCAGAACGCCTCCCACTGCTCCAGCTGGGCACGCTGCTTCTCGATGCGCTTCAGCATGCCCGCGTCTGCGCGGCGGCCCTCATCGATCTTGCGGAGCACGCCACCCAGCAGGCCGCCACCCAGCGGCGACCACGGAATGACGCCGAGGCCGTAGTGGCGGGCTGCCGGGAGGACCTCGAGCTCGATGGTGCGGGCGGCGAGGTGGTAGAGCGACTGCTCGCTGACCAGGCCGAGCGAGTGACGCGCTTTGGCGGCCTCGTTGGCCGCGGCGATGTGCCAGCCGGCGAAGTTCGACGAGCCCACGTAGACGATGTCGCCGGAGGCGACGAGGCGGTCCATCGACTGCCACACCTCCTCCCATGTGGTGGCGCGGTCCACGTGATGCATCTGGTAAAGGTCGATGTGTTCGGTCTGGAGCCGCTGCAGGGAGGCGATCGCCGAGCGGCGCACGTTGACGGCGGACAGCTTCGAGAAGTTCGGCACCTCTTCGTCGAGGGTGGAGCCATAGCACTTGGTGGCCAGCACCACCTCGTCGCGGCGGCCAGACTTGGCGAACCAGCGCCCGAC
The DNA here is from genome assembly GCF_014164725.1 of Tessaracoccus sp. MC1627. NCBI lineage: Bacteria > Bacillati > Actinomycetota > Actinomycetes > Propionibacteriales > Propionibacteriaceae > Tessaracoccus > Tessaracoccus sp. MC1627. The sequence goes on along the minus strand of NZ_JACJGA010000001.1, from coordinate 18,944 downwards.
GATCTCCTCGGTGCGGCCGCGATGGCCCTGACCGCCGTAGCCGTTGGCGGTGTCGAAGAAGTTGATGCCCGCGTCGAGGGCCCGGTCCATGATGGCGTGCGAGTCCTCTTCCGAGGTGTGCGGGCCGAAGTTCATGGTGCCGAGCACGATGCGCGAGACGAGAAGGCCGGAACGGCCGAGGTGGGTGTACTGCATGGTGTCCTCCAACTGACTGCTCCTCCACCCTATCCACGGCCCGCGTGCGGGGGTGGGGACTTCGCAGAGGCGACGTGGCACGACTGAGGGGTTAGGACAGCCTCAGCTCATAACTGACCCCCGGGGTCGCAATTGACAACCGCAGTGTTAGCTTAATTCCATGACCCTCGTGGAGCGCTTCGTGAGCCGTCGGTGCATCACAGCCCAACAGCTGGACGCCGGGACGACGCGCGCACTGGACGCACTGAGGGTAGGCGAGGCGGCCACCATCGCCGCCTTCGACGCCAACGACGTCGTCGCGCGGCGCCTCTTCGACCTCGGATTCACGCCGGGAGAACCCGTGATCAGGCTGAGGCAGGCGCCGCTCGGCGACCCGTTGATGTTCCGCGTGGGCGGCATCGAGATCGTGCTGCGCCGGGCTGAGGCGCGGCGGATCCTCGTCTCCGCATGACCCACAACCACGGCGGAACCTCCGCAGCGCCAGTGCTGCCCGACGCCGCCCGGGTCGCGCTCGTCGGAAGCCCCAACGCCGGCAAGACCACCCTCTTCAACGGCCTGACCGGCCTGCGGGCCAAGACGGGCAACTATCCCGGGGTGACGGTGTCGCGGTACGAGGGGCGGGTGGACACCCCGGCCGGCCCCGTCGTCGTGGAGGACCTCCCGGGCACCTACTCGCTGGACCCGATCAGCCCGGACGAAGAGATCGTCGCGCAGGTGCTGGAGGAGGCCCACGAGCTCGCCGGCCTCGTCGTGGTGGTGGACGCCACCCACCTCCGCCGCGGACTCGGCCTTGTCTCGCAGGTGCAGCAGGCCGGCCTGCCCACCGTCGTGGTCCTCACCTTCGTCGACGAGCTGCTCCGACGCGGCGGCCGGGTGGACCCGGAGCGGCTCGGACGGGCGCTGGGCGTCAAGGTCCTGCCCGTGGTGGCGGGGGAGCGACGGGGGGTCGAGGCACTGCGCGAGGCGCTTGCCGCACCGTCGGCCTGGCCCGCCCCGCCGCTGCCGCCGCCCACCGAGCCCGACGAGGTGACCGGCTGGGCCAGATCCATCCTCCAGGCCGCGCACTTCGCGCCTCCCGACCCCGACTCGCGCACCGGCCGCCTCGACGGGGTGCTGCTGCACCCCGTGTGGGGGTCACTGGTGTTCTTTGCGACGATGTTCGCGTTCTTCCAGACCATCTTCATGGTCGCGGCCCCGGTGCAGGGGTGGATCGAGGCTGCCTTCGCCTGGTTGGGTGACGTGGCCCGGTCGTCGATCCCGGTGGAGTGGCTGGGCCGGTTCGTCGCTGACGCGCTGCTGGCCGGCGTCGGCGGGGTGCTGGTCTTCCTGCCCCAGATCGCGCTGCTCTTCGTGCTCATCTCGCTGCTGGAGGGCTCCGGCTACCTGTCGCGGGCCGCGTACCTGATGGATCGCGTGATGGCCACCGCGGGGCTGGAGGGTCGCGCGTTCGTCGCACTGCTCAGCTCCATGGCGTGCGCCATCCCCGGCATCATGGCCACCCGGACCCTGCCGTCGGCCAAGGACAGGCTCGCCACCATGATGGCGGCCCCGCTGATGACCTGCTCCGCGCGGCTACCCGTGTACGTGCTGCTCATCGGGATGCTGGTGCCGCCGGACCTGCGCTGGGGCCCCATCGGTGCGCAGGGCCTGATCATGTTCGGGCTGTACCTGATGGGGGCCGCCTCCGCCATGACGTCGGCCTGGTTCTGGAAGCGCATCGTCGGACGCTCCGGCATGAGCCTGCCGTTCTACATGGAGATGCCCAGCTACCGGATGCCGCGGCTGCGCACCGTGCTGATCTCCGTATGGGACGCGTGCAAGGCCTTCCTGCGCAAGATCACCTCCATCATCCTGGTCACCACCGTCGTGCTGTGGGCGCTGCTCAACCTGCCGATCCGCGGTACCGACGAGTTGCTCGAGGCTGGGGTGGACCCGGCTGACAGTGTCGCGGTGACGGCCTACACGCTGGACCACTCGGCCGCTGCAGCCGTGGGGCGAGCCATCGGACCCGTGTTCGAGCCGCTCGGCTTCGACTGGCGCGTCAACGTGGGCGTCATCTCCTCCCTGGCCGCCCGCGAGGTGTTCGTCTCGACGTTGGGCCAGGTGGCCGCCGCCTCGGACCCGGAGGACCCCACCGCCGCGCTCGAGGCGATGACCCACACCGAGGGGCCCCGCGCCGGGGAGAAGGTCTTCACGCCGCCCACCATCGCGGCTCTGCTGGTGTTCTTCGTCTACGCGCTGCAGTGCATGTCCACCCTCGCCGTGATGCGGCGCGAGACCGGCACCTGGCGCTGGCCGCTGATCGCCTTCGTGCACCTCGGGGTCATCGCGTGGCTGATGGCGTTCCTTGCCCACTCGATCGTCGGAGCACTCCTGTGAAGCGCAGCATCCATCCCCAGGCCGTCCCCGGAGAGCCCGCGGCGGTCCGGTGGGTCACGGACGTCGACCTGCCGGTGGGGCGCGTGGTCTCAGCCCCCGGCACCCTCGGCCCGCTGCTCGAGTACGGCGTGCTGACCAAGGCGTTCGTCGAACGCGGGGGAGTGTGGACGTGGCTCGCCCCGGACCACACGTGGACCGAGCACGGGCCGCGGATCCGGGACGCGGTCTCGTCGGCCGTCGACCTGCCCGGCTGGAAGGTCGATGAGGGATCCGACGAGCTGCTCGGCCTGATCGCCCGGGAGATCCTCGACGGCGAACTCGCCGGCTACGTCGAATCTCACGGGGGCGTCATCACGGTCGCGGCCGCGGAGGGCGGGCGGCTGACCCTGGACTTCGGCGGCGCGTGCGAGGACTGCCCAGCCGCCAGTTCGACGCTCCACGAGCGGATCGAGGCTGCCGTGCGCGAGCGCTACCCGTTGCTGGGCGGGGTCGAGCGGGTGGGAGGGGCGCACCACAGGTCGGGGGGATGGTTGGGGCTGCCGGTCCCGGGTCGCGGCCGCTGACCCCCGCCGTCCGTCTCGACGGCGGGGTCGGCGACGGGGCCGCTGTGCTTGGGGGGCTCGTGCGACTCCCGTGCCGGGCCGACGGTGAGCGCCGCAATGCCGGTCGTGATGGGCACCGCGAGGATCAGCCCGATGGCCGAGGCGAATGTGCGCACGCCCTCCCCGGCGAACAGCTCCAACCCGAACAGGTCCAGCGGCTCCCGGGTGGTGAAGAACAGCAGCAGCAGGATAGTCAGGGCGCCACCGGCGTAGGCGAACACGATGGTGTAGATGGTGGACGCGATGTGGTCCCGCCCGATCCGCATGCCCGCCGAGAACACCTTTGACCGCGTCCACTCCGGCGCGGCGGCCCGCAGCTCCCACACGGCCGAGGCCTGCGTGATGGTCACGTCGTTGAGCACGCCCAGACCGCCGATGATGATGCCCACCATCAGGAGTTCCTGGAAGTTGATGCCCGGGGCGAGTTGGGCCAGGTCGTACTCGTTCTCCTCGGCGAAGCCGGACAGGCGTGCCGCACCGACGGCGATCGACCCCAGCGTGGTGGTGACGGCGAGCCCCAGGAGGGTGCCGGCCAGCGCCGCCGAGGTTCGCATCGATACCCCGTGGGCCACGTACAGGACGATGAACATGATCACCGTGGACCCGGACAGCGCCACCGCCATCCCCGGCTTCCCGACGATGATGGCCGGCAGCATGAAGCCCAACAGGATTCCGCCGGCGATGACCAGCCCCAGCAGCGCGAACAACCCGCGCCAGCGCGCCACCGCGACCACCGCCACAGTGAACAGCGCCGCCATCGCGAGAAGCACCGGCAGCCTGTTGATGCCGTTGAACGCGTAGTGGATGCCGTCAGAGGTAGGCACGCGCGCCACCTCGATGGTGTCGCCGGCCCGCAGCCCGTTGTGCACGTTGGGGCCGGTGAGCTCGACGGCGGCCTGCTCACCGGCGTCCGGCCCTGACGTGAGCGTGACGGTGGCGGTCATGCACGCGGCCGTGCCCGTCGGGGTCTCGACGGAGGACTCGCATCCGTCCGCGATCGAGTCGATGGTGGCCTGCTCGTAGGTGACTCCCGGGGCGTCGGAGATCTTGTTGAGCGCCGCCGACACCTCGCTCTGGCTGGGCCACAGCCAGATCAGCCCGGCGATGGCGAGGACGCCGAACACCACCAGCAGGCCGGTGAGCAGGGTGCGGGCGCGCTGGCCCACCTCGACGACCCCGTGGCTGCCGTGCCCGTGCCCATGCCCGTGACCCATGGGCACAACTTACCGGCCCACCCGCCCGGAGTGGCCAAGACCGCTCGCCCTAGAATGGGACGCACGATGCTCAAGGCACCCCAGCCCTCCCTCCCGCGGCGACGACCCGACGCGAAGTGCCCGCTGCGCCCGGGGGAGCCGTGCACCCTGTGCCAGGCAAGTGTGACGGGGCCGCAGGACTGCGGCCTGGTGTACCTGGTCATGGATGATCCCGAGTTCCGCGAGGCCTGGGCGGCGTCGCGCCGGCCCGTCGGGCAGTAGCAGCCCCGAGCCCGTCCAGCCCGGGCCCTCAGCCCCCAACCACGGAGCCGCCCCGCTGCGGCGTCTGGGTACGCTCGTCGCATGGATGCCGAGTCGTCGACGTGTTATCGACACCCCGATCAACCCACGCGTATCGCGTGCCAGCGCTGCGACCGGCCCATCTGTCCGCAGTGCATGATCCCCGGCGCGGTCGGCTTCCAGTGCCCTGAGTGCGTGTCCCGCGGCCACCGCGAGACACGGCAACTCCAACTCCCCTACGGGGGGACTCGGGCGGCCAACCCGCGCGCCACCTCGATCGCGCTGATCGTGATCAACGTCGTCGTGTTCGCGGGGGTCCTGCTGACGGGGGGATCCTTCGGGTCCCTGTTCAACCTGTTCGCCCTGACCCCGCAGGGCATCTGCCCGGTGGGCGACCAGATCCTGCTCACGGACGCGGCCGGCTGCGCAGCGGAGGGCTACGTGTGGCAGGCGGGGGTGGCCACGGGCGCCCCCTGGCAGGTGATCACCTCCGGCTTCACCCACGCCGCCCCCTTCCACATCCTGTTCAACATGCTGGTGCTGTGGCTGCTCGGGCCCACTATCGAGCAGGTGCTCGGCCGGGCGCGGTACCTGGCGGTCTACCTGGTGGCGCTCCTGGGTGGGTCGGCCGCGGTGATGCTCTTCTCGGAGCCATTCCTCTCGACCATCGGCGCCTCTGGTGCCATCTACGGGTTGATGGGGGCTCTTCTGCTGATCGCCGTCCGGCACAAGGGAGACGTGCGCGGCATCCTCTTCTGGCTTGGACTCAACGTCGTCCTGTCGTTCACCTGGGCGGGCATCAGCTGGCAGGGGCACCTCGGCGGCCTCCTCGGCGGCGCGGCGACGGCGGCCTTGATCATGTACCTGCCCAAGGAGCGCCGCGCCGCCTGGCAGTGGCCGTTGGTGGGTCTGTTGGCGGCGGTGTTCGTGGCCATCATCGTGGCCCGCGCGCTCGCCCTGGCAGGCTGACGGCGGGGCGTGGGCCGCGTCCAGCACGGTGGTAGGTTGCGGGCATGGTGGAGGCCCCCCGCGATGAGCTCGATCCCGCGCTGCGTCGCGCCCGCTACGGCAAGCGCGACGACGGGGACAGGTTCCTCGGCTTCTGGCTGACCATCCTGGTGCATGCCCGCCAGGATCGACTCACTCCCAGCCTCACCCAGGTCCGACGCGCCGTCGATGGCTTCTACGCCGGGCGCGAGGTGCGGGCCGCCGTCGCCGCGGTGGGGCTGCCGGCTGTGCAGGACCAGCTGCGCGACGCCGCAGCCGTCTACTTCCAGACCTGCCTGACCGATCCCCAATACTCGTCGGTGGTGTGGGGGATGAATCGGCTGCAGCCAGACCAGCTGCGCGCCAAGGCGGCCAAGGATGCCGCGACCGCGCTGGCGGCGCTGGTGGAGTGCCGCGCCGGGAGCCCGGCGGAGGAGTTGCCCCCGCTGTTCGTCGACGGTTTCCTCGAGGTCTTCGGTGAGCCGGGCCGCGACGCACTGCGCCCAGCCCTGGCGAAGAGGTCCTCGCTGGCGGGCCTCGGACTGGTCTAGGAGCTCACGCCTCGGGGGCCCCCGCCATTGCGCGGCGGGCCGACGGTGCGTGGAGCGCGGCCTGGATTCGCCTGGAGAGGTCCGGCGCCAGGTCACGGCCCTCGGCGCGGGCCGTCCGGGTCAGGGCCACCGCGGCGCCGTTGGCCTCGGAGGAACGACCGGCCAGGGCGAGGGCCAGGATCTCCCGCGATGCGAGGGCGTCGTTCGAGGGCGCAGCGAGACGTCCTCTTCGTACCGCCCAGAGGGCGGCCTCGGCCGCGCTGCGCTCCAGCGCCCTGTCCGCCAGCACACTGGCCGCGTCCACGACCATGGACACCATGTCCGAGCGCAGCTGGTGCGCCCAGCCCCATTGGAACTCGAAGGAGCCAAGGGGCTCGCCGCGCACCAGGCGCAGTGCCGCCACGAGAGCTGCGTCCGAGGACAGGTTCACGCCACCGCTCAGCATGGTGCGGAACTGCTCCCAGTCCGAGGACACCCTCGGATCCAGCGACACCCTCCCCGAGTACGCGTCCGGCAGGTACTGCGCCCCGTCCGGGGCGGCGCCCAGCCAGCTGCGTAGCCGGCTGGTGTTGGAGCGACGGGTGGTCTCGGCGATCAACAGCGCACGCGTCATGGCCGTCGGCGTGGATCCGGGGTTCTCCAGGAGCCAGGCGCAGTACTCGAGGCACTGGCCCACGGCGCGCCCAGGAACGTCTCCGGCGGCGCCGATCAGGTCCGGATCCCCGAGGAGGAGCAGCATCGGGTGCTCGGGAGTGCTGAGCCGTCCGGTCATGGGGGCGTCCTCGTACGGTCTGGGTGAGTGCGGAAGGGGCGTCACGTTGGGGGGAAGCTCGTCCTCCGAGCGCCACCACGGAGCCTGCTCTGTGTCTGTGCTGCCGGCTGCGCGGAACAGTTCAAGCACTGCCCTGCGGGCCGGCTGGGTCAGCAGTTGGGGCGTGAACGACTGACCCCGCCAGGTGCCTGAGCGATCATCGACCGTCACGGGGTGCGAGCCGAGCTGGGTGGCGGACTCCGATCCGACGACCACGCTCACGCCCACCTCACCGAGGGCGAGGGCATCGGCGATGGCATCCAGCTGCACCGGGTTCACCGTCGACACGAACACCACCACCACCGGCTGCCACACGCCGGCCAGGTCCGCGTCCTCGCGGAGCTGGGGGAGGGTGCGACCGGCCATGGCGAGGCGCCGTTGGCTGCAGAGTCTGGTGAGGGCCAGGACGCCGTCCTCGACGGTGTGCGTGGCGCTGATCCGGGGATCATCCAGGGCGTCGGCCCATTCGGTGCCGCCCACCAGGACAAGCTGCGTCTCATCGGCCCAGGGCGCGCAGCTGAGGCCCGTCACCACAGCGGCCAGCGCCGACGCCGTAGCCGGCCCGGTGAGGATCAGCGCCCGCTCCCGCTCCACGTCCGCCGCGACCGTCTCGCCCTCAGCGGTCCACCCGAGGACGACGGCGGTGGCCGACTGCCCTGGCTCCGCCTCCTCCGCCCGCCTCGCCAGCGCCGCCCAGAAGCGGGCGAGTGGAGGTGAGACCGGGACGGCTCTGCGGCCCATCGCACGGCCGAGAAGCTGCAGGCGACGCCGTGAGGCCAGGCCCGCCACGATGCCGCTGGCCAGGATGGCTCCGATGGGGCCGAGCACCTCGGCCACGCCGTCGTCCGCGTCAACCATCGAGGACACGGCGGCCGCGGCTTCGTCGGCGCGCTCAGATGGGGCAACGGTGGGTGGACCGGGGAGCGGGTCCGCGGCACCTTCGTCCGGCCGCGGAGTGGCGGGCGGGCGGCTGGGCGTGGAGGTGTCGGTGGGGTCACTGAGCGAGGACTCAACCGCGACTTCGTCAGGAAGGGGATCCGCCGGCGCCGCAGCCACTGGGACAACCTCGACGACCGGCTCAGCGGCAACGGGGACGCTGAGGACCCAACCGGTGTCGATCTGGTCCGGGTCTGTGATGCGCTGTTGATTGAGCCGGTGGATCTCCGGCCACCGCTCGGGATCCCCGAGCTCGTCCGCCGCGATGGACCACAGCGTGTCACCCTCCTCCACCACCACCTCCTCCACGGCACCCACGGCTGCTTCCTCGGGGAGGACCAGCCGCGTCCCGGCCTCGAGCCGAGTGGACTCAGTGAGCCCGGGGTTCAGGGCCACCAGCTCCCGCCAGCGGCCTCCCTCGCCCAGCTCCTGCTCGGCCACCCCCCACAGTTCGTCGCCCGGCTGGACCAGGTAGGTGCGCGACCCTGCCGCCTCATCGGACACGGAGGCCTCGGCGCGGGCCGAGACCGACGCGCGCCCCCCGGACGCATCAGCGGGGCCGCCAGGCGCCGCGACCGTGTCGGCCACCGCCGCGTTGGGCGCCGCGACAGCCGCCAACACCAGCGCCCCGATGACGGGCCGGAGCCAGCCGGTGCCGGGAAGCGCCACCGCGACCCGCCGTCGGGTGGCCACGGACAGCAGCTCGAAGACGACGGTGAGGGCCAGGACCGCCCACGCCACCCAGCCCACCACGCTCAGCGCGGCCACGACCAGGCGGCTGTCCATCGCCACGAAGAGCGACGTGGCCCAGTCCGCGTTGAGGAGCGCCGTCGGATTCCCCACCTGGAGCAGCATCCACGGGATGCCGATCAGGAGGAAGGCGAGTGCCAGCGTGGCGCCGAGGGCGCGGATGAGCCTCATGGCCCTGCCTCCTCGCCGGCTGAGTGCGCGCGCATGTCAGCTGGGGAGGCGATCTGTGACGTACGCGGTGATGGCGGTGATGACCACCAGTGCAATGGCGGCGGCGCCCGCGAGCAGGATGGCGTTCTCCGTGCTCTGGCTGAGGCCTCGCTCATCGCGCTCGCGGGGCAGGTGACGAAGGGTGACGAGCAGCCCGACGAGGTGATGGATGGGTGACATGGGAACCTCCTGGTGATGATTGTGGTGGGGGGCAGTGCCAGTTCTTGAGTTATCCACAGGTGCGGGCGAAAGAGTAGATAGTCGTCCACAGTTGTGGTCCGGGTCTTGACATCAGGTGGCCAACAGCTTCAGCAGCGGCGGAACCAGGAGGGCAAGACCGAGAATCAGGGCGGGGATGGTCATCCACAGCGACATCGCCTCGCTCGCCTCCTGCGCGGCGGTGCGTTGGGCGCCCAGGTGGGCGTCGCGCAGCTCACGCACCCGAGCCTGAAGGACGTCCGCCAGGCCCGCGCCCTGCTCCTCCAGCTGCATGACGTCCGCGAAGTCCGCCAGCTCCGGCACGTTCCATTCCCGGGCCACCTCCCGCAGCTCGGACCATGGCTGGGACTGCTCCATGCGGGCGCGTTCGAGGCCGGATGAGATCCTCCGGAAGAGGGGCGAATCGGAGACACCAGCCGCGCTCGCCGCCGCCTGCGCGGCCGACGAGTTGGCCAACCGCTCCAACACGACGAGATCGAAGAACGTGTGGATGCCGTCGGTGGCGGCGCGTCGTTCCTGCTCCGCCCCGCCGCGGAGCCGCAGGTCAGCAACGAAGTAGCCGACCACTGCGGCCACGAGGCCGATGGCCAGGGGTGCGGGGCCTGGTGAGCCGCCGAACGCCATCTGAGACGCGGCCCACACCACCGGGAGCAGGAGCCCGGCCGCCGTCCAGACAAGCTTCTCGACGAAGAAGTCCCCCACGCTGCGGCCCTGCATGAGCAGTAATTGCTGCTGGCGGGCGGTCAGCGGGAGCCTGAGGCGCCTGTGCACCCGTTCGCCCAGCGCCTCCACGCCGACGGCGGGGGCCGACGCCGACGCCGTCGGCTGACGACTGTCCAGGAGAGCCAACGCGTCTCCGAGGCGAACCGGGGGAGTGGTGAAGCCCCGCACTATCACGACGGCGCCCAGACCGGCCACCATGCCGAATCCGATGGCCGCCCCGATCACTGCGCGCTCCGGAGGAAGCGGGGTGCCACGGGCGGCACCGTCATGCGGCGCAGCATCACGAGGCAGCCCAGGTACGCGGCGGCCAGTCCGAGCGCGATCAGCTGCCCGAGGGGAGTGGTGTACGGGGCGAAGAACTGCGGATTCATCACCAACGCCCCGACGAGCACGCCCAGGGTGATGAAGGTCACCTGCTTGACCACAGCGCGCGGCTTGGCGCGTTCCGCGGAGATCTCGCGCAGCGCGGCGAGGCGGGCCTGGATGCTGTCGGAAATGGCACCCAGGGTGGCCCGCGCGCCGGAGCCGCCCTTCGCGGAGGCGATGGTCAGGGCGGCCACCACCGCATCCGCGTCTGCCGAGGCCAGCTCGTCGGCCATGGCGAACAGCGCATCCCGGGCCTGCCAGCGCTGATCCAGGCGCGTGCACAGCCGTGCGACAGGCTCGCGCAGCACCGGAGCCACCTGCTGGCGGGTGCTGAAGATGGCGTCCCGGATGGATCTGCCCGACGACAGCGAGGTGGCGATCAGCCTCACCCAGCGGTCCAGGGCGGCCAGGATCTCGATCTCGCGGTTGGGCGGCGCGCTCAGCAGCAGGGGAATGGCGATGGAGATGGCGGGCAGTAGGACCAAGGCCATCACCGAGCCGGTGGCCAGGCCGGCCACGACACCCGCTGCCCCTGCGGCCGCGAACCAGCCCCTGCGGGCCCTCGACAGTCCTGTCCACCACCGCGACACTCTTGTCCACAGGCCTGTGGACTTCTGTGTGGATAACCGCTCAGCGCGGCGCCAGCCGAGCCCCACCAGCAGCAGACCCAGGCCCAGCGTCGATCCGGACAGCGCCGCCAGGATCACCCCCACGGGCCGGCCCCGTCGAACTGCGCCAACTCCGCCGCCATCGCCGCCTCAGGCTGGAAGAGCTCGGGCTGGGTGGGTGTGGCCGCGCGGTAGACCAGGTGCGTGGCCGGCCTGCCCGCCTCGACGGATCCGGTGAGCTGCCTCACCTCAGAGACGAACCGGACTCTCGTGCCGCCACGCCAGGCGTCGTCGCGGAGCGTGACGTGGACGATGAAGTTGAGGTGATGGGCGATCTGATGCATCGCGTCCTCGACGCTCAGCACCCGGCCCTGCGCCACCCTGGCCGCCAGGCGGTCGATCGTCGACGACGCCGAGTGCGAGTGCGTCGTGGCCAGGCATCCCGCGCCGGACTGCATGGCTTCAAACATTGCGCCCGCCTCCGAGCCACGCACCTCGCCCACGACGATCCGGGTGAGGTTCTGCCGCAGCGCCTCCGGGATGAGATCCGCCACCGAGTAGGACCCCACGCTGGTCCCGCCAGCCATCTCGCCCATCCCCACCCTGGCCTGCAGCGCCAGGATGTTGCGACGGTTGCCCAGCAGGTGGGTGAGCAGCTCGTAGTCCGTCTCCAGCGTGCCGAACCGCTCCGTGGGATGGATGGCCGCGATCAGTGCACGCAGCAGTGTGGTCTTGCCCGCGCCCTGGTCTCCCGAGATGACGATGGACTTGCGAGCCATCACTGCGCTCTGCAGCAGGCGCGCGACATGCGGCGGCAGCATCCCGTCGTCTGCCAGCTCGGCCAGGGTGACGTCGGTCAGGAGGTGCTGCCGGATGACCACGCTCGGCCTGAACGAGAGTCCGAACCCGATGGCGTGCAGCCGGAAGCGATTGCCCAGGGCCAGTGTCATCGTGGGATGCAGGTCGTCGAACGGCCTTGGCGGCGTGGCGGTCTGACCCAGGAAGCGGATGGCGTCCACCAGTTCCTCGTCGGTGTCCGCGACGGCGGCGTGCGCCTCGCGGTGACCGTCGCCGTATTGCACCGTGACCGTATCGCAGCCGTGGATCTCGATGTTCTCGGCGTCTCGGATCTCGAACAGCGGCTGGAGCCGGCCGTAGCCGAAGATGGCGTTGTCCACCGCGTCGACGTAGCGCAGCTCCAGCTCGAGCGGCCACAGTGCCTCCCCGGCCTCGCCGAGGCTCTGTGCCCGGGCGTGCACCACGCTGCGGATGATGGCGCGGCCGCGGACCCGGCGGTCCTCCTCCGGCATGGGCTGGTTGCGGGTGGCCTGCCACTCGGCGGAGGCGTTGGAGATGAGCTCCACCGCCTCGCGCCGCAGCCCGACGACGAGCTGCCAGTCCACGTCCTGGGGAATGGAAGCCCCGCCTGCCGACGGCGCGGCGGCCCTGCGGGCGGACGAGGGATCAGGGGCAGGGGCCGCGGGCCCGGGGTCCGCGGGCATGAGCCCCAGCCTGCCCAGCGCCCCCGCCAGCGGAGGTAGTTGTCCGACGCTCATCAGGCCCTCACCGTCACCGCGGCCACGGCCTGGCGGGTACGGGTGAGGCGCTCTGACAGCGCCTTCGCGTCCGCCCGGAAACTGCCCATGAACCCTCCCTCGTGGAACCGCCTCGGCTCGACGGCGCCGTCGCTCAGCACCTCGGCCTGGCGTGGGTCCCACGACGGCTCCAGCCAGCAGGGGAGGCCGAACTGCGCCGCGATCTCTCCCGCCGCGTAGGGCCGGCCTGGGCCCACCACGGCCAGGCCCGCCGTTGTGGGGGACGGCATGGAGCGCAGCTGCTCCTCCACCGTGGCCAGATGGATCCTGGCCGCGGCAAGTGAGCGCAGCGACGACCGCACGCACACCACAACGGCGTCCGCCGCGGCGAGCAGGCCCAGCGGCAGCCCCGCCGACGAGATCCGTCCGCCGTCGATCAGCACGTCGATCCCGCGGTCGTCCAGGGAGGCCAGCGCCTCGCCGAGTGGGCCCCACACGTGCTCGAACAGCCTGGACGCCCCCGCCGTCGAGAATCCGGGGAGGAGCCTCCGCTCCCGGTCCCCTCCCTGGGTGAGGGGCAGCGTGTGCCGCCAGAGCTCGGGGGCCAGCGCGGTTCCCTCCCGGTGGAGTTGCGCCAGGGCCATCAGACCCCGCCCGCCGTGGTCCATGCCGCGGAGGTAGCCGGCCTGGATGGCCTGGGAGGGGTCGCGGTCACAGTCCGCCACCAGCGAGTGTCGCGGCCAGGCCAGGCCGAGCGCCAGGGCGGTGGTGGTGACCCCGGGCGAGCCGGTGGCCGAGGCGAGCAGGACAACCGCCATCACTGCCCCCTGACCACGACGACGGCGAGGAGGTCCGCAGCGGAGAGCCGTGCCACGGCATCCGCGTCTGAATCGGAGACCCGGACGTCCAGGGAGAAGCTGGCCCCGTCGTCGAGGAGCACCGGCGAGCTGGCGACGACCGCACGGGCGGCGGTGCTCGTGCCCTCCACAAGTCCGACGAGGCGTACGGCGGTGCCTGGCGGCATGTCAGCGGTGGGCAGCTTGCCGAGCGGGAGGCGCAGCCCGATGAGGGCCTGCCCGCTGGGAAGTGGATCCTCCCCGACGTGGCGTGCTAGCGGGAACGCGCCCTGCGGGAGGTCCGTCAGCGAGCGCTGCCCGACGAGGCCCGGCAGCTCCGCGGCGCCCAGCGCCTCGACCCCGAGGCTCTCGGGGACCTCAAGGACCGCAAGATCCTCCCGTTCGATCGTGTCCCCGCGGCGCACGTCGGTGGCCATCACAACGACCGCGCGGTGGTCCGCGTTCATGGAATAGAGGGTTGCGGCGCCGAGCCCGCCGAGCGCTACGAGCATCGCTCCCAGGGCAATCAGCTTGGGGCTGCGGCGTGCGCGCAGCTGGACCTCGGCCGGCCGGGGCGCGGCGGGCGCAGCGGGTTCCGGCGTGTGTGGCCGTTTCTGATCGTGCATCGGGCCTCCCTTCCGGCCGCAAATGTAAGAGGAGCAGAGGGTCACTTCGGAGCCCAGAACCCGGATGTGGACAAGTTCGCCCCATTTGAACGATTTATCCACACCCTTATCCCCAGAGTCCTGTGAACGAAGCACACCAGCTTGACTATCTGAGAATCCTGAGAGATTCTTGGGGTCGTTGACTGTGAAGAGTGGGAGAGCTTGTGCGCAAGTGGATCGCAGCGTTGACGGCCTCCCTGGTCGTCGCCGCGGGTTCCGTCGTCGCCACCTCCGCCCAGGCGCTGCCCATCGCCCCCGCCCCAGTGGCGTCTGTGACCGGGATCCCCACCCCGTGCCCCTCGACGAAGCCCTACCCGGCTGACGCGTCGATCGAGCAGCTCAAGGAACAACTCGCGGCCACCTTCGGCTTCAAGCTCGCCGGATCCCAGTGGACCGAGCAGCGCCGGCCCTCCATCAAGATCCTGTGGGAGACCCTGGACGCGGTGGAGTGCACCCCCTACCGCGCGGATCTCCAGGCCAACGTGCACGGCACTCTCGGCCTCAACGCCGCCCACATCTCCGGCTACGCCTGGGGTGACTGGAGCCTGACGAAGACCAACTACGTCACGATGGACTTCGCGAAGTTCCAGCGCGCGCTGGACAGCGGCGACGAGGGCCGCCTCGTGCGCCTCGTGATCCACGAGCTCGGCCACGTGCGCAACTCGGACCGCTACGAGAACCCCGAGTACTGGACGGTGTTCACCAAGCTCTTCGCCCGCGAGGGCCGGTTCAGCGAGTACGCGGGCCGCAGCGTCACGGAGACGTTCGCCGACGTCGTCGGCTACTACGTGGGCCGCTGTGCGCTGGACAATCCGTACGACTCGGGCGAGCACGCCGCCTACTACGACTACGCGAAGACCTACATCTTCGGTGGCAAGGAGTTCGGGCCGGCAGCAGGCGTCGCGCCCAACTGCACGCTGCCGTCCGAGACGGCCGAGGAGCCGGCGCCGGGCGCCGAGGTCGCGGCGTGGATGGAAGGTCTCGGCGGCGAGTAGAAGCTGACGGGGTAGCATCGCAAGCTGTCCCACGGATCTGCTTCATGGAGGAAGTCATGCCCGACGTCGCCGCCTACGCCATCGATTCACCCACCGGCCGCTATCACAGGACCACCATCAGCCGTCGCGAGCCGGGCCCCACCGAGGTGTACTTCGACATCGCGTACACGGGCATCTGTCACTCGGACATCCACACCGCCCGCGGCGAGTGGGGGCCCATCCACTACCCGTTCGTCGGCGGCCACGAGATCGCGGGCGTCGTCAGGCAGGTGGGCTCGGAGGTGACGAGGTTCCAGGTGGGTGATCGCGTTGGCGTCGGCTGCTTCGTCGATTCCTGCCGCACCTGCGAGATGTGCCTCCAGGGTGAGGAGCAGTTCTGCACCGGCCGGCCAGGCGCGGTCTGGACCTACAACGGGACCGGTCGCGACGGGCTGCCCACCGACGGCGGCTACTCGCAAGGCATCACCGTGGAGCAGGACTACCTGATGCGCGTGCCGGAGCAGATGCGCCTCGAGCACGCCGCCCCCCTGATGTGCGCCGGCATCACGCTCTACTCCCCGCTGAAGCGTTGGGGCGCCGCGCCTGGCAAACGGGTGGGCATCGTCGGCATGGGCGGCCTCGGTCACATGGGCGTGCAGATCGCGGCGGCCATGGGGGCCGAGACCATCGTTCTCGGCCGCACTCTGGCCAAGCGCGACGACGGGCTCAAGCTCGGCGCCACGGACTACGTGTCCACGCAGGATCGCGGGGTGATGAAGTCTCTCCGGGGCTCGTTCGACCTGATCGTCACCACCGTCTCCGACGGCGTCGAGCTGGATTCGCTACTCAAACTGCTCAAGGCGCACGGGGTGCTGGTCAACGTCGGCCTGCCGGAGAACGCGTCGTCGGTGCACCTCGGCGTGCTCACCGGGCAGGCCCGGGTGCTGGCCGGATCGAACATCGGTGGGATCCGGGAGACGCAGGAGATGCTGGACTTCTGCGCTGAGAACGGGCTCGCGCCTATCGTCGAGATCATCGGCGCGGATCAGATCGACGAGGCGTACGACAATGTCGTCGCGTCGAAGGTCCGCTACCGCTACGTGATCGACATCGCCACCATCTGAGGGGTCGCAAAGGGGCAGAGAGGACGAACGCAGAATACACCTGTGTAAGGTGCGCGGCTCCTCCACCCCCACCAGGGCTCCCATGTCGACGATGCGACGATGGAGGGGTAGGAACGGCGTCCACCGTTCCTGCGGCCGGCCGGTCGGCCCGGCGCTTTCCCGGCAACCGGGCCGACCCCCGACGACGACGTCGGCCGCCGGTGCCTCTGTTGCCCACGGTTGCCGCGACAGCCCAGCCGCGGGCGTGGGTTCATCAGTCATCGGCATAGGATCGTCCCGGGAGGTCACGCGTGGCGGCGAGCGGATACGGTCGAGCGGCCTGGGTGGTCTGGGGAGTCGGCGTTTTCGGGTACTCGCTGGCGGTCATGCACCGTGCCGCCCTCGGCGTCGCGGGGCTTGAGGCGGCGGATCATTTCGGCACCACTCCCGGCATCATCTCCACCTTCGTCGTGCTGCAACTCGCCACGTATGCGCTTGCCCAGGTGCCCGTCGGCCTGCTGCTCGACAGGTACGGTTCCCGCCTCATGCTCACCGGCGGAACCCTCGTCATCGCCGGCGGGCAGGCGATGCTCGCCACCACCGACGACCTGTCCACGGCCTACGTCGCCAGGGTGCTGCTCGGCATCGGCGACGCCTGCATGTTCAACTCCGTGCTCAGACTCCTTCCCCGCTGGTTCGCGCCGCAGCGCGTCCCCGTGCTCAGCCAGGTCACGGGCATGGTCGGCGCACTGGGCCAGATCGCGGCGGTGGGCGCGGTCCTTCCGCTGATCAAGCTCATGGGCTGGCAGACGGGCCTACTCATCACAGTGGCCTTCAGCGTCCTGGCCGCAGTGCTCGTGATGGCGTGGGTGCGCGACGCTCCCCCCGGGCAGGCGTCGGCGGTGGTGGTGGACCCCATTCGCGAAATCCCCGGCCGGATCAGAGGGGTCTCCATGCACCCCGCCACCCAACTCGGCTTCTGGGTGCATTTCACCTCTGGATTCTCCAGCATCACCTTCGTGTTCATGTGGGGGATCCCGTACCTCGTCGTCGGCCAGGGAATGTCGCAGGCCGAAGCGGGCGGGCTCTTCGCGCTGCTCTCGGTGGCATCGATGGTGGCCGGCCCCGTCGTCGGGTCGCTCACCGCCCGGCACCCGCTGCGGCGCAGCACCCTGGTGATGATCCTGGTGTGGGCCGTCATCGCGTGCTGGGCGGCCGTGCTGCTGTGGCCGGGGCGCGCCCCGCTACCGCTGCTGGTCCTGCTGGTGCTCGCGCTGGCGGTGGCGGGCCCCGGCACCGGGGTGGGCTTCGACTTCCCCCGCACCAACCTCCCGGTGACCCGGCTCGGGGCCGCCAACGGCATCGTCATCGCGGGCGGCTTCGTGGGCGGCACCGTGCTCATCCTGATCATGGGCCTCTTCCTGGACTGGCTCTCGGGGGGCAGCGCCTACACCCCGGAGCAACTCCGCCTCGCGTGGCTGCTCCAGATCCCCTTCTTCGCGGTGGGGATCGTAGGTATCCAGCTCAGTAGGCGACGCCTGCGCCGGTTGATGGCGGAGGAGGGCGTCGTCGTGCCGTCGTGGCGCGAGGTGGCGCGCCGAATCCGAGACCGGCGCGTCGAGGACTAGCGACGAGGGCTAAAAGGGGCTAAAAGAGGCCTTCTGGCAGCGGGGGCGGTGCATAGGACGGGTCCACGTCGTTGAACAGCTTGCTCACCGAGCGGCCGTTGTGGATGCGGTCGATGGCGTCGGCGAACAGTCCCGCTACGCTCAGCACCGTCAGGCCGGGGAAGTTCTCGGGCGGGGGCACGGTGTTGGTGGAGACCACCTCCACGATCCGCGACACGTTCTGCAGCTTCTCCACGGCCTGGCCCGCGAACAGTCCGTGAGTGCACGCCACCGACACCTCTTCGCAGCCGAAGTCCCCTAGCCGGGTGACGATCTCGACGATGGAGCCTCCGGTGGCGATCTCGTCGTCCAGCACGATGGCCCGCTTGCCGGCCACGTCGCCGACGATGGCGTCGATGACCACGCGGTCGTCTGCTAGGCGCTGCTTGGACCCGGCCGCGACCGGCAGGTTGAGGAGGCGGGCCAGCAGCGTGGCCTGCTTCGCGTTCCCCAGATCCGGGGAGACCACGACGGTGTTGCTCAGGTCCCGATCCCGGTAGTGGTCCGCGATCACCCCCAGTGCGGTGAGGTGATCCACGGGAACCGAGAAGAAGCCGTGCACCTGGGGCGCGTGCAGGTTCATGGTGAGCACCCGGTCCACCCCTGCCGTGGACAGCATGTCTGCCACCAGCCGCCCGCCGATCGAGATCCGCGACGCGTCCTTCTTGTCCGAGCGCGCGTAGGCGTAGTGCGGCATCACGGCGGTGATCTGGCCGGCCGAGGCGCCGCGGGCCGCGTCGATCATCAGCAGGAGCTCCATCAGGTGGTCCTGCGTGGGCGGCACGAGCGGCTGCACGATGTAGACGTCGCGCTGGCGGCAGTTGGCCAGCAGCTGCGCCTGCAGGCAGTCGTTGCTGAAACGGGAGATCTTGACGCCTGAACGACGAAGACCCAGGTGGCTGCAGATCTCGTCGGCGAGCGCGGCGTGGGCCGACCCGGAGAACACGACAACGCCCTTCACAGGCTGCCCCTTCCGTTTGCCCCCAGCCTAATGGGCGACGGGGTATCGCGGGCCCCACCGATCACACGTTCCAGTGGGCAGCCCGTTCGGGGCGTCGCCGTCGCCTCACCTCCCGCAGCGCTCCTCCGACGCGACCGCTCACACAAGCATGCGGGTGCCGGTGGGGGTGACTTCGTAGCGGTAGCCAGGGGGCTGGACCAGTGGAGCTGGCTTGGTCTGGGTTGGTCGGCGCGCCAGGTGCGGGCCGTTTTCGCGCGGTGGACTCGGCGGCTGAGTGGGGCAAGGTTCCCGCTCCGGGTTTGCCTTCGGCGGCCGGGTGTGAAGGGGTGGGTGTGGTCGAGGTCCAGGCCGTTGGCTCGGCGCGTGGAGTAGG